>JAKLKU010000039.1 GCA_023150475.1 Planctomycetota bacterium
TCACGCCGGCGATGAAGCTCGGCCTCGAGACCGCGCCGTGGAGCGTCGAGAGGCTGCTGCGCTGGCGCGTTTTTCGGTCCGTTTCCAAGCCGATTCTGGCGCAGTGATGCGGGGCAGTATCCGAATTCCGAGTTCGTCGAGTCCAATGGTGTTCGCGCGGCGTGGATGCCGCGGCAGGCACGCGTGGAAGCTCGCACGGACATGGATCGGCTCGCGGAGCAGCTCGGCTGGGTGCGCCGGCTCGCTCACGGACTGGTCTCCGATCCGCACCTCGCCGAGGACCTCGTCCAGGAGACGTGGCTCGCGTACTTACGCGCGCGGCCCGACACGAGTCGGCCGCTCGAGCCTTGGTTCGCGCGGGTCCTCACCAACTTCGCGCGACGCGCGCGTCGAGGCAACTCGCGTCGAGTCGCGCGAGAGACCGATGCGGCGCGCGAGGAGGCGCTGCCCTCGTCCGCCGACGTCTACGAGCGCGCCGCGTTGCATCGCGAACTCGTCGGCGCCGTGCTCGCACTCGACGAACCGTATCGCGGAACGCTGTTGCTGCGTTACGTCGACGAGCTCCCTCCGCGCGAGATCGCGAGACGCCATCGCGTGCCCGTGCGCACCGTGAACACGCGGCTGCGCCGGGGACTCGCCAAGCTCCGGGCGACGCTCGATGCCGACCACGAACGCGATCGCGAGCGTTGGCTTGGCTGCCTGATCGCGTTCGCCGAGCCCAGTCCACGGGACGCGATCGGTGTCGCCGGGTCGTGGATCGCAGCGTTGCTGTTGCTCGCGGGCGGCGTCACGATCGCGTGGAGCTTGGCGAGCAGGAACGCTGCGGTCGAGCCGACGATCGGTGCGGTCTCCACACCGACGCCACGCGGCGGATCGGAGACGCTCGCGGTCGCCGACTCGGCCGACGCCACCAGCTCGCGACGAGCCCACACGCTGCCCGCCGGTCCGCCGCGACGCGCGTGGACCGGGCGTGTGGAGGACGACGGCGGGCGGCCGATCGCCAACGCCCGCGTGGAGCTCGAGGCGCCAGCGCGTGCGCGCTTCGGCCGTTTCGATCCACCGGTCGACGTCGAGTCGACGAAGCTCGGCGCGGCGGTGACCGACGCCCTCGGCCGCTTCAGGCTGCGCGCGACGATCGAAGGCCAAGTCGAACTCCGCGTCGCCGCGAACGAGTTCGTGACGACCACGGTCCCCCTCGGCACGCACGCGCCGCACGCGGCCGGCGTCGAAAGCCCCGGCGCTGCGCTCGCCCGCGCCGAGAGGGCCGGTGGCGAGAGTGCCGGTGCCGAGGTCGCCGGGGCCGAGGTCGCCGGGGCCGAGGTCGCCGGGGCCGAAGTCATCGTCCGGCTCGAGCGCGCCACGAAACTGCGCGGTCGTGTGGTCCACGCCGAAAGCGGCGCGGTGCACGGTGGCATCGCGGTGTACACGAGCGTTCGCGGCGGCCGCGCGGACTCGAGCGCGACGGAGCACGGCACGTTCACGCAGGACGACGGATCGTGGTCGCTCGCGAGCGCGCCGTCGGGCCGAATCGTCGTCTTCGCATACGACGCCGCGTGCGGCGCGCACGCGAGCGTCGAGCTCGAGATCGGCCCCGGCGACACCGGTGCGTGCGAGCTTCTGCTCGAACCGGCGGCTCGCATCCGTGGGCTCGTGCTCGATGCCACGACCGGCCGACCGGCCGAGTCCGTGCACGTAGGCATCGAAGGCCACCCGCGCTCGTTTGGCACGACCGACCGCACAGGGTCGTTCGAACTCGCCGCAGTGCGGGCGCTCGAGCGCGTCGTGTTGCGCGCCGGCGGCGCCGGCTTCGCGACGCAGCGGTTCGTGGTCGATCCGCTGCCGCGCGCTGGCGCCGAACTCGCGCTCGAACTCGTCCCGGGTCGCTCCGCGCACGGCACGATCGTCGACGTCGACGGCTCGCCGCTCGCCGGCGTGTTCGTCGCCGCCGTCGCCGACGAGTGGCACGGCGGCGAGCATCGACACGATCGTGTCGTCGGCCGCACGGACTCGTCGGGCCGGTTCGTCCTTCGCGGCTTGCGGCGTGACCTCGCGCACACGTTGCTCGCCGCGCATGCGGGCCGCGCCGCGTTCGAAACCGAGTTTCCGAGCACCGAGCGCGAACTCGACGACGTCGATCTCGGCGTCGTGCAGCTCGCGCGCGGCGGCTCGGCGGTGGGCCGCGTCGTCGACGAGTACGGCGCACCGCGCGCCGCGGTCGAGCTCGTGTGTTTCCGCCTCGGACCGCGCGGCACGACGAGCCGCGACGTGTCGCCGAGCCTCTTCGCGGCGGGCCGCGTGTTCTCGAGGACCGAGAGCGACGCGTCGGGCCGATTCGAGTTCCAAGACCTGCCGGAAGGCGCGTGGTTGCTCGCTCTGGGCGCGGACGCCGCGCGCGAGCGTGTGACGGTCGAGTTCGACCTCGCCGCGGACGAACGCTGGCAACGCGAACTCGTCGCCGCGCGTGGGCTGTCGGTCGTCGGCCGCGTGCTCGACGCTTCCGGCGCGCCGGTCGAGGACGCGGCGATCGTGGCGACTTCCGCGGGCAAGTCTCGCGACGCACGAGGCGCCCACTCGCGCTCGGACGGCTCGTTCGAGATCGTCGGTCTGGTGTCGGGCGAGCACACGCTCGTGGTGACGCCGCCCGCCGGACGAGCGCTCGTGCCTGCGCGCAGCGTCGCACGCGCGCCGGCGGACGACGTGGAGTTCCGTTTGGCCGAGACCGTAGCTCTCGGCGGCCGTGTGGTCGGCGCCGACGGTGCACCGCTCGCGTTCGCACGGATCGCAGGTCAGGACGAGCTCGGGTTCCCGCTCGCAACGACGTGGGCCGACCGCGACGGCACGTTCGTGCTACGAGTTCCGCCGGGGCGCGGCTTGGAGCTCGCTGCGTTCGAGACTCACGACACCGCGGGGGGGCAACGGCGCGTGGACCCGACACCGTGCGCGACCCTGCACGTCGCCACCGAACGCGCGAGCGACGCCGCGGTCGAGTTGCGCGCGCTTCGTTGACGAACGCTTCGTGGCCCAACGCTTCGTGGCCGAACGCGTCGTGGCCGAATGCTTCGCGGACGAACGAATCGGGCGCCGTCAGTTCGCGAGCGCGCTCTTGAGCTCGCCGAACAACGTCTCCGGCACGAGCCGCGACGTCGCTTCCTTGTGGTAGCCGCGCACCCAACGTTTGCCGTCGACGAGGATGTACGGCACGCCGCGTTTGCCGGTTTCGCGCTCGAGTTTCTCGGCGGCCGACTCGTCGGCGTCGATCGAGAGCTCGCGATACTTCACGCCGAGTCCGTCGAAGAACCGCCGCAGGCGCGCGCAGTCGGGGCACCAGTCGGTCGAGTAGACGAGCAAGTCGTGGCCGTCGAGGAACGTCAGGTCGGGCTTCATCGTCGACAGAGTGTCGAAGCACCTGGGCGGCGCGTCAATCCGTCGAAAGGAGCCGCGTGGCCGGCGCGATTTCGGCGCTCGGCCACGCGGCCGCTTCGGGACGCGATTCGGATCAGATCTGGTAGCGACGCTCGGGGTGCGGCAGCACGAGCACCGGCGTGCGAGCCGAGCTGAGCACCCCGTAAGCGGTGCTGCCGAGCACGGCGGCCGACAGTCCGGTCACGCCGTGCGTGCCCATCGCGATCAGATCCGCACCGTCCTGCAACGCGAGGATGCCCTGGATCGGATCGTCGTCGACGAAGCGCGCGTCGTGGGCTACGCCGTTCCAAGCGAACGACTCGACGCGTTTCTCGTACTCCTTGCGCGCGAGCTCGCGCAGCTCGTCGACGCGTTCGATCGCCATCGCCATCGGCGCGCCGGAATCGAGCGAGTAGACGTAGCCCGGATGCACGAAGCAGTAGAGCGTCGTCACTTTCGCGCCGAGCTTCGCTGCGAGGTCCCGGGCCGTCGCGAGTGCGGCCATGCTGTGATCGGAGAGGTCGATCGGCGCAAGGACCGTGCGCACGTCGCGCGCCCAACCGTGTTGGACCCAGACCGGCGAGCTCGCCTTCGCGAGCACCGCGCGCGCCGTGTTGCCGAAGTCGAAGATCCCGCGCTTGCGGTGCGAGCCCAGCACGATCAGATCGGCTGGCAGCGCCGTGGCGCGTTCGAGCATCACTTTGGCCGGACTGCCGACCTCGATGCGCAGGAACTCTCCGATCGGTACGCCACGGAGCGCGAGCGGCATGCCGCCGTCGCGTCGCGTCCGCAGGTGCGCGGACACCGCGTCACCCGCCGAACGACGAGCAGCCTCGATTTCCGCGTCCGCCTTCGCGCGCGCCATCACCGGCCAATGCGCGGCGTGGACGTCGACGGCGTGGACGAGCTCGAGCTCGCCGCCGAGCTTCTGCGCCAGCGCGAGCGCCGCGATCACGGCCTCGTCCGATCTCTCGCCCCCAGCGACTCCGACCAGGATCTTCTTCATGGTTGAACCTCGCACGCGCGCCCCGCGTCGCGCGGGACGCCTTGTTCGTCCGCCCCGCCGTGCGCGAAGCGTGTCGATCGAACGGTCCGGTCGCCGCGCTCGCCAGAGGAGGAGCCCCTACGTGCCGCACGGGAGCGCGGCGCGGCGGCCGGACCACGGTACGTCTATTTCGCCTTCACTGCGATCTTGGCCGCGGGTTTCGGCTCGACCTTCGGCACACGGATTTCGAGCACGCCCTTCGAGTAGGTCGCGGCGATCGCATCGGGATCGCACTTCGCGCCTTCGGGCATCTCGACGATGCGCCGGAACGAGCCGTACTGCGACTCGACGCGGTGATAGGTCTTGTCCTTCTTCTCGCCCTCCCACTTGCGTTCACCGGAGATGACGAGTTCGCTGCCGAGCAGTTGCACTTGGATCTCCTTCTCGTCGAGGCCCGGCAGCTCGACCGAGACCAAGAAGTCCTTCTCCGTCTCCGCCATGTTGACGGCGGGGATCGGTCCGCGACGGAACGCTTCGGGCAGGTGCTCGAAACGACCGCCGTTCGAGAAGAACGAGTCGAAGAGCTTGTCGAACTCGGAACGGAACGTCAGCAGGTCGCCCCGTTCGCGCCACGGAATCAGTTGCATCGCAGTCCTCCTTGGACGGCCCGCTGGCGCGGCCCCCGTCCGTTCGGGTCACTGCGGGTTTCCTAAGCCGTTCGGCGAGCGCGCGCGGTCCGGACCGAGGAGGTACGGCGACGGGTTCGAAGTGGGTAGAGACGCGCAGGCCGCGGCCGGCAGTTCGAGGAGCTGCCGCCGCGGCCGGATCGCTCGCGGTGCTATCGTCGAGGCGCCTCGCCGCGTGAACCCGGATCCTCGGTCCACCGGACCGGGCGCGGCGAGCGCCTGAGGGAAACTTCGTTCAGGACTTCAGCAGGCCTTCGCGGATCGCGAGGCGCGCGAGTTCGGCCGCCGAGTGGCAGTCGAGCTTGCGTTGCAGGTTCTCGCGGTGCTTCTTCGCGGTGCCGAGGCTCATGCCCAGGTCCTTCGCGACTTCCTTGTTGCTCTTGCCGAGCGCGAGCAACTGGAAGACCTCGCGTTCGCGCGGCGTCAGCGAGTTCAGCTTGCCGCCGATGTCGGAGGCGCCGTCGGGTCCGCGCTTCTTGCCGAGCAGGACGCCAGCGACCTTCGGCGAGAGGAACGGATCGCCTTTGAATACGGCGTCGATCGCGAGCGCGAGCTCGACCGGATCGCTGTCCTTCGACAGGTATCCGTCCGCGCCCGCCTTGAGCGCTTGCTCGACGAACGATTCGCCTTCGTGGTGCGTCAGCATCAGGATCCGCGCGCGCGGGTGCACTTTGCGGATCATGCCGATCGCGTCGAGACCGGAGAGGCCGGGCATCGTGATGTCGAGCAGCACGATGTCCGGACGCAGCTCACCGATCCGGTTGACGGCGTCACGAGCATCGCCGCTGTCGCCGACGACCTGGAAGCGGTCTTGCTGCGACAGGAGGCTGCGGAACGCAGCGCGCAGCATGCTTTGGTCGTCGACCAGGAAAATCTTGATGCGTGCGTCGGACGTGGTCATGAGGGTGGAGTTCATTGGGTCGGCATCTCGATCGAGAAACGGGCCCCGCCGAGCGGACTCGATCCAGCCGCGATCGACCCGCCGTGCTGCTCGATGACTTTCTTGCAGAACGGCAGACCGAGGCCGGTGCCCTGTTGTTTGGTGGTGACGAACGGTTGGAAGAGCGTGCCTCGCACGGACTCGGCGATGCCGGGACCGTTGTCGTCGATGAGGACGCGCGCGGACCTCGGCGCGCGCTCGAGTGTGATCTCGATGCGCCCGCCGTTCGGCTGAGCTTCCAGCGCATTGCGCAGGAGGTTCGTGATGACTTCCTCCAGGAGCTGTCGATCCCCCTCGAACTGGAGACGCGACTCGGGAAGGTGCGTGCGGACGTCGTAGCCGGATTTGATGATCTGCGGCCGCAACTGTCCCAGCGCTTTCGAGATCAACTCGGAAGCGTCGATGGTGGAGAGCTTGAGTTCGAGCGGCTTGGTGAAGGTCAACGTGCGGCGCATCAATTGCTCGACGCGTTGCATGCGGGTCACCAAGTCCTCGAGCACTTGTTTGTGGTCCTCGCCGAGTTGTTGCGCGACCGCGCGCAGCGCGAGGTTGACTGCCGTGATCGGATTCTTGATCTCGTGCGCGAGCATCGCGGCCGATTCGCCGACCGTCGCGAGCGCGCGCAACATCGCCGTTTCGGCTCGCTGCGCGCGCTTCAGCTCGGTGATGTCGCGGCCCTCGGGGATCAACTGGACGACCTTGCCGCTCGCATCGCAGACGGGCTTGATCGAGAAGTCGATCGTGCGCAGCTCGTCGCCGCGGCCACGATTCTCGGTCTCGTAGCGCACGAACTCGCCACTCGCCGCGGCGCGGACCGCGCGTTGGAGTTTCTCGCGGGCGTCGCCGACGGTCGGCCACCAACGGGTCTCCCAGAACGGCTTGCCGAGCACTTCCTCGCGCGAGAGCCCGGTCGAGTCCAGCGCCGTTTGATTGGCCTCGAGCACGATGCCTTCCGGCGTCAGGAGTCCGATGTACTCGAACGATTGATCGAAGATCGCGTGGAAGCGGGCCTCGCTCTCGCGCAGTCGCTCTTCGGTCAATCGACGCTGCGTGACGTCGCGGAAGGAGCCCGTGAAGAGCGGCCTGCCTTCGCCGGCGAAATCGACGCGCGAGACCGAGAGCTCGACCTGGATCCGGCGGCCGTCCTTCGCGACCACCTCGAACTCGCGGGTCCGGCCGAGGATGTTGGTCCGACCGGTGCGGTTGTACGTCGAGAGGTAGCTGTCGTGCTTCGCGCGATGCGGCTCCGGCATCAGCAGCTTGATGTTCTTCCCGACGAGTTCCTCGGGCCGCCAACCGAAGACGCGTTCCACGGACGCGCTCGCCGAGACGATCGCCCCGCGTTCGTCGATGGTGATCGTCGGGTCGAGGACGGCGGCGAGGATCGAACGAGCGAGCGACTCGGTGCGCGCGCTTTCGAGCTGATCGCGTTCGAGTTCGCGGGTGCGTTTCGCGAGCTCGCGTTCCAAGTCCAGGACGCGCCGCTCCAAGCTGCGTTCGACCTTGGACGGCGAAGCTTCGCCGCGACTCGGCTTGCGCGAGGGCGCCGACTTGGTCGGCTTCTTCGCGCGTTTCCGCGCCGAATCACGGGAGTCGAGTGTCTCGTTCATGCGTAGCTCCGCGGTGCGATCGTCGTCGATCGGCGGGTCGCTGCGTAGGACGAGTTCGGAGGTCGACATGCGTACGTTCGCACTCCGTCCAGGCTAGACCCGCTTGCGGTGCTGACCCTACGGTGATGTACGCACTTGCGCGAGGGATAGCGCGTAGAACGAAGCGGCGCCCGCGACGAAGTCGAGCGCGACGCGGGCTCAAGCGGAGCGGTTGAGATACAGCGCGGCCGCCGCGCTGAAGTAGATGACGAGCCCCGTGACGTCGACCAGGGTGGCCACGAGAGGCGCGGACGCGCTCGCCGGGTCGAAACCCAGGCGGCGCAGCGCGAGCGGCAACATCGCGCCCGAAAGCGTGCCCCAAAGTACGACTCCGAGCAGGGCTAGGCCGACGGTCACGCCGAGCCACAAGTAGTCGGGCCCATAGTCGTTCACGCCCATCTTCTGCCAGAGCGCGATGCGCACGAAGCCGATCACGCCGAGGATGCCGCCGAGCGCGAAGCCGGATGCGATCTCGCGCCGCATCACGCGGAACCAGTCGCGCACGCGTACTTCGCCGAGCGACATCGCGCGGATCACCAGCGTCGTCGCTTGTGAACCCGAGTTGCCGCCGCTCGAGATGATCAACGGGATGAAGATCGAGAGCACGACGGCGGCCGCGATCTCCTCTTCGAAATGCCCCATCGCCGTCGCAGTCAGCATCTCGCCGAGGAACAGCACGATCAGCCAGCCCGCGCGCTTCTTGATCATCGCGCCGACGCCGACCTCGAGGTACGGCGCGTCGAGCGCTTCGCTACCACCGATCTTCTGGATGTCCTCGGTGGCCTCTTCCTGGACGACCTGCACGATGTCGTCGAACGTGACGATGCCCTTCATCCGCCCCGACGAATCGACGACGGGCAACGCCATCAGGTCGTGCTCCGCGAAGAGGCGACCGACGGCTTCCTGGTCCATCGTGTCGGGCACCGTGATGACGTCGGTCTTCATCACGTCGGCGACTTTCGCGGCGCCTTTGGCGGAGAACAGGTCGCGGAAGGAGACGACGCCGAGCAAGCGTTGTTGCCCGTCGAGCACGTAGCCGTAGTAGATCGTCTCGAGCTTCTCGTTCACCTGCTTGCGCATGTAGGTGATCGCTTCGTCGACGCTCATCTCCGGTCGCACGCGCGCGAAACGCGGGCTCATCAAGCCACCCGCGTCGTCTTCCGCGTACGCGAGCAAGCTCGTGACTTCGCGACGCGAAATGTCGTCGAGCAACGAACTCAGTTCGCCCCGCCGCGCTTCGTCCGCGGCCTGGATGACGTCGGCCGCGTCGTCGGGCGGCAGGAGCCGCATCCACGGCCGCCGTTCGTTGGGCGGCAACGAGAGGATGAGGTCGGTCTGATCGTGCGCGGCGAGACCGAGGAAGAACTCGTGCGCGTCAGCCGGCGCGAGCAGTCGAAATCCGTCGACGCGCTCGGCGCTGTCGAGCAGTCGCCACGCGTCCTTCAGGTCTTCCGCGGGCAGACGCTCGCCGAAGTTCGTCTCGACCAGTTGGTCGTTCACGCGAGCCTCCGGGATCCCGCGAGGGACCGCCAAGCCCGGAGCCCGTCGCGCAGCGACGGTCGCGTCGGCGCTCGGATTGCCCTGGCCTGCCGCATGCTCGCAGTGATGGGTTCGCGCGATCTCGCGCCTATGCGGCTCGCGCGGCGGATGGAGTGCGAGCTCACGCCGAGCCCACAGGCGAATTCCACCCGACGCGTCGCCGTCGGCGCCTCCTCGACGCCGGCGGGGCGCGCGCGACACTCGTCGAGAAGCGGCCGAGGAGAGTAGAGGGCGCGCGCGATCCTGGCAATGGTACGAAGGGCGCCCGCACCCTTCGCATGGAGGATGCGGGCGCCGCAGCTCAGACGCTCCCTATCGCCTCGGACGAGTGCTCCGGCAGCGGAGCCCTCGGGCGAACGCTCTCAGCAATCGAGAGCGCTCGCCGATCCTCCAGCCCAACTCACATCGTCAGCGTGAGACCGAGCTGGACGAACGTGCCGTCGACGCCGCCGGTGTCGGCGTCGGTCGCGCCGACGTTCAACTGCCACTTCAGGTCGTGGCCCGCGACGTAGTAGTTGACGCCGCCGGTGATGCGCGACGAGTCGAAGCCGTCGTCGAGATCCTCGAAGCGCACCGCGCCTTCCCATTGCGACTGGAAGAGCCAGCCGGCGGTGGCGCTGAACGGCGTGCGGTCCCCGACGTCCTGGTCGAGGTCCATCACTTCGGCCTGCAGGCTCCAGGGCTTCTGGTTGACGATCACCTCACCGACGAACGACGTGCCGTCGGACACCGAGCCTTCGTCGGCCACGGCGACGACGAGCGTGCAATCGAGCTCGTCACGCGCGGCGATCGCACCTTCCGCGCCGGCGACTTCCTTGCCGATCGGCGTGAACGCGACGCGGCCGGTGAGCAGTTGCTCGTCGGCGAGCGCGTCGTTGCCGTTCTGGATGGCGGCCCACCAGTGCAGGCGCTCTTGGTACGTGCCCTCGAGCATCACGCCGGTGTCGAAGCGACCGATGATCGACGACAGCGCCGTGCGCTCGATCATGACGAGCTTGTTGTCGAACAGCATGAACGAACGCAGGAACGGCTGCTTGAAGCGACCGAAGTACGTCGTCAGGTTCTCGCTGCACTTCCACTTGGCGAACGCGTGCAGCAGCTTCGCGCTGCCGCTCGAGCTCTCGAGCCCGATCAACGCGGTGTAGTCGCCGGACTTGGCCTCGAAGTACGTGCGCACGTTCTGCAGGCGCACGCCGCCGAGCTCGTCCTCGCCGACGTCGAGCGCGCCGTCGTTGTCGAGGTCGAAATCGCCGTAGGTGACGGCGGTCCGGAGATAGCCCCAGATGCGCACGCCGGAGGCGGACGGGGTCGCTTGGGCCGCCTGCGAGAGCTCGGCGAGCTCGCGATCGAGGCTGAGCCAGCCGGCGGTCTCTGCGGGGGCGGCGCCGGTGGACGGTTCACTCGTCGCGCCGGACGCCGCGGCGACGAGGGTGGGAATCACGAACGAAAACATGCACGCACTCCTGACCGAGAAGGGGGACGAACGGCGCGTGGGGTTCACGCGCGAGACGCCCCGGAGGAGACTCGTGCCGCCCGGATTCGTCCAGACCCGCTGGGAATGTCATACACGCCATGCGGATCGTATGAAAAGCGATGCGCCGTGGCGTGCGGGTCACGCCACGGCGCGTTTCGCCACGGCAGGTTCGCCGAGTTCGCGATCAACGCGCGCCGACTTCGAGCACCAATCCACCCGCTCCCGAAAGTCCCAGCACGGCGGTGCGTGGCTCGCCGGTGGCCGGCAGCCCGACCCGCTCGTCGACGATCAGCGTCCCCCAACTCGCCCGATCGACCGGCGGAGTGCCGCCGATCCTCCCGGTGGCCCATTCGGGTTCGGCGTCGAGCACCCGCGCGCGAGCGACCACGTCCAGGTCGACCGCGCCGCTCGGGCTTCGGCGGGGCACGACTTCGACCAACACGCCGTCGAAGAACACGCTGGTCAGCGGATCGTGGATCGCAGCTCCTTGGGCGATCTCCATGTTCGCGCCGTCGATGCCCAACGTCTCCGCTCCGACCGTGAACGCCGCGGCGCGGCCCTCGACGACGCTCGCTCCCCAACGCGCGAGCTCGACGTCGCCGCGCCGGAGCCTGACGTCGAGCTCGACCGACTTCGGTCGCGTCGGCGTCAACGCCGCGGCGTCGAGATTCGGCTTCGCGCGGCCGTCGGGTTCGAGGCTCGACGGTTGCAGGACGCACCATGCACCGAGGCGCGAGACGAACAGACCGTCGCGCTCCGCGACGTGCATCTGGCGCGCGAGCTCGAGTTCGTCGTCGGGCTGCACCGGCGACGCGGCGATCGGCAGGCTCCATTCCCAGCGGTTCGTGTCGAAGAAACCCGAGAGCTTGCGCCGGATCGCGTCCGGCTCGAGCAACGCACCGCTCAGCCGCACGTAGGGTGGCGCGAAACGCGACAAGTCGACGACGTCGATGCGCTGGCCGTTGCCGTAGAGCTCGAGCCCGGACGCCACTGGAGTCGGCTCTCCCAATCCGCGCAGGACGAACGTGCAGCGTGTGTTCGTCCGCAGGTTGGTGTACGCCGAGCGCAACAGCACCGCTTCGCCGCGTGGCAGGAACGTCGTCAGAGCCTCGGTGTGCTGCACGATCTGCGGCGCTTGGAAGACGAGCTCGTCGACGGACTCGGTCACGCCCTTCTCGGTCGCGTAGCGTGCCACGTAAGCGAACTTGCGTTCGCGCACGGGTCCGAGTTCCGCGCTGTGCCTCGCGACGAGCGCGAGCTGCACGCCGTCCGCGACCGCGGCGGCTCGCGCGTGGAGCTCGGTGCCGACTCGGTACGCCGACTCGACCGGATCGTACGCGGCCGAATGCTGAGCGACTTCGACTTCGTAGTCGGTGATGACGCGGAGCTCGCGCGTGTCGTCGACGCGCACTTCGTCGCCGGGTGCGATCGTGAGCAACGCGGAGCGCACGCGCCCGCGCGCCGCGGCGCGTTGCACGAGTTCGTCGGCGGCCGCGGCAGGCAACCGCGTCGGCCACGTTCGTTCTGCAGCGTCGCTGCCGACTTCGTCGTCGATCACGTCGACTCGGACCCGCACGGCGGCAGCGAACGTTGCGCCGAAGAAGCCCAACTCGCGCTCGAGCAAAGCCTGCGCGTCCGGCGACGCGTACACCGCGAGTTTGCCGTCGGACGTCGCCTGCCAACTCCGCCCCTCGCGTTCCAACTCGGCGGCGACCGGCAAGAACGCGACTTCGGCCAGCCAGTCGCAAGCTCGTCCTCGCCCGCCGTCGTTCGATTCGGAGAAGTCGTCCCGCGGCACGAGCAGCGGCAGCAGCGACTGCTCGGACGACTCGACGACTTCGCACGGTGCGAGCGGCGCGAGGTCGTACGTGCGCCACACGAGCGGCGGCGCGCCGGGCGACTCGCCGCCGACGAAGGAGACCGGAAGGAACGCAGCCGAAAGCAAGATTCGTTTCATGGCGTGAATCGCAGATCGAGACGCTGGACGGACTGCTCGGGCAGACGTGCTTCGAGCAGGCGTGCCAGTTGGACGACTTGGGAGCTCCGCGGCGTGCCGCGAGCGACGAGCGCGCGGATCGTCGCGCGTTGCCCGCCGTCGAAACCGGCGAGCGCAAGCTCGAGGTCCGCTTCGACACCGTGACGCGCGACCGCGAGCAAGCCGAGCGCGGCGAGCCGGCGTTCGCGGCGCGTGAACGTCGGAAGGCGGCCGGCGAGTTCCGCGCTCGCCGCGGCGGAGGCACGTTCGCACAACGCGTCGAACGCGCTCGAGCGCAGTTCGTGCGGCAGACCGCGGTGCACGGCGAACGCGACCAGCGCCGACGACGCGCCGACGGCTTCGCTTTCGATCAACGCGTCGAGCCAGAGCTCCGCCGCGTCGTCGCTGCGCGCCAAGACGGTGTCGGTGAACGTCCTCAACGCCGCCGCGTCGCGATCCGCGCGCTCTCGCAGCACCGCGACGAGATCGGCGCGTTTCGCACGACCGCGGCCGACTTCGGCGAGCAGCTCGGCGAATCCCGCCGCGCCGTCGAGTCTCGCGAGCGCCACCAATGCCGCGGCGCGACTACGCCGTTCGCCGAGCGCGTCGACGAGCCAGTCGGCCGCCTCGGGAACCGGCACGCGTTCGCAGAAACCGAGCCAGCGTTCCGCCCGCTCGCCCGTCGCGCCGAACATCGCGGAAGCCAGCGCTCCGCCGACGTCCTCGCGCGTCGCCAACGCTGCGTTCGCCGGATCGGTGAGCACGTCGCCGAGCACTTCGGGATCGACGTCACGCGCGACGCACGCCGCGAATTCCTCCGGCTGGAGGCGCTCGAGCACACCGATCCAGCGAGTCGCGCTCGTCTCGCCGACGGCGACCAGTGCGTCGGCCCACGCGCGCGGTGCGAGCGACGCATCCGCGGCACGCGAGAGCACCAGATCTCGCTCCGCGGGCTCGTCGAGCGCACGAGCGAGCGCCTCCGGCACGCGCGCCGCGAGATCGAGGAACGTCAGCGCGAGTTCGTCGCGTGGCGCGTTCGATCGCGAGAGCGGCGCGAGCGACCTGCGATCGGCGCGCACGCCGAGGTAACGCGCCGCGCGCGCGGCGAGCTCCGGCGAAGCGTCGCGCAGACACGCTTCGACTTGGCGCAGGCCCGCGTCGGTGCCGGCGCGGACGAACTCGCCGCCGGCATCGAGCTCGAGCGCGAAACGTTCGACTTCGGCCCGCGTGGCCCGCGGCGGCAACGCCGACGCTTGGAGTGCGCCACGCAATCGCGCCCGTTCGAGCGCGAGCTCCGCGTCGACTCCGAAGAGAGCCGTGGCCACCGCGACGTCGACGCCGGCCCGCGTCCGCTCGGGCGTGTGCGTCGGTGCGTCGACGCTTGCGCCGGGAGCTTCGGGCACACGCTCCGAATCACGCGGTTGCGTCCCGTCGCGCGGCGTCTCCGTCTCGGCGATCGGCCGCGCGTCGGACGTGTCGCGAGTGTCGAGCGCGTTCCGCACGAACCACACGAACGCGAGCACCGTCGCGGCGACCAGCGCCGCGCTCCACGCGACGCGCGGCGAGAGCCGTCGACGCGTCGTGCGGCGGACGACGTCGCGCACTGCGGCGGCGAGCTCGGCGTCGTCGAGCTGCGGCGCATCGGCGGCGCGCAGCGCGAACTCGAGACGTCGCGCGGCGAGCACGTGCGCTCGACACGCCGCACACTCGGCCAAGTGGCGCGCGAGCTCCGCGGCGTCCTGCGGCGCGAGCGCGCCGTCGAGTTCAGCGAATCCCGATTCTCGAGCCGCTTCGCAGTTCATGCGTCCAGACCTCCGAGCCACGGAGCGAGTCTCGCGAGCAGACTCTTGCGCGCCTTCATCACCAACGTCCGCGCCGTCGCCGGTCGCACTCCGAGCGTTTCCGCGACCGCGTCGTACTCGCGCTGCTCGACGACGCGCAAGACGAGCGCTCGTCGTTCGTTCTCGCCGAGCCGGCCGAGCTCGCGACGCAGCGCATCGGCCAACTCCGTGTCGACGAGTTCGCGGTGACCGTCTTGATCGTCGCGGAGCACGTCTTCGGCGAGTTCGTCGCGCTCGCCACGCCGCGACCGTGCGCGCAACTCGTCGCGCAGACGGTTGCGGACGATCGCGCCGAGCCACGCGCGGTACGGCGAATCGCCGCGGTACTCCGCACGCCGCTCCCAAGCGCGAGCGAAGCACTCCTGCGTCAGGTCACGGGCATCTTCGAAGTTGCGGGTCATCGCGTAGCTCGTCTGGAACACCGCGCGGTAGTGGTCGCGAACGATGGCCTCGAATGCAGGCCGATCGCCGGCCGCCGCTCGCTTCGCGAGCCCGTCGAGCCCGGGGAGCCCGTCGAGCCCGGGGAGCCCGTCGAGCCCGGGGAGCCCGGGGAGCCCGGGGAGCCCGGCGAGCGCGCCCGGTACTTTGGGGGCGGCGGCGGCCTCACGTGCGGCGTCGGGGCCGGCATCGTGTCCACGAGCCGGGCGGGCACCCCCATCGCCGGATCGCTCCACACCGAGGTGCACACCGAACCAGGACGCCGACGGTTCGAGCTTGTCGATGGGATTCCCTCGGAAAGCACGCGAGCCTCGTCCGCGGCTCGGCGCGAGCCCTCGCTACCTCCGCCAGGCGAGAGGTCACGTCGCGCGGGACGCGAGAACGCCTGGCGACGCGGGAAGGGCCGCCAACGCCGGAACTGGCCCGGCAGCGTGGATCACGAACGCGCCGCGGACGCCCCCGCGAATGCGATTCGGGCCGTGTTGGCGCGCCGACACTTCGGGCGGCAAGGGCGGGTCCGCGTCCACGGAAGACCTGCGGACCGCACCGGTTGCGCGCACGAGGCGGCCACCTCGAGAGCTCGCGCACGACGCAGGTGCGCCCGATCGCTCCCGACCCGTCGGGTTGGACCGCTCGCGACGGAGTACAGAACTCGGGGCTTCCAGAATGGACTGCCGCAAGTCGTTTCGGTTGCACCTCGCCCGCGATTTCCTGACCAACGAAAGGTGGCAGTACGGGGGCGCGACTTCCGGTCGCCCACCGACTGGACTCCCGCGGCCTTCGACCGCGGACACCGCACGCCTCGACGACGATGGCGCGAGACCGCGGGAGCCGCGATCTCGCGCCGTGACGGCCGTGGCCCGGCCCGAAGTCGACGTCAGCGTCGTGTCGAAGCGGCGACCGTCGCGGGCGCGGCCGGCGCCGCGGGCCCCGACGTCTGGGGCTGTCGGGCGAGCGCCTGCTCCGGCGCGGCGCCGAAGCCCTGCGGATAGTGGAAACGTCCGCGCTCGTCGGCCGACTTCGAGCGCTCGGCGTGGTACGGGTTGTCGCGAGCGTACGGGTCGTCCCGTTCCGCCGTCACTTGCCACGACACTTTCAGACCCGGCGTTCCGCCGGCGATGCGGAAGCCGTTCGTGGACTCGCTCGCGACGTACACCGGCGCATGACCGCCGACGCACGTCAGTTGGTAGCTCGGATCCGCGTTGAGCGCATCGAAGTAGGCCGGCAACTCGACTGTCGCCTCGCCGCACGCGTCGAGCACGACGTTGCCGCGATAGAACGTGTAGTAGCCCGGCCCTTCGACGGCGTTGTGAGCGAGTTCGGAGTTCGCCGGATCGAGCGGGTGATCGAGCACGAAGTTCTTCGAGCCGTTCGCGACGCTGAAGTCGCCGGTGACGAGGACTCTCGCATCGTCGCCGGTGACTTGGTCCGCGGATTCGACCGACAGGACGCTCGCGCCGCCGAAGTCCTCGACGCGCAGGATGTCCCAGAGGCAGCCGCTCGGCGCTTCGATCTCGAAGAAGTTGCACGAGATGCCGCCGGTGTTCGGGCCCACGTAGACCGAGCCGAACGGACTGATCGTGAAGTCCCCGCCGAGTTCGATCTCGCCGTTCGGCTCGATCACGATGTCCGGGCCACCGCCGGCGTCGCCGGAGAGACGCAAGTTGTCGAAGCCGACGAGCTCGTCGAGCCCGAAGACGTCCGAGTTGTCGTTGACGCGGATGTTGCCGGCGACGTGGAGCCGCTCGGTCGGACTCGAAGTGCCGATGCCGAGCTTGCCGGTCGAGTCGATCGTCATGCGGTTCGCGCCCGCGGCGACGTCGCGGACGATGAACTTGCCCGCGCCCGAGCCGTGAGCGCTGCCGGTCGAGTTCAAGTCGTACGCGCGGCCGCCGACGTCGGTGTTCGCGATTTCGACGCGCGTCGACGTCGAGTGGTTCGACTCGATCTTCGTCATCGTCGCCGCGGTGCCGGCGACGTGCAGCGGATTCGCCGGCGAGTTGGTGCCGATGCCGACGTCGCCGGAGCGCTCGAACGTGACGAGCGGCGTCTCGACGCCGTTGTCGAGCCCACGGAAGTCGAGGCGATCGGATCCGCCGCGGTAGATGAGCTTCATGCCGGCGGTCGCGTCGTCGTCTTCGCCGAGCACGAGCTGGCTGTCCTTGCCGCCGACCGCTTCGTTCGGCGCGACGAGCAACGAACCGAGCGTCGGACCGCCGACGACGTGCAACGACGCTTGCGGATCGACGACGTTGAGACCGACTTCGTTCGCGGTGCTGCGTTCGACGACGATCCTCGGAGTCGTCAGGACGCCGGTGATCGTCGAGATCTGCAGCCGATCGTTCGCACCGTCGTACGTGAGCTCGGCGCCGGAGGCGAAGGGTTGGAGGTCGTCCTCGAGCAACTGGATGCGCGACGTGCCGTTCGAGTTGACGGTGTCGAGCCGCAACGTCGTCGTCGCGTCCGCTTGGACGTGCAGCTCGCCGTGCGGCGTCAACGTGCCGAGCCCGACGTCGCCGTTCGGTGCGACGAAGAGCTCGGGCGAGATCGGGAAGAGCGCGCCGAGCTCGGGCACGCTCGACACGCCGATGCAGTTGCCGGGCAGCGCCTGATCCTGCAGAGACGGCGTGCAGACCGCCGTCGCGAGCCCCGGCGACGAGCCCGGCGTCGCGCTTGCGGCGAGCGCTCCGCCGATCGCGCGCTCGTCCGCCGCGCCGCGCGACTCCGTTCGTCCCCGTGTCGTTTCGGACGAGTCCGCACCGCGACGAGCCGGCGTGGACGAACGCGGGGCAGCGACATTCGCGGCCGCGACCAGCGGCGTTTCGTCCCAGGTCGACTCGCTCGAGCCGCCCGCCGCTTTCGCCGACGCTCCGGAGCTCGAGTTCGGCGCGTGCACGCCGTTCCACACGAGTTCGGTGCGTTGCAGCACTCCGCGTTCGTTGTGCAGGAGTTCAACTCCGCCTGCCCTCCACACAGCGAGGTCCGAGCGACCGTCGCCGTCGTAGTCGAACCACACGACTCGCTTGCACACGCCTGCGCGCTCAAGCCCGCTCGCAACCGTCGCGTCCTCGAACTTCGCGCCACCCAGGTTTCGGTAGAGCGAGTTCGTGCCGTCCATGCGCACGACGTGCAAGTCGAGCCGCCCGTCGCCATCCACGTCTTGCCAGGAGAGATCGAGCGCGTTTCCGACCACGCCCGACGCCGCTGTCACGTCCTCGAACGGGCCGCGCCCGACGTTGCGGAGGAGTTCGATGCCGCGACCGTCGGAAACGGCCAGATCGGCGAGCCCGTCGCCGTCGAAGTCGCCGAACGCGAGCAGCGGAGCGCTCGGCTCGGCCACCGCGTCGGGCGTGGGGATGTCGGCCAGCGGGAGGATCGGAAGGAAGAGCAGTTGCATCGGGAGCGCCTCGGTCCAGTTCACGGTCGGAATACGCCAGCCGTCGAGCCGGCCACGACCATCCAGCACGAAAACCGAGGCCGCAGGCCTTCACCGAAAACCCTGTGGCGTGGGATCGAGCTGAGGCTGCGCTTGGCCTTGCGACGCCAAACGGTCCGACGCCGGGCATCCCACCCGGCCCAGTGCTCCGACTTCAGCGACGCGCGAGGCGTGGCGTCGCGGCGGACTCGAGCCTGCACGGATACCGCGCGAGTCGATGCATCGGCGACGCCGACGATCCGGCGTTTCGAGGGGAATACGCCAACCGAGAAGCTGCCGCAGACCTCCAACGCCCTGCTCACCGACTCCCGAGCGCGCACCCGCGTCGCTCGTCGTCGATTCGCACGCAACTGAACAGGAGGTAGGAAGCCATGAGATTCGCACCCAGTGGGTTGGACATCGCCGCTCGCATGGTCGCGACTGCATTCATCGTGCTCGCAACGAGTCGAACGACTGCCGCGCAGACCACTCAGCCTCTCAGCATCCAGAGCCCGGATGGAACCGCTCGCCTGGACTACTCCATCGGAGGTAGTGCCGGTTTCTCGTTCTCGAGCGTATCGCGCGGCGCGAACTCCTTCTCGCTGGCAGCGACGGACGTGTGGAGCGTGCGACTCTGGGACAAGGTCAACGAGTCGTACCTGCCCGTGTGCGGTTCAGGTTGCGTGCCGGAGTCCGACGTCGAAGGCATCAGCCCGTCGCAGTCGAGCTTCTCGGGTGTGCATTCCAAGACGAGCAGTTCGTTGATCTACACGTGGAATGGTGTCACATCACCCGCCGCGCCCGGCGCCGCGCCGTTCGACGTGACGATGACGGCGGCCGCCGTCGACGGCTCGAACGGCGATCCGGGCCGAATCGAGTTGAACATCGACGTGACGTACTCAGGGACCCACCATTCACTCTTCTCCGTGGTCTTCCCGCGCGTCGGCATCGCCGAACGTGTCTCCGGCGACCCGACCGGCCAATACCTGATCTCGCCGTTCAGTTCGGGTCTGTTGATCGCGGATCCGATGCACAACACGTCGTTGCCGCCGCTCGACAACCCGTTCCCGCCCCAAACGCATCCGGGAACGCTCAGCATGCAGTTCTACGGCTACTACAACTCGAACGAGGGTCCGGACGCGCCGCTGCTCTTCCTCGGGACACGCGACCTCGACGGTGACATCAAGGAGTTCTTCGTGGAGCGCTCGCCCGGCGCCGTGAACCACGCCTACCTCCGTCTCAATCGCTTTCCACCCGACAACCTGACGGCGACGAACTTCTCGCCGGACTATCCGTACGTCATGTCGGTGCTCGAGGGCGACTGGTACGACGCGGCCCGCTACTACCGGAGATGGGCGACCAGCCCTGGCATTCCGTGGACCGCGCAGGGACCCGCGCACTCGGACTCGACGTTCCCGACGTTTCTGAAGAACGCGCAGATGGTCCTCTGGTCGGTGGCCAACAACTGCTGCGCCTCGTCGGATCCGACTTGCACGCGGTACATCTTCGACTACGACTCGTTCGCGTACTGGGACGAGCACGTCAACGAGCACAAGCAGTTCTTCGGCGTGTCGAACCTCGTCACGCAGATCTACGGCTGGGATGACAACAGCTTCCCATTCGGAGACTGGGGACAGTGGCTCCCGGCGCACCCGGAGTTCGCAGCGGCGGCGACCACGGTCAGCGCGATCCCAGGACACAGCGTCCTCGCCTACTTCAACCCGAACGTGTACAGCGAAGCCGCTCCCTACTTCGGCGCCGTCAGCACGAAACTGCTGCAGGACGAACATCTCGACTGGGTCGAGCCGTCGGAGTTCGGATCCGGAGCCCCCAAGTACTACCACTCTGGTGCGACGACCGATCCGAACGTCACCCTCGCTTGCGGTGACCTTGCCGCGCAGAACCCGCATGCTTCCTACTCGCTCGACCACCGCAGCAAGTTCATCTTCAACTACACGAAGTCGATCGCCGTCGCGATGAAGGCGTTGGGCGCGAAGGGCCTGTACCTCGACGCCTTCTCGCACGTGCCGGCTCGCCGAAGCTACAACGCGGTCGCCAGCGCGGACCGTGGACTGCCGACCGGCGGCGGAGCGGGTTGGCTCCAGGGCAAGCTCGCCACGATGAACGACCTCCGCAATTCGCCAGATCTGGTCGTCAACACGACCACCGGCGAGAAGATGGGGTACTCATCGGAAGGCGTGCAGGAGCTCATGCTCGGTCGCGCGCACCTGCTGTTCCCGAACCACATCGACAAGCCGGTCTTCCGCTTCAACGGCACGACGCCAGACCGCCTGATCGCCCCGATCTTCAATACCGTGTACCACGACTACTACGTGGCCGGGAGCGCGGTTCAGGCGGTCCTGCCGACGAGTCGGCTCTCGCAGGTGACGCCCGACACGTTCCGTGAGCTTCGAATGGCCTATGCCACCAAGATGTTCTTCGGCCACGGTCTCTTCGGTGGTTCCACGATCTCGTCGGACATGATCGCCGACTCGCGCGCGCTCAGCGCCGACTACACGCTCTACACCGACTTGATCCGAAACTACGCGTCGATCCTGCGCTTCGACGAAGTCCGGGACTTCACGACCTTCGGCGAGCGGATGCGCGACCCGTCGATCGCGGACTACCAGTACACGGTCGAGACGGGAGACGTGTACGCCCCCTACGGTGCGCAGCAACCGTACGTGTACGTGGCCGCGTTCCGGCGCACGGATCCGGGGCCTCGTCCGCGACTGGGTCTACTGCTCGTGAACTGGTCGCATTCGACGGACCCGACTGGGGCCGGGGGAGCGCCGGGCAACCAGACGATCGACGTGACCATCGATCCGGCCGAGCACGGCATGACGGGCACCTACACCGTGACCGAAGTCCGGTCGACCGCGGGTGGAGCCGTGCAGCTCGTGCCCTACGGGACGCTCAACGCCAACCTCGGGCCGAAGACGTACCAGAACATCCCGGTCAATCAGATCTCGGCGCGGTTCTTCCGCTTCGTTCCGCAGTAGGCGTACGAGCGAGGCCTCGACACCGCCGGCTCGCACGAGACCTCGGCGGGAGCCTCGAAGGCGTCTCGCCGCCACGGACGAGCAGGTCCCGGAACGGCGCACGACCCGGCGGTCGTGCGCCGTTCGCTCGTTGGCCCGGCGTCGCGCGATCCCTAGCGTGAGAACAGGAAGTTGCTCTCCTCCGACCACGCGCAGAAGCGATAGAGCGGCACCAGGCGCACGAGCTCGGCGAGTACGTGCATCGGCGCCTCGGGCGCGAGCACCGCGCCGCGGTTCTTCGGCGGCGCGGGGTAACGACGCTCGACGCGCAGCGCGTGCTCGCCCGGCTTGTAGTAGCGCAGGAACTCCTCGAGCTTGTTGCGATCGAGCGCGCCGCAGCGCCACTCGCCTTTCCAGTCGTCGAGCCTGAGGAAGAAACCGTCGAGCGCATTGAGCGCCTTCAACCACCCGTCGAACCCCTCGCGCTTGACGCGGTTCAACATGTTCTGCCCGTCGTACCAAGCGTCGACGTGGATGCGCAGGCTGACTTCGAGCACGTCGCTCTCCAGCGCGATGCACAAGTACGCGTTGCGATACGCCGCGTCGAGGTCCTTCGCGAGCTCCGCACCGAGGATGCTCTTCAAACGCTTCTTCTCCGCCTTGGCGCGACAGAGATACACCCAGAGCCTTTTCACACGCATGCCGTTGAAGGTGTGCGGTGTGTGCAAGCTGGTTCGCGAGGCGAGTGCGAGGCCGCACTCCGCTTCGATGCGAGCGAGCGCTTCCTTGCCGAGAGCGCCGAGCTTGCGGCGCGCGACGAGCCGGCGATCGTTGTATTGCGGATCGCGCGCAAGCGCTTCCGACAGCGCGTGGAAGTCGCCCTCCTCGAACGGCACCAGTGCGTCGAGCGGTTTCGGTTCGTCGTCGTCTTTCGCCAAGTGGACCTCTCGGGCGCGAGAGGATGACGAGCTCCGGGCCCGGACTCCAGCACCGAGCGCGCACGCACGTCTCGATTCGAGCCTCACCGGAGTGGCCTCGGCCTGGGTCGCCCGGCGCCGGGATGATTAGAATCACGGTCCCCCGACCGCCCGACCGATAGGGCGGCCATGCCCCGACAAGAGCCCCGGATGCGCTTCTCCCACTTCGTGTTCGACCCGAAGGCCGACCTGCTCGGCGAAGGGCCGCTGTCGGAGGTCTATCGCGCGATGGACGAGCGGCTCGGTCGCACCGTCGCGCTCAAGATCCTCCGCGCGAACGTGGACATCGATCCGGAGGCCGACACGCGCTTCGCGCGCGAGGCTCGTCACACGAGCCAGCTCGAGCACCCCAACATCGCGCGCATCTACGAGTACGGCTCCGACGCCGGTCGCTCCTTCATCGTGATGGAGTACCTGCAGGGCCGCACGCTCGACAAGATCATCAAGGAGCGCGCGCTCGGCGTCGACGAAGGTCTGCGCATCGCGGTGCAGCTCACCAGCGCGCTCGCGCTCGTCCACCGCTCGGGTCTGATCCACCGCGACTTGAAGCCCGCCAACGTGATGGTGCTGCACGACGGCACCGTCAAGCTGCTCGACTTCGGCATCGCGCGCGCCAACAACGAGTCCGGCATCACGCAGCACGGGATGCTGGTCGGCACCGTGCTCTACATGTCACCCGAGCAAGTGCGCGGCGACGAGCTCAACGCGCGCTCGGACGTCTTCTCGCTCGGCGCGGTGCTCTACCACGCGCTCACGGGACAACTGCCGTTCCCCGGCAACTCGTTCCCGGAGGTCTGCATGACGATCCTCGAGGGCAAGCCGAAGCCGCTCTCGCAGTTGCGCTCCGGCCTGCCGCCGACCTTCGAAGAGTTCGTGATGAAGTGCATGTCGGCCGATCCGGCCGATCGATACGCCGACGCCGAAGTCGCGCACGGCGTCATCATGGCGATCAGCGACAGCCTGGCGTCCGGCGCAGGCACGCAGAACTCGAGCTACCTGTCCGGCCGCATCGCGATCCCGCCGATCTCCGTCACCGAAGGCGGCGACGCGGCCGCGGCACTCGCGTCCGGCACGCGCAAGGACCTCGCCAACGAACTGACGCGCGCCGGCATGAGCGTGCTGCTGCTGCCCGGCAACGGCACACGCGACACCGAGAGCGATTTCTACCTGCGCGGCGCGTTCAAGCTCGTCGGCGCGAAGGGCACGCTCGAGCTCGCGCTCGATCAGTGCAAGAACTCGCGGTGCGAGGAGACGCGCGAAGTCTGGCACGAACGGATCGAGCACGAAGGCGAGGAGTGGGACCTCCAAGCGATGCTCGTGCGTTCGTCGGTGCGCGCGCTGAAGCGCAAGCTCGCCGAGAACGCGCTGCGGCCCGACGAACCGGCCGCGCGCGACCCGAAAGCGGCGCGCGAGCTCGCGTACAAGGCGCACGGCGTCCTGCACCGCGGCATGACGCGGCATCTGCTCGCGTCGATCACGTTGTTCCGTCGCGCGCTCGAAGCCGATCCGCAATCGGCGCTCGCGTACGCCGGCCTCGCCGAAGCGCTCGCGCGCAAGTTCTTGTACTGGGACGGCGACGAGTCGTTCCTGAACGAGGCTCGAGAGCACGCGAGACGCGCGCTCGCGTTCGACCCGAGCTGCGCCGAAGCGCACACGTCGCTCGGTTTCGCGTACCACTTGCGCGGCGCGACCGTCGATGCGCAACGTGAGTATCGCCTCGCGATCCAGTTGAGCCAGAACGAGTGGCTCGCCCATCGCCTGCTCGGTGCGTTGCTCGCGCGCGAAGGCAACTACAAGGCCGCGTCGCCGCTCTTGCGCCGCGCGATCGCGATCAAGCCGACGTACATCTCGACGTACGACCACTTGCAGAACGTCCTGAACCACCTCGACCGGTATCAGGAAGGCCTCGAAGTCGCCGACGCCGGCATCGGCGCCGCGCGCAAACACTTGGCAGCCGTCCCCGACGATCAGGACGCGCGCGTGCACCTCGCGATGCTGCTCGCGCGGATGGGCTTGCAGAACGAAGCGCTCGCCGAGCTCGCGAAGGCGAGGGATCTCGCGCCGAAGGACGGCTTCACGGCGTTCCACTGCGCGTCGGTGCACGCGCTGCTCGGCAACGCGGTCGAAGCGCTCGACGCGCTGAAGGCGGCGCAAGCGCGCGGCTTCTACGTCCGCGCCGAAGCCCGCAACGCCGAGTTCGACGTCCTGCGCGGCCTGCCCGAGTTCCAGGAACTCGTCGCGTAGGCGGGTCGATTCGCCGCGCGCGTCAGCGCGAGATCGTGAGGCGCACGCGCAGCGTGCGGCCGTCCTGCAGGAGCGAGTCCTGCACGTGCTCGCTGCCGACCGGATCGTAGACGTCGCTGTCGAACAGGTTGTGCACGCCGAGGGAGAACTCGACGCCGTCGGCGATGCGCTGCGCGAAGAGCGTCGCGTCGAGCACGACGAAGCCTTGGCCCTCGTCGCGGGTCCACAGGATCCGCGAGCCGGTCGCTCGCGCTTCGAGCGCGAACCAAACGTCCTCGCCGACGATCGGCGCCTCGAACGCGAGCCTACCGAGCTCACGCGGCGAGTTGGCGAGTTCCTCGTCCAACGTCACGTTCTCCGCCTTCTGCAACGCGAGGCTCGCGCGCACGCGCGCGCCGCGAGCGAACGTGCGCTCACACTCGACCTCGATGCCGTTGGCGCGCGCTGCTTCGAGGTTCTGGAACGTGTCGACGCCGCTCACCGTGTCCGGCGCGAGCACGATCATGTCCTCGATGCGGTAGTGGTAGAGCGAGAGGCTCGCCCGCCACGCACGTTCGACGATGTGCTCCCACACGAACTCGAACGTCTCGATCCGCTCGGGATCGAGCGCGGAGTTCGGCACGACCGAGAAGCCGTCGTCGTAGTAGTTCTCGTAGGTGTTCGGCGCGCGGAACGCACGGCCGTAGAGCAGCTTCCAAGCAGTCTGCTCGTCCGGCAGCCAGACTAGGCCGAGCCGCGGACTCAGCTCCTGATCGACGTCGGTCGCGCCGTCGAGCCGTACGCCTGCATGCAGCCGCCAGTCCTCGGCGAAGCGCCACTCGTCGTTCGCGAAGACGCCCCACGTCTCGCCGTCGCGCGCTTCGTCGACGTACGTGCCGAGCGCGTCGTAACCGAGTTGGTCGAGCTCGAAGTTGCGGCGCAGCTCCGCGCCGAGCGTCGTCGTGTGCGCGTCCCACGCCGTCGTCGTGACGAGCACGCTCGCGGTCGCGTCGAACGCGTCCGCCGAGTCGTAGTACGGCTCCTTCGCGGCGCCGCCGCTGCCGGTCATGTCGTAGGTGTAGAAGCCGTCGTACTCGTAACGATCCGCGCCGAGCCGCGCTTCGAGACGCGTGCTCTCCGTGAGCTCGGGCCGCCACGCGACGTCGACGAAACCTTGCGCGTCGGTGGTGTGGTTGTCGGTGTCGAAGACCGTGTCGAACGAGCCGGTCGGAATGCCCTTCTCGCGGCTGCCCCATCCGCCGGAGACGGTCCAATCGCCGTGTTTCCAGTTCGAGTAGAGGCTGTAGCCGTGTTCGTAGTCGGCGCCGTCGGTGACTCCGCCGCTCGGCGTGCTCGCGAACTCGTCGTAGAAGAGCTCCGGACCGCGGCTCGAGAAGACACTCGTCGAGACGAGCCACTCGCTGCCGTCGTCGAGCGCCTTGCCGTACGTCGCGCGCCCTTCGACGAAGCCGAAACTGCCCGCGCCGGCCGACAGCTCGAGTCCGTCGACGTCGGCGCCGGTGCGCGGCGTCAGTTCGACGACGCCGAAGAACGCGCTGCTGCCGTACAGCGCCGAACCGGGGCCGCGCGCGATCTCGACGCGCTTCGCGAGCGCGAGGTCGAACGGCAAGTCGCGGCCGATCGTCGCCGTGTCGTAGATCGAATTGTTCAGTCGGTGGCCGTCGAGCAACAGCAAGACGCGGCTGTTGTAGTCGCCGAGCGGATTGAAGCCGCGCACGCCGACGTGCTCGTAGTTGCGGTCGTTGGTGACGTCGAAGCCGTTGACCGAGCGCAGCACTTCGGCGAGCGTGCGGCGGTCGTAGAGCGCGAGCTCGCCGGCGTCGACCACGGTGACCGCACTCGGCGCTTCGAGGTTCGACTGCGCGCGCCGGCTCGCACCGCGGACCACTTCGACTTCGATGTCGAGCAGGTCCTCGAGCGAGAGCTCGGTCAGATCGGTCTGCGCTTCCCGCACGGCTTGCGCCTGCGCACTCGCCGCGCCGACGACGCATGCGAATGCGGCGGCGGCGAGCCGGTGGCTCGGTGAGCGATGCGGAAGGTCCATTGGAGAGTTGGGCACCTATGCGGCGGATTCGGGTATCGACCCGCAGGGAGTGAGGGGCCAGTGACGGGTCGCCTCGTCGAGTTCGACGTCCCGAATCCGGCGCTCGCCTGCGCACTCGCTCGCACGGAGTGGAAGTTCCTTCCGGGTCGCCGGGTGGGCAGCCGCGTTCAGCACGTTGCGCAGCACGGGGCCGACGCCCAAGCGCGCCGTCAGCACGAACTCGCGCTCGTGCCGCTACGGCACCCGCGTGAAGCGCACGTCGTGCGCGTCGACGAGCGACACGAAGAGCTCCGTCGGCAGACCACGTGCGTCGCGGACGAAGCGCAACTTCACCGACGAATCGCGGCCGGCGAACGCGTCGCGAGCGAGCGGCACGAGCTCGAGCGCGTCCCGGCGCACGAACGGGATGCGTGGACCGTTCGTTCCCTGCTCGACCGTGTAGACGACGCCGAGTTCGTCGGAGACGAAGCGCCCGCGGAACACGGCGAGTTCGCTCGGCTCGCGCGGTTGCCAGACGTCGTCGGGGAGCCGCTCGGCGGGCTGTGCGTACGCGCCGCGGAGGTACGACAGACGCGTCGCCGGTAGGGCGCCGTCGAAGTGGAAGCGCACGCTCGCGTCGACCACGCGGTACGCGAACGTGTCGGCGCTCTCGGCGTGCAACGTGATCGGCCAAGCGGATACTGCCCCGCGTCGCTGCGCCGAAAATTCGGGCTCGGCTGAAACCAAAACGGGTTCTGGCGGTCTTTGTCTGGCGTACGGAGTTCTTCTGGAGACCGCCGATGCACTTTCACCCGAAGTTTTGCCCCCGTCCCGACTGCCCCTCTCACGCCGGTTCGCCCTT
>JAKLKU010000003.1 GCA_023150475.1 Planctomycetota bacterium
AAGTCGCCGCAGTGTCGGACGAGCAGGCGAAAGTGGCGCTGCTCGGTCGTGCGCGAACAGCGGTGGTTGCGAGCGGACTGGCGGTGCGTGACCTTCGAGACGCGGTCGTAGAAGAAGGGCACGAGCAGGTCGGGGCGTTTCAGGCGGTAGTCGACGCGGAAGGTCTGCGAGGAGAAGCCGCGCGAGCAGGTGAGGCAGAGGAAGCGCGCGACCTTGCGGGTATCGCAGCGCCGGCGGAAGTAGCCGCGGCGGCGAAAAAGGAAGGGCGAACCGGCGTGAGAGGGGCAGTCGGGACGGGGACAGAACTTCGGGTGAAAGTGCATCGGCGGTCTCCAGAAAAACTCCGTACGCCAGACAAAGACCGCCACAACCCGCTTTGGTTTCAGCCGCGCCCGAATTTTCGGCGCAACGACGCGGGGCAGTATCGCGCGCTCGCGCCGCCGGCCCCGCCCGCGTCAGGCCGTCGCGCTTCCGAAGACCCGCGACCGGTGGGTCCGGATCAGGGGCAGATCGTGAAGCGCACCGCCGAGCTCAGGCTCGTGTTGTTCGGCGGCGCGAAGCCTGCGTCGCGCGACCAGAACTGCCCGAACACTTCGACACTCGCCGCCAAGTTGGGGTCGGTGCCGCCCGCGATCCACGCGTTGAAGTCGAGCGTGTAGCTGCCGCTGCAATCGTTCGGCGGCGGATTGCCGCCCGAGTTCTGCACGGGCGTGCGCTTGATCGGGAGCTTGACGCACAACGTGCCGCCCTGGAACGCGACCGCCTGCTTGCCGGTCACGCTGTAGAAGAAGAGGCCCGACTTGTTGTTGAGCACGTGGAACTCGCGCAACGAGAAGCCGGACGCGGCGCTCGCGCTCGGCGCGCCGAGCGTGCCGATGATCGGCACGCAGCCGAGGCTGTTGGTCTTGCCGGTGCAGTACGTCTGGATGGACCCCGTGCACGTCGGGAAGACGGGGCGCTGCAACTTGACGTGGATGCCGGCGCCTTGGTTGTTGAGCGCCGCGAGGTCGAGCCGTCCGTCGAGGTCGAAGTCCGCGGCGACCAGACTCGTCGAGAACTCGTTCGGGATGCCGAACCGCGCGTCTTCCTGGAACACGCCCGTGCCCGAGTTCAGGTAGAGACCGATCGACAGTCCGTTGTAGTTGACGACGGCGAGGTCCGGTCGCGTGTCGCTGTCGACGTCCGCAGTGATCAAGCCACGAGACGCGAAGCCGCCGCCCGCGGTGGTCGACGCCGCGAACGTGCCGTTGCCGTTGCCGAGCCACACGACGATGCCGGGCAAGCTGATGGTGCTCGCCGCTAGGTCGAGAGCTCCGTCGCCGTCGAAGTCGGAGGCCACCACGCGGTTCAGGGGTCCGATGGCCGTCAGCGCCACGCCGCCGACGAACCCGCCGGAGCCGTCGCCGAAGAACACCTCGACGCCGGAGAACGAGTTCGACGACGCCGCGACGTCCAGCCAGCCGTCGGCGTCGAAGTCGCCGAGCGCGAGGTACGCCGGACCGTTCGCGACGCTGGTCGCCACCGCCGGACCGAACCCGCCGAAACCGTCGCCGAGCAGCGTCACCAGGTGCGCCGGCGTCGCCACGGCGGCGACCGCGTCGAGCTTCCCGTCGGCGTTCACGTCGGCGAGCTGCACGTCGAGGGCGCCGTAGTTCGTGCCGGAGATCGAGATCGGATACACCGTCTGCGCGCCGAACGCTCCCGCGCCGAGGTTCGTGAAGCGGTGCAGCCCTCCGCCGCCTCCCGCGACCGCGTCTCGATCGCCGTCGGCGTCGAGGTCCCCGACGGCGAGCGCGGCGAACGTCGTCGAGCCCGCGAAGACCTGAGGCGTGTTGAACGAGCCGTTGCCGAAGCCGCGCACCAACACCAACGCACCGGGGTTGAAGCGCGTCGCGAGGATGTCGGGCCGTCCGTCGCCGGTGACGTCGCCCGCGAACCCGTCGGTCAACGAGCCGGTGCCGCCGACCTGCGGTTGGTAGACGTCGAACGCGCCGCCGCCGCGCCCGAGCATCAGACAGACGTCGTGCGCTTCGAAGTTCGCGACGACGAGGTCCGCGATGCCGTTCGAGTCGACGTCGGTGCTCGCGATCGACGTCGCCGTCTTGCCCGCGGGGTACAAGCTCTGCGTGGTCCACTGGCCGTTGCCGTCGCCGCGGACGACCGCAATGCGCCTGACCGACGAGCCGACGAACGCGGCGTCGAGCGCCAAGTCGCCGTCGAAGTCCGCGACCGCGATCTGACGCGACGGCGCGAAGCCGCCGGTCGTGTTGTCGGTCACGACGCTGTCGGAGAGCACGAACGCGCCCGTGCCGTCGCCGAGGAAGATCTGCGCTTCGGACGCTCCGTGGTTCGCGTACGTGACGAGATCGACGTCACCGTCGTCGTTCATGTCGACGAGCACGACGTCGCGCGTGAGCGACGCGGCGACGACGCTCGCGTGGAACGCGAAGCTGCCGCCGACCTGACCCAGATACACCTCGACCGTGCCGACGCTCGACGAGTTCGCGAAGGCGAGGTCGAGACGGCCGTCGTGCGTCAGGTCGGCGAGCTCCACGCGGAACACGTTGCGACCGGACGTGTTCACGAGCTGCACCGGCGCCGCGAAACCGCCGAGGCCGTCGCCGGCGAGCAACGTGATCTCGCCGGCGGTGCCACCGCTGGTCTGCGCGCTCGTCACGAGATCGAGCTTGCCGTCGCCGGTGACGTCCGCGAGCGTGCAGGAGTTCATCTCGGTGCCGGATTGCGTCGTCGCGTGCAGCACGAGTTGCGCGCCCAGGCTGCCGCCACCTTGACCGAAGAGCACGACGACGTCCTGCGTCGTCTGCATCGCGACCGCGACGTCGAGCTCGCCGTCGAGATCGACGTCGCCGGTCGCGAGGCACGTGGGGAAACTCGGGAGCGCGATGCGCGGCAGCGCTTGGAACGTCCCGTCGCCGACGCCGAGCTGGACTTCGATCTCCTTCGTATCCCAATGACTCAACAGCAGATCGGGATGATCGTCGTGATCGAAGTGCGCTGGCTGCGCGTCGAGGATCGCCGAGAAGGTGTGCACCGGCAGGCGCGCCGAATCGAAACGCTCGATCGGAAGCTGGGCTCGGCCGAGCGAACCGGACGCGGTCGCGAAACAAGCGAGCAGCACACTTCGCCGAGCGAACCGGAACGCGTGGGACGGAAGCAGTCGACGCATGGTGTGGGAACTCGTTCCTGGGGCCGAGGCGACACTCCGTGCTCGCGCGAGCACGGCGGTCCTGGCTGGTGTCCGCTCGTGGTCGTCGAGTTTCGTGTTCCTCGGAAACTCGCAGCGTGCGCCGCGCCGACCGGTCGCCGCCAAGCGGCGGCACGGAGGAGCTCGGGCCCGCCCGCGGCGTCGGCGACGGGCCGTTGCACCGCCCGTGGGACGCACGGATCGTAAACACGACCGCGAGGCGGCGGCCGGAGCCACGAAGCTATCCTCTGGGCTTCCCCCGCCGGCCCCTGCAAGGAACAAGGCACCCCATGCGCATCCTCCCCGCCCTCGCGCTCGGCTTTCTCGGTCTCACGGCGTCCGCGCAGGACATCGCGATCCCCTACCAGAAGTTCGTGCTCCAGAACGGGCTCGAAGTGATCGTCCACGAGGACCACTCCGACCCCGTCGTCGCAGTGTACGTCTACTACCACGTCGGCAGCGGCCGCGAAGTGCCCGGGCGTTCCGGCTTCGCGCACCTGTTCGAGCACATGCTCTTCCAGGGCTCGCAGCACGTCGGCGACGACCAGCACTTCAAGCTCGTCGCCGAGGCCGGCGGCACGCTCAACGGCTCGACGACCGAGGACCGCACCAACTACTTCGAAGTGCTGCCGTCGAATCAACTCGAGCTCGCGCTCTGGCTCGAAGCCGACCGCATGGGCTTCCTCCTGCCCGCGATGACGCAGGCGAAGCTCGACAACCAACGCGACGTCGTGAAGAACGAGCGCCGACAGAACTACGAGAACCGGCCGTACGGCCAAGCGGAAGGCGTGATCGCCGCCGCGCTCTATCCGCCGGACCATCCGTACTCGTGGCTGACGATCGGCAGCCAAGAGGATCTCTCCGCCGCGACCCTCGACGACGTCAAGGCGTTCTTCGCGCGCTGGTACGGACCGAACAACGCGACGCTCGCGATCGGCGGCGACGTCGACGCGAGCACGGCGCTCGCGCTCGCCGAGAAGTACTTCGGTGCGATCCCGCGCGGACCGTCGGTCGACAAGCCGTTGCCGCGGCCGACGGTGCTCGCCGAGTCGAAGCGCATCGTGATGGAAGACCGCGTCAAGCTGCCGCAGCTCACGTTCGTCTGGCCTGCGGTGCCGGCGTACTCGGAAGACGCGGCGGCGCTCGACTTCCTCGCGTCCGTGCTCTCGACCAACAAGTCCTCGGTGCTCGACAAGGCGTTGACGATCGACGCGGAGCTCGCGAGCGAAGTCAGCGCGTTCCACCAAGCGAGCGAGATCGCCGGGACGTTCGCGATCGAGGTCAAACCGCACCCGGGCGTGACGCTCGAGACGCTCGCGAAGCGCATCGACGAGCTGCTCGCCGAGCTCGACCGGAACGGCGTCGATCCCGAGCACCTGCAGCGCGTCAAGAACCGCTACGAAGCAGGCTTCGTGCGGCGCTACGAGACCGTCTCGTCGCGCACGTCGATGCTCGCGAACTACAACACGTTCCTGAAGGATCCGGGCTACTACCGCACGGACATGGAGCGACACCTCGCGGTCTCCACCGACGATCTGCGCCGCGTCTTGCGCACGTACGTGCTCGGGAAGTCGCGCATCGAGCTCTCGGTGGTGCCCACCGGCAAGCTCGACGCCGCGTTGCCCGGCTCGAAGAGCGACGTGAAGTGGTCCGCGCCCTCCGTCGCGAAGGAAATCGACCGCACGCAAAAGCCGGCGGCCGGGCCCGCGCCGACGTTCCGCTCGCCGAAGGTGTGGCACGCGAAGCTCGCGAACGGCGTCTCGGTCACGGCGTCGCCGTGGAACGAACTCCCGGTGAGCACGTTGTCGCTCAGCGTGCCCGCCGGCCGCATCCTCGAGACGCCGAAGACGCTCGGACTCGCGTCGCTCGTCGCCGAGATGCTCGAGCAAGGCACGCAATCGCTGTCGTCGGTCGCGTTCGCGGAGGAGCTCGACGGCCTCGGCGCGTCGCTCAGCGTCCGCGCGAGCGACGACGAGATCACGTTCTCGCTCTCGTGCCTCGACAAGCACTTGCCGAAGGCGCTCGGGCTGCTCGGCGAGGTGATCCTTGCGCCGCGTTTCGCGCAAGAGGACTTCGCGCGCTTGCAGAAGGAGCGTTTGCTCGCGATCGACACGCGCGGTGATCAGATCCGCGTGCTCGCCGGCGACGCCTACCGGCGGTTGCTCTGGGGCGAGCACGTGCTCGGTTTGCCCGCGAGCGGCACGCGCGAGTCCGTCGCGGCGCTGAAGCTCGACGACGTCAAGGGCTTCTGGCGCACGCACGGCGGACCGAACGGCGCGCGGCTGGTCTACGTCGGCGCGAAGGGCGAGAAGGAGCTCGTCGAGCTCTTCGCGCCGCTGACCGCGCGGTGGAAACAGTCGCCCACCGTCGCCGAGGCATCGAGCCGCACGGAGCCGAAGCCCGTCGCGATCGCGAAGACGCGGCTCTACTTGCTCGACAAGCCCGGCGCCGCGCAATCGGAGCTCCGCATCGGCCATCCGAGCGTGTCGGCGACCGATCCCGACTTCTATCCACTGCAGGTCCTCAACTATCCGCTCGGCGCCGCGTTCTCGAGCCGCGTCAACATGAACCTGCGCGAGGACAAGGGCTACACCTACGGCGCGCGGACGTCGTTCGACGCCGGCGTGCGGCCCGGCGCGTTCACGGCGTCGGCCGCGGTCAAGACCGCGGACACGGCTCCGTCGATCGTCGAGTTCATGAAGGAGCTCACGAAGATCCGCGAAGGCATCACGGCGGAGGAGCTCGCCTTCACGCAGGACGCGCTGCTCTCGAGCGCGAACAAGGACTACGAGTCGACGCGCGCGCTGCAGTCGCTCGTCGAGCGCATCAGCGAGCTCGGTTATCCCGACGACTACGTCGATCGCCGCCTCGGCTACCTGCGCTCGGTGAAGCTCGCGGACCTCAACGCGCTCGCGCCGAAGGCGATCCACCCGGACGCGATGGTGATCCTGGTCGTCGGCGACAAGGCGAAGATCGGCGCGGAGCTCGCGCAGCTCGGTTACGGCGAACCGATCGAACTCGATCCGTGGGGCGTGCCGCTCGCGAGCGGCGCCGCGTCGCGCTGACGACTCCTGGATTCGCTCGAACGCCCGGCCGGACGACACGAGTCGCCCGGCCGGTTCCTTTTCGATCGGCTCAGTGACGCGTGCCGACGGCCGCCGGCTTCGGCGTCGCGCGTGATTCGGGCTCGCGCGACCGCTCCTGCGGCTCGAGCGGCGCGAAGCGGCCCTGGAAGAAGCGCAGCATCGGCGGCTCGTGCACGAAGCGCAGACCGTGGATCGTGTGGCGACGCTCGTAGAGCCGGATGATGCCGTCGGCGACGGCGCGCATGTGGTCGTTGGTGTAGACGCGGCGCGGAATCGTCAGGCGCACGAGCTCGAGCGCCGGCCGATAGTTCTTGCCGGTCTTCGCGTCGCGGCCCTTCGACACGTTGCCGCGCTCCATCGCGCGCACTCCGGTCTCGACGAAGATCTGCGCGGCGAGCATCTGCGCCGGGTACTCGTCCTGATCGACGTGCGGCAGGAAGCGTTTGACGTCGATGAAGATCGCGTGACTGCCCGGAGGCATCACGATCGGCACTCCGGCGTCCATCAGCCGTTGCGCGAGGTACGCCGACTGCTCGACGCGCGTGCGGATGTATCGGTCGTCGAGCATCTCGTGCACGCCCTTCGCCATCGCGGCGAGATCCGCCGCCGGCAAGCCGCCGTCGCGCACGCCGCCTTCGTAGACGCGCAGGAGGTCCTCGCAGCGCTCGGCCCACTCGGCGTTGTCCTTAAACGCGAGCACGCCGCCCATGTTGATCAAGAAGTCCTTCTTGCCGGAGACGGTCGCGCCGTCGCCGTAGAGCATCATCTCGCGCAGGATGTCCTTGACCTTGGTCTTCGCGTAGCGCGGATCGCGCTTCTGGATCATGTACGCGTTCTCCGCGGCGCGCGTCGCGTCGAAGAACACCGGGATCTTGCGCGCCGAGCAGTAGGCGTACACGTCCTTCATGTTCTGCATCGAGACCGGCTGGCCGCCGGCCATGTTCACCGTGTGCTCGAACGAGATGTACGCGATCTTCTCGGGCCCGTGCTCCTTCACGCATCGCTCGAGCTTCGCGAGGTCGATGTCGCCCTTCCACGGATGGTGGCTCGCCGGATCGTGGGCTTCGTCGACGATGATGTCGACGAACACGCCGCCCGCGAGCTCTTGATGGAGCTTCGTCGTCGTGAAGTACATGTTGCCGGGCACGAGTTGCCCCGGCTTGATCATCGCTTGGCTGAGCACGTGCTCGGCGGCGCGGCCTTGGTGCGTCGGCAGGATGTGGCGGTAGCCGTAGATCTCCTGGAGCGCGGCCACGAACTCGTGGTACGCCTCGCTGGTGCCCGGCGTCGCGCGCGCGGCGGAGTAGGCGGCCCACTGTTCGGTGCTCATCGCCGACGTGCCGGAGTCCGTCAGCAGGTCGATCGCGACTTGCGCGCTCGGCAGCAGGAACGTGTTCCAGCCGGCGTCGCGGATCAGCTTCTCGCGCTCTTCGCGCGACGTCTGCGCGATGCGCTCGAGCGTGTGGATCGTGAACGGGAAGCAGTCGAACGCGTACGTCTCGAGGTCGGCGAACACCGAGCGGAACCGCAGCGCGTCGTGCCACTTCGAGCCGTGCTGCAGCTCGAGCGAGGCGACTCGATCGCGTTGTCGATAGAGCGCGACGATCGCATCCGCGACCTGCGCGAGTTGCCAATTGGTCATCGCCAGCCGCGGAATCTGCACCGGCACGAGGTCGTCGCGGCCGACGAGACCCGTGACCAGCGTCCGCAAGCCGCTCGATTGGTAGAGCGCCGCGGCCAGCGCGTGTTGCGCGTGCTCCTTGACGTGCGGCAAGAATGCCTTCGCGACCAGGTACGCGCCGTCGCAACCGAACTCGAGCGGCACGCCAGCCGCGCGCAGGCGCTCGTTGAAGAGCTGCGTCTGGTGCATCACCCATTGCACTTCGGCTTCGTCGCACATCTCGTCGATGCCGCGCGCGAGCACCTCCATCGTCCGTCCGGACATGCCGCCGTACGTGTGCAGCCCTTCGTAGACGACCACTTCGTTCATGAAGAGCTCGTGGTCCGCCGGGTTGTCGGTCGTCAGGAGACCACCCGTGTTGCACTTCGGGTCCTGCGCGCCGTCGAGTTGCATCACGTGGCTCGTCTTGACGAGCTGACGGACGATGTCGGCGATCGAGCGCGAGTCCTGGCCGGGCTCGTAGCGTTGGATGAACCACGCGTTCTCGATGATCCGCGACGCATCGAGCACCAGGCGGACGCCACGTTTCTCCGCGGCCGCGCGCACGGCGGTCAGGTTCGCGAGGCTGACCGGGTGGCGGCCGTCGGCGTAGGTGTGGATGCTGATCGCGCAGACGTTGTCGGCGCGCAACTCGCGCTCGAGCGCCGCGAGGTCGACGTTGCCTGTGAACACCGGCTCTTCGCGGTCGCGCACGTCGTGGACTTCGATGCCGCGCGGCGCGAGCACGTCGATGCGACCACGCGCGTTGCTGGCGAGCATCCCGCCCTTCTTCGAGAGCGTCGCGTCGAGAAGCTTGACGCTGCCGAGCACGTTGTGCGTCGGGCACACGTAGGTGTGACCGAAGACGCGCTGCACGCTCTTCACCAACGTCTCGAAGTTGCGCGCACCGGCGTAGGCTTCGTCGCCGACGAGCTCGCCGGAGAGCTGCTCCTGGCTGTACGCGCTCGTGCCGAGCGACGCCATGTCGAAGGTGATCTGCGACGGCGTCAGGTTGTAGACGTTGAAGTGCGCGTCCATCAGGAAGCGCTTGCGCTCCTCCAGCGTCGGGAACGCCACCGGACGCACGGTCTTGATCTTGTGGGGCTCGTGGATCGGTTGGGTCGTCTTCATCGGAGTCACTCGAATCGTCGGTCGTGCGTCAGCGGTTTCGCGACGCCGGCCGCGCGGCTCCCGCTTCGGAAGCCGTTCCTCCGCTTCGCCGACGTCGAGTCGTCAACGTATCAGGGGCTCGTTCGATCGCTGCCCCGGAGAGCCTTCGCCGAAGAGCGCAAAGCGTGTCGACACAATGCGCACGCGACGCGCCACGACCGATTCGAAGGCGCGTCCGCGTTCGTGCAACGCGCTCGAGCGGTGGCGACGGCGTTCGGCGGCGCGTGGTTGCTCGAGCGCAATTGCGTGCGCGAGCTGCGAGCCGAACGTGTCGCGCGTGATCGTAAGACGTCGCCGCCGTTCGTTCGGGGCGCAACGATCGCCTCGTGTGATCCGGTTTGCGAGTGCGTCGCGGCGCAGCACGTCGCGGCGCGCCGGCTCGCTGCTTACGCCGAGGTGCGTAGTCCGCTACGGCGACGGCGCTCGCTCCAGACGTTTCGGTGCGTAGGAGTGCGCGCCACGCGAACGGGGACTCGACGCGTGAACACCGGTGGCGTCGCGAATCCGAGTTAGCATCTGCATTCGTGGCCCGGCTCCAAGTCGTATGCGGGCTGATCGCTCGTCGACTGCTCGCGCTCGTCCTCGGGTTCCTGCTCGCCTTCGTGCTGCTGGAGTTCGCGCTCCAGTTGAGCGCGAACTTCGTTCGTGGCGATCGTGCCGGCGAAGGCGACGGGAGTTGCTTCGCCTTGTGCGTCGGAGACTCGAACACGTTCGGACTGAACGTGCCGAAGGAACTCGCCTATCCGGCGCAACTCGAACGACTGCTGCGCGACCGAGGCGCCTCGCCGGCCCGCGTCGTCAATCGCGGAGTGCCGGGGAAACCAACGTGGATCGTCGACGCGGAACTCGCGACCGATCTCGATCGATTTCGTCCGCGCGTGCTGTTGATCCTGTGTGGCGTGAACGACCGCAATCTGATTCGGCCCGAGGATCGACTCGACGATTGGCTGGCGCGTTCGCGCGCGGTCAACTTGCTGCGGCGGACTTGGAAGAACACGCAGGAACACTTCGAGGCTCACGCCGTCGAGCCGCGCAATCGGATGGCGGCCTCCGCGGTCGAATCGGTGGCGCCCGCGCTCTCGCGACTGCGTTTCGCGGATCGCCAGAACGAAGATCGCTCGTTCCTGATGCACTTCGGCAACCCTTCGAAGGAGCAGGTCGCGCTGTGGATTCGGGAGGACCTCGCGCACATCGCCACGAGAGCGCGCGCCGCCGGAGCGCTGCCGATCGTGTGTCTGTACTTCGAGGACAACAACACGTTCGCACCGATCAACGCGGCACTCGGGGAGTCGGCACGCGACCTCGGCCTGTTGCTCTTCGATCCGCGCCCGGCGTTCGCTCGAGCGCTCGCACGTGTCGATCGCAGTCACCTCGTCTTCCCGGACTGCCACCTGAAGCCTCCGGGCTACGCGATCCTCGCGCGGCTGCTCGTGAACTTCGCCGTCGAAGCCGGCGTGCTCGCCGGCCCTTCGATCGAAGACGTCTTCGAGCCGTTGAACGGAATCCCGGCGCGGGCCCCGCGCGTGAGTCCGTGGATCGAAGGCGGCGTGACGAAAGGTGTCGAAGTCTCCTACTTGCCCGGGCTCAAGGCGCAGTTGCTGTTGTCGTCGCACGACGGACTCACGCACGTCCGCTTCCAGGGCACCGTGATCATCTCGCTCCAGAACGAATCGTCTGCGCAACTGCCGATCGACGCGGACGAGAGCTTCCGCGCGGCGTTGGCGCGCTCGCAAGCCTTCACCGTCGTGCTCGGCGACGACGGCACCGCCCGCATCCCGATCCCGAGCGAGTTGCTCGCGCACGAACGCGTGTTCGCGATGGTCGCGTTCATCGACGACGAGCCCGAGATCACCGCGGTGTCCCAGCGGCTCGCACTGCGCTGACTCCACTCGACGCGCGCGCGTCGAAGCGCACGGTCACCCGCGCACGCCGCGTGATTCGTTGTCGCTGCGGACTAGAGGAACGTACGCGGGATCCCAGATCGACGCGCGCACCAGCGGTTCGACGTCTTCGTCGGGAATTCGTCGGCCGAGGTCGTGCTCGCTCGCGTGGCGCACGATCGCGCACGCGATCTCGAAGCTGACGCGCCGCAGTTCGCTCTGGCTCGGATAGATCGCGCCCCGCGCGAGCCGTTCGGCGCTCACCGAACGCGCAAGTGTCGCCGACGCGACGTGGAACATCTCGTTCGTGATCTCGCGCGCCTCTGCGATCGCCGCGCCGAGCCCGAGGCCGGGGAAGATGAAGACGTTGTTGGCTTGGCCGATCACGTGCCGGCGACCTTGGTGGAGCACGTCTTCGAACGGGCTGCCCGTCGCGACGAGCGCGCGGCCTCCGCTCCACGAAAGCGCCTCCGCGGGCGTGCATTCCGCTTTGCTGGTCGGATTCGAGAGCGGTAGCACGAGCGGTCGTTCGACGTGCTTCGCGACTTCTTCGACGATCTCGCGCGTGAACGTCCCGGCTCTCGCCGTCGCGCCCACGAGCATCGTCGGTTTCATCGCCCGCGCGACTTCGACCGGAGAGAGAGCGCGGGTCGCATCGATACCGTAGTGCGCCATCGCTGCGAGCGGCAGCGCGAGTTCGAGCTTGTGCGGCTCGTCGATGCGCTGCCCTTCGTGCAGGAAACCGCGGCTGTCGAACGCCGCCATCGAGTGCCGGATCACTTCGTCGTCCGCTCCGTCCGCGCGCATCGCGAGCGCAGCGAGCCGCGCGATGCCGGTGCACGCTTCGCCGGCGCCGAGGAACAGGATGCGTTGGTCGGCCATCCGCTGCCCCGTGATGCGCAGCGATGCGAGCATGCCCGCGACCGTGACGCTCGCCGTGCCCTGGATGTCGTCGTTGAACGACGGGATGCGGCGGCGATAGCGCTCGAGCAACGTGAACGCACGGTCCTTGTGGAAGTCCTCCCACTGCAGCACGGCTTTCGGGAACACTTCGCGCACGGCGCGCACGAAAGCTTCGACGAACTCGTCGTAGGCACGGCCGCGCAGCCGCCGCTTCGGATAGCCGAGGTAGAGCGGATCGGCGAGCAGTTCGGCGTTGTCGGTGCCCACGTCGAGGCTGATCGGGAGGCACTTCGACGGATGCAAGCCGGCGCCCGCGACGTAGAGCGCGAGCTTGCCGATCGGGATGCCCATGCCGCCGCAGCCTTGGTCGCCGAGCCCGAGGATGCGCTCGTTGTCGGTGACGACGATCAGCCGCACGTCTTTCGTCGGCGCGTTGCGCAGCACGGTAGGGATGTCGTCGAGGTCGTCGGGCGTGATCCAGAGCCCACGCGCGGAACGGTAGATGTGGCTGAACTTCTGGCACGCTTCGCCGACGGTCGGCGTGTAGACGATCGGCATCAGCTCGGCGACGTGATCGACGAGCACGCGGTAGAAGAGCACCTCGTTGCGGTCCTGCAGACTCGCGAGCCCGATGTAGCGCTCGAGCGGCGTCGCCTTCGCTCGGATCTGATCGATCGCGGCGGCGGCCTGTTCCTCCAGCGTCGTGACACGGTACGGCAACATGCCGTGTAGCCGCAGCGAGCGCCGCTGCTCGCGGTCGAACGACGTGCCTTGGTTGGTCGAGGGATTGTCGAGCAGCCAGACGCCGCTCTTCTTGGTCTCGATCGAAGTGGGCGCGGACAGTTCTTCGAGTGGATGCGTCAGCATGGCGTGACCGTAGGTCGCCCGTGGGACTCGCTCCATGGGCACGTCGCCCCACGCCATTCGGAGCCGCGGCATGCGCCCTCGAATCGTCGCCGCCACCGCTCGGAACGCGCGCGACCTACGCCGGAGTGCGATCGACGCACCACGCCCCGTCTGCAAAGATCGCGCTCACCCGAAACGGTTGCACCTCCGCGCGGATTTCCTGTCCAGCGACGGGTGGCAGTAGGGCCGCGGGCGCGCAGCGCGTGCTTCTCGGACTCGATCGTCAGGGTCTTCGCGTTCCGTTCCCCCGCTTCCCACGGAGTCGAACATGTCCGAGAACTCGCCCGCAGCCGATCCCGCGTCCGCCGATCGAGTCTGCGCTCCCGACGATCACGTCCGGCCGCAGAAGGACTGCGCCCTGTGCCAAGGACCGACCTGCGCCCACTGCGGTGGGCTCGCGAACGGTCAGCGTGTCTGCGCGAGTTGTTACGCCAAGCTCGAGGCTGGCCTCGCCGCGGAGGCGACCAACACGTCGGCGATGCTCGGCGCTTGGGGCGGAGGCTTGCTCGGTGCGCTGGTAGGCGGCGGAGTGTGGGCGCTCGTCGCCGTCGCGCTCGACCTCGAGATCGGCTACCTCGCGATCGGAGTCGGGTTCGTCGCGGGTTGGGGCGTGCACCTCGGCGCGAAGAAGCGCAAAGGGCGCGTGCTCCAGGTCGTCTCGGTGATCTGCGCGTTGCTCGGACTCGTGCTCGGCAAGTACTTCATCGTCGCCGCGGTCATCGTGTCGGAACAGCCCGAGCTCGCGTCGTGGTACTTCGACCCGGTGATCCTGCAGATCTTCACAGACAACGTGACCGAGTTCTTCTCCGGGTTCGACTTGCTCTGGTGCGTGCTCGCGCTCGGTGCCGCGGTGAAGGTCAACGCGGGTGAGGAGAAGACGCTCGTCCCGCCGCGTGGCGCGACGGCGTGAGACCGGAACCTGCGCACCGAACGGGCGACCACGCTCGAAGCGCACCGCGCCGCCGGAGACGACTGGCGGCGCGCCGGCGCCACGGCTAGTTTCGCGCGACCGACGCGCGTTGGGCGGATTCCACCGCCGTCGCGAACGTCGGAGGAGCCCAGTCGTGTCCCAAGACATCTATCCGGTCAAACCGCACGTCAAGGATCGCGCGCACGTCCACTCGTTGCAGCAGTACGAGCGCATGTACCGCCAGTCGCTCGAGGATCCCGAGCGCTTCTGGTCGGAACACGCGAAAGCGATCGACTGGTTCCATCCGTGGACGACGGTCTTCGACGCCGACTACGAGGAAGTCGACTTCGCGTGGTTCTCCGGCGGACGCCTCAACGCCTGCTACAACTGCGTCGACCGTCACCTCGAGAAGCGCGGGGAGCAGACGGCGCTCCTCTGGGCCGCCGACGAGCCGGGCGTCTATCGCCACATCTCTTATCGCGAGCTCAAACACAACGTCTGCCGGCTCGCGAACGTGTTGCTCGCCCACGGCGTGAAGAAGGGCGACCGCGTCTGCATCTACATGCCGATGATCCCCGAGACGGTCTACGCGATGCTCGCTTGCGCGCGCATCGGCGCCGTGCACTCGGTCGTGTTCGGGGGCTTCTCGGCAGAGTCGCTGCGTGATCGCATCGTCGACGCACGCTGCAAGGTCCTGATCACGGCGAACGAAGGCTTGCGCGGCGGGCGCAAGATCGCGCTCAAGGCGATCGCGGATCGTGCGATCGAAGGCATGGACATGGTCGAGACCGTGCTCGTCGCGCGTCGCACCGAAACGCAGGTGCCGATGCAGAGCGGCCGCGATCACTGGCTCGACGAAGAGATGAAGAAACACCGCTCAACGTGCACGGTCGCGTGGATGGGCGCCGAAGATCCGCTCTTCATCCTCTACACGTCGGGTTCGACCGGGAAACCGAAGGGCCTGATGCACACGACCGGCGGTTACATGGTGTACGCCGCGTTCACGCACAAACTCGTGTTCGACTACCACGACGGCGACATCTACTGCTGCGCGGCCGACGTCGGGTGGATCACGGGGCACAGCTACATCGTCTACGGGCCGCTCGCGAACGGCGCGACGACGGTGATGTTCGAATCGACGCCGACGTATCCCGATCCGGGTCGTTACTGGCGCATGGTCGACGACCTCGGCATCAACATCTTCTACACGGCGCCGACGGCGTTGCGCGCGATCGCGCAAGCGGGCAACGAGCCCGTGAAGCGTTACTCGCGCAAGTCGTTGCGTCTGCTCGGCTCGGTCGGCGAGCCGATCAATCCCGAGATCTGGCGGTGGTATCACGACGTCGTCGGCGACGGACGGTGCGCCGTCGTCGACACGTGGTGGCAGACGGAGACCGGCGGGATCCTGATCACGCCGCTGCCGGGCGTGACACCGACGAAACCGGGCAGCGCGACGCTGCCGTTCTTCGGCGTGAAACCGGTCGTGCTGAATCCGGAGAACGGCGCGTTGCTCGAAGGCAACGGCGTGTCGGGCGCGCTGTGTCTCGCGTCGCCGTGGCCGGGGCAAGCGCGCACGGTGTGGGGCGATCACCAACGCTTCAAGGAAACGTACTTCACGCAGTACAAGGGCTACTACTTCACCGGCGACGGCTGCACGCGCGACCAGGACGGTTACTACTGGATCACCGGCCGCATCGACGACGTGCTCAACGTCAGCGGCCACCGACTCGGCACGGCGGAAGTCGAAAGTGCGCTCGTCGCCCACGAAGCCGTCGCCGAGGCGGCCGTCGTCGGTTATCCGCACGACATCAAGGGCCAGGGCATCTACGCGTACGTGCTGCTCACGGCCGACTTCGCGAAGACGAAGCCGAGCGAGCTCGAAGGCGCGTTGAAGGAGCAGGTGCGACAGAAGATCGGCGGCTTCGCGACGCCGGACGTGATCCACGTCGCGCCGGGGCTGCCGAAGACGCGCTCCGGCAAGATCATGCGCCGCATCCTGCGCAAGATCGCCGCCGGCGAGTACACGGGCCTCGGCGACGTGACGACGCTCGCGGAGCCCGAAGTGGTCGACAAACTGATCGAGCAGCACCGCTCGCGCTCGAAGACCTGACGAGCGCGACGAACGAACGCCGCCGGACCGCGGGTTCGGTCTCGAAGCTGCGGCGCGAGCGCTCGGGCTCGCGCCGCGTGCGTTTCACGCGACCTTGGCGTTCGCGTGGCGCGACAAGAACGAGTTCTCGCCCTTCTCGAAGACGTCCTTGCCGCGGCCGACGATCTTCGGATCGAGCTCGCCGATGACGCCGACGTCCTTGTCGGGATAGTCGAGGCGATGCAGGACGTAGCGGATGCAGTTGATCCGCGCGCGCTTCTTGTCGTCGGACTTGATCACCGTCCACGGCGCGTCCGCGGTGTCGGTGTGGAAGAACATCTCTTCCTTCGCTCGCGTGTAGTCGTCCCACTTGTCGAGCGACGCGAGGTCGATCGGGCTCAGCTTCCACTGCTTGAGCGGATCGAACTGACGCTGTTCGAAACGCGCGCGCTGCTCCTCGCGCGACACCGAGAACCAGAATTTGATCAGGTGGAAACCGCTGTTGACCAGCATGCGCTCGAGCACCGGCGCCTGTCGCAGGAACTCGAGGTGCTCCTCGGGCGTGCAGAATCCCATCACGCGCTCGACGCCGGCGCGGTTGTACCAGGAGCGATCGAAGAACACGACTTCGCCGGCGCTCGGCAAGTGTTGGACGTAGCGTTGGAAGTACCACTGTCCGCGCTCGACTTCGGTCGGCTTCTCGAGCGCGACGACCTTCGCGCTGCGCGGGTTCAAGTGCTCCATGAAGCGCTTGATCGTGCCGCCCTTGCCGGCCGCGTCGCGCCCTTCGAAGAGCACGATCACTTTCTGCCGCTCGCGCTTCACCCAGCTCTGCAGCTTCAACAGCTCGACCTGCAGATCACCTTTGAGCGCTTCGTACTCCTTGCGCGGCATGCGCTGCGGCAACGGTGCGGGCGGTTCGATCGACGACGTGGTCCGGGATTCGGTCATGGGGCGGGTGCTCGACGACAGGGGGCGCTCGAGGGCGACGGATCGCGGATGCGCTGACTCGCCTCGGAGCGGGCGCCACCATCGGTCGGCCCACGCGCCGAACTTCACTCCGAAGAGGTCGTACGACGAAGTCCGCAGTCGCTCGCTACGGCGTCGGACGCGCGTCGCAGTCGGAACGAACGTCCACGTCGAGCTTCACGGCTCGGCGAGCGGCAACGACAGATCCGGCTGCCGTCCGCTGCCGTCGAGTTCGAGCTGCTCGCGTGAGATGCCGAGCACGGCGTACGCGTTGTCGAAGTGATCGAGCATGCCGTGAAGCGTCACGCAGTGGATCCCGCGCTCGAACGCGTAGTTGCCCGAATGCTCGTGGCCGTTGATCCACGCCGCGACGCTCGGGTGGGCTGCGAGCAGGTCGAGCACTTCGTCCGCGTTCCAGAGCTCGTTGCCGTTCGCCGGACGCAGCGGGTAGTGGCAGAAGAGGAGCACGCGTTCGTGCGCCGCGTCGGCGCTGGCGAGTTCGCGCTCGAGCCACGCGAGCTGCTCGGCGCCCAATGCACCGCCCCATTCCGGCCGTCCCGCCGCGCGCGCGGCGTGCCATGCGCGCGACGCGACGTCGCGCGGACTCCCGCGTGGATGCGCGAGCAGACTGACGTCGTTGCCGTCGAGGATCACGAATCGCCACCCACGCTCGACGAAGCTCCGCCAGCGCGTCGGCACGCCCATGCGTGCGGGCACCAGCTCCTTCCGCGCGTCTTCGACCGAGAAATCGTGGTTGCCGAGCACGTGGTGATGCGGCGCGCGTGCTCGGTCGAGGATCGGCTCGACGACGTCGAAACTCCGCCAGTCGCGGTCGATGAAGTCGCCGAGGTGCACGACGAACACGAGTTCACGCGTGTCGAAGTCGTCGACGCAGTCGGCGAGCTTCTTCGGCGCCAAGCGATACTGCCGTTCGCCGGCGGCGTCGGCATCGGCGTACTGGCAGTCGGCGATCAGTCCGATCTCGAAGGCCGAATCCGCGGCAGCCCGGCTCGTCGAGTGCGCTCCGTCCGACTCTCGCGCTGCGGTGCACGCAGCGAGCGCGAAAAGGAGCGAGTGCTTCGCGAGAAAACGCGCCGCTGCGCGCATCGTCAGATCCCCATTTCGCTCTGGAGCCGCACACGCCAGTCGGCGAGCGTCGACTGCACGAAGTAGAGCCTGGTCCACGCTGTCCCGGTTTCGCCTGGCGCGAGCGGGCCGAAGCTCGACGCAGCGTGGATGCAGGAATACTCCATGTTCTGGAAGAGGAAGCTCGCGGGCTTCGACGCGACCGCGACCAGCCGAGCGCCATCGCGCGCTTGGAGCGCGAGCCAACTCTCGAGCACGGCGCTCGACGTCGCACCGAACTTGGCGACGAACGGGATCCCCGCGGCAGCCGGTCCGCCGACCACGCCATAGGCCTGGATCGTCGGTCGCACGCTCCACGTGCGCGGCAACTGCACGAGGCGTTTGAAGCCCGTGCCGTCGCTCGACCAGATACGCACGCACTCGAAGTCGTTGACCGACGGCGCGTGGAGGGAATTGAGGCAATTGAACGCAAAGCTCGTCGACCACACGCGGTCGCTGATGTTCTTCGCCGTGAACTGCAGATCGACGGTGTCGAAACCCGGCGTGAGCACGATCTGGTAGTCGACTTCACGTTTGACGAGCCCCGTCGAACGCCAGACGCCGTTCGCCAGCTCGGTCCACGTGAACTGCGGGAACCAGCACGCTTTCGCGCCGTCGCCGAGAGCTTCGGGCACGTTGAGGCGGAACGCGTCGCCGGGAAACAGCGGGACTTCGCTCAACGTCCCACCCATCGGTCCGAGATCGGGCGTGAAGCGGATCTGCGTGCTCATGCGAGGTCCTTCACGCAGCGGAAGCCGTAGAACGCGCTCGGATTGACGATCGCGCCGCTCATGTTGCGCGCGGCGCAGCGCAGATTGACGATCTCGGTCGAGATCCACGCGCCGCCCTTGATCCAACCGTCGGTCGAGTCCGGTCCGTCGGCGCAGTACTCGGCGACGTTGCCGATCGTGTCCATGACGCCGAAGGGGCTTGCACCCTGCGGATGCGCGAACACCGAGCTCGTCTTCGGCCCGGGCGCCGCGGGATCGATGCCGAAGCGGCACGCGCTCGGATCGAACACGTCGCCCCAAGGGAACATCCGCCCGTCGACTCCGCGCGCAGCCTTCTCCCACTCGACTTCGGTCGGCAAGCGCATGCCGCGCCACGCCGCGAACGCTTCGGCGTCCGCGCGCGTCACGCCGCTGACCGGATGATCGTGCAAGCCGAACGGCATCTGGCCGTTCAGCCAACCCTTCGGCAGCGGATGGCCGGTGACGGCGCAGAACACGGCGAACTCCGCGCAGGTCACCGGGTACTTGCGCACGAGGAACGGCGGGACGTCGACGAGCTCCGCCGGCACTTCGCCCGCGAACCACGACGGGTGATATCCGAACTGCGCGGCGAGTTGGTCGGCGACCGGCGCGGTCGTCCCGCGCTGGAAGAATCCGCCGGGCACGAAGACGAGCGTGTCGACGACCGGCTGCGGCACGCCGACCGCCGGCGACGTACCCGTCTGCACGGCGGCCGATCCGTGCTTCGCCAACGCAACGCTTGCGACGGCGGCCCCCGTCGCGAGCAACCACTCGCGTCTCGAGATGTGGGACATGTCGACTTCGCTTGGCGCGGCTCGAAGCGAGCGCGAGCACGACGCGACCATCGAGAGCATAAGCGGACTCGACGTTCGCGCGCCACGGGTCCGACTCGCGTCCGCGCGACGGCGTCGTTCGGCGCGCGAGCGTTCGGCGCGCGACGCAGTCGACCGCGCGGCGAGACGGATTCGGCCACCGCGGGACGAAGCGCTCATCCGTCGCGCGACTCGCGACTCTGCGGGCCGCCGAGTGCGACGAGCCGAGCGCGACCGGTCCGCGCGGAACGCCGGTCCGCCGCAGCCGTGAGGGCTGCGACGGGCTCCCGCTTCGACGTGCGGACGATCGCGCAAAGCGCACCGTCGCAACGCCCTAAGCGGCGGTCGCCTCTCGCCGGCCGCGCAGCGGCCGAGTCACTCCTGCCGCGCAGCGGCCGAGTCACTCCTGCTGCGCAGCGGCCGATCCACTCCTGCCGCGCAGCGGCCGAGTCACGCGGGCCGCGCGGCGGCCGGGCGCCGACGCGTGAGCTCGACTCGCCGACTCGTTATCCTCCGCGCCGCTCTTCCTCCCGAGTCCCCCGCCACCGATCCACCCACCGAGCACCGTCGCATGCGCCTCGTCTCCTTCTTCGCTCGCATCGTCCCCCTGCTTTTCATCCTCGTCGCGCCCGCGGCCGCCGAATTGCGCACACAGACGATCGAGTACGAACACGACGGCGTGAAGCTCGAAGGCTTCCTTGCGTGGGACGACGCGAAAGCGACCGCGCAGACGCCGCAACCCGGCGTGCTCGTGTGCCACGAATGGTGGGGCAACGGTCAGTACATGCGCACGCGGGCCAAGATGCTGGCGGAGCTCGGTTACGTCGCGTTCGCGCTCGACATGTACGGCAAGGGCAAGCTCACGGGCGACGCCAAACAAGCGCAGGCGTGGTCGAGCGAGCTCTACGGCGATCTCGCGCGTTCACGGGCGCGCGCGCGAGCCGGCTACGACGTGCTCGCGAAACAACCGCAGGTCGATGCGAAACGACTCGCCGCGATCGGTTACTGCATGGGCGGGACCGTTGCGCTCGAACTCGCGCGCACCGGTGCGCCGCTGCGCGCGATCGTGCCGTTCCACGCGGGCAAGCTCTCGTCGCTCGGCAGTCCCGACGACAACGCCCGCATCACTGGCACGATCACGGTCTGCCACGGTGGCGACGACGCTTTCGTGACGGCGGAGGAACTCGCTGCGTTCACTGCTCAGATGAAGGCCGCGAAGCTCGACTATCAGTTCCTGAGCTACGCCGGCGCGGTCCACGCGTTCACGAACAAGGACGCCGACTCCTACGGCATCCCGGGCGTCGCGTACGACGCAAGAGCGGACGCGCGCAGTTGGGAGCACATGAAGCTCGCGCTCGCCGAAGCCTTCGGCGCGACCGCGAAGCGTTAGCCGCGCGCCGCGAGGACCGCAGGCACCGCGTGCACCTGCACGCGCACCGGCCGTCCTCCAACGAACGACGCCGAACAGGCCGCGGCTCGCGCGTCGAACGCTCGACACGCGCGCCGCGGCTCGTGCATGCCACGCTGGCCGCGCGCCGGGCCTGTGCGCGCCGGTCCCTGCACGGATCAGAACGGATAGACGAGCGACGCGCAGACGTCCTTCAGCGTGCCACTCACCTCGCGGTTCCTGACCCACACGAGCAAGCACCGGCCGTCGCCCACGCACCACGTCGGCAGCACGAGCCGCTCGGCGTAGTCGGTCGGCGCTTCGATCAAAAGCCCGCTCGTCGACGCGGCGCCGTCCAGCAACACGCCGGCCGGACTGATCCGCCGCGCATGCAGTCCGCCGTCGTCGTAGTCGCGCACGTCCCACGCGACGATCCAATTCGTTCCGTCGAACGCGACGCGCGCGCCGCCGTTCGGCGCAGCGTTCGAGACCACGGCGAACGGCGCGAGATCGAGCGCCGTGCCGTCGGCCGCGATGCGCCGTGCGAGCACTTCCGTTTCGCCTCCCGGTGAAAGGACGCGATGCCAGACCACGAGGTGGTTCGTCCCGTCGAACGCGAACGACGGCGCCGAGAGTCCACTCGACCCCGCGACGACGTCGAAGCTCGCCAGCACGACTCCAGCCGTGGTGATCCGCGCACCGCGGATCGCCGACACACCGGCGATCTCGCTGCGCCAGACGAGCGCGTGGTGCGAGCCGTCGAACACGAGCTCGGGCTCGACTTGATCTCCAGCACCCGTCGCGGCGGCGAACGCGTTGCCCGCGATGCCCGCGGGCGAGACGAAACACGCGTACACGTCGCTCGCGTTCTGCGCGTCCCAACGTCTCCACGCGACCAAGTAGTTCGCGCCGTCGAAGGAAACCGTCGCGCCGAACGCCGACCCGCCGACGGGCGTCAATCCGAACCCGCCCGGATCGAGCACGGCGCCGTTCGGCGACACGCGGACGCCGCGAATCGTCGCGTTGTCGCCGTAGACGACCAAGTAGTTGGTGCCGTCGAACGCGACGCTCGGTTCGCCGAACATGTGGCTGGTCGCTTGCACGATCTCGAACTCGTCCTGCACCGCGCCGGTCGGACCCACGAGCACGCCGACCAACCGATCGAGGAATCCTGCGTCGCGCACGGTGACGACGAGGTGCTCTCCGCCGTCGAAGCCGACCGCGGCTCTTCCCGGCGAACCGAGGTCGGAGTTCGCCGGCATCACGCCGACCGCGACGTCGAACGGAGGCACGAACGCGTGACCGTCACCCGCGACTTGGAAGCCGGTCGTTTCTTCGACCCAACCTTCGCTCGTCTTCACGCCGGCGACTTGGACCGAGAGCTCGGCCGTCACGCGCACCGGTCCACGGCGCGGCGCGAGCCACAGCGTCTCAGTAGCCGTCGCGCTCGCCGGGATCCCGGACGTCAGCCAGAACCGCGTCGTGAGCTTGGTCTGGAAGCGCGCGCAGTTCGCGAAGTCTCCCGCCGCGATCGAGACGTCTTCGAAGCCGATCAACTTCGAAACCGAGCGGAAGTCCGCGTGGTCTCCCTTGCCGTCGCCGTCGACGTCGCCGACCGCGAGATCGTCGACGTCGAACTGCTCGAACGCGTCGTTCGCGCGCAACGGGAAGCGCAGGAGCTCGTACGGTGCGACCGCCGCGGACACCGGATCGTCCGGATCGTCGCTGCCGACGAGCACGAGCGCGCGATCGGTCTTCGAGTAGCGCTGATCGTACGCACCGCCCACGCCGAGCACGTTCGTCGAGCGCACGGTGGTCACGCCGAGCGACTCGGCGATCACGCGCTCGTCGTGCACGTAGGTCTCGAGCCCTAGTGCGGACGTGTGCGTGCCCGCATAACGCCACGCGTTCGTGACGTCGAGCGGGAAGTAGTCGCCGACGTCGCCGGGACCGATGCTCGTCTGACCTGCACCCGCCGCGGCCGCGAAGAACGCCGTCAGCCCGGCGTTCGCACCGACCGCTTGTTTCACGGCGTCGACGGTCGCAGCGACGTCCGCTTGCGCGACGACGTCCTCCGCAGCGCACAAGAGCCGCACGGCGGCGTCGAGATCGCGCGCTTCGTCGAGCGTGTAGTCGTCGACCATCGGGGCCTGTCCGATCGCGAGTTGCAGCACCGCTTCTGCGACCGGATCGACATCGATGCGCTTCTCGACGGCCCACGCGCGCATGGCGCCTGCTCCGCCGCCCGCGACGACGACGAGGTCCGTCGCGAAGCGGACTCCGAGTTCGTCGAGGTCGAACGAATAACTTCCGGACTTGGTCGCGTCGTCCGCGAGCACGGCCACGAGGGCTCCGGCCGCATCGATCCGCGCCAGCCGTACGAGTGTCCCATCCGGAACGGGCGCGAGACCCCCGAGCGGCGCGGGCACTCCTTGACCGCCCGGCGTCAGCACGAAACCTGAGATCACGGTGCTTTCGGATCCACCGCCTCCACCTCCGCCGCACGCAGCGAGCAGCAGCGCGAAGGAACCGAGGACGGTCGAGTGCAACGAACGGGGCGAGAGCGACATGGCGAGTCCTTTCCGCGCCGGCTGCCGACCGAGCGCTGGGCTCAAGCTCGCCGACCGAGGACGACTACGCGAGACGAGAAGGCTGAGCGCGTCGATAAGCAAACGCGCTTTCTCGTGGGCCCGGCGGCAGCGCGGATCCACTACGCAACACGGCCCCGCGGCGGCACCGCCCGGTGCGCCCCAAGCGGTACTGCCACTCGTGAGTGCGCAGGAAATCCGCGGAGCAGCGCAACCGTGCCGACTTCCGCACGTCCATTCCGGAAGCCCCGCGGTGTCTTCGCGCAGTCCGCTTCCCGGACCGACGTCCCTGCGGACGCGCCGCCGGATTCGGCTGACCGACGGCGCCCGCGTCGAGACGGCGTAGGCCACGACGCGCGCCGTCGTATCGCGTCCGTGGGCCCTCGTTCCACGCCGCCCGCTCGGACCGACGCGATACTGGCCCCGGACGTTGGGTCACGAGAACCCCTGCGCGCGAACGAGCCAAGGCGCGTTTCGCGCAACTTCGCGCCCCGGCGACGAGGCACGGCGGGTCCCGCAACACGCAGGACGCGTCGGCGCGCTTCGGCGCGCTTCGGCGCGCTTCGGCCGAGGCGGGCACGCGCGCGTCACACCGGCTCGCCGCGCATCGTGGCGACGGCCTCTTGCGCAGCTCGCGCGGTTCGACGCCCGCGCTGCACGTCGGCGTCGCGACCGCGACGACACCTCGGGGCTTCCAGCATGGACTCGCCTTCGCGCGCTTGGTTGCACCCCGCTCGCGATTTCCTGCGCAACGACAGGTGGCAGTACCGTCAGTAGATGGTCGGCGTCGCGCTCGGCGTGGCCCCGTTCATCAGCCAGAGAGTGCGTGCCTGCGTCGCGGCGTGGCGCCAGAGCACGTCCCCTTTGCCGTCGCCGTCGAAGTCGCCGGCGCCGTCGACGGCCCAGGCGGTGTCGGTGAGCGCGGTCGTCGCTGCGGAACTCGCGAGCGTGGTGCCGTTCAGGAACCAGATCGTGTTCTTGCCGTTGACGGAGTGGCGCCAGAGCAAGTCCAGCTTGCCGTTGCCGTCGAAGTCACTCACCGCCGCGAGCTTCCACTGCAGATCGGTGAGCGGCGTGAGCCATGCGCTCGCCGTCACCGCCGTGCCGTTCATGCGCCACACGACGTTGCCGCCGTTGGTGCCGTGACGCCAGATCAGGTCGTCCTTGCCGTTGCCGTCGAGGTCGGCGACTCCAGCGAGCTTCCACGCGAGATCGGCGAGCTTGGTCAACGGGGCGGTGCTCGCGATCGCGCCGCCGTTCATCTTCCAGAGCGTGTTGACGCCGGTCGCAGCGTGACGCAGGACGACGTCGTCCTTGCCATCGCCGTCGAGATCGCCGACACCGACGATCTGGTTCTTCGCGTCGGCGACCGTCGTCACGTCGTGCTTCGCCGTGACGGTCGCGCCGTTCATCAACCAGATCTTGACGAGCCCGCTCGACGTGTCGCGCCAGAGCAAGTCCTGCTTGCCGTCGCCGTCGAAATCGCCGGTCTTGACGATGCGTTGCGTGCTCGAGACGAGCGCGTCGGTCGCCTGTTCGTCGGCGGTCGCGCCGTCCATCAGCCAAAGCGCGTTCGCGCCGGTTCCCGGATCGCGCCAGACGAGGTCCTGTTTGCCGTCGCCGTCGAAGTCGGCGACCGCTTGGACTTGCTCGAGCAGGTTCTTGCCGGTCTTCAGGGAGAGTTGCGCGGTCGGCACGGCGCCGTTCATCGTCCAGACGACGTCCTCTTCGTTCGCCGGATGATTCCAGACGATGTCGTCGCGTCGGCCGTCGCCGTCGAAGTCGCCGATGCCGAGCGTGCGCCACGCCGGAAGTTGCGTCGCTTGCACGGCCGCGGTGCTCGAGACCGACGCGCCGTTCATGTACCAGAGCGTCAACGCGCCGGTCGTGCCGTGGTGGAACACCAGGTCGTCGTCGCCGTCGCCGTCGAAGTCGCCGGCGCCCGCCGTGCGCCACGCGAGGTCGGCGAGTTTGGTGGTCGCGCTCGTCGACTTGACGCCGGTCGCGTTCATCGACCACACGAACTGGTTGCCGGTCGCGTAGTCGCGCCAGAAGAGGTCGCACTTGCCGTCGCCGTCGAAGTCGCCGAGCGCGTCGAGCTTCACTTTCACGCCCGCGAACTTCGCGAGGTTCTGCGCGACCGGGGCATTGGCTCCGTCGAGCCACCACACGACGTTGGAACCGTCGAAGGCGTTGCGCCAGACGAGGTCGTCGTCGCCGTCGCCGTCGAAATCGCCGCTGCCCGCCGCTTGCCAGTAGGCGCCGGCGAGGACCGGATAGTCGACGCGCTGCGGAGCGTTCCCGCCGAGCAGGCACGCGACGTTCGCTTTCGCGTCGGAACGCAGGAGCACGTCGGTCGCGCCGTCGCCGTCGAAATCGCCGGCCGCGACGAGGATCTCCGTCGGTTCCGCTTCGAGCGCGAGTTCGTCGCCGAGCCCGTCGGTCGGCGCGCTCGAGACGCCGGTGATCCACGCGTAGGTCTTGCCGTCGTCGGGATCGTGGCGGAAGAGGTCGCTCTTGCCGTCACCGCCGAACTCGCCGACACGGCTCGCGACGAACTGCTTCGACGTGTTGAAGCCGGCGACCGTGTCGCGCACGAGGTTAAGGCTCGCGGCCGCGTCCGCGCCGCTCGACGTGTTCGACGACGCGACGCCGAAAGTGTAGCCGTTGACCGTGTGGTTCGGGTTGGAGAAGCGGTAGACCTTGGTGTCGTAGCCCGTGCCGAACGCGGTCGGGTACGCCATCACGTCGGTCATCACGCCTTGCACGCCGAATCCGGCGGAGTAGTGGTACGTGCCGCCCGCCGGGTCCTGCTTGCGCGAGTGCACGAGCCCGAAGTTGTGACCGAGTTCGTGCGCGAGCACGTAGTCCGAAGTGTTGATCGCGACGTGGCTGTACATCCACGGCTTGTAGCCCGACAAGTTGCCTTGCGTGCCGACGCCGCCGACGTACGCGAGCCCGGCGATGCCGTCGCCGCAGTACGGCCGCATCAAGACGACCATGTCGGCGCCGAGTTGCGTCCGTGTCGTCTCGATGGAGCCGAACGGCGCGAGCTTCTTCTGGATCGCCGAAAGCGCGGTCTGCGTGTTGACCGTGTCGCTGTAGACGAGCTGTTGCGTGCCTGCGAGCCTCAGCGTGATCCCGACTTCGCTGTCGGCGAACGCGGCGTTCGCGACGGTGAGCACGTGTTGGATGCGCGTCGAGATCCCGCTCGCGTAGAGCTTCGCCGCGCCGGGCGTGTAGACGACGAGCATGTCGACGTTGGTGTTCGCAGGGGTCGCTTGGGCCGCAGCGACGTTCGCCGAGAACACGACGAGCCCCGCGGCGAGCAGCGCGGTGCAGGAGCCGAACGTTTGGCGCCGAGGATGATGCATGACGTCAATCCGGGTAGAGCTCACAAGCCTGCGACGCGTCGTGCAGCTCTTCGCGCTCGTCGCGGAAGAGCACACCGTCCTCGCCGTACGCTTCGAGCGCGTAGAGACCGCCGGGTGCCGCGATCGTCGCGAACGTGGCGACGTCGCCTTGGGTGAAGACCACGGGATGGAGGCTGCCGAAGCCATCCAAGTGACCGGTCCAGGAACGGTCGCCGCCTTCGTGCGCGACCAGGTTCTCGACACGCGCGAGGTAACGTTCGCCACTCGGCAGCTCGAGAGGCACGAGGCTGCCGCGCGCGAGCGCGTCGAACGCGCTGAACGAGACGCGCACGCGCTGCGACTCGCGCGTGAACCCGTTCGCGAGCGACGCGAGCTCTTCGGTGCCTTCGGGGCCGCGCACGAACCGCGCGTCGCCGTCGACGAACTCCCACGGAGCCGGTGCGTCGGCCTGCGGCGGCGGAGCAACGGCCACTTGCTCGTCGACGATCTCGACGCGCGCAGCGATGTCCGTCGGTGCTGGCAACAACGGTCCACCGAGCGCCGCGACGGCTCGCGCGGCGTGCGCGTAGTTCGCGGCCGTCCAACGCGGCTTGGTCGCAAACGGCGGAGCGCTCTCGAGCTCGACCCAGCTACGCCAGGCGAACCAACCGAGAGCGATCACGACGGCCCCCGCCGTCATTCGCACGTAGTGCGCTTCCCGCATGTGCCGGCTCCCACCGACGCGCGCCGTTCTCGGTCGCGTTCCTGGTCGCGCTTGAAGCCCGATCGCGAATCCTCGGCGGCCCCGGAAAACTCGGCCCTCGCCCCGACGAGCGAGCCCGCCCGCTGGGCGTCCGGAAGTCGCGCCACGACCGAACGCCGAGCTGCGCGAACTCTCCGCGGACCCCGCGGTCCGCAGCACCCTACGCACTTGGACTCTGCGCACGCAGCGCGGAGTCCGGCGGCTGGCGGCCCGCGCGCGCGGAGGGAGAATGGAGCGCACACGAGCTTCCGAGAAGCGCGCCGAACATCTCCGCCCCCCGTGTCCGACCGACGCTCGGAACGAGCGACGGAGGAACGTCATGTTCGGCAAGCGAGACCCTGAAGTATTGGTCGTCGGGGCGGGCCCGGTCGGCTTGATGACGGCGCTGGTCTTGTCGCGGCGCGGCGTGCGCACGCAGATCGTCGACGAAGCGTGGCGGCCGACCGCACACGCGTACGCGTTGGCGCTGCACCCGCAGTCGCTCGACTTGCTCGCGAGCCTCGGCCTCGTCCACCGCGTGCTCGACACAGCGGAACGGGTGCGCACGATCGGCGTGTACGACGGCCCCGAGCGGCGCGCGGCGCTCGACCTCACGCGCGCGAAGAGCGCGTTCCCGTTCGTCGCCGTGTTGCGCCAGAGCGTGCTCGAGGAGCTGCTCGTCGGCGCGCTCGCGGAACGCGGCGTGCAAGTCCAATGGAACCACCGCCTCGCGCGGCTGCTGCCGCGGGAAGCGAGCGTCGACGTCACGATCGACGCGCTCGAGAAGGACCAAGTCGGTTATGCCGTCATGCGCACGGCGTGGTGCATCGCGAGTTCGGCCGATCTGCGCCCCGCGTTCGTCGTCGGTGCGGACGGCCATGCTTCGCTCGTGCGCCGGCGGCTCGACGTCGAGTTCCCTTCCGTCGGTCGAGCGCAACACTTCGCCGTCTTCGAGTTCGAGACCGACTTCGCTTTCGAGCACGAGCTGCGCGTGATGCTGCGACCGACGGATGCGAACGTCGTGTGGCCGCTGCCCAACGGTCGGTGCCGCTTCAGCTTCGAGATCCCCGAATACGACGACCCGACCGACGCGCGAGAGAAGTCGCGCAACGTGCTCGAGCTCGGCGCCGGACGTTATCCGCTGCTCGAGGAGTCGAACCTGCGCGAGTTGCTCGCCGCGCGCGCGCCATGGTTCGACGGCAAGATCGGCGCGATCGACTGGCGACTCGTCGTGCGCTTCGAACGTCGGCTCGCGAAGAGCTTCGGTTCCGGCCGCGTCTGGCTCGCCGGCGATGCCGCGCACATGACGAGCCCGGTCGGTATCCAGAGCATGAACGTGGGCCTGCGCGAAGCGCACGACCTCGCCACGGCGATCGCGGACCGGCTCAAGAGCAGCCCGGACGCGAGCGGCGGCTCCGCGAACGACGCACTCGCCGAATGGGGCGCGGCGCGGGCGCTCGAATGGCGCGGATTGCTCGGACTCGAAGGCCGCGCGCACGTCACCGACGAAACGCCGAAGTGGCTGCGGCCGTACGCCGAGGAGCTCCTGCTCGCGTTGCCGGCTTCCGGCGACGAACTCGCCGAACTCGCGAGTCAGATCGGGCTCTCGCGCTGAGTTCGACGCGCCGACGGCGCGTGCACGGCCTCCGAGTCGCCGCCCGGGAGCACTCCGACCGGGAGCACTCCGACCGGGGCCTGCGAGCCAGGCCTCGGCGCCGCCGCCGCACGCAACGCCACCGAGGACACGAGCTCCGCGCGTTCACACTCCTCTCGCGGCGACGTAGTGTGCGGCCCTCGAACGGATCGGAGTGCCCCATGATCGCAGCGTTCCTCCTCGTGTCCTCGTTCGTCGCGCCCGTCTCGGGTCCGGTCCGATCCCAGGCGCCGGCGCCGCAGGTGGATGCCGAACCGACCACCGCCGGCCCCAAGCTCGACTTGCGCGTCTCGCCGTTCGTCGACCTCTACTTCATGGTGCGGCATGCGGCGGCGAGCAAGGAGCAGGCGACTCCAGCCGAACTCGCTGCTGCCGCAGCCGTCGCGCGCGAGCTCGATGCCGCGCTCGGCGGTCCGCTCGGTTGGGGCCCGATCGAAGGGCTCCTGCCTCGCATCGACGACGCGGTGAGCGCGAAGCGTGAGTTCGCGACGCTGCCTGCGACGCTGCGCACGCGCAGCGGCGGCACGTTGGAGCTGCGGGCGAATGCACTGAAGCTCGCCGACGCGCTCGCCGTCTACGAGCCCGTGTATCGCTCGACGCTCGCGGCCGAACGCGCGAAGGCTCTCGTCGCTGCGCGCAGAGAGCTCGAAGGCACGTTGCTCGCGAAACAGACGGAAGCGTTCGAGTCGATCCTCGGCGCGCTCGAGTTCTCGCGCGCCGAGCTCGTGATCCCCGTGTACCTCGTGCTCGACGCGCCGGAGCCGGGCGCGGTGACGCAACGCGACGACGCGGGCCGAGGCGTGTGTTTCGTCTCGCTCGGGGCGCACGCAGGCACCCTGCTCCACGAGAGCATCCTGCACGAGGCGCTCCATGCGCTCGACGTCGCATCGCCGACGAGCGTGCTGACGAAGCTGCGCGCGAAACTCGAGGCTGCGGGCATCGGTCCACGCGAACGCGAGTGGCGCGACGTCCCGCACACGCTGATGTTCGTGCAAGCGGCCGAAACGGTGCGCCGCGTCCTCGCGCCCGAGCACCGCGCCTACGGCGACGTCGCGGGCTACTACGCGAAGGTGCGTTCGATCGCGGACCTCGAGCTCGCGCTCTGGCCGCGCCGGCTCGCCGGCGAGCTCTCCACCGAAGTTGCGCTCGACGAACTCGTGCGCGCCGTCGTGGCGTTGCGCGACGCGCGGTGATGCGTCGCTCCCTCGGTCACGCGCTCGCCCGGAGACCCGCAGCACGCCGCTGATCCGGCCCGACCCAGCCGCTGCGTGTCCACCCCGACCGTGGTTACACTTCCGACGCGCGCCACCCGTCCTTGACCGGGCCCCGCGGTGTCGCAACCGACTCGCGCCATGTCCGCACCCCACGATGGAGAAGCCACGCTGCTCTTGCGGCGCCTCGCCGAAGGCGACGGCGGCGCGCGCGTGCGGCTCGTCGAACTGCTCTACGGCGAATTGCGCGCGCTGGCTTCGGCCCAGTTGCGCGGTTCGAAGGGCGAGACGTTGCGACCGACGGCGCTCGTCCACGAAGCGTGGCTCAAGCTCGCCGACGCAGACGACTTCGCCGACCGCCGGCACTTCTTCGCGGTCGCGGCGAAGGCGATGCGCTCCGTGCTGGTCGACCACGTCCGCGCGAAACGGACGCAGAAACGCGGCGGCGGCGAAGAAGCGAGCCCGCTCGACGAGACGGTCGCGTTCCTCGAGGGCGGCGACACCGATCTGCTCGACTTGAACGACGCGCTCGGCGAACTCGAACGCGAGGACGGCGAGCTCGCGCGCCTGGTCGAGCTGCGCTTCTTCGGCGGCTTGTCGCACGAGGAGATCGCCGCGGCGGAAGGCACGTCGCTCTCGACGGTCGAACGGCGCTGGCGGCTCGCGCGCGCTTGGCTCGCGCGCCGGCTCGGCGGAGGCGCGCCTCGATGACGTGGACCGCCGTGCGGGCCGCGTTCGAACGGCTCTGCGATCTCCCCGAGAAGGACCGCGAGACCGAGCTCGCGAAACTCGATCCCGCGATCGCCGCGGAAGTGCGAGCGCTCTTCGCGAGCGACTCCGATGCGGCGAGTTTCCTCGAGCGCTCGAGTCCCCCGCCGCACACCCGCGGCACGCCGCCGCCGACGCGCGGCGAGCGCCTCGGCCGCTTCGAGCTCGTCCGCCCGCTCGGCAGCGGTGGCATGGGCACCGTGTGGGAAGCGCGGCAACTGCAACCCGAACGGCGCGTCGCGCTCAAGATCCTCGCGTCGAGCGGCTGGTCGCGCGCCGAGCGCTGGCGTTTCGAGTACGAGGCCCAGGTGCTCGCGACGTTGAACCACCCGGCGATCGCGCAGCTCTACGAAGCCGGCAGCGAACGTCGCGGTGACGACGAAGTCGCGTGGTTCGCGATGGAGCTCGTCGAAGACGCGCGCGACTTCGTCAGCTACTGCGCCGAACGGACGAAAGACCGCGCGAGCGGACTCGCGCTGTTCGCGGAGCTCTGCGACGCCGTGCAATACGGCCATCGTCGCGGCGTGATCCACCGCGACCTGAAGCCCGCGAACGTGCTCGTCGGCCGCGACGGCCGGTTGAAGCTGATCGACTTCGGCGTCGCGCGCGCCGTCGACGGTTCGTCCGCGACTCCGTCGTTGCGCACGCACACCGGCGAGCTCGTCGGCACGTTGCAGTACATGGCGCCCGAGCAGATCGCGGGCCGCAACGAGCAGATCGACGCGCGTGCCGACGTGTACGCGCTCGGCGTGATCCTCTACCACCAGCTCTGCGGCGAAGGGCCGTACGACTTCCGCGGCGCGTCGCTCGCGAAAGTCGCCGACTTGGTGCTGAACGCGGAGCCGAAACGCCCGTCGTCGCTCGCCGCCGACCTCGCGGGTGATCTCGAATGGATCCTGCTGAAAGCGCTCGAGAAGGATCCCGCGCGGCGCTACCAGAGCGTCGCCGAGTTGGCCGAGGACCTGCGCCGGTTCCGAGCGCACGAACCCGTCGGCGCGCACGCGCCGAGCTTCGCGTATCGTCTGAAGAAGTACGTGCGCCGCAATCGCGCGACGGTCGCGATCGGTGCAGCGGTCGTGCTCGGGCTAGGACTCGCGTTCGGTGGACTCGCGAGCGGCATGCAAAAGGCCCGCGCGGGCGAACTCTCGGCTCGCGAAGCAGCCGAAGAGAGCCGGCGGCAGACCGAACGGGCGCAGCGCGAAGCGGCGCGCAGCCAAGCGGTGCTGGCGCTCGTCGAGAGCCTCTTCGACGAAGTCGACGACACGGTCGAAGGCCGTGACGTGCGCGTCGCCGACCTGCTCGATGCCGCGGCGTTGAAGCCCGGCGCGATCGCCGATCCGAGCGTCGAGTTCGGTCTGCGCGTCGTGCGCGGGACGATGTACATCCGCCTCGACCTGTACGAAGCCGCGCGCGTCGAACTCGATCGCGCGATCGAGCTCTATCCAGCGACCGAGCAGTCGGCGCTCGACCGTTTGCGCTTCGTGAAGTGCTCGGCGTTGCGCGGCCGTGCCCTGACACGCCTCGGCAAACCCGACGAAGGCATCGCCGAGATCCGCGGCGCGATCGAGACGGCGCGCGCCGAGGGACTCGACGTCGCGGAGTTCACGGCCGTCGAACAACTGTGTTCGTACTTCCTCGAGAGCGGCCGAGCCGCGGAGCTGCTCGAGCACTCACGAGCGCTCGGCGCGCTCGCGACGAAACTCGGGAAGCCGTCGCACGAACGCCACTCGAAAGGCCTCGAAGCGCTCGCGCTGCAGGGGCTTGGACGCAGCGCCGAAGCCGTGCCGATCACCAAGGAGCTCTGGGAGTTCGCTGCGAACGAGAGCGGCGCCGAGAGCACCGCGGCGGCCGACGCGCTGTTCGACTACGCGACCGCGGCGCACGAAGCGGGCGAGCTCGAACTCGCCGACGAACTCTACGAACGAGCATTGCCGCTGGTCCGCGCGTCGCGCGGCGAGACGCACAACCAGACGCTGACGCTGCTCAACAACCGGGCGCTGCTCTCGCACGCTCGCGGCAAACCGGAGCAAGCGCTCGAACGGCTCGCGGAAGTCGTGCGCGTCTACGACACGCTTCCCGGTCTGCCGACCGCGGAACACCTGATCGCGATCGCGAATCACGGCATGATGCTGAACACTTCGGGCCGGTACGCGGAAGCCGAGCCGGTGTTGCGGCGCGCGGCCGAGCTCTCGGTCCAGTTGCTCGCCACGAACGACGTCAACGGCATGACGTTCCGCTTCAACCACGCTGCGTGCCTCGCGTGGATGAAGCGCTGGTCGGAAGCGGAACCGATCCTGCTGCGGGAGCACGCGAGCCTCAGCGCCGTGTTGCCGGCCGGACACCCGAACCTGAAGAAGTCGATCCGCACGCTCGCCGACGCCTACGCGACCAACGGCTTCCCCGACGAAGCGGCGGCGTGGCGCGCGAAGCTCCAGTAGCCGCCGAAGCGATACTGCCCCGCTTGCTTGCGCACGAAATCGCGCGCCGGGTGCAACCAAAGGCGATTGACGACGTCCATTCAGGAAGCCCCGCGGTGTGCGTTCCGTCGGGCGCGCCTCGGCCCAACCGCGCGGCGGGGGACGACGGCGGATCTCTCCGCACGATCGACGTCGCGCCACCGGCACGCCGTGTCGTAGTCCGTGCCGTGCGACGGACTTGCGTCGACGTCGTCGGAGACGAGCTCGCGCGCCGCGCGCGCACGCCAACGGCTCGATGTGTCTCACGAGGCCGCCGCGACGCCGCAGGCGCGGAATTCGTGACCCAATTCACGGGGCCAGTTCCGCCACGGCGCCTCGGGTCTTTGGTCCGGCGCGGTTCGCCGACGAGAGGCGCCGAGAGGCGGCGAGAGGCGCCGAGCCCCACGTTCGGGAATCCAAGCGCGCAGTGAAGGGCTCGGACCGTGGATCGCGTTCGCCACTGTGAGGCCCGGTGTGGGCCGAATCCAAACGCTAGATCCACCGTCCAAGTCGAAGGTCCGAACATGTCCCTGCTCACTCGTTCTCTCGTCCTGCTCCTCGCCGGCGGCGTACTCGCCGGTTCGACTCTCGCCGCTTCCGCAACCGACGGCGCGACACGCGGCCAACGTTCGCGCGACACGTCGACGACCGCTTCCGGCGCGAAGGTCGCCTACGCTGCGTCGTTCACCCACCGCGGCCCCGGCGCCAACTTCGTGCAAGCGTCGTGGACGACGCGCACCGTGATCGTCGGTCAGAACGACCCGTTCAGCCTCGTGATGCCGGCGTTGCCCGCCGGCGCCGTCGAAGTCGCGAGCTTCGCGTCGTGGAACCTGCTCGACGACAGCGGCCCGACGCCCGACGACACGATCCGCGTCAACGGCGCGTTCGTCACCGGCGAATGGAAGGGCGACATGACGCCCGCGTTGTGCTCCGGCAAGAACTTCGTCGACGTCTTCTCCGCCGACGTCACCGGCCTGCTGAACTTCGGCGCCGCGAACACGCTGAACGACGTCTGCGACAAGCCGTACGGCACCGATCCCAACGCGCTCGGCGGTGGCATCACGCTGCTGACGGTGTACGAGTTCGCGAACGGGCCCGACCGCGAAGTCGAGCTCTATCGTGTCTTCGCCAACACGGCCGGCAGCGGTACGGGCGACGTCAACACGAACCTGCTGCTCACGACCCCGTACGCGTACTTGTCGACGCGCTTCTTCGTCAACGCACTCGGCGGCAGCCCGGGTTCCTCCGACCAATTCCTGATCAACGGCACCGGCGTCGCGGGCAAGCTCGCCGGCACGTCGACGACGGGCGACGCGTGGATCGGACTGCTCGGGCCGAATCCGGACGACAACTTCTACGACGCCGGCGAAGGCGACGTCTCGAAGTGGATGACCGCCGGCGACACGTCGATCCTGCTCGAGACCAACACGGGCACGGACTGCATCGCACACACGCTCGCAGCGATCTCGCACCAAGTCGAATGCGGCGACATCGTCACGTACTGCACGAGCAAGGTGAACTCGCTCGGCTGTGCGCCGTTCGTCGACACCACCGGCACGCCGAGCGAATCGAGCGGTCTGCCGTTCCGCATCCGCGGCTTCGACTTCCGCAACAACAAGAACGGCCTGCTCTTCTACGGCTATCAGCCGCTCGCCGCGCCGTTCCAAGGCGGTCACTTGTGCGTCAAGGCGCCGATCGAGCGCACGCCGGTGCAGAACTCCGGCGGCAACGTCGGCACCAACGACTGCTCGGGCGTCTACACGTACGACTTCAACGCGCTGATCCGGCTCGGCACCGACGCGCAGCTCGTCCCGGGAGCGTTCGTCTTCGCGCAGTACTGGTCGCGCGACCCCGACGACGCCTTCACGACGAGCCTGAGCAACGCCGTCGCGTTCGACATCTGTCCGTGATATGGACGGACCGGTCAAGCGCAGTTGACGGAATTCTGATCTGAGTTGTGCGGGGCTGGCTGCTCGAGGGAGTGGTCAGCCTCGTGTGCTTTCTGCCGAGTTGCAGAGAGAGCGGGGACGGCGAGCTTCGGAGCGCTTCGCGACGGTCGAGCAGTTTGATATTCGCGGGTTGGATACCGCAGTTCAGGCGATCGTTGGAAGGCTGATTTCACTTTGAGAGCGTGCCGCAAGAGTCGCGGCACAACGGACACGATCGAGAGTTCCTTCCTCGTGGGGCCCGAGTCGCTCGCCGTCCTCGCTGGTCGAGGTGTACTTGGATCGGCGTCAGACTGCGGGGCTCGACTCCTTGCGCACTTGTCGCGCGATCGCCCACACGAAACCGACGAGTTCGCGCGCGCACGCGACCACCGCGATCTGCTGGCTCTTGCCGCGCTGTACGAGGTGTCAGAAGCGTTTGTGCTGTCGTCTGCGCGCCTTGTCGGCGATCGCGATGACGCCCGGACTGAGTCCTTCACAGCGGCGCTTCATCGTCAAGCTGAGCTTGGGGTCGAGGCGACTGCTCCAAGCGGCTTCGACGCAGACGCGTCGGCCGTGCGGATTGCCGGCCTTGGTGATCGCTCCGCGCTGCACGCTGGCGCCGCTGGAGTGCTCCGAAGGCGTCAGACCGAGGTAGCTCATCAGCTTGGCTGCGGTCGGAAAGCGCGCCATGTCGCCGATCTCGACCAAGATCGTCGCAGCGACGATCACGCTGACGCCTCGCAGCGCTTGCATCGCACGGAAGAGCGGCGCGTCCTGCTCGCTAGCGAGGATGTAGTGCTCCAAGCGCCGGGTGAGGTGTGCGAGACGCTCGCCGATCCTCGCGACTTCTTGGAAGTAGTCTTCGAGCACCTCTTGCTGCGCAGCGAGCTCGAAGCGCTAGCTGCGGATCCACTCCAAGTGCGCACCCGTCCAGCTCGACTTCTTGTCCCAGGTGCGCCCGTGGCGCAGCAGGAAGGATTGCAGCTGCTGACGCGCCTTGTGCTGCGCGCGCATCACGTCCTCGCGTGCGCGCACGAGATCGCGCAGTGCTTCGCGCTGACAGCTGGGCTGCTCGATCGGCACGAGCTCATTGGAGCGCAGGTAGCGCGCGAGCTTGACCGCATCGCGCCGATCTGTCTTGACGCGCTCGCCGCTGCGCTGCGGTGTCCTCGAGGGCGCGACGACGATGCAGTCGATGCCTCGCTCCTTCAGGGCTCGGGCGAGACCGTACCCGGTCGGCCCAGCTTCGTAGGCGACGTGCAGGCGCGCGGGCTCGCCCAAGGGCTCGAGTTTGCGCAGCAGTCGAGGGAGATCGTGCGGGATCACGCCCAGCTCGAAGATCTCGTCGTAGGGACCGCCTTCGGCCACCGCGATGGCGATCGATTTCTTGTCGACGTCCAGACCGATGAACTTCTGCGTGTCTACTTGCATGGGACCGGGCTCCTTGATGCGGCTCTGCGCCGCGGTTTGGGCTCGTCCTGGACCACGCGTAACCCGCGAGAGTCAAGGACGCCCGGTCCGTCCATCCTGTTTGAGATCGATGCGCGTGTCGTCGAACGACTTCGGCGGCGCGCATCGCTCTCGGAGCGCAGCCGGCCGCCGGAAGGTGGGCGGCTGCGCTCGTTCGGGGGACGCGCGGCGGACGCGACTCAGCGTCCGGCGCCCGCGAACGAACGTCGCACTTTCGACTCGGAAGCGCCGGCGCCGCCACCGAGCACGGCGCCCGACTTCCGCGCGAGCTCCGCGACGTCGAGTTCGAACGCGGTTTCGTCGAGGCCGGCAGGCTGGGTCGCGAGCCACGCGTCGACGGCGAGCACCCACAACGCGCACGTGCCTTCGAGCGTGGTGTGCAACCCGTCGGATTGCATCAGTCGCCGCTGCGCGGACGCGTCGAACTCCTGCCCGCGGACGGTGAACGCTTCGCCCTTGGTCAACTTCGAGAACAGCGACGCGACCGGCACGAGCACGACGTTCTTGCGCCGCTTCGCCCAGTTCGCGCACTTCTCGTTCAACCTCGCGATCACGGCGCTCGGCGGGATCGATTCGGGCGGAAGCATCAGCCGATCGACCTTCGCGCCGTTGAAGTCGGGCAAGTCGCCGAGCAGCACGGTGCCTTTCACACCTTCGAGCGCTTTCAAGCCGTCCTCGAGCCGGCCGATGCGCTCCTTCTCGTCGCCTGCGCCGTAACCGAGCCAGAAGAGATAGTCGAGTGCGACGACCAGCGTCGGTTTCGCCGCGCCCGCCTCCTTGGCGAGCCGTTTCGCCGTCGCTTTCGCCGCGCTGAAGAACAGCAGATCGGATTCGTCGAGCGGCGCCGCGTGCGCACCGACGATCGACGCGTCGACGATCTGCGCGAGTTTGAGTCTCGACGTCTGCCCTTGGAACGGATCGGCGCGCGGGTCGAGTCCAAAGCCCGCGCTGACGCTCGCGCCGACGACGACCACTCTGCCGAGCGCCGCGGGGGCTTTCGTGTCCGAGGCGAGCGTCGCACTCGCGCCGTCGAACCCCGACGTGAAGGACGTCACGAGGACGAGCAGACCTAGGACGAACACCGTGGGCGCGAGCTTCATGCTTCACGGTTCTATCGCGAGCGCGATCCGTGGCCCAGGGCCCGAACCCCCGATTCCCGCGTCCGCCACCGCGGCGCCGAGGATCGGAATGCGTCGCCTGGATCAGTTCGACCAACCGAAGACGAGCGACACCCGCGTGAAGTCGACGTCGCCGTCGGCGCCGGCGAGCTCGATGTCGGTGCCGAACACGGTGCGGAGATCGAGACCGAGGTCGAACGTGCCGCCGAAGTTCCAGTAGACACCGGTGCGGGCGTACAGGCCGAACGTGATGTCCTCTTCTTCGTCGTACACGAACGAGCCCTGCGTGACGCGCGCCGCGACGTCGATGACGGTGACGCCGGCGCCGACGAACGGATGCAGCCGGCCGTCGAGCAACGTGAACGTCTGTCGCGCGCCGCCGAAGAGCTCGGCCATGCTCATCTCGGCATCGGTGCCCATCGGCAGCACATCGGCTTCGTCGAACGCGATCGCCGCGCCGAGCTCGCCGCCGAAACCGGACTCACGGTTGCGCATCTCGAAGGTGCCGCCGATCGCCATCGGCTCGTCGGTCGGTTTCCAGTAGCCCTCGTCGGTCATCGATTGCCCACCGAGCTCGAGCGTTCCGCGCACGACCGTCTCGGGGTCGTAATACGCGTCCGGCATCGCCACGATGCAGCCGGCATCCAACGCCGTGAAGACCAATGGGAGCACGTGGCGCAGCTGCATGTTCGGATCTTCGTCCGCGGCCGCGAGAAGCGCATCGGCCGGAAGACGCAGGCCGCACTGCTCCTTCCGCCGCAGCCGCTGCGTAGGCCGAGTGGCTCGCTAGAGTGGTCCCCCACTCGCCATGCACTCGCTCGCCGCGCTCGCCCCGCTCGCCCCACTCGCCCCACTCGCCGTGGTCCTCGCCACGTTCTGTGTCCCGACCGAACTCCAAGCGCCCAAGCCGCTCGGAGCGAAGGAGACCCAGGACGCGGTCGCGCGCTACCTCGCGCTCGACGGGCGTGTCGCCGAACGACGCGCGGAACAGCTCGAACTGCTCGCGAAGCTGGACGTCGCACGCGAGTTGACGCCATCCGAGGTCAAGTCGTGGCGCGACAAGATCGCGAAGGCGCTCGCGAAGGGCGCGAAGAAGCTCGAAGCCGAGGACGGCGCTCAATGGTTCTGGCCCGCCGACAAGCAGCAGGGCACCACCGACCGCGGCTTCTTCATCGTCGGCGGCGAGACCAAGAAGCCGAAAGGCCTCTTGATCGGCATGCACGGCGGAGGCGTCGGTTCGGGTGACGCGTGGTCCGCGCACGGATCGATGAACGCCGCCGTCAAGAAGTGCGGCTGGCTCGGCATCTATCCTGAAGTGCTCGAGAAGACCGAACGCGGCTGGACCGACTCGGGCACCGAGGAGTTCGTGCTCGACTTGATCGAGAGCGCGCTCGTGACGTGGAAGCTCGACCGCGACCAGGTCTACTTCTCCGGTCACTCGATGGGCGGCTACGGCACGTGGACGCTCGGCGCGCATCACGCCGATCTCGTCGCCGGACTCGCGCCGTCCGCCGGTGCGCCGACGCCGGTGCTCGATCGCACCGGCAACGTGATCGACGTCGACCTCGGCGTGATCCCGTCGCTGCGCAACGTGCCGATCCGCATCTACCAATCCGACGACGACCCGAACGTGCCGCCCGGAGCCAATCGAGCGGCGGCGAAGATGCTCGGGCTCGCGAAAGAACGCTGGGGCGGTTTCGATTTCGAGTATTGGGAGGTGCCGCAGCGCCAACACGATCTGCCGCCCGGCGGATTCGAAGCGTTGCTCGCGAAGCTCGCCGGCAAACGTCGCGAGGCGCGGCCGACGAAGATCGTCTGGCAACCGGTGCTCGGCTGGAAACGCCAGTTCTACTGGCTCTTCTGGGAGACGCCGAAACACGGCGCGACGGTCGTCGCGGAGCTCGACCGCGCGAAGAACGAGATTCGCGTCACGTGCGACAAGGATCCGAAGGGGCTCGCCGTGTTGCTCGACGAAAGCCTCGTCGACTTCTCGAAGGACGTGACCGTCTACCTCGGCGACACGTCGGTGTTCTTCGGCAAGCCGCAGCGCACGCTGTCGACGCTGCTCCTCACTGGCGCACGCAACGATCCCGAGCTCTCGTACTCGGCTCGCGTCGTGCTCGCGCCTTGAACGATCGGTAGCATGCGGCCCGGAGGTGCCGCATGCGTCGAACGATCGTCCTGGGACTGCTCTGCGCGCTCGCCTGCCGGACGGCCGAGCCCGCGCGGGACTCGCGTTCCGCACCGGCGGCGAGCACGTCCGCGGTGCTCGCGAGCGACGCGGAGCGACTCACCGACGCGCTCGCGATCGGTTCCGAACGCGGCGCGCGCATCGCGCTCGACACGCAGGGTGGGAAACGCGAGCTGCTCTACCTCGCCGGCGACGTCTCCGAGGACGAACAGGATCGGCTCTACCAGCTCGCGCCGAACGTGCGCGTGCTCGCCAAACTCTCGCGCGAGGACGCGCTGAAGTGGGCCGACCAAGCCGACGGTTGTGACGCACAGTTCCTTTCGCCGGAGTTCCTCGCGAAGGCGAAGAAGCTCCGTTACGTGCAGGCCAGGAGCGCGGGCGTCGATCGGTACGCCGGCATGCAGGAGCTGCGGGCGCGCTCCGAGATCGTCCTCTGCAACCTGCGCGCGGTGCACGGCCCCGCGATCGCCGACCACGTGTTCGCGATGTTGCTCGCGCTCGCGCGCGACTTGCCGTCCGCGTGGGAACGTCAACGCGCCGGAGAATGGCGGCGCGACGGCGCGCGCGAGCCTTTCTCGCTCGCCGGCCGCACGTTGCTGGTCGTCGGGCTCGGCGGCATCGGCACCGAAGTCGCGCGCCGCGCCAAGGGCTTCGAGATGCGCGTGCTCGCGACGCGCCGCAGCGGCACCGACGCGCCTTCGTTCGTCGATCGAGTCGAACTCGCGGATCGACTCGGCGAGCTCTTGCCGCTCGCGGACGTGATCGTGCTCTGCGTGCCGCTGACGCCGGAGACGACCAACTTGATCGACGCGCGAGCGTTCGCTGCGCTCAAGCCCGGCGCGATCCTGGTCAACATCGCACGCGGCAAAGTGGTCGACACGCCGGCCCTCGTCGAAGCGCTGAAGTCCGGACGGCTCGGCGGTGCATGTCTCGACGTCACGGAACCCGAACCGTTGCCGCAGGATCACGAGCTCTGGCGTCTCGCGAACGTGTTGATCACGCCGCACGTCGCAGCGAGCGCGAGCCTGACCGATGATCGCGCGACGGCGCTGCTGCGCGAAAACCTGCGGCGTTTCGCGCGGGGCGAGCCGCTGCTCAACGTCGTCGACTGGAACGCGGGCTACTGAGTCGCGCGGAGCTTTTCGAGGCAATCGAGCTCGCGGCCGCAGCCGTGGACGCGGGCTCGAGAAGATCCTCGTGAATGCACCACGCAGCCCGACTCGAATCGGGTTACAGTCCGTCTTCGAGATCGAACGCTTTCGCTCGCGCCCGTGGCGATGCGGAGGGCGGCGTTTCTTCCTGCTGGGTTCCGCACGAAGGCGCGTTGGTCAACCCCGCGAGCCAGGTGGACCGCAGATGGAGTCCTTCGGCAAACGCCAACGCGAGCGCCAAAAGCGCGAGAAGCGCGAACAGAAGCTCGCACGCCGCCGCGATCGTTCCGTGCCTCGCACGGTGCCCGTCGAGGCACGGCCACCGCTCCATGGCAACGGCGCGCCCGCCGTGCCCGCACCGCCGCCGTCCACTCGAACCGAGGAATCGTCGCGATGATCCGAGAGACCCAAACAGCCAACCGCACGCCGGCCCTGACGTCCGATCTCTGGCACGTGGTGCACGCGCGGTGGGACGGCGTCGCCCGCAAGAAGCCGCTCTTCGTGCGCGAGATCGTCAGCGAGCACGACGCACGCGAGACCGCGGTCGACGCCGCACGAGCGCTGCGCGGAACGGTCGCGCCGACCATGGCCGAACGCGAGGAGCACTTGCGCGATCAGATCTTCGTGCGCCAGCCCGCGTACCAATCGCTGATCACGGCCGAGCGCTTGAAGCGGCGCTTGCGCTGACCGACGCGAGCCTCAACTCCGTGCTCGAGGCGGCGCGGTGTCGTCCGCCGACTCTCGGGCCTCGTCGTGCTGCTTCGAGAGCTTCGCGCGCCGCCGGCGCAACGACTCGAGGTGTCGATAGCCGACGAGCTTCTTCGACGACTCGTCCCAGAGCCGCAGCGCGCCGAGCCGGAAACTCGACCAGAACGTCACCGGCTTGACGTCGCGGAACAACGGATCAGAGCGGTGACAGCGCTCCAAGTTGTAGTTCGGGATCCGCGGGCTGAGGTGGTGGATGTGGTGGAAGCCGATGTTGCCCGAGAACCACTGCAACACGCGCGGGAGCTTGTAGAAGGAACTCCCCTGCAGCGCGGCCGTCGTGTAGCTCCAATCGTCGCCGCGCTCCCAGTACGCGTCCTCGAACTGGTGCTGCACGTAGAACAGCCAAACGCCCGCGGAACCCGCGACGGCGAGCGCCACGAGCTGCAGGACGAGGAACGGCACGACGCCGAACAACGCGCTCATGCCGACGATCGCGACGAGCAGCGCGGCGTTCATCCACCAGACCGACGCACGTTCGCGCCGGCTCGCGCCGCGCGAAGGCAAGCGCTGCAGCACGACGAAGAGCACCAGCGGGGCGAGCACGAACAACACGAACGGGTTGCGCGCCAGTCGATACGCGAAGCGCCGCCAACGTGACGCTTCGAGATACTCCTGCACCGTCAACGTCCACACGTCGCCGACGCCGCGCTTGTCGAGGTTGCCGGCCGACGCATGGTGGATCGAGTGCTCCCAGCGCCAGTGGTAGTACGGCGTGAACGTCAGGAGGCCGGCGATCCAGCCCCACACGTCGTTCGCCCGCCTCGACACGAAGAACGAACCGTGTCCGCAGTCGTGGAAGATGATGAAACAGCGGACGAGCAAGCCGCCGGCGAGCACGGCGAGCGGCACCGCCAGCCACCACGAGATGCCAACGGCGAAGTACATCAACACCCAGACGCCGACGTACGCGCCGAACGTGTCGAAGAGCTGCCAGATCGCGCGCCATCGATTGGGGACCTGATAACGCTCGACGAGCGCCTTCCACGCAGCGACGTCGGCTGCGTGCTTCGCAGCCGCGAGCGGTTCGAGGGCTCCTACGTTGGCTTCCAAGATCGACGTCTCCCGTGCGCGTTCACGCGCCGCTCCTCCGGCCCCCGTGACGCCGCGTCGCCGGACCGGCGAAGTGCTTAGTCCGACGCTGCGACGAGCGGTATGCCCCCGAGAGCGGAGGCTCGTTGGCGGGGACGATCGTACGCGCAGCGCGGGATCGCGCCCCGAGAATCGTCTACGGGCAGACGAAGTACTCGAGTCCGTCGGAGAGCAACACGTTGCCGACCGTGTCGCGGCCCCAGATCTGGCAGTCGACGCGCGTGCCCGCGACGGTCAACGCCGGCAGCGGCGTGCCGCCGAGCAGGCCGTGCGCGAACGCATTCATGTCGACCCCGAGCACACCGTCGCAATTCGTCCCGGTGCCAGTCGTGTCGACGAGCGGCGGCGAACGTTTGATCGTGCCCGCGAGGCACAAGAAGCCGCCTTGGAACGGCGTCGCCGCGCGACCTTGCACCGAGTAGAGCAGGAGCCCCGTCTTGCCGGCCTTCGCGTTGCTCGTCGAGATCACGAAGCCGCTCGTCGCGCTCGCGCTCGGCGAGCCCACCGAACTGATCGCGGGCAGCGAGCCGCACGAGTTCGTCTTCGCGGTGCAGTAGATCGCGCCGTTCACTTGCGCGAACGGTATCGCTCCGACGTCGCGCCGCGAGCAGTCCGGATCCAGCGGACTCGCCGGATTGCCCGCATCGATGCACGGCGAACCGGGCGACAGCGAGTAATCGCCGGTCGCAGGCGCGACGAACAGCGGATCCGCCACGAAGTTCCCGTTGCCCGAGCCGAACGGCAGACCGCCGAGATTGCAGTACGCGGCCGAGCTCGGGGAAGACACGGGCAGGCGCAGATCTTCCAGATTGCCGAACGAGATCGTTTCCGAAAGCGTCACGCCCGCCGCGAAATCACCGACGTACACACCGATCCGATTGCGCGAGACGGTCGACCGGCGGATGTCGGCCGTCGCCGTTCCCGTGCCGATGTCCGCGACGACCACCACGCCGGCGTCGACGTTGTCCACGACGATGCAGTTCGTCAGCTCGACCTCCGAGATCCCCGCGCCGCTCGATCGCACGTGCACGCCGAGTCCGTTGAACTCGACGCGCACGCCGTCGAACTGGCACTTGGAGTGTCCACCGATCGGTGCCCCAGTGGCATTCACCTCGACACCGATGTCGTTGTGACGCACGATCGAGTTGGTGAGGGAAAACCCCTCGCCTTGCGTGGACCCGATGACGCCAGAGAACAGACCGACGGAATTGTGCTCGATGAGCAGGTCGTTCAGCGTCAGATGGACCGTCGAGCTATCGCTTCCAGTGAGGATGCCGTACGAGCTCATCTCACGGATCTCGAGGCCCTCGAAGACCGGCGTGACGACGACGCCGCTGTTGGACGCGGTCCAGATGCCGATGCCCGCGCGCTGGAGCACGAGATCGCGCAACACGGTGTTCGCGTCGAAGTTGCTCGGCACTCCGGTCTGCGTCCACATCCGAACCAACGGAAACGTCTGCTGCCCCCCATCGAGGATCGGACGCCCGTTCGGATCACCAAGGAGCTGGAGCCCCGGCCGCATCGTCAACGGATACGTCTCGCCGAGCGCCGCGTCGTACGTCCCGGACGCGATGTGGATCGCTTCGAACTGCCCGACCGGCGGCGTCGGGACCACCGCGAACGCGCGAGAGATCGTCTTCCACGCGTCGGCGGTGGACAGGCCGCTGTTCGCATCGTTGCCGTTCTGAGCGTCGACGTACCAATCGCCGGCGAACGCGGGGGAGATCGAGCCGATCAGAGCTGCCGTGAAAGCTGCGAGCTTCATGGTGAGTTCCTTTGGTCGCTCGAACAGTCGATGTCGAGCGACTCCAGCAAGTGTCCATCGCGCCGCGCGACTCCACAAGTCGCACGCACGACGGAAATGCTCCGCGCTCACTCGAGCTTCGCGAGGCAGGCTTCCGGATTCGACCAGAACTCCTTCGGGCAGTTCGGGCAGCAGAAGCCGATCACCTTGCCGTCGTAGACGACCGCGTACTTCGGATTCACCGGCGCGCCGGAGACCGGGCACTTCTGGTTGATCGGCACGAGCGAGGTCGCGGCACCCGGCGTGGTCGCTGCGTCCGTCGGCGCGGCTGCGCCCGGCAGTGGCGCGTCGCTCGAGAGCTTGATCTCGGTCTCGGTCTCGGTGCCGGCGGAATCCGCGGTGTCGCCGGCTTCGACGGCGAGCTCCGGTCGCGATTCGCGCAATTTCACAAATGCATCCTTCGACAGCCCGCTCTTCCACAAGAAGACGCGTTGCAACTTCGGCAGGGAAACCAGCGTTTCGAGCGCGGCGTCCGTGAGCTTCGTCTGCGCGAGCACGAGCTCGCGGAGCTCTGGATGCGTGCCGAGCTTCGCGAGCGCCGCGTCGTCGATCGCGGTGCCGCGCAAGTCGAGGCGCGTCAGCGCGGGCAAACGGCCGGCGAGCTCGAGCGCGCCTGCGCCGACGCGAGAGCGCGCGAGCGTGAGCTCCGCGACGAACTCTGCGACCGGCGTCACGAGCTCGGTGACGCGCGCGTCGTCGGTCTGCGCCGCGATACCCGAGAAGTCGACCCACAAGAGCTCCGAGTCGGGCGCGACTTTCTCGACGTGGACGTACGCGGCGGAAAGCGCGGCTAGTGCGGAGCTCGCGGGCCGCGCGGGCTCCGGCTCGGCGGGCGCGACGGATTCGACCGAGGAGTTCGTCGGAGCGACGGCTTGCGCAAGCCCGGCGTCCGCCGGATGCGCGACGCTCGCGATCGAGCCCTCGAACGGCGCACCGGCGAGGATCCACGCTTCGAGCGCGGCGAGCTCGTCGCCCGAGAGCTGCGGCTTCTCCGTCGGCGGCATGTGCTCGTCGTGCTCGAGCGGCAGCGTGATGCGCCGTAGGAGCTCGCTCTCGTGCGGTTGCACGCGGTTCAGCGCCGGCCCCGAGTCGCCGCCCTGTTCGAGCGCTTCGCGCGTGTGCAGTGCGAGCTTGCCTTTGTGCTTCGACTCGCCGTGGCACGACGTGCAACGCGCGGCGAGGATCGGTTGGATCGTCGCCTCGAACGTCGACGCGACGGTGCTCGCGCCAGGCGCTGGCGCCGGCTTCTCGCGCAGCGGCTCGAAGAGAAAATCCTCGCCGTGCGTCAACGACGCGCCGAGGTGCCCCGTCGGCACGAGTAGACCCGCCGCGAGGAAGAGCGCGACGCGATACGCGCGCAACGCGCCGAGCCGCTCACCGTGCTTCGCAAGCGTGTGCAGCCCGGCGGCGACCAGCGCGAGCGCTCCGACGATCAATCCGAGCGTCTCGTGCCGCTCGAACGTCTCGCCGCCGTAGCCCGGTTCGTGGCCGAGCAGCCAGCCGGAGCCCGCCGACCCGAGCGCGGAGAGCGCCGCGAGCCACGCGAGCACGCCGATCATCCGTCGCGACGGCACCAGCAAGCCGGCTAGCGTCAGGAGCTCGACGACCGTGAGTCCGACGAAGAGCCCGATCGGCAAGTGCAGCACCAACGGGTGCATGCGGCCGAGGACTTGGACGAACGTCGGAAAGGTCGGATCCATCAGACATCCTTGGTGGCATGGACGCGAGCGAACGCCGCTGAAAGGCGTCCGCCCGCTCTCGTCGCATCACTACTGCGGGATCGCCTGAATCACGGCGAATCCCTCCCGGTTGTGCACGGCGAGGACGCGATGCAACGGTGACGACGTCGATTGGATCGCGTCGAGTTGCGGAATCACGTACGACCTGCAGTCCTGCATGTTGTCGCCCCGATAGCTCCTCCAGTGTCCTTTGTACTCGAGCGTGTCAGGATCGACCGGATTCCACCGGAACTGTACGACGACGGAGGCAGACACGAAGAACACGTCTGCCGCGCTCATCGGGTCTGCGAGGTCCAAGTACCTGACGCGGCCACGCCACGCCGTTTCCTTCAGTCCAGTTGCACCCGACGTGTACGCCCAGACCTGCGGAAGCTGCGTGATCGGTGCTTTGCCGGTGACCTGCATTTCCGTCAACTGCCCGTTGTTCGGATTGAGGTCATACATGCGTATCTGTCGCCCGGTGTCGGTCCCCGAGCCCGGGACACCATCAACCCACGCAAACACGCGTGTGGATCGGGTCGGCGGCGTTCCTGGCTGCTGCTGAAGTTCCCACTGGACGGCGGCGACAGCGAACGCCCCGTTGTTGACGTTGAACGTCGCCGCGGACTTGATGCCCACAGTGTGCCCATAGGACATCGTCGGTGAGCCGCCCGCGAGCCCGGCGATGTTGAACGAGCTTACGCCAATGTCACTGCCCACGAACGCCCAATCTTTGTACTTCGTCACGAAGATCGTCCCCGTCAGCGCGGCCGCCTCGTTGGGGTACGGGAGGCCGGTCGGGTTCTTTGCGAATGTCACAAAGTCCCACCCATCATCCAGTGAACGCCATTTGTATGCGAGCAGAGCAAACTCCGCGCTTGAGTCCGTCGTGGACGGTGACTCGAATGTCACCGTGTATCGTGTGAGATCCGTCAGCACCCACTTGTTGCTCGCCCCAAGATCGAGGAACGCGACGTCATTTCCGTAGTAGCCGATCACGGTCAATGGGTTCGAAATCGTCTGCCCCATCTGGCCGAGGTCGTAGTTCCACGTGTATCCCCAAGCGAAGTTGTCGATCGGTTTGACTCGACGCGGACGGGTGGGGTTCTTGTCGCCGTCATCGATCTTGAACTCCATGAAGTCACCCCGCCTGGACGCCGTGACGAGGCGATTGGGTCGTTCAAGCGGAGGCAGCGGCACCGTCACGAGGTCGATGTGCTCCGTCGCATCGACTTCTCCGTCGTTGTCGTTGACCTCCGCCGAGACGAAGGACGTCAGCTCCGCTTTGAAGCGGACGTCGGTCGGATCGAGTGAGTACCGAACAACGCCGCCAAACGTCGGCAAGTACACGTTCGTGCTGGTCGTGTCGCCAATCAACACGCCTCCATCGGAGCTCGACATGTTGTAGAACTCCATCATTCTGGTCGGTGGGTCCATCGTCGGCTGGTTGTTGTTGTCCAGGTGTACGATGGTATGGACGTCGAACACCTTGCACACGTGATCGACGGCACTGTGCGTTGCAACCCAGATCGTGTACGGCGTCTCGAAATTCGGCCAGAAGACCTCTGCAACGTCGCGGTGAGACCCCTTCCCAACGAATTCCACCTTGCCGGTCTCGGGCGCGACGCACTTCTTGACGATCGGGTTGGAAGTCGAGTGGTCAACGGCCGACATTCCGTCGGGCCGCAAAACGTAGAAGCGCTTGGGGATGTATCGATCGGCGAAAATGTTGTAGGCAAGAAGCGCGTTCTGCGACGGATTCGGGTCGATGTTGAAGTTGAGTGCGCCGGTTCCAAGCGGCGCCGAATTCCAGCTGAACGTGTCGGACACATCCATGCTGCGGGCCTGCAACGAGAGTCCACCGGCGACGTACATCAGATATCCGCCGCCAGTCCCTGGTGCCTTCAGGACGTCGTGTGTGAGGATCTTGAACCCTGTCACCAACGACTGATCGGGAGGCGGAACGTGGTGAGGCTCAACTCCAATCGCGTTGTAGTAGACCAGTCGATGAGGCTGGGACTGCGACGTCTGACTCGGCGCGTAAAACTGCGGGTCGCTATAGTTTCCACCGTTGTCCAGCCAGCACGCGACCACACACAACGGAGTAGGACGCTGTTTTTCGATCGGATAGTATCCCTGCATTTCTGCCGTGATGAACGCCATCACACGATCTTTGGAGTCGAGCAGCACCCGAATCCGATCGAACTTGTAGATTTTCAAGTCCGCAACGATCGGGTCGTTGTCAGGCGGTGTGAAGTAGCCTGTTCCGTTGGCCAGCAACTCATCGGCTTCGCCCAACTTCGAAAGTGTGTTGGTGGCCGGATTCCATTCGACGATGAAGACGTTGAAGGTGGTCAACACGAATGCAATGGCGTCTCCTGCTCGCGGAGACAACTTCAGGTCTACGATCTCGTGCACGTCGTCCGGGAAGAGTGTCGCGTTGGATGGCGTCGACATGTGGGGTGACAAGTCCAGCCGAAGGGCTGTGGACGGGTTGGCCGGAGTCGCATTCGGAAGTGGCGGATGGTTCCCGATTCGCTGGAAGTAGATCGCTCGGTCGGTGACAGTCCACAGCCGCTTGTTCACGTCATCGACTTCGACCGCGATCACGATCTCGGGATTCGAGAACGCCAAGCCGAACTGCTGGTCCTCGCTGAGCATGCGCTGACCGTCCGAGAGGCGATACGAGGCACGCGTCCGACCTTGAGCAACCCACGCTCGTTTGTTGACGCCACCGCCCCAGCCGGCATTCGTCTGGGCGGCGATGTCCAGCGCTTGTCCGTCGTACGCCTGGGTGTCGATCGGCAGGTTCGGCGGAGGATCGCTCTGGCCGACGGCGACACCTTGCAGCACGACAACGAGCCACGCAAGGCACGAGACCAAGAGTGCGGAGTGACGGCAAACGATCGTGGAGCAACGAGTTGCGCCCATGGATGCACCTCCAAAGTGTGCGGGAAGTTGTTTCAGGCGGGGAAGATTCGGCCAGTGTCCGCGGACGAATCTGGAAGTCAATACCACCGAATTGCTATCCGCAAGGTAGCTTGGACCGCCTAGGCCGACCGTGGAGGCACGCCGATGCGACACCGTCCGATGTTGTTCGTATGCCTTGGACTCCGAGAGGCCCTCGCCGTCGCGGTAGCGAGTGGAGCGTTTCTTTCGTCCCCCCCGAACGCCCTCGCGCAGTCGTGTTCGACTGCAGTGGTGTCGTACGATGAGACCGGTATTCAAGCGGCCTGGCCGTCGAACACGGGGTACCGGAGTTGCCTGACGGCCGACGGCACGCTCGTTGCGTTCAGCAGTCAGTGGTCTCTCGTTGGCGCCGACGGCGACACAATTAGAGACGTGTACATTCGAGATCGCCTTAACCAAACCGTTGAGCTCCTGAGCATCTCATCAAGTGGTAGCAAGGGAAACGCCGCGAGCGGAGGACCGGACATTTCGCCGGACGGACGCTTTGTTTGTTTCTCTTCCGATGCCACCAATCTCGTCGCAAACGACACCAACTTTCTTTCCGATGTTTTCATGAGAGACCGGGGCACCGGACAGACATGGCGTGTCAGCGTCGGCAAGAACGGCCAACAAGGCAACCATAATTCGTTTGGCGCTTCGATGTCCGCTGACGGACGGTTCGTCGCATTTTGGAGCTTCGCCACGAACCTCACGCCCGGCGACGGAAATAACACGTCGGACATCTTCCTTTATGACCACTCGACCGGCACGTCAACCTGCGTCAGCGCGTCCATCAATGGTGGGACGGGGAATGGCATTTCCGGCTCACCCGTGATATCGGCCGACGGCAGATACGTCGCGTTCGGTGGTTCCGCATCCGACCTCGTTCCGAGTGACACAAACGGGGTGGCTGACGCCTTTGTCTACGACCGCTTGAACAACGCGACGGAAGTCGTCAGCATTACGAATGGCGGCGTGCAAGCAAATGGTCACTCTGGAGCTTGGGCCATCTCCGCGGATGGACGCTTTGTCGTGGTCGGCAGCTCTGCGACTAATCTCGTGGCGGGAGATACGAATGGCTCGACCGACATATTCGTGCGTGACAGGGTGCTTGGCACCATGATCCGAGCAAGTGTGAGTTCGTCCGGAGTGCAGGGAGATTTCGACTCGGAGAACGCACGCACCTCAGCCAACGGTCGTTTCGTCGTCTTCGAGAGCTCGGCGAAGAACTTCTTCCCTGGCGACAACAACAACTGGGACATCTTCGTTCATGACACTTGGCTGCACACGACCACACTGGTGAGCCAGAGCACTTCCGGGGTACACGCCAACGACCAGTGCCTGCGTCCGTCGATCTCACCGGACGGCACGTGCATCGCGTTCGATAGTGACGCGAACAACTTGATCGAAGGCGGCGACACCAACAACTTCACCACCGACGTGATGGTCCGCGAGTGCACCTACCCCGGTGCCTTCACCTACTGCGTCGCCAAACAGAGCTCGATCGGCTGCCTTGCGGCGATCAACGGCGCCGGCACCGCGAGCTCCACGTCGACGCTGCCGTTCGATCTCTACGCCAACGGCGTGATCAGCCGCAAGAACGGCCTCCTCACCTACAGCGTCTCGGGCCAGACCCAAACGCTCTTCGCCGGCGGCATCCTCTGCATCGCGCCACCGTTCAAGCGGTCACCGGTCCTGAATTCCGGCGGCACGCCGCCGCCCACGTGGGACTGCACCGGCAGCTTCCACTTCGACTTCAACGCGCACATCCAAAGCGGCAGCGACCCGACTCTGGTCCAAGGCCAAACCGTCTGGGCGCAATACTGGTTCCGCGACCCGGGTTACCCCGCACCCAACGACGTCGGCCTCTCCGACGCGCTCGAGTTCACGATCCAGTGAGCGCCGCCGCTCACGCGAGCAGCGGCTCGATCACTTTGCCGGCGACGTCGGTCAAACGGTAGTCGCGGCCCTGGTGGAAATACGTGAGCTGCAAGTGATCGATGCCGAGGCAGCGCAGCATCGTCGCGTGCAGGTCGTGCACCTCGACCGGGTTCTCGACGATGTTGTAGCTGTACTCGTCGGTCTTGCCGTAGCTGATGCCGGGCTGGATGCCGCCGCCGGCGAGCCACACGGTGAAGCATCGCGGGTGGTGATCGCGGCCGTAGTCGGTTTCGGTCAACACGCCTTGGCTGTAACACGTGCGGCCGAATTCGCCGCCCCACAGGATCAGCGTGTCGTCGAGCAGCCCGCGACGGCGCAGGTCCTTGATCAACGCGGCTTGGCCCTGGTCGACCGCTTTCGTCTGCAAGCGGATCTCGTTGGGCAGTCCACCGTGCTGGTCCCAACCGCGCATGTAGAGCTGGATGAAGCGCACGCCTCTTTCGGCGAGCCGGCGCGCGAGCAGGCAGTTCGCCGCGAACGTGCCGGGCTTCTTCGCATCCTCGCCGTACAGCGCGAACGTCTCTTCGTCTTCGTCGGAGAAGTCGACGAGCTCGGGCACCGACATCTGCATGCGGTACGCCATCTCGTGTTGCGCGATGCGAGCGCGGACCTCGGGGTCGAGGCTCGCTTCGGCTTCGCGCTGGTTCATCTCGGCGACGAGGTCGAGCATGCGCCGGCGATCGGCGCGTGTGACGCCGTCGGGGTCCTTCAGGTAGAGCACGGGATCCCCCGCGCTGCGCAGCTTGCAGCCTTGGTGCTCGCTCGGGAGGAAACCCGAGCCCCAGAAGCGCGCCGAAAGCGCCTGCATGTTGCCGAGACCTTGCGTGATCAGCACGACGAACGTCGGCAGGTTCGCGTTCATGCTGCCGAGCCCGTAGCTCGTCCACGCGCCGAACGACGGCCGGCCCGGCTGTTGGTTGCCGGTCTGGAAGAACGTGATCGCAGGCTCGTGGTTGATCGCATCGGTGTGCACCGAGTGCACGAAGCAGAGCTCGTGCGCGACCGAACCGGTGTGCGGCAGGAGCTCGGAGAGCCACGCGCCGTCCTGGCGATTCGCGTAGCGCGTGAACTTGAAGATCGACGGTGCGATCGGGAAGCGCGCTTGGCCGCTCGTCATGCCGGTCAGGCGTTGGCCCTGGCGGATCGAGTCGGGCAGATCTTGGTTGAAGCGGCGGCGCAGCTCGGGCTTGTAGTCGTAGAGGTCGAGCTGGCTCGGCGCGCCTTCCATGTGCATGTAGATCACGCGCTTCGCTTTCGGCGCGAAGTGCGGTGCGCGCGACGGACCGGTCGCGCCGAGGAGGTTCGGCGACGCCGGCGCGAGCGCGCGAGCGATGGCCGATTCGCCGAGCAGCGAGCCGAGCGCGACCGAGCCGAGGCCCGCGCCGAGCGTCTTCACCGAGCGCGCGAAGAAGCGCCGGCGCGTCATTTCGAGTTGGCGTTCTTGGATCGGGTCCATCGTGTCTTCGAAGGGTGACGGGTCTTCAGCTTTGGCAGAGCGTCGCGTCGAGGTCGAGGAAAGCGCTGGCGAGCATCGTCCAGGCGGCGAGCTCGGCCGCGTCGAGCTCCGCACCGTCGGGAGCCATCGCGATCGGCCGTTCGCCGACCTCGACGAGCTTCTTCGCGTCGTCGGGCGCGGCGCGGTAACGCTCGCGGAACTCGGCGAGCGCCCGTTCGAAGAGCGCGAGCTCGTCCGCCGCCGCGGTGCGCGCCGTGATGCGCCGGTAGAGGCTCCCCAGGCGCGCGCGATCGTCGCCGGGCGCGGTGAGCACGCGTTCGGCCGCGACGCGCGCCGCTTCGACGTACTGCTCGTCGTTCCAGAGCACGAGCGCCTGCAGCGGCGTGTTCGTCGCCGCGCGGCGCGTGGTGCAGAACTCGCGCGTCGGCGCGTCGAACGTCATCAACGACGGCGGCGGGCACGCGCGCTTCCAGTACGTGTAGAGGCTGCGGCGCCACAGATCGTCGCCGTTGCCGCGTTCGTAGATGCGCGTGTTCGACTGCAGCATCGCGACTTCCTGCCACAGACCTTCCGGCTGGTACGGCTTGACCGACGGGCCGCCGAACCTCTCGACGAGCAGACCGGCGACGTAGAGCGCTTGGTCGCGGATCTGTTCGGCGCTCATCCGCCGGCGCGGGTAGTACGCGAGCCAACGGTTGTCGGGATCGAGTTCGCGCGCTCGTGGGTCGACGCGCGAGCTCTGGCGATACGTGCGGCTCGTGACGATGCGCTTCACGAGCGCCTTGACGTCCCAACCGGTCTCGCGGAAGTCGACGGCGAGCCAATCGAGCAGCTCCGGATGCGAAGGCCACTCGCCTTGTTGGCCGAAGTCCTCGCTCGTGCGCACGAGGCCGAGCCCGAAGAACTGCTCCCACAGTCGATTGACGGTGACGCGCGCGAGCAGCGGATTCTCCGCCGACACGAGCCACCGCGCGAGACCGAGTCGATCACGCGGTGCGTCGGCCGGCAGGCTGCCGAGAGCGCGCGGCACGTTGCGCTCGACCTTGCGGCTCTTGTCGGGCTTGTCGTACGCGCCGCGGGAGAGCACGAACGTCTCGCGCGGCGTGTCGAGCTCCTTCATCACCATCGTCAGCGGCACTTTCGCTTCGAGCGCCGCACGTTCGGCGTTGAGGCCTTCGACGCGAGCGAGCGCCGCGCGGAACGCCGGCGACGCGGCGACGCGCCACGACTGCTCGAAGCGTTTGCCGCGCTGACCTTGGCGCGTGCTCGCGGGGCCGAGCGTCCAGACGAGGTCGCCGGCGAGTTCGTTCGCGACCGGCGAGTCACCGGCCAGCGCGCGCTCCTTCTCGCGCCAGTAGAAGCCTGCTTGGCCGCCGGTGTTGACCACCTTGAAGACGACCGTGTGCACGCCGGCCGTGAGCTCGAGGTCGAACGCGTCCTGGTCGGCGGCGGCCGCACGATCGGTGCGGTTCGAGAAAACCTCCTTGCCGTCGACGAACACGCGCGCGCCGTCGTCGCTGCCGAGCGAGATCGAGAGCTTGCGCGCGCTCGGCGCGACGAGCCGTTTCGCGACGTAGGTCGCGTTCTGGCCTTGCGGGAGCTCGCCGTTGACGCGGCCGTCGAGGTAGGCCTCGACGAAGCTCCAACGTTTGCCTTCGAATTCGGCCGTCAGGTCGAGCGCCGTCGCGTTCTCCGGTCCGAACGCACGATCGAAGCTCTCGTCGCGCGCCGCTTCGAACGGACCGACCGAGTACCAACCGCTCGACGCGGTCGGCAGCAGAGCGCGGCCTGCGTCCGAGATCGAACCGACCGAGACCCGCACGCGGCCGAGCGTGTGCTCGGAGTACATCGACTGATGCCGCAGCGTGACCACCAGTTCGGTGCCGCCCTCGAAGCCGAACGGGCGCTCGGCGAGGAACAACGCGGCGCGATCGTCGGTGCGGTTGTGGCCGTCGACGGCCCAACCGCTCGACTCGGAGTCGTCGATCGTGTTGAGCACCTTGAAGTCGCCGTTCGCTTGCTCGAAGTCGGCGACCGCCCACGTGAAGTGCACGCGCTCGCTCTTCGAACGATCCGCGAGCGAGATCGCTTCGACGTCGAAATCGGTCAGCACCGCGTTGCCGTTGTAGGCGCGGCCGACGCGGCCGTTCGGCAGACGTTCGTCGGTCAACGCTTCGAGCGCGACGAGCGAGAGCTGCTGCGCTTGCGTGCGCAGCACCAACGTGAAGTCGTCCTTCGGCGGGTTCGCGCCGGTCGCGAGCACGGAACCGTCGGGCTGCGGCTCGAGGACCGCGCCACCGGCGGCCGTCGCGCGCTCGAGCTGCGTCTCCGCCCAACGCACTCCAGCCGCGGCGGGCACGTCGCGCAGGAACTCGGCGCGGCGCGCGTCGTCGTCCGGCGAGGGTTTCTCGAGCTCGGCGACCGCCGCCGGCAACGCCTCGACGATGCGCGCGAGCTCCGCTTCCTGCGCGGCAGACGGCACGCGGATGAACGGCTCGAGCGCACGATTCGCGTCGGGCACTTGGCTGTAGAGGCCGGGCTCTTCGATCGAGTTGTAGAACGCGAAGAGCTCGTAGTACTCGTCCTGCGTGATCGGATCGAACTTGTGCTCGTGGCAGCGCGCGCAGGCGAGCGTCAGCCCGAGGAACACCGCGCCGGTCGTCGCGACGCGGTCGGCCGCGTACTCGACTTTGTACTCCTCGTCGATCGCGCCGCCTTCGTCGGTGGTGACGTGGTTGCGGTTGAAGCCGCTCGCGACTTTCTGCGCGAGCGTCGCATTCGGCAACAGATCGCCGGCGAGCTGCTCGACGACGAACTCGTCGAACGGCTTGTTCGTGCGATACGCCTCGAGCACCCAGTCGCGCCACGGCCAGATCTGCCGGCCCGCGTCCATGTGGATGCCGCTGGTGTCCGCGTACCGCGCTTGGTCGAGCCACGGCGCAGCCATGCGTTCCGCGTAGCGCGAGACGTACGGCTCCTCGTGCAGCAGCTTCTCGACCCAGCGTTCGTACGCGCCCGCCGAGTCGGGAGCTCCGGGCGCCGTTTCGGCGAGGAATGCGTCGAGTTCCTCCGGCGTCGGCGGCAAGCCGGTGAGATCGAGGAACAGGCGGCGCAGCAGCGCTTCACGCGGCGCTTCGTCCGAGAGCTCGAGCCCGTGCGCTTCGAGGTTCTGAGCGACGAACGCGTCGAGCGGATTCGTCGTCGTGTCGCGCGTGCTCGGCACCACGCTCTTCTTCGGCGGCACGAACGCCCAGTGCGGCTCGTACTCGGCGCCTTGTTCGATCCAGCGGCGGAAGAGCTCGACCTCTTCGTCGGAGAACATCCGCTTGCCCGCGTCGGGCGGCGGCATCTGCAGCTTCGGGTCGTCGCTCGTGATGCGCGCGAAGAGCTCGCTCGCCGCGCTGTCGCCCGGCACGAGCGCGTGGGAGCCGTCGCGTTCGGCGTACGCGCTCTCCGAGACGTCGAGCCGCAAATCGGCCTTGCGCGACTTCGGGTCGAAGCCGTGGCACTTGAAGCAACGATCGGAGAGCAACGGCCGGATGTCGCGGCCGTAACGGACGCGTTCGGCGGGCTTGGCGTCGGTGGTCGCCGTCGTGCCGCGCGCGGTCACGTACCCGAGCGAGCCGACCACGAGCGCCACGCTCGCGAATCCGATCCAACGAACGTGCGAGAAGACCATGCAGCGCATCACTTTGGGTTCAGCGGACACGTCGAGCGCCATCCGAACGACAGCGCGCCCCAGAGTACGCGACGCCCCCGCGACCCGTCGAGGCGCGAACGGGCTCCCGGAGCGCGCTCACTCCGCGTGCAGCGCTTCGACCGGGTCCAGCCGCGCCGCTTTGCGCGCCGGCAAGACGCCCGCGAGGACTCCGACCGCGAGCGCCGTCGCGAGTGCAAGCGGCGCGCTCCACGACGGCGTCACGAGCGGGAACTCGGGCCTCACGAGGTGCACGAGCTCGCCGAGCCCGAGCGCCACGAGCACCCCGACCACGCCGCCTGAGAGCGACAGCGCGCCGGCCTCCGCGAGGAACAGGAGCTCGACCTGACGGTCGCTCGCGCCGAGCGCCTTGACGAGCCCGATCTCGGCGGTGCGTTCGTGCACCGACACCCACTGGATCGTCAGGATCCCGAGCGCCCCGACGAGCAGCGAGATCGCCGCGATCGCGAGTACGCCGCGCGTCAGCACGTCGAGCACTTCGTCGACCAGCGCCAACATGTCCGCTTGGCTCGAAAGCGTGACGTCGAGCTCGCCGTCGTGGCGCTCGGCGAGCACGCACTCGATCGCGAGTTCGACTTCGCGCATGCGCGAGTGCCCGGCGACGAGCACGTGGATCTCGGTCAGGCCGTCGCGATCGAAGAGCTCGAGAGCGCGCGCGACGGGCACGATCACCAGGTCGTCGAGGTCGAAGCCGAGGACCTGCCCCTTCTCCGCCATCACTCCGACGACGACGTACCGCGCCGTGCCGATCCGCACGCGCGCGCCGAGCGGGTTCTCGCGGCCGAAGAGCTCGCGCGCGACGGTGTCGCCGAGCACGCACACGGCCGCGGCGCGCTCCGGGTCGCCCGCCGGCAGGAATCCGCCGAGCCGCGGCCACCACTGCAACACTTCCTGGTCGTCGACCGTGGTGCCGTAGACGTAGACGTTGCGAGAGAGAGCGGCTCGTTCGACCGCGGCGAGTCCGACGACGTGCGGCGCGACGAAACGCACGCCGGGGATGCGCTCGAGAGCGCGCGCGTCGGCGAGCGTCAACGGCCGCACGGTGCCACCGAACGAGCCCGCGCCGATGCCAAAGCTCGTCGCGCGCCCCGGCTGCACGCCGAGGATCGTCGTGCCGAACTGAGTGAACTCGGCGACGACCGCTGCACGTGCTCCGGCGCCGATCGACGAGAGCAGCACCATCGCGCCGATGCCGATGACGATGCCGAGCATCGTCAAGAGGGAACGCAGCCGCTGCGCGCGGAGCGTGTCGAAGAGCCAACGCAGCAAGTCGCCGAGCCGCATCAGAGTTTCCTCCGCAACGCGTCGAGCGGCTCGAGCCGCGCCGCCGAGAGCGCCGGCAGGCTGCCGAACGCGACGCCGACGCCGACCGCGACGCCGAGCGCCGCCGCGATCGCCCATTCCGGCACCGCGAACGGCACGGCGGGCCAGAGGAGGCACGCGCCCCACGCCGCCGCGAGTCCGAGCGCGAGCCCACACAGGCCTCCGACGGCGGACAACGCGACGGCTTCGCCGAGGAACAGGCTCGCGATCTGCGCGCGGCTCGCGCCGAGCGCCTTCATCAGGCCGATCTCGGGCGTGCGCTCCGCGACCGACACCACCATCACGTTCATCACGCCGACTCCGGCGACGACGAGCGACACGGCCGCGATGCCGGCGAGCGCCGTCGTCAGGATCGCGAGGATCGCTTCGAGTGACGCGGCGATCGCGCCGGGGCGCAGCACCGTGAAATCCTCTTCGTCGTCGTGCCGCGCGCGGACCACCGACGTGATCCGTACCGCGGCGCGTTCGACGTCCGCGGCCGCGCCGACTTCGACGACGATGCGGAAGAGGCTCGTCAAGTCGAAGAGCCCTAGCGCATTGGCCACCGGAATCAGGACGACGTCGTCGAGGTCGACCATCATGCTGGTGCCTTCCTCCGCGAGCACGCCGGCGATGCGGAACGGCGCGTCGCCGATGCGCACGCGGCCGCCGAGCGGATTCGCGTCGCCGAAGAGCTCGCGCGCGACCGTGCGGCCGACGACACAGACACGCGCGCCGCGATCGAGCTCGACGTCGGGCAGGTTCGATCCCCGTCCCACGCGCGCCGAACGCATCTCGAGGAAATCCGGCGTCGTCCCTATCACCGTCGCCGAACGGCCGCGGTTCTCGAACTCGATCAGCGCTTCGCCGACCACGATCGGCACGACCCGGCGCACGCCTGGCACGCGCGCGCGGAGCGCTTCGGCGTCGGCGAGCGACAGATCGCGCGTCGTCGTCGCGACGAGCGGCGCGCCGCCGCGTGTCTCGGTCTTGCCCGGCAGGACGACGAGCGTGTTCGCGCCGAGGCCCGCGAAACGTTCGAGCACGAACCCGCGCGCGCCTTCGCCGAGCGCCACCAGCACGAGCACGGAAGCGACGCCGATCGCGACGGCGGCCCACACGAGCCGCGCGCGCAGCGCGTGCGCCGCGAGCGAACTGCGGGTGCTGCCGACGAGGTCGCCGAACCTCACGCGAACCTCCCGTCCCGCATGCGCAGGATCCGGTGCGCGACGGCGGCGACCGCATCGGCGTGCGTCACGAGCACGATCGTCTGGCCTTGCGCGTTGAGCTCGACGAGCAGACGCACGATCTCGGCGCCCGAACGGCTGTCGAGGTTGCCCGTCGGTTCGTCGGCGAGCAGGATCGGCGGCGCGCGCACCAACGCTCGCGCGATCGCGACGCGTTGGCGTTCGCCGCCCGAGAGCTCGGAAGGCCGATGCGCTCCGCGCGCCGCGAGTCCGACCGACGCCAACGCACGCGTCGCGAGCTCGCGCCGCTCGCCCGCGTCGAGGCCCGCGAACACCATCGGCAACTCGACGTTCGCCGCGGCGCTCATCCGGGCGACGAGTTGGAAGCTCTGGAACACGAATCCGATGCGGTGCCGACGGATCTCGACGCGCCCCGTTTCGCGCATCGTCGTCACTTCGCGGCCGTCGAGTTGGTACGAGCCCGCCGTCGGCCGATCGAGACATCCGAGCACGTTGAGCAACGTCGACTTGCCGCACCCCGACGGCCCCATCAACGCGACGAGTTCGCCTCCTTCGACGTCGAGGTCGACGCCGTCGAGAGCGCGCACGACGCTGCGCCCCATCTGGAACTCGCGTCGCACGCCGCGCAGACGGATCAAGGGCACGGCCATGACGCTCACGGCGCCGCGGCGCTCGCTCGCACGAGCGCGCCGTCCTCCACGGCCTCGTCTTCGAGGCTGACGATCACGCGCTCGCCCGCGGCGAGCCCCGACACGATCTCCGTGACGTCCCAGTTCGACAGACCGACCGTCACGTTCCGCGCGCGGGCCCGTTCGCCTGCGAGCACGAGCACACGCGGCCCTTCGAGCACCGCGGCGGTCGGCACCGACACGACGTCGTCGTGCGCGGCGATGACCACGTCGACGTCGGCCGACGTGCCGGGTTTGAGCGCGACGTCACCGGCGCTGCCCACGAGCTCGACTTCGATCTCGACCGTGCGGTTCTGTTCCTCCGCTTCGGAGACGTACGGCGCGATCCGCACGACGCGGCCCTCGAACGTGCGCTCGCGGTACGGATCGAGCCGCACGCGGGCGACTTGGCCGACGGCGAGCCCGCCGAGGTCGATCTCGTCGAGCTCCGCGCGGACGTAGAGTGCCGCCGGATCGATCACTTCGAGCAACGCCTTGCCCGGCGTCGCCCACTCGCCGACTTCGATCCACCGCTCGGCGATCGCTCCGGAGAACGGTGCGTGCACGTCGCGCTTCTCGAGCGCGAGCTTCGCGCGCGCGAGCACGACTTCCTGCGCCGCGACGCGCGCTTCGGCGGCGCTGCACGCGGCCGCAGCGACGTCGACTTGCGCTTCGGCGAGGTCGAACTGCGACAGCGTGATCGAGCCGGTCGAGACGAGCCCGCGCAGCCGATCACGCTCGCGCGCCGCGGAATCGAGCTTCGCGCGCGCTTCCGGCACCAACGAACGCAGCACCGCGAGCTCGCGCTCCGCTTGGTCGAGCGCCGCCGTCTCGTCGCGCGCGTCGAGCGAGAGCAAGTGCTCGCCTGCGTCGACGCAATCGCCTTCGCGCTGCAACACGGCGACGACCGTGCCCGGCGTGTCGACGCCGAGGCTCGCCGTGCGCCGCGAACGCACGGCGCCTGCTTTCGTGCTGGTGACCCACGCTTCGACGCGGCCACGCGCGGCGGCGACCGCGCGCACGTCGACCGCGACTTCGCGACTGCTCCACGCACGCCACGCGACGATCGAGCCCGCGAGCACCGCGGCCGCGACGAGCCACCCGCGCCACATACGCCATCGACCGGCCATGCGCACCTCGACGGGTTCGAGCGGAGACGATCCGCGACACGGCGAGTGCCGCGTCTCGTGATCTATTGGCCGTGGCGCGTGCACGGACCATACGCCAAGCACCCCACTCGGCCGCCGCACTCGGCCGCCCCACTCAGCCACCACGGTGGCACGCTCCACTCTCGTGCCAGGCCGACATGCGCGGCGTCGCGGGCACACCGGCTCGACGGAACGTGCGTTATCTTCTGCGTCGATGTTCGCAGCCGCGGCCTGGGAGTCGACGTGGCACGCGCTCGGCGTGAGACCGCCAGCCGGTTTGCACGCGGAGCTCGTCGAGGCGTGGCGCGAGAAGACGCGGCACTACCACACGCTGCAGCACCTCGAAGAGTGCCTCGCATCGTTCGAGCGTGTGCGCGCGCTCGCCAAGAGGCCCGCCGAAGTCGAGCTCGCGCTCTGGTTCCACGACGCGCTCTACGACGTGCGCCGCCACGACAACGAAGAGCGCAGTGCGGAGTGGGCTCACGCCGCGTTGCGTGCCGCCGGTGCGGAGATCGCGGCCGCCGCGAGAGTGCGCGAGCTCGTGCTCGCGACGCGCCACGGCGTCGAGAGCGCCGCGCTCACGCCGGACGCGCGCCTCGTGATCGACGTCGACCTCGCGATCCTCGGCGCGCCGCGCGAACGCTTCGACGAATACGAAGCGCAGATCCGCGCCGAGTACGCCTGGGTGCCCGAGTTCCTCTTCCGCACGAAACGCCGCGAGATCCTGGCCGGCTTCCTCGCACGCCCTCGGATCTTCACGACCGACGCCTTCCACGCCGAGCGCGAAGCCCGCGCCCGCGAGAACCTCGCGCGAGCGCTCGCGGGTCGCGAACTGCTCTAGGCGCAGCGCTGCGTTCAGCTAGGCTCTCTCGATGCTCAGTGTCTCGTTCGAAGTTGGGCGGCGAATGCTCGCGTCCGTCGTTGGTTCTCTCGTGTGGATCGCGTTGACGCCCGCGATCGCCCACCAAGCGACCACGCCCACGTTCCGCCAGCGCGTCGACGCGTTCTGGAAGGACGTCGCGGCGCACGCCGACGAGTATCGCGGCGCGTTGCTCGGCGACGACGAGGCGCGGGCGCAGGAGGTCGGCAATCGGCTCGGCGCAGCGCTCGACGAGCTGGTTCCCGGCCTGACGTTCGGCGCGGAACCGAGCGCGAGCTCGGTGCGCTTCTCGCTCATCTCGGGAAACGACCGCACGCGTCAACTGCTCGGCCGCGAAGTCGCCGCGGCGATGCCACGCATCGCGGGCTTCGAGTGCGTGCCGTGGCGGCCGCCGCAGGAACCGGAGCGGTCGCTCGGCACGCTCGGCGATCGAGAGCTCTTCGTCCGCGAGTTCGTCGCGCTCGGCGAATGGGACGGCGAGACGCCGATGCTGACGCTTTCCGTCTGGCACGAGAGCCTGCCGCAACTCGCGGAGGAGGATCGCGCGGCGCTCGCGACGCATTTCGTCGAGCGCGCGCTCGGCGACGCGATGGTCGCGGTCACGCCGCACACCGTGCACGCGCTCGACGCGGCGCCGGCCGAAGACGCGGCGGGTCGCATCGGGGGCGAGGAGCTCTACACGACGCTCGTCGACTTCCTGAAGTCGGAGAACTTCGACGCCGCGACGCCGCCGGAGTTGCGCGAGGAGTACTACGGCGAGCCGAGCGGTGACCACGAGGCCGGTACCCGGCTCGCGGAGCTCCTCGCCGGCGCGACGCGCTATCTCGACGTCGTCGCGGACTACAACCTCGGGCTCGGCACGGAAACCGTCGATCGGCTGCACGCGCTCGGCGCGAACGCCGTGTTCGTCGAGTGCACGCACACGCTCGTGCGCAATCCGTTCGACGAGGACGCGACCGATCCGAGCGACGAACGACGTCGTTTGGCGGATGAGCTCGAGCGCGAGCTCGCGAAAGCGCACGCCGGCACCGTGATCGGTTGGGGCGAGGGCCGCGCGGCCGTCTGGCTCGACCTCCTGGTCTTCGACGAAGCCCGCGCCGTCGAGATCGTCAAGACGAAGCTCGCGGGCGAAGCGTGGATCGAGACGGCGCAGCTTTGCGCGTTCGACGTGACGCGCGCCGAACCGCTCGCGACGCTCAAGTGACTGCGAACGCGAGCGGACACGCGCTCACTGGAACACGTCGCCGTCGACTTTCAGCCAACCGCCGCGCGTCGGATCGTCGGGATCGTGGTGCGTCCAGTGGACGACGCCGCCCTTCTCGTTCCACTCGTAGCGGCCGCGGAACGTGAGCACGTCGCCCTTGTCGACGCTCGCGCGCGGCGCGAGGTCGATGTTGTGCGAGAAGAGCAGCGTCGAGCCGTCGTCGAGCTCGGCGAGGAACTTCTGGTGGCGCGAACCTTCGTCGTCGTCGGGGAGCAGCTTGACGACGAGCGCCGAACCCTCGACCCACTGATTCGAGCGCTGTTCACGAATCGCGGCATAGAGCTCCTTCGAGCTCGGCCCGAGCTTCTCGGCGGTCTTGGAGTTCGACGGCGCCGACTTCGAGGACTTGGCGCTCGGCTGGGTCGCCGTCGAGCCCTCCGTCCTGGTCGGCGCCGGAGCTTCGCGCTCGACGGTCGTGCTCGAGTTCGAGGTCGACGAATCGACCGCCGCGCCGTCGCCGCCGAGCACGAGCTTCAACAGCAACGCGACGACCGCGAGCACGACGGCGAGGAGCGACTTCTGCTTCATGGGTCGGGCGAGTGTAGCCGGCCGATCCGAGGCTCGACCGACGTCACGCGGCGCCTAACGGGGACGAAAGGCGCGCGGCCGGCGCGGAGCGGCGCGGCACGCACCCATGTGCTCGGCCATTCCATGTCGGCACGCCTCGCGCAGTCGCGAAGCGTCCGTGCTCGGACCGCTAGACTTCCGCGCCATGAAAGCTCTCGGCGCCGTCGCGTGTCTCGTCTTGCTCGGTTGTGGTTCGGAACGGGCGCCGCAGGTCGCGGCCGACCGAGAGGTTGCGCCGACGGTGCAAACGTCCGCTGCGAGCGAGGAGTCCGGTCGCGAGCACGCGTCCGCCGCGAACGGCGAACCGCGCGACCTCACCGACCGTTTCGAGACGGCGCCGGGCCTCGCCGTCACGCTCTGGGCCGAATCGCCGGCGCTCTACAACCCGACCGCGATCGACGTCGATGCGCGCGGCCGGATCTGGGTCGCCGAAGCGGTCAACTACCGCAAGTGGAACGGCCGCAACCCCGGGCTCGGCTTCGAAGGCGGCGATCGCATCGTGATCCTCGAGGACACGAACGGCGACGGCGTCTGCGACACGTCGAAGGTCTTCGTGCAGGATCCGGAGCTCGTCGCGCCGCTCGGCATCGCCGTGCTCGGCGAGCGCGTGATCGTGTCGTGTTCGCCGAGCGCGCTCGTCTACACCGACGCCGACGGCGACGACGTGCCCGAGAAGAAGGAGGTGCTGCTCACCGGCTTCGGCGGACGTGATCACGATCACGGACTGCACTCGTTCGTCGGCGGTCCCGACGGGAGGCTCTGGTTCAACACCGGCAACGCGGGGCCGCACGTCGTCACGGACCGGAGCGGTTGGACGCTGCGTTCGGGCTCGATCTACAACGACGGCGGACCGACCCTCGTCGACAACCGGCCGCGGATGAAGAGCGACGATGGCCGCGTGTGGACCGGCGGGCTCGTGCTCTCCGTCGCGCCCGACGGCACCGGGCTCGCCGTGCGCGCCCACAACTTCCGCAACAACTACGAAGTCGCGCTCGACTCGTTCGGGAACATGTTCCAGTCCGACAACGACGACGACGGTTCGCAAGGTTGTCGCACGTTGTGGTGCATGGAGGGCGCGAACCACGGTTACTTCGCCGCGGACGGTTCGCGCTTCTGGCAAGCGGACAAGCGGCCCGGCCAGACGACGCACGCCGCGCACTGGCACCAGGACGATCCCGGCGTCGTGCCGATGGGCACGATCAACGGCGGCGGCGGACCGACCGGCGTCGTCGTCAACGAAGGCGACTTCCTCGGAGCCGAGCTCGACGGCGCCGTGCTCAACGCGGACGCCGGCGCGAACGTCGTCTACGCGCACGTGCCGAAGCGCGTCGGTGCGGGCTTCGAGCTCGAGAAGCGCGACCTCGTGCGTTCGCGTTTCGGCGCCGGCCACGACGACGAAGCGCATCTCTTCCGTCCGAGCGACGTCGCGATCGGCGCCGATGGCGCCGCGTACGTCGCCGACTGGTTCGACCCGGGCGTCGGCGGCCACGGCATGGCGGACCAGAAGGGCTACGGCCGCATCCTGCGCATCGCGCCGCGGACTTCGCGCACCGGCCTCGTCGCGAATCCGCTCGCGACGCTCGAGCAGCAGATCGCCGGCCTCTGCTCGCCGGCGGTCGACGTGCGTTGGTCGGCGTGGACCAAGCTCGCCGCGCGCGGCGAGAGCGCGCGTGCGGCATTGACCGAGCTCGCCGCGAATCCGAACCGCCGGCTGCGAGCCCGCGCATTGTTCCTGCTCGCGCGGCTCGACGGTGGCGTCGAGATCGTCGAGCGGGCGCTGATCGACTACGACGTCGACCTGCGCATCGCGGCGTTCCGCGCGCTGCGCGCCGCCGGTCGGGACTTCGTGCGCTACGCCCACGTGCTCGCGAACGACGCGTCGCCGGCGGTGCGCGCCGAAGCCGCCGTCGCGTTGCGCGAGACGCCGTGGTCCGAGAAAGCGGCGTTGGTGATCCAACTCGCCGAGCTCTCGAATCCCGCCGATCGGTTCGAACTCGAAGCGCTCGGGCTCGCCGCGCAAGGCAACGAATCCGAGCTCTGGAACGCGCTCGCCCAGCGCGCGGCGATCAACTACCGCTGGTCCGACCAAGCGCATGCGTTCGCGTGGCGCCTGCACCCGCCAGAAGCGCTCGACACGCTGCTCGATGCCGCGCGCTCGAACGCGCCGCTCGCCGAACGCCGGCGCGCGCTCGACGCCGTCGCGTTCGTGCCCGATCGCCGCGCGGCCGAAGCGCTGCTCGACCTCGCGCTCGCCGGGCCCGAGGACCTGCGCTCGTACGCGGCGTGGTGGACGCGCTTCCGCGACACCAACGACTGGAGCGGCTACGGCCTCGGCGCGGCGCTCGGCTCGCCCGAGCGCAAGAACGCGAAGAAGGCGTGGTCGAGCGGGCTCCTGAAGAATGGCGTGCGCGACTTCGACGTCGACGTGCGCGGCGCGTCACACGTGTACCTCGTCGTGTCGGATGGCGGCAACGGCAACGGTTACGACTGGGCCGATTGGCTCGCGCCGCGACTCGTCGGCGCTCCGGCGAGCGGGCTCGAGCTCGACCTCACGCGCGAAGCGTGGCTCTCCGCGAGCGCCGAGTGGGGCAGCGTGCAGCTCGATCGCAACTGCAACGGCGGGCCGCTTGCGATCGACGGCGTCGTCTTCGAGCGCGGCATCGGCACGCACGCGAAGTCGGAGCTCGTCTTCCGCGTGCCGGCGGGCGGCTTCGAGCGCCTGCTCGGCCGCTGCGGTCCCGACGACGGCGGCGCGCGTCAAGCCGGTTCGGTGACGTCGCTCGAGTTCGAAGTGTGGGTCGAGATCCCGGTCGACCGCAGCGGCGAAGCGGCGCGCCTCGCGCGCGTCGTCGATCCCGCGGTCGCGGCGGCGGAGCGCATCGCCGCGGCGAAGGAGCTCGCGAAGACGCGCGAAGGCGCGCTCGCCCTCGTCCACTTCGCCCGCAACGCGAAGCTCGCGGACGACGTGCGCGACGCCGTCGGCGGCGAGCTGCGGCTGCACGCCGATCCCGCGGTGCGCGCGCTCGCGGCGGCGGCACTCCCCGCGCTCGACTTGCCCAAGAGCGCGCCCGCCGACCTCGAAGCGGTGCTCGCGACCGAAGGCGATCGCCGGCGCGGCGCGGCGGTCTTCTTCGGTGAACGTGCGACGTGTTCGAGTTGCCACGTCGTGCGCGGCCGCGGCAAGGAAGTCGGCCCGGACCTGAGCGCGATCCGCACCAAGTACTCGAAGGCCGAACTCGTCGATCACATCCTGCATCCGAGCAAGGCGATCGAGTTCGGCTACCAACCGTGGACCGTGGAGACGACCGACGGTTTCGTCCACACCGGCTTCCTGCAAGCGGGCGACTTGAGCGCGGGAGCCGCGGGCACCGGCAACGTCGTGCTGAAGGACACGCAAGGCGAACGCATCGTCTTCCCCGAGAAGGACGTCGAGACCGCGGTGCGCCAGTCGACGTCGTTGATGCCGGACAACGTCGCGCTCGGACTCTCGAGCGTCGAGCTCAACGACTTGCTCGCGTTCCTGATGCACGATCCGAGCGCGCCGCCGAAGCTCGGCGCGCCGCGCGAACTCTTCGACGGCAAGTCGCTCGCTGGTTGGACGTTCCACCTCGACGCGCCGAACGCGCACATGGAGGACGTCTGGTCGGTCGCGGACGGCGTATTGCGCTGCAAGGGCCGGCCGATCGGCTACCTGCGCACGACGGAGGACTTCACGAACTTCGTGCTCGAAGTCGAATGGCGTTTTCCGAAGGGCGGCGAGCCCGGCAACTCCGGCGTGCTGATGCGCATGCACGGACCCGACAAAGTGTGGCCGAAGAGCATCGAAGCGCAGCTCGAGCACCGCAACGCCGGCGACATCTGGAACATCGACGAGTTCCCGATGCAGACCGTGAAGGAGCGCACCAACGGGCGCCACACGGCGAAGGAGTTCCCGTCGAACGAAAAGCCGCTCGGCGAGTGGAACCGTTACGTGATCACGTTGCGCGAAGGCGACCTCACGCTCGAAGTCAACGGCGTCGTGCAGAACGTCGCGACGTGGTGCGAGGAGCGCCCCGGCAAGCTCTGCCTCCAATCGGAAGGCGCGGCCATCGAGTTCCGCACGGTGCGGCTGACGCCGATCATCGACTGAACCGCACCCGCGGGACCGATGCGGGACGGATGTGCGATCCACGCGCGATCCACGCGCGATCGACGCGCGATCGACGCGCGGCGCGCCTCGAGTCGAGTCGGACCGGGCGGTCGGGCTCTTCGACCGGCTCGAAACGGTACTGCCACTCGTGGTTGGGCAGAAAATCTTGGATGCCGTGCAACCAAAACGAGTTGTGTCAGTCCATTCCGGAAGCCCCGCGTCGTCTTCGGCGTCACGGGTGGTCCGACCCGCCGTGTTCGGAGCGCGGGCGGGCCGTGCGCCGCGCGAGGCCCGTCGACTTGGATGCGCCGTCGACCACGCCCGCCCAGGCCCTACCGGTCGAGCTGACGACCCGGTCGGTTCGTGGGCGAGGTCCGTGTCGACTGCGTGTCGACTGCGCGACGGCTGCGTGCTGACTGCGCGACGACGGCGTGACCACTGGGCGACGACGGCGCGTGGCACCGCGAACACGCCCCCGGCGCCGTGATCGTGATCCAACGTGCGCGGCCAGTTCCGCTCGCGCGCAGCGTGGACGAATCGCCCCCCGGCTCACATCGGCAGCGCTTGGCGTGCTCCAGCGAAGCGACGAGTCGACTCGAGAGCAGGTCGAGCACACCGTTGCGGCGAGACCGAGCCGCGCAGCTCGGCCCCTCGCTCCACGCGGTCGACGCGGACGATCGAACGACTCGCAACTTCGCGCCGCTCGTCGTTGGACGTACGCGGCAACGTCGTGCATACGCACATCGACGCCGCTGCACGGAGAGCGCGGCACGGGACGATGGACGACCCCAACGTCGCACCGATCACCGCATCCATCCGCGGAGGTTTCGATGGCACGCGTTTCGTCGATCGTTCGTTGGACGCAGATCCTGTTCGCGGCGAGCACACTCGCGGCGAGCGCGCGAGCGCAAGAACCGCTGCGCGTGATCGCCGAGTGGGAGCCGGCGGTCGGGACGTTGGTCACGTGGCCGCTCGGGATCCCGGCGGCGCTCGCCGTCGAGCTCGCCGAGGACGAGCAGCTCTTCGTGATCGTCAAGGACGCGGCGGGCCAAAGCGCGGCGGCGGCCGCGTTCGCGGGTTGGGGCATCGATCCCACGCACGTCGAGTACATCCTCGCGCCGGTGCAGACGCATTGGCCGCGCGATTGGGGTCCGCACCAAGCGTTCGACGCCGCCGGCAACTGGACGATCGTCGATCCGATCTTCCGCGGCTATCCGTGGGTCGCGCCGACGTGCGGCACGGTCGTGAACTCGCCCGGCGGTTACTTGGGGGACGACGCAGTCAACGGGTACGTGGCCGCGTACTTCGGTGCGTCCTTGTCTTCTTTCCCGGGCTACCTGACCGGCGGCAACATCCTCGTCGACGGCTTCGACACGGCGTTCTCGACCTGCACGATGATCGGCGAGAACCTGCAACTGTGGACCGAACCTCAGTTCCTGTCGCTCGCGCAGCAGTACCTCGGCGTCGAGAAGTACCGGCAGGTCGCCGCGACGGAGAACAACGGCATCCAGCACATCGACTGTTGGTTCAAACCGCTCGACGAGGAGACGCTGCTCGTCAAGCGCGCGCCGGTCGGCCACGAGGAGTACGCGCGGATCGAAGCGAACGTCACCCAGCTCGCGGCGCTGAAGAACCACTGGGGTCGCCCCTATCGCATCCTGCGCATCGACTGTCCGTACTACAACGCGAGTCGAATCGCGGCGTACTGCAACTCGCTGATCCTCAACCGGAAGGTCCTGGTGCCGCTCTTCAACATCCCTGGCGACGCGCAGGCGATCGCGACGTTCCAGGCGGCGCTGCCGGGCTACGAAGTGATCGGCTACCCGTGGGGCTCCTGGTACTACTACGACGCGCTGCACTGCCGCACGCGCGCCGTGTTCGATCGGGCGATGTTGCGGATGACGCACAGGCGGCTCGACGACGTGGTGCCGGCGCTCTCGGGACACCGCGTGGAAGCGTTCATCGACGACAAGAGCGGTGCGGGGCTCGTTCCGGGCACGCCGGCCGTGAATTGGCGCGTCGCCGGCGCAGCGACGTGGAATTCGATCGCTCTCGCGCCGACCGGCGCAGCGAACACCTACGCCGCCGAGGTCCCGGGCCAAACGCCGGGAACGCGAGTCGAGTACTTCGTCGCCGCCGCGGACCTCTCGGGCCGCAACGAATCGTTGCCGCGCGGCGCACCGTCAGGCTTCTACGCGTTCGACGTCGCGCCCGCGGTCGGCACGAACTACTGCACGAGCGGCGCGCACGGCGCGCGGATCGGCACGACGGGCTCGGCGAGCGTCGCGGCGAACGACCTCGTGCTCCACGCACTCTCGGTGCCCAAGAACGTGTTCGGGATCTTCTTCTACGGTGACCAGCAGAAGCAGCTCCCGTTCGGCAACGGCACGTTGTGCGTCGGCGCGACGGTGGCTCTCGCGCGACTCGGCCCGCCTGACAACGCAGGCGTCGCCGGTGAGCTCGTCCACGCGCTGGACGTCACCTCACCGCCGACCCCGAGCGCACTGATCACGCCGGGCAGCTCGTGGAACTTCCAAGCGTGGTTCCGCGACGGTGCGAGCTTCGACCTCTCGGACGCGATCCAGATCACGTTCGTGCCGTGACGCAGTGTCGGGCCGGCGAGCGCGCCGCTCGTGCGACCCCGACGACGACTTCATCCTCGCGCGCTCATCCGGGACTGCCTTGCCCGTGTGGTGAAGTGGCGCGTCGTGCCCTAGTCTCGGTTCATGACGATGCGCGAGCCCCATGAGTGGTCCCGACGCGAGACTCTCGGCGCGTTTGCGGCCGGCGTGGTGCTCGCTGCGTCGCGTCCCGTGACGGAGGAACCGGTGCAGGAACCCGAATCGAAGCGCGACGACGCGCGCTCGACGCGCATGCCGACGATCTTCCTGGCGCACGGCGCGCCGCCGCTGCTCGACATGCCCGACTGGGTCGACGAGCTCGCGAACTGGTCGCGCCGGATCGACGAGCCGAAGTCGATCCTGATGGTCTCCGCGCACTGGGAGCAGAAGCCGATCGCTCTCGGCGCGACCAAGACCGTGCCCCTCGTCTACGACTTCTACGGCTTCCCCGACAAGTACTACCAACAGCGGTACGAAGCTCCAGGCGCGCCCGAGCTCGCGAAGCGCGTCGAGACGGTGTTCGGCAAGGACAAGGTCACCCGCACCGAGCGTGGTCTCGACCACGGTGCCTACGTGCCGCTCGTCGCGATGTACCCGAAGGCGGACGTGCCCGTCCTGCAGCTCTCGTTGCCGACGCTCTCGCCGCGCGAGCTCTTCGCGCTCGGCAAGAAGCTCGCTCCGCTCCGCGACGAAGGCGTGCTGATCGTCGGCAGCGGCTTCCTGACGCACAACTTGCGGCGCGTCGACTGGTCCGACGATCCCGCGACGCCGCAGTGGGCGGCGGAGTTCGACACGTGGGCGAAGGAGCGCTTGCTCGCCCGCGATGTCGACGCGTTGCTCGACTTCGAGCAAAAGGCGCCGAGCGCGAACACCGCGTTGCCGACGACGGAGCACTACGTGCCGTTGCTCGTCGCACTCGGTGCGGCCGCGGACGATACCCGTGTCGACTTCCCCATCACGGGGTTCTGGATGGGCTCGTTGACCCGCCGATCGGTGCAGTTCGGCTGAATTCGGGACGGCCGCCGCAGCCGCGCGGCGCACGGCACGGAAGCGCCTGGCTCACACCCGCCCTGCGACCGGCGCGGATACTGCCACTCGTCGCTGCGCAGGAAATCGCGAGCGGGGTGCAACCGAACGCTCGCAGACGAGTCCATGCTGGAAGCCCCGAGGTGTCTCTGCCGTCGCGAACCGTTCGCGAAGTCGCGCGCGGGGAGTACCAGGCGAGCGTTGCGTCTCGCTGGGAACCGCTGAGTCGCGGCCTCGTCGGACCCGGTCGTCGCCCGTCGGCGCCCATCGAGTCCGCGGGCAGGCGGTCCCTCGCGGCGGCGGACTGACGATGGCACGAACCGCGTGGACGAGGCCGTGCCTGGGGGCCGTGGTCCGACGTGCGGCGCCGATCTCGCCGGCGCGCGACGCGGACGGCCGCGATGCGGCATAAGTCTATGATTCACAATATTTTATGACCAAACGCAGCGATGCGAGGCAGTAGGGCCGGGGCGCGTTCGCTCGGAATCCTGTCCCACCCAGCCGGCGCACCGCACTTGGAGCGCGTCCACCTCTCCAACCCCCCAAGGAAGCGAACATGCGTCTCCAGTCTCCGATCCAAGCAGTGTGTGCGGCGTGGCTCTTCGTCGTCGCGCTGTTCGTCTCGCCCGCGAAGGCCCAAGTGTGCGTTCCGGACGGGCTCGACCAAGGTCCGTGCTGCGTCAACACCTTCCCGACGCTGCCGCAGTTCCCGCAGATGAATGCGCAGAGCATCCGCTGGGTCTGCTTCGACAACTGCAAACCGGTCGCGAACACCACCATGTGCGCGACGATCTTCGCGCCGCAACCGAAGCAGTTCCAAGGCGCGCTGCTCTGCGGCGTGTACGACATCCGCGTGCGCATCCGCCAGTGCGGCATCAACGTCGGACTGTGGCAAGGCACGCTCAACGGCTACTACTCGCGCAACTGGAACGCCGTCACGCCCGCGGGCACCAAGCTCACCGTCTGGCGCTTCATCGTCAACGGCGACCTCACGCCGACGATCAACGTCCCGAACAACCAGAACTTCCGTCCCGCGTGCCAGCCGTTCACGCAGCAGGTCTACTTCTCGGGCTACATCGACTACGCGCTCGACTGCACCACCAACCAGTGGCAAGTCGCGTGGATGCTCGACCACGATTGCGACGGCGTGCACCACACGCCGACTTCCGCGCGCCCGGCTCCGGCCGTCGGTTACCACCCGACGCGTTCGTACAACATCATCGGGCCGGGTGCCGGCTTCGTCGTCGCGCCGCTGAACCCGGTCATCAGCAACGGCCCGATCACCCAAGGCGCGACTCGCGGGAACACGTGGGCGACCGCTCCGATGATCTGCACGTTCGAAGAGCGCGCGCAAGGCAACTTCGCTCCGATGGCGGACTTCTGCTCGTGCTCGACGGCCTCCGCGACGCCGCAATACAACATGGCGCAGCTCGTCTCGAGCGGCGTGTGCGGCACGCAAGTGCTGCCGAGCATCAACGGCCCGATGAACCAGAAGCGCCTCGGTAGCTGGACGAATCCGAACGTCTACCCCGGCATCCAGTCGCTGCTCTTCGACTTCGGTTGGGCGGACTACATCGACGGCTGCTCGGGCGCGCTCAGCACCGAGTGGTTCGAAGGCGTCGAGACGATCGGCGGCTTCCCCGCGATCGACTTCAACGGTCTCGCGCTCGACCGTCAGTTCGAGGACCTGATGAGCTGCAACAAGGCTCCGACGTCCCCGGCACCGCTCGTCGGCGCGCCGCACGTGGTCAACTGGATCCTCAACTACAACCTGCCCTGAGAGAGTGCCCCGCCTCGTCCGACTCCCCGTCGCGCGTTCGATCACGCGGCGGGGAGTCGCCCTTTGCGCGCGTCACTTGCGCTTCGGCGGCGCCGTCGAGAAGAGCTCGACCGACACGTCGTTCGCCTGCGGCTCGCCCGGCGTGCTCCGGCCGAGCTCGATCTGGCGGCGCATCTCGGCGGTCAGGCGCGCGAGTTCCTCGGGGTGCGCGGCCGCGACATCGTGTTGCTCGCCGGGATCGGCGACCAGGTCGAAGAGCTGCGCCTTCGTGCCGTCCGGCGCACCCGAACCCGGTCCGAAGATCACTTTCCAACGCCCCGAGCGCAACGCAAGCACTCCCGAAGCCGACTGAGCGACGAGGGAATCGCGGACATCGCGCGCTTCGCCGCGCAGGAGCGGCAACAAGCTGACGCTGTCCTCGGCGGCATCGTCGGGAAGCTCCGCGTCGAGCAGGTCGGCCAACGTCGCCGTCAGATCGACGAGCCCGATCGTCCGCGCGGAGCTCGTTCCGGCGGCCACCTTGCCCGGCCACCGCACGATGAACGGCACGCGGTGACCGCCTTCCCACGCGTCCTGTTTCGCTCCGCGCCACGGCCCGCTCGGATAGTGGCCTTTCGCCGCGAGCGCCGCGAAGTCCGCGGTCGATGCACAGCCGTTGTCGCTCGCGAAGATCACCAACGTGTCGTTCGCCGCACCCGAGGCTTCGAGGCCCGCGAGCACGCGCCCGACGAACGCGTCGGTCTCCATCACGAAATCGCCGTAGAGCCCAACGCCGCTCTTGCCGCGAAAGCCGTCGCTCGGCACGTAGGGTGTGTGCGGCGCGGTGAGCGAGAGATAGAGGAAGAACGGCCGCGGATCCTCCTTCCGACCCGCGAAGAAGCGCTCCGTGCGCTCGCCCAGCGCAGGCAAGATCGCGTCGAGTTTCCAACCCGCGACGGCAGGGCCACCTTGGCTCGCTAGCCCGGCGCCGATGGAAGCTCGCGGCAACCACTCGGTCGGCACGCCGACCGTACGCTCGCCGTCGATGAACGCGAACGGCGGGTGGTTCGGCAAATCGACGCCGAAGTACTGCTCGAAGCCGCGCGTGAGCGGCCCGTTCGCGAGCGGCGCTGCGAACGTCTTCTTCCACTCGGCGAGTTGCGTCTCGCTCGGCGTCGGATCGCCTCCCGCTCGAGCGCGGAACAGCGGTTCCTTGCCGGCCGGAATCGGCCAATCCCAACCGAGGTGCCACTTGCCGATGCACGCGGTTCGGTAACCGTGGTCGCGAGCGAGTCGCGCGAGCGTCTGGCGATCCGCTTCGATCATCGGCCGCCCCCACGCTTCGAGATTCTGAGCTCGCCAACGCGTGCGCCACGCGTAGCGGCCGGTCATCAACGCGTAACGCGACGGTGCGCAGACGGCAGCCGGCGAGTGTGCGTCGGTGAAGCGCAGCCCTTCCTTCGCGAGTCGGTCGATGTTCGGCGTCGGGATCTTGCAACGCTCGCCGCCGAAACAGCCGACGTCGCCGTAGCCGAGGTCGTCGGCGAGGATCAAGAGCACGTTCGGCTTCGCCGCCCGCGGAGGATCCTCGGCAAACGCTTGGCTCGTCAGCAACGCCAACGCGACCATCAGCCTGCGAGTCGTCATCGCTCGGCCATCCAACTTACCGCATGCGGCGCGGCATGCGGCCCCGCGTGCATCGCGGCCTGCATCGCGGCCTGCATCGCGGCCTGCATCGCGGCCTGCATCGCGGCCTGCACCGGGGCCTGCATCACGGCTCCAGGCGGCGCTCGAGCCGCCGCTTGCCGCGTCGATTCGCCCGGGGCGCGACGCGCGCGGCGACTCGCCGCCGCACTTCGCGCGCGGGCCGGCGTGCCGCCCCGGATCAGATCGTGTCGCGGTAGATGCGGTCGTCGGGGCGCGGGATCACGACTTTGGCGACGAGCAGACCACGCTCGGCGATCTTGCGCGCGCCCGCTTCGACCGCGGCTTCGACGTCTCCGACCGCGCCGGTCAGCATCAGGAAGCCCTTGCCGCCGATCGCCATCGCGACGTGGATGCGGAAGAGCTTCACCGCGGCCGCTTTCACCGCGGCGTCGGCGCCTTCGATGATCGCGGTCACCGAGAACGCTTCGAGCACGCCGAGCGCGTCCTTGTCGCTCTCGTCGAGCGAGACGCCGCCCGTGATCGCGGGGAACACGCGTTGGTCGATGTTCGGGATCACGAGCTCGTCGATCAGCGCTTCCTGACTGACGTCGCGCCCCGCGCGCACGCTCGACTCGACGGCGGCGACTTGGCCGCCGACCATCACGATGTACTTGCCGGAGCAGATCGTGCGCGCGACGAGCAAGTCGACGTCGGAAGCCTTGAGCATCGCGTCCTCGACGCGATACGCGACCGCGATCGACGAGAGCTCGAGCATTCCGAGGGCTTCCATCCGCTTCATCTGGGTTCCTTGCGCTCTGGCTTCGACCTGCGATGCCCGCCGTCCGTGTTGACCGTTCGCTGTGTTCGGGCGTCGCGTTCGGAAGTCGTGATCAGTCGTTGCGCCGGATCACGATCTCGTCGCCGACCGAAGCGACGTGACCGCGCATCGACGCGTGCACCGCGACGCCGAGACCGTCGGGCGCGCGGCCGATCGGTTGCCCGACTTCGACGCGCTGACCGACTTGCACGCACGCGATCGCCGGCGCGCCGACGTGCTGCTTCAACGGAATGCGGACTTCGTCGAGATCCCATGCGATCTCGACCAACGGCCCGACGTTCTTGTACGCGGAGAGCCCGAGCTTCTTGATCAAGCTCGTGAGCGGCACGTGCCGGTACTCCTGCATGCTGTGCGGACGTGTGTCCTTCCGCCCCGTGTCGGGATGCTGCAGCTTCTTCGCGCGCATCATGACCTTGTTGTCCGCGCACGCGTCCTTGGGGAACAGATCCTCGGGACACGCATAGAGCGAACAGAGGTTGCACTCGCAGCAGAACTGGCTGCCGAGGATCATCGACTCGCCGACCAGGTTGAAGCCGAGCCCGCGCATCGCGAGGTGCGGCTCGACCGGATGCCCGATCAGGTAACGCGGGCACATCTCGGTGCAGAACGAGCATTGATCGCACGCGGACCGCCCGATCTTGTCGCGCGCGGGTCGATCGGCGAGGTACCGGCGCGGAAGGATGTGCTCCTCGGGGAAGCACAGGAGCCCGCCCGTCGTGCGCGTGATCACTTCGTGCATCCCGTGCGAGAGCTTGCCCATCATCACGCCGCCGACGAGCACGTGAGCGACGCTCTCCGGCGCGACACCGGCCGCGCGCAGCACGTCGCCGAAGCTCGCGCCGATCGGGGCGCACACCGTGACCGGTTCGCGCACGTCGCCGGCGATCGTCAGGTACTTGCGCGTCACCGGCCGATCGAGCGCGACGTTGAGCAACGTCTCGACGTTGGTGACGAGGCACCCGACGTCGCCGGGCAGACCACCGGGCGGGATGACGCGCTTCGTCGTCTCGTAAACCGTGATGAACTCGTCGCCAGCGGGATAGAAGTCGCCGAGCGCGTGCACTTCGATGCCGCGCGGCGCACCGGCGACTTCGAGCTCGTGGATCAGGTCCTTGTACTTGTTCTTGATCCCGATGATGCCGCGGCGCGCGCCGACTTGGCGCATCGCGAGCTGCATGCCGTCGAGGATCGGCGACATGAAGTGGCGTAGGAGCTCCTTGTCCTTGTGGAGCAAGGGCTCGCACTCCGCCGCGTTCATGATCACGGTGTCGACGGCGCGCTCGAGCTTCTTGTACGTCGGGAACCCGGCGCCACCGGCGCCGACCACTCCGTTCTCGCGCAGTCGTTCGAGCAGCATCGTGGGGAGCGCGGGTTCGACCCGCGTCGAGGGCGCGGAAGTATAGGCACGTCGCTTCGACGCCGCCACGGCGCCGGCGCGCGTCAGCTGCCTGCACGCAGGCGCGCGACACCGGCACGCGACGCTCGCGGCGTCGCGAGTGGTGCGCGTCCGCACGAGGGGCTCGGCGCGCCTCGGTGCGGAGGAGTCGCGTGACTTCGTCGAGCTCGACTCGGTCGCGTTGCGGCGCCCGCCTTGCGATCCGTTTCGCGGCGAACGCGCGCTCGGCCGGACGATTCACCTCCGGGTCGCATCGAAGTCGATGGAGCCGTGCCGCGGTGGAGAACCGCAGCCCACGCTTCGCTGCCGACGCTCGCGAGGGACCCGCGCCGCTCGATTCGGGCACGACGCTGGCCCCGCACTGCCCGCGTCCCGCCGCGAAAGAGAACGCGGGGCTTCCGATCAGGACCGACGTTCCGCGCGTTGGTTTCACGGTCTCGCGGATTTCGTGCGCAGCGAGACGAGGCAGTAGGGCGGAAGGCTCACGGGATCGCGCGCGCGAAAAATCGTCCCGCTCCGGACCCCGCACGCGGCCTACGGGAGGCCGTGACGCGCCCCCCGGTTTCCCCCTCGCTCCGGCGCGCCGACGACCGCATCCGTCGCTCGGCCGCGCTCCTGGACGGCGGATGCGCCGGCAGATCGGGCGGCGGGCCTCGTCCGCGGCGAGCGCGGAGCCGCACCGAATGTCACATCCGCTCAAGGACGGCGAAGACGGCTCTCGATCAGCAGTTCCGGCGCCGTGGAGCGCCGCCCGTGACTTCGTCGATCGTTCCCTCCCCGATCTTCCAAGCATCCAACACGCGCGCTCCGAGCGCGGACTCGAGGCTCTGAATGCCGCCGCTAGACGAACGAGACCAAGTCGCCGACAGCCGCGAGAACGCCAACGCGTCAGCCGCGGACGTGCACAACGTTCCATCGACTGGTGTCCACTCGACCGGTGTGCACTCGAACGGCGTCCACACGCACGGCGAAGACGGCGACACGCATGCAGCCGTCCACGGTCCGGCGGTCGATGGCGCGCCGAGTTCGCCGAGCGCCACGATTTCGACGGACGTGCACGGCGCAACGCACGACGACGCCGTGGCTCCCGTTCGGTCGCGGGCTCCCGTTGCCGCGCTGCCGGTGCGGCTCGCGCCACTCGACCACTTGCTGACCCTCGGCGGCGTCGGGTGCACGCTCGGCGGCGTCGGTCTTGCCGTGTGCGGCGTGGTGGCCCCTGGACTCGTCGCTCCGCTCGCGAGCCTCGGGTCGCCGGTGCTCGTCGGCGGCATGCTCGCGCTCGGCGGTGCCGTGCTGGTCGGCGTCGGCCGCGTGCGTCGCGCGCTCGGTTCCGTCGAACGCACGTTGACGGTCGTGCAAGTCGAGACGGAGCGCATCGACGGCGTCGCGCAGGACGGCCGCGATCTGCGGCGCGACATCGGCGGCGTCAGCGACTCGACGAGTGCGTTGCGCCACGAAATGACGACGGTTCAACGGCGACTCGACGAGCTCACCAAGCTCGCGGCGAATCCCGAGATCCAGACGTCGATGTTCCACCTGGCGGCGAGCCAGGATCAACTCGCGAAACGGCTCGATCTCGCGATGACGGATCGCTTCCGCGCGCTGAGCACCGAGATCGGTGGCATGGCGGAGTCGGTCGCGCGCTCGCAGCGTGAGTTCGCCACGGAGCTGCGCAACGTCGCGCAGCACGTCGACGAGCGCTTCACGGCGCACGACCGACGCGTGCAGCACGTGCTCGACGTCCTGCAGACCGAGAACAAGGAACAGCGCACGCGGATCGATCGCATCTTCGTTGCGCTCGAGTGCGTCACGCAGGAGCTCGTCAAGCAGCGCGATGCGTTGGTCGAAGGCCTCGGGGCCGCGAACGACGCGGCCCAGCGCGTCGCGAAGGAGCAGGCGACGAACCTCGAAGTGTTGCGCGAGCAAGTCGACAACCGCTTGCAGGCGCATGCGCTCTCGCTCGACGAGCACGTCGAACGGGTGCGCCGCGACGTCCAGCAGCGCGTCGACGATGCACGCACCGCGCAAACCGATGCGCTGCGCGAGCTCGCCGAGCGCGTGCGGTCCGAAAGCGCGGAGCACGCGGCGGCCGCGCACCGCAGCATCGCGGATCTCGGCGTCGATCTCGACGCTGCGCTCGAACGCGCGCGCACCGAATTCGCGGTCGGAATCGCGGCGCTGGCGCCGCGGCTCGAGGAGCTCGCGGAAGAGCGCTCTTCGGCGTTGCTGGCGCGACTCGATGCCGACGCGCAGTCGGCGCGCGACACGTGGTCGACGCTCGAACGCCGGCTCGGCGAAGTCGAGAGCGAAGTCCAACGCCGGCTCGCCGCAGCTGCGGCGGAAGTCACGCGGCGCTGGAACGAGCTCGCGAACACGAACGCGCAGGAAGCCGAGCGGCTGCACGCGCGGCTCGCCGAACTGGCGTCCGAAGCGCGGTCGACGAGCACCGAGCTGCGCGCGGACGTCGTCGCGCTGGCGCCGCGGCTCGAGGCAGTGGCCCACGAACGACTGGAACGACTCCAGGCGGACGTGCGCGAGAGCGCGACCGAGTTGAAGAGCGGCGTCGACGCCGCGATGACACAGCTCGAGCGAGGGTTCGAACGCGTCGACGGCGAGCAAGCGCGGCGACACGACGAGCTCGTCCGCTGCGTGCAGGACGAACACGCTCGCGATCGCGGGGAACTCGAACGTTCGCTTTCGGCGCTCGACGCACAGGTCGTCGAGACGGGCCGCCAGGTTCAGGCGACGGTGGCGCGCCGCGCCGCAGAGCTCGAGCCGGCGCTGGCGAGCTCGTTCGCGGCGCTCGATGCGAAGCTCGTCGAGGCGAGCCGAGAGGTCCAAGCGGTCGTCACCGAACGTGTCGGCGCGCTCGAACCGACCCTCGAGCGTTCGCTCGCGTCTTTGGAAACGAAGTGGACTGGCGCGCAGCAAGCGCTCCAGGCCGCGGTCGTCGACCGTGTCGCGGGCATCGCGCCCGAGCTCGAGCGCATGTTCGAAGTGCACGCGGGCGGCTTGCGCACCGGTCTCGACGGAGTCGCCCGCGCGACCGGCGAAGGTGAAGGCCGCGTCCGCGAGAAGCTCGGCGAACTGGAAGCGCTCCTCGCGCGCAGCATGACGCGCATCGACGACGGCCAAGCGACCGTGCTCGGCGAGATCAGCGGCCAGTTGACCGCCGACCGCATGCGCGCGGAACGTGCGCTGCAAGAGGGCCTGCGTTCGCTCGAGACGTCGCTGCAACTCGTGCACGACGAGCTCGCGCAGCGCGTGGGAACCGGAGAGAGCGTCGAGAACGGCGCGAACGGCGAGTCTGGGCTCGCCGAGCTCCGCTCGCACGTGCAAGCCGCTTCACGCGCCGCCGAAAGCGCGACGGAAGCACTGCGCACCGGTTTCGACGAGCTCTCGAAGCGTTTCGACGAACGGTTGCGCGAACGCAATCAGTCGCTGACCGACGATCTGCTCGCGCTCGCCGAACTCGCGCGCGAGACGTCGCGTGGACCGCGCGCGGTCGAGCAGGACGCTCGCGCAGACGAAGTCGAGGCGGAGGACGTGCCCGCGCCGTCGTCGCCGTGCCTGCCGCACCGCATCGAGGACGACGAGCCGGCGGTCGAGTGCGCGCTCTCCGACCCGCCCGCCGCGTTGCCGCGCCCGCAGCGCGCGGACGTCGAAGCGCTCGCGGACGGCGCGCCGCTCTTCGTCGCCCAACTGCCGACGACGACCGAAGCGACGAACGGCCCGGACGCGACCGCGACTCCCGTCGCGTCCGAAGCGCTGCCGCCGTCGTCACCCGCCGCCGAAGCTCCGGCGACCGAAACCCGCCCGAACACGGGCGACTCCGCTCACTGACGTCCCCTGCGCGTCCGCCACACGACGACGATCATGCACCACGAGCACGAAGCCAACGACCAATCCGTTCCGACCGAGCCGCAGCACGCATTGCGGCACCTCCCGACCGTCCGCAGCGAGAACCCCGAACTCTGGGATCTCGAACGCGAGTACGAACGCCGCCGCACCGAACAACTCGACGAGGTCTGGGCGAAGAGCGCGCGGCTCGTACGGCTGATGGATCGCGTCGAAGCGCTCGAACCGCTGCCTGGGCGTCTCGCCGAACGCGAACGCGAGCTCGCCGCCGCACGCGAAGTACTCGGCGCGCTCCAACGAGCGCACGGCACGCTGGAAGAGCAGTACCGCGCGAGCGCCGACGCCCTGCGTACGTCGGAGGAGAACTGGCGCGCCGAACGCGCGGACACCGAGCGGCTGAAGGCCGAGGTCGAGCGGCTCGGCCGGGAGCTCGAACACCTGACGACGATGCTTCACCAGCGCGAGGACGAGCTCGTCGAACAAGGGCGACGCTATGACGCGCTCCTCGCGCACGACGACGAAGAGCACAAGCGCTTCGAGTCCGAGATGGCCGAGGCGGAGCGCCGCCTCGAAGAGGCCGAGGCGCGGCGCGCGAACAGCGAAGCCGAACGCGATGCGCGGATCGCCGCGCTCGCGGACGAAGTGCGGGGACGCGACACGACGATCGAGCAGAAACACCGGTGGGCCGAGTCGCTCGCCGCCGAGCTCGACGTCGCGCGCTCGGAGATCGCGAACCGCTCGACGCAGCTCGCGGAACGCGACGGCGACTTGCGGCGCGTCGAGTCCGAGCTCGCGAGCGTGCGACTCGAGCGTGACGCGGACGTGCGACGGCTCGAACGCGAGCTCGCCGACTTGCGAGCCCAGCGCGAGGTCGACGCGCGTCGCTTCGCCGACGAACTCGCGGAGTCTCGTCGCGAACGCGAGAGCGAGACCCGCATGCTCGGCGACGAACTCGCGGCAGCGCGCGCCGAGCGCGATGCGACCGCCGCAGCGCTCGAACGCTCGCGTGGCGAGCATCGAGAGCTCGAAGCGACCTGGCGCACGACGCTGGAGCAGCTCGAACTCGCCCGCGCGGAGCGGCGCAAGCACGATGGCCACCTCGCGGCGACGCTCGCGGCGCTGACCGAGATCCGGCCGATGATCAGCGCGCTCGAGAACAAGCTGCAGGCGCAGGCCGAAGTCGCTGACGCCACGCCGCGGGCCTGACGTCGAAGCCGCCGACCGGGCGCCGCGCGGCCTCGTCGCGCGGCGGCCGCTCGGGCGCGTGGTCGCCGCGCACCGGGACGCGCGCAAGCCGCTTTCCCACAGCACGTTAGCTTCACTGCGTCGACGGCGGCCGCCGGCCGTCTACCGCCGATTCCACCCCCGGAACGGGCGCCTGGGCGCATCGCGTCGGCGGCTCGCCGGCGGCGAGCATGCGCGCATGCGCACCACCTCGCCCCCGACCCCACTCGGCGCAGCGACGCTGCCCGCCCGCAAGCTCGAACGCGTCTTCGGCAAGCCCGCGAACGCGTGGACGACCGACGACCTGATCCAACTCGTCTGCGACGAGCGCATCCGCGTCGTCAGCCTGATGCACGTCGCGAGCGACGGCTGGCTCAAGACGCTCGACTTCGTGCCTCGGTCCGTCGCCCACCTGCGCGACGTCATCGAAGGCGGCGAACGCGCCGACGGATCGTCGATCTTCGCCGGCACCGGCATTCGGCCGGGCGCGTCGGACATCCTGCTGCGCCCGAGGATCGCCTCGGCGTTCCTCGATCCGTTCGCGGAGCTCTCGACGCTCGTGCTCTTGTGCTCGCACGCCGGTCGCGACGGCGAGCCGCTCGCCGTGTCGCCCGACACGATCGTGCGCGCCGCCTACGAACGCGTGAAACGCGAGCTCGGCATCGAGCTCTGCGCGCTCGGCGAAGTCGAGTACTTCCTCGGCAAACACGCGAGCGAAGTCGACGCGTACGGCGCGGACGACCGTGGCTACCACGCGTCCTCGCCATTCGTGTTCGGCGAACGGCTCCGTCGCCAAGCGCTCGGGTTGCTCGCGGAGCTCGGCGTCACGATCAAGTACGGCCACAGCGAAGTCGGCTACATCCCGTCGTCGGACTCCGACGACACCATCTGGGAGCAACACGAGATCGAGATGGCGCTCGCGCCGCTGCCCGACGCCGCGGACCACGTCGTGCTGACCCAATGGGTGCTGCGCAACCTCGCACACCGCGATGGCATGCGCTGTTCGTTCGATCCGATCCTGCGCAAGGGCCACGCGGGCTCCGGGTTGCACTTCCACTTCTCGCCGACGCGCGACGGCGCGCACCTCGGCCGCCGCGACGAACACGGGCGCATGTCGGAGGTCGGGCAGTGGCTGATCGCCGGGCTCGTGCGCCACGGCGGCGCGCTGATGGCGTTCGGCAACCGCGTCGAAGGTTCCTTCATCCGCTTGCTGCAAGGCAAGGAAGCGCCGACCGCGGTCGCGTGGGGCGAGTTCGACCGCCACGCGCTCGTGCGCATCCCGATCACGGCGAAGGCGAGCGACGGGCGCGAAGTCTCGCCGCCGACGATCGAGTTCCGTCTGCCCGACGGATCGGCGCACCCGCACCTCTTGCTCGCCGGCGTCGCGCAGGCGCTGGTGTCCGGGCGCGCGACGCCGGGGCTCGGTGAACTGCTCGAACGCACGCGTGCCGCGAACGTCCGGGCGAATCCGAGCGCGGCGCGGCGGCTGCCGATGACTCCGCGCGACATCGCGACGGCGCTCGCGGACGAGCGCGGCGTGCTCGAAGCCGGCGGAGTGTTCCCGCCGAGCTACCTCGAGCAGATCCTCGCGACGCTCGCTTGACGTCGGACGTCGCGGCGGCGCCCGACCTCAGGGACCGACGACGAACTGCAGTGCGTCGCTGTGCGTCGTGTTCGCCGGCGGAGCGAAGCCCGCGTCGGGCCCCCACCATTGGACGTTCACGAAGGTCCCGGGCACACGGAGCGCCGGATCGGGCAACGTGCCATGCGCTCCGGATGCGAACGCGTTGAAGTCGAGCACGTACGCGCCGGAGCAGTCGTTCGCGGGCGGCAACGAGCCGCCGGATTGGACCGTCGGCGTCCGCCGCAGACGGCGCGCGATGCAGTACGTGCCGCCGCCGAACGTCAACGACGCCGGACCCGACGTGCCGTACACGAGCCAACCGGGCTGAGCGTTGCGCACGTTCGTGCACGAGATCTGGAAACCGAAGGCCGCGCTCGCGCTCGAGACACCGCTCGCGCCGATCGCAGGCGTGCAGCCGAGCGAGTTCGGCTTCGCGGTGCAGTACGACGCCGCCGGCGTGCCGAGGCGATTCAGGAACACGGACACGAGCGAGCCTTGGCCCAGGTTGTCCACAGTCGCCGCGTCGAGCACGCCGTCGCCGTTCAGGTCGCCGAGCGCGACGGCGTTCACCGCGCCTTGTGCGCCGAACTCGAGGTGCTGGGCGAAGCCGCCGAGCCCGTCACCGAGCAGTACGGTCAGGCTCTGCCCCGCGATGCTCGCGACTGCGACGTCCAGATCGCCGTCGTGATCGAGATCGCCGACTGCGAGACGTGCAGGAGTCGAGTCGACGAAGTGCTGGACGGGAGCCGCGAACGCGCCGTGGCCGTCGCCGCGGAGGAACGACACGCTGTTGCCCGACTGATTGGCTGTGACCGCGTCGAGATCGCCGTTGCCGTCGAAGTCGCCGAGGGCGACCGAGCGCGCGTTGCCGCCGGCCGGGTAGTGACTCGCGGCCGAGAAACCACCGTGAGAGTCGTTCGCGAGCACCGAAATCGTCCCCACTCCCGAGTTCGCCGTGACGAGGTCGAGGTCCTGGTCGTGATCGAGGTCCCCGATGGCCACCGACGTCGGATGCAGACCGACGTCGAACGGAATCGCGACGCCGAAACCGCCGCTCCCGTCCCCGAGCAGCACGGAGACCTTGCCCGCGCCGTCTTGGTGCGCGAGCGCGACGTCCACGACGCCGTCGCCGTCGAGATCTCCGGCAGCGATCGCGCTCGCGGCGGGCAGCGCCGGGTAGCTGGTCGGTGCGGAGAAACCGCCGGCTCCGTCTCCGAGCAAGACCGACGCGGCGCCAGCCGTCGCGTCGGCGGTCGCGAGGTCGAGCGCTTGGTCCCCGTCGAAATCGGCGACGGTGACGCCGATCGGCCCGCCGGGCACGTCCACGAACGAAGGGGCGCCGAGCTTGCCGAGCCCGATGCCGCGCGAGACGACCAGTCTGTCCGAGTTCGGACTCGCCGTGACGACGTCAGGACGGCCGTCGGCGTCGAAATCCGCGATCGCAATCCCCTGCGCGCCCAGCGCCGTGAAGAACGACATCGTCCCGAAGCCGCCCAATCGATCGTTGAGCAACACCGAGACGTCGATGGACTGCGACCAAGTGTTCGCGACGGCGACATCGGTCCAACCGTCGCCATCGAAATCGCCTGCGACGATCGGGTTGGGATCGGCGCCGACGGCAAACGACTTCTTGGCGCCGAACGTGCCGTCGCCGTTCCCGTGGACGAGCCTGACCGAGTCGAGGAGCCTGTTCGCGACGACCAAATCGAGCTCGTGATCGTGGTCGACGTCCGCGACGGCGATCGACACCGCATCCCCGATGCCCCCGACGATCGTCAACCCGCCGAATCCGCCGACGCCGTTGCCCAACCGGACGCCGACGTTGTTCGACGCTCCATTCGCCGCGACGAGGTCCCGGACGCCGTCGCCGTCGAGATCCGCGAGGGCGAGCGCTCGGACCGAGCCGCCCATCGCCAACGAGGTCGGCGTGGAGAAGCCGCCCGCACCGTCACCGTGCAGGATCGACACCGCGCTCGTGAGTCCGACCGCCGCGTCGAGATCGCCGTCGAGGTCGAAGTCGCCGAGCCCGATCGAGTTCGGCGAGTTGCCCGCGGGCACGTTGGCCTGCGCGCCGAACTTGCCGGTCCCGTCGCCGAGCATCACGGCGAGACTCGCGATCGACGAGTTCGCGCAGAGCGCGTCGAGCTTGCCGTCACCGTTCACGTCGCCGAGCGCGACGCCGATCGGATCACCGATGCACGGGAACGACGTCGCCACGCCGAAATGACCTGCTCCGTCGCCGAGGGACACGACGAGCTTCTGCGTCCAGCTCACGACGACGAGATCGAGGTCGCCGTCGGCGTCCACGTCGCCCAATGTGCCGCTCGACGGAGCAGACCCGATGTCGAACTGGCTCGCCGACGCGAACGCTCCCGCGCCGAGATTGCGCAAGACCGAAGCGGTGCCGATTCCGACGACACTGACGATCTCGACGGCGCCATCGCCGTCGAGATCGGCCGAGGCGAGCGCGACCGCCCCTCCGCCGACGTCGTACTGGGCGGCGGGGAAGAGCGGCCCCGCCTGCTGAGCGGCGCTCGGGCCGCCGAGCATCGAGGAGAGCGAGAGCGAAGCTGCCAGGGAAGCGAAACGGAGCATGGGGGCCTTTCGAGCTGCACAACGGGAGCGCGGAGGAAGCGCGCGGAAACCAGTCTCCGGGCTCCGCCCGAATTACGCCAGACACACGGAAAACGGTTCGCCGAACTAGGACCTTTCGTCGCGGCAGGTCACACGCGCGCTGGCGATGGATGGTGCGCGCCGGGTAGGTTGCGCGCATGCAACGTGTGCTCGAACCCGAAGTGATGGACACGGCCGAGGAAGCCGACGGCTACGACTCGATGGACCACTCCGAGCCGAACGCCAACTTCGTGGCGCGGTTGATCGAGCTCGGAGCGCGCGGGCGGATGCTCGACATCGGCACCGGGCCAGGGCACATCCCGTTGCTCGTCTGCGAACGCATCCCGAGTGCGCGTGTCGTCGGCGTCGATCTCTCGAAGCACATGCTGCGCCACGCGGAGCGCCATCGGCTCGGGTCGCGCTTCGCGGACCGGATCGAGTTCCGGCTCGCCGACGCGAAAGGCCTCGACTTCGCGGACGGGAGCTTCGACTGCGTCTACTCGAACACGATCTTGCACCACATCCCCGACCCGAGGCCGTTCCTCGCCGAGGCGTGGCGCGTGCTGAAGCCGGGCGGCGTGCTCCTGATCCGCGACCTCTTCCGACCGAGCGACCTCGAACGCGCGAACGAGCTCGTGCGCTTGCACGCAAGCGGCGCCGACGAGTATCAACAGGGGCTCTTCCGCGCGAGCCTCTGCGCCGCGTTCGAGCCCGACGAGCTGCGTGCGCTCGCGCGCGAGGCCGGCCTCGCCGCGGAAGTCACGCTCGACACCGACCGCCACATGTCATTGCAGACGCGCGCCAAGCGCTGAGCGACGCGCCCCACGAACCACAGCCCGAAGCCCGACGCCATGAGCAAGAAGAAGCCGATCCACCGCGACGCCCAACTGATCCTCGAGCTCTACGACCTGCGCCGCGAAGCCGTGATGCGCCAATCGCGCAACGCGATCGCGCAGTGGGTGCCGAAGAGTTGGGACGAGTTCATCGCGATCACTCAGCCGACGCACGAGCTGAACGCGGCGTGGCGGCAAGTGTCGAGCTACTACGAGATGGCGTTCGGCTTCGCGCGCCACGGCATCCTGCACGCCGAATTGCTCGGCGAGAACTCCGGTGAAGGGCTGCTGCTCTTCGCGAAGGTGAAGCCGTACCTCGAGCGCTTCCGCAAGGAAGTCGCGCCGACCGCGTTCCGCAACGCTCAGTGGCTCGTCGAGCACTCCGAAGAAGCGCGCCGGCGCTTCAAGCTGATGCAGGAGCGCGTCTCGAAGTTGCGCGAGGCGAAGTGAGCCCCGAACGCGTCGCGCATGCGACGCGTGTGCATCGGCTGGGCGTCGCGCATGCGACGCGTCCATGTCGATCCGTTGCGCGTCGCGCGCAAGCCGCGTCGGTGCTGCTCCTCGGAGCGGCACGCTTGCCGCGCGCTCGCCGTCAATTCGCGACGGTGAACACCAACGCGTCGGTCAGACCGACGTTGTCCGGCGGCGCGAAGCCGGGATCGCGGCTCCAGAACTGCGCGTAGAGCGTGTCGCCGGGCTGCACGAGCTTCGCGGCCATGTAGCCCTGCGAGAAGTGGAATGAGTACGCGCCGGTGCAGTCGGTCCCACCGGAGCTGCCGCCCGAAAGGAGCACGCCGCTGCGCACCAGAGGCGGCGCGACCCACAGCGTTCCCCCGCCGAACGGAAGGCTCGCGCTCGCGCGACCCCAGAAGCAGATCCCGCTCTTCTGGTTCAACACGCGCACCGCGGTGACGAAGAACGCGTCCGCGCCGCTCGCGCGTGGCGCGCCGGCCGAGCCGATCACGGGCACGCACGCTTGGCTGTTGGTCTTCGCGGTGCCGTAGCCCGCAACCGGAGCGACGACGCTCGCGTCGCTCACGAAGATGTCCGGCCAACCGTTGACGTCGCCCGCGACGAGGTTGGTGGCGCTCGAGTCGTACGCGACGGCCCGCCCATCGGCGGAGACCGACACCCAGCCGGCCGAGTGGTCGTTCGGCAGCGCGCCCGTGCTCGAAACGCTGACGAGCTCGGTGGTCGCAAGCAGTCGATCTCGGACGTAGACGTCGAACGTGCGATCGTCGTTGCCGACGAAGAAGTTCGTCGCAGCGCTGCGGAACGCGACGAAACGACCATCGGCCGAAATCGAAGGCATGACGCTCGCGCCGTCGCCGATTGAACCGTCCGTCGCGCGACTGATCGGCACCGTAGTGGACGCGTCGAGCGAACGCACGTAGACGTCCCACCTGTTGTTGACGTCCAGCGGATGCAGGCTCGTCAAGCACGTGAACGCGACCGAGCGACCGTCCGCCGTGAGCACCGGCGCGTAGCTCTCGGCGCCTTCCGCGCCCGACGTCCACACGCTCGCTCGTTCGATCGACCCTGTCGCCCCGTCCCAAACGAAGACGTCGAAACTCGAGTTGGTGTCGCCTGGAACCAGGTTCTCGGCCGACGACGCGAACGCGACGTAACGTCCGTCGTCGGAAATCGACGAGTCGTAGCACGCATCCCACGCACCGCCGCCGGTGAGGCTGACGCTGACCAGGCGATTGACGCCGTCTCGCAGATCGCGACGGTAAACCTGCTGCACGAACACTGCGGGCGACGCGACGAGATTGGTCGCCGAGCTCTCGAATGCGACCCAACGCCCGTCGCCGGAAATCACCGGCGCCGAGGAACCGCTGTTGGCACTGCCGCCGTCGAAAGCGCGGCTGACCAACGTAGTCACGCCCGAATGCCGATCCTTGAGGAACACGTCGCAGGTGCCGTTGACGTCGCCGGCGACGAAGTTGGAGGCGAAGCTGTAGAAGACGACCAGACCGGCGTCGGCGGAGAACGCGGGATCCAAACTCGACCCGTTCCCGCTCGACCCGTCGGAGGCTGAGCTCACCAGCATCGTGGCACCGGTCGCGCGATCGTGCACGAACACGTCCTCGTGACCCGGATCGTTGGGAACGAGGTCGTCCGCCAAGCTCTGGAAGGCGACATATCGACCGTCGCGCGACAGGTTCGCGCGGCCGGGCCAACCGTCTGCCGGAAGTCCCGCCGAGTCGACGTGCACGCACGTCGTCGTCTGCCCGAGCGCGCTGCTCGCGGTCACGCAGCAAACCAACGCCGATCCGAACCACACACCGTGCCGTTTCATCTCGACCTCCTCGTTCGCGTCGCCGCGCCGCATTCCGTGATAGCCCCGCTCGAAGTCCGCCGCAGCCGGGTCGAACCTCGCAGGACCCGAATCCAGACTGCGCAGGCCGGCGCATGCGCGCCTGGCCTTCCGAACGCAGCGCTCTAGAGTGAGCACGTGCACTCGGACGGCCCGAACGACCTCGCACTCGTGCTCGGCGGTGGCGGTGCGCGCGCGGCGTACCAAGTCGGGTTCCTGCGTGCGCTCGGCGGGATGTTCCCGCACCTCGAGCCACCGATCCTGACCGGTGTTTCCGCCGGCGCGATCAGCGCGGCGTTCCTCGCGAACCATCCCGGACCCTTCGGCACCGCGGTGCAGGACCTCGCGAAGGCGTGGGAGAGTTTGACCGTCGAGCGTGTGTTCGACGCGAGTTCGTTCTCGCTCTCGAGCCACGCACTACGTTGGGGCATGCGCCTCGTGTCCGGCGGCGCGAAGGTCGGCCCGCGCACGCACGGCATGGTCGACACGGCGCCGCTGCGGGCGTACCTCTGCGACGTGCTCGGCACGCGCGACGGCACGTTGCCGGGAGTCGCCGCGAACCTCGCGAGCGGCAGGCTGCGAGCGCTCGCGATCACGACGACGCGCTATTCGACCAACCAATCGGTGACGTGGGTGCAGTCGAGCGGCTTCGCGGACTGGAGCCGGCCGAACCGCAGGAGTGCCGCGTGCACGCTGACCGTCGATCACGTGATGGCGTCGAGCGCGCTGCCGGTGTTCTTCCCGGCGATCCGCCTCGAGGACGGTTGGCACGGCGACGGTGGGATTCGCTTGACCGCGCCGCTCTCGCCGGCACTGCACCTCGGCGCGGAGCGTTTGATCGCGATCTCGACGCGCTTCGCGCACGCGAACCGCATGCCCGATCCGCCGCCCGACGACGACTATCCGCCGCCGGCGACGGTGATCGGCGTGCTGCTCTCGTCGGTGTTCCTCGACATGCTCGATCAGGACGCGATGAACATGCAGCGGCTCAACGCCTACCTGCGCGAGCTGCCACCCGAGAAGCGCGAGGGCCTGCGGCTCGCCGGGCTGCTGCTCTTGCGACCGTCGCAGGACATCGGGAAGCTCGCGTCGCAACACGAACCCGCGTTGCCCGGCACGTTCCGTTTCCTGATGCGCGGCATGGGCACGCGCGAAGCGAAGAGCCCCGACTCGCTGTCGATGGTGCTCTTCCAACCCGACTACATGCGCGCGCTGATCGAGATCGGCGAACGCGATGCATGGAAGCGCAAGGACGAGATCGAAGCGTTCATCGCCGGCGAAGATCGCCCCGCGATCGCGCAGACCGGTTTCTGGCGCATCTGAATTCGCGAACACGCGCCGTGAGCACGCGCCACGAACACCCGACGCGATCCTGCGTCATGCCGGATCGGCGCGGGTAAGAATCCGGTACCGCACCGCCGGCACGAGAGCGGCGCGCTAACCTCGCGCCGCCCACCCCCAAAAGGGTCCCCCACGCATGTCGACGTCGCTCACGTTGCTCGTCGCGTCGGCGCTCTGCGCCTTCGCTTCCCCCGCCTCTCCGCCTCAAGCATCCGCAGCGCAAGCCCCCGCCGACACGTTCGAACCGTTGGATCACGCGCGGCTCAGCGAACGACTGCGAGCGCTCGCCGCGTCGTTCGAAGCGCGGTGCGAGCTCGCGCCGCTCGGCAAGTCGCGCGCAGGCCGCGAGATCTGGTACCTGCGGATCGGCGCGAAGCCTGCCGAACGCGCGCGCCCCGCGGTGCTCGTCGTCGCGAACCTCGAAGGGCCGGAGCTCTTCTCGAGCTCGATCGCGCTCGCGCTCGCCGAACGCGCCGCGCGCGCCGAGGACGACGCGGCGAGAGGTTTCCTCGCGAACACGACGCTCTTCGTGATCCCGCGGCTCGACGTCGACGCCGCCGAGGCACGTTTCGCGCGACCGCTCGCGGAGGCGCTCGCGAGCGGCCACGGCGTCGACGACGATCGCGACGGCCGCGAAGGCGAGGATCCGCCGGCGGATATCGATGGCGACGGACGGATCACGACGCTGCGCGTGCTCGACCCGGAAGGCGAGTGGCTCGAGGATCCGCACGACGCACGCGTGTTGGTCCGCGCGGATCGCACGAAGGGCGAACGCGGACGGTTCAAGCTGTGGCCCGAAGGCCGCGACCTCGATCGCGACGAACGAGTCGCCGAGGACGCGCCGCAGGACGCTTGGCTCAACGTGAACTTTCCGCAGGGTTGGAAGGAGCACGACGCGCACGCGGGGCTCTTCGCGACCGACGAGCCCGGGGCTCGCGCGCTGTGCGACTTCGTGCTCGCGCACTCGGAGATCGCGGCCGTGGTGACGCTCGGCGGCCTCGACGACTTGGTCGAGAAACCGCCGATCGCCAAAGGTGGCGACGGCATCCCGCAGGGCTGGATGGAGAACGACGCGCACCTGCTCGCCGAGGTCGGCAAGCGCTACGCCGAAGTCACGGGGAACAAGGCGAAAGGCACACGCGACGTCGCCGGGAGTTTCCAGGGCTGGGCCTACGCGCAACGCGGGCTCTGGGTCTTCGCCGCGAATCCGTGGGACCTGCCGCTCGAGGCGCCGAAAGCGCCGAGCGACGAAGTCCGCAAGGACGAGGCTGCCGCAGAGCCCGCGCCGCCCGACGCGGAGAAAGCCAAGAAGCCCGCGCGAGAGCCGAGCGAGGACGCGAAACGTCTGAAGTGGATCGACGCGACCGGCGAAAGCGCACGTTTCGTCGCGTGGCGGCCGTTCTCGCATCCCGAGCTCGGTCCGGTCGAGGTCGGCGGCTTCGCGCCGTTCGCGCGCGTCGAACCGCCGCTCGCCGAACGCGCGGCGATCGCAGCGAAACACGCCGACTTCGTCCTGTCGCTCGGCGCGCTCCTGCCGAGGGTCGCCGTCGTCGAGTTCACGGCGAGAGCGCTCGGCGCGGACGTGTGGGAAGTGCGTGCGGCGCTCGAGAACCCGTCGTTTTTGCCGCTCTCGAGCGCGGCGGCGCGCCGCAACTCGGCCGTGCGCCCCGCGCGCGTCACGCTCGAGCTCCGCGACGGCGACGTGTTGCTCGCCGGCTCGCGCCGCGAGCTCGTGCGCGAGCTCGAAGGCAGCGGCGGCCGCCGCGAGTTCCGTTGGCTCGTGCGCACGCAGACACCGCGGGCGCTCGCGCTCGAAGTCGACACCGACCACGCCGGTCTCGTGCGCCGCGAAGCGGAGGTGCAACCGTGATCTCGATCGTGCTCTCGCTCGGTGCGCTCGTCGCGCAGACTCCGTCGGCCCAAGGCTTCGCTGGCACGCCCGCCGGCAAGACGCCGAAGGTCGAGATCGCGTGGAACCGCTTCTACGACGTCGCGGGGCTCTACGGTCTGATGGATCGGCTCGAAGCCGCGCATCCCGAGCTCGTGTCGCATCGCGTGATCGGACTCTCGGTCGAGAGCCGCGAGCTGCGCGTCTACACGCTGCATCAGCCGAAGACCGGCAAGGACGTCGAGAAGCCCGCGATGTGGATCGACGGCAACGTGCACGGCAACGAAGTGCAGGGCGGCGAAGCCGTCGTGTACACGGCGTGGTACCTGCTCGAGAACTACGGCTCGAATCCGAAGGTCACGGAGCTCGTCGACGGCTCGACGTTCTACTTCCTCCCGACCGTCAATCCCGACGGCCGCGACAGTTGGTTCCACGACGCGCACGACGCGAGTTCGTCACGCTCCGGACGGCGGCCGATCGACGACGACCAGGACGGCGTCGCGGACGAGGACGGCGCCGACGACCTCGACGGCGACGGTCACATCGGCCAGATGTGGAAGTTCGTGCCCGGCCAAGGCACGCACCGGCGCAACGTCGACGATCCGCGCATCTTCGAACCGGTGCCGCCGAACGAGTTCGGCATCCGAGGCGATTGGCTCTCGCTCGGCGAAGAAGGCGTCGACGACGACGGCGACGGGCGCACGAACGAAGACGACGCCGGCGGCTACGACATGAACCGTGCCTGGCCGTCGATGTGGGCGCCCGACTTCGTGCAGTACGGCGCGGGACCGTATCCGCTGTATTGGCCGGAGACGCGAGCGATCGCTCGGTTCCTGCTCGAGCATCCGAACGTCGCCGCGCTGCAGTCGTTCCACAACAACGGCGGGATGATCCTGCGTGGACCCGGCGCGCAGGAGTTCGGCGAATACCCGGCGGAAGACGTCCGCGTGTTCGACGCCATCGGCCGCGACGGCGAACGCATGCTGCCGTTCTACAAGTACATGGTGATCTGGAAGGACCTGTACACCGTGTGGGGCGGCTTCGCGACGTGGGGCTACGAAGGGCTCGGCGTGATCTCGTTCACGAACGAGATGTGGTCGAGCGATCGACTCTTCCCGACCGACAGCGGCGGCGAGAACGACCGCGCGTCGTTCCAGAAGAAGCGCTTCGCGTTCAACGACCTGCTGATGAGCGGCGACGCGTTCATCGATTGGCACCCGGTTCGCCATCCGTTCTACGGCGAAGTGTTGGTCGGCGGCTTCAAGAAGGACTGGGGACGCGTGCCGCCGAGCTTCATGATCGAGGAAGAAGCGCACCGCAACGCGCTTTTCTGTCTGAAGCACGCCGCCGAGATGCCGAAGGTGGTCGTCGAAGAGCTCGTCGTCGTCGATCTCGGCGACGGACTCTTCGCGGTCGACGCGACGTTCGCGAATCGCGGCGCGATTCCGACGCGCACCGAATGGGCGCGCCGCAAATCGATCGGCGCGCCTGACGTCTTCACGTTGCGCGGCGCGGAGATCGAAGTGCTCGCGAGCGGCACACGCACCGACCGTTGGCGGCCCGAGCGGCTCGAGCTCGTCGAACGCGAGCCGGCGCGCATCGTCTCGGAGCGCGGCATCCGCGGCGACGGCCGGGTCCAGCTCCGCTGGCTCGTGCGCGGCAAGGGCGAGTTCGAAGTCGAGTGGCGCGGAGAGAAGGCTCGCGCCTGCCGCGGCACCGGCCGGCTCTGAACCAGGGCTCGCCTCCAAAACCTTTGGCCTCAAGGACTTGCGGCGCGTCGACCGGCGCGCTCGACCACGTGCCGACGGCCCGACGGCCGAGGACTCACGCGCCGTTCACCGCCGCTTGATCGGCGGCCCGCTATCATCTTCGCCCCGCGACCCCGTGCGGGACGTTCGGAATGGCTCCGGACGCTCCCGAAGGACGTCGTCCTCCCCACGAGTGGCTCCCCCACGCCACGCCCAACGCCCCATAGAAGGAATTCGCTTCATGCTCCGGAACGCAACGCGCTTGCTCGGTGCCGCCGCCGTCGTGCTGACGGCAGGAACGGCTCTCGCCCAACATCCGATGATCACCGAGATCGTCGACGGAACACTCACCGGCGGCCTGCCGAAGTGGGTCGAGATCCACAACCCGACGGGCTCGACCATCGACCTCGCCGGCTACGAGATCGTCAACTACAACAACGGCAGCCTGATGAAGAGCGGCTTCTACGCGCTCTCGGGCCTGCTCGCTCCGAACTCCTTCTACATCGTGTCGTACGAAGCGACGACGACGACGAACTACCAGACGGTCTATGGTTCCGCGCCCGACTTCGTCACGGGCTTCGCCGGCATCAACGGCAACGACTGCGTCGCGCTGCAAGTCGCGGACGGCTTCGGCACCGGTGCGGTGGTCGACGTGTTCGGCGTGATCGGCGTCGACGGCGTCGGCCAGACCTGGGAGTACACCGACAGCCACGCCTACCGCTGCGCGAGCGCGCCCTCGGCGACGTTCAACACGGCGGAGTGGACGTTCTTCGGGCCGGACGCGCTCGAAGACACCACGGGCTGCGGCGATCCGTGCGAGATCACGCTGATGCAAACCAACACGTTCCCGAAGTCGCTGCAAGGTTGCGGCGGCGGCGGCGGCATCACCGTCTACTGCACCTCCAAGGTCAACTCGGTGAGCTGCACTCCGGTGATCGCGACCAGCGGCACGCCGAGCGCGAGCGCGGGCTCGGGCTTCAACATCACGGTGTCCAGCGTGATCAACAACAAGAACGGCCTCTTCTTCTACAGCACCGTCGGTCCGAACGGACTCGCGTTCCAAGGTGGACACCTGTGCGTGAAGCCGCCGATCAAGCGCACGAACGTGCAGAACTCGGCCGGCAATCCTCCGCCGAACGATTGCTCGGGCACGTACTCGTTCGACTTCAACGCGCACATCGCCGGCGGCACCGACCCGAACCTGATCCAAGGCGCGATGGTCTGGGGTCAATGGTGGGCGCGTGATCCGGGCTTCAGCCCGCCGGACAACACGAGCCTCTCCGACGCCGTCGAATTCACGATCGGCGCCTGATTCCACTCGCTCCGTAGAGACTCATGACGAGCGGCGCTCCTCCTTCGCGGAGGGGCGCCGCTCGCGCTTCGTCGGACCATCCGCAGGACCTCGCGTGACGGCCGCGGCAAAAATTTTCCCGGCCAGCGACGCCGGAATGGGCCTCTCCCGCGGGTGCGTGAGCCCCGCGCGTTCGCGAGGTTCACCTCGGCGGCCCGGCTTGCCGATTCGGAAACACTCTTCCTAGGAGTGCCGCGCCCCCGCCACGCCAATGCGTCCCCATTCATCCCCGTCGTACATCGCACGCGCGATGCGCCGACCACCGAAGCTGCCGACGGATCGGCGGCGCGGGGGTCGCGCGCAGTTCTTCGTCGTGCTCTTGATGATCACGATCGGGGCGCTGCCGGGTGCCACGCGCGAACGCGACGGCGCCGGTCCACGTTCGGCGGCGGACGAGCAGTCGAAGCAGGTGAGCGAATGGGATCTGCGCGCCGTCTGGCTCTACAAGTTCGCGAGCTACATCAAATGGCCGAAGGAGCGGCTGCCGGAGGACAAGTCGCCATTGGTGATCGGAGTCCTCGGTCGTGATCCATTCGGCAAGACGCTCGACGCGACGCTGAAGGACAAGAAGCTCGGCTCGCATCCGATCGAGATCCAACGGTTCGACGACGCCGAGAAGGCCGCGGCGAGCCACTTGCTCTACGTGAGCACGACGGACCCGGACGAGATCGACGAGATCCTCACCACGCTCCGGGGCAAACCCATCGTCCTCGTCGGCGACGGTCCGACGTTCACGAAGCACGGCGGGATGATCTCCTTCAAGCGCGACGGACGGAGGATGACTTTCACCGTGAACGTCCACTCGCTGAAAGCCGCCGGACTCGAAGCGAGTTCTGAGCTCCTGAAACACGCGGTGAAAGACGAGACGGAGGCCGAGAAGTGACTCCGTCGATCGGCAAGAGTGCGATCCGCACCAAACTGACGCGGATGATGATGCTGACGGCTGCGGTCGGCCTCATCCTCGCGACGGCGATGCTCGCCGCGTACGACTACACCCACACGAAAGAAGCGCTCGCTCGCGACCTCGACGTCATGGCCGACATGGTCGGCGTCAACGTGCGTTCGGCGCTCGATTTCGACGACCGCGACTTCCCGAACGACGTTCTCGAGCGGCTCCAGGCGAAGCCGCAGATCCAGAGCGCGCGCATCTTCAACGCGGCCGGCGAACAGTTCACCGATTGGGTGCGCGACGATCCGAACTTCCGCGCCACGCTGCCGGAACGCCCGCAACCGACCGGCTACGCGTTCGGCGAGGAGTCGCTCCAGCTCTTCCACGAGATCGTCGTCGACGGCAACCACATCGGCACGGTCTATCTCGAGTCCGACCTGACTGGACTGTCTGCGCGACTGGCGAGCTACGGGATGATCCTCGTGGTCGTGCTGTCGATCGCGCTGCTCGTGACGTATCTGCTCGCAAGTCGACTGCAGACCGTCATCTCGCGGCCGTTGCTCGACCTCGCGGAGACGGCGAAGCGGATCACGCGCGACGGCGACTACTCGGCTCGCGCGCGGAGCCACGACGACCAGGACGAGATCGGCGCGGTCGTCGCTGCCTTCAACGGCATGCTGGACCAGATCCAAGTCCGCGACCGCGAACTCGAGCAGCACCGTGGACACCTCGAGGAAGAGGTCGACCGTCGCACGGCCGAGTTGCGGGAGCTCAACGCGCAACTCGTCGTTTCGACGGAGGAAGCGCAACAGGCGGCGATCGCGAAGTCTCAGTTCCTCGCGAACATGAGCCACGAGATCCGCACGCCGATGAACGGCGTGATCGGCATGACCGGGCTGCTGCTCGACTCCGGTCTGAACTCGGAGCAACGGGAGCTCGCGGACACGGTGATGAGCTCCGCGGAAGGCTTGCTCACCGTGATCAACGACATCCTCGACTTCTCGAAGATCGAGGCCGGCAAGCTCGAGATCGAGGACGTCGACTTCGATCTCCGCGCGATGGTCGAGGACGCCGTCGATCTGCTCGCGCACCGCGTCGCCGAGAAACGTCTCGAAATGGCGTGTCTCGTGCACGCGAACGTCCCGCCGCTGCTGCGCGGCGACCCCGGACGCCTCCGCCAGATCCTGCTCAACCTGCTCTCGAACGCCGTCAAGTTCACCGACCGCGGCGAAGTGCTGCTCGAAGTCACGCTCGAGTCCGACGCGAACGGCGTGGCGAACGTCCATTTCCTCGTGAAGGACACGGGCATCGGCATCCCCGCCGACCGCATGCACCGCTTGTTCCACTCGTTCTCGCAGCTCGACGCGTCGACGACGCGCAAGTACGGCGGAACCGGACTGGGGCTCGCGATTTCGCGGCAACTCGTCGAGCTCATGCACGGACGCATCTGGGTCGAGAGCGAGATCGGCAAGGGCTCGTCGTTCAGCTTCGTCGTGCCGCTGACCAAACAACGCAACGTGCAGACGGTGGAAGCTCCGCTGCCGCGTCGTTTCGGCCGACTGCGCATCCTGATCGTCGACGACAACGCGACGAACCGCCGGATCATGCGCGAGCAACTCGCGACCTGGGGCGCGCTCAGCGAGGAAGTCGATCACGGCGCCAAGGTCCTCGACGCGATGCGCGCGGCGAAACGCGAACGGCGCCCATTCGATCTGGTCCTGCTCGACTTCCAGATGCCCGACATGGACGGCGAGATGGTCGCGCGTGCGATCAACTCCGATCCCGAGGTCGGCGGCGTGCCGCTCGTGCTGCTCTCCTCGGTGTGGGGCGTCTCGGAAGTCGCGAAGCTCAAGACCGCCGGCTTCTCCGCCTGCCTCGGCAAGCCGGTGAAGCAGTCGCAACTCTTCGACTGCATCGCCGTCCTGATGGGCACCGGCAAGCCGCAAGAGGTGCTCGCGAAGACGGGCATCCTGACGCGAGAGAAGCTCGAGCAGATGGTCGAGCGCGAGCGCATTCGCGTGCTCGTCGCCGAAGACAACGTGGTCAACCAGAAAGTGGCCGTGCGACTGCTGCGCCGCCTCGGATACCGCTGCGAAGTCGCGAACAACGGCCAAGAAGCGCTCGATGCGCTCGCGACCGGCGAGTTCCACGCCGTGTTGATGGACTGCCAGATGCCGGTGCTCGACGGGTTCGCCGCGACGGCTCGATTGCGCGAGATCGAAGCGCAGCGCGGCGGCCACATGCCCGTGATCGCGATGACGGCGAACGCGATGGCGGGCGACCGCGAACTGTGCCTGCACGCCGGGATGGACGACTACATCTCGAAGCCGGTCGATCCCGAGGCGCTGGCCCAGTCGTTGGAGCGCTGGACGGGCGAGAAGCTGCGCGAGCTCGCCGCACAGCACCGGCCCAAACCGGCGGAGTGACGCGCGAGCGTCAGTCGCAGAGCGCCGTTCCGCGGCGGATCTCGAACGTCGAGAGCTCGACCGGTCCGACTTCGTCGACGTCGACGCGCTCGACCCGTGCCGCACGCGGACCGCGCCGCAGCCACGCGAGCATTTCGTCGACGCGTTCGGACGGCCCCTGGATCCACGTCTCGACGGTGCCGTCGTTGCAGTTGCGCACCCAGCCGACGAGCCCGAGCAACCGCGCGCGGTCGAGCGTGTGGAAGCGGAATCCGACTCCCTGCACGACACCGCGCACGACGACTCGGCGCGCGGCGAGCGTCACGTCTCGCTCCGCCCCGCTCCGGGTTTCCACAGCACGTCGAGCGCACCGCCGTCGTTGGCCGCGCGCGCGAACACGAAGAGCAGATCGGAGAGCCGGTTCAAGTAGCGCAGCACTTCCGGGTTGACGCGATCGTGCTCCGCGTCGAGCGCGGCGAGTTCCGTGACCAGACGCTCGGCGCGCCGGCACACGGTGCGCGCGAGGTGCAACCACGCCGCCGCGGGCCGGCCGCCAGGCAGCACGAACGAGTTGAGCGGCGTCAGCGACTCGTTGACGTCGTCGATCCACTGCTCGAGCCGCTGGGTGTAGGCGCCGGTGAGCCGCAACTTCTCTCCGGCCGCGCCCGGAACGCAGAGGTCGGCGCCGACGTCGAACAAGTCGTTCTGGATCACGCGCAGACGGTGCGCGAGCGGCTCTTCGACGCCGTGCACCAGCGCGAGCCCGATCACCGACGACGTTTCGTCGACGGTCCCGTAGCTCTGGATCCGCAAGTGGTGCTTCTGCGTGCGGGTACCGTCACCGAGCGACGTGGTGCCATCGTCGCCCGACTTCGTGTAGATGCGATTCAGCCGGACCATAGGCCGCGCAGTCTAACGTACGCCGTCGCACGGCCCGCCTCGGTTTCTCGATGGAGCGGTGCACGGCTTCGGGCGCCAGCACGCCGCGGGCCGTGCGTACGCGCGCCGCGCGCCGGACGCCGCGCCGACGAGAACTCGGGCTGCCGATGCGATTCGCTCCCGAGCGCAGTCGCGCGCGGTCGGGCGACGACTCGGCGAGGCGTGACCGTTCCGCGTCGCGAGCGTGCCGCGTCGCGAGCGTTCAGCATCGAGGCCGTTCGGGGACGCACACCCGGTCGCGTCAGCCTTCGCGCTTCTTCTTGTGCCGCGCGAGCGCGTCGTCGCGGCGTTCGTTCTTGCGGTTCGGCTTCAAGTCGAAGTCGGCGGGTGCGTGTTCGCTGCCGAGCGCGCGCAGGAGCTTGTGCCATGCGCGCGCATCGCGGCTTTCGAGCGGCGCGCGGGAGAAGACACGTTCGATCGACGCTTCGACGTCGCGTTGCGCCGCCGGGCCGCGAGCGACTTGCTTCGCGAGCACCGCGATCAGGTGCTGCTTCAAGAACTCGCGCTCGGCGACCGACAGCATGCGCGCGCCGCCTTCGTGACGTTTCGAGCCGCGGCCTTCGAACAACGTGTAGAGCACGACGCTCGCCGCGACCGCGAGGTTGAGCGACGTGTGCTCGTCCGCGGTCGGCAGGCGCACCGCGTGTTGGCAACGATCGAGCTCGTCGTCGGTCAGGCCGTTCCACTCGCTGCCGAACACGAGCCCGACGCGCTCGACCGCGCCGTTCGCGAGCGGCCGCACTTCGTCGACGAACTCGCGCCAGTCCGCGCGCCAACGTTCGCCGCGCGGCCGCGCCGTGAAACCGATCGTGAACGTGCACTCGGCGAGCGCTTCGTCGAGCGAGTCGACGACGCGGATGCGCTCGCGGACGTTCTCGACGCCGTGGGACATCTGCTCGAAGTCCGGATGGATCAACATCGACGGCCGCTCGGGCTTGACGACCCAGAGCTCGGCGGGCCCGAAGTTCGCGACCGAACGCATCACGCCGCCGACGTTGCGCGGACCGGTCGGACGCACCAGGACGACGCGCTTCACTTCGAGTCCTCCTCGCGCAGCTTCGCGAACTCACCTTGGATCTTCAGGAACACCCAGACGCCGCCGGCGATCAGCCCGAAGAAGGCGAACGCGACGAAGCCGAGCAGGTAGACGCCGAGCTCGCGCGCGCCGAGCTCGGGCGAGTCCTCGGTGAGGAGCTTCTTGGTCGTCGGCCAACACGAGAACGCGGCCCACGCCGCGAACGCCGTCACGCCGACGAGCCACAGCCCGGTCTTCACGCGCCGTGGCAACGGCCGGAGCACCCACCAGGTCTCGTCGGTGCTCATCCGAAGAAACGCTCCACGAGCTCGGGTGCGAAGAGCATGCACACGGCGCCGGCGAACGACAGGCAACCGAACAGGAACGCGCCGAGGTAGATCCCGGTCGGATCGGCGAGGCCGGGATCGCCGTGTCCCCGCCCGAGCGACCGCCGGTGACCGATCCACACGGCGAGCGCGCCACCGAAGCTCGCGACGACGAAGAAGCCGAACTGCGCGAGCTCCTCGCTGCTCGTCGTGGGCACCTCCGTCGCGCCGACGTCACTGGCGGTCTTCAACGCGAACGCCGCGCGCACGAACACGACGACCCACACGAGCCCGCCGACGGCGAGCCAAGCGGCGACCAACGGCCGAAACGACGCGTGCTGGATCATCCGAGCGTCGAGCTGCGGCCGGGCGCGAAGCGAGGTGACTGCGAGCACGCCCCATCCGCGCTCGCCGACGCCGTTCGGCCCGGGATGCACGGACCGCACGCGGACCGGCACGGTCGAATCGAGCTGCGGCTCATGGTCAGGGCCTCAAGCGCCACGCTTCACGCGCTCGAGCTGCGCGGGGTCGGGATTGCCGCCCGAGACGACGCACGCGACGCGGAGCTTGCGGCGACCGTCCTGGCTCGCGCGCGCGAGCTGGACCTCGGCCGGCAGCCGGCCTTCGCGCACCGCGGCGAAACCCGCCGCGCCCGCGGGCTCGACCACCCAACCGCCGAGCCGCACGAGCACTGCCTGCGCGGCGAGGATCTGCTCGTCGGAAAGTTGGACGAGCTTCAACCCGACCTCCTTCGCGACCGCGATGTTGAACGCGCCGGAATACGGCGGGCAAAGGCCCTGCACCTTGCTGGAGTTCGGCAGCTGCACCGGTTCGCCGCGGGCGACGCCGGCCGCGAGCGTCGCGGAGCCTTCGGGCTCGACGCCGACGAGCACGACGCGCGCGCCGAGCGCTTGTCGCATCGCCAACCCGACGCCCGAGACGAGCCCCCCGCCGCCGACCGGCGTGACGACGACGTCGACCTCAGGCCAGTCCTCGGCGATCTCGAGCCCGACCGTGCCGGCGCCTTGGGCGGTGCGTTCGGCGTCGTACGGGTGCACCAGCGTCGCTCCGGCGCGCACGCGCTCCGCGCAGAGCTCGTCGCACGCGTTGCGGCTCGGCGCGAGCACCACTTCGGCGCCGAAGTCGCGGCAGGCCTGGATCTTGTTCGGGTACGCGTCGGCCGGCATCACGATCGTCGCGCGCACGCCGGCGCGCGCTGCGGCCCACGCGAGCGCCTTGCCGTGGTTGCCGGAGCTCGTCGTGACGACGCCGGCGGCACGTTCGGCGGCCGAGAGCTGCGCGATCTGGTTCCACGCGCCCCGCGCCTTGAACGCGCCGGTTTCCTGCAAGCATTCGAGCTTCAGGCGCAGTTCGACGAGCTCGCGCCAAGGCTCCGGCGCGTCGAACGGAAGCAGCGGAGTGCGCCGCACGACGCCGGCGAGCCGCGGCGCCGCGTCGGCGATCCGCACACGTTCGAGGAAGTGGGTCGTGGTCACGGGCTCTCGCCGGAAGAAGAAAGCCGGGCGCGCGGAGTACGTCGCGCGCTCGCGGCCCGCCTATACTAGCGGCCTCGAAAGGAGAACCCGAGACGACGATGGCGCCCTGGACACACTTGGACGGCGAGAGCCTCTACAACGTTGCGAAGTGGGGATGCGGCTACTTCCGCATCAACTCCGAAGGCAGCGTCGAAGCGGTCGTCGACGGTCCTCAAAACGGTTCGATCGGCATCGACGTCCACAAGTTGATCGCGCAGATCCAGCGCCGCGGCATCGGCACGCCGCTGCTCTTGCGCTTCGACGGGATCCTCCGCTCGCGCGTGCGCGAGCTCAACAACGCGTTCAACGCCGCGCGCGCCGAGTTCAACTACCAAGGCCCCTACCGCGGCGTCTATCCGATCAAGGTCAACCAGCAGCGCCACGTCGTCGAGTCGCTGCTCGAGGAAGGCCGCAAGCACGGCACCGGTCTCGAGGTCGGCTCGAAGCCCGAGCTGCTCGCCGCGATCGCGATGCAGGCCGACGGCGGCTCGCTGCTGCTCTGCAACGGCTACAAGGACGAGGAGTACATCGAGACCGCGCTGCTCTCGTCGAAGCTCGGCATCTATCCGATCGTCGTCGTCGAGAAGTTCAGCGAGCTCGCGACCGTGCTCAAGGTCTCCGACCGTCTCGGCATCCGCCCGGCGATCGGCGTGCGCACGAAGCTCGGCGGTCGTGGCTCCGGTCGCTGGAGCGAATCGGGCGGCGATCGTTCGAAGTTCGGTCTGACGACGCGCCAGATCGTCGAAGTCGTCGAGACGCTCGACCGGCAGAACAAGCTTTCGTGCCTCGAGCTCCTGCACTTCCACGTCGGCAGCCAAGTGACCGACATCCGCGCGATCAAGAACGCGTTGCGCGAAGCCACGCGCACGTTGATCGATCTCACCGAGATGGGCTGCCGCATCAAGTTCCTCGACGTCGGCGGCGGCCTCGGCATCGACTACGACGGCTCGTCGACCAACTTCGAGTCGTCGATGAACTACTCGCTCGCCGAGTACGCCCGCGACGTCGTCTACCACGTCTCCGAAGCCTGCCGTGAAGCAGCGATCCCCGAGCCCGCGATCGTCACGGAATCCGGCCGCGCGTTGACCGCGCACCACGCCGTGCTCGTGACCGAGGTCCTCGGCGTCAGCGACAATGCGACTTCGGCCAATCCGGTGCCGTTGAACGACGAAGAGGACGACAAGGAGATCCTCAAGAACGCCCAGGCAGTGTGCGACGGCGTCAGCGCGAAGAACTACCAGGAGAGCTACCACGACGCGCTGCAACTGCGCGACGAAGCGATGGTGCTCTTCAACGTCGGCCAGATCACGCTGCGCGAACGGGCCCGCGTCGAGGAGTTCTTCTGGCGCACGTGCCAGAAGATCCTGCGCACGGCTCGTGAGCAGGCGTACGTGCCCGACGACCTCGCGAACCTCGAACGCGACATGGCGGACACCTACTTCCTCAACTTCTCGGTGTTCCAGTCGCTCCCGGATGCCTGGGCGATCCACCAGCTCTTCCCGGTGCTCCCGCTGCACCGCCTGAACGAGCAACCGACCCGTCACGCGGTGCTCGCCGACATCACTTGCGACTCCGACGGCAAGGTCGATCGTTTCATCGACCTGCGCGACGTCAAACGCACGCTCGAACTGCACCCGCTGCGCGCGAACGAGCCCTACTACGTCGGCTTCTTCCTCGTCGGCGCGTACCAGGAGATCCTCGGCGACATGCACAACCTGTTCGGGGACCCGAACATCGTGCACGTCGACATCGACGAACAAGGCCGCCCGCGTCTGACGCACGTCGTGCGCGGCGACCGCACCGAGGAAGTGCTCTCCTACGTCGAGTACTTCGAGCAGGACGTCCTCACGCGTCTGCGCCGACACATCGAGCGTTCGCTCGAGGAAGGCCGCATGACGTTCGAGGAGTCGGCGCGCCTCCAACGCGTCTACGAAGCCGGCCTGCAGAACTACACGTACCTCGCACGCGAGAAGGACGCCGTCGACGGCACGAACGGCGGCGCGTCGGCATCCAGCGCACCGCTGCCGCAAGTCGAGCTCCAGCCGCAGCCTCAGCCGCAGGGCTGAGTCGCCTCGCACCGCGCGACTTGGCGCGGCACCGCACCGCGCTCGCGGCGATCGCCCGCCCGCGAGCGCGGTGTTATTTCGTGATCCGCACGAAGCGCAACGACCGCACGTTGACCACCGCTTCGCCGGGTTTGGACTTCGCGCGCAGCACGCACGCGCTCGAACCGGCGGCGAGCTTCGTGCGTCCGAGCTCGAGCACGCGGTAGTTCTGCCAGCCGCCGGTCGCGGGCGCCGTGAACTCGAGGGCGCCGCCGGGGAGCTCGAGCGCGACCCTCGCGCCGGCCGAAGCATCGGCACAGGCGATTTCGGCCTCGACGCGGTACTCGCCGGCTTGGGCCGGCTCGACTCCGATCGGCCACGTCGCCGTCGCGCTCGGATCGAGCCAGTAGCCGAGGTTGTACTTCACGTCCTCGACCGCGCCGACTTGCTCGACGCGCAGCGACGGCCCCGCGAGCGTCGCATCGTGCGGCACGAGCGTGAGCACGCCGTCCGCGCCGACCTGCACGACGAACGGCGCGACGACGGGCGGCTCCGAGAGCTCGAGCTTCACCACGGTGCACGCCGGATCGCGCGGCGCCTGCGGCACGGTGATCTCGAGCGCCGCGACGGCCGTGCCGAGCTTCGCGAACGCGAGCTCGCGTTCCTCGCCGAGCACGTGCGCCGACTTCACGCCGCTCGTGAGCGGCACGACGAGCTTCCCGTCGCGCGGCCAGTCGAAGACCAGGAGGTAGAGCACGCCGTCCTTCTGCGTCGCGCGCCCCCAAGTCAAACGCGTGAACGGGCTCGCTCGCGTGCCGTAGATCGCTTCGCCGTGGCTGCGCATCCACGCGCCGACGCCGCGGAGAGTCTTCTGCGCCGCCTCGGGCACGCGCCCATGCGCGTCGGGTCCGATGTTGAGCAGCAGGTTGCCACCCTTCGAGACGACGTCGCAGAGCAGCCGCACGACCGTGGTCGTGTCCTTCCACTGCTCGTCGTGCGAGCTGTAGCCGTACGACTCGTTGAGCGTGTGGTTGACCTCCCAGTCCATCCCGGGGATGCCGGTCGGCGGCACGTACTTCTCGGGCGTGCCGTAGTCGCCGTTCGTGTTCTCGAGCCCGAGGAAGAGCCGATTGTTGACGACGAGGTGCGGCTGTTTTGCGCGCAAGTCGGCGAGCAGTCGCGCCGCGCCCCACGCTTCGCCTTGCCGTTCCGCGTCGGAGTAGTCGAACCAGAGCGTGCAGAGCTCGCCGTAGTTCGTCGCGAGCTCGTTCACGTGCGCACGGACGTACTCGAGGTAGCGAGCGTGCTCGCGAGTCCGCGGCTCGCGCGGATACGCCGGCAGCGCCATCTCGTACGCGTCGGGATGCTGCCAATCGAGCAACGAGTAGTAGAAGCCCGCGCGCAAGCCGCGCTTGCGCAGCGCGTCGACGAACTCGCGCGCGACGTCGCGGCCCTTCGGCGAGACGTTGGTGCCGCCGGTGATCGGGTCGTCGAGCGAGTACGACTGCTTCGACTCGAACAGCGTGAAGCCGTCGTGGTGTTTCGACGTCATCACGGCGTAGCGCATGCCTGCGTCGGCGGCGAGCTCGGCCCACGCGTCGGCGAAACCGGGCTCGGGCCGGAAGAGCGGCTTCAGCGTCCGCGCGTACTCCGTGCACGGCACACCGGCCCAGTGCTGGATCCACTCGGCGTAGTGCTGCTCGTAGACCTTGCCGTCCCACTTGCCGCCGGCCGCCGAGTAGAGCCCGAAGTGCACGAACATCCCAAAGCGCGCGTCACGCCACCAAGCCATGCGCTCGTCCCGCGTCTCGGCCCAGCGCGCGAGCTCCTCCGCTTGATTCGGCGCCGGGGCCTGCAGTGGAGCTGAGCAGCACGCCAACGCCGCCAGGATCGCCGAGATCGTCATGCACGCACGTTAGCAGACCTCGTCGGGCATCGAGTCGCAGCGCGGCGCCGTGCCCTGAGCGTCCGTTGCGTCCGCGTCGCGTTCGGGGACGGACGCATCACCCGCGTTTGCGGCCCGAGCGCCAACGCGCAAGCCATTCAGGGCTTCCATCGCGAGAGCCGCAAGGCATTCGCGATCACCGAGACCGAGCTCAGGCTCATCGCGGCGCCCGCGAGCATCGGGTTCAGGGTCCAGCCGAAGATCGGGTAGAGCGCTCCGGCCGCGAGCGGCACGCCGAGCAGGTTGTAGCCGAACGCGAAGAACAGGTTCTGGCGGATGTTCGCCATCACGGCGCGCGAGAGTCGTCGCGCACGCAACAGTCCATCGAGTTCGCCGCGCAGCAGCGTGACGTCCGCGCTTTCGAGCGCGACGTCGGAACCGGTGCCGAGCGCGATGCCGACCGCCGCCCGCGCGAGCGCCGGCGCGTCGTTCACGCCGTCGCCGACCATCGCGACGGTCGCACCGTCTCGCTCCAACCGCTCGATCACTTCGGCCTTGTCGGTCGGCAGCACGTCGGCGTGCACGGCGTCGATGCCGAGCTCCTCGGCGACGCGCCGCGCCGTGACCGCGTGGTCACCGGTCAGCATCACGATCTTCATGCCATCGCGCCGCAAGTCGTCGAGCACGCGTCGCGCAGCGGGCTTGATCCGGTCGGCGAGCGCGAGCACACCGGCGAGTCGGCCGTCGATCGCGACCCAGATGACCACTCGACCGGCACTGCGCAGTTCGGCGGCACGCTTCCCGAGCGCGACGGTCGCGATCCCGCGGGCCGCGAGATGCGCTTCCTTGCCGATCGAAACCTCACGACCGTCGACGCGCGCGTCGATGCCTTGTCCAGGCCGGCTCTCGAAGTTCGCGACGGGCACGAGCTCGAGCCCGTGCGCATCAGCCGCCGCGAGCAGCGCGTGCGCCAACGGATGTTCGCTCGCGCGCTCCGCCGACGCGGCGAGCCGCAGCAGCTCGTCGTCGACGAAACCGTCCGCAGTCACGACTTCGACCAACGTCGGTTTGCCTTCGGTGAGCGTGCCGGTCTTGTCGAGCACGATCGTGTCGACGCGTTCGAGCACTTGGAACGCCTTCGCGTCGCGCACCAGGACGCCGGCTCGCGCCGCGCGCCCCGTGCCGACCATCACCGACATCGGTGTCGCGAGACCGAGCGCGCACGGACACGCGATGATCAAGACGGCGACGGCGTTGACGAGCGCGTGGGCGAAACGCGGCTCGGGCCCGAGGGTCCCCCACAACAACGCGGCAAGCGCGGAGACCAAGACCACGGCCGGCACGAACCACGCCGAGACGACGTCGGCGAGATCCTGGATCGGCGCGCGACTGCGCTGTGCCTCGCCGACGCGGGCGACGATGCGCGCGAGCAGCGTCTCCTTGCCGATTCGCTCGGCGCGCAGGACGAACGATCCGTGCAGGTTCTGGGTGCCGGCGCTCACTGCATCGCCTCGGGTCTTCGCGACGGGCTCCGCTTCGCCGGTGAGCATCGATTCGTCGAGCTCGCTCGCTCCGTCCTCGAGCACGCCGTCGACCGGCACCCGTTCGCCGGGCCGCACGCGCAGACGATCGCCGACCTGCACGTGCTCGAGCCTCACGTCGCGCTCGGCGCCGTCATCTTCGATCCGCCGCGCGCTCTCCGGTGAGAGTTCGAGCAAGCCGCGGATCGCGCCCGACGTCGCTCGCCGCGCGCGCAGTTCGAGGACTTGCCCGAGCCAGACCAACGTGACGATCACCGCCGCGGCTTCGAAGTAGAGCGGCGCGCCGTGCCCGTGCGCGAGCCCGTGCGGCAGCGCGTGCGGGAACAGCGTGGCGAAGACGCTGAAACCGTACGCGGCGAGCGTGCCGAGCGCGATCAGCGTGAACATGTTCGGCTTGCGGTTCACGAGCGACGTCCACGCGCGCCGGAGGAACGGCAAGGCGATCCAGCCCATCACGGGCGTCGCGAGCGCGAGCTGGAGCCACGCGGACGCGCGCGGCGACACGAATTCGCCAACGAACTCGGGCGCGAGCATCTCGCCCATCGAGAGCGCGAAGATCGGCAGCGTCAGCGCGAGGCTCGCGCGGAAGCTCCGGTTGGCGCGGAGCAATTCTTCCTGCGTGCCGTCGGCGAGGGTCGCGACGCGCGGCTCGAGCGGCATCCCGCAGATCGGGCAGTCGCCGGGCTCGTGGCGGACGACCTCGGGATGCATCGGACACACCCACTCGGTGCGTGTCGACGCGACGGGCGTCTCGCGTTCGAGCGCCATGCCGCAGATTGGGCAATCCCCCGGCTCGGTCGCGCGGACTTCGGGATCCATCGGGCAGATGAAGGCCTCGCCCGAACGCGCGCTCGACGAGCGGCACGCGTCGTGCGCGACGTGCGCGTCGTGCGCGTCGTGATCGGGGTGCGCGGCTTGCGCGGAGTACACGGTGTGCGGCACTCGCGCCGCCTCGAGGCTCGGCGCAGCGATCGAGTCCGTGACGTCGGCGCGCTCGCCGCGCGCGTGCCGCGTGTGAGCTCGTTCGCAGCACGCGCTCGATGTGCAGTCTTGGCGGTCGGCAGCGCTCTTCGTGGCGTCCATGGTCGGCAACTCCTCGTATGGGGTTGCCACGGCCGACGCGGGGCTCGTGTGGGTCTTACGGAGAAACCGCGATTCGCGTCAGTGCGCGTGCGAGTGCCCGGGCCCGCGTTCGTGCCCCGGCCCGTGCCGATGCTCGGGCTCGGGCTCGGGCTTGGGCTCGGGCTTGGGCTTGGGCTCGGACCGCGAGCACGTGCAATCGAAGCAGCCGTGCTCCGCGCAGGTGCGGCACGAGCGCACGACTTCGTCGCGCAAGGCCTCGCGAGCTCGGAAGACCCGCACCGCGGCGTTGTTCGCCGTGATGCCGACCTCGCTCGCGAAGTCCTTCACGGCGACGCCTTCGAGGTCGACGCGACGCAGCGCGGCCGCGTACTCCGGTTTCAAGGTCGTCGAGAGCTCCACGACGCAGCGGCAGGCGATCGACTGGAGCTCGGCATCGTCGGAACGCTCCTCGAGCTCCGCGTCGTCGACTTCGAGGCCACGCGCGCCCGAGGCCGAGCGCCGGCGACGATCGATCAGCGCGTTGCGCAGCACGCGATAGAACCACGCGGTCGCGGATTCGCCGTCGCGCAGCGCGCTCGCCTTGTCGAGGCTTTTCACGAACGCGTCCTGGAGGATGTCCTCGGCGAGCGCGCGATCGCCGACGCGGCGCTCGACGAACGCCAGGAACTCGCGATGGCGCTCGACCAGCTTGGCGATCACGGCGGCGGCCGGCGGCTCGGAGGGCGACGTCATGCTTCCTTCATCGCACTCCGAGCCGCAGCGCACAAGGCATGCGGCGTCAGGAGCGCCGCACTCGCACCACGCCGCGCAGCATGTTCATGCCGCACGTGAACGAATAGTCGCCAGGGGCGAGCGCGGGCAGGTCGAGGGCGACGCGCTCGCCGTAGGGCAGCCCGCGGCGCAAGCCGAGCCCGGGGAAGACGACGTCGCGGCTGCAGGCGCTCTGTTCGCGGCGTTCGAACGTGAGGCGCAACGGAACGCCGGCGGGCACGTCGAGCTCGCGCGGGTGGTAGCCGCGCTCCACGAGCACGTTGAACTCGGTCGCTTGGGCGTCGGAGGCGGTCGGAGATTGGTCGGAACGGTTCATGTGGATGTCCTTTCGGTTGGGAACCGGCCCAGCGGACGCAGCCGTCAACGCGGGATTACGGCAGAAACGGGCGCGATCGGTTTCTCGCGCCTCCGCGTAATGCGGCGCGAGACGGCGCGTCGGCGTTGCTGCGAGCGAGAGAGCTCGTGAAAGGAACGCCCATGACCCCGAACTCACTTCCGCTGGTGCTCGCGAGCGTGCTCGCCGCCGGCTGCACCGCCGTCTGGCGGCCGACTCCGCTCTCCGAGCGACATCCGGCGCGCGCTGAGGCGCCGCACCCGGCGCCGGTGCGCGTATTCGACCCGCTCGACGTGTTGCCGGGCACCGACGCGCGAGGCGCGCAGACGACTCCGCCGGCCTCGACGGAGGACGCGAGCGTCGAGATCGCGCGCTGGACGTGCCCGATGCACCCGGAAATCGTCCGCGACGCGCCGGGAGAGTGCCCGGAGTGCGGGATGACGCTCGTGCCGTTGCACGCGGAGCTCGAACGATGAACACGCTCGCTCCGCTCGCGGCCGCGGCGTTGTTCGTGGTCGCCGCTTGCGTCGCGCCGGATCCGGAAGGTGCCCGACGAAACGCCCTCGAGCTCGCCGACACGGCGCTCGGATTCGCGGAACGGAGTTCGCTCGACGCAGCGAGCGGCACGACCGATTCCGTGACCCGCCGGCTCGAAGCACCGCTCGACGCCGACGCGGCCGTCGCGATCGCGCTCGCGCGTCACCGCGGTCTGCACGCCGAGCTCGCGAGGCTCGGTGTCGCCGCCGCGGATCTCGCCGAGGCCGGCACGCTCTCGAATCCGACGCTCGGCGTCGGCGTGCGCTTCGAACGCGGCACCGCCGGCGTCGGTCGGCCGGAGTTCGCGCTGGCGCAGAGCCTCGTCGAGCTCGTGACGCGCCGGCAGCGCGTCGCAGGGGCCCGCGCCGCGCTCGAAGTCGCGCAACGCGAAGTCGCCCGCGCGCTCGTCGACCACGCCTTCGAAACCCGCGCCGCATTCTTCCGTGCGTTGGCCGCGACCGAGCTCGCCGAACTCGCGGGGACGGCCGCGGAAGCGGCGTCGCTCGAGGTCGAGCTCGCGGAACGCCTGCACGCAGCGGGCAATCTGAACGAACGCGAGCTCGCGCTCGCGACCGCGGAGTCCGAGAGCGCGCGTCTGGAGCACTCGCGCGCCGTCGACGAGCGCGACGCGACGCGCGAGGCATTGACGCAGGCGCTGGGCCTCTTTGGCGACGAGGCCGCCGCGTGGCGACTCCCCGAACGCCTGCCCGAGTTCCCCAACGCGGATCCCGTAGTCGGCGAACGGGCCACGAGCGGCGGCGACGTCGAGCTCGACGTCGAAGCGTACGCGATCCAGCACCGACTGGACCTCGCCGCGGCGTTCGCGCGCGTCGTCGCGCACGGCAACGCGCTCGGCAGCGTGCGCCGCACGCGCTGGATGCCGGACTTCGTGCTCGGCGTCGGAGGCGAGCGCGAGGACGGTTCGTGGAGCTTCGGACCGGAAGCCGAGTTCTCGTTGCCGATCTTCGATCGCGGCGCGGCCGCGATCGCCGGCAAGAGCGCGGAGCTCGAAGCTGCCGAGCACGACCTCGCCGCGCTCGCGGCTCGGATCCGCAGCGAAGCACGCGCCGCGTACGCGAAGCGAGTCCACGCACTCGCTCGGCTACGGCATCTCGAGACACGCGTGTGGCCGGCCGAACGACGCGCGTTCGACGCGACTCGGCGCGAGTTCGACGCGATGCTCGTCGGCGTCTTCGAGCTGCTGCGCGCGAAACGCGCGGAAGTCGCGACGGCGATGCTCGTTGTCGAAGCTCGGCGCGACGCGTGGCTCGCCGACGGAGAGCTCGCGCGCGTCCTCGGGAGCCCGTTGCCGGCGGTCGCTCGACCGCAAGCAGCGCATGCAGAACCGACCTACTCAGAGTCCGACGTCCACGTCCACGGAGATTGACATGCTCGACCGACGCAACTTCCTCTTCAGCACCGGCGCCGCGCTCGCGGCGGCCAACGTTTCGAGTTGGTCGACGACGATGCGCGAAGGCACCAGCGGGTTCACTCCCGTCGTCACGCCGAACGGCAGCACGCTCGCGTACGAACTCGACGGCGACGTGAAAGTGTTCCGCCTGGTCGCCGAGCCGATCGAACGCGAGTTCGCGCCCGGCATGCTCGTGCGTGCTTGGGGCTACAACGGCGAGACGCCCGGCCCGACGATCGAATGCGTGCAAGGTGATCGCGTGCGCATCTTGGTCACCAACCGACTGCCCGAGCACACGACGATCCACTGGCACGGCCTGCGCCTGCCGAACGGCATGGACGGCGTCGGTGGGCTCAACCAGGCGCCGATCCGCCCCGGCGAGACGTGGGCCTACGAGTTCGTCGTGCGCGATGCGGGCACCTTCATGTACCACCCGCATGCCGACGAGATGCTCCAGATGGCGGTCGGACTGATGGGCATGTTCATCGTGCATCCGCGCGTCGACGACGAGCGCGTCGATCGCGACTTCGTGCTCCTGCCGCACGAGTGGGCGATCCACCCTGGCACGTACCGACCGGATCCGACGGTGATGACCGACTTCAACCTCTTCACGTTCAACGGCAAGGTGTTCCCCGCGATCGAACCGCTCGTGGTCCGCACCGGCGAACGTGTGAGGCTGCGCATCGGCAACCTCAGCATGGACTCGCATCCGATCCACTTGCACGGTTACTCGTTCGACGTCACCGCGACCGACGGCGGACGCATCCCGAAGTCCGCGCGTTGGCCGCAGACCACCGTGAACGTGCCGGTCGGCAGCACGCGCGACGTCGAGTGGATCGCGGACGCGCCCGGAGACTGGGCGCTGCATTGCCACAAGTCCCACCACACGATGAACGCGATGGGTCACGGGTTGCCGAACCTGCTCGGCGCCGACGTGCAGGACCTCGAAGCGCGGCTGAAGCGGCTCGTGCCCGGCGCGATGTTGATGGGCTCCGACGGCATGGCGGCCCACGCCGCTCACGGCGAGCACATGCAACGCCCGCCGAACACGCTGCCGATGATGACCGGCACCGGGCCCTACGGCTCGCTCGAGATGGGCGGGATGTTCACGGTGCTCAAGGTCCGCGACGAGATCGCGCCGGGCGTCGATCCGGGTTGGTACGAACAACCTCCGGGAACCAGCGCGCGCCGCGTCGAGTGAGCCCGAAACGACGACGGACGCGAGATTCGATCTCGCGTCCGTCGTGTCGCGGACGTTCGCCGGAGCTCTCGAGCCCTAGAACTTGTTCCAGAGGTACTGGTTCGTGACCTCGTGGTGGAACTGGACCTCGGAGGCCTTGACCATCGTGCCGAGCGCCTTCGGGCAACGTTCGGCGGACGCGAGTTTGATCTCCGCGAACTTGCCGTGGACGTTCTCACCGAAGAGGTCGGTCGACCACTGGCTCTGCTTGAAGAGCCGAATCGCGTCGAAGATGTTGTCGGGCAGGAAGCGAGTGCGCGCGCGCTTCGCTTCGTCCTTCTCGCCGTTCGGACCTTCGAAGCCGGTGCGGAAGAGCGTGTAGAGCGCTTGGTAGATGTTGGTGTCGGGACCGACCGAACGGATCTCGATCCGCGCGCTCTTCTCGTTGCCGAGCGGGATGCGGATCATCGAGCCGCGGTCGATCGGGCTCACCTTGATCTGGTTCGGCGCTTCGAAGTGCGGATCGAGGCGGCGGTACGCGTTGACGCTCGGGTTGAGCACCAGGCAGATGTCCTGCGCGCTCGCGAGGATGCGGTCGATGAACTCCCACGCGAGCTTCGACACGCCTTCCTGACCGTTCTTGTCGTAGAAGAGGTTCTTGCCGCCCTTCCCGACCGAGATGTTGGTGTGCGCGCCGCTGCCGTTGATGCCGACGACCGGCTTCGGCAGGAACGACGCCGTCATGTCCATCTTCGCCGCGACTTGGCGGCAGAGCAGCTTGTAGAGCTGGTACTGGTCGGAGGCGATCAGCGCTTCCGAGTAGGAGAAGTTCATCTCGAACTGCGACGGCGCGACTTCGGGGTGGTCCTTCTCGTTCGCGAAGCCCATCGCGCGCTGAGCTTCCGCGGCCCAGTCGATGAACTTGCGCAGCGGGTCGGACGGCAGCGAGTGGTAGTAACCGCCGGTCGAGCAGTACTCGAACTTGCCGGTCTCGTGGAAGTGGCGCTCCGCGTCGCGGCCCTTGAACAGGAAGCCTTCGATCTCGTTCGCCGCGTAGCAGGTCTGTCCCGTCTTCTGGTAGAGCTTTGCGAGGAACTGCTTCAGCCGGCTGCGCATGTCGCCTTCGTACGGCTGGCCGTCACGGCCGAAGACCTCGCCGAACACGAGCACCTTGCCCGGACCGAAGACGTCCGACGGCAACCAGTAGAACGCCGGCCAATCGATGCCGAGGCGCAGGTCGCTCTCGGACTGCTGAGAGAAGCCGCGGATCGACGAACCGTCGAAGGTCAGGTTGTCGTAGCTCTTCAGCAGGAACTTCTTGTCGTAGTCGAGCATGTGCAGCCGACCTTCGAGGTCGGTGAAGCACACGGTGACCGCCTTGATGCGTTTCTCGCCTTCGAGGTACTTGATGCGCTCCTTGCGCATCTTCTCGGCGTCGACGCGATCGAGACGTTGTTGTTTCGCGGCGAGGTTCATCTCCTCGAGCTGGTCGTACGGGATCTCGAGGAAGTCGCGCAGCGGGGTGGTTTCCATCGTCCAATGCTCCGGGTCGGGCTGGGGGATTCGGGTGTTCGGGGTGGGGTCTCGGCGGTCGGGCGCGGGGCGTTCGGACCGAGCGCTGGAGTCTAAGCGCGCGTCTCCGAGCGCTAAATCCGTGGTTCCGAAGACTAAAAGCACTTGCCGCTAAGTCAAGCACCGCGTACCGGCGAAGCGTGGGCCGCTGCTAAACCTCGCCGGACCGACGGGTTGCGACGGCGGCGGCCCGAATTGACCGCGCCCAGTGCCTGCGTCACGATCCGCTGCGCGTGATCGGCCCCGATTCCTTCCGCCGCGTGCTGCGCACGGCGCTGCCGTGGCAGACGAACGGATTCGCGGTCGCGCTGCTCGCGGTCGCGGTGCCTGCCCTGCTCGCGTTCGACCTGCTGGCGCGCTGGGTCGACGGGCTCGCCATCCCGACCATGGCCGCCTGGTTCGGGCTGCTCGGCGCCGCCGTGTTCGTGTACGCGACGTGGCTCGAATCGCGAGCCCAGCAGGCGGGCAAGACGTCGTCTTGGATCACGGTCGCGGCCTGCCTCTGGAGCGTCGAATGGCTGCTGCGCGCGGTCTCGACGTTCGGGTGGCTCCAGTTCGCCGGTCTCGACACTTCGCGTGCCGTGCTCGCGGGCTTCGGCGGACTCTCGCTCGCGATGGGCATGCTCGCGCTCGTGCCGCCGTCGAACTTCCGGCGCGTGCGCGTGCAGTGGCGCACCGCCCGTGCACTGTTCGCGATCCAACTCGGCGTCTTCTTCGTGCTGCCGCTGGTCGGCATTTCGCTCGGCCGTCCGCTCGCCGAATGGCTTGGCTCGCGAGAGAGCTTCTCGGGGTGGATCCGCTCGATCCTGTGGATCGCGTTCGCCACTCCGCACGTCTACCTCTACCTCGCGCTCCGGAGCACGCGGGAGGCGTTCACTCGCCGAGAATCGGTCTCCGAGATCCTGCTGCGCTGAACCCGCACGCCGCGAGGCGCTCCGCGGGCAGCCCGCGGACGCAGTCGTCACGGCGCGCAACGCCGAGTAGGCGACTTCTTCCGCGGCCTGCTAGACTCCCCGCCCTTTCGCCATGCAGACCCTCGAACAGATCCGCACGCTCTCCGACGATCGCTTCCTGAAGATCTACGAATCGCTCGCGCAGCAGGGCTTCGGTCCGCTCGACGGCGAGGTCGCGAAGCAGCTCAAGTTCCGGCCGCAAGCGATCAAGAAGTTGCCGATGGCGATGCGCGCCAAGAAGGCGAGGGCGCTCCTGCTCGCGCACAAGAACGTCGAGCTCGCCTACGAGTTCCTCGGCACGTACCTGCTCAAGGACCACAAGGAGCTCGTCACCGGCTTCCTCGACGCGACCGGCGTCGCGCACGAGAACGGGATGATCAACGACGAGCCCGGCAACTTGCCGGACGCCGCGAAGATCGCCGACGCGGTGAAGGAGCTCGACGGGAAGTTCGACAAGGACGACGTCACGGCGTACCTGGCGATCGCGGCGCAGCAGTGGCCCGACGTCAAGACTCTCGAGCCGCTCTGGCGCTCGCGCCTCGGTTGAGGCTGCGCGGCTGGCAGCGGCGGCAGAAGTGCGTGCCGCGTTGGCCGACGAACGTCTTCACGATCGGCGCTCGACAGACGACGCACGGCTCGCCTTCGCGGTCGTAGACGCGGAACTCGTCCTGGAACCCGCCCGGCTTGCCTTCGGGCGTGCGGTAGAACGTGTCGAAGCTCGAGCCTTCGCGCGCGATCGCGGCCGTGAGGACTTCGCGGATCGCCGCGTGCAAGCGCGCGGCGGCCGCACGGTCGACGCGAGCGGAACTGCAGAGCGGGTGCAGCCGCGCGCGAAAGAGCGACTCGTCGACGTAGATGTTGCCGAGGCCGGCGACGAAGCTCTGGTCGAGCAGCAACGGCTTGAGCCGGCGCTTGCGTGACTCGAGCGCCGCGTGGAAGCGCTCGACGTCGAACGCGGCGTCGAGCGGCTCGGGCCCGAGGTCGCGGAAGAGCTCGTCGAGCGTCTCCACGAACCACATGCGACCGAACTTGCGCACGTCGTCGAACGTGAGCTCGCGCCGATCGTCGAGCACGAGCCGCACGCGCAGGTGCGGGCTCGTCGCGCGACTGGCGCGCTCGACTTGGAGCCTCCCGGTCATCCGCAGGTGACACACGAGATGCCCGGCGGGCTTGCCGCGCCGTTCGAGATCGATCACGACGAACTTCGCGCGCCGCCACACGCGGACGCAACGCCGCCCGACGAGCGTCTGCACGAAATCCGCGACTCGCGGCGCTGCGATCGTCCGCGCCCAGAGCACCTCGCCACCGCGGATCGTGCGCCCGACGAGCTCTGGCGCCAGCAAGCGCGCGACCGTTTCGACCTCCGGGAGCTCAGGCATCGCGACCTCGCTCAGAACGAGTGCGTGACGCCGAGGAGCCGGTACAGCCGGGCCTTCGTTTCGGCGTACTCCGGAGCGTCGATTTCGCGCGGGTGGGGCGCGACGATCGGGACGATCTCTGCGATGCGTCCGGGACGCGGGCTCATCACGACGACGCGATCGGCGAGCTGCATCGATTCTTCGACGTCGTGGGTCACGAAGAGGATCGTCATGCCCTCCTCCTGCCAGATGCGCAGGAGCTCGGCGCGCATCTTGAGGCGCGTCAGCGAGTCGAGCGCACCGAGCGGCTCGTCCATGAACACGACGTCCGGCTTGACCGCCAAAGCGCGTGCGACCGCCACACGCTGGCGCATGCCGCCCGACAACTCGGACGGGTACGTCTTCTCGAAGCCCTTGAGCCCGACGAGGTCGATGTAGTGCTGGATGCGATCGTGCTGCTCATCGCGCCCGAGTTTGCGGAGCCCGAGCGCGACGTTGTCCCACACCGACGCCCAGGGGAACACGCCGTACTCCTGGAAGACGAAGACGCGGCGGGAGTCGGGTCCCTCGACAGGGGCACCGTCGATCGTCACCGTCCCCGACGTGGCGGTCTCGAAACCGCCGATGATGTTCATCAACGTCGATTTGCCGCAGCCCGATGGACCGAGCAGGCAAACGAACTCGCCCGCCGCGACGGTCAAGTCGACGTCTTGTAGGACGACGAGCTCGTCGTTCTTGCGTTGGAAGACCTTATTCAGCCCACGAACGACGATTTTCGGTTCAGCCATCGCAGAGGACGTCGCTCAAGCGACGTTCGAGAAGCCCCAGCGCACTTCGTCGAGCTTCTGGAGCTGGCGCATGCCGAGATCGAGCAGGATACCGAGCACACCAAGACAGACCATCGCGCCGCACACGCGTGCATAGTTGTTGCCGTTGCGTGCGTCGGTGATCACGTAACCGAGCCCGGATTGCACCGCAATCATCTCCGCGGCGACGATCACCATCCACGCGATCCCGAGCGCAAGGCGCAAGGAGCCGATGATCTGCGGCAGGGACGCCGGGAACACCACGTAGCGGAAGAGTTCCGTGCGCTCGAGGCCGAAGTTGCGCGCGGAGCGGACGTACACGCTCGGGATCGAGTGCACAGCGGTGTACGCGCCCGTGACGATCGGGAAGATCGTCGCGATGAAAATTAGGAAGATCGCAGACGCGTCCTCGACGCCGAACCACAGGATGGCGACGGGAATCCACGCGATCGGCGAAATCGGTCGCAGCCCCTGGGCGAGCGGGTTGACTGCGCGGAAAGCTCGCGTCGACCAACCCATCCAGAGCCCGAGTGGCGTGCCGATCAACACGGCAAGCCCGAACCCGATGGCGACCCGGTAGAGACTGGCGACGGTGTAGCGGAGCAACGTGCCGTCCTGGAGCATGCGTCCAAGCTCCAGCGCCGTCTGCCCCGGCGTCGGGAACACCTCGAGCAGCTTGACGGTGCCCGTCGCCGGGTCTCGCAACTCGTACTTCTTCAGGTCACAACCGAACTGCCAGAACGAAACGAACACTGCAAACGTCGCCAACGGCAAGACGATCTGCTGCGCACGTTCCTTGAGGAGTCGCGAGCCGAAGAAGACCGTCGCCGCGAGCGCGACGGTGATGAAGGGCCAGAGCTCGTATCTCACTTCTTGCCGAGCGCCGCCAACTCTGCTTCCGTCGGCATCGGGATGTCCTTGAAAGGAATGGACACGTTCAGCAGGTCGGGAGCGAAGCGCGTGTCGCAATACTCCTCGAACTGCATGCGTTTGGGGATGACGCCGGTCTCGACGGCGAGGTCCATGATCTCGTCGAAGGTGTCCTTCGGCGGTTTCAGGTCGGTGTAGGAGACGCGATCGAGCGGCTTCGTCAGCACGTACTCGAGCAGCGCCGGATCTTGGTTGTAGAACATCTTGCCGACGACGACGGCGGCCTGCTTGCGGTGTTCGGCGCCGGAATCGCGGTCTTCGTCGAGCCATTTGCCCGACGCAGCGATGCCGTTGACCAGCTCCTGCACGAGCTCGGGTCTCTCGTTGATGACCTCTTGACGCACGACGAGCACGCAGGAGATGAAGTTCGGCCAGAGGTCCTTCATGAAGTACAGCACGCGGCCGTACCCACCGATCTCCGCCTTCGCGCAGTGCGGCTCTCCCACGATGTACCCATCGACGGCCTTCGACGCGAGGGCGGCGGCGTGGTCGGGCGGCGGCGTCTCGATCAGTTGGATGGAGTCCGGCGCCATGCCGTTCTGCTTCATCATGCGCTTCATCAGCAGATTCTGATTCGAGAACCGACTCGGGATCGCCACCTTCTTGCCGGCAAGATCCGTGAACGTCTTGATCTCGCTGTCCTTGCCGACGACGAGCGCGCTGCCGTCACGGTGCCCGAGGTAGCAGATCTTCACCGGCACGCCGTCGGCGGCGAGCTTCATCGCGAGCGGCGCGATCATGAACGTCGCGTCGATCTTGCGCGCGATCAGCGCTTCCTTCATCGAAGCGAAGTCGCCGAAGCGTTGCGGGCCGAACACCGTGCCCTTGTCGGAGTGTTGGGTGACCCAACTGGTCACCGGGCAGGTGAGGTGTCACGTCACCGGCAGGAAGCCGACCGTGAAGTTGTCCCTCACGGCGATCGGCTCGCCCTTCGCGTCGGTCGGCACCGCGGCCGGGACCGATTCGATCACCGAGCTCTTCGGTGCGTTGAGCCAGCGGTTCGCGGCCCACAGGCCGACGACCAACACGACGGCGACGATCAGGACTTTCAGCTTCATGACGATTCGTTGGGAGGGGGCGGGGGGAGGGACTTCAACGGCCACGCGTCGGCGCGGCGGCGATCCGTTCCAGGGTAGGCGGCGCTGGGAAACTCGGCAGAACACCACGCTTGGGCTTCGGCCGTTCCGCCGGCACGCCCGACGGGATGGTTGAGACGTTAGAAACGTAACCCGTTGTCTTCCATGGCCTTCGGTCGGAGCCAGGCGTTCCGCAACTCCCGGTCGGCCTGCCCCAACGTCCGCCCATAGCAGCTACGAGGCGAGCACGGGGTTGACACGTGGCGCGCCAACTGTACTATCTGTACTAGTACAGCAGAGACGGCACGATGAACCTGCGAATCGATCCCGCGAGCCCCGAGCCGATCTTCGAGCAGATCGTCTTCCGCGTGAAGAACGCGGTCGCGCAAGGCGAGCTCGGCGGCGGCGACCGGCTGCCGTCCGTGCGCGAGCTCGCCCGCGACCTCGCGATCAATCCGAACACGGTCGCACGCGCCTACGAAACGCTCGAAGCCGCAGGCGTGATCGTGCGCCGGCAAGGCGCGGGTTGTTTCGTCAGCGAGCGCGGCTCGGGCCTCGCCACGAGCGAACGCAGACGCCGGCTCGACGAACTCGTCGACCGCCTGGTCACCGAAGGCTTCCACCTCGGATACGGCGCGCGCGAGCTGCGCGACGCGCTCTCCGAGCGACTCTCCGCCAACCCACTGCCCAGCAAGAGGGACGCATGACGCTGCCGATCCGTTTCGACGACGTGCACCGCTCGTTCGGCGAGAAACCGGTGCTTCGTGGACTCACGTTCACCGTGCGTCCCGGCGAGGTCTACGCGCTGCTCGGCCGCAACGGCGCGGGCAAGACGACGGCGATGCGCATCCTGCTCGGCTTCCTCGCGCCGCTCGGCGGCAAGAGCGAGCTGCTCGGCTGCGACAGTCGCCGCCTCACGCCGCAAGTCCGCGCACGCGTCGGTCTGGTCTCCGAAGGACACGCGCTCTACGGCTGGATGTCGGTCGAAGAGGTCCTCGCGTTCGAAGCCGGCACCCGTGCGCGCTTCGAGCTCACGAAGGCGCGTGCGCTGCGCGAGCGGCTCGGTCTCGATCCCCGCGCGAAGGTCGGCACGCTCTCGCGCGGACAACGCGCGCAGCTCTCGTTGCTCGCCGCGACCTGCGGCGAGCCGGAAATCTTGGTGCTCGACGATCCCGCGATGGGGCTCGACGCCGTCGTGCGCCGCGACTTGCTCGGCGTGATGATCGACTTGCTTTCGGACACCGGCGCGAGCGTGCTCTTCTCGACGCACATCCTCTCCGACGTCGAACGCATCGCGGACCGCATCGGGATCCTGCACGGCGGCCGTCTGCTGGTCGACGCGACGCTCGACGACTTGAAGGGCCGCGTCGACACGTGCTTCGTGCCGAACGGCGAGCGCGCGGCCCTCGAACGCGACGTCCCGCGATGCCTCGCCGCGAAACCGCGCGTCGGCGGGCACGAGCTCTTCCTGGTCGACGTCGGCGACGACACGCGGCGCGCGCTGGTCCGGTTTGGCGCGCAGGCACCGGCGCGCCGGGCGCCGGCGCTCGAGGACCTGTTCGTCGAACTGACCGCGGACGCGCGCCCGATCGGTGCTGGCGCATCGACCGCGCAGGAATCGTTGGAGGTGCTGCGATGAACCCCATGTTGAGCAAGGAACTGCGGCAGCTCGCCGCTCCGTTCGGAATCGTGCTCGCCGTCGCCGTCGCAGCGACCGCGGCCGTCGGCAACCAAGCGATCGAGGTCGCGGAGCCCAGCTTCGGCGGCAACGACGAGCTGCGCGTACTCGGCGCCGGGTTCGCGCTGGCCGGCGCGACGCTCGGTTGGCATCAGTTCGCGAGCGAACGCAACCGGGCGACCGAGAGTTACCTGGTGCACCGCGACGGCGGACACGCCGCGGCGTTCCGCGCGAAGTTCGTCGCGGCCTGGATCGCGTTCGCGATCGGGATCGCGGCGCTCGCCGTCACCTTCTTCGCGCGGACGTGGCTCCTCGACGTCGCGGCTCCGGTCGCGCGCTGGGATTCGCTGGGCTCCGCGATCTGGACCGCGTGCGTGATCGTGCCCGCGCACGCGGCCGGCGTCTTCACGGCCCAACTGCGCGGATCGGCCGCGACGCGCACCCTCGGGTTCTTCGCCACCGCCGGCGGATCACTCGTGCTCGCGTTGCTCGCGTCGCGGCGTTTCGGCGACTCCGGCGCCGCTTCGCTCGGGGTGTATCTCCCCGTGCTCGCCCTGACGACGTGGATGTGGCTCGCGCTGGCGCGACGGATGTTCGCGGAAGGCGACGATCCGGACCTCGGCTACCGCAAGTCGCTGTCGCTCACGAGCGCCGGCCTCGTGCTGCTCCTCGCCGTGCCGCTCGTCGAAAACGTCGTCTCGAGCTACCAACGCGGTCTCGGCACCGCGCTCGAAGCCCGCAGGCCGGTGATCGTCGCGGATCCGGAGCGCCGCGTGCTGCTCGCCGCGCGCGACGAACGAGGCTGGCGCGCCGTCGATCCCGCGAGCGGCGAGTTCGTCGGCGCCGAGCTCACGGGTTTCCGCGGCCGGCTCTTCGACCAGGAATCGCCCTACGCTCTCCTCCACGCGCACGCGGCGACTCCTCTCGAGTGGCACGGTCCCGCAGGCGACCCGAGCCGCCTGCGCGTGCGCGACGACGCGTTCTCGTTCGCGGGCTCGTGGCAACACCTCGTCCTGGAGGGCCGCGGCGAGTGGAGCGCGTGGATCGGCAGTCGAGACCGCGAAGTGGTCGCATACCGGCGCAGCGACGATCGGTTGGAGCGGGTCGAACTCGCGCGGCCCGACGGCCGGCCGTTCTCCGAACGCACGGCGATCGTCTACGGCGCGGGCAAGGAAGGCTCCGCAGGATTCCTCGTCGACCTCGCGGACTCGACGGCGTGGCGGTTCGATGCGAGCGGCGCACGCCCGGTGCTCGAACCGCTCGCGCTGCCCGACGGCGACCGCATCGTCGGCGTCGAACAGCTCCAGAGCATCTCTCGTGCGCGCATCGGCGCGTTCGAGCCGTTCGGTTACAGCGATCGACTCGCCGTGCGCGGTGAACGAGGCCTCTACGTCGCCGTCGGCGAGGGCCTCTCGTCGTGGACGAGCGGTTCGGTCTACGTCGCGCCCGACGATTTCGACCGGCACGTCGAGTACCGCGTGACCCGCGTCGGCGGCGATCGCATCGCGCCGCTCGTCGCCGTGACCGACGCACACGACGGTCGCGAACTCCTGCGCCACGAGTTCGCGCCGCGCGGCGCGGTCGAGCTCATGCTGACTGCGGCGATTCGGGGGCTCGGACTCTTGCGGTCGCCGCTCGTGACCGGCGCCGGGCTGGCGCTCGACGACGGCACGGTGCGCAGCGCGTGGCTCGAGTGGGCGTTGCACGCGGCTCGCCCGTGGTGGTTCCTGCACCTCGGTTGCGTGCTGCTCTTCGCGTACGACGTGCATCGGCGCCTCGCCGGGGCGGCGTTCGGCACGCGCGTCTTCTGGCTCGCGGCTGCGTTGCTCGGAGGCCTGATGGGCTGGGCCGCGTTCCACGCGCTCGAACGCCGCGGCCACGCCGAGCCCGCGCGCCGCGACGAGCTCGCCGCGCGCGTGCCGCTGCTCGTCACTGCGTGAGCTTGGAATAGTCCTCCCGCGGACTGCGGATGCGCGGGAGCATGCCGACCACGAAGACGATCACGGCGAGCACTTCGAGGCACGACGCGCCGAACACGAGCACGTTCCACCCGTGGGCCAGCGAGTACTCGCGCACGATCTCACCGGTCGAGCGTCCGATCACTCCGACGACGATCAACCAGTAGACGAGCTCGAAACGCGCCGGCTTCCAGCGCGGATCGCCCTCCGCGGGCTTCGGGAACATCCACAAAGCGACGCCCATGATCACCATCAAGAGGAAGCCGACGAGGATCATGTGCGCGTGCGCCGGGATGTAGCCCTGGCGCATGACGCCGAACCCGAGGTACTGCACCGCCGAGATGTGCAACCCGGTGAGCAGCCCGAGCACGAGGAAGGCGAACGCGGTCTTGATGTAGCGGCGGACGAGCGGAGGCATCTCGAATCTCCCGGGCGCGTGAGCTCGGCCCGTGGTCGCGCGGATTGTGCCCTCCGGCTTCCCTTCGGCCCGGGGTTTTCCTCCAATCGCGAGCGCCAGGGAACGAAGGATGCCTCCCCACAACGTCCGATCGCTGGTGGTCGTCGGTGGCGGGATCAACGGACTCGCCGCGTTGTTCCATGCGTTGCGGCTCGGCGCGAAGGGGCCGTTGCTCGTCGACCGCTTCCAACTCGGTCACGATCGTGCGAGTTCACACGGGCCGTCGCGGATCGCGCGCTCGATGTACCCGCATGCGGGTTATGTGCGGCTGATGCGTGCGACGTTCGCGGAGGAATGGCCGCGACTCGAACGCGCGGCCGGCGAGCCGCTGCTCTTCCGCTCGCCCGGGCTCTTCTACGGACCGGCGGCCGGGCCGATCGCGGCGTACGCGAAAGGCGTGCGGGAGGCCGGGGCGGAAGTCGACGTGCTCGACGTCGCGACGGCGCGCACGCTCTTCCCGATGCTGCGGTTCGAGGAGGACGAGCTCGTGCTGCACGATCGGACGGCGGCATTGATCGCAGCGGCGCGAACGCTGCGCGCGCTCGAACGCTCGACCCGCGCGAGCGGCGCCGAGTTCCAACTCGGCACGCGCGTCCTGGCGATCGATCCGTCGCGCGACCCGATCCGCATCGAGACCGATCGCGGGGAGCTCCTCGCCGAACGCGTGATCCTGACCGCCGGGCCGTGGGCTCGCGCGCTGGTGCCGGAACTCGCGACGCGGCTCCTCGCGATCCGCCAGAACCTCGCGTACTTCGAGCTCGAAGGCGCGCGCGACGAATTCCGCGTCGGACGCTTCCCGGTGTTCGCGCGCATCGGGCTCGACGAGAACGACTTCTACTACGGTCTGCCCGAGTTCGATCATCCGGGCGTCAAACTCGCACAGCACGTCACGCGCGGCCGCACCGACGATCCCGACTCGTCGCCGGGCACCTACGACGAGGACGCGATCGAGGACCTGCGTGCCTTCGCGATCCGCGCGTTCGTGCGACCGGTGCGAGGCCTCGCCGGCGCCGACACGTGCATGTACACGTGCACGCCGACCGAGGACTTCGTGTTGGCGCCGCACCCGGCGAATCGGCGCTTCGTGATCGGCTCGGGCTGTTCCGGCCACGGCTTCAAGTTCGGGCCGATGCTCGGCCGGATCCTGGCCGAGCTCGCCCTGTTCGGCGACAGCAAGCTGCCGGAGTACCGGGCGCTGCAGACGGAGTTCTCCCTCGCCGGCCGCAGCGCGTGAGGCCAGGCGACGCGCGCGAGGCTCGCAGAATTGCGCCGTTCGCCGAGCCGCAGTAGCTTGGGCGCCGCTTCGTCCGAAAGGAGTGCCGCCATGAAACGCCTCGCCCGCACGTTGGTCCTGCCGCTCTTGGTCGCGGTCGGTTTCCTCGCGACGAGCTCCTTCCGTCCGCACGCGCACGACTGCGCCGCGCTCACGAGCGACGACGAACCGCCGCCCGAATGCCCGCTCTGCGGCGGCGACCCTCAGCTCCACCTGAAGCGGCTCTCGGAACTCGCCGTGCTGCGCTTCGAGCTCGCGTTCGCCGGTCTGATGGACCTGCGCTGACCCTCACGCGTTCGACGCGCGGAACCAACGCGCCTTGATGCGCTCCGAGACGCCGACGAGCGCGATCAGGACGGGCACTTCGACGAGCGGCCCGATCACGGCGGCGAACGCGACGTCGCTCGAGATGCCGAAAGACGCGATCGCGACGGCGAGCGACAGCTCGAAGTTGTTCGACGCCGCCGTGAACGACAACGTCGCCGAACGTTCGTAGTCGGCGCCGGCCCGACGGCTCATCCAGAACGAGCCGAGGAACATCACGACGAAGTAGACGCAGAGCGGCGCCGCGATGCGCGCGACATCGAGCGGGAGCTCGAGCAACGCGCTGCCCTTCAACGAGAACATCACGACGATCGTGAAGAGCAACGCGAAGAGCGTCAGCGGGGAGATGCGCGGGACGAACGACCGCTCGTACCACTCCCGCCCACGCAGGCCGACCAGCACGCGGCGAGTCAGGAAACCGAGCGCGAACGGGATGCCGAGGTAGATGCCGACCGACTTCGCGATCTCGCCGATCGTCAGCCCCTCGACGACGGTGCCCGAGAGCCCGAGCTTCGGCGGCAGCCACGTCGCGAAGAACCACGCGTACAGCGGGAAGAACAGGATCTGGAACAGCGAGTTCAGCGCGACGAGCCCCGCGCAGTACTCACGATCGCCGCCGGCGAGGTCGTTCCAGACGATCACCATCGCGATGCAGCGCGCGAGCCCGATCAGGATGAGGCCGACCATGTAGCCCGGCTCGTCGCGCAGGAACACCAGCGCGAGTGCGAACATCAGGACCGGACCGACGATCCAGTTCTGCACGAGCGACAGCGCGAGCACCTTGCGGTCGGCGGCGACGCGTCCGAGCTCCTCGTACCGCACTTTCGCGAGCGGTGGGAACATCATGGCGATCAGGCCGATCGCGATCGGGATCGACGTGCTGCCGAAGCTCCACCGATCGAGCAACGCGGGCACGTCCGGCGCGAAGCGCCCGAGCACGATGCCGAACGCCATCGCGACGAAGATCCAGAGCGTCAGATAACGGTCGAGGAAGGCGAGCCGCCCCATCGTGTGCCGCTGGTTCACGGATTCGTTCATGGACGCCTCACGCGCGCTTGCGCGACCAACCTTCGCGTTCGACGAAGTCGAACACGCGCTGGCGCACTTGATCGCGGATGCGCCGGGCCGCGTCCACGCCCGCGCCCTTCGGGTCGGCGAGAGGCCAGTCGTCGCGCCGGATGCCCGGCACGTTCGGGCAGGCTTCGCCGCACCCGAGGGTGATCAACCACGTCGCGCCACGCGCGAGCTCCTCGGTGAGTTTCTGCGGCTTCTTCGCCGAGAGATCGACGCCGAGTTCCCCCATCACGGCGACCACTTCGGGATGCACGCGCTCCCCCGGTTGCGTGCCCGCGCTGAGAGCGCGAGCTCTCGCCGGGTCCGCGCAGAGTTCGAAGAACGCCGCGGCCATCTGCGAGCGACCCGCGTTGTGCACACAGGCGAAGATGACGGTGTCCATCGCTCAGCGAGGCTTCGTGGCACGGAGGAACGCGCTGTAGACGGCGCCGTCGAGCGAATCGACGCACGCGCGGAACTCCTTCCCGCGGATCCCCGCGTCCGCGACCATGCGCTTCGCTTCGTCACGACCGAACTCGCGCGTCGGCGTGATCGTCACGTCGACGAAGCCGACGGCCGCGAGCTGCTTCGAGTAGTCCGCGTCGACCAACGCGCCGGCGATGCAGCCCGTGTAGAGCTCCATCGAACGGCGGACTTCGCCGGTGAGCTCGCGCCGCAGCACGATGTCCGACACCGCGAAGCGTCCACCCGGCTTGAGCACCCGGAACGCTTCCGCGAGCACGCGCGGCTTGTCTCCGGAGAGGTTGATGACGCAGTTCGAGACGATCACGTCGACGCTCGCGTCCGGCAGCGGAATCGCTTCGATCTCGCCCTTCAGGAACTCGACGTTCGTGACGCCGGCCTTCGCCTGGTTCGCGCGAGCGACGGCGAGCATCTCGTCGGTCATGTCGAGCCCGTACGCCTTACCGCCGGGCGCGACGCGCTTCGCGGAGAGCAACACGTCGATGCCACCACCCGAACCGAGGTCGAGCACGACTTCGCCGGGGCGGAGCTCGGCGAGCGCCGTCGGGTTGCCACAGCCGAACGAAGCGGCGAGCGCATCCGCCGGCACCGCGCCGGCTTCGGTCGCGTCGTAGAGGTTCGACGTGATCGGATCGCACGAACCGGACGCGCCGCTCGCCGAACCGCAGCACGAACTGCCCTGGCCGGCGAGTTTGCCGCGCACGGCGGCTCCGTAACGTTCACGAACCGTGCGTTTGAGGTCTTGGTGGGTCGAGTCGTTCATGGATCGATTTCCTTCGATATGGAGGTCGCTCGTGCTCACGTGGAAAGCAGCGCGGCGAGCGCCGCGAGCTTGGCGACGGTCTGTCGTTCGAGGGTGTAGTGATTCCAGGTCCCGCGGCGTTCGACGCGGACCAGCCCGGCCTCGCGCAGGATCCGTAGGTGGTGCGAGATCGTCGGCTGCGACAGATCGAAATGCGCTTCGATCTCGCACGCGCAGAGGGTGCCCGTGCGTTCGGCGAGCATGACGAGGATCTCGAGCCGCGTCTCGTCCGCGAGCGCCTTGCACAGCACTGCGTACGAGCCGACGGTGCGCGCGCGCCCCCGGCCGGTCGAAGGATTCGGCACGCAGCACTCGGCGTCGTCGGCAGCGGACTTTTGGGGGGTCGTCTTCGCGCGAGGCATCTCGGCCGCAGTGTAGTACTGGATCGACGTTTATCAATCCAGCGTCCCGCGCGACGGCCGTACTCCATGCGACGTACGGGGCGAACTCCGCGCGCCGAGCTCGCGCGCGTCGTTTCGTCGGACACGCCGCGGCGGCCGAGTCGCTGGCGGCCGCGTCGCTGGCCGCGGCGTCTTCGGGCGCGGCGTCTTCGGGCGCGGAGTCTCGCTCCGCCCGGTCGGTGCGTGCCGCCGGACTCGAACGGGCGCGAGTTCGCCGTCGCATCTCGAGTGCGGGCTCCGGGCCGAACGCGTTCCCGAGCGGCGGCGATCGCGGCGGCGACGCGGATCCACGGCTCCGAAACGCTCGACGATTTTCTCGCTCACGACACAACGCATACAGACGTAGCCCTGCGCCGTCGCTCGCACTCGACGAGCGTCCGCCGCGTGTCCCAGAAGCGCCAGATGCGTTCGTCCTCCACCGCCAAGGCTCTGACTTGGCTCGTCGCGCTCGCGCTCGCGCTCGTCGCGGCGCTGTGGTTCGCCGCACGCGAGCTCGCTCGACGCGAGCTCGACATCGCCGGCGGTCAACGCACGCAGCGCGTGCCGTCGGACTACCGGGGCGGCGCGAGCGCGGACGCGCTCGGCGCCAGCCGCGGGCTCGACGACGCGGAACCGACCGATCCCTCGCGCGCCGATGCGCTGGACGGCGTCGCGCGCCAATCCGCGCTCGGCACGCCGCATGCGCTCGAGCTGCGTTTCGCCGACGGACGTCCGCTCGTCGGCGCGCACGTGCTCGCGTTCGACGGCGACAGGTTGCTCGACCGCGCGGTGAGCGACGCCACGGGCCGCGCGAGCGTGTCGACGCCGACCGAGCGAGTCCAACTGCTGATCGCAGGCGCGAACCTCGTCCCCGACTTTCGGGCGGTCCAGTTCGCGCCGGGTCGACTCGGCACCGCCCCGACGCGCATCGAACTTCCAGCCGGCGTGCTCGCCGGCACGTTCCGGCCGCTCGACGCGCGGCTCGATCGCACGGTCACGTTGCACGTCGAGAGCGACCGGCCGTGGTTCGTCGCGCAGGGGCTCGGCGACGTCGTGCGCCGCTCGGTCCCGAGCGACTGGCTCGACCCGATCGCACGCGAAGTACAAGCCGACGCGGACGGCCGTTTCCGGTTCGAAGGCCTCTCCGAACCGTGGAGCGGCATGCTCCGCGTCGGCCCCGAATGCACGCTCTACGCAGGCTCGCCGCCGCTCGTCGTCGGCCTCGACAACCGGGCTCGGCTCGGTGAGCTCCGCGACGACTTGGTGTTCGAAGTGTTCCAACGCCCGCGGCTCGTCGGCCGGATCGTCGAGACGCCGGGCGGACGCGGCGTCGGCGGCCTCGTCGTCTCGCTCGGCGTGAGCTACGCGACGGGGTCGGTGCCGGTGCGCGCCGACGCGGACACTCGGCTCTCGAACGCGACCACCGACGGCGACGGCGCGTTCGGCGTCTGGCTGCCCGAACAGCGACGCGCGGAAGACTCGCCGCGCCCCAGTTGGCCGGCGATCGACGCCGTGAGTCTGTCGGCGCAGGACGCCGATGGCGCGCTGCTGCGCCACGTCACGCTGCAGGCGTCGCAACTGCGGGGGCCGTTCGACCTCGGCGAAGTGCCGCTTTCGTCGCCCGCCGACGAACGCGTCGAGTTCAACGTCCACGATCCTCGCAACCAGCCGATCGCCGGCGCACGCGTGCAACTCGGCGCGGACGGCGCACGCACGGATGCGCAAGGTCGAGCGTGCGTCGCCCGCACGGCGGAGAGCTGGTTCGTCGCGAGCGTCGCCGCGCGCGGCTTCCGCACGGCGACGGTCGACGTCGCGGGCCGCTCGACGGTCGACGTGACGCTCGAACGAGCGCCCGAACTCGCGCTGCGCTTCGTGCGCGCCGACGGCCTGCCGGCCGCATCGCTCGACGTCGAGTTCGGCGGCCCCGGCGTCGCGGACCGGCTCGGCTTCGAGTTCGGCAACGCGTCCTGGCGGCGCACGACCGGAGCCGACGGCAGAGTCACGCTCGACGGTGTGCTCGCGAACGCCGAGATCGACGTCGTCGCGCGCGGCGCGTTCGGCGAAGAGCTCGAACGCTTCAGCGTGGTCGCCGACGACAAAAGCACGGAACAGGAGCTGGTGCTCGCCGTGCCGACGACGCGCGTCCACGGCATCGTCACCGATCCGAACCAGAATCCGTTGGTCGGCGTCCACGTGATCGCACACCGCGACTCCGAAACCGTGACGAGGACCAGCGACGCGTCCGGCGAGTTCACGATCGATTGGGTCGTGCCCGGCGCGCTGCGCTTCGCGTTGGAGAAGCCCGGCTTCGCGCCCGAGTACCGCGACGAGCCGGAAGTCGGCAGCGGCCACGCTTCGTTCCACTTTCGACTGCTCGAGGCGCGCACCGTGCTCGTCCGCGCGGAGGACACGAGCGGCCGCGGCGTGCCGTTCGAATGCCTGCGCATCGCTTGGGCGACTCGACCCGAGACGTTGATGCAGCGTCTCTCCGCCGCGGGCGTGCGCATCGATCCCGCTCCGGCGGAAGGCGCGCGCGTCGAAGCGTGCATCGCCGGAGTGCGCTACGTGCGCGAGCTCGGCGCGAACGAACGCGAACTCGTCTTCGCCGTGCCGGACCACGGACGCGCGCGCTTCGACCTGCATTTCTCCTCCGACGAGGAACGCCAGGCGTGGGCCCAACGCGGCGGCTCGCTCTCGGTGCTCGTGCGCGACGTCGAAGGCACGCTCGAGCCGCAACGGGCCTACTTCTCGTTCGGCAGCACGGCGCTGACGCTCGATTACCTCCTCCCGGGCGAATACGAAGCGTGTTTCGAGTGCGGAGACACGCCCGACGCCGCCGCTCGAGCCGCCGTGCGCTTCCGCGTGCGAGCGAACGACACCACGACCGTCGTTCTCGCCCCGTGACGGCGTAGAATCCGCGGCGCATGTCGAAGCGCGGACGCGCCGGCCCGTGGATCCTGCTCGGCGTCGCCGTGGCGATCGCCGCGGCGTTCGGTTGGCTCGTCTTCCGCGAACCCGCGCCCGTCGCGGTGGTCGGCATCGAGCGGCCGGAGGAGCGCGCCGCCGCGACGCCGCCGCCGAAGCTCGTCGAGCCACCCAAAGCGACGCTCGAATCCGTCGCCGTCGCCGACGACGAACGCGCGACGTTCACGCCGGCGGGCGCGGCGGACCTCGAACCGCCGCCGCTGATGGAGCTCGAGCTGCGTGGTTCGGAAGGCCAGCCGCTCGTCGGCGCGGTCGTCGCGGTCTTCGACACGAAGCGCGTGCTCGAATCGGTCGAGAGCGACGCGCGCGGCATCGCGACGGTACGCGCCGGCGCCGGCCGCGCGCGAGCGTTGGTCCAATTGCGCGGCAGCGCTCCGTGGCTCGCCGAGTTCGAGTTCGCGCCGGTCCGGCTGTGCCTCGACGAACCGCGCCGGCTCGCGCTCTTCGGGCGCGCGCGCGTCGACCGAACGACGCCGTCGGAGGCGCTCGAACTCACGTTGACCTCGGATCGCGCGCTGTTCGACGCCGCGACGATTCCCCAGGCCCTGCGGGACGCGCTCGAACTCGACGCTCGCGCGACGACGCGGCTCGTGACGAGCACCGACGAGCACGGCGAGTTCGTCTTTCGCGGCCTCGTCGAACCGTTCACGGGTCGGTTGTCGTTGCCGGATCGAGTGGCGGTGCTCTCGGTCGAGCCGCCGAGCGCGACGGTCGAACGCCGCAGCGTGAGATTCGCGGAACGGGTGGAGCGGCTCGAACTCGAGCTCGTCGCGCTGCCGAAGCTCGTCGGCCGCGTCGTCGAAGCCGACGGCTCGCCCGTGGCGCGCGCCGACATCGAAGGTTGGCTCGTGTTCGCGCCACAGACGGATGGTGGCGGCCGCCGCGGCGGCCGCGGGCTGACGGCGAGCCTCGACGAGACTCGGACCGATGCGGACGGTCGCTTCGAGCTCCTGCTCGAGCTGCCGCGCAACCTCGACACGCGCGAGCTCGCGAACGCCGCTGGTCTGCCGCCGACGGAACGCGTCGGTTTGCTCGTGCGACGCAATGCCCAGTCGGCGCAGGCCGAAGTCGAGATCGCGGCGACGAAGATGCGTTCGCGTTGGGACCTCGGCGAAGTCGTGCTGTCGGCGCCGCAGGAACGCGAACTCGTCGTCCGCGGTCCGGACCAGAAGCCGATCGAAGGCGCAGTCGTGTTGTTCGGCGACGCCGAAGCGCGCACCGACGGCAACGGCGCGGCGAAGCTCGCCCACGTCGAAGACGCCGACACGGCTTCGGTCGGCAAGCTCGGTTTCTTGCCGGAGGAAGTCTCGCTCGAGGGCGAAGGGCGCATCGAAGTCGAGTTGCGCGCGACCAATCGCTGGAACGTGACGTTCGTCGACGCGAACGGCGTGCGGGTGGCGGAGCGGCGCTTCTCGCTCTCCGCCCGTGGTCCGTTGTTCGTCGGCGACGACCCGACGCGGCCGTCGCGCGTGCACGTCGCGAGCGGAGGCACCGACTCCGAGCGCGCGTTCCGCGAACGCGAGTCGGGCGCGGTGGTCGCGACGTTCCGCACCGACGCCGACGGACGCGCCTCGTTCTCCGGTTTCGCGGGGCCGTTCACGCTGCGGATCACGGATGGACTCGGCGCCGTGCTGACGGAACGCGAAGTCGCGCTCGGACCCGACGAAGTCCGCGACGAGACGATCGAGCTCGCCCAGCGCGGCGGCACGTTCGCGGGCCGCGTCGTCGACGAGTTCGACACGTCGCTCGCGGGCGCCAGCGTGCGACTCGCCGTGCGTTCGGCGCGCACGAGCGAGACGAGGCGCACCGATGCGGCCGGTGAGTTCCGCTTCGAGGACCTGCAGCCCGGCCGCGTGCGCCTCGAGATCGAACGCGAAGGGTTCTCACCGCTCGCGATCGACGACTACGAGCTCGCGCTCGACGGCGAGCCGATCGAGTTCCGTTTGCACACCGCCGGCACGCTCGCCGTCGAGGTGATCGACGACCTCGGCAACGCCGTGCCGACGGCGGGCCTGCGCGTTCGCGCGTCGCAGCATCCGAATCTCCCCGTGCGCCGCCGCGCGATGAATCGGTTCGAGCTGCGCGAACTGCCGGGCGACCCCGTGACGCTTCTGATCGACATCGGCGGCCGCGAGTACGAACGCGTGATCGACGCGCAGGGCGGCGACACGCGTGTGATCGTGCCGCGTCACGGTCGCGCGCAAGTGACGTTCGCTCCGACGGGCGAGTTGCTCGCAGGCGGCGAGTACCGGGTGCGCGTCCGTTCCACGGAGCCCGGCTCGGAAGTGCAAGTCGTGCAGCTCGTGCGCACGCAACGCGCGCCGTTCACGGCGACGTTCGACGCGCTGCTGCCGGGCTCCTACTCGGCGCAGCTCGAGTGGCGCGAGCTCTCCGACCGCGACGGCCGCACTCGCCGCACGCTGGGCACCGCGCAGGCGTTCATCGTCAATCCGAACGCGAACGCACGCGTGCAAGTCGGCGACTGAGCCGATGCCGAACGCTGGCGAGCGGGCGCCGCTCGCGAGCTCGTTCGCCGTCGACTCCACGCGGGACGGACGCCGCGCGCCGGTTGCCGAGATCGGCGACGACGGCGACGTGGACGCCGGCGGCGGCCGCTGCGGCGACGGCGGCGCCCGCTAGACGAAGATCTCGCAGTCGTTGCCGCGCATCTCGACCGTGTACGTCGTCGCGGCCTTGCACGCGACGCCGACCGCGGAACCGGTCTTCGGGTCGAAACGGTAGTTGTGCAACGGGCAGACGACGTGCTGCTTGTCGGCGAGCGGACCTTCCGCCATCCGGCCGCCTTCGTGCGGGCAGAGCCGGTCGACCGCGTAGAGCTTGCCGCCGACGCGACAGAGGACGACTTGTTTGCCGCCCGCGAGCGGATCGCCGATGTCGATCACCTTCGCGAAGCCCTCGGGCAGCTTGTCGACGCCTTGGACGATCACGCCTTTGCCACGCAGGAAACCGAAGAGCTTCGAGAACATGCCGCAGCATGCTACGAGCGTCGCCCGAGCCCGCAAAGGCCGGCCGATTTCGAACGGACGGGGTACGCGACTGGCCGTAAGATCCCGGGCTCTCCATGCGCCCCGTAGTGCTCATCGACGCGGTCGGTTTGACGCCGCGACAAGTCGGCAAGGACACGCCGGCGATGTTCGCGCTCGCGCAGGAAGGCGCCAGCGCGCCGATGCCCGCGATCCTGCCGGCGGTGACGTGCAGCGCGCAGGCGACGTTGCTCACGGGCAAACTCCCGACCGAACACGGCGCGGTCGGCAACGGTTGGTTCGACCGCGAGACCTTCGACATCGCGCTCTGGCGCCAATCGAACGCGCTGGTGCGCGGCAAGAAGCTCTACGAGCTCGCGAAGGAACGCGATCCGTCGTTCACGTGCGCGAAGATCTTCTGGTGGTGGAACATGGGCGCGGCGGTCGATTGGTCGATCACGCCGCGGCCCTACTATCCGGCGGACGGCCGCAAGATCCCCGCGGTGTACGGCAGCCCGTCCGCGTATCCCCAGTGGCTCGAGGCACGGCTCGGCGCGTTCCCTTTCTTCGACTTCTGGGGCCCGAAGTCGTCGCTCGCGTCGAGCCGCTGGCTCGCGGAGGCCGCGATCGCGACGCTCGAGCACTACCGGCCGACGCTGACGATGGTGTACCTGCCGCACCTCGACTACGACCACCAGAGATTCGGGCCGAACGACCCGCGCTCGAAGCGCGCGCTCTTCGAACTCGACGCGTTGGTGCACAAGGTCGCGAGCGCGGCGGAGAAGGCCGGCGCCGCGACCGTGATCGTGAGCGAGTACGGGCTCGAAGACGTGACGACGCCGGTGCACGTCAACCACGCGCTGCGCGCCGAGGGGCTGCTCGCGGTGCGCGAGACGCCCGACGGCGAGCTGCTCGACCCGTTCGCGTCGAAGGCGTTCGCCGTCGCCGACCACCAAGTCGCGCACGTCTACACGAAGGATCCGCAGTCGACCGCGGCGGCGCGCACCGTGCTGGAGAAACTCGCGGGTGTCGAGCGCGTGCTCGGGACGGAAGAGAAACGCGCCGCGGGGCTCGACCATCCGCGCGCCGGCGACTTGGTCGCCGTGGCGCAGCGCGGGAATTGGTTCACCTACTACTACTGGCTCGACGACGAACGCGCGCCCGACTTCGCGCGCACCGTCGACATCCATCGCAAGCCCGGGTACGACCCGTGCGAGCTCTTCCTCGATCCGCACCTCGCGCGTCCCACGCTGCGGGTCGCACGGCGGCTCGCGCAGAAGAAGCTCGGCATGCGCTACCTGATGGACGTGATCGGGCTCGACGCGCGCATCGTCCGGGGCAGCCACGGCCGCGTGCCCGACGATCCGCAGGACGGCCCCGTCTTCCTGTGCTCGAAGAGTTGGAAACACTGCGGCGGCGAGCCGGAACGCTCGCGCGTCGCGATGACCTCGGTGTGCGAGCGGGTGCTCGCGCTCCTCGCCGGAGATCCTCGATGACCGATCGTGCCCAACTGCTCGCGAAAGCGCGCGAGCTCCTCACCACCAACGCCAACGCCCGCATCCCGGCGCCCGATTTCGGCGCGGACGCGACTTGGCTGAACGTGAAGCGACCCTTGTCGCTGCGCGCGGATCTGCGCGGCAAGGTCGTGCTGCTCGACTTCTGGACGTACTGCTGCATCAACTGCATGCACGTGCTGGCGGAGCTCAAGCACCTCGAGGAGAAGTTCGCCGGCGCGCCGGTCGCGTTCGTCGGCGTGCACTCCGCGAAGTTCACGAACGAAGCGGAAGTCGCGCATGTGCGCCAGGCGGTGCTGCGCGAGGAGGTCGATCACGCCGTCGTGCTCGACCGCGACATGGCGATCTGGAAGAGCTACCAAGTGCGCTCGTGGCCGACGATCACGCTCGTGTCGCCGGACGGCTTGATGCTCGGCCAAGTCGTCGGCGAGGGCCAACGCGCGGCGATCGAAGTGCTGATCGAAGAAGCGCTCGAGCTCTACAAGTCGAAGGGCACCGTGTTCGACATGCGGCCGCTGCCGTTGCGGCCCGAACGCGAGCTCGAGCTCGCGCGCGAGCTCTGCTACCCCGCGAAAGTCGCCGTGCGACCGAGCGCACGCGAACTCTACGTCGCGGACACCGGACACGACCGCATCGTCGTCACGACGCTCGAAGGCAAGTTCGTGTGCTCGATCGGCTCCGGACGGCCCGGCTTCGTCGACGGCTCGTTCGCGGAAGCGTGCTTCAAGAAGCCGCGCGGACTCGCGTTCGACGGGACGTCGCTCTTCGTCGCCGACACCGACAACCACGCGATCCGCAAGGTCGACTTGCTCGCGGGCAAGGTCACGACGGTCGCCGGCAACGGCACGCACGGCTACCACAAGAAGGGCGTGATGAAGGCTCGCGAAGTCGGGCTCAACTCGCCGTGGGACCTCGTCGTCAAGAACGACTCCGTGCTGATCGCGATGGCGGGCGCGCACCAGATCTGGCGACTCGATCTCGGCCAAGGCACGATCGGCCCGATCGCCGGCGACGGCACCGAGCGACGCCTCGACGGACCTTCGGAGAAGGCCGCGTTCGCGCAACCTTCGGGCCTCGCGCTCGCGGGCGACCTGCTCTTCGTCGCCGACGCCGAAGCGAGCTCCGTGCGCATCGTCGACTTGGTCGGCGCGCGCGTCGGCTCCGTCGCGGGCGGCGACATGAACCCGCAGAACCTGTTCGTCTTCGGCGACCAGGACGGCCGCGGACTCGGCAAGCGCTTCCAACACCCGCTCGGTCTCGCGCTCGACCAAGACGTCCTCTACGTCGCCGACACGTTCAACCACAAGCTGAAGTGGATCGACTTGCGCTCCGGTCACGTCACGAGCTTCGCGGGCGACGGCGAACCTGGTGCGGCGGACGACGAAGTCGCCGAAGCCAACTTCCGCGAGCCCGGCGGCGCCGCCGTGTTCGAACGCTCGCTCTTCGTCGCCGACACCAACAACCACGCGATCCGCGTGATCGACCTCGTCGACCACTCGGTGAAGACGCTCGCTCTCGAAGGCGTGCCGATCCCCGCGCACGTCACGGTCGAGAGCGGTTCGGGCTCGATCGACGGACAACCGTTGCCCGCGTTGCCCGGCACGAAGAACTTCGGCGTCGTCAAAGCGCTGCTCGAGCCCGGCGAAGCGCAGCTCGAGATCGTGCTCGCGCTCGGACCGGGTGAGAAGCTCGCGCCGCAAGCTCCTTCGCAATTCCGCGTGTTGCACGACTTCGGGCTGACCGCGGCGAAGACGCTCGGCGGCAAGCTCGAAGGCGTGCGCACGAAGGTCCCGCTCGGCGTGCTCGGCAGCGGTCGACTCTTCGTGCAAGCGCTCTCCTACGTCTGCGACGCGCAAGGCCTCTGCAGGCTGCGTTCGAGCCGCTGGACCCTCGAAGTCGAGACGGGTCCGCGCGGCAAGCCGACGATCGTGCTCGAAGAGCAACGTTGAGCGAGAATCGACGGGCGCAATGATCCTGCTCGTCGACAACTACGACTCGTTCACCTGGAACCTCTGGCAGGGGTTCGCCGGGTTGGGGCTCGAGCTGCGGGTCGTGCGCAACGACGCGCTGACCGTCGACGAAGCGCTCTCGTGCGGCGCATCGGGGATCGTCTTGAGCCCCGGCCCCGGCCACCCGCGCGACTCCGGCATCTGCCCCGAACTCCTGCGTCGCGCGCCCGATGCGCTGCCGATCCTGGGCGTGTGCCTCGGTCACCAGGCGTTGGTCGAACGCTACGGCGGCGAGCTCGAGGTCGACCCGGTCCCGGTGCATGGCAAGGCGTCGCTGGTGCATCACGACCGCGCGACGCTGCTCGCCGACCTGCCGAACCCGTTCCAGGCGGGGCGCTATCACTCGCTGCGCGCCGTGCGCGAACGGCTGCCGCGCGAACTCGTGCTCTGCGGCTGGACCGCCGACGGACTGGTGATGGCGGTCCAGCACGAGCGCCTGCCGCGCTTCGGCGTGCAGTTCCACCCCGAGTCGATCCTGACGCCCGAGGGCGAGCGCGTGCTCGCACGCTTCCTGATCGCGTGCGGCGAACGGGCCGGGTGCGGCGAACCGGTCGGGCGCGTGCCGACGTCGCGCGCGACGGACGGCTGAGCTCGCGCGCCGAGCTGGCGCGGGTGCTGTCGAAGAGCGTTCGCGGCGATGCGCGGTCGCGACCCGACACCGGTGGTTCGACGCGGAGCACGGGCCAAAGAGGATCGGCCGCGATCGGAGCTCGTTCGCTCCCGACCGCGGCCGTGGCCTGGCTTCGCCCGCGAGGTCGAAGTCGCCTCAGTGGACGAGTCTCGGCGAGAGCGGCTTCAGCGCAGGGACCCCGTCTCGCACCGGAACTTGCCGGTCTCCGCATAGGTTCCGTCCGGCTGCTTCTTCATCTCCTTCAGCCTGGTGCAGGTGCGCTTGTCGTCGTCGGACACCTCGCATTCCGTCTTGTTCTTGCACTTGGCTTTCGAGAGGGTTGCCGCGTCCCTCTCCCACTTGATGGTTTCCTCCGCCATCGGGAAGTTCGTGATCGCGTCCATCAGCACGTCGAACACGAGATCGCGCTCGGCGTAGGTCAGCGCGCCGACCTCCTCGGTCAGGATCCAGAACTCCTCCATCGTGAGGTCGAGCACGGAGTTGAAACCGTCCACACCGGCTTCGCCCGCGTAGGCCAGGGTCTCGAGCTCGCTGACGAGCGCCCCGAGCCGTTCCCGTGCCTCCGGATTGGCGACGTCCGTCTCGAGCACCTCGTACACGTCGGACCACTGGGTGTCGGCGTCGATGCTCGCGCGGTTGACGAGCGGCGCGCCCTTCTCGGCGGACTGCACGGCGACGTGCTGGACGCCCGTCAGAGCCGCGCGCGGCTGCTCGGGTTCGATGTGGAACGCGAACGCTCCGATGAGCGAGGCGAAGACCGGGGCAATCGAAAAGAGGTTGAGCATGGGATTCTCCTGTATTCCTGCGCATCCAGTCCGCTTCGCCGAGCCCTCGAGCAGGCCTCCGAACCCGAAGCAGTCCGTCCTCGGGATTGCCGCCGGGGCCCGCGCCAGGTTGCATGGATTCCAGATTCGTGCCGACGCCGAGATCCGCAGGCGGCCGCAGCATCGCGACCGCGTCGGGCCACGCTCGCCGTTCAACGCGCCGTTCAACGCGCCGTTCAACGCGCCGTTCAACGCGCGGGGCACCGCGAGGAGCACCGCGCCGGCTACACCGCCCCAGTCCACCATCCACCGCCAGCCGCGGCGGAGCGGTTGAAGCGGGTCTTCACCATCGACGCGCGCACCTCTGCATGCCGCGGAGGCCCCCGCAGACTCATCGCGCCGTGCTCCGACGGCGTCGTGTTCGACAGGTGGGCGCTCACCTGATCCTCCCCACCGAGAAGTGCGTCGCGCTCGGGCTCTCGCTCACCCCGCACTCCACTTGGCGCGCCGCCCGCGGCCGGCGCTCGAGCGCTTCCGTCTGCGTGCTCGCGCCCTTTGAGCCTTCGCGCTCCACTCGCCGCTCCGTGTGCGCCGTCGTTGGAAGACTTGCAACGCGGCGCGGCGGCGAACGACGGGTCGCAGCGCCGTCGCGCCGACACGCGCTACTCATTGATCCGTACTCGGCGTAGCCGCGATCCCCGCGGCGGGCTCGCCGCGAGCCCACGACGTGTGGCGAGCGCTCACGCGCTCGGCGCTGGACTGCGAGTTGCCGTGGCGCGCGTCCCTTCGCGCGCTCGCCGGAACGCGAGCTCGACACACGCTCCCCACGCATCGCCGGAGATCCCCATGCATCGTTTCGGACTCGCCGTGATCCTCAGTCTGGTCGTCACTGCCGCGGCCGACGCCCAGGGCTACCTCTACGAGCAGCCGATGGCTCCGAACGGCGGCATCCTGCGCAACTCGCAACTCTGGATCGACCCGAGCGGACAGAACGACCTCGACTCCGACGCGATCGCGTGGGAGGACTTCACGCTAGTCGACACGACGACCATCACGAAGATCCGCTGGTGGGGCGAAGTCGCGCCGTCACTCGGCTTCGAGATCTCGTTCTTCCATCAGGATCCGAACACGATCGCGGTGCAACCCGACATCTTCGCCGCGGGCAGTCATCCGATCAGCGAACACATCTACACGACGTTCACGCAGACCCCGGTGGGCAACGGCATGTACCAGTTCGACGTGAATCTGGTCACGCCGCTGACGTTCAACGGGTTGACGCGCTACTTCGTCTCGGTCGTCGGCCGCACGCCGATCCCCTACGCGACTTGGAACTGGGCGTCGAGCCCGGTCGGCACCAACGGGACGTTCTGGTGGCAACGCGGACTGCACATGTACTTCCACTTGGGCGAGAACCGCGCCCTCGCGCTCGACGGAACTCCGGTCAGCGGCTGCACGGCCCCGGCGATCTACTGCACGACCAAGACGAACTCGCAGTGGTGCAACCCCGCGATCGGTTCCACGGGCGCGCCGACCGCGTCAGGCTCGACCTCGTTCCACGTCACGGGCGTCAATTTCCTGAACAACAAGTCGGGTCTGCTCTTCTACGGCTCGGTGCCGAACGGCGCGTCGTTCCAGGGTGGGACTCTCTGCGTGAAGCTGCCGATCACGCGGACTTCCGTGCAGAGCTCCGGCGGCACCGCGTCGGGTTCCGATTGCTCCGGCACGTACGACTACGACTTCGAAGCACTGATCGTCGGTGGCACCGACCCGAACCTGATCGCCGGTGCGAAGGTCTACGCGCAGTACTGGTCACGCGATCCGGCGTCATTCTCGACGACGAGTTTGTCGAACGCCGTGTGGTTCCTCGTTTGCCCGTGAACCGAACCGACGGAGTCGAGCAACGTGATCCGCTCGCCGCGCAACGGCGACCCGCTTCCCGGTGCTCGACGCGGAAGGCCGGCGGCGAAACGCGGCCGTTCGCCACTCGTGCTCTCCCACGCGGACCGATCGCGGACGTCGTCGGCTCGCCGCTCGATCTCCCGCATGGCGTGAGCCCGCGGAGCACGACGAGCTGCCGAGCCAGGTCCGTTCGACGGCGCGGCTCGAACGTGGCGCGCGGGACGTCGTGACGAGCGGCAACGCGCTCCGCGCAAAGGGGGACGGAGCTCGTCGCGCTGCGCCGTTTGGCCCGCCGTCGGATTCGGAGCCTTCGCCGAGGACTCGTCCGCAGGAAAGTTCGCGCTCGCGGCGGACCTGCATGAGGCCTAGTCGAAGGACGTGAGAGTCTTGCTCGTCCAACCCGAGAACCCCGACACGTTCTGGTCGTTCAAGCACTCGTTGCCCTTCGTCTCGAAGCGTTCGGCGTTCGCGCCCCTTGGACTCCTGACGGTTGCCGCGTTGCTGCCGCGCGACTGGGAGCTCGAGCTCGTCGACTTGAACGTCGACACGCTCCGCGACCAAGCGATTCGAGACGCCGACTACGTCTTCGTGAGCGCGATGATCGTGCACAAGCCGTCGGTCGTGAAAGTGCTCGAGCGCTGTCGCGCGCTCGCGAAACCCGTCGTCGCCGGCGGCCCACTCTTCACCACGGGGCACGAGGACTTTCCCGACGTCGCACACGTCTTCCTCGGTGAAGTCGAGGACCTCTTGCCCGAATGGGTCGCCGACCTCGCACGCGGCAAGGCGAAGCGCATCTATCGAGCGACTGTGTTCCCGGACGTCAGACACTCGCCCGTGCCGCGTTGGGATCTGATCGACTTCGCGAACTACCTGACGATGTCCGTCCAGTTCTCGCGCGGCTGTCCGTACGACTGCGAGTTCTGCGACATCGTGGTCATGAACGGCCGCGTGCCGCGGACGAAGTCGCCGGGGCAGCTCGTCGACGAGCTCGAGGCGCTGCGCGAACTCGGCTGGCGCGACATGGTCTTCGTCGTCGACGACAACTTCATCGGCGACAAGCGACGCACCAAGGAACTGCTGCGCGCGATGATCGCTTGGCGCGAACGCACACGACCGGCGATGGGTTTCTTCACCGAAGCTTCGGTCAACCTCGCCGACGACGCCGAGCTCTGCGAACTGATGACGCGCGCCGGGTTCAAGAAAGTGTTCGTCGGCATCGAGACTCCGTCCACGGAAAGCTTGCAGGAGTGCCACAAGCTCCAGAACCGCGATCGCGATCTGATCGGCTCGGTCCACACGCTCCAACGCGCCGGACTCGAAGTCATGGGCGGCTTCATCGTCGGCTTCGACAGCGATCGCCCCGACGTGTTCCAACGCCAATTCGAGTTCATCCAACGATCGGGCGTGGTGACGGCGATGGTCGGACTCCTGACCGCGCTGCCGCAGACCAAGCTCCATCGCCGGATGGAACGCGAAGGCCGCTTGCAGTCCGCGAGCACCGGCAACAACACGCTCGCGTCGCTCAACTTCGAGCCTCGGCTGGATCGCCGATTCCTGGAGGACGGGTATCGCGAGTTGATGAAGCGGCTCTACGAACCGAAGGTCTACTACGAACGCATCCGCGTGTTCCTGCGCCAACACCGCCCGGCGGGGCCGCGGCTCAGGCGTTCCGCGGCGGACATCCGCGCGTTCCTGAAGTCACTGTGGCTGCTCGGCGCTCGTTACCGCGGCCGTTGGGCGTATTGGCGCTTGTGCGCGAGCACGCTGCTGAAGCACCCGCGCCAGTTCCCTCGCGCGGTCGAGTTCGCGATTCTCGGCTACCACTTCCGCCGGATCGCGATGGCGCTCTGAAGCAGAAGGATCGCGACGAGGACTCGCTCGTCGGCGCGTCGCGCGCGCGACCTCGGTCGCGTCGTCGACGCGCCGCCATGCGACGGACGTTTCGCCGCCTCGCGGCACGCTCGGTTCAGAGCGTCGCTGCACCGCCGAAGAGCGACTTGAGGTCGAGCGACGGCACGCGCGTGCGGGTCGCGAGCGCGACGTAGCTCCTCGCGAGCGCGTCCTTGCCGAGTCCGAGCACCGTGCTGACGCGTCCGAGCGCTTCGGCGTACTCCGCCGGCTCGAGTTCCGCGAGGATGCGTTGCCACACACCTTCTTCGAGCACGTTGAACGCCGTCTGCACTTCCTGCAGGTCGAAACCGGCGGCCCAACGTTCTTCGGCGACGCGCCGCGCATGGTCGATCATCGGAGCGGCCCGCTCCTGAGCGATGCACGTGCGGAGCAACGCGAGCAACTCGCGAATGCGCTTCTCGGTCGCGGCGCGACCGGTGAGCTCGTAGTGCGAGCGCTTGTCGCGCAGCACACCGTCCGCGGCCTGTTGCACCAGCAACTCGGCGTCGCGCGTCAGCAGTTCGACGATCTTCATCGGAACCTCCGTTGGCGAGCTCCGCGAACGTACGTCGGCGGCAAGGCATCGGCGAATACGCCGAGCTCGGCACGCGCGCGCCGGTTGGTGCGGGGACACGGACGCCGAACGCCGCAGGGAACTTCCGGCGGCGCCCGGCACACACAGCGACACCGACCCGCGCTTCGGCTCGCGGGTCCGCGCGCGTGCTCGTCTCGCGTCTCCACGCGGATTCTCGGCCGGACTGCAGCGTTCCGCCGCCAGGCGGGGAGAGCACGTTCGAGAGGAAAGGCTTCCTCTCGCTTCCGTCATGCACGAGTCTCTTCGCGAGACGACGGCCGAGGCGCTGCTGGCGCACGCGGGTTTCCTGCGGTCGCTGGCGTGTGGCCTGCTGCGCGACGAGCACGCGGGTGACGACGTCGTGCGGGACGCGTGTCTCGCGACTCGAGCGCGTTCGGACGAGCCGCGGACGAATCCGCGCGCTTGGTTCGGCGCCGTGGATCGCAACCGCGCGTCGAAGCAGCGGCGTGGAGCAGAGCGGCGCGCGGTGCGCGAACACGAAGTCGCCGCCGCCGGAGCCGCTCGCGTCGCCGATGCTGCGGCGAACGGCCCGCGACCGTCCGCAGCCGTCACGATCGAGCGCGCCGGACGCGCGCACCGCGCAGACGAAGACACCGATCGTGTTGCGCTGAGCGCGCCGGACGCGTCGCGGCGTGCGGGGGTCGCTCGGCGCCACGCGTCAACGCAACACGAGCGGCACCGAGTTCGTGTAACGGACGTCGCTCGCCGAGAACGTGACCTTCGCCTGCGCGAAGAACGTGAAACCTTGCGGCAGGAGCGCGGGCACGGGGAAGTTGAAGCCGACGACTCCGCTCGGCCCGACGGTGCCCAAGTGGAACGTGCGGTTCTTGACGACGAGCAGATCCTCCGCGAGCAGCGGCGGATGCGGCACGACGGTCGGATTGCGGCCGAGCAAGAGGTCGACGGTCGCGCCTGGCGCCGCGCGCACGCGGAACGTCGTCGTCTGACCGGGCTGCGACGCACCGAGCACGAAGAGCACCGGATCCGCAGGCACCGGGAACTCCACGGACATGACGTTCCAATACGAGCTCACGGTGACTCCGGAGACGCGCGCGAAGCCGCTCGACATCGTCAGTTCGCCCGAAACGCCCGCTCCGTCGGCGTACGTCGGCCAACCGCCGAGCCCGCCGGTGATCAAGTCCTCCGGTCGACCCGCGAGCAGCAGCCGCGTGTGCGCCGCGATTTCGACGCCTGCACCTCCGCGTCCGCCGACCGCGAACTCCGAATACGCGTGTCCACCGTCGCCGCCGTAGAGCGAGCTCCGGTAGACGTGCAGGTCCGCGTCGACGAACCCGACGGAGCCGAACGCCGCCGGCGTGCCGGGCCCTCCGTCGGGGATCCACTCCGCGCCGTCGACGCCTCTGAATCCGTACGCGACGCTGTCGCAGAGCTCGAGCCGCGACGAGATCGCGGTGACCTCGTAGAGCAACGCGTTGCGGATGCGGACGTCGGCGCAGTCGACGATGCCGAGCTTCGGCTGACCCGCGTAGTGATCGAGACCGTCGACCACGATCGTCGCGGTCGATTGTTCGAGCGCGATCACGACGGGACCATGCAACGCCCCGTTGGTCGTGAGTCCGGCGAGCACCACGACCCCCGGCGCAGCGACGTTCGCGACTTGGAAGGCATGCGTCGACGAGAGCGGAGCGACACGCACGCCGACGTCGAGCCCGACGATGGAAAGCGGCTTCTCGAGCAAGAAGCCCGTGTACTCTCCGGGCACGACGAGCAGCACGTCGCCCGGCGCCGCCGCCGCGATCGCAGGCGGCAGATCGAGGAAGTCGCCGCCGCCGGAAGCATCGACCACCCACTGCGCGGCGCAGAGCGGACTCGCGAGCGAAACGACGACGAATGCGCGCACGAAGGAACGAGAACGGACCACGTGAACCTCCCCGGGCGTCGAGCCCGAGCCACGATCCGCGGCAACGACGACTGCTCCTCGACCGGAGAACTAGCCCTCGGACGGCGCGTTCACGCTACGGAGGAGCTTGCGCATCGTGTCGTACGCGGCGCTTCGACGGCCGACTGGAGCGCCGGCCCGCGCCGCGCGGCCGTGAACCACGCCGCTGCGCGATCGCTCGCGGCGCCGAGCGCCGAGCGCCGAGCGCCGAGCGCCAAGCGCCGAGCGTCGAGCGCCGAGCGTCGAGCGACGGCACGGCGTCCGACGCGCTGCGTCAGTTGCCGACGACGATCGACGCGTAGCCTTGTCTCGCGAACCACGCGGCGAGGCGTTCGGTCTGCTCGCCTTGAACGACGATCGTGCTCGCTTCGACGCGCGCGCCGACGCCGAGTGCCTTCGCGGCGCCACGTGCGAGATCCTCGAGCTTCCGGCCCGCGAGCGCCGGCCCTTCCGCGATCGTCACGGTCTTGCCGCCGCGCCCAGCACGTTCGAAACGGATCACGAGCTTCGCCGTGATCGCCTTCGGCGCGGGCGTTTTCGCGGGCACGAGCTCGCGCTCCGGCAACGACGGCAAACTCTCCCCCGCCATCGCGTCGCGCAGCGCAGCAAGCGAGTTCAGCGGCTTCGGGGACGGCGACTTCCGTTCGTCGGGCACCATGGCGCGCTCAATCTAACAAGCACGCCACCCGCCGGCCCGTATCGCTCGTGCGACAGCAGTGGTAGCGTGCTCGGCCTCACGCGAGATCCGGCGCCGACGAGCTCGCAGCGACGCGCCTCTCGCTCCGGCGATCATGCGTTGGCAGACGCTTCTCCACGGTTCCTGCGTCGCTCTGGCGGCGACGTTCGCCGCGACTGCGGCCGCGCAATCGAGCTACGTGCACTTCGAGGCCGCGCAGGTCCATCCGCTGCGCGTCTCGAGCGACGGTACGCGGCTCTTCGTCTGCAACACGACCGGCGCGCGGCTCGAGGTCTACTCGCTCGCCGATCCGGATCGTCCGGTGCTCTTGCGCGACATCCAAGTCGGCCTCGAACCGGTTTCGGTCACCGAGCGGCCGAGCAGCGCGGGAGGCACCGGCGACGAGCTCTGGGTCGCGAACGCACTGTCGGACTCGGTCAGCGTCGTATCGATCGAGCTCGGCTGCGTGATCGACACGCTGCGGGTCGTCGACGAGCCCTCGGACATCGCGTTCGCCGCCGGTCGCGGCTTCGTGACCGCCGCGGCGAAGGACGAAGTGCACGTCTTCGACGCGACGACGCGCCAGCTCGTCGGCAAGGTCACGATCGGCGCGAAGGACCCACGCGCGCTCGCCGTGCGCGGCAACTCGGTCTTCGTGCTCGCGCAGCGCTCCGGCAACGACACGACGTTGGTGCCGTTCCAGAGCGCGCCGCCTCCGCCCCCGCCGACGAATCCGAACCTGCCGCCGGCGCCGCAGCAGTCCGTGATCGTCGCCGAGGACGATCCTGCGTGGTCGAGCGTCGTGACGTGGACGATTCGCGACGACGACGTCTTCGAAGTCGACGCCCAGTCGCTGATCGTCGTGCGCAAGTTCGCCGGCGTCGGCACGAACCTCTTCGACGTCGTCGCGCATCCGCACACGAACGAGCTCTTCGTCGCGAACACCGACGCGCGGAACCTCGTGCGTTTCGAGCCCAACCTGCGCGGCCACGCGATCGACAGCCGGATCACGCGGATCGTCGCGTCGAGCTCGCCGACGAAGAGTTTCTTCGAGCTCAACCCGGGCGTGGACTACGCGCAGCTCCCGAACCCGAGCGCGCTCGCGAACGCGCTCGCCGAGCCGACGGGGCTCGCGCTCGATCGGCTCGCAGGCAAGCTCTACGTCGCGGCGCAAGGCACGGATCGCATCGGTGTGCTCTCGCTCGCCGGCGGCATCCTCGCACGCATCGAGATCGGCGACACGCCGGGCACCTTGGTCGACTCGAAGTCGAAACGTGGCCCGCGCTCGCTCGCGCTCCATCCGACCGAGCCGCGGCTCTACGTGTTGAACCGTCTGTCGAGCTCTCTCGCGATCGTCGACACGCAGACGGCGACGAAGCTCGCGGAGCAGCCGCTCGCCCACGATCCGCTGCCGACCAACGTCTCGCTCGGCCGGCGCTTCCTCTACGACGCGAAGCTCTCCGGCAACGGCACATTCTCGTGCGCGGCGTGCCACGTCGACGGCGATGTCGACGGACTCGCGTGGGATCTCGGCGATCCGGCCGGGCAGATGATCCTGCCGCCGCCGAACCAGCCGGCCGCCGTGCCGATGCACCCGATGAAAGGGCCGATGACGACGCAGAGCCTGCGCGGCCTCGACGTACCTCCCTTCCACTGGCGCGGCGATCGCGAGAACCTGCTCGCGTTCAACGGCGCGTTCGCGAGCTTGATGGGCGGCACGCCGCTCGGCGTGAGCGACCTCGCGCTCTTCTTCGACTTCCTGATCGCGACCCAGTTCCCGCCGAACCCGAACCAGAACCTCGACCGTACGCTGAAGACGACGCCGGCCGGCGCCAACCAAGCGGCGGGCAAAGTCGCGTTCGAGCAGTTCCTCTCCGGCACGGGCTCGTGCGCGTCGTGTCACGCGCTGCCTCGAGGCACCAACGGGCTGATCATCCCGGCGAACGTGCTCCAAGAGCCGCAGCAGATGAAGATCCCGCATCTGCGCAACCTCTACCGCCGCGTCGGCATGCCGAGCGGCACGAGCTCGGGCAAAGCCGGCTTCGGCTTCACGCACGACGGCGCGTTGCCGAACTTGTCCGCGTTCCTCGCGCAGCCCGTGTTCTCGATCTGGCCGACGGAGACGAAGGACGACATCGTCGAGTTCCTGCTCGGTTTCGACACGGGCCTCGCGCCGACGGTCGGTTACCAGACGACGTTGAACGCGGCGAGCGCGGGGAGCTCGTCGGTCGCGGCGGATTGTGCGTTGCTCGAGGCGCAAGCGTTTGCGAAGAACTGCGAGCTCGTCGGCCACGGCTTGTTCGGCGATCAAGTGCGCGGGCTCCGCTTCGATGTCGCGACCGGCAAGTACACGAGCGATTGCACCGGGGTCGGGCCGTTCACGCTCTCCGAACTGAAAGCGCAAGCGAGCGCAGGCCTCGCGACGTGGACGTTGACCGGCGTGCCCTTCGGTTCCGGCGTGCGACTCGGCCTCGATCGCGACCTCGACGGCACACTCGACGGCGACGAAGGCGTCGACGATCTCGGCGGAGCGAGCGCGGTGTGTTCCGGGAGCATCGTGTTGCGCGCGAACGGCGCGCCGGCAATCGGCAACGCGCTCTTCGCGGTCGTGGCGAGCGGCGCGCAACCGTCCGCCGGCGGCCGCGTGGTGCTCGGCACGCAGTCCGGCAAAGGCGTGCTTTCGCTCGACGAGCTCGCGTTCGGTGCGAGCCTGCACGCCGACGCGCACGGCTTCGCGTTCGCGACGCGACCTCTGCCCGACGATTCGGCCTTGGTCGGCGTCGTCCTGCACGCCCGCGCCTACTTCCACGATCCGTGCGCGCCCGGCGGGCTCGCGCGTTCGAACGAACTGCGCGTGACGGTCGGGCCGTAGCGCGCGGATTCGAAGTCTTACACGACCGTGCGGCGAGGCGGGCCGACGTGCGCAGCCGCTCGGCGCCGTCGACGGGCGCGTCGCTCGCGTGCAGGCGCGCACGGCGCCGGTGGTCGGGACGGCCGTCCGGACGCTTCCTCGCGCGACGCGCGAGCGGTGACGCTCGTTCTCGCCTCGCGTGGAGTGCCCGCGGCGCGCGGCGCGCCTGACGCGAACGGCGCACGACGCATGCGCAGCGTGCCGAAGCGCCCAGCAAGCGACGCGGCACCGGATCGCGCGGGAGCGAGAGCTCGCGACCCGGCGAATTGCCCGGACTACCGAGCGGTCACTCGTCCTAGACTCCAAATTCCGAGGACCCACATGAAACCGTTCCTGATCGCCTCACTCGTCCTTCCCTCGCTCGTCTCCGAAAGCGCGCTCGCGCAATGCACGACTCGCGTCAGCGTCGACTCGCACGGCGTCGCCGCGAACTGGTATTCGGGCCAGAGCGTCGTGTCGCGCGACGGTCGCTTCGTCGCGTTCGAGAGCTTCGCCTGGAACCTCGCGCCGAAGGACCGCAACAACGACTACGACGTCTTCGTCCACGACCGCGTGACCGGAGAGACGACGTGCGTGTCGCTCGACGTCGAAGGCGAACCGGGCGACGGGCAGAGCCAAGGTCCGACGTTCTCCGCGGACGCGCGTTGGGTCGCGTTCTCGAGCACGGCGACCGACCTCGTCGCCGGCGACGTCAACCAGAAGTCCGACGTGTTCGTCCACGACCGAGTCACGGGCACGACGAAGCTCGTCAGCTTCGGCGTCGGCGGCGTGACCGCGAACGGAGACTCCGCTTCTCCCACGCTCTCGGGGAACGGCCGGTACGTCGTGTTCGCGAGCGGCGCCACCAACTTGGTCGGCGTCGATCCCGGTCCGTGGTTCGACGTGTTCGCGCACGACCTGCAGACGGGGATCACCGTGCCGGTGAGCGTGAGCTTCGACGGACAAGCGACCAACGGCAACAGTTCGTTCCCCGTGGTCTCCGACGACGGGCGGTACGTCGCGTTCCAGAGCAGCGCGAGGAACCTCGTGCCGAACGACGCCGACGGCTGGGACGACGTCTACGTGCGCGACCTCGTGACGGGCACGACGCAGCTCGCGAGCGTCGCCTCGAATGGGCAGAAGGGCAACTACGCGTCGACCGCACCTTCGCTCTCGGGCGACGGCACGCGGATCGCGTTCGTCTCGCTCGCGAACAACCTCGATCCACGCGACACCAACAACGGAATGGACGCGTACTGGCGCGACTTGGTCGCAGGCACGACGGAGGTCGTCGACCTCGACTCGAACGGGGTGCTCGCGAACGCGCCGGCGATGACGATCGCGTTGTCCTCCGACGGTCGGTACGCGCTCTTCTCGAGCGAAGCGACGAACCTCTGGCCGCTCGACACCGACACGGCGCTCGACGCGTTCGTGCGCGATCTCGACGGCGGCACGACGCAGCTCGTCAGCGTCAAAGCCGACGGCTCGCAAGCGAACAAGTGGTGCGGCGGCGCGTCGATCGCGGAGTTCGGCCGCGCCGTGACGTTCAAGAGCCAGGGCCAACTCGTGCCCGACAAGACCAACAACCTCACCGACGTGTTCGTGCGCGACTTCCACTGCGACGTCACGAACTACTGCACGTCGAAGTTCAACTCGCAGTTCTGCCAACCGACACTCTCGACGGTCGGCGGTCCGACGCTCGGCGGATTCGACCACTTCCGCGTCCGCGCGGTCGATCTGCTGCCGCAGAAGACCGGCTTGTTGGTCTGGAGCCGCATGCGCGCCGAGACGCCGTTCCTCGGCGGATGGCTCTGCGTCGCGGCGCCGTTCGTGCGCACGACGGCGCGGCTCGCCGACGGCGATCCCGCAGTCGATTGCTCGGGCACGCTCGAGTTCCCGCTCTCGCCGAGCTACCTCGCCGCGCAAGGCCTGACGGCCGGCACCGAGATCTTCGTGCAAGTGTGGAGCCGCGACCCCGGCTTCGCGAAGCCCGACGACATCGGGCTCACCGATGCGTTGCGGCTCGTGATCGGGCCGTGATCAACGCGAGAGAGGATCGAGCACGAGGGCGGCCCTGAGCCAACGCTCGGTCGCTTCTTCGTCCCCGGCACGGCGTGCGAGCTCCGCGAGCGCGCGCGCCGTGGCTGCATTCGGGAGGATCACGTGCGCGGCTTCGAGATCGCGTCGCGCGCCGAGCGCGTCGCCCTTGGCGAGTTTGGCGAGCGCGCGATTGCGCAACGCGCCTTCGGCCCGCGGATGCGCGGCGAGCACTCGATCGAGCAGTTTGACGCCTTCTTCCGCGCGTCCGAGCTCGGAGAGCACGAGTCCGAGGTTGATCTTCGACGCGGCCGAATCGGGATCGAGCACCAGCGCTCGCGCGTAGCTCTTGCGCGCATCCTCGGACCGGCCGAGTTCCGACAGCAGCCCGCCGCGGACGTGGTGATAGATCGCGAGGCGTTCGATCGCCGCGTCGGGCTTCTCGTCGACCTTCGCGCGCGCTCGCTCGAACCGGTTGGCGCCGAACTCCGCGAGCAGCAGCAGTCCGGGATCGCCGGCGGCCCCGTCCGCGCCGTCGAAACGCACGCTGCGTCCCGGCCAGCGGAAACGCCGCAGTTCCCCGGTGGTCGCTTGTTTGATGCGCAGCGTCTCGATCCGCGACGGCGCGAGCGGCACGCGTTCGATCTTGTGGTCGAAGATCTCGACGCCGTGCACGTCGAGTGGCTCGGTGCGCCGCGAGTGGCAATCGACGCAGGCGCGGCCTTCGCGTTCGGCGAGCGCGCGCGAACACGGCGCGTCCTTGCCGTCGACTCGCGCGTCTTCGGGCGCGTGGCACCGCGTGCACGCGGCCCGGACGGCGTCGCGCTCTCGCGGCTCGAACACCGAACGGTGCGGATCGTGGCACGTCTCGCAGGTCAGCGCACGGCCGCCGCTCGCCGCGCGCTCGAACGACGCAGTGAAACATTTCGACGCGACCAGCCGCTCCGTCTGACTGACGAACAGGATCTCGCCGTTCGCGTCGGAGCCCGTGAACACGGCGACCTTGTCGAGAAGGTCGCCGCCGGGAGCGCGATGCTCGGCGAGGTCGTTCGAGAGCGGCACGCGCGCGTCGCCCTGCAAATGGCAGCGCGCGCACGAAGAGAGGCGCTCGATCGGCGTGTCGAGCGCGAGCGCCGCCAGCGGATCGGGTCCCTCGGCGTTCGTGCCCTGGTGCTGCGCGTGTTCGGCCGCGCCGGGATGGCAGTGCGCGCAATCGATGCCGCGCGGTTTCCATTCGGGCACGTGGAGGTTCAGCGGGAATCGCTTCGGCGGCAGCGCATCGGTGTGACACGCGAGGCACTCGTCGCTGATGCCGACGGAGAAGCGCAACGTCGGCTGCACCAGGTGACCAGGCGCGAGCGCGGCGTGGCGCGGCGCCTGCGCCGTGCCGGTCAGGAGTTCGATCGGCGCGAACCACAACATGCCGCCACGCAACGCGGCATACGAAGTGTCGGCGACGCCGGCCCCGATCGCGAAGACGAGCTCGGCGCCGTTGCGACACTCGGGGACCTCTTCGCCGTCGGGTCCGTACCATCGCTCGACGACGACCGAACGTTTGCCTTGGTCCTCGAAGAAGTAGCGGAAGCCGGTGCGGTCGTCGTGCACGCCGACGAGCTCGTCGACTTCCTTGGGTCGCAGCGGTCGCAGCGCCTGCGCCATCGGCGACGCGCGATAGCTCGCGACGAGCTCCCCGTGGCAATCGACGCACGCTGCGCCGATCTCGGCCTCGTGACGCTCCGCGGCAGGCGCCTGCGGAGCGAACGCCACGACGATCGGTAGGAGGAAAGCGCAGGGCTCGAACGGCATCGCGGCATTGCACCACGCACGCGGCCGACGCGCCAAGACCGAGCCCACGCCCTCGGAAGAGGCCGATCGAACGCACCGCGCGCCTGGCGCCGAAGGCTCGAGTTCGCTCGGTCCCCGGAGAACGCGCGCTTGCGCCGTGGCCGGCGCGCGGCATGCTCCGCGACGTGAACACTCCGACGACGACGCTGCGTACCGTGCGCGAAGCCATCGAGATCGGCGCCGACGCCGCGAGCGTCTGGCACGCGCTCGTCCGACGCGACGAAACACCTCGGTGGCTCGGCGAAGGCGCAGGCTTCGACCCCCGTCCGGAAGGCGCGTGCAGCGCCACGAACCTGCGCGGCGAACGATTCGACGGCCGCGTCGAGTCTTTCGCGGCGACGCGCAGGCTGGCGGCGCGCGCCACGGACGGTGGTTCGCTCGAGTTGCAGCTCGAGCCGCGCGCGCGGGGCACGATGGTACGCGTCGTGCGCAGCCTCTGGCTCGGTCGCGAACACGCCGACGAACTCGCGAACGCGGAAGCGCGCGAGTGGCGCATCGGACTGCTGCGCTTGCGCGCCCACGTCGAGTCGCAAGGCTCCGCCACGACGCTCGTCGCGAGTGCGTGGTCGCCGCTGGCGCGCGAAGCGGCGTGGGCAACGCTTTTCGGCGCCGAGCGACTGGTGCGCGCGGGCTCGGTCGATCAACTACAACGTCGCGACGGTTTCCACCTGCAGCTCGCGGGCGACATCGACCTGGCCGGCCGAGCCGCAAGCGTCGAGCCGCGCGCGCTGTTCATCGGCGACGCTCCGGGCGGCGAGGTTCTCGTGCTCACCGCACTCGCCGGTGGCGAACGCTCGCTGCTCGTCGCGGCGCTGCTCGGTTCGCGCCGCCCCGCGGATCAACTCGATCGACTGCGCGCGAGCTGGCTCCCGGCGCTTGCTTGACGCGGCGCGAGCACGCAGAGCTCGACCGCGAGCGTGACGTCGAGTTCGACGAGCTCCCGAGCCCTCTCGGCTTCGCGCGTCCGTCCGCCGCGGTAGGTCGCGAGCAAGAGGTCGGCGAGGCCCGCGGCATCGAACGTCGGCCGCACGCGCACCGTGCGGCGTTCGACGAGTTCGAACACGTCCGCCACCGACGCGAGCACACGCTCGACGCGTTCCGTGGCGTCCGCGCGGCCGAGCACCGCGGCGCGCAACTCGGCTTGGTCGTCGCTTGCCGGCACGCCGAGCACCAGACGGCCGCCATCCGCCAGTACGCGCCGGAACTCCGTCGCGTGCTTCGGGCCCGTGATGCTGATCACGGTGCCGACGGAAGCGTCGAGCAACGGCAATCGCCGATCCGCGTTCGCGACGATCCACGCCGCACGCGGCGCGCGTTTCGCCGCGACGTCGATCGCGTGCGCGGAGAGATCGAGGCCGAGCGCCGAGCAACCGAGGTCGCGTTCGACGCGCTCGAGCGCGAAACCCGGTCCACAACCGACCTCGACGACGCCGCGCGCGGCATGGGGCCGCACGAGTTCGACGAGCGCATCGAGCACCGCGAGATCCACCCCACGCGCGTGCAACCTCACGCGAGCTGCGACGTGCTCCGCGGAGTCGCCGGCGGCGAGCGAACGGCGGTCGTTGGGCTGCAGCAAGTTGACGTAGCCGCTCTTCGCGACGTCGTACGAATGCCCGCGCTCGCAGGCGAAGAGCCGCTCACGGCGCACGAGCGGCGCGAAGCAATCGCGCACGCTGCACGCGAGCGGCGGCCACTGGCAACGGTCTTGGTTCATCTCGCCCGAGTGCTTGCGCTCGCAGCGGAGTATGCCAAGCTCGCGCGCCCGCGACGAACCCTGCGTCGCTCCACACGCCGCCATGCCGACCCGACCGCCGCAAGCCGCTGACGCTCTGCCCCGATTCCTGGCTCTCGCCCGCGCGTTGCGCGAATCGAAACGCTGGTTCGACGACTGGACGCTCCTCCGTCACGCGTCCGTGCCGCTCGGATTGCTGGACGGCGACCCGACGGAACTCGCCGCGGCCTTGCGCGAGACGATGGACGAGTTCAAACGCCGCGCGCGTTGGTGGCAGGAGACCGGCGGGAGCCTGCGCATCCTGCTTGCCGCGCAAGTGCTGCAGAGCGGAGGCAGCGTCGCCGAACGACTCGCCGAATTCGCGCGCGCCGAGAAGCTCTTCCGCGCGCAGAAATTGCCGCGAGGTCGCACCAGCGAGATCATCGCGAGCGCCGTGCTCGCCGAACAGGCACCGGACGGTCGCGTCACCGAAACGCAGGTCCGCCGCGTGCGCGCGATCTTCGACTGGATCAAACGCGACCACTCCTGGACCGTCGGCGCCGGCGAGTATCCGACGATCGCGCTGCTCGCCGCGACCGCCGTCGAGCCGGAGCGCATCGGCATCCGCGTCGAACGCATCTTCCAGGATCTGAAGGAGCGCGGCTTCAAGAGCCGCTCCGCCGCGATTTCGGCGTCGCACCTGCTCTTCTTCCACCCCGCGGAGGATCCGCGAGCGTGCGAACGTTTCGAAGCGTTGTGGCACGAGTTCCGCGCGCGTGGTCTGCGCATGCAGAGCGGCGACTACGACGAAATCGCGCTGCTCGCGTTCGCGCCCGGCACCGCGAGTTCGATCGCGAGCAAGGTGCTCGAGCACCGCGCCGCGATCATCGAGCTGAGGCCCAAGCCCGACCGCAACACGTCGTTCAGCCTCGCGTGCGGCACGGCGTTCCTCGAGCTCGTCGGTCAGGATCGCGCGTTGCGCCGGCTCTCGCGCATCCAAGCGACGCTCCAGATCCAATCGGTGCTGCGCGCGCGGCAAGCGGCGGCGACGGCCGCGGCGGCCAGCGCGGCGACCTGAGGCGCGCCGCCTCCCGAGGCCGCGCGCCTCGCGTGCGGCCGCTTCGGCGCAGGGCCTCCGCGGCTACAGGGGAGCGTCGTGAACCGCCGATGGACGGTCCGTGCGCTTCCTGCACCTCGATCACGTGCCCGCCGCCGTCGAACGGACGTTTCGGCATTCGCGCTTTGGCGCGCTGCTCTTCAGCGCCGTGCTGACGGCGCCACTCGCGTTCGCGGTCTGGCACGCGGAGCGCGTGCTCGAACTCGTGCGCTCGATCCCGTGGTACGCATGGCCGCTCGCGGGTCCGCTCGGGCTCCTCGTGCTCGCGCTCGGCGCGTTGTGCGCGTTCGCTTCGCGCGAGCTCGTCCACGCAGCGTTCTTGCCCACGAATTGGCTCGTCAAGACGTCGCGCGACGGGCTCTTCGTGCAACTACGCTCGTGGCAGAACCACCACTTCGCGCTCGATCTGCCGACCGTCGCGTTCATCGCGTGGGACGAAATCGCGAGCGTGCGCCGCGTCTGCGAAACGCCGCCCGCGACTGGCCGGCGGACTCCGCCGACTCGGCGCTGGCTCGAGCTCGAGCTCTCGCGCGGCGACACGACGCCGCTCGCGGAATGGCTCGCCGCCGAAGCACGGCGCGAGCCGCCCGAACGCAAGCGCTTCGGCGTCCGTTGGCGCACGCGCTACCACCACGTGCCGGTGCTCGTGCCGCAACCGGGCGTCGTGCGCGTGGAGTGGCTCGGTCGTGGGCTTTGGAAGGCGCTCGCCGAGCGCGTGCGCGTCGAAGAGCCGCGCGCAGTCCGCCTCGGGGACGCGGCGCTGCCGCTCGAAGCACGAGTCGCCGAGTGCGTGGCGCGCGGCGACGAACTCACGGCGATCGCTCTGGCTCGCACGGAGCGTCACGTATCGCTCGTCGAAGCGAGATCGTTGGTCGAACGCGTCCGAGGGGACGCGTCGAGCCCAATACCTGAATCACGAGCGCGAGACTGACGGGCGCGCGAGTGCGTTGCTCGAGCCGCGCGGGCGAACGACCGCCGCGCGCTACGGCTTCTCGACCACCGTCTTCAGGTTGGCGAAGCCGGACTCGAAGTCCTTGCCGATCATCGCGTCCATGCTCATGAACACGCACATCACCTTGCTCATGAAGTTGTGCTCACCACGCATCTTCCACGTGACGGTAGTCGAGTCGCCTTGCGGCGCGAGGTCGAACTCGGTGACGCAACTCGACGCGAACGGCTCGATGAAATCGAGCTTGATGTCGATCGAGCTCGGCGCCGTGGTCTCGGTGATCTCCATGCGACCTTCGCCGACGTCGGAGTTGCCTTTCCACGCGTAGACGGCGCCCTTGCCGCTCGCAGAGCCTTCGAACGAGCGCGCCATCGCGGGGTCGAGCTTCTCCCACGGCGACCACTCCGGCCACCGATGGAAATCGGCGAGCAACGGATAGATCGCGTCCGGCGCCGCACGCAGCGTCGCGGAACGTTCGACTTCGTACGTGTCCGGCTTCGTCATCGCGAAACCGAGGACTCCGACGATCAAGAGCACGACGACGAGCAGGATCTTCTTCAACATGGCGCTTTCCGCGTTCGAGGGGGGGAGGCGGGCGAGCGACCGGCGCTGCGGTCGGCCGCGAATGTCGGGCCGGCGCACGATAGCGAGAACGGCGACGCGCAACGTGCCTTCACGCAGAGTTCACGTCGACTCGCACGATCCGCGCGGTCGAGGGCGGCGAGCCGATCGCGGACTCCGCGTCACCCTCCGAGACTCTGGGAAGCCCTGGAAAGGTCCGAGAGACTCCGAGAGACTCCGAGAGACCTCGAGAGACCTTGAGCGACTCCAGAAGACTCCGAGAAACTCCGGGCGCCCGCCACACGAATTGCGCCTCGCGAAGCTGGTCGGGGGAACGAGACGCGGATTGAACTCTTCGTGCAGGGGGCAGCGCAACTGGACCCGCTCGCCCTGCGGAGGTTGCTGGCCGCATGAGCACCTCCCGCCCCCTCCCGGTAGGAAGCCGCCTTCGTAGTCGCCGGGCAGGCACGCTCGACGCGACATCGCCGGTCGCGCATCACGGACCCGGTGGGCTCCGCCCATACGCCGCACCCTGGAGTCGCAACGAACGTGAGGACGCAGTGCGTGCTCTCGCGGAACCGAGCACTCCTCCATGCACGACCACCGAGCACGGCTCGTGGTCGCTGTCCCGAATCGCGAGCGCGTCGGGCCACAGCTTCGTGACTCGACGCGCTCGACTGATCTCCGACCGCGACGGCTCCGACTTCTCAGGGACGACGCCGCGCGGTGAAGGACAAGCCGGATGGCAACCTACACCACGCCTAGACACCGTGTCCAGTACACGGCCACGCGCCTCACCACGCCGCCCAGTGGGGCAAGTAACTCCCGAGCAGCGAGAAAGATCCTTTCTCGCGTGGACGGGATCGCCGACTCGCCCATTCCGCGCACAGACGACGGAGTCATCGACACGATGAAGCTGCGGCTCGACATCCGGCGGCTTCAAGACGAGCGACGTGACGCCGTCATCGAACGCGACATCGAGGATCTGATCCGGTCGGGACGCTGCTTCCGCGCGCACGTTCCCTGGAACACGAGGCACCGCGAGAAGCACCGACTCATTCGACACGAAGACGGTGTTCGCATCTCGGTCTACGAGAAGTGCATCACCGTCGAAGGTTCGCTTCCGCGCGTGCTCGGCCTCACGAACGTGACGCAGGCACAAGCCACCGACTACGACGCCGTCGCGTTGCTGAACGAGGCTCGCTACTCCCTTCTGCCGAGGACCACCGATCGCTGCGCGATGGAGCGATACGATCAGCGCTGGCACGTCGGGCGGCTGGACCTGTCGGTGAACTTCGCGGCGCAGAGAGCGCTGCTCATCGAAGCGTTGCGACACGTGCGACATCCCTTGATTCGCAAGGCCCCGGACATCTACGGCAACACCGGGGTCGCAATCTTCGGGTCCGACCGAGACTTCATCGTCTATGACGCGCATGAACGGCTTCGTCGGAGCAAGCTCGCGGTGCGCGTGCGACACAAGCTGATCGAGCTGTCGCCGCCTGGAACCATGCGGTTCGAGTTCCGGTACAAGTGCGCCAAGTCTGTTCGCACGTTTCTCGACGCGATCCGTGCGAGGGCAGCGGTGTTGAGCATCGGGCCAACGATCGCGCTTCCGTTCGCCGCGCTCCGCGCCGATCGCGGAACCACGGTCTCCTACGCGCCCGTCCGCAACTGGCTCCTGCATGAGGCGCTGGCGTGTGAAGTCCTCGCCCTGACGGGTCAGCGCTCGCTGTCCGTCCCGGAATCGGATGGCTCGTTCGTCCAGCGCTGCGCGGTCGCCCACCTCGCGGAGCACCCCGAGCTGTTTGCGATGCTGGAGAGCACGCACTCGCGCCCGACGGTTCGGAAGTACCGCAGCCTGCTGGCTGCTCACTTCCTGCACGAGCAGGAGACGAACCTGCTCCAGCTCGCATGGCCCGCACGCCCGTCCCTGTCCGTCCGATCGCAGATCACAACATGACGCTCCCCGGATTCCCCACCATCGAGGCCGCTCAGACGTTCAACTCCGTCGTCGATACGGTTGCTCGACGCTCAGGCAGATCCCGCTACGAAGTCATCACGCTGCTCAGCTACGCAGTCGAGGCCGCCGTGGACGAAGTGTCACGGGGCAACATCCTTCGTGTTCCGGGCCTCGGCGTCGTCGCCGCCTGGAAGGACGAGCGTCCGTGCGTCGTCGGCAAGTACGGCCGTCCGGTCATGCGCCCGGTGTTCTCGCCTGCGCGGTCGTTCCGAAGTCAGATGGCGCTCTGCGCCCCGATCAGCGCGAAGGGTAAGAACGCGATCCAACGCCATCGGCGCAACCACACGTCGCGGACGGCGTCCGGCCTGTGCAGCTCGCGCGTCTCGCAGTCAGCGGACGCGATCCGGCGCTCCATCCGCAAGCAACTCGGCGGCAGCGATCCGCTGGAGCGCAGCGGATGAGGTTCCGCTCGGAAGTGGCGCGCTGCGCCACCGTGGTAGACACCGTGTCTACGAGGGTCCGATCAGCGGCGGAGCGAGGCAGGCTGCGACGTGAAGACACTGCCGAGCTTGTCGAAGAGAGAGAACTTCACCGACACTCGAAACTCGCCGACCGCGTCGTCCACGCACTCACCACCCTCGAACTCGTCCACGACGACGTGGATCTCCCCCGCCTTCCGCATCGCAGCGAGGTCCTGAGCATCGAGGGAGTCCGTTTCCAGAGCTACGACCGCACCCGGATGCACTCGCACCGTGCTGCTCGACGAGTGCCCTGTGGGGATCTGGCGGAACACCGCGATCTCCGTGCGGCTGTCACCCGACTCCACGAAGACCCGCGCACGGATCTCGACCTTCGCGTAGCGGTCGAGACCCCGATTGGGCTCCACGCCGACCTTGATCGTGAGCGGGTTGGCCGGGTCGAACTCATCTCGATCGAAGGAGACCGACTCGACAATGCCCCCGAAGTGGGTCAGACCGAGCTTGCGGAGACCGTAGGCGATCGGGATGCCCATTACAGCCAGGATCGTGAGGAGCGCGATCGAGCCAGCGATCAGATGCTTGAGCTTGAGCGAGCGAGCGGGCTGAACGGCGTTCGACATGGGCGAGTTCCTGCCGAGGAAGGGACCTCCGGCATGGAACCTATCGGCGGACGACGCGCAGACCTTTACCCCACACTGGGGTACCCCATCTTGGGGGGCAGACTCCGCCCGGTTTCGAAGCCGGGCGATGGGCTCCAAGCACGCACTCCACACCGACCGCTATGCGGCCTTCCTCGATCGCCTCCGCGCGGCGCGACGCGACCGCGACATGACGCAAGAGGAGGTCGCCGACGTGCTCGGGAAGCCCCAGACCTACGTCTCGAAGTGCGAGCTGGGCGAGCGTCGCGTGGACTTCGTCGAGCTGGAGGACTTCGCGGCTGCGTACGGCCTTCCTCTCGACTACTTCGTGACGCGGTCGGCTGGATCTCGACGCTCCAGCTCGACAACCCGCCGAAGCTCGACCCAGCGGAAGCGTTGAACCAACGCGATCGCGGGCACTACCGCGTCGGTCGAGAATGTCCCGCAGTCTTCGTGTCTAGCACACCTGAGCGCACCCGTGCGGCGCGGGGAGGTAGGCACTCCTATGGGTGTGTTGCAGGCGTGGCGCGAGCAGTCGCCGCAACTCGCCGCGCGCCCGATCAGTGATCGAAGTCGATCCACTGGGAGACCGGGCTCCCAGCGCGCCGCCAGCCGTCCTGCCAGGACTCCCACAGGACCTCGTAGCGCCGTGAGTTCATCTTGCCGCGCATCACGATTCTCGGCTGTCCTCCGACGAGTCCGACGCGGTAGAGCGCGAGACCATCCTTGAGGTTCCCAGCGACCGTGTGAACGAACGCGACCTCTTGGAAGCTGGCCTCGAAGGTCCCGTCGCTCTTCTCTCGTGCGAGCTGAACGGTGAACGGGAACGGCTCTGTTGCTGCTCCAGCGACGGGCCGAGTCTCACCGACTCGCAGGATGGCACGTTCCACGCGGTCGGCCTGCTCGTCGGCCGACGACGAAGTCACGGGCTGGGTCTCCGAGACTGAGGTGGCTACTTCGGGCTTCGGTGCTCGCGCAGCTCCGCCTGTGGCTCTCTGCCGTGCAATCCCGGCGACGAGGCTCTTGTCGGTCTGCACCTGCGCGACCCTGACCCGCTCGACGGACGAGGTGATCGTGTTGGCGTTGTGCGCGTCGAACCGCCACGTCTGCCCGGCGGCAAGGTGCGTGGTCGTCGCCATTGCATCGCCGATCTTCGCGCCCGAAGGATCGAGCAGTTCCAGGGTGACGATGCAGTACGAAAGCGCTTCGCCGGACGTGTTGGTTGCCGTGCCACTGAACCCGCTCAACCCTCCGCGTCCGTAGTGCGAGAGCACGCACGTCACCTCGACGCGGACATCGTTGATTACCACCGGCGACGGAAGATCGAGCTTCGGCGCAACCGAAGTGCATGAGCTGACGAGGGCGACGAGGAGCAGAGGAAGAGCGTGGCAGGGGATCATCGTTTCGCCATCGACTCCCTCGAAGCCGGGCTTGAGAGGTTGCTTCCGACGAGCGCCGGGTGCCCTCGGTTCACGGGTGACTCCTGCCGGGGCGGGGGCTCCCTGGGCGCAGTAGACACGGTGTCTAGCAGGAAGCCGCCATGACCTCGGGACGAATGGCAGGCAATCCTTGTGCTGGCTCGCCGCGTGACGCTCGACGATCGCTGGCCGTTCACCCCGACGGGCCTCGCACTCGCCGTCGCGGATCCGGACCTCGTTCCTGGGGCTCGCGCCAACCTTAGCCCTCCCGGCACGTAGCTCGCGTAGACACGGTGTCTAGCCCTGCCCCTCCGGTCTGCCTGCGGCTCAAGTGCTTGCCCCCGGTGTGCCGAAGTCCGTACGATCCCCTACGTCGTGACGTTCTCCCTGCCCCACCGCCTCACCGCTTGGCTCTGCCTCGCGCTCGTGCTCCTGACCGGGTTGACCCCAGCTCAGGGGTTCGTCGTTTGCATCGAGGACGACGGGTGCGTGAGCATCGAGGTCAAGGCGGCGGATGCGAACTGCGGTGGCTGCGAAGGGCACGAGGAGGGCGACTCCCCGGTTCAAACCGCAGCTACGTCGAGCGAGGAGGCACCCTGCCCCTGCATCGACCTGCCGGTGCCGGGATCACCCGAGCAGGAACTTGCGCAGTCGCGCTCCGTCGAGATCCACGTCGGCCCTTGGATCGCCCCGGCACCTGAGATTCGAGTTCAGCACGCGACGCCGACGGTCACCGCTGGGCGCGGGCCGCCTCCGTGCATCCCACGAGTCGCCGACTCCTGGGCGCACATCCGCACCGTTGTTCTCCTCGTCTAGAGGCGCGCACTCTTCCTGGCTGAGCGTGGGATTCCCACGCGAAGCGGATGGTGTTGCGCCTCGGCACGTCTGCCGAGGCCCTTGTCAGGCCCCGAGCGACGTGGAGAGCTTCCTTGCAACTTCGTTTCCCTGTTTGCGTTCCGACTCGAACTCTTGACCCGCGCCCGCAGCGATCCTCTGCGGCGATAGCGACCTCAGCCATCGTCGCTTCGTTCGCGCTGGGAGCGTGTCAGGCACCGCCGCGCAGCGAGGTCGCGCCCGAGACCGCGATCGAACAAGCCGCGCAGCTACCGGCTCCGCTGGAGTTCCGAGTGGTCGGCCCCGAGGGCGGTCCGCTCGACGAGCCCGATGCCGCCGACGGCGCGCTCTCGATTCGCGAGGCCGTTCGACGCGCGGTCACCTCAGATCCTGGCCTCCAGGCCGCGCTCGCCCGCGTGCGCGTCGCGCTGGCGCAAGCGGATCAAGCACGGCTGCTCCCCAACCCTGTGCTGAGCGTCGTCTTTCGAGCCGGTGAGGGCAGCCCACAGTTCGAGGCGTCGTTCGTGCAGGAGTTCGTCCAGGCGCTCCAGCGCCCGACCCGCGCGAGCGCCGCTGACAACCGGCTCCGAGCCGTGGCGGCCGACGCGGTCGTCGCCGCACTGGACGTAATCAGCGAAGTCCAAGAGCGCTACGTGGATGCGCAGACATCCGCCGCGCTGCTACCGCTGCTCGAAGAGCGACTCGGGCTCGTGGAGCGCCTCGTCACCACGTCGCAGGCCCGGCTCGACGCAGGTGAGGGAACGCGCAGCGATCTCGTCACCCTGCAAGCGCAGCGCGTGGAGCTCCAAGTGTCCATCGACCGCGCGCGACTGGACGAGCGGACGAGCCGACTCCGGCTCGCGCGTTTGATCGGGGAACCATCGGCCGCCGCGACATGGACGCTCGACCCGTGGACTGCGCCGGAGCTGCGCCGACGATCCGAGCGCGACTGGACCGACGCGGCGCTGATCGCGCGTCCCGAGATCCAGGCACTCGCTTGGAGACTCAAGGCTCTCGGCGACGAAGCCGCACTTGTTCGCCTCCTACCGTGGGAGGGTGCGAGCGCCGGGCTCGAAGCGCAGAGCGGAGGCGGCTGGCAAGTCGGGCCGTCGATCTCAGCGCCGCTGCCCATCTTTGACTCCGGCGAAGCGCGACGAGCGGTCAACACTGCCGAGCAGCTCGAAGCCCGGCATGAGCTGACGCTCGCAAAGCGACGGGTGGTCGAGGACGTTCGTGTTGCCTACCAAGGCTTCGCGGCGAGCACCGCGAACCTCGCAAGAATCGAGCGCGAGCTGATCCCGCTGCAACGTCAACGGCGACAACTCGCCGAGGACGCTTACCGCGCCGGTCAGACGGATGTGACGCCGCTCTTCCTCGCCGAGCAGGACATGCGCGTCGCGCAGACCCAAGCGATCGAAGTCGAGGCGCAAGCCGCACGTGCGCTCGTCCGCTTGCAGCGTGCGGTGGGCGGCCCTGGCGTCGCCGAGCAACTCGCCGACGCGGGATCGCCACCCGCTCCTTCGATGCAGCTCGCTGCCGATCGCGTCGTCCCTCTACCGAACAAGCCGTGATCCGATTCGCCATGAAGAACAACACCCACGACTACACGACGACGGGTTGCCTCTCAGCCCACCGCGTGACGCATCGCGCACGCCTCGCCGCGTCAGCGTTGCTCGTCTCACTCGCACTGCTCACTTCCTGCGATGGACAGGGCAAAGACTCGCACAGTGCCGTGCCGCGCGTGGACGCGGCTGAGCAGGACGATCACACGCAGGAGGATGGTCACGCGCACGCTGCCGAAGGCAAAGCCGAGCACACCGACGAAGTGATGCTCACGAGCGACGCGGTCGCCCGCTACGGAATCAAGACGCAGGCTGCCCAGCTTTGGGTGCTGCGGCCGACGATCACGGCTCCCGCGCGAGTCGGCTTCAACACCGAGGCGATGGCGCACGTCGGATCGCCGCTTCGCGGTCGGATCGCCGAGGTCAACGTGCGAGTCGGCGATCCCGTGAAGGCTGGACAGGAGCTGGCCGTGATCGAGAGCCCAGAACTCGGCGAAGCTCAGGCCGATTACTTGCAGCGCCGCGTCGCCGTTGAGACCGCCGGTCCGGCCGTGGACCTCTCCAAGGTCGCGTGGGAGCGTGCGCAGGGTCTCTACGACAAGTCGCAGGGCATCTCGCTCACCGAGGTCCAGCGTCGAGAGGCCGAACACAAGGTCTCGATCGCGGCGCTCAAGGCCGCCGAGTCTTCGCGAACGGCCGCCGCCAACCGCCTACACCTGCTCGGGATGAACCACGACGCGATCGAGGCGCTTGCGACGACGGGGGAGGTCGTTCCGCGCTACGCGATCCGCGCCGCCATCGACGGCGTCGTCGTGCAGCGCGAGGTGACCCTTGGCGAGTTGGTCGGCCCCGATCGCGAGTACCTCATGGTGCTCGCAGACGCCACGAAGTTGTGGGTGCTCGCGGATGTTCCCGAGGCGAAGCTCCTCCGAATCCACGCGGGAGCCAAGGCGTGGATCAGCGTCGGCTCCCTCAGCGAGGCCGGTAGCAAGCGCTTCGAGGGCTCGGTTGCGTTCATCTCGCCGTTCGTCGATCCCACTACACGCACGGCGCAAGTTCGCATCGAAGTCCCGATCGCCGAGCTTGGGTTGCGACCGGGGATGTTCGCGCAGGCAGAACTCGTCGAGATGGAACCCGGCGAGCCGTCCCCCGCTCCAGTGGTCGCCGTGCCGGAGGACGCGATCCAGACCGTCGAGGGTGGACCGGCACTGTTCGTTCCGGTCGAAGGCGAACCCAACACCTACGCGAAGCGCGCCGTCACGATCGGTCGTGCAGTTGGTGGGCTCGTCCCTGTGTTCTCCGGCCTCGTCGAGGGCGAACTCTTCGTCAGCGAGGGCACGTTCATCCTCAAGGCTGATCTGGGCAAGGGCGCTGCGGCGCACGAGCACTGAGACTCACAGGAGACCATCCCATGCTCGAATCCCTGCTCCACTTCTCGATCAAGAACCGCTGGCTGATCGTCGTACTGACGGCGGTCGTTGCGGCTGTCGGCTTGTTCCAGCTCCAGCGCCTGCCGATCGACGCCGTACCTGACATCACGAACAACCAAGTCCAGGTCAACGCGGTCGCGCCCTCGCTCTCGCCCTTCGAGGTCGAGAAGCAGGTCACGTTCCCGATGGAGAACGCGCTCGCTGGAATCCCTGGGCTCGAATACACGAGATCGCTCTCGCGCAACGGCTTTGCACAGGTCACCGCCGTCTTCGAGGATGGCGTGGACATCTACTTCGCGCGTCAGCAAGTTGGCGAGCGACTGCGCGAGGCGAGCGGGAGCCTGCCTCCCGGCGTCGAGACGATCATGGGGCCGATCGCGACGGGGCTCGGCGAGGTGTACATGTACACAGTCGAGTACGAGCACCCGCGCGGCAAGGGTGCCGTGGTTCGCGACGGCGAATCGGGATGGCAGACCGATGGTGCCTATCTGACGCCTGAGGGCACGCGCCTCACGACGGACGTGGAGCTGGCCGCCTACCTGCGCGAGGTGCAGGACTGGATCATCCGGCCGCAGCTCAAGAGCGTGAAGGATGTCGCGGGGGTGGACGCGATCGGCGGTTACGTGAAGCAGTACCACGTGCAGCCCGACCCGATGAAGCTCGTCTCGTACGGCCTGACCTTCGCGGACGTGGTCGAGGCGCTGGAGAAGAACAACGTCTCCACCGGCGCGGGGTACGTGGAGCACAAGGGCGAGTCGTACCTCGTCCGCGCCACGGGCCGCATCCAGTCGATCCACGAGATCGAAACCATCGTAATCGGCACTCGTAACGGCGTTCCGATCTATATCCGTGATGTGGTCGGCCTAGACGGCGTCGGTGTCGGCCGCGAGTTGCGCACGGGTTCGGCGAGCGAGAACGGCGAGGACGTAGTCGTCGGCACGGCGGTGATGCTGATCGGCGCGAACAGCCGGACTGTCGCGGCTGCCGTGGACGCGAAGATGGGCGAGATCCAGCGCTCGCTGCCCGACGGAATCCGTGCGAAGACGGTGCTCAACCGAACCAAGCTCGTCGATGCCACGATCGCGACGGTTCAGAAGAACCTCATCGAAGGCGCGATTCTCGTCATCGTCGTGCTCCTCATCATGCTTGGCAACTGGCGCGCGGCACTGATCTGCGCGCTCGCCATCCCGCTCTCGATGCTCATGACTGCTACGGGCATGGTGCAGGGCCGAGTGAGCGGGAACCTAATGTCGCTCGGTGCGATCGACTTCGGCCTGATCGTCGATGGCGCAGTGATCATCGTGGAGAACTGTCTCCGCAGGCTCGCAGAGGAGCAGCACCACAAGGGACGCTTGCTGACGCTCCAGGAGCGACTGCACGTCGTCTTCGATGCCTCGAAGGAAGTCCGCAAAGCGACCGCGTTCGGCGAGGCGATCATCATCACGGTCTACTTCCCGATCCTCGCCCTCTCGGGCGTCGAGGGGAAGATGTTTCATCCGATGGCCCTGACGGTCATCTTCGCGCTGATCGCGGCTTTCATCCTCTCGCTCACGTTCGTGCCCGCGATGGTCGCGCTCTGCATTCGCGGACGTGTCACCGAGAAGGACATGTTCCTCGTCCGCTGGGCGAAGGCTTTGTACGCGCCCGTGGTCCGCGTGGCGGTGAAGTTGCGCTACGCCGTCGTCGGAGCCGCTATCGCCGCTTTCGCGGGTGCGGTCGTGCTGTTCGGCACCCTCGGCCAGGAGTTCGTGCCGACGCTCGACGAGAAGGACATCGCGATGCACGCGATGCGCATCCCATCGACGGGTATCACTCAATCGCAGTTGATGCAGTACGACGTGGAGCGCACCGTCGCCAAGTTCCCCGAGGTTGCGTTCACCTACTCGAAGACCGGCACGGCGGAGCTGGCATCCGACCCGATGCCGCCCAACGTCTCCGACACCTTCATCATCCTCAAGCCGCGCGAGGAATGGCGCAGCGAAGTGGAACTCGACCGCCGCATCGCCGAGTTGGAGGCCGCGCGGCCCAACGAGGCAGCACACGAGGAGGATGAGCACGGGGAGGACGCGGATGGTGCCGCCGCAGCGCAAGGGCACAAGGCCAAGCTGATCAAGTTGATCGAGCTGACGGTCCAGTCGGTGCCGGGCAACAACTACGAGTTCACGCAGCCGATCCAGATGCGGTTCAACGAACTCATCTCCGGTGTGCGTGGCGACGTGGCCGTGAAGGTGTACGGCGACGACTTCGTGTCGATGCAGGAGACAGCGGACAAGGTGCTCGCGACGCTGCGAGGCATCGCTGGCGTCGCCGATGCCAAGGTCGAGCAGACCGAGGGCTTGCCCGTGATGACGGTCGATCCCGATCGAGCGGTCCTCGCTCGCTATGGCCTGAATCTGTCCGACGTGCAGGACGTGGTCGCCGTCGCGATGGGCGGTCGCGAGGCCGGGCTCGTGTTCGAGGGCGACCGTCGCTTCGATCTCGTGGTGCGCCTTCCCGATGCCCTGCGGGGCAAGGTGGACATCCTCGACCGTCTCCCCATTCCGCTGCCGCGTGGCGAGCAAGAAGCCCAAGAGCCGGGCCTACCGGCACTCGCGGATGATGGCGGAGCGGCGCTGTCCCGCGCACCGATCGAGCGAGGATTCGTTCCGCTGGGAACGGTCGCTCGAATCGAGGTGGCCGAAGGGATCAACCAGATCAGCCGCGAGAACGGCAAGCGGCGCATCGTCGTGCAGTGCAACGTTCGCGGGCGCGACCTGGGCTCGTTCGTGACCGAGGCTCAGGAGAAGATCGGGGCGCTCGCGCTACCGGCTGGACAGTGGCTCGTGTGGGGCGGTCAGTTCGAGAACTTGGTCGCGGCGAAGCAGCGACTCTCGATCGTCGTGCCGGTGTGCTTCGCGATGATCCTCTTGCTGCTCTTCGCGACCTTCAAGAGCTTCAAGTATTCGCTGCTCGTGTTCGCCGCCGTCCCGCTCGGTCTCACGGGTGGTGTCGTGGCGCTGTGGTTGCGCGACATGCCGTTTTCCATCTCGGCCGCCGTCGGCTTCATCGCGCTGTCCGGCGTCGCCGTGCTCAACGGATTGGTGATGATCATCTTCATCAACCAACTGCGCGAGAAGGGTGAGGTGCTCGAAGCCGCGATCGTCCACGGCTCGATCACGCGCTTGCGGCCCGTCTTGATGACGGCGCTCGTCGCCTCGCTCGGATTCGTCCCGATGGCGATCGCTACTGGCACGGGGGCCGAGGTGCAGCGTCCGCTCGCGACGGTCGTCATCGGTGGTCTGATCTCCAGCACCTTGCTGACGCTCGTTGTGCTGCCCGCGCTCTACCGCATCTTCACCGGAACGCGCGCCGACGGACTCCCGGGTCCGAGGCCGGAGGTTTGGGAGGCTGGAGACAGAGCGGGCGTTGACACCGCCGCTCCCGGAACTAGCACGTCGAGCGGCAACACGGGCCATCCCGGTGCGGACGCAGAGCCGGACGAACGAACACCGCCTCACGGCGCGGCCCCCACCCCAGCGAGCTGACAGCCGCCTCGATCACACGCACAGGCGTTCGACCTCCGGCGTGTAGCCGGTTCCAAGGCGCGACGCCCTAACCCTCGACACCATCAACCACGGAGAACCTCGATGACCCTTTCCAACTCGATCCTCGGCGGGCTCGCGCTCGCCTCGACGGCCGCGCTCTTCACCACGCAAGGCGCGTCGGAGCCGGTGAAGTCCGCGCCCGAGTATTTCGTCACCGCCGAAGGCGACAACGCGCACCTGTGGGTGCGCGAAGGCAACAGCCTGCGGGTCGTCGGCCACGGCATGTGCAAGGACTGTCCGCTCGACGCGGAAGGCGAGCACAAGGAAGGCGACGGACACGACCACGGCAAGCCCGGCGCGAAGAAGTAGGCAGTCACCCTCCAGCTCTCGTCGCGCGGCCCCCTCGTATCGCGCGAGCGGGCTCGACGCACATCGCGAGGCGGGTAGTCCGCTTCTCGCCCTCACTCCGTGTCGGGTACTTCGCACGGCACGACTGACCTCAACACGTCTCGACACGAGACACGGTGTCTACGCACATGATCCTCGAACCCATCGCCCTACTTCTCGCCGTTCCCCTCTTCCAGGAACCCGTCTCGCGCGTTCCGTCGTGACCCGTGTGACCCGGTGAGGGTGCGGGGGTCCGTGTGACCGCCGAAGGCAACATCGAAAGCCCGTGGGTCCTCGGCGTTCGCTGGATACCTGGAATCGACGTAGATCGTGCGGAGCTTCGCACGACGACGATGTACCAGTTCACGCCGACGTTCTCGGCGGGCCTGGAGATCAACCCGCTCGCGCCGGACATCCGCCCCATCGCGAACTGGCTCGCGATCTCCGAGGAAGGGAATCGGCCCGCACTGATCTTCGGCACGAGTTCCGACCGTATCGGGACGCCGCACGGACAGGCGTTCTATGGCACCTTCTCGAAGGACCTTGAACGATGGACCGGCCTGCCGATCGCACCGTACGTCGGCGCGTCGTTCGGCACGTTCGACGACGAGCTAGTGGGCATCGGCGGACTGCGGATCGCGTGGAGTGATCGGATCAGCACCACAAACCTGTGGGACGGGCACAATCTGCACCACACCGTGGAGTACGGCCTCGACGGTGGGCAGCTCCTCGGACTCGTGATTGCGAATCTCGACGAGCACTACAACGTTGGCGTGTCGTACTCGATCCGCTTCTGAGACGACGCGCGATCACGTGTCAGAGGGGGGCATTCGCCCAGCTCGTAGTCGTGACCTCGATGGCACATGCGATCTCGGCCGGTCGCACTCGATGCCTTCTGGCTGCGTGGCTGCGTGGCTGCGCGTGGAACGCGCGCAGCCCCCATCTTCTTGTCCAAAGACCTGCATGATCATGACCAACGCCCCAGCGACAGTTCGAGTTCCTGAGCAACCCGCACACGAGTCCGTTGGCGGCCTGCTACGCGATCGCAAGTTCAACGCCCTACTAGCCGCAGTCGTCGCGGTCGTCTGCTTGGAGGTGTTGTCCTTGGCGGGGTGGGACCTCCCGTCACCGTGGGCGGCGATCACCTTCACTGCTTTCATTCTCGGCGTAGGCTGGCGAGTGCTGCGCAAGGGCGTCGAGGCGCTGATACGCCTTCGCTTTAGCAGCATCAACCTCTTGATGCTCATCGCCACGGTGGCTGCGTTCTACCTGGGCCAGTACGCGGAGGCTGCCGTCGTCATCGTGCTCTACACCCTCGGCGAGCGCCTTGAGGACATCGGAATCCGTCAGAGCAGGAGCGCGCTCGACGCTCTCGTCCGCAAGAACCCGACGGTCGCCCGCGTGAAGGGATTAGATGTCGAGCAACCGATAGAGACCATCGCCGTCGGAACGATTCTCATCGTCAAGCCCGGCGAGTCGATTCCTCTCGACGGTGTGATCGAAGCAGGCGCGACCTCTGTCGATGAAGCCGCGATCACGGGCGAGCCCCTGCCGAAGGACAAGCACGTCGGGGAGTCGGTCTTCGCCGGTACGCTCAACAAGGAGGGCGTCATCGAAGTGCGGACCTCGAAACTGCATCGAGATACGACCCTCAGCAAGATCGTACGGATCACGTTTGAGGCACAGCAGTCCAAGGCCCGCACTCAGAAGTTCATCGAGCAGTTCTCCCGCGTGTACACGCCGAGCGTGCTCGTCATCGCCACGCTCGTCGTCGCAGTGCCCGTTCTCTTCTTCAACGGCTCGTTCGACGTGTGGCTCCTCCAGGGCATTACCTTGCTCGTCATCGCGTGCCCGTGCGCACTCGTCATCAGCACTCCCGTTGCAATCTACGCGGCCATTGGCAACGCATCCCGTCGCGGCGTCCTCATCAAGGGTGGACGATACGTAGAGCTGCTCGCCAAGATCGAAGCGGTCGCCCTCGACAAGACTCGCACCATCACTCGGGGTGAACCGGAGATCAGCGACGTGATCCCCCTTGGAGCGACCACGCGGGAGGAGTTGCTGGCCTGTTCCGCAGGAGCGGAGGTGTTCAGCGAGCACCCACTGGCTCTGGCAATCGTGGATCTTGCACGGCGTGAAAGCGTCAACCCGCACAGCGTGCAGCGCGTGAAGAGTGTGATCGGCAAGGGGCTCACTGCTCAGTGCCTCGTGTGCGAGCACAAGGACATCCTGATCGGCAAGGTGGGCTACATCCGCGAGCTGATGCCGATGACCGGGGAAGCGGCGGCTCATGTGGAGCGATTGCAGAAACAGGGCCAGACGGCGGTTGTCGTGAGCTTTGGTTCTGGAGTTGCCGGGATCTTCGGCGTCGCAGACGCGATCAAGCCAGAGAGCGCGCAGACGGTGACGGAGCTGCACCGCCTTGGCATCGCAGCCGTAATGCTGACGGGGGACAACACCGAGAATGCGGCCGTCATCGCCAGCGCCGTAGGTATCAGGACGGTCCACGGCGACCTGCTTCCCGAAGACAAGGCCGTGCGATTGCAGGAGATGATGGCCGTCCACCGCGACAACGTGGCGATGGTAGGAGACGGCGTGAACGATGCCCCGGCGTTGGCCATCGCGAGCGTGGGTATCGCGATGGGCGCTGCCGGGAGCGACACCGCGATCGAGACCGCCCCCGTCGCGCTCATGAACGACAAGCTGATCCTGGTCCCCTTCCTGATCCGCCTTGGCCGTCGCACGCTGACGACGATCCGTGTGAACACCGCTCTGGCGATCATGGTCAAGGTGGTGTTCGTGGCCCTGGCAGTCCTGGGCCTCGGCAACCTTGCGTTGGCGATCGCCGCAGATGTCGGCGTCACCTTGCTCGTCATCGTCACGAGCCTACGGATCATGGTGTTCATGCCTGATGTGGGTGAGGTTGGCCATGCGCGTAGCTAGGAACAAGGCAAGCGAGCGCAGGTAGCGGGCATCGTCTGGGAGGCGGTAGAGAGCCTCGTCAGAGGCCGAAGATCACGTGAATCGGCCTCGACCTGACGGTGTTCTCAATCGCGACCATGCGGTGGCTCAGGGTCGCCAAACGCTGCGTCGCCCCCGAGCTGGAAAGTAGTGCTCTCGAATCCGGCGCGTTCCGGACGACCGTGTCTTGGTCGATTGAAACGATGAGCGGGACGCGGGCTGTGATCGGCCTGGACGGAGTGATCGCCGTCGAGATTGGTCGAGGCGACGTGTCTGCCCGAACTCGTTCGTGACTATCGAACGCTCCACCACCTCTGCGCCGGATGGTGGTCGATGCCCGCACTCGAGCGACTACTGCAACATGAGCGCGAGACGCTGGACAGCGTGTGCGCGTTTCGGATTCGGTGTGCGCGAAGCATTCACGATGTCGTCGAAGCTGGACTTCACGACATCCTCGTAGCGCCTCCACATCCACCACGGGTTCAGGGCCATCGTGCCCTCAGTCTCGTCCAGCTTGACGCTGGAGGTTTCGTCGGCCGTCAGGAACACCGCGCGACCTCGATAGCCGTGGATCATCGAGTTGCGAAAGAACATGTAGAGCAGGCTGGCCGTGTCGCCAACGGATGCAGTCCTCGCCTTCGGATCGAGCGTGCTGCTCCAACGCGAGGTGAACGCGGCGCTGAACGCAGGCGTGAGTGTCGTGGAGAACAGCGAGTCCATCTCTCGCGCGACGTGAACGAATGGGTAGCTCAGGTCCCTGACGTTCGGCCCGGCTCCGTATGCGATCTGCCCGAGCGCTTCCATACCGACGCAGGCCATCACGGCGAGCGGGAAGGGCGACGCTCCACTCGCAGCGAGAGGCTTCGACTGATCCACGAGCCACGCCGCGTGGCGGCGGCGCAGCGCTTCGATCTGCAACTGGGGCGTCAGCGCGCGCACTTGGCCGTAGTTGAAGTCGCCGCCGCGACCGTCGGGACCGAAACAGACGTGGTCAGGGACGTTGAAGGTTGCCATCACGGGCGGACTAGACATCGTGTCTGGCGCGGAGTCCACGGCGCTTCGAGCGTTGTCCCGAGCCGTCGAGGGTGAGCCTGCCGACCCAGGGACCCATCTCCACGAAGTTGGCCGTGCCGGACGCCGCACTGCGCCCGCAGACCGGCCGGGACGGCCCGGAAGGGTTCGGAGGGCCTCCGGCGCGATCCTGGAGGCTCCCAGGCCGCCCTGGAAAGTTCTTCCCGGTGGTCGCCCAGGAACGGCTTCCGTGCGATTCAGTTACGCTTTCGACGCCGCAGTGGACGATAGGTGCGCATGAGTTACGCTTTCATGTAAAAGCGTAACCCTTCCTGCATGACCGACCATCCCGACACCGTCCGCCCCCGCGAGCCCAAGAACAAGGGCAAGACCTACCCGCCCGAGATCCTCTCCGAGGACGAGGTGCGTCAGCTCGTTCGAGGTTGCTCGAACCGAGCCCCGACCGGAATCAGAAACCGGGCGCTGCTCACGCTGCTCTACCGAACTGGCCTGCGGATCTCCGAGGCGCTCGCCCTGTACCCGAAGGACCTCGACTCTGCCGAGGGCCGAGTCGCCGTGTGCCACGGAAAGGGTGACAAAGCCCGCGTCGTCGGCCTCGACCACGAGTCGTTCGCGGTAATCGAGCGCTGGATGGACCGGCGAACCAAGCTCGGCCTGAACGGGCGGCAGCCGGTCTTCTGCACCCTCAAAGGCGAGCCGGTGAAAACGCCCTACGTGCGAACGCTCCTACGTCGCCTCGGCAAGAAGGCGGGCATTGAGAAGCATGTCCACGCCCACGGCCTCCGTCACACACACGCCGCCGAGCTGGCGCGGGAGGGCACTCCGATGAACCTGATCCGCGCCCAGCTCGGCCACGAGAACCTCTCGACGACGAGCCGCTACCTCGACCACATCGCGCCCCAGGAGCTGATCGACCGGATGCGATCCCGGACGTGGAAGCCTTGACCCCACCGCCAGACACGTTGTCTGCCACGCCTGCACGTCCCCCCTACCGGACTCCCGGGCCTTGACTTGGCCCAAGCCGAATAGCACACTCGTGCTATGGATTCTGGACCTGTCGAGATTGAGGCTTCCGAGCTTCATGCCAACCCAGGCGGCGCGCGGCTCGCACGAGCGGTTGAAGGGCTTGCTGGACCGGCTTTCCGGGCCGACCAAAGCAAGAACGACTACATCCACGTTCGCGTGACGGCCGCGCAGCGGCGCGAACTGAGAGCCGCCGCAGACCGGCTGGGAATCACGGTCTCCGCACTCCTCTTGGGCCTCTTCGAGCACGCCAAGGAGCGGCTGTAGGAGCGCGCGATGGTTCGCACGAGCCCCGAGTTGATCCGCAAGATGTGGCGGCAGCGCGCGCGCAATGCAGGCTACGAGCTGACGGTGTTCCGCCACTCGTTCTTGCCCGAAGCCCGCAAGCAGCTCCCCGATCGCGCCGGGAGGCCGGAGTTCGTCTACTTCGCGTGGCGTGTGTGGCGCGGCTTGGAGTGGGAGAATCCCGAGCGGGATTGGTACGAGGAACTGGACGGCGACATCCGTACCCCCTACCTGGGCATCGAGTCGAGCTTCGACTGGAGTCTGCCGCCCGGAGTTGTCGCGTCCGAAGTCGATGGCGAACTGCTCCGCGACACATTCTCGGTGTGGCAGCCAGTGCTCCCGTACAAGCTGACCGTCGCGCGCGCACTCGCGCTGATCGAGCCAGTCGAGCGCCTCGGCAAGTTGGAGACTCGGCCGTGTTGAGAACCATCGGGTTCGCTCGCGTCTCTTCGCGTGAGCAGGCGCTCGAAGGCAACAGCCTCGACGTGCAGGTGGCGTCGTTCGAGCGCTACACGACGCACAAGGGCGAAGAACTCGTGAGGATCTTCCGCGTCGCGGAGTCCGCCAAGCAGGGTGAAGCGCGCAAGGTGTTCAGCGAGGCGCTCAGCTTCGCCAGCGACCCGAGGAACCGCATCTCGAAGATCCTGTTCAGCGCCGTGGATCGTGCCACTCGCAGCCTCAGTGATCTCGCACGCCTCGCGGAGTTGAAGGACCGCTGCAACGTAGTGTCTGTGGCGATCAAGGAGGGGCTGGACAACTCAACGTCGGACAGCGAACTCGTCCTCACTGTGCTGGCTGCCGCCGCACGACACCAAATCCGTCAGTCTGCGGAGAAGATCAAGGCGTCGATCGACGACCGCGTGATCGAGAAGGGCCTTCCGCCCGGACGCGCAGCATGGGGCCTCAAGAACATCCGTGGCGAGGACATGCAGGGACGAGTGATCTCCCACGTCATGCGCGGCGTGCAGGTCAAGCGCATCTTCACCCTCGTCGCTGAGGAGGAGATCCCGATCTACCCGGAGCTTGCGGACCGCCTCTTCCGGGAAGGCATCTACTTCTCGGAGAAGTCCCCGCGCTTCACGCGCAGCAAGCTGTACTCGTTGCTCAAGGACCGCACGTACATCGGGGAGATCAAGTACCAGGGCAAGTGGTGGCCAGGAAAGATCCCGCAGCTTGTCGATCGGGCGCTGTTCGATCAGGTGCAAGAGCGCATTCGTCGGAAAGGACAGCGCACGAAGCGCAACCTCCTCTTCTCCGGGGTGCTGATCCGCTGCGGCCACTGCGGAAGCGCGATCACGGGCGAGTTCAAGAAGGGCAAGTACGCTTACTACCGCTGCGCGAACGCGAACAAGCAGCCGGACCATCCGCGTGTGCGTCTCACCGAGTCCGATCTCGACGAGCAGGTCCGCGAGATGCTGACCTCGCTCCGCGTGAGCGATGCCGGTGTGCGTGAGTGGTTCGTGCGCGTGCTGCGCTCGCGGTCGCGCCGCACGCAAGTTGAAGCCGAGAGCCGCCGCGCACACCTCACGCGCGAGCTGGAGCGGGTCCAGAAGCAGAAGGACGAACTCGTCGGGCTCCGGCTACGCGAGGAGGTCGAGCACGAGACGTTCAAGCGCAACCAGGAAGGCTTGATCGCCAAGGAGAGTGGGCTGCGCGCGACGTTGGCTCGGGAGGGCGCGCGTCAGACGGAAGAGGGCGAGCAGGCGGTGCAAGTGTTTGAACTCGCGCAAGACCTGACGGCCCGATGGGTTGCGGCAGACGTGGCTACCAAGCGCCTCCTGCTCGGCATCCTGTGTTTGAACTTGGTCCTCGACGCCGAGAACCTCGTTCCCACGCTCCGCAGGCCGTTCGACCTGCTTGCCGCAGGTCTCCTGCCGAAGATTGGTCGGGGCGAGAGGATTTGAACCTCCGACCTCTGCAACCCCATTGCAGCGCGCTAGCCAAGCTGCGCCACGCCCCGATTCCGCGGCGCGGTCGAGCGGAACTCCGTCGACCGACGCGGGCCGGGGATTCTAGGCGGGCGTCCCACGCCGGGCAAGGGAGGCGTCAAACGGCGAGCGCGCGGTCGCTCGGGGGTGACGGGCAGGCCAGAATGCCGCGATGGCGCGCCCGCTGCGCAGGCTCTATCCGGTGCCCGGCTTCCAGCGCCGGCGTCATCGTTCGTGGATCGCATCGATGACCTGCGCGACGTTCTCGATGCTCGTGATCGGCGCGGATCTCGCGTGGCAACGTTGGGGTTCGGGACCGGGCATCGAACGTCACTGGCTCGCCGTGATCGTGACGAGCATCAGTCTGCCGGGCCTCTGGTTCGGCTTCATGACGCTGCGCGGTCGCTTCGCGTGGATCGCGTACGCCGCGGTTCCGTTGGGCGCGAACGCGCTGTTGCTCGCGCTGCCGTGGATCGAGAAGCGCGGCTGACGGCGCGCACGAGGCTCAGGCGCGCGGCGACGCGGCGAGCAACATCCAGAGCCCGGTGACCGTGCTCGCGACGGTCAGCACGAGCGCGAACATCGCGGCCTTGAAGTGCAGCCGCTTGTGCTTGCGGTCGCGCATCGTCAACACGCCGGTCAGAGCGGGCGCGAGGTACGCCGCCGTCGCGATCTTCGCGAGTGTCAGGTGCACCGGCGTGATGCGCCCCGCGCTCGCCAAGTCGTACTCGAGGCCGAGCGCCTTCGCGTAGACGATCGTGACGGCGAGCGACACGAGCGTGAGCCCGACGAGGGACAAGTGCACCGCGAGTTTGGCGCGCAGGCCAGTGACCACCACACCGAGCAAGAGCACGACGGTCGCGAGCAGGAAGACGACGAAGCCGACGAGCGGTGTCATGCGCGCCCTAGAAGAAGATCCCGCGCATCTCGTCGGTCGGCTCGCGCTTCATCAACGACGCCACGGCGACTCTCGGATCCTTGCGTTCGAACAGGATGGCGTGGACCTGCTCGGCGATCGGCAACGAAACGTCGCCGAGGTCCGATTCGGGCCCGAAGAGCGCCTTGGTCGTCCACACGCCTTCCGCGACCATCTTCATGCGGCCGAGCACGGCTTCGAGGGTCTCGCCGCGACCGATCGCTTCGCCGACGGCGCGGTTGCGCGAGTGGCGCGAGAAACACGTCGTCACGAGGTCGCCGATGCCGGCGAGCCCGAAGAACGTCTCCGCGCGGCCGCCCTTCGCGACGCCGAAACGCGCCATTTCGACGACGCCGCGCGTCACGAGCGCCGATTTCGCGTTGTCGCCGAGTTCGAGGCCGTCGCCGATCCCCGCCGCGAGCGCGATCACGTTCTTCAACGCGCCGGCGAGCTCGGCGCCGACGGGATCGAGGTGCGTGTAGATGCGCAACGATTCGCCGGCGAACGCGGCTTGGGTGCGCCGCGCGAGTTCTTCGTCGTCGCTCGCCGCGACGATCGACGCGGGTTTGCCGCGCGCGACTTCTTCGGCGTGGCTCGGACCGGTGAGCACGCACACCGGCCGGCCGCCGAGCGTCTCGGCGAGGATCTCGCTCGGCCGGCGCAGAGTCTCGATCTCGAGGCCTTTCGTCGCCGAGACGATGCCGGCGTCGCCGGGCAGCGCGTCGTCGAAGAGCGTCGCCGCGCCGCGCAAGAACTGCGTCGGCACGGCGCTGATCGCGAGCTCGGCGCCGAACGCGGCGGTCGGCGGATCGGCCGTGATCACGAGTTCGTCGGGCAAGCGTATGCCCGGCAGGAAGCGCGGGTTCTCGCGCCGCTCGGCGAGCTCGCGCGCGTACTCCGGCGAGTGACTCCACAGCGTGGTCGCGACGCCCTTCTTCACCAACAAGAGCGCGAGTGTGGTCCCCCACGCGCCGTCGCCTATGACGACCGCGCGCCGCAGCGGAGCAAAGGACGGCGTGTTCTCCTGGGCATTGCTCGAGGTCCGTGCCGAGCCACTCGCCGACGTCGCTTTCGCCGCGTTCTGCGCCGACTTCGAGCCGCGCTTCGACGTGCTCATGCGCGACCTCCATCGCCGTGTTTCTTCGCGCCAGCCTTCGGTTCCGTGCCCGCGATCATGCGCGCGATGTTCGATCGGTGACGCACGAGGATCAAGAGCGTGAGCAAACTCGCCGCGACGACGAGCTGGCCCGGATGCCCGAGCCAGAACGCCACCAGCGGGAAGGCGAGCCCCATCGCGATCGACGCGAGCCCGACGTACCGCAGGCCGTAGAAGCAGGCGAGCCAGACGAGACCACCCGCGACGAAGATCAGCGGGTCGAGCGCGATCAACGCGCCGCAGCCGGTCGCGACGCCCTTGCCGCCCTTGAAACGCAGGTAGAGCGGGAAACAGTGGCCGAGCACGGCGGCGGTGCCGCAGCAGAGCTGCAGCGAGAGCTTCGCTTCCGGCGCGATCTCGAACTCGGTCGAGAACGGCAACCAGCCGGCGAGCACCGGCACCGCGCCCTTCGCGACGTCGAGCAGGAACACCAGGATGCCGAGCGGCTTGCCGAGCGCGCGCATCGCGTTGGTCGCGCCGATGTTGCCGCTGCCGACGGTGCGCAGATCGATGCCTTTGAAGCGCGCGACGACGAGTCCGAACGGAATCGCGCCGAGCAGGTAGGACGCGAGCACCGCGACCCATTGGAGTCCGTGCGGCGCGACGAAGTCCGTCGTCGAAAGGACCGCGATCGACATCGAGCGGAAGACGGTAGCGTCCCGCGCGAGCCTTGGGTACCTCGGCGCAGCCCGGTCGAAGGCTCCACGGTCCGAGGCCGCGCACTCGGACGGTCGCTCGCCCGAGAGGCACACCGCTACACTCCCGCGATGGCGCGCGGCGCGAAGTGCACGATCGGAGTCGACACGGGCGGCACGTTCACCGACTTGGTCGCGTACACGGACGGCGAGTTCCGGGTCGCGAAGCTGCCGTCGACGCCCGACGATCCGGCGCGCGCCGTCGTCGAAGGCGTGCACGAGCTCGGCGGGCCACGCGCGGACCAGCACGTCGTCCACGGAACGACGGTCGCCTTGAACGCGCTGCTGTCGGGCCGCACCGCGCGCACGGCGCTCGTGACGAACCGCGGCTTCGCCGACGTGCTCGAGATCGCGCGACAGGATCGTCCCGAGCTCTACGCGCTCCATCCGGCGAAGCCAAGTCCGCTCGTGCCGCGCGAGCTGCGTTTCGAAGTGAACTCGCGCATCTGGCCGAAGCTCGACGGCTCGGGCTACGAGACGGTCGCACGGCCGACGAAAGCCGAACTCGCGCGGCTCGTGCGCGACTTGCGCCGCGCGCGGCCGCAGTCGATCGTCATCGGGCTCCTGCATTCGTACGCGCGGCCGGAGATCGAACGCGAGCTCGCGCGCGCCTTGCGTCCGCTCGGCGTGCCGCTGACGCTCTCCGCGGAGATCCTGCCCGAGCACCGCGAGTACGAACGGTTCTCGACGGCGGCGGTCAACGCGGCGCTCGAGCCGTTGGTGCGCGACTACTTGCGCTCGTTGGGCGCCAGGCTCGCTCCCGCGCGACTCTCGGTGATGCAGTCCGCGGGCGGCACGCTCGCAGCGGAACGCGCCGCCGAACAGTGCGCGCGCATCCTGCTCTCCGGCCCCGCCGGCGGCGTCGTCGGCGCGGCGCGCGCGGCACACGAAGCCGGCTTCGAGCGCATGGTCGGCTTCGACATGGGCGGCACGTCGACCGATGTCGCGTTCCACGGCGCGCGCACGCGGCTCGCCGGCGAAGCGCGACGCATCGCCGGCCACGCCGTCGGCGTGCCGATGCTCGACATCCACACGATCGGCTGCGGCGGAGGCTCGCTCGTCGAAGTCGACGCCGACGGCGTGCTGCACGTCGGGCCGAAGAGCGCCGGCGCCGATCCCGGGCCGGTCTGCTACGGCAAGAGCGATCGACTGACGGTCACCGACGCGCACGTGTTGCTCGGCCACGTCGCGCGCGGCGCGTTCCTCGGCGGCGCGCTCGAACTCGACGTCGAACGCGTCGCACGCGCGTTCGAGAAGCTCGCGAGGCGGCTCGGCACGCCGCCGCACGCAGCGGCCGAGATCGTGCTCGAAGTCGCGCGCGCCTCGATGCGCCGCGCACTCGGCGTGATGACGATGCAACGCGGCGAGGATCCGCGCGCCGTGCCGCTGGTCGGTTTCGGCGGCGCGGGCGGACTGCACGCGGCGGCGCTCGCCGAAAGTGCGTCGATGCCGTGCGCTCTCGTGCCGCGTTTCGCCGGCTTGCTCTCCGCGTACGGCATGGCGACCGCCGACGCGCTCGCCGAGCGCAGCGCGAGCGTGCTCACGCTGCTCTCGCGGCTCTCGGCGCGCGAACTCGCGGCGCGCGTCGGCGAACTCGCGCGAGCCGCGCGTGCGGAGCTGCTCGCCGACGGCCAGCCGGCGCGCGCGATCGAACTCGAGCCCAGCGCCGACGTGCGTTACGCGGGCCAGAGCTTCGAGCTCGGCGTGCCGCTCTCCCGGACGCGCGGCGGCGCGACTCCCGCCGCGCTCGTTCGTGCGTTCACCGAGGCTCACCGCGCGCTCTACGGTTTCGTGCTCGACGGGCGCGAGATCGAGCTCGTGCAGTTGCGCGTGCGCGCCCGCGTCGCGGCTCGCGTGCCGCGCGCCGACCCGCCGCGCCGCCGCGCCAGCGCCGAACGAGCTCGGCTCGGCGAACGCGCCGCGCGTTTCGGACGCCACGGGCTCGTGCGGCGTACGCCGGTCTTCGACCAAGCGCGTATGCCGCCGGGTTCGGGCGTCGCCGGCCCAGCGTTGATCGAGGACTTCTCGGGCACGACCTTGGTGCCGCCCGGTTGGCGCGCGCGCGTCGTCGGCGGCGGGCACCTCCTGCTCGCGCGCCGCTGAGCTCGAAACGCGTGCGCGGCGGGGTCCGGCGGCCGTGCGCCGCAGGTTGCAAACTCGCGCGCGGTCCTTACCATGTCGCGGCTTCGGGGAGCCCCTCACGGACTCCCGTCTCCTCCCGATCCCCTCACTCTTCACTCGTCAGCGATAGGAATCACCCATGACCTACGTGATCGCCGAGCCGTGCGTGAACACGAAGGACACGGCTTGCGTCGAAGTCTGCCCGGTCGACTGCATCCACCCGACCAAGAACGAGCCGGATTTCGCGAAGGAGACGATGCTCTACATCAATCCGGACGAGTGCATCGACTGCGGTGCCTGCGCTCCGGAGTGCCCGGTCGACGCGATCTTCGACGAGAACGAAGTGCCCGAGCAGTGGGCCAAGTACACGAAGATCAACGCGGACTGGTACAAGAACCGCGGCTGAGCGCGCGCTCGAACGTTTCCGTTCGGATCAAGGCGACCCGGTGCTTCGCGACGAAGCGCCGGGTCGCGTCGTTCCCTCACGGCCGCGCACTCGGCGCACGTGGCTACGTTCGCGCTTCGGACGCCGAAGCGGCGTTCAGTTCTCTTCGATCAACCGGAACGTGACGCGCTGCGGCAGGATCGTCGCGACGGCGACGCCGCCGCGGGTCGCCGGCGTGTAGCGCCAACGCTTGACCGCTTCGATCGCGGCCTCGTCGAGCCGCGGGTAGCCGCTCGAAGTCTGCACGCGCACGTCGGTGACGACTCCCGTGGCGTCGACCGCGACGCGCAGCACCACCGAACCTTCTTCGTTCAGGCGGCGGGAGATCTTCGGGTAGGTCGGCTCGTCGCCCGCGAGGAAGACCGCCGGCGTGTCGGGCGGCGGCGGAGCGACGCTCACTCGCAGTCCGGTGCCGGCTTCGCTGCCGGCGCCCGCGCCTCCGGTCGTGCCATCGACGCCGTCCGGACTGCCGCCCGAGCCGTCGCCGGTGCCGGAGCCGCCCGCGAAGGTCACCGGAGCCTTCCGCTCGAGCTTCGGGATCGCGCCCGGACCGACGCCGATCCAGGCGACCTCAGGGCTGGGCTCGCCGAGGACCGGCGGCGCGGACGACGCGACCACGGTCGAGCCGACGTTCTCGCGCAACGTCTCGAGCGGCGGCAGCGCGTCGAAATCGAACACGTCGAGCGCGACTTCGGGCTCGGGCGCATCCTGGACGGTCAGCCGAGGCTCTTCGGGCGCGGGGAGCGGCGGCGCGCGGTACGTGCGCAGATCGAGCTCGAAGGTCTCTTCCTCCTCGACTTCCGCGACCACGGGCTCCTCCGCCGCGAACGCGCCGTGATGGATGCCATACGCCGCGAGCCCGCCGACCGCCGCGCCATGCAACACGAGCGACACGACCACGAACAACGGAAACGTCCGCGGAGAGATCTCCGCGGGGTCGCGTCGGGGGTGCTTGGCTGCGGTTTGGCGAACGTCCATGCCGGGCTCGAGCGGGGCCTCGGGAGGCCGGCTCGGGTCTGCCTACGCGGCCCGAGCTCCGTTGGATTGTAGTCCGCCGGCGCGCCGGCGGTCTCAGAACGAAAGGTGCACGCCCGCGACCACCCCGAACCCCGGCGCGTCGAAGCCCGAGCCGTGCACGCGGTACTCCTCGTCGAGAAGATTGTGCACGCCGAGGGACCAGTACGAGCCGCGGGTGCGCTCGCCGATCGGCCCCGTGATGTCGAAGTCGAGCGTGACCCAGCCGTCGGTACCGGTCGGGTCGATGCGCGGGTCGGTCTTGTCCTGCGGCGCGAGCTTGTTCTGCGTCGTCGCCCAACGCATCGAGAGGTCCGCCCGCTCGAGCCACGTGCGCGCCTCGTAACCGACGCCGACGGTGCCGAAGAGCGGCGGCACCTTGGTCGCGGGCACGTCCAGGAACGGCTGGTCGCTGGTGGTCGGATCGACGAAGTCGTCGTACTGCTTGCCGTAGGTCCACTCGACCCGAGTGTCGAACGTCCACGGCGAATCCGAGCCGCCAAGCCGCCGCGAGTAGGAACCTTCGACGCCGTAGAGCTCGACCGTGCCCGCGTTGTCGCGGATGTAGGTCTCGTCGCCGATCGCCGGGCCGCCGGCGTTGACGAGCCGTCGCCCGATCGTGTCGGAGATGCTGTTCGCGTAGACCGCGAGCGCGCCGGTCCAGCGCGCCGCTTCGACTTGCAGCGCGAGCTCGCCGTACAGCGACTGCTCCGGGTCGAGGTCCGGGTTCGCGAGCTCGGTGCCGCCCGCGAAAGTCGCGTTGCGCGCGAGTTCGGAGAGATTGGGCGCGCGGAAGCCCTGCGCGACGGTGCCGACGAGTTTGACGCCTTCGGCGACGTCGCGGCCGACCGCGAGGCTGCCGCTCAGCGCGTCGAAGTCGCCTTCTTCGCGTTGCGACGTCGTCAGGTCCTTGAACGCGAAGTCGTAGAACCCGTAACGGACGCCCAGCGTGACGTCGAACGGCTGCAGCGAGAGCAGCTCGTCCTGCACGAAGATGCCGCTCGACGTGTAGCGCGAACCCGGCGCGAAGTTGCCGACGTTCGGCGTCTGCGCGCCGGTGTTGACGTTCACGTCGACTCGACCCGAATCGACCTCGTCGTAGTCGACGTCGAAGCCGTACGTCACCAAGTGGTCGGCGCCGATCGCCTTCTTGAAGTCGACGCCGAGCCCGAGCGTCGTGACGGTGTCGTGCTCCATCCGGCGCGTCGAGCTGCCGAAGTTCCGGATCTCGCGATCCTCGTTGTAGAAGCGGAACGAACCGCGCACTTGGACCGCATCGGCGAAGAGGCCGGGGTTCGCGTCCTCGTAGGTCAGCACGTTGAACTGCCGGTCCTGGATCGCGAACAGGAATTCGTCGTTCGACGGATTCGTCTGGCCGAAGCCGACGTTCAGTCGATCGGTGCGCGGCACGTCGTGGTCCTTCGAGATGATCGTCGTCGCGCGCAGCGAACGTGCGTGGCCGAGCGTCGACTTCCACGAACCGAAGAAACTCTCTCCGTGGTACCCAGTGTTGTCGACGGTGCCCGAAGCCGACTCGAGATCATCCCAGTCGTGGTAGCCGAGGCCGGCGAGCCAGCCGTAGCTCTCGCCGGCGCCCGAGAGTTCGAGCGAGGATCGGTAGCCCTCGGTGACGCTTTGGTAGGAACCGTCGACCGCGGCGTGGAACGCGCCGTCGACGTCGGCCGAGCCGCGCGTCGGCTCGCGGTGTTTCGTCCAGATCAGGATCACGCCGCCGAGCGCGTCCGAACCGTAGAGCACCGACGTCGGGCCGCGCACGACTTCGACGCGCTCGACGATCGCCGGATCGATGCCGTTCAGCGACTGGTTCGGCCCGCCGCGCGTCGACGAGTCGTTCAAGCGCACACCGTCGACGACGATCAGGATCTGGTTGCCGATCAGCCCGCGCAGGATCGGCGCGCCGCCGCCGAGGTTGGTCTCCTGGACGAAGACGCCGGCCGCCTTGGCGAGCATCCGCGGGAGCGAACGTTCCCCGGTCGCGTAGAGCTCGTCGCTCGTGACCACGGTGACGTCGGCCGACGTGGTGGTCGCGGTCGCGCTCGAACGCGAGGCCGTGACGACGGTTTCCTGGATCGGTGCGGGTGCGGGATCTTGGGGCGTCGGGGCGACAAACATCGGGGGCTCTCCAGCCGACAGGACGAACTCGGGGGAGCGCAAGAACGCGCGCGGCCGCGAACGGTTCAAACCGACCTCGCCCGGGATACTGTCACTCGTCGTTGCGCCGAAAATCTCGAGCGGGATGCAACCGGACGCTCGAAGGCGAGTCCATGCTGGAAGCCCCGACGTGTGTCCGCAGTCGCGAACCGCGCACGGAGTCGCGCGAAGAGCGCGCGAAGCTGTCGCCACGCCACGTTGCGCGCCGGTGTGTCCCGCGCTCGTCCGTCGCGGTCGTTGCCCCTCGAGGCGCCCTTCGAGTCCCGAGACGGGCCGACCCTCGCAGCGAGGGGCCGACGCCGCCAAAAAGTGCCCTGGCGAGGCCAGGAACCGGGTTTTCGTGACCCAACGGACCGTGCCAGTATCGTGAGGTCGGCCGCGGCGGCGCCTGGCTGGCGTACCCGTGCTCAGCGCGAGTAACGCACGCCCACGACGAGGCCGATGCCGGGCGCGTCCAAGCCGGAACCGTGGACTCGATACTCCTCGTCGAGGACGTTCAGCACGCCGAGCCGCCACGTCGCGTCGGTCGCGAGCGCGCCGCCGACCTCGACGTCGAACGTGACCCACCCCGCGGTGCCGTCGGGGTCGATGCGCGGATCCGCGAGATCCTGCGGGGACAAGCGGTTCTGCGAGAACGCGAAACGCGTCGTGAACTCGGCCCAGTCGATCAGTCCGTGTGCGACGTCGCGGCGCAGGCCGAGCGAACCGTGGAACGGCGGGATGCGCTGCGCCGGTTGGTCGTTGAAGGGTTCGTCGCCGGTCGACGGGTCGACGAAATCGTCGTACTGCTGACCGTGCGTGTACTCGGCGAGGAACCGCGCCGACCAAGGCGAGTCCGTGCCGCCGAGCCGTGTGGAACCGGTCAGTGCCGCGCCCCAGATCTCGACCGTGTTGACGTTTTCGCGTTGGTACGTCTCGTCGCCGAGGCCGGGCCCGCCTGCGTTGACGAGCCGGCTGCCGACCGCGTCGGAGATGCTGTCGTGGAACACGGCGAGCGCGGCGCTCCAACCGGGCCGGCGCGTCTCGAGCGCGAGCTCGGCGTAGAGACTCTTCTCGGGCTCCAAGTCGGGGTTCGCGAGCTCGGTACCGCCGAAGAACGATGCGTCGCGCGCGAGTTCCGACAGATTCGGCGCGCGGAAACCCTGCGCGAGCGTGCCGACCAAACGCACGCCGTCCGCGATGTCGCGACCGACGGCGACGCTGCCCGAGAGTGCGTCGAACTCGCCGTCCTCGTCCGCGCCGGTGTTGACGTCCTCGAAGCCGAACGAGAAGTACGAGTAGCGCGCGCCGACCGTGACGTGGAACGGATCGAAGCTCGCGATCTCGTCCTGCACGAACACGCCCGTCGACGTGAAGTTCGAACCGGGTGCGAACGCGCCGGTCTTCGGCGTGGTCGCGCCCGACACGATGTCCTCGTCGACGCGGCCGGAGTCGACGTCGTCGTAGTCGACGTCGAAGCCGTAGGTGAGCACGTGCTCGCCGAGCGACTTCTGGAAGTCGAGTCCGAGGCCGAGCGTGTTCGTCGTGTCGTGCTCGCGACGCAGGTTGGTGCTGCCGAGCGCGCGGATCGCACGCTCCTCGTCGTAGTAGCGGAACGACGCGCGCGCTTGGACGACGTCGGCGAGCGCGCCCCCGGCGCGGTCCTCGTAGGCGAGCACGAAACGCTGGCGATTCTGGATCGCGTACTCGAACTCGGCGTTGGCGGGCTGCGACTGACCGAAGCCCGCGTTCAACCGGTCCGTGCGCGGCACGTCGAAGTCGCGCGTGATCGAGCTCGTCGCACGCAACGTGCGACCTCCGCCGAGCGCGGACTCCCACGCGCCGAAGTACGACTCGCCGTGGTACGCGGTGTGCTCCACAGCGCCGGACGCGGACTCGAGTTCGTTCCAGTTGTGGTAGCCACCGACCGCGAGCCACCCATGGTCTTCGAACGCTCCGGAAACGGTCGCGGCGCCGCTGAAGCCGTCGGTCGTCGATTGAAACGTCGACTCGACGCCTCCGTGGAGCTTGCGATCGCCTTCCGCGCCTGCGGGCTTGCGCCGTTTCGTCCACACGAGCACCGCGCCGCCGAGCGCGTCACTGCCGTAGAGCACCGAACGCGGCCCCCGGACCACTTCGATCTTCTCGACGGCCGCCGGCTCGATGCCGTTCAGCATCTGGTTGACGCCGTTGCGCGTCGTCGAGTCGTTCATGCGCACGCCGTCGACGACCAAGAGCACTTGCGCGCCGGAGAGGCCTTGCAGGATCGGCGAACCGCCGCCGAGGTTGGTCTCCTGGATCCACACGCCGGCCGCATGCCCGAGTTGGCGCGGCAACGAGCGCTCGCCGGTCGCGGCGAGCTCTTCCGCGGTGACCACGATCACGTCGGCGTCGGTCTCGGTCTCGACGCGGTGCGCCCGCACCGACTCGACGATCACTTCTTGCGGCGGCGGCGCTTGGAACGGGCTCATCGGGATCCTTCGCGTTCGACGTGGCGAGCGCAGGATCCTAGCCGACGTCCGGATCCGCGCTCGGTCGTCGCGCGGCTCGGGTTCCTCGCCGCCAGACCGAGCGGACGCATCGCCACCAACCGGCTCCGACTCATCGCCGCCGCGTGGCGTCGGAGCGTCGGCGCCACGCGCCGTCGACGGATCGCCGCCACGCGCCTGTGGCGCTTCTCCGCCGAACAGCGCCGAACCAAGCTGCCGCGAAACACGTCCGCCGGCCATCGGGCGAACCCGACGGCCGGCGGCACGCGCGAGAGCGATTCCGCTCGTCTAGACCTTGGCGACCTTGAAGCGCGACATGCTGCGGTTGAGGCGCTGCGAGATCGAGTCGAGCTTCTGCACGAGCTGCAGGTTGTCGTCGGCGCTCGTGCGCGCCACTTCGGCGAGCTTCGAGACCGACTCCATGCTCGTGACGGCGATCGTCGCGACTTCGACCTGCTCCTTCGCGGCCGACGTGATGTCGCCGATCAGTTCGGCCGAGTGAGTCGACTCGCCTTGGATCTTGACCAGGGCGTCGCCCGCCTTCGACACGATCTGCGCTTCTTCTTCCACGGCGCGAGTCTGCTCTTCGATCGCGGCCACGGACTCCGCGGTCTCCGCTTGGATGCCCGCGACCAGGTTCGAGATCTCCTGCGTGGCGACGGCCGTGCGCTCGGCGAGCTTGCGCACTTCGTCGGCGACCACGCTGAAGCCGCGACCTTGTTCGCCGGCACGCGCCGCTTCGATCGCGGCGTTGAGCGCGAGCATGTTGGTCTGCTCGGAGATCTTCGCGATCGTGCCGACGATGCCCGAGATCTCCATGCTGCGGTCGCCCAGGTTCTTGATCTTCTTCGCGCCCGCTTGCACGTTCGCTCGGAGACCTTCCATGCCCTGCACGACGTTGTGCACCGATTCGGCGCCCGCGAGCGCGGACTCCTGCGTGCGATTGGCGGCCTGCACGGCAGTGCCGGCGTTCTGGCTGACCGACATGATGCGCTCCGACATCTCGCGCACCGTGCGATCGACCTCGCCCAACATCTCGACCTGACGGCTCGCGCCTTCGGTGACGAGCTTCGACACGTCGCCGATGCGCTGCGTGGCTTGCGCGGTCTCTTCGATCGCGATCATCGCGTCGGCGAGCACCTCGGTCCAACTGCCGAGCATCTGGTTGATCGCGTCCGCGACGTTGCCGAGCGCACCTTCGGTCACGGCGGCGCGCACCGACAGGTTGCCGTCGGCCGCGTCGGCCACGACCGTCAGCAGGTCCATGATGTTGTTGTTGAGCGCCTGGTTCTCCTTCTCGGCGCGCTCGCGCAGCGCTTGCGTTTCGCGCAGCGTGCCCGTGATCTCGCCTTCGAGGTGGACGTAGAACGCGGAGAGCACGTAGATCAGCAAGGCGATCGTCGCGAGACCGGTGACGAGACCGACCTTCCAGCCCATCGAGTACGAGGCCACGCGGGCGTCGCACAACGACTTGAGGTCGGGACCGAGCTTCGCGGCGAGTTCGTTGATCGAACGACCGACCTTGAGGCCGCGGTCGAGCACGACGGCCGGCGCCATGCCGACGTCATCCGAGAGCAGCACGGAACGACGCACTTGGTCGGCCCAGGACTTCACGTCGCGAGACGCGGCCTGCACTGCGCCGTCGATCGATCCCTGCAACGTGCCGCTCTTGTTGTTCGCGTACGCGACGCCGAAGTTGACGGCGAGTTCGTCGACCAGCGTGCTCGCTTTGGTCGTCAAGGCGGCGAGCTCGATGCGCTGCTCGGGCGACAGCTTGCCCGCGCGATGGGCGTCGAGCATCACGACGGTCGCTTGACCGACCGCTTCGGCGAGCGTCGGGACCCGCGCGACGTAACCGTCCATGACCCAGTAGCTGTCGAGATCCGGGTCGAGGATCAGGTTCGAGTAGTTCGCCGCATAGTTGGTGATGAAGTCGTTCACGCTGGCGACGAGCGCGTTGTGCGCGTCCACGCTCTCCGCCACCGACGCGAACTGGGCGCCGCGCAACGCGTCCCACTGCTGGCGGATCTCGACCCAACGCTGCGAAGCCTTCGCTTCGCCCGCGGCATCGACGAACTCACCGCCGATGCGCTTGTCGATCGCACCGACCTGGCCGACCGCGGCGTCGACGGTCGCATCCACGCGCGCCGTCGCCGAACCGTCCTTCTCCCAGCCGGAGAACCGCGCGATCTCGTGAGCGCGACGTTCTTGCACACCAGCGAGGACCGTTTGGAGCGGCGTGATGTACTCGACGCCCCAGCTTTCCTTCTGGTTGAACGTGATGTCCGATTTGGCCGCCGAAAGCTGCATGTAGAGCAGATAGGCGAGCGGCGCGATGACGATCGCGCCGACGAGCATGAACATCCGGCTGTACTTCAGCCGGTGCATCAGAGCGAGGACGGGACGGAAGACGTACGTGGACTTCATGAGGCGTGGGAGGCTTGGGAATGGCCTAGGCGAATCGCGCTCGCTTCGACCGGAGTGCGCTTCGGTGCGGGACTTCGCGATGTTCGGTCCGCACCGAGGGGATCTTTAGGTGGATGTCGAGTCGGGTCCTGCGACTCGACTTCGTGCGGAAACGCCGAGCTCGGCTCGCACGGTGTGCAAGTCCGAAACGAGCTCGGCGTAGGTCTGTTGTCGCTCGCCGCGATCGCGCGACAACATGCGCGCGACGACACGCGAGAGCGCTGGAGAAACGTCGGCGACGCGTTCCGCGAGCGGTACGACGTGCGCCGTCGTCAGTTCGTCGCGCAACTCGCGCACGCTTCGCGCGTGAAACACCGTCTCGCCGCAAGCGAGGTGATAGAGCGTCGCACCGAGCGAATAGATGTCCGCTCGATGGTCGACCGAATCCGGCGACTCGACGTGTTCGGGCGACATGTACGCCGGCGTGCCGACGATCGCGTCCGCAGGGAGTCCGCCGTTGCGCCCGTGCCGCGCGCCTGCGTCGACTCCGCAGAACGCGAGACCGAGATCGATGATCTTCGCCGAACCGTCGGCCGCGATCAGGATGTTCGACGGCTTGACGTCGCGGTGGATCACGCCGCGGCGCTCGGCGCTCGAGAGCCCCGCGCAGCAGTCGAGCCCGATCGCGACGACACGTTCGGGCGCCAGGCGCCGATCGCGCGCGAGCACTCGCGAGAGCGGCTCGCCCTCGACGTAGTCCATCACGATGTACGAAAGCGTCTCGGTCTTGGCGACATCGCGCACACGAACGACGTTGGGATGGTCGACGCGCGCCGCGAGCCGCGCTTCTTCGCACAACATCGCGGCCATCCGCGGATTCGCGGTGACGACGCTCGGCAGCAGCATCTTGATCGCGACGGGCGAGCGCAGGAGCAAGTGCGTCGCTCGGTACACGACCGCGAACGCACCACGACCGAGCACTTCGTCGAGGCGGTACTTGTCGACGACGGCGCCGACGGGGACCGGCAACTCGCTCGCGCGGCGTTTCGTGTCGCGAGAGCGGCCGCGGTCGGCGCGCGCGCGAGCAGGCGGTTCTTCCGCGGGAGAGCTCACGCCGAGGGGCGCCACCGACGCCGGCGTTCCGAAGATGCGGCACGGCAGAGCGGGCGGCAGTGCAGCGAGCTCACGCGCGGCCCACGCCGGCGGCGGACAGTCGTCGGCCGCGAAACAACCGCGCAACGGCGGCACGTCGGGCACGACGTCCGAGAGTTTCCGCCGGCGACTCATGCGGCGCGGCCCCCACGCTCGTCCCGCCGCGAATCGCCGCTCAGTGCGCGCACCGCGCCGAGCAACGCTTCGCGGAAGTCGAAGCCAGCTTCGTCGAACGAGCCTGCGAGCAACACGATCTCGGCTCGCGCGCCGGCCAACTTCGCGGTCTCCTCGAGCCCGTCCGACAACGAATCGTTGCCGATGCCGAGGACGCACTGCGGCTGCAGTTCGCCCAACAACTCGGCGAGTTCGACGCGCTCCTCGACGCCGAGCGAGTACCAGTCGCCGTGACTCGGCGCGACCAGCAGCACGTTCGGCGACACGCGCAGGTTCGCAAGCCGCGCCGCCGGCGCGTTCTCGTCGAGCAACGAGACTTCCGCCGTGACGCCGCCCTTCAGTTCGAACGTCAACGCGAGGCTCAAGTCGTGTTCGGTCAACGCCGTCGCCAGGTGCGCTTCGGACATCGGCGACGCGAGCGACGCCAACGCGCACGCACCGGCGGCGAGGTTGCCGACGACGACGACGTGGAAACGCTGCGCCGAGCTCTCGGCGCCGCTCCACGCAGCGAGCCGCTCGGGCGTCAAGAGCGCGAGCTCGCCGAGCGTGAACGGGTCTTCGAGTCCGGCCGCGAGCGCGGCGAGCGCGGGCTCCGTGAGTGCGACGGCGACGCGGCGGGTCGGCACGGGGAGGCTCGCGACGCGAGGGCTCGTCGTGTCGCGGCCGGCCTTCGCTCCGGGCGTCGCGTCGCGATCCTCGTCGACGAGCCGCGCGGCCTCCATCAACAGACTCATCGACGGTTGGAACACGCGGCGCTCGGGGAGCCCGTCGGCGAAATCGTCCGGCGCGAACTCGAACTGCCCGACCGGCTCCGCGAACAAGCGGTAGAACGCTTCCGGTCCGTCGAGGTTGCCGAACGTGATCTGGTGCGGTTCGCCGCGCACGAACACGATGCGCCCGGCGGCGCGCGGCGTGACGATCGACAGCACGCCGCTGCGCTGCCCGAACGTGAACATGTTCGTGAGGTCGGCGAACGAGATGCCCGTGAAGTCGCCCGCGAGGTTGTACTTCCGCTTGCGAGCCACCGAACGGCGCGTCGCCGAGCGCTCGAGGATCGCATCGATGCGCGCGACGAACTCGGCGATTTGAATCGGCTTGACGAAGTAGTCGTCGATGCCGAGTTGGAAGCCGGCGACCTTCGAGACGATCCGCGCGTCGGCGGAGACGATCGCGATCGGGAGCTCGGCGAGCCGCGGCTCGCGACGGAGGCGCCGCACGAACTTGAACCCGTCGGTGTCGGGCAACCCGACGTCGAGCAGCAGCAAGTCGACGACGGTGTTCTTCAGGACCTCGAGCGCCGCCGCGGCATCGTGCGCGATCTCGATGGCGTAAGAACGCTCGCGGCGCAACGCGCGCTCCAAGAACCTGCACGCGACCGGATCGTCGTCGACGATCAGGATCGTCGCGTCGTGGGCCGGCGTCGCGGAGGCGACTTGTTCGAACGCGGGTTGCACGTCGTCGACGAGGCGTTAGCGCTCGCCTCGTTTGGGCTTCGCGTGCGTGGCGGTACGCGACCACGCACGCTCGTCGGGGAGGAACAACGCTTCGAGGTCGAGCACCAACCCACCGACCGCGGTCCGGCGATCGTTCGGCAGGAAACTGCCTCGGTAAGGACGCCGACCGCCGGCACAGAGGCCGTCCGGCAGGCGCGAAAGCCGTGCATCGGCAACACGTCCAACCCACCGACACGCGCCGGTGCGCAACGCGATCGGAGTGCCGTCGCCGAGCCGCGCGAGCACCCACGCGCGCCGTTCGGACTCGCGGCCGAGCAGTTCGCCGAGGTCCCACGCCGCGTACTCCTTCTGTTCGCGGCGCACGACGCCGAGGAACGCTCTCGGTGCGCCGGCGCGCGGATCGGCGCGCGGCACGAGCTCTTCTTCGAGCACGATGCGCTCGACGCGGACGGTGTCGATCGCGAGCAACCACTCGTGGCAAGCGACCTGCAACGACAGTTCGCCGGCGGTCTGCGGCTTCGTCGGACTCTGTGCGCCGTTCATGCGTCGTCTCCGTCCGGGCTCACGCGCCGCGCTCGAACGGGTCGTAGTTCGCCCACCGCGCGAGCTTTTCGGCGAGCACTTCTTGGTTGAACGGCTTGGTGACGTAGTCGGTCGCGCCGACGGCTGCCGCTTGTTGGCGGTGCTTCTCTCCGGAGCGGCTCGTCACGACGACGACCGGCACGTCCTTGAACGCCGGGATGTAGCGCAGCTCGCGCACCATGTCGTAGCCGTTCAACCGCGGCATCTCGAGGTCGCTGAAGACCAGGTCGAACTTGCCTTGACGCATCTTGTCGAGGCCGTCCGCGCCGTCGACGGCGAGCGTGACTTCGACGCCGATGTTCTTGAGCAACTTCTCCGCGGCCTTGCGGACCGAGAGCGAGTCGTCGACGTACAACACGCGGACCGTGCGCCGCCGTTCGGGCGTGCGCGCTTCGCCCGACTCGTTCGCGGCCGCGGTGCGCGCTTCGACGTTCGAGTCCGCGGCGTCGCGTTCCCCGCGGTGCCCTTGGATGAGCCCGGGCACGTCGGCGATCAGGATCAACCGACCGTCGCCGCCGATCGTGACGCCCGAGAACATCGGATGGTCCTGCAACAGGTCGCCGAGGCTCTTCACGACGATCTCTTCTTGACCGACGATGCGATCGACGCGCACGGCGAGACGGTTCTCGCCCATGCGCAACATCACCGCGACGTTGCTCGGCGACTCCGGCGCATCCTCCGCGGGCGCGAGGTCGAGCAACTCGCCGAGGCTCTTCAGCGCGACGTATCCGTCGCGGAACTTGATGCGCGAGACGCCGGCGGACTCGACGACCTGCGACTCCGCGACGTCGAGGATCATCTCGGAGAAGTTGAGCGCCATCGCGAAGCGTTGCCCCGCGTGTTCGACGACGAGCGCGCGATAGATCGCGAGCGTGGTCGGCATCGTGATCGTGAAGGTCGTGCCGACGCCAGCTTCGCTTTCGACTTGGATCTGGCCGTTCAGACGCTCGATCTCGCGTTTGACGACGTCGCAACCGACGCCGCGGCCGGCGACGTCGTTCGCTTTCGTGCGCACGGAGAGCCCGCTCGCGAAGATCAGGTTCCTGACCGCCGGCGAATCGACCGGCGTGTCGGCAGTGACGAGCCCCATTTCGATGCCGCGGCGACGGATCGCGTCGAGATCGAGTCCGCCGCCGTCGTCGCGGATCTCGAGCACGATCTGGCCCGATTCCTGCCGCGCGCGCAGCGTGACGACGCCTTCGACTTCCTTGCCCTTGCGACGCCGCGTATCCGGCGTCTCGACGCCGTGCGACACCGCGTTGCGCACGAGGTGCAGCATCGGCGTGTAGAGCTCGTCGATGATCGTCTTGTCGAGCGTGACGTCCTCGCCGATCGTCACGAGCCGCACTTCCTTGCCTTCGCGTTCGGCCGCGTCGCGCAACGGACGGTGCAAACGGATGAAGAGTTGATCGAGCGGCACCATCCGCGCCCGCATGATCTCGGTCTGCAGGTCGCTGACGTTGCTGCTGAAGTGGTCGGAATCCTCGTGCAGCTCTTCGAGCACGAGGTTGACTTGGTTCTGGACCTCGGAGATGTCGCTCGTGACCTCCGAGAGCACTCGCGAAAGGATGTTGATGTCCTCGTAGCGGTCGAGTTCGAGGTCCGAGAAGACCTGTTCGAGGTCCGAGCCGCGGCCGTGGCCTCGACCGGCGGCGCGACCGCCGCCCCCACGCGTGCTCCGCGTGTCGAACGCGTTCGCACCGGCGCCGACCAACGCTTCGACCCGCTCCGGCGACGCGCGCCGAGCCTTGCTGGCGACACCGGAGAACTCGTACTGCTCGCGGAACGACTCGACGGCCGCGAGCAGACGCGCGCGGTTCGACACGAGATCGCGCTGCAACGTGCGCAGCGTCAACACGCGCCGCAACAGTCGCGCGCGGTCGATCACGATCTCGCCGGTCAGGTTCATCAGCGCTTCGAGGCGCTCCGCCGGCACGCGGATGTACTTGCGTTCGCGCGTGCGCGTCGCGGCGCCACCCGACGTCGAGGACTTCGAGCCCGACGATTTCGAGCTCGCGGACTGCGACTCCGACGACGCCCGGTCGGACGTCGCGGAACCGGAGCGCGCGCTCGACGCGGAAGGCGTCGACGACCGCTCCGAGCTCTGCACCGACGACGCGTTCGAGCTTGCGACCGAAGCCGGCGCGGCGCGCGAGGCCGCCGCGAAGCACGGCTCCGCGCGGCCGGATTGCAGCGCCTCGATCTCCGCGTCGAGTCGTCGCGGCGACGTCTCGACGTAGCCGAGACGCGCCTGACGCAGGTTCTCGCGCACGCGTTCCTGCACCGACAGCAAGAAGCGCGTCACGCGCTTGAGCGGCGGCAGCACGTCCGCATCGCCGAGCACTTCGAGGAAGTCCTCGACGCGGTGGAGCATGCGACCGAGCGGATCGAGTCCGACCGTGTTCGCGGCGCCTTTGAGCGTGTGGAAGGCCCGGAAGAGGCGACGCACGAGCTCCTTCGGCTGGTCGCTCTCCTCGAGCGCGAGCACGTCGCGGTCCATCGCGTCGAGCGATTCGCTCGCTTCGACTTCGAACGCTTCCCAGACGGCGTCCGCTTCGATCTCGACCGACTCGCGGACGACTTCGAATTCGCTCGTCGCGGACGGAAGCGTCTCGCTCGCGACGCTCGCCGCGACCGAGATCTGCGATTCCGAACGGCCGTCGCCGCGCAGACCGGCGAGCTCCGCGCGGACCTCGGCCAGCGCGGCACGCGCGCGTTCGACCCAGTCGGAAGCCAACGGTTCCGCTTCGCACTCGTCCTGCAGCTTTCCGGCGACTTCGGCGAGCCGCTGCGCATCGTTGAGGACCGCGGAGCCCTTCAACTTGTGGAACATGCGGCCGACGGCGAGTGCGCGACGCGCGAGCTCGGCGGAGTCGAGCGACGGATCGCGAGTCGCGTCGAGTTCGGCTTCGAGCTCGACGCAGATGCCGTCGGCTTCGAACGCGAAGATGCGCCGCAGTTCGCCGCCGTCGCCTCCATGGCGTCCGTCGCGCGACTCGCGGCGCGAGCGCGTCGGTTCGGCGAGCCGGATCTCCGGCAAGCCGCTGATCGCGAGCAGCTCGTTCGTCGAGCGCACGAGCGCCTCGACGAACGCCGCGTCGATGCGCGCCGTGCCGGCGTGCAGACCTTCGAGCGTCTGCTCCATCCGATCCTCGAGCGACGCGGAGAGCTCGGTGACCTTCTGCAGACCGACGGTCGCCGACGAGCCCTTGAGCGTGTGGAAGAGCTTCTCCAGTTGCCCGACGACGTCGACGCGCCGCGGATCGCGGCGCAACGTCGCGAGATAACCCTGCAGCGGCACGACCGCTTGTTGAGCTTCCTCTTGGAAGAAGCGCAGCAAGTCGTGGTCGACGGCGTCGCCGTTCGACTCGCCATTCGAATCGACGTTCGGCTCGGAGTTCGGCTCGGAGTTCCGCTCGGAGTTCGGCCCGGAATTCGAGCGTGCTGCCGCGACTTCCGCCGGCGCATGCTCCGCCGGCGCATGCTCCACTGGCGCTTGCTCCGGCGCCGCGTCGCTCGGCAACGCGACGACACTTTCGAAGCCGAACGCGACGTCGTCCTCGCTCTCCGTGTCGCCGCTGTCGACGTTCTCGGCGCTCGCAGACGCAGCGATCGCGTCTGCGGACGCGGACTCGGACTCGGCGCCGAAGTCGAACTCCGGAGCGGCCGAGCGATCGGTGTCGTCCGCGGAATCGGCGCCTTCGAGCCCTTCACGGGCCGGTTGGGTTTCGCCGGACGTCGCGCCCGTGAGCGCGCTGCCCGCTGCGTCCGCACGCTCGTGCGGCTCGACCGCGGGAGCCGCGGCCGGCGCCGGCGTGCCTCGCACGAAGCCGTCGATCGCGGCGTTCAAGCGAGCGATGCGCTCGCGGCCCTGCTCCTCGTCGTCGGCGCGGAACGCTGCGGCGATCTCCGCGCAAGCGCGGCGCGCGAGCCGCGCGGCTTCGCGCAACGCGGCTCCATCCGCCGTCATCCGTTCGGCCGCGACTCGCGCGCCGCACGCGAAGTGCTCGAGCACTCGCGCGCATTCGGAGAGCGGTTCGAGTCCGACCAACGAACACGAACCGCACATCGAGTGCGCGCAGTCCTGGAGCGTCTCGAAGAGCGAGACTTCGAGCGGCGGTGTGACCGGGTCGACGTCGAACGCGCGCGTGTGGTCCAACGCCTGCGTGACCGAAGACTCGACGCGGTTCAGGATGCCGCGGAACGGAGTCTCCCCGATCGTGACGGGCGCCTCCGTCGCACGCTCGAGCGCGACCGGCGCGTCGTCGGTCGAGAGCCTGCGCCCCGTCGCCTTTCCGACCTCGATCGTCGGAAGCCAAGCGGCCATGCGGCGCAAGAACGCTTCGTGGAGCGCCTTCACGCGCTCCGCGTCGCGTTGCACGGACGCGTCGAGCAGCCCTTGCAGGTCGACGACGCAGACCGAGGCGGTCTCCGCCATGCGACGCAGCTCGTCGACGCCGTCGACGAGTCGCGCGGCGCGCTCCGCGCCGAACGCGGCGAGCCGCGAAAGCCCCGCGGGTGCGTCCGCTGCGGCGGAACCCGCGAGTCGCGGCGCGCGCTCCAAGTCGCCCGACGCGGCGCCGATCAAGTCGAAGTAGCCTCGGCCCCGCCGGTCGGCGACGTGCGGCTTGCGCGCGACGCGCTCCGAGCGTGCGATGCCGCGCGCGCACTCGTCGATGCGCTGCAGGAACGAGCGCATGTCCTCGAGGAAGAAGCCTCGGACGTCGTCGATGGAGAAATGGTCCATGAAATCAGCGGGGCCGAAGGAGACGGTCGAAACGGAGGAGCGAGAGCGGCGGCAGTCCGCCGCTCAATGACGTTCCGCGGAGCGCGAACGGAACTTGAGCGCGTCGAGACGCTCCTTGAGCACGTCGGCGTCGAGCAACACGGCGGAGAGCCCTTGCTCGACGTTCCCGAGATCGACGATGCCGCGCACCGCGGCGTGCTCGTCGCGAGCCTTCGAGCGCGTGACGCGACTCTCGTCGTAGGGGACGATCGCGTGCACGCCGTCGATCGGCGTGCCGACGCTGAGCCCGTCGTCGAAGCGCAGCACGAGCACCGACTTGCGCGGCCGCCGCTCGTGCTTGCCGCCGAGCGCGAGCACGCTCGCGAGGTCGACGATCGTCAGCGCCGTGCCGCGCAAGTTGAAGAGACCGACGACGCCCGGAGGCGCGAGCGGCACGGTCGTGACCTCGTCGACGGTGATGATCTCGCCGACGTGGCCGACCTCCAACGCGTAACACTCGCCTGCGAGGCGGAACGCGCACAACGAGCGCCGATCGCGGCTGCGAGCGGGCACTGCGCCTGCTTCCGCGCCGGAAGCGACACTGGAACCGTGTTCGAGCAACGCTCGAGAGTCCATTCGGGGATCCTGGGGCAAGGGGACGGGCGAAGACGCAACCTCGAACGACGCGCTCGCGACCGGGGAGTCGCGAGCGTGCGACTCACGGGTACTGCTTGATCACTTTCTGGAGCTGCTCGGGCGTGTACGGCTTCGTGAGGTAGCCGTCCGCGCCTTGTTTCTGCGCCCAGAACTTGTCCGCGTCGTTGCCCTTCGTGCTGACCATCACGACGGGAATGCTCGCGGTGTTCGGATCGCGCTTCAGCTTGCGGCACGTCGCGAAGCCGTCTTGGCCCGGCATGACGATGTCGAGCAGGATCAGCGACGGCTTCAGCGACGTCGCTTTCTGGAATCCCTCTTCGCCGTTGGTCGCGAGTTCGACCTGGCGGCCACAGGACATCACGACTTGGCTGGCGAGCTGACGGTCGGTTTGCGTGTCGTCGACGACGAGTACGACTCCCATGTTGGCTTCTCTCTTCTGCGTGGTTCTGGACGTGGATGGGTTGGAGTTCCTCGTCGCTATGCGGCGGCGAGGAGTGCATCGAGTTCGTCGAGCAGGAACGGCTTGACGAGGACACCGTCGAAGCCGGCGCTCTTCAGCGCGGCGACCCGCGCTCCGTCGTGCGGCTCGACGAGTGCGATCAGCGTGGCGCCGGCGACTTCCAGCGACTCGCGCACCTTGCGCGCGAGCTGCGCGGCGTCGACTTCCTTCGCCGAACAGTTCACGATCAACGCTTCGAGCGCCGCGTCGACGTGCGACAGCAGTTCGCCCGGGCTCTCCGCGACGACGACGTCGCGCCCGGAGCGCGCGGTGCCGATCCGGTGCGTGAGCGCGGGCACGACGCCGCGCCGATCGGGCTCGAAGAGCACGACTTTGCGGCGCGACGCTTCGCGCACCGAGCTCGTCGCGCCCGCGGTCGGCGCGCCAGCGTTGGGTGCGCCGAGGATCAGGCCGACCTTCGCGAGCCGCTGGACGATACGCCCGACGCGAGCCGGAGCGAGCCCGCTCTTCTCGACGACGTCGCGCAAGTGATAGCGGTTGTTGACCAGCGTCAGCACGGTGCGTTCGTCGGCGTCGAGCTCGAGCGCTCGCACGTGCTCGGTGAAGCCCGGCGCGCGCAACAGGAGCTGCGAAGGCGCCCACTCTGCGGAACCGTCGCCGTCTTCCCGGCGGCGCAGATGCACGAGTCGCAGCGACTGGATCGAAACCGAGGTGCCGTGTGCGTCGGCCCAGGTCGGCAACGCACCGCTCGACCAGCGGAAACGCCAAGTCTCGTCGAGTGCCCGCGTCAGCGTGTGGCTGCTCGCGGACTTCAGGCAGCTCGCGAGCTGCTCGATCGGGAAGCCACCGCACTCCGCGAACGTCACCAACGCCGGCACGCCGCTCTTCTTGTGCGCTTCGAACGCTCGACGGCGTTGTTCGGGCGTCAGCTTCCACGCCGGCGAGTCGGTGGCGGCGAGGTAGACGGCCGGATCGGAGTGCGTCGCAGCGACGAGCTCGCCGTGACGCACGAAGACGTGGATCGACGCGCCGTCGCGCGTGAGCTGCAACGTGCCGGTGCGTCGCTCGCGAGCGACGAGCGCACAGAGCTCGACCAGCGGCACGAAGTCCGTCGAACCGGAGAACTCGCTCGACTGCGTTTCGCTCGGGGCCACGAACGGCTGCACGGCTTCGAGCAGACTCTCGATCGTCTTCGCGGTCAGCGCCTTCTTCGCGAGGAAGCGCTCCGGACGCTCGCTGCCCATCTCGTGGAGCCACTCGGGCACTTTCGAGAACACCGGCGAAAGCGCCGTGAACAACGAACGTGCGAGCTTCTCGAGTTCCGCGTGCGCGAGTTTCGGTGCGTCGGCACGCGCGGGACGCGGCGCCGACGGGCCGGCGGCCGCGCTCCCAGCGGGAACCGTCGCGATCGGCGCCGCAGCGGCGGCCGCGGACGCAGCCGGCGCCGGCGCGCGAGGAGCCGTGGCCGCAGCGTCGGGCTTCGCGCGCTCGCGCAACGCGTCGACGACGACGGCACGCAGGTCCGCCGGCTTGAACGGCTTCGGCACGAACCCGACGACCGCCGAGTACGACTTGAACTCGTCGAGCACCTTCGCGCCCTTCGCGGACGTGACGACGATCGGAATCGACGCAGTGGCAGGCGAACGCGAGAGCGAAACGCAGATGTCGATCCCGCGCATGTCGGGCAACACGTAGTCCATCACGACGATGTCGGGCTGCGTGCGGGTGACCGCCGCGATCGCCTCCGCGCCGGTCAACGCGAGCGTGAGCTCGTACGTCGGCGCCGTGAACACGACTTCGAGCAGCTTGCGCATCGTCAAGCTGTCGTCGACGCCCAGGACTCGCACCGGACGCGGCATCAGCGCACCTCCAGCACGACGGCGTCGCACGCGGCGTCCGACGCGGAGAGCGCGCGAGCGAGTTGCTCGAGCACTTCGGGACCGCCGCCGCTACCCGTCGCGGTGAGCGCCTCGACGAAGCGCGCGGATTGCCGTGCGTGGATGTCGCCTTGGCGCGCGAAGCATGCGACGAGCACGTCGCCGCTCGCCGCGGACAGCGCATGGCGCGTCCGTTCCGCGGGCTCGAACCATGTCACGCGCGGCGCGCGGCGCGCCGAGACGAGGCCGACGCCGAGCAGCTCGCCGCGCGGTTCGAAACTCCAGTGCCGAGTCGCGCGCTCGTAGCGGACGACCGGCGGAGCGTCGGCCTCAGGGGGCGCGGCGTGCACCGCGACTCCGCCCTCGGTCGCTTCGATGTGCCAGGCGAGACGCGCGGCACGCACGGTGCCGACCCAACAAGCGGCGTCGCGACGTTCGTGCACTTCGACCTTCGCAACGTCGTTCGTCGGCGGTGCAGCGTGCGGCCGGCGCAACGCGACGCGCAAGCGGTGTTTCAACGTGGCCTTCGTGATCGGCGCGCCGATCAGCGTCACTCGGCCGTCGGACAGGCTCGCGGCGCCGTCGACCAGCGGCTCCTCGCACAGCAAGACGAGCGGCGCGGCCCCCATCTGGCTCGTCGCCGCGCGTTCGACTTCGGCTCCGACATGGCGTCGTCCGCTGGGCAGGACGGCCAGCACGAGCGCCGGGACGGAAGCAGCACCGACCGCGGCGTGCAAGTCGCGGAACTCCGGCGCGATGCCGGTTTCGTCGCAGGCTGCGGCGACCAGCGCGCGCAGTTCGTCGCTCAGGCCTTCGACCGCCACGAGCGCGGTCGTGTTCGTCGTGCGGGCGCTCACGCGGCGGCCACCGTCTTGGCGCCGTCGGCGTCGAGCTCGCGACGCAGCGATTCGATCGCGATCACCGGCACGTCGACACCGCCTGCGTCGCGCGCGGCGGTCAACCACGCGCTCGGCACACGCGGCACTTCGATTCTCGTGGGAGTCGGCTCCAACTCCACGATGCGACCGACACTCTCGACCACGAGGCCCCACGGGGCAGACTTGCCTCGGCTCTTGATGCGCACGCACTTCGCGCGACGTCGCGTGTCGGCTCTGCTCGCGCATTCGTCGAGCGACACGACGGCGAACAGCGTGTCGCCGTCGACTGCGAGCCCGCCGACGAACGCACGCGCGAGCGGCGGCGGCGGCGTCACTTCGTATTCGGCGATGTTCGCGATCGCGTCGATCGGCAAACCGAATTCTCGATCGGCCACGCGGACTTGCAGACAGCGGATGAGCATGCGAGATCCCATTCGTCGAGGCGCGGCACTATCGGTCCGCACTCGGAGTGACTTGAGATCACGAATCAACGAGCACGCTTCGTCGCCGCGCGCAGTTCGAATCGCGACTCGCCGTTGATCCACGTTTCAACGATGCACTAGTCGAGTTCGAAACATCGAATGCCGCATGCGGTTCAGCGCGTGCATCCATGTGACCGATACGCGTCGCGACGGCTCGCCGCACTCCATCGCATGTCCACTCGAACGGCTGAACTCCATCAACGCATGCATGTGCTCCTCGAGCGGATGCATGCGCTCGCCTCGGCAACGCACGACGCGTCCGACGCGCACGATGCGTCCGGCATCGTGCTCGCCGAGACGTTGCGCGGCATGCGCACGGTGCTCGACGAACTCTCGACGCACGTGCGGACAGAGAGAGAAACGCGTTCCGACGACACGCCGCGACTGAGCGCTCGAGAGTTGCTCTGTGCCTTGGTCGCGGGACGCGACGATTTCGTCGTGCGCGCGGCGACCGCGAGCGAACAAGCCTTCTTCCAATTACGCGAAGGCCGTCTCGTCGACGCCGTCAGCTCGAAGAGCCCGGTCGGTCAGCGACTCGGAGAGATCCTCGTCGATCTGCGCCTGCTCGGCGCCGATGAGTTGGAGTCCGAAATGGCGCGAGTGAAGCCCGGGATGCGCATCGGCGACGCGCTGCTCGCGTCCGGAAGGATCTCGGCGCTCCAACTCGAGGTCGCGCTCGCAGAGCAACGTCGGCGACTGCTCGCACGACTCGCCGCCGATGCGAATTTGCAACTGTCGATCTCCCGCACGTGATTCGTGTCACGCAACTTTGCGAGCACGAAACGTCGCACGACTCGGACTCGATCGCGCTCGTTCGCCTCAAGCCCCGATCCAGGCGGGACGAAACAACGCGCACCTCAGTTCCCACCGAGCACCGCTCGTCATCTCGGTCGCTCGACTTCCACGTCCCGTTGAACAAGGAACAATTCATGTCGCTTGTCGTTCGTGCTGCAGCTTGCCTCGCTCCGCTCGCGCTCGCGAGCTGCACGTCGATCCGCCCCGCGGACTCGGCCGTCTCCGCCACTGCGAGCGTGAACTACGCGAGCCAGTACTGGTTCCGTGGTACGCCACAGAGCGACGCGAGTGTCGCGCAAGGCAGCTTCGGTGTCGCCGTGCCCGTCACCGACGGCACCGTCAACTTGAGCGCCTGGGGCAACATGCAACTCTCGAACGACAGCGGCGACGCCGTCATTCGCGACGGCATCGGCGGTGAAGTCGCCGAAGTCGACCTCGTCGGCAACTACGCGACGCAGATGGGCGGCTTCGACGTCGCGACCGGCGTCATCAGCTACAACTTCCCGAACGCCGTCGGTCCGTCGACGCACGAAATCTACGTGAGCGCGGCGCGCGAGTCGCTGGGCTCAAGAACACGTTCAGCCTCTACTACGACTTCGACTTGCTCGACGGCATCTACGCGAACTACGCCGTCGCGAAAAGCTTCTCGCTCGCGGAGAAGACCTCGCTCGACGTGTCGGGCATGCTCGGCTACATGGGCAGCGCTCAGTCCGAGTTCTACTTCGGCCACCGCAAGTCGGGTCTGTCGGACGCCTCGCTGACGGCCGGTGTGTCGTACGCGTTCGACGACAACACGACGCTCTTCGTCAGCGGCACCGCGGTCACCGTGCCCGACAGCGATCTCGGCGACTCACTCGACGCGCTCGGCTTCGACGACAGCGGCTTCTACTTCGCGGTCGGCGCGAGCTGGAGCCTCTGATCCAGCCGCGTCGCCGCGCGCTGCCGCGCGTCGCCGTCTTTGACCGTTCTTCCGCGGAGCCGCCTTCCGAGGACGCGTACCTCGGGGCGGCTCCGTGCGTTCCGTCGCCCGGAAAGAAGTTCCCGGCAAGCTCGCGCGACCTGACGCGCCTGAACGTGATTGGCCCCGCGGCGTCGCACGCGTGCACGCCGCTGCGAAGTCGCCCCAGCTCTCGCCGTCGTTCGCCGACAGCGACTCGCATCGCGAACGCGACGCCGACGCGCACATCGAACCGCGCCGCGGCCGCGAGCCTGCTGGCTCGCTCGCGCTCTCACCGACGTCCGGCACGTTCGAAAGCGCGTGATACGATTGCGCCGCGCGAGTCCTCCTTCCACGCGCGCCCCCACACCATGAAGTACGCCTTCGTCCTCGCTCTCGGTTTCGCCGCGCTCCTCACGTTCTCGCCCTCCGCGTCCGCCGCCGGCGTGCACAAGCCCGGTTGGGGCGACACGCCGGTGATCGTGCGCCCGGTCGCACGCTCGCACGCCAAGGAAGCGAGCGTCGCCAAGCCCGCCCGCCCCGCGCTGCCGATCGGCAAGCCGGGCTGGGGCCGCAACTAAGCACCCCGCGCGCCGCGCACGCGCCACTCGACGGCCACGTCACTCGCCGACGCGAGTCGCTGACGAAGTCGAATCCGTCGACGACTCGAGTGCTCGCGCAGTCGAGTGCTCGACCAAGCACGTTCTCGTGAAGGCGAGCGCTCGTCCGATCGCGCGCTCGTCACACCTCGCTCTGCTCGAGCCGAGCGCCCGTCGAACGCGGGGCCGGACGACTCGATCGATCGCCGCACCCGGGCGTTGGTCGAGCCGGGAACTCGTCGGCCCGAGCAGTCGTCGGCCCGAGTACTCGTCGAACCCGGCAGTCGCATGGGCCAGCAGTCGTCGAGCGGGATGACCGCGAGCCACACGACCATCACGCCGACGCACGTCGGCCGATCGAGCCATCGCCCCCCGCGATCGTCGAACGAAGCGGCCGTCGAGCACGGCCCTGACGACACCCGCTGGCGCCGCATCCGAACCCGCCGCCGACCGGGCTCCCACCGGGCTACCACGGGGCTACCACGGGTCTCCCACCGCGCCGCGTCTCGGTTCGCTGGCCCGCAACCGCGCAGTCCCCCGATCGCAGGCGCCCGCACCCACGACGCCAGAAACGACACCGCCTCGGGATCCGCGCCAGGCGGCGCCCCGAGGCGACTTGTACTTGGAGCGGGCGAAGGGGTTCGAACCCTCGACATCCACCTTGGCAAGGTGGCGCTCTACCACTGAGCTACGCCCGCGTCGGGTCTCGTCCTGGGGGACGAGAGGGGCAAGAGGTTAGCAGGCGAGCCGGACTTGGCAAGGGCCCGCCGGGCGATCAGATGCCACGGTCGACCAGGAACTGCACCGAGCCCAGGAGCTCGGTCCGGCCGTGCCGCTGGTTGACCTCCAGGACCCGGACGGCGTTCCGCGGGAGGTAGCTCGCGATCAGCTTCCAGTCGACCTCGCCGAGCCCGGGAGGCATTTCCGCCTCCTCGTCGGCCGAGTCCTGCAGGTGCACGCCGAGCATCCGCGGCGCGTACGCCTCGAGCCACTGCCCTTGGGTCGGCAGGCCGTGGCGCTGGCGCTGTTGGATCCGACCGACGTCGTGCCAGTACCCGAGCTTGTACTTCTCGAGGTCGTCGAGCACCCAGCCCATGACCTCGAAGCTCAGGAGATCGTCGATGTAGATCCCGGGCTCGAGCGCGAGCTTGGTCTCCGGGAACTGCGCCATCAACGTGTGCAGCGAGCGACAGAGGTTCTCGATCTGGCGACTCCCCTTCTTCTGCACGCGATGCACGAACGCGCGCATCTTGTCGCGCAGAGTGTCGGAGAGACCGTCGCGCGCGAGCTCGTTGTTCAGATCGCGCGCATCCTGCTGGAGCTTCGCGTCGGCGACCTTCGTGCCGCGGATCGTGACGATCGGCACCGCGAGGCGTTGCGCGAGTTGGATGTGGAGTTTGACGGCGTTGACGGCTTGCTCGCGCTCGTCTTCGTCGAGGCTCGAGAGCCCGAGGCACGTCATCTTCTCGCCGCTCGGCTTGAGGCAGCCCGCGACGAGCGAAGTGATCCGGCAGCCGGTTTCGCGCTGAGCGTCCGCGTAGCCCGTGAGCTTCGCCGGAGTTTCGGAGAGCCCGAGCTCGATCTGACGGAAGCCCATCGCGACGGCCGCGAAGACTTGGTCTTCGATGGTGTCGAGACGAGTGCCGAAGCAGCTCGTGGACAGGGCGAAGTCGTTCGGGATGCCGGGAGCGGTCACGGGGATGCGGACGGGGGTTCTGCCAACGCCGGTCTCACCCGGCGGAGGTCGGTCTCCCATCGGCCTCGCCGGGGGCACGGGGTAAGGGAATCTACCTTCCGAGCTCGGCGAGCTCCCGCGTCTGGTCGACGTTCACGCCGTCCGATTCGAAGACTTTTCGCGGCCCGAGCGGCCGCGTTCGACGGCCGCCGAACGCCCGCGAAAAGCGAACTCGCACCGAACGCACGCGCGGCGCGGATCGGCAGGCCGCTCGCGGGGCAGGGCGAGGCTCAGCCGCTCTCCGTGGGGCTCGAAGGGTGGGTGGCGGATGCGCGAGCGTCCTTGGGGCGTGGCGAGCGACGGCTGGGGCGGCCCGGCGGCGGTCGACTTCGTTGGGCCAGAGCGCAGCCGCGATGGCGCGGGCGAACTTTGGCGGTGCGGAGCCCTGCGGTGGCCGACTCCGCGGTGCTCGACGCCGAAGCGCCGGGCCGCGCGGCGCTAGGCCACGCCTCGGCGTGCCGTGCCTCGGCGTGCCGTGCCTCGGCGTGCCGTGCCTCGGCGTGCCGTGCCTCGGCGTGCCGTGCGTCGGCGTGCCGTGCGTCGGCGTGCCGTGCGTCGGCGAGCCGTGCCTCGGCGAGCCGTGCCTCGGCGAGCCGTGCGTCGGCGAGCCGCGTGTGAGCGGGCCGCGCGTCACTCGCCTGCGCGGCGCGTCGAACCACGCGGTCCGAACCGCACCGCACGGCGCGAACCGCGCGCCACGCCCGAGCCAGCTCAGAGCTCGACGCGACCGACCGTGCGGTTCAACGCGGCGTAACGCGCGAGACGCGGATCGACTTCGCTCTCGACGTACTCGGTGACCTGCTCCGGCGCGCGACCGATGAAGCGCGACGGCTCGAGGAGCTCGTCGAGCCGCCCGCTCACTGCGCGGAACGACGGATCGCTCGCGAGGCGTTCGGCGAGACGCGGCGGTTCGCCGTGCTCCTTCAGTGCCCGCGCCGCCTCGCGCGCGTGCACACGCAGAGCTTCGTGCACGGCCTGGCGATCGGCGCCCGCCTTGACCGCCTCCATCATCAAGTGCTCTGACGCGAGGAACGGCAGTTCCTCCATCAGGTTCTTCTTGACGACTCCCGGGTACACGACGAGCCCCGCCGCGACGTTCGAATACAACGTGAGGATGGCGTCGACGGAGAGGAACGTCTCGGAGATCGCGAGCCGCCGATTCGCCGAGTCGTCGAGCGTGCGCTCGAGCCACTGCGTCGACGCGGTGTGCGCGGCGTTGTCGGCGAGCGAGATCGCGAAACGAGCGAGCGCGCAGATCCGTTCGCAGCGCATCGGGTTGCGCTTCCACGGCATCGCGGACGAGCCGATCTGCTTCTCCTCGAAGGGCTCCTCGATCTCGCGCTTGTTCGAGAGCAAACGCACGTCGGTCGCGAACTTGTGCGCCGACTGTGCGATGCCGCTGAGCACGGCGAGCACGCGCCAATCGAGTTTGCGCGTGTAGGTCTGCCCAGTGATCGTGAAATGCCGCTCGAAGTCCATCCGCGCGGTCACGCGGCGATCGAGCTCGCGCACTTTCTCGTGGTCGCCGTCGAAGAGCTCGAGGAACGACGCCTGCGTGCCCGTCGCACCCTTCACGCCGCGAAAGCGCAGTCCCTTCTCGGCGTGATCGAGCTCGTCGAGGTCGTCGACGAGGTCCTGGAGCCACAGCGCCGCGCGTTTGCCGACCGTCGTCGCTTGCGCGGGCTGGAAGTGCGTGAAGCCGAGCGTCGGCAGGTCCTTCCAGCGCAACGCGAACTCGCGCAGTGACGCGATCGTGCCGACGAGCGACGCACGCAGGAGCCTCAGCCCGTCGCGCATCTGGATGAGCTCGGTGTTGTCGGTGACGTAACACGACGTCGCGCCGAGGTGGATGATCGCGCGGGCGTTCGGGCATTGCTCGCCGTAGGCGTGCACGTGCGCCATCACGTCGTGCCGGAGCTTCTTCTCGTACTGCTCGGCGACACCGAAGTTGACTTCGTCGGCGAACGCGCGCAGCTCGGCGATCTGCGCGTCGGTGATCGGGAGGCCGAGCTCCTTCTCGCACTCGGCGAGCGCGATCCAGAGCTTCCTCCACGTCGTGAACTTCTTCTGGTCCGAGAAGTTCTCGCGCATCGCGCGGCTCGCGTAGCGCGTCGAAAGCGGGCTCAGGTAGTTCGAACGATCGATGTCCACGCGGTTGCTCCGAAGTCTCGCCGCGCGAAACGCTGCGTCACAGCCACGGGAGCTCGCGAAAGCTCGCGCCGACGAACGTCGCGCAGACGGCGGCCAGCGTACAGAGCGCGACGCCCGCGATCACTCTCCGGGCGAGCCCACGATCGTCCGCGCGGTGATCGGCGAGGTAGCTCGCGATCCAGAGCACGCACGCCGTGCCGACGAGGTCGGTCAGCACGTCGAGCACCGAGAAATCGCGCAGCGGCGTCGTGCTCTGGTGGAGCTCGTCGAACGCGGCGTACGCGCCGACGCAAGCGAGCACGACGAGCACTCCACGGAGATCGAGACGCGGCCAGCCGGCGCGGCGCGGCAGCGCGAGCGCGAACCACAGTCCGAGCAGTCCGAAGATCGGCGCGTGCCCTCCGTTCCAGATCACCGAGCGCCACCACGGTCCGGGTTCGCTGTCGCCGGGCTGGGACGAAATCCAAGCGATCGCGCTCATCCAGGCGATCGCGATGGCGAGCGCGCCGCCGCGCGGCAGCAAGAGCAACCAGTCGCCGACGCCGCGCAGCGCTTCGGTCGCGCGCGCGCGGCGTTCAGGCGGCGCCATGACGGTGCACGGCGATCACTTCGATGCCCTTGCCGTCCTCGCTCTTCGTCACCGAGAGCTTCTGCACCATCCGGCTCAAGAGGAAGAAGCCGCGACCGCGCTCGTCGTCGAGGTCGGGCACGTGATCGGGATGCAGCATCGCGGCAAGTTTCGTCGGATCGCCGCCGCCTTGGTCGGCGACGCGGATCTCCCACGCACCGCGCGAGATCAGGAGCTTCATCGAGACCTGCACCGGACGCTCGAGCTCGTTCTCGTCGCTCGCCGCGTGCCCACCGCCGTGGTCGACGGCGTTGGTCAAGAGCTCCTCGGCGACCAACAAGAGACTGTCGAGGTCGCGCCCGACGACGCCGTTCGAACGCGCGAACGTGCGGATCATGTGCCGGGCGACCCGCACGCCGGAGTGCGCGGCAGGCAAGCGCAAGTCGAGCTCGCGCTGGATCTGGCGGGCGGCGTCTCCGGGTCGGGCGGTCACGGGGTGGGCTCCTGATACAAGGATAGGTCGAGCGCCGGAGCCGAATGCGTCAGCGCACCGATCGAAATGCGATCGACCCCGGACGCCGCCACGGCGTCGACGTTCGCGAGCGTGATGCCGCCAGAAGCCTCGATTTCGAGCTTCCGTGGGCTCTGCGCGGCCCTTTGCGCTCGCAGCGTCGGGCACAGCGCCTGCATTCTCGACACCGTTAGGTTGTCGAGCAGCACGATGTCCGCGCCGCCGGCGACGGCCGCGACCGCCTCGGCCTCGTCGCGCGCCTCCGCGGTGATGACGAAATCGTCGCCGAGTTTCGCGCGCAGCTCGCGCAACACGAGCGCGAGGTCCTTGCCCGCGAGGTCGAGATGGTTGTTCTTCACCATCGCTTCGTCGTAGAGGCCGATGCGGTGGTTCTCGCCGCCGCCGCAGCGCACCGCGTACTTCTCGAGCACGCGTAGCCCAGGCGTCGTCTTGCGCGTGTCGAGGATGCGGGCGCGACCGGCGGTGCGCGAGACGTACTGCGCGGTCAGCGTCGCGGTGCCCGACATGCGCTGGATGAAGTTGAGCGCGGTCCGCTCTCCCACGAGCAGCGCGCGCGCCCGGCCGACGAGCCTCAGGAGCTCCTGTTTCGGCGCGATGCGCTGGCCGTCCGCCGCGAGCCGCTCGATCCGCACGCCCGGATCGCAGAGCTCGAAAACGCGCGCGAATACGTCGAGGCCCGCGAGCACACCGTCGGCCTTGGCGACGAGCTTCGCCTTGGCGAGCCGCTCGGCCGGGATCGCGCCGTCGGACGTGACGTCGCCGAAGACGTAGGAGCCGTCGGGGCGCCGGCCGCAGTCCTCTTCCAGCGCCGCGAGCACCAGCGGGTCGATCGTCGCGCGCGAGAGCGGCTCAGGGAGGCCGATGCGCGGCTTCCGCGCCGGCGGCGCGGCGGTCGGGCGAGATCCGGGGGTGTCCAAGCGTCGTCGGAGGGAACGGGTCGAAGGAGTGTACGGCGCCGACGCGCCCCCCACTACCCAGGCCGTCGCGGGAGGCCTGGCGATCGGGCCCCCACGCCGAGAACGCGGCAGACCATCGGGGCGAACCGTCGCCAGCGCGCGAAAGCGGAGGCGGCAGGACACGGCCGCGGCCCGGAGCGACGCCCGGAGCGACGCCTGGAGCGACGCCCGGAGCGACGCCTGGAGCGAAGCCTGGCGCGACGCCTGGCAAGACGCGTGGCGAGACATCTGGCGCGATGCCGGGCGCGACGGGCGGCGCGATGTCAGGCGCGTCACGTGGCTCGGCGGCTGGCTCCGAACTTGCGCCGGCCGGCGGCACCCGAGCGGGAGACGCGGTTGGCGATGCGAGCGGGTCGCTCGATCCCTGGGTCGCGTTCGCGCGCAGCCCCGCATGATCGAGCAACGCCCGCACGCGAGCTTCGGTCACCGGTCCGATCCCCGCGATGTCGCCGAGGCCGAGTGAGCGCCCCGGCGGCAGCCGCCAACGTGCCTCGGCGATGGCGATCGCGCGCGCCTCGCCGATGCCGGGCAGCACACGCAGTTCGCGAGGCGACGCCGTCGCCGGATCCGGCGCGTGGCGCAAGGCAATCGGGAGCGCCGCCGCGTTCGCGGCCGAGTTCGCCGCCGAGTTCGGTGCTGAGTCGCCGAGACGCCCACCCGACACCTTCGGTGTCCCCGGAGAGCTTCGAGCGCTCGGCGAGCCGCCGGACGGTTCCGGCGGCTCGAGCTCCAGCGTCGGTTCCCGCGCCCGCCAGCCGAGCCACATGGCATCGCCGACGAGCGCGCCGACCACGAGCAACGCCCACAAGTCATCGCGCCGCAACCGCGCGCCGCCCTTCGCGTGTGAGGTGTCCATACACGGACTTGGACCGCCGCTCGTCCGAACGGTTGCACCCGAAACCGCGAAAGCAGACGACAGATGCGAGACACGTCCGGCGCATGGCACTTGGCGACGAACCGCCAAGAGTCATTCCGCTGGCTCCTCACGCTCAAGGTTCGAGGGCGGAGAGGTGCTCGTGCAGGGTGTGGCCGAGGCCGGCGCGCGGAGCATGCTCCAACTCGGCGAGCAGACCGTCGACGAGACCGCGCAACGCAAGCGAGATCGCGGCGCCGGGCTCGGAGAGCACGACCGCTCTGCGAGCCGCGACGCTGCGCACGACGGCGCGATCCTCGGGCAGCGCGCCGAAGAAGCGCAGCTCGCGGCCGAGGAACTTCTGCGCGACTTCGCCGAGCCGGTGCGCGACGCGCTCGCCTTCGCCGGGCTCCGCGATGCGGTTGACGATCACCAGCGGCACGCACTCGGTCGCACGCGCCGAAAGCACTTTGAGGAACGCGTACGCATCGGTCATCGCCGTGACGTCCGGCGTCGTCACGATGAGCACCACGTCGCTCGCCGCCGCGAACGAGATCGTCTGCGGCGAAATACCGGCGCCGCTGTCGACGACCACGAAGTCGTACGTCTTGTCGAGTTCCTCGAGCGCTTCCGCGATGCGGCGATTCTCGTGAGGCGCGAGCGACGCCATGCGCGACACGCCGGAGCCCGCGGCGATCAGGTCGAGTCCGCGACGACACGGCACGACGAGCTCGCGTGCACTCGCGCGTCCCTGCACGAGGTCGGCAAGACTCTTCGTCGGCTGCACGTCCTGGAGGATGTGCGCGTTGCCGACTCCGAGGTCGGCGTCGACGAGCAACGTGCGGCCGCGCTCCGCGATCAGCGTCGCGAGCGACGCCGTCACCACCGACTTGCCGGTGCCGCCCTTACCGCTCGCAACGCAGATCGTGCTCGAACGCAGCGCGCGCGGGCCGGCGAGCGGTCGACGAACCGGCCAGCGCTCGCCTCGGCGCTCGGGAAGTCGATCGATCCATCGCAACCAGCCCATGCAACGGCGTGGCAGAGTCCGCGGGTGCGGCCGCTGCGAGCGGGGACGCGGGGCTCGGTCCGGACCGGCGCGGGACGTTTCAAACGTGCACGCACCCCGGCTGACCCGGACCGGCCGCCGACGTCCCCTCGCCGCGGATAGGCTGCCGAATGGGCCCGCGCGGTCAAGTTGCGGGGCCGTTATCCGTTCGGATTCGAAACGCCCAGGTCAGGGAGAGCTCGGTTGGCGGAAAGCTTCGAGTTCAGCGGGGGTCAGGAGCTCGCGCGGTTCGAGCCGCGGTTCCTGCGCGGCCGCGAGCCCGTGTCCGAGGCCTCCGCCGGGCGGCGTCGCCGCACCCAACAAGTCGACGTAGCGCGCCAGCGCCAGGTCGACGAACGCTTCGAGGTCGGCGGTCGAAGTCAGCCGCTCGCCCGCCCCACCGGGTTCGATCCGCGCGTCGAGCTGGTCGTCGACGGAACTCAGCGAACACAGGAGCTCACCTTGCCAACGCCACGTCACCGTCTTCTCCGACGCGGTGTAGCCGACGAGGTCGTCGATGCGTCCGATGCGCTTCAACGCGAGTTCGGCGAGGGCGCGGCGTTCGACGTCGAGCCGCGAGAGGAACACTTCGGCTCCACGCGGCGCGATCACCGCTTCGCGCGCGGGCCGTGCTTCGATCGGCGCGAGGTAGACGTGCGCTCCACGCGCGCTCGCGACCGTGCGCAACTCGAAGAGCCGCACGGCTTCCGCGTTCAAGCTGGAAAGCCGACCGAGCATGCGATCGGAGAAGCTCTCCGCGACCAACGCGACGATCGGCGAGACGTCGGGCCGCAAACGCTGGTTCTGCAGGTGCCCCGCGAGCACGCCGCGGTTCTTCTGCACGAACGCAAGCGCGTCGAGCGCCGCGATGACGGGTTCGACACCGTCTTCGCGCACGAGCAGCACGAGCACGAGCCGCCCAGTCGAATCGACTCCGACCCAATCGACGCGACGGCCCTCGCCGAGATCCAACTCGCGATCGACGACTTCGAAGCCGGCGTAGAGTTCGCCGAGCCCACGCACGACGTCGGCGCGATTGGCGTCGGTTGCCTCGCCTTTCGGCTCCCCTCTACGACTTTGCATCGTCGCGCCTATCTCACAGTCGCGCTGCGCGTCGAACAAGAGTCGGGTCGACGATCCGCATGCGCTTCGAGCCCGCGAGCGGCGACGACGAGCGCAGGTGCTGCGTCAACGCGAGCGCAAGTGCATCGGTCGCGTCGAGCGGCTGCGGCGGTGTTGCAAGTCCGAGCAGGCTCGCGACCATCCGCGCGACGTGCTCCTTGGACGCGCCGCCGTGACCGCAGATGGTCTTCTTCGCGACCGCCGGCGGGTACTGCACGACCTCCGCGCCGTAGGCGGCGGCGCACGCGAGCGCGACGCCGCGGCCTTCGCCGATCCGGAGCGCGCTCTGGAAGTTGTGCGCGGCGAACGCTTCTTCGACGACGACGACGGTCGGCGCGAACTCGACGAACAGCCGATCGAGCGCCGCGCGAATTTCCGCGAGCCGCGCCGGCACCGCGAGCTTCGGGTTCGGCTTGAGGACGCCGGCGCCGAGCGGCTCGTAGCCACGCCCTTTCGACGCGACGACGCCCCACCCGACGACTCGGGTGCCGGGGTCGATGCCGCAGACCACGGCGCGCTCGATTTGCTTCTTCATCCCCTGCGAACGAGCTCTTCTGCGCGAGCGCGCCGCAACGTACGCTTCCGCACGCGCCCCAGGAAGCCCACGGGATGAATCCGAATTCGAAGCCGCGCGCCGCGCTCGTGCTCGTCGCCGCCGGCAACGCGACCCGCATGGGGCCGAACACGGTCAAGAAGCCGTTCCTGCCGCTCGGCGGCCGCACGATGGTCGAAGTCTCTGCGGCAGCGTTCGCCGCGCTCGAAGAGATCGTCGAGCTCGTGATCGTCGCGCACCCGGACGACCTCGGGGCGATGCGCGCGCTCGCCGCGAGCTCTCCCGCGCTCGTGAAGACGCGCGCGGTCGTGCCCGGCGGCGCGGAGCGCAGCGATTCGGTGCGCCTCGGCGCGCACGCCGTGTCGCGCGACGTCGAAATCGTCTGCGTGCACGACGCGGCGCGGCCGCTGGTCGAGAGCGCAGTGATCGCGCGAGCGATCGAAGTCGCTGCGCGGGAAGGTGTCGCGCTGGTCGCGCTGCCGGTGCGCGACACGATCAAAGTGTCGTCGACCGGCACGCACGCGGAGCACACGCTCGATCGCTCGGTGCTGTGGGCCGCGCAGACGCCGCAGGTGTTCCGCGCAGAATTGCTGCGCGAGCTCTGCGATCGCGCGCACGCCGACGGCTTCAAGCCGACCGACGACGCGGCGCTCTACGAGCAGTACTCCGGGCCCGTGCCGCTCGTCGAAGGCGATCCTCAGAACCTGAAAGTGACGACGCCGACCGACCTCGTGATCGCCGAGGCGATCCTCGCCGCGCGTTCGAGGAAGGAGGCCGCGCGATGAGCGTGCGTGTCGGGCTCGGGTTCGACGTGCACCGGCTCGTCGAAGGACGGCCGTGCGTGCTCGGCGGCATCGTGCTGCCGCATCCGAGCGGACCGCTCGGTCATTCGGACGGCGACGCCGTGTTGCACGCGATCGCCGACGCGTTGCTCGGCGCGGCGGGGCTCGACGACTTGGGCACGCTCTACTCGGACAAGGATCCGCGCTGGAAAGGCGCGAACAGCGCCGAGCTCTTCGCCGACGTCGTCCGCCGCGTGCGCGCCGCCGGTTGGAAGCCGGTCAACGTCGACGTCGTGATCGCGACCGAGGGTCCGCGCATCGCGCCGCAGCGTGCGGCGATGCGAGCGCGAATCGCCGAGCTCGTCGGCCTCGCGGCCGACGCCGTCAACGTGAAAGGCAAGTCGCTCGAAGGCCTGGGCGCGCTAGCGGGCGGCACGGGCGTCGCCGTGCAGGCGGTTTGTCTCGTCGAACGCTGACACCGTCACGCCTGCTGCGCGCGCAGCACGGCTTTCGAGCGGCGGTTGACCGCGTCGAGCCAGAGATCGCGCGCCGTCTGCTTCGAGAGCACGAAGAGCAGCACGCCGAGCACCGGGTACGCCCACATCAACCAGTTCGCCTGGATGCGCCAGTGCAGACCGAAGACGACGACCAACAACACGGCGCTCCAGAGCCACGTCAATGCGCGGCCGGTCAGTCCACGGTACTGACAGAAACGCCAGAGGATCCACGGCAACGCCAGGAAAGCGACCCACAGCACCGGGACGAGCTTCTGTTCGAGCTCGACGATCGGCGCGAGCAACTCGAAACCGCGCGCGATCATCCGCAACGCCGCGAGCGAACACAGCAGGATGTAGATCGCCTGCATCCAGCGCGGCAACGGACCGTTCGGCGTCGGCGCCATCATCGCCATGCCCGCGGCGATCAGGATCCAACCGACGATGCGCACGATCGTCAGCACCAAGTCGAGCGCGTACACGTCGAACCACGGCACGGACACCAAAACGGCGAGCAGGCCGTAACCCGCGATGCGGAACCCGACACGCGTGTTCGACAACGCGATCAGATCGAAATCGTCGACGCGGCCCGTCGGCTCCTCGAACTCCTCGATCTTCTCCGGGTCGGTCAAACGGGCACCTCGGCGTCGCCCTGAAGTTGTACGGCCGCGAGCCGCGCGTACAAGCCTCCGCGGGCGACCAACTCGGCGTGGGTGCCGACTTCGACGATACGGCCCTGGTCGAGCACGACGATCCGATCCGCGTTGCGCACGGTCGAGAGCCGGTGGGCGATCACGATCACCGTCCGGTCGTGCATCAGCCGCTCGAGGGCCTGTTGGACGACCGCTTCGGACTCGCTGTCGAGCGCGCTGGTCGCTTCGTCGAGCAAGAGCAGCGGCGCGCCCTTCAGGAAGGCCCGCGCGATCGTGATCCGCTGGCGCTGGCCGCCCGAGAGCCGCGCGCCTTGGTCGCCGACGATCGTGTCGTAGCCCTGCGGCAAGGTCGCGATGAACTCGTGGATGTTCGCGGCCTTCGCGGCGGCGATCACTTCGTCGAGCGACGCGTCGGGCTTGCCGTAACGGATGTTGTCGAGCACCGACGCGTGGAACAGGAACGGCACTTGGCCGACCATCGCGTAGAGGTGCGTCCAGTCGTCGAGCGAGAGCTCGCGCAAATCGTGGCCGTCGACGCTGACACGGCCGCGCTCGGGGTCCATGAAACGCGCGAGCAAGTCGATGAACGTCGTCTTGCCGGCGCCCGACGGACCGACGAGCGCGATCGTCTCGCTCGGGCGGATCGTGAGCTCGACGTCGGCGAGCGCGGGCCGTTCGCCGTTCGGGTACGTGAACGTCACCGACTCGAACGCGAGACCCGCGCCGAGCGACTGGATGCGTTTCGGTGCCGCGACTTCGCGCACGTCGATCGGTTCGCCGAGCAGACCCATCAGGCGATCCGCGGCGCCGGTCGACTCCTGCACGCGCGCCACGGCGTTCGCGAAGCGCTTGACGTGCGAGTAGATCAACGAGATGCCGAGGAAGAACTGGGCCATCTGGCCGCCGTTGTCGAAGAGCTTGCCTTCGACCGACTCGTTCAGCACGGCGATGCCGATCGCGAGCACGGCGATGCCGAGGTTCGAGAAGAGCGCAGTGACGGCTTCCGAGCGCGCGATCGCACGGACCATGCGCATCGAGTCGCTGACGTACTCTTCGTTGGCGACCGCGTAGCGCGCGATCTCGCGCTCCTCGGCGCGGAACGCCTTGACCGTGCGCACGCCTTGGATCATCTGCGTCAGGACCTGCACCGACGCGCCGAGGCTCGTCAGGCTCTTCGTGCTGCGCTTGCGCACCTTGCGGCCCATCACGCCGATCGGCAACGCGAGCAGCGGCAGGAAGAGCACGACGGCGAGCGTCGGCAACGGCGCGGCCCAGAACGCGACGAACAACGAGCCGAGCACGAGCAGCGGGCCCTGCAGCACGTCCTTCAGGCTCGTGTTGATGCACGCGAGCGTGTGGCTGACGTCGCTCGCGACGCGCGAGAGCAGGTCGCCGAAGCGCCGCTCGCCGTGGTAGCGCATCGAGAGCCCCATCAGGTGCCGCGCGATGCGCAGACGCAGGTCGACGATCATGCGCAGCGACACGCGCCGCGACATCCACGTGTACGCGTACTCGGAGGCTGCCGTGACGAGCGCGATCACGATCTGGAGGATCGCGACCGTCCAGAGCACTCTCCCGACGGACGACTCGCCCGGCGCGCCGAAGATCCAGTCCATCACGCGACGTTGGAAGTTCGACGCGTGTTCGCCGAGGAGCGACTCTTCGCCCGGGAAGAGCACCCGACTCCAGATCGGCTCGATCAGCAGGATCGGCAGCTTCTGGCCGAACGCGGCGATCAACGCGAGCAGGAAGACGAGCGTGAGCTCGCCGAGCCGCGGTTTGACGTGCGGCTTGAGGAGCGCGTACAGGCGGGCGAAGCTCGAGTCCTTCAAGGCGCGCGATCTTCGAGGGCGTGCGGGCCGATGTAAAGCGAAGACCCCCGCGCGACCTCGAGGATCGCGCGGGGGTCGTGGATTTCGCTCGGCGTGCGAGCCAGGCGGCTCTCAGAGCCCGACGACGCGCCGTTCGGCGATCGCCTTGGCGAGCAGGTCCTGGACGTACGCGTTGAACTTCTCCGTCGTGTAGTGCGTCTCGACGAGCTCGCGGTGCTTCGGCTCCTTCATGTTCAAGGGCTTGGTCGGCGGCGTCGTGCCGGTGACGCGCGCGATGTAGTAGCCGCGCGCTCCCTTGAGCGGCCCCTCGATCGTGCCGGGGCGTTGCTTGAAGAAGATGTAGTCGGTCACGGAGTTCGCATCGAGGAAGATGCGGTACTCGCTTTCGTGCAGGTACGTCAGCAACTGGTTGCGCGTCTGCTCGCCGAACATGCCCTTGAAGTTGAAACCGAACTGCGGCTTCTGACCGACTTCGGGCATCGGCGGGTCCCAGAACTCGCTCTTCGCTTCGAGCGTCGCCTTCCAGTCGGCGCCGGCGTCGAGTTCCTTCCTGATCTCCTTCGCGCGCTGCTCGGCGTAGGCCCAACCGTTGTCCTTCCAACGGAAGTGCGCGTCGTCGAACGCGGACGCGAGGATGACTTCGACGTTGACCTTCGCGGCCGCGACGATCGCGTTGCACGGACCGAGCACGGTCATCAGCTTCGCGTCGTCCTTCAAGTCGTCGGCGATCGTCTTCTGGAACGAGCGGAAGCAACGCTTGTAGTCGACCCAGGCTTCCATCGACGGGAAACCTTGGACGTTCTGCGCGAGCATCTGGTAGCGCATCAACGTCTCTTGGAAGGGCTCGGTCGGTTCGAAGTTCTTCTCGAACTCGTCGCGGCTCTCGAGCACGCCCTTCTTCGCGAGATCGGCCTCGACGAGCGCCTTGATCGCGAGGAACTTGCGCGCGTCGGCGACCAGATCGCTCGTGACGTGCGGGCGCACGCGGTTGAACACTTGGTCGACCGTCACCGGGCGGCCGTCGACCGAGACCAACACGCCGGCGGGCAGCCGCTCGGCCGCGGTCTCGATCGTCGAGAACTTGAGCAGCGACTCGATCACGATGCTGCGCAGGTATTCGACCCAGATCGGATCGTCGGGCGGAACTTCGGAGAGGCCTTCGTCGAGCGCGCGTTGCTTGCGCGCTTCGTAGCTCTGCTTCGCGTCGTCGATCAGGCCCGAACCTTGGCCCTCTTGCATCACGATCTCGCGCGTCAAGGGCGGCCAGAGGTCCGGGTCCTCGGGAGTGAAGACGCGGTCGAACGTCATCGCTTGAGCGGCTTGCTCGCGATAGAGGTCGAGGCTCAGGTACGCGCGGCCGACTTCGGTCGGGAAGTCGAGCGTCGGGTACTTCTCGAGGAAGTCGACTCGGTCCTTCTCGATCTTCGCGTCGATCTCTTCCTTGGTCGGGCGGAAGCGGGTGACGTCCTCGCCCGCGGCCTTGCGGCGCTCGAGTTCGGTCGCGAGCACGATGTCGAACTTGTCGTGGTCGACTTGGCGCCAGCCGACGCCGAGCGCGAGGTAGCGCTTCAGCACCGCCTGCGGGATCTCCTTGCCGTCGACGACCAGCGGGCCGCCGAGCAACGAATCCTGGGCGATCGCAGTCGCGGCGACCGGCGCCTGAACCGTGGCCTCGGAGCCGGTCGCGTAGGCGGAGGCCCAAGCGAACGCGGGGCCGGCGAAGAGAGGAACGAAGAGCGAGAGCATCGGCTTCATGACGATCGAGGGGAGTGGAAGGACGCCGACCCGGTCGCCGGAGGGCGAGACGGAGACCGACGCACGTCGCGCCGGTTCGGCCTTCGGGGGCGGAAAGGTTACGGGGGGAGCTCGATTCTCGTTAACCCCAACCCCGAGGATTTTGGCGCGGCGGCTCGGCCGAACGCGCCACTCGGTCGGCAACTACCGAGCTCGCGGTCGGTACGCTAAGGAAGAACGTTCGCGGGCGAAGGCTCCGCACCCATGCAGTACGCGCCCCGCAGCATCGCGTTCCAGACCGAGGTCACGCATCCGCTGACCCATCCGGACCCCGTCGCCATCCAACGGGTCCACAACACGCTCTTCCAGGGGCCGGACCCCGACTACAAGAGCTTCGCCGTGACTCCGACCGGCGCGGTGCTCTCGAATCCGGTCACTCGACCCGGCGCGGTGTCGGCCGCGAGTTTCCTCCCGGACCGGTTCGTCTTCCGCGAAGAACTCTCCGGCCTGACCGTCGAGGATTTCGCTCGGCGCGTGCGCACGACGTCCGAGCTCGTCACGCGCGAACTCGGCATCCAAGTGTTCACGGCGCAGCAAGTGACCATCTGCTCGCTGATCAACCCCCGCGCGTACAAGGACAGCCGCGCGTACCTGAAGCAAGGCATGTTCGGCTTCCAGAACGAGACCGCGGACTTCGGTCGGGAACCGCAGCTCTTCGGCATCCGCATGGTGTTCCCGCCCGACGGCGAGCAGCCGAACGCCTATTCGTTGCGCATCGAGTCGTTCAACAACGATCCGCGCTCGCTGTTCCTCGAGAACGTCGGCTCGTTCCCGCCGATGCTGGTTGCGCGCGGTTTCGAGCCACTCGAGGAGAACGTGCTCGCGACGTATCGCTTCCTCGTCGAACGTGCGTTGTCGTTCGTCGGCCGTTTCGACGCGCGTCAGGAGGCTTGATGAGGTTCGCAGTGCTCCTCGCGGCGCTCGCGCCGCTCGCTTGTTCGCCGTCGGACGACGGCGTGGCGACCAACGGCGACTCCGGAACGAAGCGCTCCGCCGCGTCGCGGAATTGGCCCGCGGGCACGGCGCTCGTCGTCGGCGGCGACATCCCGATCGCAACGAGCGAAGTCGACGCCTACTTGCCCGCGATCGCGTTGATCGAACCGCGATTCGTCGAGAAACAATTGCAGCGCGTCGCGCTGACGAACATCGTCCTGCCGCGCGCCGTCGCGCGCGTGCTCGCCGGCCCCGAGGCCTACGAACGCGCGCGCCTCGCGGCCGAGACCGCGCGCAAGGCCGTGGACTCGGGCGAATGGACCGGTCCGCTCGCACCAGGCACCAGCGGCGGCACGCTCGTGTCCGGCCCTTACTCGGAAGTCGGCATCGCTCGTTGGGCGCACTGTTTCGAACTGCAACCCGGCCAGTGGTCGGATGTGTTCGAGGAGATCGGCGCGTTCACGTTCGTGAAGTGCCTGCGCCGCGTCGACGGCGCGCTGCCGATCCAGACCGAGTTCGAGCTCGAGACCGTGTCGTTCCCCTACTTGCCCGAGGGCAAGGGACTGATCCAAGTCGAAGAAGCCTACGACCGAGTCGAGCTCGAGATCCTCGATCCGGCATGGCGCACGATCGTGCCCGAGCTCCTGCAATACCGCATGGGAGTCCACTCGCCGTGAAGTCGTCGCTCGTCCGCGCCGCGCTCGTCGCGGCGTTCCTCGCCGTTCCGACACTCGCGTCCACGAGCGCGCGCCCTGCGCAAGGCGGCGAACCTGCGCGGAGCGACGTCGTGCGAGCCGAAGCGTGGCCCAAGCTCGGCGCCGACGTCGTCGAGAAGGTCAAACTCGACGTCGAACGCCTCCGCAAGGCCCGCACGCCCGAGATGAGCACACAGGCGCGCGACGCGCTGCTCACCTACGGCGCGGGCGCCGCGCCGAACCTGATCGCGGCCCTCGCGCGCGAAGAGGATCGTGATGCGCGGGTGCGGGTCGTCGAGGTGCTCGATCTGCTGACGACCGCCGAGCACTCGCGCCTGCTCGCCAAGGAATTCGCGTCGAAGTCGCCGAACCTGCGCAAGTGGGCGCTCGCGCGGACCGCGACGTTCCTCGACCCCGGCGTCGCGAAAGCGGCGGAAGCGGCGCTCGCGAGCGCGAAGAAGGGCCTCGACAAGAAGGAGACCGACAAGGAGGAAGTGATGCGCGCCGCGATCGCGTGCGCGTCCGCCGGTTCGGTCGCGGGCTTCGACGTCTTGATCGCGAACGCCTACGACAACTGGGGCAAGTACGGGGCGGACGCTCATGCGGCGCTCGCCGGAGTGCGCGGCGCGGAGGCGACCAAACTCGTCGCGGCCGGACTGAAGCCGAGCGACTCGCCGAAGCCCAACGACCCGGCGCTGAAGGCGCCCGACCGTGCGCGCATCGTCGGCGCCTTGCGTTTGCTCGGCGGTTGCGGCGACGAAAGCGCCCGGAGCATCGTCAAGCCGTTCCTCGACTCGAACGACAACACGGTGCGCATCGCGGCGATCAACGCCGTCCGCGCGTTGCTCGACGGCGAGCAGCCGCTCGTCGACTTGCCGGTGTTCGACGCCGTCGAAATGGCGAAGAAGCTGAAGGCGCGGCTGTGAGACGCTTCGTCGCGCTCTGCATCGCGCTGGTCGCGCTCGCCGGCGCGCTCCTCGCGCAGAAGAAGGACGACAAGGACGTCTGTCCGTACTGCGGCAACGATCCCGAGTTGATGGCGAAGGCGGGGTTGGTCAATCACGGCCCGTTCGACTTCGGCGCGAACGGCATCGAGCGCGCGGAAACGCTGCTCGCCGCGTACGACGTCAAGTGGCTCCAGTCGAAGCACTTCGAGATCGGGTTCGCGCTCGGCGCGTGGAAGGTCAAGGACGACGAGAAGAAGAAGTTCCGCGCCGAGCTCGAGAAACTCGCCGCCGTGCTGCCCAAGGTGGACCCGAAGGAACGCGTGATCGATCCGTGGCTGCGCACGCACCTCTACGCGCAGCGCTGCGAGGAGATCTACGCTCGCGTGCAGGAGCTCCTCGGCGTCGACGATTCGATGTTCCCCGACGGCACGAAGCCTTGGGACACCACCGGCAAGTACATGGGCGAAGGCCCGTACATGGGGCAGAAGGGCAAGTTCGAGGTGTTGCTGCTCCCTGCCGAAGCCGCGCTGACGACGTACCTCAAGAACGAGTTCGGCCTGCCCACCAAGAAGAACCAGCGCTGGAACATCACCGACAAGGACACGATCACCGTGGTGATCAACATCACGGAAGGCAGCCTGCGAGAGGACATGGCGCTGCACGGCCACGTCGGCTTCAACCTCGCGATCAACATGCTCGACGCGTTCAAGCACTACAGCTACGACACGCCGATCTGGATCCGCGAGGGGCTCGGCCACTTCGTCGAGCGCGAGATCACGCCGAAGTACAACACGTTCGACTCCTCGGAAGGCTCCGTCGCCGCGATGACCAGCAAGGCGAAGTGGGAGCCGGAAGTGAAGAAGCTCGTCGCCGCCGGCGAAGCGCCGCGCATGGCCGAGCTCGTCAACATGAAGGACTACGCCGACCTCACGCTGCCAACGCACTTCGTGACGTGGTCGATGGTCGACTTCCTCGTGAAGACGAATCCGAAGGGCTTCGCGTGCTTGAACGACGCGATCCACGGCCGCACGGACGCCAAGGGCTACGCCGACGGCTCGAACCTGCTCGACGTGCACCGCGAGAGCTTCCCGACGTGCCTCGGGTACGCGACCTACCAGGAGTTCGACGCCGCGTGGGCGGCGTGGGTGACGGCGAACTACGCGTCGCAGTGACACGCCCGCGCGGCCACCAGAGACCGTCCGCGCGCGCCGCTCAATCTCCGGTCGCCTCGTCGAGCGCGGCGCGACCGTGTGCACTGCGCTCGCGCAGGATCTCCCGCGCCTCGGCGAGCGCGTTCTCGGGCACCTGCAACTCCCAGTCGAAGCAGTTCCCGCCGGTGATCGTCGGGTCGGCGAGCTTGGTCATCATCGCTGGCACGTAGGTCGGGATGCCGTGCGCTTCGATCTCGGCCTGGAGCGCGAGGATCAAGCCCGGCGAGCCTTCCTCGAGCGTCACCCACTTGCCGGTCATGCGCGTCTCCTTTGGCGGGTCTCGCCGCGACGAATAGCGAGCTCGGACGATACTGCCACCGATCGCTGCGCAGGAAATCCGGCGAGGCGTGAAACCTTCGCGAGGACGAGGAGTCCTTTCAGGAGGCCCCGAACTCTCGCCGCGGAAGCCTCGGGGTCCGTGACCGGATGGCCGGCGCGCCCAGCCCGGCGTTTCGTCGGCCGGCGTTTCGTCGGCCGGCGTTTCGTCGGCCGGCATTTCGTCGGCCGGCGTTCCGTCTGCTGGCCGGCGGCTCGGCGGCCGACCAGCGGCGCCAGGTCACGGCAGCGGCCGACGCGTCACACGGCGCGCTTGCCGTCGCGTCCCGCTCGAGGCCGGCCACTCGGGCGAGCCCCCTTCGCGCGCCGTGGCGGCGCCGCCGCCGCTGCTTGCCGCCGATCGCCAGCTCAGCCGATCTCGATGCCATCCGGCTCGCCGCGCCCCGGGCGCGGTTCGAGGCGAGCGGGGCCTTGCACCGGCGGGTATGCTTCACCGGCCTGAAACTCCCGCGCCAAGTGGCGAGCCGTTCGGGTGGACACTTTCCGAGGAAGTCTTTTCGCGCCGAGCGCCCAATCCACCGCCCCGCCGCATACACTTCCGTGCTCGTCAGCTTTTGACCTGCCGGAGGCCCCGTAGGGCGCCCCGAACACCGTGCTCGACACCCGATGATCCAGCGCAAGAAGAAGATCGTGCTCTTCCTCCCCCACCGCGCCGACCCGGCGCAGGGGGTGCGCGTCTCGGCGGACCTGACGCCGCTCGAGCTCCTGCAGATCGCGACGTTCCCGGACCAAGCCGGGTACGAGGTCGTGCTCATCGACGCGATGATCCACGACGACTACGAGCAGCGCGTCCTCGAGGCGTGCGACGGCGCGCTCGTCTTCGCGAGCTCCTGCATCCTCGGCTACCAGATCGCCCACGGCGCCGAAGTCGCGCGCAAGGTGCGCCAGCGCTTCCCGAAGCTGCCGATCATCTGGGGCGGTTGGTTCCCGAGCGTCCAACCCGAGCTCTACCTCTCCGAGGGCATCGCGGACGCGGTCGGCCTCGGTCAGGGCGAACTGACGTTCTGGGAGGTCGTGCAAGCGCTCGACAACGGCGTCGACCTCGCGACGGTGCCGGGTCTCGTCGTGCAACGCGACGGACAACCGGTCTACACGCCGCACCGCGAAGTGATCGGCTTCGACAAGATCCCGGACGTGCCGTGGCACTTGCTCGACTTCGAGAAGTACGTCGCGCGCCAGAACGACACGGGCTCGTCGAAGATCCGCCACAAGTACGCCGATCCGTGGGGCTGGAAACCGGGCACGCAATACCGCGGCTTCAGCTACTTCTCGAGCTTCGGCTGCCCCGAGCCGTGCACGTTCTGCTGCTCGCCGCTCGTCACGGCGCGGCGCTGGAAAGCGCTCCCGGGCAAGCTGCTCGCCGAACGCGTGCTCGCCGCGCACGAACGCTTCAAGTTCAACATCCTGCGCTTCCAGGACGCCAACTTCGGCGTGCACGAGAAGCGCTCGAACGAGTTCTGCAGCGAGCTCGTCAACGCCAAGACGCCGTTCTGGTGGAACGCGACGTACGAAGTCGAGACGATCGCGCGCTACAAGGACGCGTCGCTCGATCTCCTCGGGGCTTCACGCTTCTCGATGGCCGCGCTCGGCGCCGAAGCGGGCTCGAAGGAGCAGCAGGACAAGATCAAGAAGCAGATCCACATCCCCGACATCGAGAGCTCGCTGCACAAGCTCAACGCACGCGGCATCCAGACCGGCACGTCGTGGATCATCGGTTACCCGAACGAGTCGCGTGAATCGATGCTCGCGACGATCCGCCTCGCCGCGGAGATGAAGTACAAGTTCCCGAAGTCGGCGAGCGACATCTTCCCGTTCCGTCCGATCCCGGGCACCGAGGACTTCACCGCGGCCGTCAAGAACGGCTACAAGCCGCCGCGCACGCTCGACGAATGGGGTGCGATGCTCGAGTACAAGCTCGACATCGACGACATCCGTCTGCCGCCCGACGTGTTGCGCGAGTGGCGTCGTTACGGCGTCGCTTCGACGTTCTGGGACGAGCTCGTCCAAGAAGGCTCCGGCTCCGTGCGGAAGATGATCCGCTCGATGGCCGGCTGGCGCCTCAAGAACAAGAACTACGCCTTCCCGATCGAGTGGAAGCTCTTCCACTGGTACGTGAAGGTCACCGGCCAGACGCAGGCCGAGAAGATCAAGCGCGACATGACCTCCGGCGTCACGCCGCACGCGCCCGCCTAGGGAACACACCGTGATCCAGCGCAAGAAGAAGATCGTCCTGTTCCTGCCGCACCGCGCCGATCCGACGCGAGGCGAACGCTTCAGCGCCGACCTGCTGCCGCTCGAGCTCCTCCAGATCGCGACCGGTCCGGTCGCCGAGGGCTACGAGGTCGTGCTCATCGACGCGATGATCGAGCCCAAGTACGTCGAGAAGTGCATCGAGGCGTGCGAGGGCGCGTTGCTCTTCGCGAGCTCCTGCATCCTCGGCTATCAGGTCTACGACGGCTACACGACGGCGAAGGCCGTGCGCGAGCGCTATCCGAAGCTGCCGATCATCTGGGGCGGCTGGTTCCCGAGCGTCACGCCCGAGATGTGGCTCGGCGCGGGCGTCGCGGACGCGGTCGGCATCGGTCAGGGCGAGATCACGTTCCTCGAAGTCTGCGAAGCGCTCGCGAACGGCGTCGACCTCGCGACGGTGCCCGGACTCGCAGTGATGCGCGACGGCAAGGTCGTCTACACGGCGCACCGCGAAGTCGTCGGCTTCGACAAGATCAAACCGGTGCCGTGGCACCTGCTCGAGTACGAGCGCTACGCGAAGCTCCAGACCGAGCCGACGCACGACAAGGTGCGTCACCGCTTCCCGCTGCCCGGCAAGTGGACGCCCGACAATCCGCCGCGCGGCTTCAGTCACTTCTCGTCGTTCGGTTGCCCCGAGCCGTGCACGTTCTGCTGCTCGCCGGCACTGACCGGCCGGCGTTGGAAGGCGATCCCCGGCAAACAACTCGCCGAGGAGATCGCGGAGCTGCAGCAACGCTTCAAGTTCGACGTGCTGCGTTTCCAGGACGCGAACTTCGGCGTCGCGGAGAAGCGCACGAAGGAGTTCTGCGAAGAGCTCGTGAAGCTGAAGGTGCCGATCCACTGGAACGGCACGATCGAGATCGAAACGATCATGCGGTACAAGGAGGAGACGCTCGATCTCCTCGAGGAATCGAAGTGCCACCTGCTCTGGCTCGGCGCCGAAACCGGCACGAAGGAGATGCAGGAGCGGATCAAGAAGTTCATCTCGATCGACAACATCCCGACGGCGATCGGCAAGCTCGCCGACCGCGGGATCGTGCCGGGCACGTTCTGGATCATCGGCTACCCGGGCGAGACGCGCGAATCGATGATCGCGACGCTCAAGCAAGCGGCCGCGGTGAAGCACCGGTATCCGATCGCGGGCTCCGAGGTCTATCCGTTCCGCCCGATCCCGGGCACCGAGGACTTCCAGACCGCGGTCAAACTCGGTTACGTCCCGCCGAAGGACTTCCACGAGTGGGGCAAGTGCTTCGAGTACAAGTACAACGCGCACAACACGCCGCTCCCCGAGGACGTGCGCTTCACGTGGACCCGCTACAACAACACGGCGGCGATCTACGACAAGCACGTGCAAGAAGGTCCGCAGTGGATGCGTGACCTGCTCTCGAAGGCGGCCGGCTGGCGCCTGAAGCGCGGCGCCTACAAGTTCCCGATCGAGCAGAAGCTCTTCGACATGTACGTCCGCGCCACCGGCCAGACTCAGGCCGGCGCGAAGGACTACGCCGCCGCGACCGACGCCTGACCTGCGGAGCGGCGCCGGCCCGCCCGATCGACTCGCGCCGGCCGTCGCAGGGGCGACGACGACTGCGTGATTCGCGCGCGAGAAGCCGCGCGAGTGGACCGAGTACTCGGTTCGACGATCGATCGATCCGAGCAGCACGTGCGACGAACGCGGCGGCGACGTGCTCAGCGCGTGTACTGGCTGAACCAGTTCCAGAGGATCGGCACGTAGTCGATCGGGTGGTTCGTGCCGCTCGGGTACTCGTGGAGCATGTTCGGCAGGATCCGGAAGCGGTATTCGGTCGGGCCGGGTCCGGGGAGCACCACGCTGTTCCACAGGAACTGCGTGTAGTTCGGGTCCTCGATCGTCGTGTAGAGCGCCGGATCCATGCCGACGCCTTCGGCGAACATCAGCAGCGGATCCCACATGCACGGCGTCGCGATCACGTCGACCACCTTGCGCGGCAGGATGTCGCCCGGCGCGAGATCGCCGGCCGTGATGCAGTTCGCGATCTTCTTGTCGTCCTTCGTGCCGACGACTTCGAAGTGCGGGCGGAAGTCGACGCCGTTCGCCGGATGGTAGTCCGCGGGAACGCCGCCGGTCGCGCCGATGCCGCCGGCGGAGCTCGTCGCCGCGAAGACGTCGGCGAGGTCGACGCGGAGCTCCTGTTTGACGAAGCCACCGCCGTTCGAGAAGCCGCTCGCGTAGACACGCTCGCAGTCGACGGCGAGATGCGTCAGCAACGTGTCGTGCAGCTCGTGCACGAAGCTCGTGTCGTCGGCCATCGGCAACTCCGAAGGATCGACGACGAACTCCTCCACCGAGTCCGTGCGCCACTTCGTTTTCACGGTGCCGTCGACCAGCAGGTACGGCAGCGCTTCGGGGTACACGGCGATGAACTCGAACACTTCCGCGGCGTGGTTCCACGTCGTGTTGTGCATGATGTTCTGCGCGAGCTGCCCGGTGCCGTGGAACATGTAGACGACCGGGTACGGCCCGTTCAGCGGCGAGTACGTGCTCGGGACGTAGACGATGAACTTCCGGAGCTCCGGGTCCGCCGTGGCGACGAACGTGTTCACGGTGGGCACGCCGGGCACGAACGTCATCGAGTGACTCACGCCCGTCGGAGCGCAGGTCCCGAGCGGCACGCGAGAGACGGCCGTCCGTCCGCCGACGTGAACCGGGCTCTGCGCGCTCGCGACGGAAGTGACGAGGAGCACGAACGACGCGAGCGCGAGTTTCGAGAGCATGCCGGACCTCCTGGATCCCTGCGGACGACCCAACGAACGCCAATCGCCGCCGCCTCCCTTCGCCGAAACCGACGATTCGAGGGGTGCGACGGATTCGGAGTGACTTGGATCGTCCGACTGTGACAGGGATCGACGGAATTCAGTTCGAACGCACGCGCTTGGCGCGCAGCGAAATCCTCCCGGGCGTATCCGGCATGCGCGGCATCATCCGTTGAGCCCCCGAACGCAGCGGCTGCGCGGACGGGTCGGGGCACGCGGAGCTCCGCGGATTCGTCGGACATGCCCGCTGCCGCGTCGAGCGGACGTGAACGCGTCGAGCGGGCGCGAACCATCGGTGAACGCGCCCACCCCGCGCACCGGTGCCGCCCCGGCTCGGTAGCGCTCGGCACCGCTACGACGAATCGGCACCCTGCCGATCGCCGTGGGGCTCGCGACGAACTGCACGATCGTCGACTGTTACGCTGGGGCGCATGTCGAAGCTCGATTCCATCGCTCGGGCGCTCGAGGGTGTCACGCGCGGCGTCGCGTGCGCGGGCACGGCGCTCGAGAGCCACACGTACAAGGTCGACGACAAGGCGTTCCTCTTCGTTTCGCGCGAACACGTTCGTCTGAAGCTCGCCGAATTCGCGGCGGAGGCGCGCAAGCTCGGTGCGGAGGTCGGAACCGGCGGTTGGACGAAGCTCTCGCTCGACGCTTTGCCGGCGGAGGCGGTGCTCGCGCGCTGGATCGCCGAGAGCCACGGGCTCATGCGCACCAGCGCGCCGAAGCGCGCCGCGGCCAAGCCGAGCCCGGCGAAGCGCGCCGGAGCCAAACCGAGCGCGACCAAGCGCGCCGACGCGCAAGCGCCCACCGCAAAGCGCGCTCGACGTTGAACCGCACGGAGGCTCGATGATCCGCGCGCTGCTCGTCCGTTCCTTGGGCGTCGCACTCGCCGCCGGGAACTTCGCGCTCGGCGCCGGGTCGCGCAGCTTCAACGGGAACTTCGGCTGCTGCGTCGCGAGCGTCGGCGACGTCGATGCGGACGGTGTCCTCGACATCGCAGTCGGACAGCCGTGCGCACGCTTCGGTGACGTCCAATTTCGCTCGACCGAGCCAATGCACGGCCGAGTGGCAATCCACCGGAGCTCGGACGGCAAGCTGCTGCTCGAACTGCACGGCGAGCGCGAGCAGGAGCTCTTCGGCGCGTCGATCGTCGGGCTCGGCGATCTGGACGGTGACCGTGCTGACGACTTCGCGGTCGGCAGCGCGTTCGCGCGCGAAGTGCGCGTCTACTCGGGTCGCTCGGGCACGCTGCTACGTCGGCTGCGCGGCTTCGACGAAGGCGACACGTCGGTGTTCGGCCTGTCGCTGGCGGCGGTAGAAGACCTCGACGGCGATGGAGCACGAGAACTCGTCGTCGGCTCGCCGCTGCGTCCACCGCGTGCGGGCACCGACACGACCGACGACGCTTTGGGCGGAGCCTACGTGTTCTCGGCCCGCACGGGCGCGCTGCTCCGCACGTTCGCGACCGGCGTCGAAGGCGTGGAGCTCGGGCGTTGGTTCGGTGGCGTCGTCGCGAGTGCCGGCGACGTCGACGGAGACGGCATGGACGACATTGCGATCGCGACGAGCGGCGAGTTGCGGCTCGATCTCGAAGGCCGACGTTGGTCGCCGCGCTACGCAGATTCGACGCTTCGACTCGAGCTGCCACAACCGCTGCGCGCCACTCAGTCCGCCGTCGAACGCGAACTCGCGGGGCCATCGCGCGCGGGACGGGTGTCGATCTTCTCGGGCCGCACGGGCACGTTGATTCGTCAACTGACCGACGAAGGCAGCGAGGGCGCGCCGAGCGGTTTCGGTTGCGCGCTCGCCGCCTTGGACGACATCGACGGCGATCGGCGTCCCGAGCTCGCGGTCGGCGCCGATCGAGCGATCGGCGGCGGGGCCGTGTTCGTGTTCTCGAGCGCGACGAGTCGCCGGCTCGCGACGCTAACCGGCGGCCCGCTCGCGAACGCGTTCGGCTGGTCGCTCGCGAACGTCGGCGACCAGGACGACGACGGCATCGCGGACCTCGCGATCGGTGATCCCGCGCGTGTCGATCGTTCGCTCGACGTCTGGGAGAATCGCATCGGCATGGTGACGCTCGTCTCCGGCCGCGACTTCAGCGCGCTCGGAGCGCTCGCCGAAGGCCATCCGGACCTGAACGTCACGGAGTTCGGTTTTTCGATCGCCGCGCTGCCGGTGGCTCCGCCGCGGCGCAGCCGCATCGTCGTCGGCGCGCTGAACTCCGGCCTCTACGGCATGGCGTTCACGTACGGTTGGGCGCCCGGCCACGAGCCTGGCGAGCTCCGCATCGAGCTCGACGGAACTCTTGCGCGAGCCTCGAAGTGACTCACCGCGCCGCGAGGACGCGGGTCAGGCAGTGGCGCAGCCAGTACGTGAAGCGCGTCGGCTCGCGTTCGATCTCGGCGCGCAGCTCCGTCACGTCGATCCACCGCCACTGCGCGACCTCTCGTGCGAGCGGCGTCGGCTCGCCGCGCCAGGCGCCGACGAAGACGTGGTCGAACTCGTGCTCGAAGACGTCACGGCCCACGCGGGCGTGGTAGACGAACTGGAAGAGCTCGACGAGCTCGCAGCGCACGCCCATCTCTTCGTCGAGTCGCCGAGTCGCCGCCGCGAGCGGCGTTTCGCCCGGCCGCGGATGAGTGCAACACGTGTTCGTCCAGAGACCGCCGGAGTGGTACTTGCCGTCCGCGCGCCGCTGCAGCAAGAGCCGCTCGCCGTCGAACACGAACACACTGACGGCGCGATGCCGCGAGCCGCGCGCGTGCGCTTCGGTCTTGCCGAGCGTGCGTTGCGAACCGTCGGCCTCGAGCAGATCGCGCCCGTCGGCGTCGACGAGCACGACGCGCTCTTCTCCGGCGGACTCCTCGACGCGCTCGTCCATCGGCGCATCCTCGACCGACGTCCAGGATCCGTCAAGCCGACGAACTTCGGCGAACGGCGGACGCTCGACTGTCGCAGGCATCACTCGGCGGTTAGCGTCTGCACATGACCGATTCCGCTGCGCCCCGTCGAGACCTGCCGGAACGGCTCGGCGACTTCCGCCTGCTCGAGCGGCTCGGCGCGGGCGGCATGGGTGTGGTGTATCGAGCGCGCGACGAAGTGCTCGCGCGCGACGTGGCCTTGAAGGTGATCCGACCGGAGAGCCTGCACTTCGACGAGGCGCGTGAACGCTTCCGCCGCGAAGTCGAAGCGGCGGCGAAGCTCCGTCATCCCGGCATCGTGCCGATCTACTCCGTCGGCGAAGACGCGGGGCTGCCGTTCTTCGCGATGGAGCTCGTCGACGGCCGGTCGCTCGCCGACGTGATCGAAGCCGTGAAGGAGCGTGATCCGGCACGGCTCTCCGGCGCGGACTTGCGCGCCGCGCTGAGCTCGCCGCAGCGCTCGGCGACTGCGACGGCGGTGGACTCCGCGGCCACGCCTCGCGCGACACGTTCGGGCGCCGATCCGTTCGCCGGCACATGGGTGCAAGCGTGCTGCCGTTTGATCGCCCAGGTCGCCGACGCGCTCGAGCACGCGCACTCGAACGGCGTGCTCCACCGCGACGTGAAACCGTCGAACGTCGTCGTCACGCGCGACGGGAGGGCGTTGCTGCTCGACTTCGGTCTCGCGAGCACGACCGAGTCGAGCCGCATCACGCGCACCGGCTCGCAAGCCGGCTCCTTGCCGTACATGCCGCCCGAACGGTTGAGCGGCGGTCTGGCGGCGGCCGACGCGACCGGTGACGTGTACTCGCTCGGCGTGACGCTGTACGAACTGCTCGCGCTGCGACTGCCGTTCGAAGGTGATTCGTTCGAGCCGTTGTTGCGTGCGATCGCGACGGGCGATGCGACGCCGCTCTCGGCTCGCAACTCGGCCGTACCTCGCGACGCCGCGATCGTCTGCGCCACGGCGATGGAGCCCGATCCTGCGCGCCGCTATCCGAGCGCCGCAGCGTTCGCGAGCGACTTGCGCAACATGCTCGAGCTCCGGCCACTCGAAGCACGGACACCGAGCACGGCGTTGCGCGTGCGTCGCTGGATGCAACGCAATCCGACCGCGGCCGTCGCGCTCGCGCTCGGCTTCCTCTTGCTCGTCGTCGCCCCGTCGATCGCGTGGTGGCGCATCCGCCAGGAACGCGATGCCGCCGTGCACGAGCTCGCCGTGCGTCGCGAGATGCTCACGTTCTTCCTCGGGCTGCTCGGCTCGGGCGACACCGACGGCGCCGACGCAGGCACCCGCAGCGTGCAGGAGCTCGTCGACGAGGGCTCGCGGCGGATTCGCACCGCGCTCGACGATCAACCCGAGGTGCGCGGACCGCTGCTCGCCGAGCTCGCGAAGGTCCAGAACTCGCTGGGCCGGCCGCGCGAAGCGCTCGAACTCGCGGAAGCCGCGCTCGAGCTGCGTGAGGTCGCGAGCGTGCCCGAAGCGGAGTTGCACCGACTCGCGGGCAGCGCGCTCGGCCAGCTCGGCGAATACGAGCGCTCCGAACGCGAGCTCGCGCTGGCCCGCGACGCTGCGCTCGCCGCCGGCAAGCTCGCGGGCCTGGCCGACGATCTCGAACTCGAGCTCGCGGCGAACGACTTCCGCCGTCACGACCTCGACGCTGCGGCCGCGCGGCTCGAGGCACTCGAAGCCGATCCGAGCTCCGAGGTCCACGGCGACACCGTCGCTGCGATTTCGTGGCTCGTGCTGCGGGCGGAGATCGCGAACGCGCGCGGCGACTTCGCTGCATCCGAGAGCGCGTACCGCCGCGTGCTCGACGTCGTGACGAGGCGGCACGGACGCGAGCATCCGCAGTTCGCGCGCCACCTGCAGAACCTCGCGGTCGCGCTGAACGCACAGGGTCGGCACGCCGACGCGCTGCCGTTGCTCGTCGAAGCGCGCGAGATCCGCACGCGGACGTTGCAGAGCGAAGGTCTCGAGGACGCGCGCCTCGCGTTCAACCTCGCAGCCGTGAATTCGCGTCTCGAGCGCCTGCACGCCGCGGCCGACGAATACGGTCGAGCGCTCGAACTCTGTCGTCGACTGACCGGCGATTCGCCGCAGACGGCGAAGGCGGCCGCCGGCATGGGCTCGGTGCTCGTGAAAGCCGGTGAGTTCGAACGCGCGGAGCCGATCCTGCGCGAAGCGCTCGCTCTGTCGCTCGAGTACGTGCCGCGGCAAGGCTGGACGGCGGCGGAAGCGCCGCTCTGGCTCGCGCGGTGCCTCGCGAAACGCGGGACGCACGGCGAAGCGGCTCAACGCTTCGCGGAAGCGCTCGCGTGCCTCGACGAGACCGCGTACGGACGTCCGGACCTCGCGGCGAAGATCGAAGGCGAACTCGCCGACGAATTCGAAGCTCTCGGGCGGGACGCAGACGCAGCGCTCCACCGCGAGCGTGCACGCGCGTGGCAAGAGAGCGAGTGAATGCGGCGCGACGTTATCCTCTCCGCATGCCGAGCGACGTGACCCGCTTGCTCGCCCTGCTCGACGCGGGCGATCGCGCCGCGGCCGACGAGCTCTTCCCGCGCGTGTACGCCGAGTTGCACGCGTTGGCCGCCGCGCGGATGGCGCACGAGCGGCCCGGCGCAACGCTCGACGCGACGGCGTTGGTGCACGAGGCCTGGTTGCGGCTCGCCGGTTCTGACGCGGGCCCGCTCGCGCAGTTCGATGGCGCGCGCCACTTCTTCGGCGCGGCCGCGGAAGCGATGCGCCGGATCCTCGTCGAGCGCGCCCGTGCGCGCGCCGCGGAGAAACGCGGCGGTGGCAGAGCGCGCGTCGAACTCGATCCCGAGCTCGCGGCGGACGCGCGCGACGACGCCGAGCTGCTCGATCTCGACGCCGCGCTCGTCGAGCTCGCGCGTGTCGACGCCCGCAAGGCGCGGCTGGTCGAACTGCGCTATTTCGCGGGCTTGTCGCTCGACGATGCGGCGCGCTCTCTCGGAATCGCACCGGCGACGGCCGACCGCGACTGGGCCTTCGCTCGCGCATGGCTCTTCGCTCGCCTGAGCCGATGCGTGCCGGCAGACGTCTCGTCTCCGCCCGAATCGAGCGATAGGTCCCCCGAATAGCTCGAACTCGCTGAGCTCGCGAACGCGTTCGCACCGCTGTGCGCGCATCGCGCATGACTCGATCGTCACTACTCAGCTAGCAACGGCCCGAGACACTCGCGTGGTACGCGTCGATCGCGCGCTGCGCACGCAAGTCACCGTCGAATCGGCGGGACATCACGCCGCGATCCCGCTCGCACTCTGGGCGATGGTGCGCTCGAGACTCCTCACCGCGTCGTCCTGTAGGCGCGCGCCCCGCCGTTGGCGCCGTTCCCGTCTTCTCGCCGAAAGGAGGTCCAGCATGCTGTTCCTACGTCGTCTATTCACGCTCGTCATGATCATCGCGTCGACCGCCTCGACGACGATCGGCCAGGCGCCTAGCGCGAACCCGGAACTCACGGCGACGACGCAAACACCACAAGGAGCCGCGCGCGCCTTTCTCGAGGCGTGCCGGTCGAGCCGCTACGACGAGGCCGCGCTGCTGCTGGACCTTGCGAACGTGCCCGAAGCGTCGCGCACCGAGGCCGGCCCGCGGCTCGCGAGGAAACTGAAGGTGGTGCTCGACCAGACGCTCTGGGTCGACCTCGATGCGCTCAGCACCGACCCGTCGGGCGAACTCGACGACGGCCTGCCCCCGGACTTCGAACGGGTTGGAGCGATCGAAGCGACGCGCGGTGGACGCGCCGAGATTCGTTTGCAACGCAGCGCGGCGGACGGTGTGTGGCGCTTCTCGGAGCGCACCGTGTCCCGCGTTCCGGGACTGTACGAGGAGTTCGGCTACGGACGGCTTGGTGATTACCTGCCAAACGTCCTCTCCGAAACGCGCTTCTTCGACGTGCAACTCTGGCAGTGGATCGGGATCGTGGTTCTCGCGGCCGCAGCTCAGCTCGCGGCGTGGGCTCTGGTTGCATGCGCCGAGTTCGTGTTGAAGCCGCTTGCCGCGCGGTCGGCGACCGACGTGGACGATGAACTAGTGCGGCTTGGACGTCAGCCCGTTCGTTTGGCGCTCGCGGTTTTGCTGTTCTCCGCGTCCGCGCATCACTTGCATCTCGCTGTGCCGGCGCAACGCGTCCTCGATGGGTCGGTCACGGGTGTGGCATTCCTCGCGGTCGCCTGGCTGATGGTGCGCGCTGTGACCGTCTTTGGTCGCGTCCTGCGCTCGCGTTTCGCTCGCACCGGACGCACGTCCGCGCTCGCGGTCGTTCCGCTCGTCGAGAAGACAGCGAAGTTCGCGCTGCTCGCCATGGGCCTGATCGCCGTGCTCCAGCACCTCGGGATCGATGCGACGGGTCTGATCGCAGGGCTGGGCGTCGGCGGACTCGCGTTGGCGCTCGCTGCACAGAAAACGGTCGAGAACCTGTTCGGCGGCGTCAGCCTCGTGACCGACCAACCGATCCGCGTCGGCGACTTCTGTCGCTTCGGCGACAAACTCGGAGTCGTCGAGGACATCGGGATGCGCTCCACTCGAGTACGCACCCTCGATCGGACGCTGCTCACCATTCCTAACGCGGAGTTCGCGCAGATGCAGCTCGAGAACTTCGCGGCGCGCGACAAGATTCGCTTCTACACCGTGCTCGGTCTGCGCTACGAGACCACAGCGGATCAGTTGCGCTGGGTACTTACCGAGATCCGCAGACTGCTGCGCACTCACCCGAAAGTCGATCCGAGTCCGGCACGGATCCGGTTCGTCGGCTACGGGGATTACTCACTCAACTTGGAGATCTTCTCCTTCGTGACGACACGAGACTTCGACGAGTATCTCGCCATCCAGGAGGACTTGCTGCTTCGCATCATGGATGTCGTCGGAGCGTCGGGGACGGGATTCGCGTTTCCCTCGAACACCACGTATCTTGCTCGCGACTCTGGCAACGACGACGAGCGAACGCGCGCGGCCGAATTGCGGGTCGCCGAGTGGCGGCGCGACGGCCGGCTGCCATTCCCGGACTTCGGGCCTGACGCGGCGGACGAACTCGCCAGCAAACTCGACTACCCGCCGAATGGGTCGGCCTGGACCTAGGCGACGTGAGTTCGCGCCTCGCCAGCAGCACCCCTCCGACACTGGCGTTCCCTGATGACCCCTTTGCGCACACGGACGCAACTTCGGCGCGGACCGATGATCGCCGGCCACGAAACGCGCAGGCCGAACCGTCGGCCCAACGCCAGCAGGTCGCGGCGCGCCACCGACTACACGCCGCTCTCGAGGTCCGAGCACGGTCGCCGGGACAGACGATGGCGTACTCGCGTGCGACGGCGCGGGTCGATCGAGGCGGCGATGAGCGTACGCTGATCCCCTGCCTGCGCGAGAACTCGCTCGAACGCCTAGCCGTCCGCTACACGAGCCGAGTCGCGCAAGAAACTGATTTTGGTGAGGCTTCCTCCAGGGGGGTTGCGCATGAGGCGTGACTTACCTCCCTCTCGACGCACTCCCCCGATCCTCGATGACCACCCCCGACCTCGAGAGCATCTTCCACGCTGCGCGCGCGATCGGCGACGCGGCCGAACGGCGCGCCTACCTCGACGGCGCGTGTCGCGGCAACGCGACGCTGCGCATGCGAGTCGACGCGCTGCTCGCGGCGGAAGCGCGCATGGACTCGGACTTCCTCGCGCCGAAGACCCGCAGCGACGTCGTCGATGGCGAAACGCCCGGCGCGTTGGTCGGCCGCTACAAGCTGCTGCAGCAGATCGGCGAAGGCGGCTTCGGCGTCGTCTGGATGGCCGAGCAGAAGGAGCCGGTCAAGCGTCGCGTCGCGCTGAAGATCATCAAGCTCGGGATGGACACCAAACAGGTGGTCGCACGTTTCGAGCAGGAGCGCCAAGCGCTCGCGTTGATGGACCATCCGAACATCGCGAAGGTCTTCGACGCCGGCGCGACGTCCACGGGCCGACCGTATTTCGTGATGGAGCTCGTCAAAGGCATGCCCATCGTCGAGTACTGCGACCAGGAGAAGCTCGACACGCACGCGCGGCTTGGACTCTTCGTCGACGTCTGCCGCGCGATCCAACACGCGCACCACAAGGGCATCATCCATCGCGACATCAAGCCGTCGAACGTGCTCGTCACGCTGCACGACGGCCGGCCGGTGCCGAAAGTGATCGACTTCGGCATCGCCAAGGCGACCAGCAGCGAGCTCACGACGCTGACGCTCTTCACCGAGCACCGCCAGATGATCGGCACGCCGGCGTACATGAGCCCGGAGCAAGCGGAGATGTCGGGGCTCGACATCGACACGCGGTCCGATGTCTACAGCTTGGGCGTGCTGCTGTACGAGTTGCTCACCGGCACGACGCCGTTCGACATCCGCGAGCTGCTCGAACTAGGACTCGCCGAGATGCTGCGCATCATCCGCGAAGTCGAGCCGCACAAGCCGAGCACGCGGGTGTCGACGTCGGGCGATGCGACGTCCAAAGCAGCGGAACGACGCCGCGTCGATCCGCGGCGTTTCGGTGCGACGCTGCGCGGCGAGCTCGACTGGATCGTGATGCGCTGCCTCGAGAAGGACCGCACGCGGCGCTACGACACGGCGACGAGCCTCGCGCTCGACGTCGAGCGGTTCCTCGCCGGCGAAGCGATCAGCGCCGCGCCGCCGAGCGCCGCCTACCGCGCCCGCAAGTGGCTGCGCCGCAATCGTGCCTTCGCGACCGCGGGCTCGCTCGTGCTGCTGGCGCTCGTCGGTGGCCTCGTCGCGACACTCTGGCAAGCGCGGATCGCCGCCGAGGGGCGCGATGCCGCGTTGGTCGCGCGTGAATCCGAGTCGAACGCGCGCAAACGTGCTGACGCGGCGGCGCTCGCCGAATCCGCGGCCCGCGCGCTCGCGGAGTCGAACGCAGCGCGTGCGGATGCCGTCAACGCGTTCCTGACCGACATGCTCGGCGCGGCGAACGTCCGGGAACTCGGCCGCACGGCGACGATCGCACAGGCGCTCGACGTTGCCGCGGCACGCGTCGGCAACGCCTTCGTCGGACGGCCCGAGGTCGAAGCAGAAGTACGTCGCGCCGTGGTGAGAACCTACCTATCGCTCGGCGAGCTCGAAAAGGCTGCGCCCCAACTCGATGTCGTGCTGCAGCTCGATCGACGTGTCCATGGAGAACAGTCGAAAGAGTACGCCACGAGCCTGGGTCAGCGCGGATTCCTCCAGTACATGCGCGGCGAGCACGAAGCGGCGGTCGGTTCGTACGCGCAGGCCGCGACGCTCGCGGAGAAGGCCGGAGGCGCGCCCCAGTTGGCTTTGATGCTGAGAGGTGAGAGCGCGCTGCCGCTGATGCGGCTGCAGCGCAACGACGATGCCATGTCGATCCTGCGCGAGACGCTCGCTGCATCGCGCGACCTGCTCGGAAACGAGCACGGCGACGTGCTGCGGCTCGTCAACGGCCTCGCGGTCGCGTTGCATGGCGCCGGGCGACTGAACGAGGCCGAAGCGCTCTATCGAGAGGCCTACGAAACCGGACTGCGACTGCACGGCGCCGACGATCCCGACACGTTGATCCCACAGGCCAATCTGGGCATGGTCCTGCAGACGCTCGGCAAGTTCGCCGAAGCGGATGCCTTGCTGCGTGCTGCACGAGTGAGGATCGAGGAAGTGTTCGGAGCAGACCACCCGAAGACCGGCGACACGGCCAAGGCGCTCGGACGATTGCTCTTCGATCAAGGTCGGTTCAAGGAAGCGCTGCCGGAGCTCGAGCGCGCGATCGAGATCCTGAGTCCGCTCCAAGGCGAGCGGGCTTTGGCAGTGGCGAACGCCAAGGAAACGCTCGCGGAGTGCTTGCTGCGCTTGGGAGACACCGAACGCTCGATCGCGGTGCGCCGGGAAGCCAACGACGTCTACGCGGAACGACTGGGCGTGGAGAGTCGTCGCGCGCTCGACAGCAGGCTTGGACTGGCCGACGCGCTCGCGATGACGACCTCCGGGACGGAGGAGGCGGAGCGACTATTCGACGAAGTGATCGAGGCGGCGACGCGCACGCACGGTCCGGACGACGAGCTCGTGGGACGCGCGCTGATCAGCTTGGGCGTGCTGCGGATGCGCGCGGGACGCTTCGCGGATGCCGAGGCGCCGGTGCGTCGCGGCACGGAGATCAGCGTGAAAGCCGAAGGCGCAAACGCGATCAACACGCTGATCAACGAGTACAACCTGAGCATCATCCTGCGCGAGCTCGGCAAGCGAGAGGAAGCGGCGCAACTCTGCGCCTCGACCCTGGAACGCGGCCGAAGCGCTTTCGGACCGCGGCACGCGACGCTCGCCGTGATCCTCGCGGGCCAGGCGGAGACCCTGCGTGGACTCGGACGCGGCGCCGAAGCCGCGCGCCACGCCGAAGAAGCCCTCGGGATCGCGAAGAGCGCGCTGGGCGAGCGGCATGCGACGGCCGGCGGTTACGCGCTCGAGTCGGCACGTGACTGGCTCGTCGCGGGCGATCCGGCACGAGCCGAGCCTCACGCCGCTTTCGCGCTCGAAGTACTCGAGGCTCAGCGAGGTCCCAGCGATCGGCGCACGATCGGCGCGCGGACCGAACTCGGTCGCTGCGCCGCGCTGCTCGGCCGTTTCGCGGAGGCCGAAGCGCTCTTGCTCGAGAGCCACGAGCGCTGGGTGGTCGCGCGCCCCGCCGGCCACGCCGACATCTGCCGCGTCGAACGCTACTTGACGGAGCTCTACACGGAATGGGCCGCGCGGGCTCCCGACGCCGATCATGGAGCACGTGCGGCGCACTGGCGGGCGACGCTCGCCGCGTCCGAGCAGGCTGCTCAGGCGAACACGGGCAAGTGAGTGGGACGCCGAAAGACGCGACGGGCTTCCACGCCGCACGCGGGATCGGCGGCGCGGCCGAGCGGCTCGCCGGACTCGAGCGTGCCGGTCGCGGCGATGCCGCAATGCGTGGGCGAGTCGATGGTTTGCTCGAGGCGGACGCTCGGATGGACTCCGACTTCCTCGCGCTGGACTCGGCGCGCGCGCGGCGCGAACGCTGGCGCACGGCCGACCCGAGCGCGGGTCACGACGCGCGTGCTGCCGAGTGGAAGCGCCGGACGCCGAGAATCGGCTCGCGGCGTCGACGTCTGCGAGAGTGACTCTCGAAGTAGCCGGTGAGGACGAGCACTCCGCTCGCGACGGCGCGAACGAGTGCGGCCCGACTCGCCGCCCGGGGCGCAGACCGGTGCGGCGTCCGCTCGCGCGGCATCACGAGTTCGGCGGCAACTGACCGGCGCGGACGAACGCGTACTTGTAGAGGAAGAGTCCCGTGAGCGCCGTGAGCGCCGCGAGCACGTAGAGCACCGGTTGCAGTGAGCCGACGCGCGACAGTGCGCCGAGCGCGACGAACGCGCCGGGCAGGGCGACGAGGAGCCTCGAACCGACGACGTACGCCTTCGCGAAACTCCCCATCCGCGCGACCTTCAGGAACGCGGCGGCTTGGCGCGCGTTCTCGGTGTGGTGCGGACGCTTTTCGTCGAGCGCGACGAAGAGCCCGTGCAGGATCAGTGCGATGCCGAACCAGATCGGCAACTCGTTCGTGCGGTCGACGAACGGCAGGAACGCGGCCGACCCGCAGAGCAACGCTTGGACGAGCAAGTGCGGCAGCAGCCGTTTGCCCTGCCACAAGTCACGGCCTTCGCACTGTTGGAAGAGGAACGCCGTGTAGCCCGCGACCGCGAGCGCGAGCAACGCGTCGATCCAACGGAACGCGTCGGCGACGCCGAGCCAGTTCACGCCGCTCTCGCCGCCGTGGAGTCCGAGCCAACGCGCGCCGAGCGCGACCGTCGTCGTGCCGCCGAACGCCATCAGGATCCACGCGCCGCGCACGAGCCAACTCTTCGGGTTGCCGCGCGTCAGCAGCGTCAGGAACTTCTTCGGGCGCTTGAGGTCTTCGACCAGCAGGAACGTCGTGATCCCGAGGAACACGAGCGCGACGAGCTCCGGTCCGAAGTCGCGCACGTTGCCTTGGAGTCCGAGCGCGGCGCCGAACGGCGCGAGCAACGCGGCGCCCGCGGCGATGCCCTTGGTAACGAGGTACGCGGCGACTTGCCAGCCCCACTCGACCTTGTGACCGGCGTCGAGCACGGTGCGCACCGTGGGCCGCGGCGCGATTTCCTCGGGCCACGGCTCGGGCTTGGTGTTCGGGCGCTCGCTCCACAAGTACGTCGGCGGCCGCTCGGCGACGCCGGGTTCGAGCGCATCGGGGAGCACGTCGAGGTAGTGCACGTTCGGGCCCGTGTTCTGTTCGGGCCGGCGCACCAGCGTCGGATGCTCCTTCAGCATCTTCGAGATGCGCGAGGTCGGATCGTGCAGGTCACCCGAGACGATCGCTTGCTCCGGACAGACGACCACGCACGCCGGCTCGAGCCGTTTTTCGACACGGTGCGCGCAGTAGTGGCACTTCTCGACCGCGCCGAGGTCCTCGTTCAGGTAGATCGCGTCGTACGGACAACCTTGCATGCACGCGCGGCAGCCGATGCACGCGTCGCGGTCGATGTCGACGATGCCGTCGTTGCGCTTCTCGAGCGCGTTGACCGGACAGATCGTCACGCACGGCGCCTTCGTGCAGTGGTTGCAGCGCAGCACGCTGAAGTGCCGCTTCACGGCCGGGAACGTGCCCTTCTCGGTGTACTTCACCCACGTGCGGAAGTTCCCGAGCGGCACGTCGTTCTCCGACTTGCACGCCACGGTGCAAGCGTGACAACCGATGCACTTGCGGTGGTCGAGGAGGAAACCGTATTGCATCGGAGGGCGGGCGCTCCGACGCGTCCTGGGAGAACGCGCCGGCGGAGGGCGCGGAGATCCTAGCGCTCGTCGGCGGCGACGCGAGCGCACGCGACGGCCGACCGGAACGCGCTCGGCGAGCCGCTGCCAAGTCGGCTCGCCGAGTCGCGACGGTCCCCGGACCGCTCAGAGCTGGATCACGAACGCCAGCGCATCGGACAACTGTGTCTTGAACGCGCTTTGGTGTTGCGGATCACGGCCCCACCATTGCGTGTGCACGACCGTGCCGGGCACTTGCAGCCCGGGAGCCCCGGTGCCGCTCGCGATGAACGCGTTGAAATCGAGCGAGAACGCCCCCGAGCAGTCGGCGGTCGGCGGCAGGGAGCCGCCGGCGTTCACCTGCGGGGTGCGCAACACCGGTCCGTGCACGCAGAGCACGCCACCGGAGAACGGCGCGTTCGACGGACCAGAGAGCCCGTAGAACAAGAGCCCGAGCTTCTGGTTGAGCACGTCCTTCCCCGTGATCACGAATCCGCTGGTCGCGGTCGCGCTCGGGATGCCGTTCGACGCGATCGAGGGCGTGCAGCCTTGCGAGTTCGTCTTCCCAGAGCAGTACACGACCGTCGGTTGGTCGTCGCCGTGGTTGACGAGCAGCGTCAATCCGACGCCGCGGGTCAAGACGTCGCTGCGCGCATCGCCGTCGAAGTCTCCGGTGCTCCCATCGAACGAGCCGTGCGCGCAGGACACGTTCAAGGGCGGCACGAAACCGCCCATCCCATCGCCGGCGAGACCACGCAAGGCGAGCGTCGAGTCGCCCGCGACGATGTCGAGTTTGCCGTCGGCGTTCGCGTCGAACACGGCGACGCCTGCGTAGCCGCTGGCGGGGAAGCCCAGCGAGACCGGCGGTCCGAAGGAACCCGTGCCGTTGCTCGATGCGAACACCACCGTCGAGCCGGCGAGCACCAGATCGTCGTCGCCGTCCGCATCCATGTCGGCGGCTGCGAGCGTTTGGAACGACAGCGTGCTCGACGTCACGGTCGTGGGCGCGGCGAACGCGCCGCCTCCGAGCCCGAGCGCGACGCCGAACCCGTTGGAGCCGCCGACGTCCGCCAGGTCCGCGACGCCGTCCGCGTCGAAGTCCCCGACGACGACTTGCGCACCCCGGTGGAGCGCGACGAACTGCGCGGCGCCGAAACCGCCCGAGCCGTCGCCCTTGAGCCAGCGCGCGCCGAACTCGTTGGTGCCGACGAGCAAGTCGAGGAGTCCGTCGCCGTCGAGATCGGCGAACTTGACGTCTTGCGGGCTGCCACCGGTGGGATAGTGGACCGCGGGGCCGAACGAGCCGTTGCCGGTGTTCAGGAGCACGGTCGCGTCGCGATCGACGATGGCGATGCCGAAGTTCGCCGTGGCGACGTCGAGGTCCCCGTCCGAGTCGACGTCACCGAGCGCAATCGCCGAGGGCCGGCTTCCCGGACCCGTCGAATGCGCGGCACCCGTCGTCAGACCGCCTGCGCCGTCGCCACGGACGACGACGAAGCCGTCGGACGCCTGATCGGCGACGACTGCGTCGAGATCCCCGTCGCCGTCGACGTCGCCGACCGCGGAGTCCGTCGACACGGTGCCGGCGCTCGCGCTGGCGGGCAGCGCGAACGAGCCGGTCCCGTTGCCGGCGAGGACCACGACGGCGTTCTCGGGCAGCGCGACGCCGAGGTCGACGAAAGCATCGCCGTCGAAGTCGCCGACGCCGAACGCTTGGCCGACGATTCCGGCGGGCAACACGACGGGCGGCGCGAACATGCCGACGCCGCCGGTGCCCGTCCCGAAGTGGATCAACGCCGTCGACCACGGTTCGACGACATCGACGTGGCCGTCCTCGTTCAGATCGGCGAGCAGGACGTCGAGCTGCGCACTGCCCACGAAGAACACGGAGGTCGTGAACCCTCCGCTCGCCAGCGCGAGGAACACGCCGAAGCTGTTCGAGCTCCCCGCGAAGCAGCGGACGAACACGTCGAGCCGACCGTCTCCATTGAAGTCGGCCGCGCGCACTTGCTCGGGCGTGACTCCGCCGACGGTGAGCGACTGCAGGAACGAGAAGCTGCCCGCGCCGTTCCCCGCGTACACGGCGAGGTCGACCGGGGAAGAGCGTCCAACGACGAGGTCCAGCTTGCCGTCGGCGTTGGCGTCGAGCGTCGCGATCGAGCGCGGCGCGCTGCCCGAACCGGTCGAGAAGGTCGAGCTCGATCCGAATCCTCCGGAGCCGTCGTTCTGGAGCACACGCACGGAATGCGCGCCGCGTTCGGACACCGCTGCGTCGACGTCACCGTCGCCGTCGAAATCGCCGAGCGCGACGTCGCTCGGTTGGTTGCCCACGGAGTACGTGGTGCTCGAGGCGAAACCTCCGCTGCCGTCGTTCGTGAGGACGCGCAGCGCAGCCGGCGTCCACTCGCACGCCAGCAGCTCCGAACGCCCATCGCCGGTGACGTCACGAGCCGCGAAGCGCCGCGCGCTCGCCACGGTCGTCGGCGTGAAATCGGTGCGCTGGAAACCTCCGAACGAATCGCTCTTCAGCACCGTGTACTGCGGAGCGCCGGGGACCAACGCCAGACTGGCGGCAACGGCGATGTCCGCGCGTCCGTTGCCGTCGAAGTCGTCGACGACGATCGCATCCGGCCCCGCGCCGCAGTCGAATGCGGGAGCTCCGAACCACGGCACGTGTTGCGCGTGGACGACGGCGAACGAAGTGAGAGGCACGAGCAGGAAGAGCGAACCTCGAACGAAAGTGCGCATGAGTTCCTCCGCGTAGGAGCTGATTGCTCGACGAACGAGGAGCGCGTTCGTCGGAGCTCGACGATTCCTCCTCCAGTCTGAGCAAGTTCCGCCACTTCGTGGTGGGGATTCCGGACGCGCTCGGGACGTCGGGCATCCTCACGACTTCGTCAGTCGCCGAGAATTCTCGAGATCGTTGCAACTCTCGCTTCCGCTGGGCGAGCGAATCAGGGTTTCACTCGGGCGAAGTGGCCCTCGTCTTCAACGCAGCGAGGTCCTCGCGGCGCCCGACGACGATCAGAGAGCGAATCGACTCGAGCCGCGTGTCCGGCAATGCGGCGCGGCGTTTCGCGCCGTCGGCGGAGTCCTCGACCAATGAGAGCACGGTGAGGTTGGCCGAGCGCGTCACGCCGCTCGCTTCGAGCGTGCCGCCGCGCCAATGCTCGGGCACGTCGATCTCGGCCACCGCGTAGCCTTCGGGCAGCTCGATCCACTCTCCGGGAGCGCCGGGAGCGCCTGGCGCGCCGGGAGTGTGGCTGCCCACGACGTTGCCCGGGCCGACGCCGACTCCGGCGCCGGCGATTCCAGCGCCGCCCATGCCGACGGAGCCGCCCACGATCGACCGCGTGCGGCGCGCCTGGGCTTGCACGACTTCGAGGTGGATCGCCGCGATCACGTCGCGGCGCGTGATGCGGCCGACGAGCACGCGGCGACCGTGGCGGAGCTCGACGACGGGCAACTCCTCGAGCTCGGGGTCGTCGAAGCTCGGCAGGATCTCGGCGAGCGACATCTCACCGGTCACGCCGCTCGCGCCGGTCATCACGTCGACGGCGGAGCGGCTCGGCGTGCTGGCTTCACGGTTCAGGTGTTCCTTGACGTCGTGCAGATCGACGAGCCCTTGCAGCTCGCCCTCGTCGCCGACGACGTAGATCACGTCGAGCCGCGTCTCGCGAAAGCGCTGCAACACGTCCGCGAGCGGCGTCGACCACGCGACGGCTTGCACGCCCGAACGCACGAGGTCGCGCACGCGCACGCGGCGCAACGTCAGGTCCTCGAGACCGACGTCGATCGGCACGCCGCGCGCACGCAGTGACTCCGTGAAGATCGAATCGCGTGCGAGCCACCGCGCCACGAGCGAGCTCGTGACCGTCGCGAGGACGAGCGGCAGGATCAGGCCGAAGTCGTGCGTCAGCTCGAGGATCAGCACCATCGACACGATCGGTGCGTGCGTCAGTCCCGCGATCAGGCTCGCCATGCCGACGACGGCGAACGCGGCGTTCGGCGTTTCGAGCGCCGGCCAAACCGCGTGTGCGGACTGCGCGAAGAGCCCGCCGAAGCAAGCGCCGGCGAGCAACGCAGGCGTGAACACGCCGCCGGGCGCGCCCGAACCGACCGAAAGTGCCGTCGCGATCGGTTTCGCGACTAAGAGCAGCACGATGGTGCCGAACGCGAGTTTGCCCGCGAGCAGCTCGCTCGTCGCCGTGTAGCCGTTGCCGAAGACTTCGGGCACCAAGATGCCGAGCGCGCCGACCGCGAGGCCACCGAGCGCGAGCTTCGCTTCGAGCGGCGCCGGGAAGCTCGCGAAGAGCCGGTTGCCGAGTCGCAAACCACGCTGGAAGCCGACCGCGACCACTCCGGCGACGAGCCCGAGCACGAGTACGAGCATCGCCGGGCCGAAGCCGTCGATCGAGACGTCGCTCGGCATCGAGTACACCGCCGCATCCGCGCCGCGGATCGCGCGCATCGAAAGCACTGCGAACACCGACGACACGACGAGCGGCGCGAAGACGTCGATCGCGAAGCTCGCGAGGATCACTTCGCCGACGAACAGCGCGCCGGCGAGTGGCGCGTTGTACGCCGCGGCCATGCCGGCCGCGACGCCGCAACCGAGCAAGAGCGAGTGGCGCGCCGCGTCGAACTTCGCGGTGCGCGCGAGCTTCGACGCACACGCCGCGGCGAGCTGCACGATCGGGCCTTCGCGGCCGACCGAACCTCCGCTCGCGATCACTGCGACCGCCGCGGCCGCGCGCGTGATGATCGGCCGGCCCTTGATGCGCCGGCGGCGCACCGACACGGCCTCCATGATGCCGCTGATGCCGAAGGGCTTCGCACGCGGCGCGAAGAGACGGATTACCAAAGCTGCAACGACGCCGCCGGTCGCCGGCAACAGGAGACACTCCCACCACGTCATGTCGCGAGCGGCGTCGACGAACGTTCCTTCGTGACCGGTCACCAGACGTTGCGCGAGATCGACCAACGACTGGAAGCCGACGGCGAGCACCCCGCCCAACGCGCCGACCATCGCGGCCAGCACGAAGTTCGACGTCGTCGCGAGCGCACGGCGTTCGGTGAAGAGCTTCAAGGCTCGCCCAAGTTGCAGACGTGTGAAGCCATGCGCAAGCTCGCGAGCGGATCGCTCGACCGGCCCGAGCGCTCGGTTACGATTCGTGGCCCGTCATGCTTCCCTTGACGCTCAAGACGTTCACGGACTCGGGCTGCTTCACGCATCTGGTCGGTTGCCGCGCGACCGGCCAGGCGCTGCTCGTCGATCCGAAGCTCGGCAAGCGCGCGAGTTACCTCAAGACCGCGGCGGATTTCGGCCTGCGGATCGTCGCCGTGCTCGACACGCACACGCACGCCGATCACCTGTCGGATTCGCTTGCGTTCCTCGACTCGGGCACCGAGCTCTGGATGTCGGCGAAGACGGCTTGTCGACGCGCGCACCGCGAGCTCGCCGACGGCGAAGAGGTGCGCATCGGGAATCTCGCGTTCCGCGTGCTCGAAGTGCCGGGACACACGAACGACTCGATCGCGCTGCACGGTCACGGGCTCGCGATCGTCGGCGACACGTTGTTCGCGGGTTCGCTCGCTCGCGCCGACTTCGTGGGCTCGAGCCACGCGCAGTTGCTCGAGTCCGTGCGCACGCGGCTCTTGACGTTGCCCGACGACACCGTCGTGTTGCCTGGGCACGGCTACCGCGACATCCTCTTCACGACGATCGGCCACGAACGCCGCACGAACCCCGACGTCGATCCCGAACGCGCGGCGAGCGGTCTGCGCGTCGTCGGCTCGAAGACCGACGCGAACACACCCGAAGTGGAGTTCAACCTGCGCACCAACCGCGCGGCTCGGCCGAAGTTGCCGACGACACAACCGACGGCCGTCGCGTGCTGCGCGCCGACTTCGGCGGCTCCGAGCGGCCCGCGCCCCGCCGAGAAGACCTGCGAGGAGCTCGCGCCCCTCCAAGCCGCGATCGCGAACGACCGTTGTTGGATCGACGTGCGCGATCCGTGGGAGTTCCAAGAGGCGCACATTCCCGGTGCGCTCTCCTATCCGCTCTCCGAGCTCGGCTTCCACCTCGCGGAACTGCGCCGCGCGGGGCCGGCGATCCTGCAGTGCAGGAGCGGCGTGCGCTCGATGACCGCGGCGAAGACGCTGCGTTATCTCGGCGTGATCGGCCAGCCGATCAACCTCGCCGGTGGCATCCTGCGCTGGCAGGAGCTCGGTCTGCCGGTCGAGAAGTGACGCGGGTTCGCCGCGCAGAGCGGCGGCGCGAAACGACGAGCGCCGGCGGTCGGGCCGGCGCTCGGGCGACGAGTTGCGTGACGCCGCGCGCACGACTCCGTCGCGCGGCGCGCAAGCGAACGTTGGAAGTCGCGGTCTACGGCGCGAGCGTGAACTGCACGGCGTTGGAGAGTCCGACGTTGTTCGGCGCCGCGAAGCCGGGATCTCGGCTCCAGAACTGCGCATGCACCGTGGCGCCGACGACGAGACCGTGGCTCGTCATCTCCGACTGGCGGAACTGGAACGAGTACGCCGCGTCGCACGACCAGAGGCCGACCAACGGATGAGTCGAGAACACCGACGAGCGCACGAGCGGCGGCTTGACGCACAGCGTGCCGCCGAGGAACGGCGCCGCGTTCGGCTGGAGCCCCCAGAACAGGATGCCGGACTTCTGCGGCAACACGTCGTACGCCCAGAGGAAGAACGAGTCGGTCCCGCCGAGGCTCGGCGCGCCGGTCGCACCGACCTTGGGCGTGCAGCCCGCGCTGTTCTGCTTGGCGGTGCAATAGAGCGCGAGCGGCGTCGCGGAGAACTGAGTGTCGCGCACGTAGACGTCCGCAGCGATGCGATCGTTCGCCGTCAGCGTCGTCGCGTTGCTCGTGAACGCGACGAGACGGCCGTCGTCCGAAACTCGTGCATCGGAAGCGCTGGCGTCGACCTCACTGCCCGTCCAACCGAGGGACACGCGCGTCGTCGCGGCGTTCAGCCGATCGTGCAGGAACACGTCCAACACGCCGTTCGTGTCGTTCGCGACCAGATTCGTCGCCGAGCTCTGGAACACGAGCCAGCGCGCATCCGCCGACATGCGCACCGTGGTGCTCGCTCCGTCGAGATCGCCGCCGAAGGCGTCGGTGCTGATGCGCGAGATCGTGTTGGCGACGCGGTCGCGCAGGAAGATGTCGTACTCGCCGTTCGTGTCGTTCGGGACCAGGTTGTTCGAGCGGCTCTCGAACGCGACGTAACGGCCGTCGTCCGACATCACCGGATACCAAGAATCGCGATCTCCTTCGATTCCGGACGCGTCGACGCTCAGGCGCTCGAGCGCGCCGGTCTGCATGTCGCGCACGAACACGTCGGCCTTGCCGTTGGCATCGCCGGCGATCAGCGTGTCGGAGAAGCTGTAGAACGCGACGTAACGACCGTCCTGGGTCACGTCGGTGCCGATCGAATGCCCGCTGCCCGGATTCCCGGCGAGGTCGTACGACACCAGGCTCGTCACGCCGCTCGCACGATCGCGCAAGAACGCATCGTTGGTGAACGGCACGTCGCCCGGAGCGAGGTTCGACGCCGTGGTGATGAAGACCACCCAACGACCGTCGTCGGTGATCGCCATGCCCGAGCCGTAGTCGTTGGCTTGGACGCCGCCGGTGCCCCCAGTGCCAACGGTGATCCGTTCGGTCACGCCGAGGTCGCGGTCGCGCAGGAAGCCGTCCTGCTTGCCGTTGGTGTCGCCGGAGACGAGCTGGTTCGAATCGCTGTAGAAGAGCACGAAACGTCCGTCGCGCGAGATCGCGCTGAAGAGCGAGCTCCCCAGCGTCGGCGTGCCCGCGGGACCGACCGAGACGCATTCGACCGCGCCGTTCTCGCGATCGCGGACGAACGTGTCGGTGTCGAAGTTGTTGTCGCCCGCGACGAAGTTCGAGTCGCTCGAAACCCAGGCGACGAAACGACCGTCTCCCGACAATCCCGGCACGTACGCCCAAGACGTCGACAGGTCGGTGCTCGCGCCAAAGAGCCCGGCGGAGTTGACGGATTCCATCGTCGTCGTCTGCGCGGCGGCACCGGCGGCACCGGCGGCACCGGCGGCGGACAGGACGAACACGACGCTCGCGTGGATCGATTTCATTCGAGGACCTCCATGGCGGGCGGAACGCCGCTCGCCCGTCGACCGGTTCGACTCCGCCGAGAAATTCAGACGCGGATCAGGACCTGATCGAGCGGCTTGCGAGAGAGCGCCGCGCGCGGAACCAAACAGCCGTCCGCAGGATATCCGACGGGGATCAACAGGAACGGCTTTTCGTGGCCCGGACGGCCCAGGATGTCGCCGAGGAAGCCCATCGGGCTCGGCGTGTGCGTCAGCGTCGCGAGCCCAGCGAACTGCGCCGCCGCGAGCAGGAAGCCGCAGGCGAGACCGACCGACTCCTGGCCGTAGTAGACGTTGGTCCCGTCGTCACCGCGCGTGAGACGAAAGACCACGACGAGCCAAGGCGCGACTTCGAGGAACTCCTTGGTCGGATCGGTGCCGAGAGGTTCGAGGTCGGCGAGCCACTCGGGGCTCGCGCGGTGAGCGTAGAACTCGCGTTCTTCCTCTTCCGCCGCGACGCGGATCGCGCGCTTCGTCGCGGCGTCCTGCACGCAGACGAAGCGCCACGGTTGTTTGTTGGCGCCGCTCGGCGCGGTGGTCGCCGAGCGCACGAGCCACTCGATCGTTTCGTGCGACACCGGGCGATCGCTGAAGTGCCGCACGGTGCGGCGCCGCCGCACGACGTCGTGGAAGCGCTCGGCCGCGAGTTCGGGCGCGATCCCGGGCTCGTAGCGCTCGGTGTACGGCACGAACTCGGGCGCGCCCATCGCTTCAGTCCCCCATCGAGAGCTCGACGACGCTCGCCGCCGCGTCCGCGGCGAGCGGCACCGTCAGCACGACGACGCGGCCGTATTCGGCGTCCGGAAACTGCTCGCCTGCGGGACCCTTCTCGAGACGCGTCAGCTTCGCGCCGAGGAGCTCCGCGAGCTTCGGCACCGTGTTCGAGTGGCCGACGACGAGCGCCTTGGAGCCCGGCGCGAGCGCACGCAGCTTCGCGACGAGTTCGTCGGGCTTGCCGGCGGGCACGACCTGCGCTTCGAGCTTCGCCGCGCTCGCGAACGGCGCCGCGGTCTGTTGCGTGCGCTTGAACTCGCTCGTGAAGACATGCGCGAGCCCGCTCGACGCGAGCATCTTGGCGAGCCTCTCGGCGCGCACCTTGCCTGCGTCCGAGAGCGAAGGATCGCGGGGATCGTCGGTGCCTTTCTCCGCGTGCCGCACGAGCACCACGGTGATCGGCGCGAGCGGCGCGTTCGGCTGCGAGCCCTGCGCGAACGGACCGAGGACGAAAGCGACTCCGACCGCGAGAGCGGCGAACCCCATGACGAGCGTGCGACGTGTCGAGTGCATGTCGCCAACGTACCGAGCGCGGCCGAGCGTGTCGCAGGACTTTCTCGCGTCGAAAGTCCGCGGCTCCGTCGGAGCGCGCCGCGGCCGGGTGCGTCGCGCGCGCACGCGCCTGCGCGCTCGCGAGCCGTGCTTCCGGATCGCGTTCGAAGCCCGATCACGCACTCGGGTCACGCACTCGGGTCACGCACTCGGATCACGCTTCGGGCGCGAGCGGTGGAGCGCTCGCGACCGCGGGCCTGCCCTGTCGCCGTCGCCTTCGCTGGCTCGCCGAAAGTCGCGCGGCGCGGCACGTCGACTGAAGAAAGTCGCGCGACATTGTACGTTGGGCTCGATGAGGTCGAGGCTCGCGCTGGTCGCCGCGTTCTTGCTGCCCACGCTGCTCGTGGCGTGGCTCGGTTTGAGCGCGTTGCGCTCCGAAACCGAGCGCGGCACGGCGCGTTATCGCGAACAGGCCGAGGTGACGCTCGCGGCGCGGCTCGAGCGCTTGCGCAGCGAGCTCGCCGCCGTCTCACGCGGCGCCGGCGACGCGCTGTCGCTCGCGTTCGACGCCGACGGCACGTGGCGCGGCGAGACGCTGCGGCGTCTGCCGGAGGCGAAGCGGGACGAAACGGCCGCGGCCGACGAGCCGGCGAGCGACCCCGGACTCCAACGCTCGCTCGAAGCGGAAATCGATCGATTGGAAGCCTCGGGCGAGCTCGAACGCGCGCTCGACCGGTTGCGCACGGCCGCCGAGAGCGGACGCGCGCCCGAACTCGTCGCGTGGGCGCTCGAAACTCGCGCGCTGCTCTCCGCGAAGCTCGGCCGGAGCGACGACGCGAGCGCCGCTCGGCGCGAACTCGTCGAACGTTGCCCCGACGCGCGCACGGCGGCGGGCCTGCGCCGCAGCTTCGTCGCACGTCGCGAGCTCGCGCGTGCCGCGACCGACGGCACGAGCGCGCTCGCCGACCTTTACGCCGACGCCAGCGCGGACCACGCCGCGCTCGAGCAGACGGCGACCGCCGAGTTCGTGCGTTCCGTGCGTACGGAGCTCGCGGAGCAGCTCGCGCGCGAACCCGACGCGGCGCTCGCGGCGCGGATCGCGGTCAGCGATCGCGACGACGCGTACCGCGCGCGGCTGCGCCGCTGGCTCGCGACGCTGCCGCTCGGCGCCAGCGACTGGATCGCGTCGGGCGCGAGCGGCGGCGTGCGTCTCTTCGAGCTCGCCGACGAGCCGATCGCGAGCGCGAATCCGCTGGTCGTGCCGACGCCGGGCGAACGGGTGCTCGTGTCCGTCACGCGCGACGGCGCAGGTTGGCGCGGTGGCGCGCTCGAGCTCTCGCGGCTCTTCACCCGGACGCTCGAAGACGACGCGGCGAGTGCGAGCAGCTTCCGCACGACGATCGAGCCGCTCACGCGTCCGCCCGACGACGCGCCGATCGCGCGCCAACGCCTCGCCGCGCCGCTCGACGCGTTCGAGGCCCGCGTCGGAGGCGGCGACTTCGCGAGCTTCGTCGCGGGCGAACGTCGCAAGCTCGTCTGGACCGCGTCGCTGGTCGCACTGGTGTTCGTCCTCGCGCTCGGCGCCGCGCTCGCGACGTTGCGCGCCGTCGCCCGCGAAGTGGAAGCCTCCAAGGCGCGCGAGGGTTTCGTCGCGGCGGTCACGCACGAGCTCAAGGCGCCGCTCGCGGCGATCCGGCTCTTCGCCGAGATGCTCGAACGCGGCGACGTCGAGCCTGAAAAAGTGAAGGAGTTCGGCGGCCGCACCGTGCGCGAGAGCGATCGGCTCGCGCGGCTCGTCGACGGCGTGCTCGACCTCGCGCGGCTCGAGCACGGCGCTTCGAAGGCGCGCACCGAGCCGCTCGAGCTTCGCGAACTCGTCGAACGCGCCGTCGCGACGGTCGCACCGCTGGCGCGCGAGCGGGGGTTCGAGATCGTGTTCGCGGCACACGCGCCGGGCGGGACGCGCACACCGGGCGCGGCGGGCGCCTCGGGCGCCTCGGGCGACACGAGCGTCTCGAGCGAATCGCGCGGGTCGCGCGAGTCGCGCGGCTCGCTCTCGGCGACCGGCGACCGCGACGCGCTGCACGGCGCGCTCGTCAACCTGCTCGACAACGCGCTCAAGTACTCCGACACGCCGCACACGATCGAAATCGAGCTCCGTCGAACCGCCGACCGCGCGGAGATCCTGGTCAAGGACCGCGGTCGCGGCGTGCCCGACGCGGAGCGCGCGCGCATCTTCGAGCCGTTCCGGCGCGTCGGCGACGAGCTCACGCGCGATCGGCCCGGCGTCGGGCTCGGGCTCGCGTTGGTGAAGAAGATCGCGCTCGCGCACGCTGGCGACGTGCGTTGCGAAGGCCGGGAAGGCGGAGGTAGCGTGTTCGTCCTCTCGCTGCCGCTCCACGCATGAACTCGCGCATCCTGATCGTCGAGGACGAGCCCGCGATGCAGGCCGGGCTCGTGTACGCCCTGAAGAAGGAAGGCTACGAAGTCGAGTGCGTCGGCGACGGCGAACGCGCGCTCGACGTCGCGCGCGGTTCCGCGCCCGATCTCGTGCTGCTCGACGTGATGCTGCCGAAGCGCTCGGGCTTCGACGTGCTCGCCGCGCTGCGTCGCGACGGCCGGCGCGTGCCGGTGATCCTGCTGACCGCGAAAGGTCAGGAGATCGACAAGGTGCAGGGCTTCGACCTCGGCGCCGACGACTACGTCACCAAGCCCTTCAGCCTCGCCGAGCTGCTCGCCCGTATACGCGCACGCTTGCGCCGGCGCGCGGACGACGCGGGCGAGGTGCCGAACGAGCTCGTGCTCGGCTCCGCGCGCGTCGACCTGAAGCGGATGGCGGTCGAGCGCGACGCCGAACGTTTCGAACTCTCGTTGCGCGAGGTCGACATGCTGAAGCTCCTCTGGCGCGAGCGCGGTCGGCCGGTCTCGCGCGAGCGCTTCCTCGAGGAAGTCTGGGGCCACGAGCGTTTCCCGACGACGCGCACGGTCGACCAGCACGTGGTCAAGCTGCGCCAGAAGCTCGAGGCGGATCCGGCGAACCCGAAGGTGCTGCTGACCGCGTTCGGCGTCGGGTACCGGCTCGAAGTCTGAGCGCGCGATCGCCGATGCAGCGCGCGACGCTTCCAGCGCCCCCGGCGCCCCCCCCGGCGCCCCGCAGACTCCCCGGTCGCCACTGCATCGAGACCGGACGACGCAACGAGCGGCACGGCGCGCAGAGACCTCTCGGCTCCGGATAGGACTGCACCAACCGAGATCGGTTGCACCTGTCACCAAATTTTCGGACCACGCATGCGTGGCAGTAGGGTCCGGGGGTCGTCGGCGAGCCTTCCGGCCACATCACAACCTTTGACAACTCCGTCGACAGGCCCTGACAAGCTCCCGTCCGAAACGTCGTCGAATGCGCTCGTTCGCATTCCATCCCACGTTTCGAGGACCGCCATGCACTCGCTCACGACTCGCACGCTGACCACCTTGCTGCTCACCGCACCGATCCTGGCCCAGGGAGAGAATCCGCCCGCACAACCGACCGCCGCGCTCGGTTACGTCCAGTCGACGAACCAAGGCAAGCCCACCGACACGCCCGCTTCGTTGGTCGAACAAGCGCTCTACGCCGAGGAGCACGAGCGCGACTTCGCGCGCGCCACCGAGCTCTTCCAACGGGCGCTCGACGCCGCGCGTCAGGCGAACGACGCCACGCAACTCGACCGCGCCACGAAGGGGTTCAATCGCGTCTTGGCGAGGCAGCGAGGCGCGCCGATCGATGCTCCTCAAGACGACCCCATCCTGTGCAGCATCGCTCGCTGCTTGCGATACATGGGTGCGACCCTCACGGCGCGGAACGGGGAGGCCGTGCCGGGAGAGCTCGACATCCGTCTCTACGGTTCCGCAGCGGTGCCGTGGCTCGAGAAGGCGGCCACGCAGCAGTTCGATCTCTGCGGGCAGCGAATCAGCGGCAGTGTCGAGCGTTGCGTGCGCGTCCTCGCTGGCATGGGCCTGCCGGAAGCCGATGCGGCACTGGAGCGACTCGCGAAGTCGACGGACCCGCTCACGCGACGCGCCGTCGTCGGCTTCTGCGATCCCGGCGCACAACGCAGCTTGTTGCTCGCCGGGCTGCAGGACGCGACGGCGTCGGTGCGTGAGACCGCGCTGATCACGCTCGCCGAGTCGAAGGACCGCGCGCTCGCGAAGGTGATCGAGCCGGAAGCGCGGCGCGGACAATGGGTGGCGCTCCGTTGGCTCGCGTCGTTCGACGCGATGAAGGTGCTCGCGATTGCAGTCGACACCAAACTGGGCGAGGACGTGCGCAAGCCGGCGCTAAAAGCACTGTACGAAGGAGCGCCGTTGAAGCCGACCCCGGAGACCGTCGATGCTCTGCTCGGCCTCGCGGGTTCGACGTCGACGCCGCAACTCGCGACCGATGCCCTGGAGATGCTTGCCGGGCTGACGCGCGAGACCTGGCGCCCGCTTCCCGAAGACCTGAGGAAGAAGATCGAAACGACCCTCATCGCCTCGCCAGACGCGTATCCCCAACCCGCCGCGTCGCTCGCTTTGCTGTCGGTCGGAGGCGGTCAGGCGATCGCCGCCTCGGCGAAACAGCTGCTCGCCGCCCTCGAGAAGCTGAGAGAACAGTCCCCCGAGCAGGCGGAGCTCGCCTCGCGTGTCCAGCACGCGCTGGCTCAACTCGAGGGAGACGCGTTTCCGTTCGTCGTCAGGGCGTACAGCGAGCTTCCGCTCGCCGACGACCGCGGCTCGCTCCGAAACGGGATGCTCAACGTCTACCGCGACGCGGTCCGAAGGCTGGCGTCACAGGCGAGCTCGCTCGAGTTCGCGCGATCCGCGCAAGGGCTCGAGGGCGAGAAGTTCGCGTTCTACGCGACGCTCGCAGCCCGGTCGTTGCGCGAGCGCTTCGGCCAAGGCCCGCGGCCCGGCGTGAAGCTCGAGAAGGAGTGGCTGCCGCTGCTCTCACGCATGGGCGCATCGGCCGACGAGGAGTTGCGCGCCGCGGCCGCGATCGGGCTCGGCGCGCTGCTCGACGCGAGCGTCTTGCCTGACTTGATCACGGCGAGCAACGACCCGAGCGGCAGGGTGCAATCCGCCGCGGCCAACGCAGTGGGATACGTCATCGGCGCGGATCGAGCGAACGCGCGCCGCGTGCTCGAGGACGCGATGGCGACCGCCGTTCGCCAGACCGGGAAGCACTCGACCGAGATCGCCGGCATGCTCGGCCGTCTGGAGTCCAAGGACGCTCTCGAGCTCGCGGAGCGCTACTGGAAGGAGTCGCAGGATCCGTGGGTGCGCGACGCGCTCTATCGAGTGGTCTGTAACGTCGACGGCCCCGCCGCGCTCGACTTCCTGCTGCGAAAGCTGCCGGAGATGCAGGCGAGCAGCGGCTACGCGCGCAAGCTCGCGGTCGAGCGCTTCGGCAGCGAGCTGTACGAACCCGCGCTCGATGCGATGGAACAGCTGCTGCGCGACCCGGACGACTCCGTCCGCGCCGCCGCGCGCGGCGCTTTCGCCGCGTTCAAGGCGCAACGCGAGGCGCTCGCCGAGTTCGCGGCGTGGAAGGCGACGGCCAGCGAAGCGCGGACGACGATCGACGAGCTCCTGATGCTGACCGAGAGCCCGAACGTCGACGTCGTGGTCGGCGCGGTCAAGGCGCTCGGCGCGCTGAAGGCGAGCGCCGCCTATCCGAAGCTGGTGCGCTTGCTCGAACGCAAGGAGCCCGAGATCAAGACCGCGGTCCAGGCCGCGCTCGACAAGCTCGGCGAGTGACCCGCGAGTCGCGACGAGCCGCCGTGGCGCGCGAGCGCGCGGCGGCTCTCTCGTTCAGATCCCCCACGCCCACGGGATCACGAACACCGTCGTGATCACCGTGGTGATCGTCAGCGGGAACCCGACGCGCACGTAGTCGGTGAAACGGTAACCGCCCGGGCCGTAAACCATCGTGTTGGTCTGGTAGCCGATCGGCGTCAGGAACGAGTTCGAAGCCGACACCGCGACCGCGATCGCGAACGGGCGCGGATCGACGCCGAGCTGCGCGGCGCTCGCGAACGCGATCGGGAAGAGCAGCGCCGCCGCGGCGTTGTTCGTGATCAGCTCGGTGGTGATCACGGTCGCGAGCACGATGCCGAACAGCGCGCCGTGCACGCTGCCGCCGCCAGTCCAACCGATCACGAGCTCGGCCGCCTTCGCCGCGAGACCGGACTTCTCCATCGCGGTGCCGAGCGCGAAGCTCGCGGCGATCACGATGATCGTGTCGAGCTCGATCGAGTCGCGCGCTTCGGTCGCGGTCAGGACTCCGAACGCGATCAACGCGATCGCGCCGACGAGCGCCGCTTGCAGGATCGGCATCACGCCGGCTCCCGCGACCACGACGATCGCGACGCCGATGATGCCGACGAGCCACGCCTTCTTCGTGATCGCCGGCGGCGTGCCGCCCATCTCGGTGACCATCAGGAAGTCGCCGCGGTCGCGCCAACGTTGGCGGAAGTCGGGGTCGGCGAGCAGGATCAGCGTGTCGCCGAGCTTGAGCCGCACTTGGCCGAGCTTCTCGTGGATCGGCGAACCGGAACGGTGGATCGCGATCACGGCGGCTTGGTAGCGCGCGCGGAAGTCGACTTCCTTCAGCGTCTTGCCGACGAGCGGCGACGACGCGCCGACCACCGCTTGATAGAAGCGGTGCCGCGCGGTCTGCAGTTCCGACATGTGCGGCGCTTCGGCCGACTCGAGCCCGCGGCGGCTCTGCAAGTCGACGACGGTGTCCGCGCGGCCCACGAACGAGAGCCGGTCGCCGCCGCGCAGCCGTCGTTCGGGCGCGATCGGTGCGATGAGCTCGCCGTTGCGCTCGATGCCGGCGAGGAACACGCCTTGGAGGTTGCGCAGCCCGGCTTCTTCGACCGACTTGCCGTCGAGCGGCCCGCCGGCGACGACCTTCATGCTGACGGAGAACTCGCGCTCGTGGCCTTCGAGCTGCGCGCCGGCCGGTCGTCGATCGGGCTGCAACCAAGGCACGGTCAGGATCAGCGTCGCGATGCCGACGATCGCGACCGGCAAACCGACTTTCGTGATCTCGAAGAGACCGAGCGGCGCTTGCCCTTGTTTCTCGAGCATCCCCGACACGACGAGGTTGGTCGACGTGCCGATCGTCGTGATCACGCCACCGAGCACGACGGCGAACGAGAGCGGCATCAGGTAGCGCGCGGCCGACTCGCGCGTCCTCTCGCACCACCGCAGCACCTGCGGGATCAGCATCGCGACGATCGGCGTGTTGTTCAGGAACGCCGACGCGGCCGCGGACGGGACGAAGAGTTTCGCCATCGCCCACCGACCGCCTCCGCCCTTGCCGAGCAACCGCTCGAGCACCGGTTGGAGGATCGCGGTCTTCTCGGTCGCGCGCGCGAGCACGTAGAGCGCCGCCACCGTGATCGGCGCTGGGTTGCCGAAGCCCGCGAACGTTTCCGCGGGCGTGGTGATGCCCGCGAGCAGGAGCACGATCGCCGCGCCGACCAGGACGTTCGACGGCGCGAGCCAGTCCTTGATCAGGCAGACGAGCGCAACGAGCGTGACGGCGAGGGTGAACCAGGCTTGCCAGGACATGGGTGCGCGCGCGGCGGAGCCTAATCGACGGTTTCGCCTGGGTCCTGCACCCTTCCTGGAAAGGCGTAGGGCCGCCGTGCCGCATCCGGACCGGGTCGCGGCGCGCGCCAGCGTCGACGTCGTGGGTTCGGTGGTCCCGACGCATTCGCCCCTCCGCCTGCGCATGGGAGCTTCTCGAAGTGCGAGCCCGCGGCGTGGCCGGATCGCGGGCCGCGGTCGGGGCGGCGCACGCTCGACGGCGAGCGCGCCTTTCGGATCGCTCCCGGTCGTTCGAAGGTGCAACCGTGCGTTCGCGCCGACCGCCCGCGCGGCGTGCGTACGCTCGTCTGCCCAACTCGCGGCGCCGGCCTGCCCACTGCGTGCGGGCCGATTCCTGCGCTCGGCGAACCAGAGAAGCAGCGGACGCGTCTCGGACGCGTGGTCTCGCTCGCTGGGTTCTTCGGGAGGTCGCCATGGTCCCGCTCGATTCCGACGCTCGTGCTCGTCTCGGAGCGCTCGCTGCACGCGAGCTCTTTCCCCTGATCACGACTCTGCTCGCGACGGCGCTCTGCGCGGAGGCCGTCGCTGCTCAAGGCACGACCGCGATCGCCAGTCGTTCTTCCTACGGTCTCGTCGGCGACGGCGACTCCGACCGGACGTCGCTCTCGAGCGACGGCCGCTTCGTCGCGTTCCACAGCGATGCGTGGAACCTCGTCGGCGGCGACACCAACCACGTGCGCGACGTCTTCGTGCTCGACCGCTCGAACGGCAACGTGGAACGCGTCAGCCTGACTGCGACAGGCGCGCAGGTCGGGCTCGACAGCGAGTGGCCGACGCTCTCCGCCGACGGCCGCTTCGTCGCGTTCGACGGTCTCGCGGACGAGCTCGCCGGCGGCACGCCAGGCACCTGGGACGTCTTCGTGCGCGACCGCGTCGCCGGCACGACCGAACTCGCGAGCGTCGCGACCGACGGAACCCCGGCGAACGCGGAGTCGCACAAGATCTCGCTCTCCGCCGACGGTCGCTTCGCCGCGTTCGAGAGCTACGCCACCAACCTCGATCCCGCCGCGAGCGCCGCGTGCAACGTCTATCGTCGCGATCGTCCGCGCGGAACGACGCAGACCGCGAACGCGCACGCCAACGGCGACTGCGCCGAAGCGTGGATCTCCGGCGACGGCCGCCGCGTGAGCTTCGTCAGCATCGCCTCCAACCTGGTCGTGGGCGACGGCAACGGCCGTTGGGACGTCTTCGTCTTCGACTTCCAGACCGGCACGACCGAACGCGCGAGCGTTTCGCTCTACGGCGGCGATCCGAACGACGATTGCGACGGCTTCTCGCGACTCTCGCTCGATGGTCGCTTCGTCGCGTACCAGAGCGGCGCGACCAACTTGGTCGCAGGCGACACGAACGGCAAGGACGACATCTTCGTGCGCGATCTCGTCCTCGACGTCACGACGCTCGTGAGCGTCGGACTCGGCGGAACGAGTGCGAACGGCACGAGCCGCAACCCGTCGCTCTCGCAAGACGGGCTGCGCATCGCGTTCGAGAGCGACGCGTCGAACTTGGTCGCCGGCGCACCGGGCGGCATCTTCGTGCGCGACTTGCTCGCGGGCACGACGCGTTTCGTGTCGTGCGCCTCCGACGGCTCGCCCGCGGACGACGGCAGTTGGTACGCGTCGATCTCGAGCGACGGCCGCTACGTCGGCTTCAGCAGTCTCGCGAGCAATCTGGTGCAGCCCGACACCTACGACCTGCTGCAAACGTTCGTGCACGACCTCGACGGCTGCGCGCCGATCGTCGCGGAGACGTGCCAGGGCGGAACGACGAGCCACGGATGTTCGCCGTTGCTCGCCGCGAGCGGCACGCCGAGCGGCAGCGCGGGCTCGGGGTTCGTGCTCGCCGCGAGCGGCCTCGAAGGCGGACGCAGCGCGCTCGTCTTCTACGCGCTCGGCGGTGGCAAACCGCAACCGTGGGGCACGACGTTCCGCTGCACGGCGGCGACGGTGCAACGCGCACTCGTCACGCACACGGGCGGCACGCCCGGCGCGTGCGACGGCGCGGTGACCTTCGACTGGAATCAGTACGTCGCATCTCACCCGTCCGCACTCGGCGCTCCGTTCGTCGGCGGAGAGACGGTCAGCGTCCAAGTCTGGTTCCGCGACCCGACCGCGCCGCTCACGAGCAATCTGTCGAGCTCGGTGTGGTTCGACGTGTGCCCATGAAGCGGGGGCCACCCGAGCGCGATCGACGCGGCGGCGACGACGGCGGATCCCGCCCTCTCGCCGTTGCGCTTCGCCGCGCCGTGGCAATGGAGCCTGGAGGTTCCCCCATGCGCACTCGCGTTGGCTTGCTGATCGCGCTCGTGATCGCGCTGCTCGTCGCGGGCGGTTGGTTCTGGCTCCGGCCGAAGCCGCTCGAATCCGCGGCCGCCGTTCCGGCGGCGGCGCAGGCGGAACGCGCGAAGGCCGAGCTCGTCGCCCCCGCCGTGCCAGTCGTCGCGCCGGCCGAGCCCACGCCGCGCGCAACCGTCGCCGTGTCCGAAGCGACACCGAAGCCCGAGCCCGAGCCCGAGCCCGTGCTCGCGCGCGTGCGCGGTCGCTGCATCGCGAAGGAGTCCGGCGCGCCGCTCGCGGGTTGCACGGTGACGTTCGACGGCATGCCGCGCAATCTGGAGGAGCTCGAGCGCCACGGCGAAGTCGACTGGCACGATCCGGCGCCGGTCGTCACCGGCGCCGACGGCCGCTTCGAGATCGCGTTCGATCCGCCGCCGCCGTACCAACACGGGCTCGACGTCCAAGCGCCGGGTCGCGTGCCGCGCACGGCGCGCTGGGGAGCGTTCGCGCCGGGACAGATCGAAGACCTCGGCGATCTCGAGCTCGCGCTCGGCTACGGCGTCGAAGGTCTCGTCGTCGACACGCAAGGCGCGCCGCTCGAAGGTGCCTTCGCCGCGCTCAACGACTTGCCGCTGCCCGTGCGCTCCGACATGGCCGCGAACGACACGCGCGGAGGAGAGACCGACGGCGCGGGCTACTTCCGGATCGACGTGCCGATTCCCGCCGGAACGTGGCCGTTCGATCTCCACGCGGAAGGCTACAAGCTCGTCTCGCCCGACAGCGTGACCGTCGTCGAAGGCGCGGGCGCCGCGCCGATCCGTGTGATCGCGCGCAAGATGCCCGCGATCTCGGGACAAGTCGTCGACGAGTCCGGCGCAGGAGCTGCGCGCGTCTACGTCCGCGTCGTGATGCACCGTTCGGGCCGCATGGCTTCGGATTGGACCGATCGCGACGGTCGCTTCACCATCCACGCGGTCGACGACGAGCCCGTGCCCGTGCGCTTCGAGGTCGACCTCGCCGAAGGTTTCGAGCCACTCGCCGAACCGACGCAAGAGTACGCGTGGGGCACGACCGACGTGCGCATCGAGCTGCGCCGCGCGCGCTCGTTCGAGCTCGTGGTCGTCGAACGAGGAAGCGGCGCGCCGGTCGAGGACTACAGCGTGACTTGCGAACACGTCCGCCAGAACGGTTGGAGCTCGCGCGACCGACTGACGATCGGTGGCCGGCACCCCGGCGGGCGGATGACCGTCACTGGAGTCGCGCGCGGCAAGAATCGACTCGTGGTGCAACCCAAGGACGCGCTGCTCGCCGCGAGCGAACCGCAACTGCTCGAGATCGGCGACGAGGCGCTTCCCGAAGTGCGCGTCGAGCTCGCGCGGCTCGAGCTCTGCGACGTGCGGGTCGTCGACGCCACGAAACACCCGGTCGCAGGCTCGAAGGTCGAGCTGGTGCGACTCGGCGGCGACACGTTCGACGCCGACAGTTGGCTGATCGACACGCGGCCGGGCCGCGGTTCGTTCTCCGGCGACCTCGGCGACATGCACCAGATCCTCGCCGACGCGGAGAGCGACGAGCGAGGACTGGCGCGCTTGCCGTTCCCAGGCGCCGCCACGAAGCTCGGCCTGCGGGTCACCGGCGCGACGCATCCAACGACGATCGTCGCCGACGCGCGCTTCCCGAGCGACGGCGCGCCACTCGAAGTGATCGTCGCGCCCGGCGGGCGCATCGCCGGCAAGCTGCGCGTCGCGGGTTACGCGACCGGCGAGCTCGGCGTCGAGTTCGAGCTCGTCGGCAGCCGTTCGAACGGCGCCGCCGCGCGCACCGAAGTCGGCGTCGACGGCACGTTCACGAGCGGCAGCCTGCCGCCCGGCGAGTACGAGCTCTGCCTCTCGCTCGAGCATCGCCTGAAGCGCGAGCACGGCTCGAGCGGTTGGCAACTGCGGCTCTCGCCCGCACTCGCGACCGCGACGGTCGTCGACGGCAAGACGACCGAGCTCGTCGTCGACGGCTCCGCGCTCGACGCCGGCGAAGTGCACGGCACGGTGGTCCTGAACGGTGCGCCGTCCGGCGCTTGCCGGGTGCGCCTGATCCGCGAGGACACGCGCTTCGGACACTTCGTGCCCGATGCGCAAGGTCGCTTCGTCGCGACGCACTTGCCGCCGGGGACTTGGAGCGCCGAGATCGTCGTCGGCGACTACAAGACCTCGGAGGGCGACGTGATCGGCTCCGCGGCGACGTTCGAGCTCGCGCCCGGCGCGATCGTGACGCGTGACTTCGCGTTCGAGCGCCGGCGTGCGACGTTACGCGTGCTCGACGCCGACGGCCGGCCGCTCGCGGACACGGCGGTCGAAGTGTTCGACCTCGCGAGCCACGACGCGACCGAACGACGCACCGATTCGCACGGCGCGCTCGAACTCGACCCCGCGCCGACAGGAGGATTCCGTCTCCAGACTCGGAAGTTCCAGAGCGCGCCGCAACGTTTGCCCGACCCGCCAGGCGCCGCCCCGCTCGAAGTGCGCCTCGACCTGCCGACCGGATGGTGAGCGCGCGCTCGGCCTCGCGTTCGTTTCGCGCCGCAGCGGCGAAAGGCCGCGATTTCGACCAGAATGGCGTCACACTCGCTCCGGCGGCTCCATCGGGGCGAGCGACATGAGTTCGGACGCTCGAAGCCAACTGCACGCGGACTTGCTCTCGAACCTCGGATGGGTTCGACGGGTCGCACGCGCGATCGTCCACGACGAAGCGGCGGCCGACGACTTGGCGCAGGAGGTCGTGCGCGTCGCCCTGGAACGCCGCGAGCCGCTCGTCGGCGCCGAACGCGGCCTGCGAGCGTGGTTGCGACGCGTCGCGCGAACGCTGGCGCTCGATCGCGCGCGCTCGGAGCGAGCACGGAGAGCTCGCGAGCTCTCGGTGTCGCGCTCCGAGCGCGACGACGACACCGCGGAGATCGTCGAACGCGGTTGGCGGCAGCAACGCGTGGCCCAAGCGGTGCTCGAGCTCGCCGAGCCGTACCGCACGACCGTGCTGCTGCGCTACCTCGACGAGCTCTCGACCGCCGAAGTCGCCGCGCGCATGCAGGCAAGCGAAGCGACGACACGCCAGCGCTTGTCGCGCGGGCTCGAACTGCTGCGCGGGAAACTCGATTCCGAGTTCGAGTGCGACACGCGGACGTGGGCTCTCGCGCTGCTCGCGCCGTCGAACTCGGCGGCCGCGTCGATTCCATCCGCGATGGTCATGCAAGGAGCCGGAGTCGTGAGTGCGAAATGGATCGGAGCCGCGGTCGCGGTCGTCGTGTTGGGATTCGTCCTGTGGCGCGGAGCGAGCGACGCGAGCTCGCCGTCGAGCTCGGAAGCAGCCACGGGCACGCCGAGCCTCGTCGCGTCGCTCACCGAGCGCGCGCCGGCTCCAATCGGGCCCGCGACGCCCGCGGCCGAGGTGCGCGGCGCGACCGACGCGCGCACGCTCGTCGCGGCGGGCCGCGCGACATCGAGCGTGAGCGACGCCGTGACGATCCTGCGAGTGCGCGTGAAGGACTCCGCGGGTGCGACCCTCGTCGCGGGACAACTCGACTGCGCCTTCGCGCGGGAGAGGCACGTGCAGTTCTCTCCCAGCACGGTGCGCACACGCGTGCCGATCGCCGGGGAGATCACCGAGTTCCGGCTGCCCGCGAGCGCGGTCGCGGCGGAGGTCAGCGCCTCGGTCGCCGGCGCGCGCGGCTCCGCGACGGTCGAGGTCGCGCCGTTGCGACCGGCGGAAGCCGCGAAGCTCGGCGAGGTCGTCCACGACGTCGTGATCGCGCTCGATGTCACCGCCGCGCCGCCCGCGCTGACCGGCGCGATCTTCGTCGACGGCGCGCGACGGGCGCCACGAGGACTCCAGCTCCGCTACAGCGCCAACCACGTGATCGGCGAGCAGCCGCGCGTCAACACGCTCGACGCGAGCTACGTGCTCGACGAAGTCGCCGGCGCGGGCGGACGTTTGTGGGTGACCAGCGACGAGACGGCGCCGCGCAACTTCGAACTCGACGCAGAGACGGTCGCGAGCGGAGCGCTCGACCTCGAGCTCGGATCCGGGCGGACGCTCTCGTTGACCTTGATCGACCGTGTGAGCGACACGCCGCTCTGCCGCGCGTCCTTCCACGTGCGCCGCGACATCCGACTGCACGACAACGTCTGGGACAGCGATCAACGCACGTATCGCACCGACGACCACGGGCAGTGCGAGATCGTCGGCCTGCCGAGCGAAGGCAGCGTGACGATCCTGCCCGACACCGGACCGCTGCCGCGCGCGGTGATCTTCCGCAACTCCGAGCCGTTGACGCAACCGTGGTTGAACGAGCCTTGGTGGCTGCGCCGGCTGAAGCCCGAAGATCCCGAGCGGCTCGCAGTGACGCTGCGCGTGACGCTCGGTCAGGACGGCGCGACGGCGTTCGGTTACGTGCCGCCGAGCCTGCGCGGAGGTCGCGATCACTCCGAGCGCGTCCGCGTCGCGGCGCGGGAGCTCAACCTCGCGTACGATCCCGAGGCGCCGCCGGCGGAGCGCCTGCAGGAGCGCGGCGACGCGTTCGAGCTCCCGGTCGACGCCGACGGGCGTTGGGAGCTCGTCGCTCCGTTCCCGAGTCGTTACGTCGTCTGGTTGGAGCGGAGCTCGAGCCGCGCGAAGTTGAGCGACGAGGTCGAGGTCGCGCTCGACGCCGCGGGCGCGGTCGGTCCGATCGAGCTGAAGCTCAGCGACGCGCTCGCGGTCGAGGTGCGCTTCGAGCACGTGCCGCCGGAAGGCGACTTGAGCCTCACGATCGCGGAACCGGGAGCGAGTCCGCGCACCGAGCAAGTCGCGTGCGGCGGCGGCGCCTGTTCGCACTCGATCCAGCTGACGGCGGCGAGCGACGTCACGGTCGAGTGGACGTCGCGCGATGACCGCCACTTGAAGCTCCAACGCCGCGTGCGCATCGACCCGGCGCGCGAAACGGCGCGCACGATCGATTTCGGCGACGGCGACGAAACGCGTGCGGTGCGCATCGCGCTCGTGCCGCGCGGCGTCGAGCTCCGCGGAGACGAAATGCTCGCGATGCTCCGCCTCGACGCTGCGGACGCGCCGACCGGCGACGCGCTCTTCGTCCCGGTGCGGGACGGCGTCTCGCTGCGGGACGTGCCGCTCGCGAACGGCCGCTGGTTGTACGCGTACCTGGATCGACCGGGCACGGCGCTGATCCTCGGCGTGTGCAACGTCGACGCAGCGACGACGAGCCTGCGACTCGAGCCCGAAGTGCTCGCGAAGGCGCGCGACGATCTGGGCCAGAGCCTGGCGCTCCGCGAAGTCGACGGCGTCGTCCTCGGCGCCGAAGGGGCGTTCGGCCGACCGGTGCCGACGCCCGCCGGCGAGGGTCCACTCTGGCTCTCCGCGACGCTGCGCTACGACAGCGTCCCGTGAGCGGCGTCGCGCGGCTTTCGCCGATCTCGAACAGTCGCGGGCGGTAGGCCGCGCTACGCTCGAGTCGCGTGGACGTTCGTACCCCCACCGAGGAGTAACCCGATGTTCGTTCGACTCGCCATCGCGTGTGCAGCGTTGTTCGCTTTCGTCGCTCCGTCACAGGCGCAAGCGCCGCAGAAGACGCAAGCCCAAGTCGCGCTGAAGACGGGCATGCCCGCGCCTGCGCTCTCGATCGAGAAGTGGGTCAAGGGCTCGCCCGTCGCGAGCTTCGAGAAAGGCAAGGTCTACGTCCTCGAGTTCTGGGCGACTTGGTGCGGTCCGTGCATCGCGCAGATGCCGCACGTCTCGCGGCTCCAACGCGAGTACGCCGCGCAGAACGTCACGATCATCGGTGTGACGAGCGAGGATCCGGAGAACAGCCTCGCGTCGGTCGAAGCCATGGTCGCCGACAAGGGCGACGGCATGGGCTACACGGTCGCGTGGGATTCTGGTCGCAAGACGAACGAGGCCTACATGAAGGCCTCGGCGCAGCGCGGGATCCCGTGCTCCTTCCTCGTCGATCAGCAAGGCAACGTCGCGTACATCGGCCACCCGATGTTCCTCGACGTCCCGCTGAAGCAAGTCGTCGCCGGCACGTGGGACATCGAGAAGGGCAACGCGATGATCGCCGACGTGCAGTCGAAGATGAGCGCGGTCTACAAAGCGTTGCGCTCGGATCCGAAGGCCGGCCTCGAGAAGCTCGCCGCGATCGAACGCGAGTACCCCGACTTCGCGGGACACAACGACGGCCTGCGGTTCGACCTGCTGCTCGCCGCGGGCGAACTCGACGGCGCTTACGCGCTCGGCAAGACGCTCGTCGACCTCGCGATCACGGAGAAGAACTCCGCGGAGCTCAACGACATCGCGTGGAAGATCGTCGATCCGGAAGCGAAACACACCCGCCGCGACGTCGAGCTCGCGCTGCGCGCCGCCGAGAGGGCCGCCGACTTCACGCACTGGAAGGACGGCGCGATCCTCGACACGCTGGCGCGCGCCTACTTCTGGAAAGGCGACACCGCCAAGGCGATCGAGATCCAGACCAAGGCGGTCGCGACGGCGAAGGGCGAGATGAAGAAGCAACTCGAGCAAGTGCTCGCCGAGTACCAGGGCAAGAACACGCAGTGATCGGCCGCGACTGACTGGCGCGCGCTCCGTCGACGGCGATCGACGGGGCGCGCGCTCGTTCGTGCGGCGAGCGGCACGCGCTCGCGACGTGAGGGCGGCGCGCGGAGAGTCACTGGTCGCGCGCGGAGCGACCCACGGGCCTCGCTCGCAGCGAACCCACGCCCAGAAACTCACGCGCGCTACGGCGGTGTGGGTACACACTCCTTCCCCGTCGAACGCCGAAGCCGTGCGTATGACGGATCCGTGACCCGTCACTTACCGTGATGCTCGAGAGTCCTCTCTCGTGCCTTTCGACCTCAGGGAACCCGCCATGAACCGAACCGCGTACGGCTGTGAGACCAAGCGGCGCCTGATCGACACGAAACTCGTCGACTGCAGGCGACTCGAGAAGCTCTTGGAAGTGCGGGAGCACGCGCAATGTCCCTACTGCTTCGGGACAGCGCTGCAAATCGCGACTGGACACCACGAGTGCTTCTGCGACTTCAAGAAGGGCCGCGATCCGGTGCATTTCGGTTTCCCCGAGGAGAACGTGCGCGACATCGAGGGCTGAACGCTTTCTCCTGAAGTGACGCGTGGCGCGAGCCGATTCCCGGAGCGCGCCACGCCGTTTTCTGCCTGGCTCACCACGCTCGAGCGCTCGCCGCGAGTTCGGGACCGAACTTGCGCTCGCCGCGTCCGCGCTCGTGGGTCCGAGCGGTGAGCCCCGACGCGCGAAACGCACGGCGGCGGGCAGACGCCCGCCGCCGAAAAGACTCGGACCGCTCCTGGATCAGACGCCGACGGTGCCGCGGCGTTGGTTGACGATCGCGAGCACCCGCTCGCGCAACACGGGCTCCTTCTCGGCGAGCTCGTACGTGACGCGCAACGCTGGTTGACGGATCTTGACGATCCGCGCGAGGTCGATCGGCGTGCCGATCAACACGAGGTCGCAGTCGACCTTGGCGAGCGTCGCTTCGAGGTCGCGCACTTGCTGGGCGCCGTAGCCCATCGCGGGCAGCAACGCGCCGATCTTCGGGTACTTGCGGAACGTCTCCGCGAGTTCGCCGACGAGGTACGGACGCGGATCGACCAGGCTCTTCGCGCCCCACTTCGTCGCCGCGACGGTCGCTGCGCCGAGCGTCATCTCTCCGTGCGTCAGCGTCGGCCCGTCCTCGACCGCGAGCACACGCTTGCCGCGGATCGCATTGCCGTCGCGCACGAACACCGGCGAATCGGCGTGGACGATCTTGGCCTTCGGATTGAACGCCCGGGCGTTCTGCTCGATCGCGGCGACGCCCGCCGGCGGCGCGGAGTCGACCTTGTTGATCAGGATCAGGTCGCAACGCTCGAAGTTGACGCGGCCCGGGAAGTACTGGAGCTCGTGCCCCGGCCGGTGCGGGTCGGCGACGGTGATCCACAGATCGGGTTTGTAGAACGGCGTGTCGTTGTTGCCGCCGTCCCAGAGGATCACGTCGGCTTCCTTCTCCGCGGAGTCGAGGATCGCTTGGTAGTCGACGCCTGCGTACACGATCGCGCCGGCGGCGATGTGCGGCTCGTACTCCTCCATTTCCTCGATCGTGCACTCGTGCTTCGTCAAGTCGGCGATCGTCGCGAAGCGTTGGACCTTCTGCTTCAAGAGGTCGCCGTACGGCATCGGGTGCCGGATCACGATCGTGCGGAGCCCTTGCTCGCGCAGGATCGAGACGATCCGCCGACTCGTCTGGCTCTTGCCGCAGCCGGTGCGCACGGCGCAGACCGCGACGACCGGCTTCTTCGAACGGATCATGCTCGCGTCGACGTCGAACGTGCGGAACTTCGCGCCAGCGGCTTCGACGCGCTGCTTGCGCTCCTCGAGATAGGCATTCGACACGTCGGAATACGCGAAGATCACTTCCTCGACGCCGAGCTTCCGGATCAGGTCGACGAGTTCCTCCTCCGGACGGATCGGGATGCCGTCGGGATACCCGGGGCCAGCGAGCGCCGCCGGATAGCGCCGATCCTCGATGTGCGGGATCTGCGTCGCCGTGAACGCGACGACGTGCGCGTCGGTCCTGCCTCGATAGCACGTGTTGAAGACGTGGAAGTCGCGGCCCGCGGCCCCCATGATCAGCACCTTCTTCGCCATGACGTCTTGCTCCTTTCGGGTTTCGTCTCCGGCCCAGATGGCCGCATTCGGCGGATAGAGCCCGAGGATCCCATTCTTCGGGCCAAGTCGCCTTCGCCCGGGAGGCCGAGCGGCACACCAACTTGTGCGTAGCGCGCGCCTCCCGCGGACGTACCGGCCCGATGGATCGCATGCGCTCGTTCGCGTGCGATTCCAGGGCGGCCCGTTCGGCCCCACTCTCGGACGGCGCCGTCGCGCACGAGACGCGTGTCCGGACGCGGCGACGATGATCGATGACCGGGGACAGGGGACCTGAGACCGCGGTCGGGCGACGACCGCTCGCCGCGCGACGATCGCGGGCTCTCCCGACGAACTGCCGTGCCGTACGTGCGCCGACGCACCGAACCGGGTCGACCTGACCACCGCGCGACTCGAGACCGCGCTACCGGTCCGGTGCCGCGGCGCTGCCATCCGAGATTCGGGGATTTCGTGAACCGCATCGTCGCTTCCATTCGTGTGGAGCGCGCACGACCCAACCGGGTGACGCGTGCGCACGGGCACGCCGCACGAAACCTCGAATCGATCCGTACCTCTCTCGGAGGCCCCCCAATGACTTCGCTCCGTCTGCTCACCGTCGGTCTCGCTTCGATCGCGCTCCACGGCCACACCTTCGCGAGCGAAGTCCACGTGGTCGGTCCCGGACAACAGTTCGCGACGATCCAAGCTGCGATCGACGTCGCGAACGACTTCGACGTGATCGTGGTGAAGACCGGCACCTACGTTGGGTTCTCGGTCGACGATCGACAGCTAGCGATCGTCGGCGCTCCGGGCGGCTTGCCGCTGATCGTCGGCGAAATGACGGTCGAGAATCTCGCCGCTGGACGCTCGTTGTTGCTCGCGCGGTTGCACGCGAGGGGCCAAGCGAAGGACACGTATGCGCTGCGCTCGCGCCACAACCTCGGTTCCGTCGCGGTCGAGCGCTGCGTGTTGAAAGGCCCCACGGGGTCGAACACGTTCCCGACGATCGCCGGCACCGCCGCGTGGGTCGGTTTCGACGCGCAAACACGTTTCGTCTCGACTTCGATCACCGGCGGCTGGGCCGGAGAGGTGGGCTACCTCGGCGCCGGAACCTACGAAGGTGGAGAAGGCCTCTTCGTGCGCAGCGCCAACGTCGAGCTCTTCGGTTGCTCGCTCGTGGGTGGCAAGGGCAGTTCGGTGGACGAGGACGACGGCTGGGACGGCGGTAACGGAGGCCACGCGCTCGAAGTTCCCGAGGGCAACGTGCGGCTGATCGACTGCTCGGCGATCGGCGGAAGCGGTGGCTGGGGCGACTGGGAGTCCGACCCGGTGTTCTGCGATCACGGTGGCGACGGCGGCAATGGCGGCGATGGTGCACGTCTGGGCGTGGTCGGAGGCGGAGCGGCGCTGCTGCTCCACCAGGACAGCTCGTTCACCGGCGGTGTCGGGGGTCAGCCGGGCGACTCCCAATGCGGCGGCCCGGGAAACGCGGGACAACCTGGATTGCCGATCCGCATCGTGAACGGCAACAGCACGCAGCTACCGGGACCGTCGCGTTACCTCACGGGGCTTCCTGTCGCGTCCGAACTCCAGGGGCTCTCGCTGACGGCCGTCGGCGCGCCGGGTGACGTCGTGCGGGTCGACGTCCGCGAAATCGGCCCTTGGCTCGGCGGTGGGAGCGGATACCACCTGCTCCAAACGCGCACGCCGTGCAACGTGTCGCTCGGAACGGTACCGGCGAGCGGCATGCTCGACGTCCAGTTCCCGGTGCACGACCTCGGACCGAACGTCGAAGCGCGTTGGTGGAGCATCTCCGCGCGCTTCGTCGACGCAGCGGGCGTGGAAACGACGGCCCCGCCGTTCTTGGTCGTCTTGCTCGATCAAGCGATCTGACGTCCGGTTCACGCCTTCGACGCCAGCGCGGCGTGACGAAGCTCGAGAACGTCGCGCGAAGCGCTGCGTCAGGCCGAATGACGCGCGTCGTCGTCGCGGCGTTCGGAAAGGGCGCCGTGCAGCAGCCGTCCGAGCGGCGTCGCGAGTTGGCGCGCTTGTTCGGCGAGCTCGCGGAACGAGTCCTCCGCCGGAGCTTCGTCGGGAGCGATCGCGCGACCGTCGACGTGCTTGAGCGAGAGCGCGAGGCGTTCGCGTTCGGCGTCGAGCGAAACGACGCGCACCGAGACGCGTTCGCCCGCAGCGAGCAACGCACCGAGGTCGCGTTGTCCGCGCAGATCGACTTCCGACTTCGCGACGAGGCCTTCGATGCCCGGGGCGACGAGCACGAACGCGCCGAACGGCAACACGCGTTTGATCGTGCCTTCGACGATGCGCCCGATCGGCAGACGCGTCGCGGCGTGAGGCCACGGGCTTGGCAGCGTCTGCTTGAGTCCCAAGGCGACCCGCGCGCCGCCGCCGCGCACTGCGAGGACCTTGGCGTGGACCGTCTGACCGATGCGGAAGAGCGCGGACGGATGCTCGACGCGTTCGTACGCGAGGTTCGAGACGTGGATGAGCCCTTCGAGGCCGTCGCCGAGCGACACGAACACGCCGTACGGCTCGACGCGCGTCACGCGGCCGGGCACCGTCTGACCGATCGACAGCGCACCCACGCGACGTTGGCGATCGTCGACGCGCTCGCGCTGCTCGACGACCTTGCGCGAGACGAGCACGCGCTGGCGCTCGCGGTCGACTTCGAGCACTTCGCAGACGAGCGTCTTGCCGACGAGCACGTCGGGCCGCTCGTCGCGCGCGAGTCCGGTGTGCGACTTCGGCATGAACGCGTGCAACGGTCCGATCTTGAGCTCGAGCCCGCCGTGTTCGGCGCGGATCGCGCGTGCGTGGACGAGATCGCCCACCTGCATGTGCTCCCACGTCGCGAGACTCGGCGCTTCGCGGCGTTGCAGCACCCAGAGCCCGTCCTCGCGGCCGCGCAGCGTGAACTCGAACTCGTCGCCGACGTCGGGCGCGCGCTCGAATTCGCGCACCGAGATCAAGCCTTGCATGCGCGGGCCGAGTTCGACGAACACGTCGCGGCCGTACACGCCGACGACCACGCCTTTCCACACTCGGAGCGTGTGCTCGCCGTGTTCGGTCGCGGGCAGGCGGTTCGAACGTTCCCCTCGCATGGCTCGCTCGGACGGGTCGGATGCTAGCACGGCGCGCGGGACCTGAAAGCCCCTCGGAACGTGCACGAGTTGACGAGTCGCCGGCCGTCGACGACGCTCTGGCTCCCCAAGTCGCGCGTGCGACGCCGCCATGCCCGCCCCTTCGAATCGCCGCGAGCGCGGCGTCTGGATCGTCGCCGCCACCGCCGCCGCGATCGTCGCGGTCGCACTCTGCGCACTCCTGTTCTGGCTCGCGAGCGGCGATCGAAGCGATCACGCGAACACGGCCCGAGCGTCCGAGGCCGACCGCGAGGCGCACGACTCCGACGAGCTCGCGGGCGCGACGCCGGTCACGCCACTCTCTCGCGCCGCGGTCGACGCGCCGCTCCCGAACGCCGAGCTCGTCGACGCGCGAGCGTCCGACGCGACCGCAGCGCCGGCGACGACGCCCCCGCCGCGCGAAGTCGCCGATCTCGCCGCGCGCGACCAGCTCCTGCTGCGCGTCGTCGACGAACGCCAACGCCCGATCTTCGACGCGGCGGTGATGATCCAAGGTCTGCGCAAGGAGGGCGACGAAGGCTCGTGGTTCTCGCGCCGCGACGACGTCGTGCCGGTGCGCACCGACCACGAAGGCCGCGCGCGGATCCCCTACGAGCGTTGGACCGACGGCGACGCGAAGACGGTGCGCGTCGATCTGTTGGTCGAGCATCCCGACTTCATCTCGTTCACGGAGGACAGCTTCGTGCTCGCGCCGGGCGAACACGTGATCACGCTCGCGCAAGGCTCGATCGTGTGGGTCACCGTGCGCCACCAAGGCCGCGTGGTGCCCGACGCGCGGCTCACGGTCGAGTGGGAAGCCCAACTCGGGAACGACGGTTGGCGGCGCGAGCCCGACGGCCGGATCTCGACGACACGGCTCGCTCCCGGAGCGCACTGGATCACGGCGACGTTCACGGACGCGGCGCTCGGGACGCTGGCGAGCGAGTTCACGCCGTTCGAGCTCGCCGCGAACTCACAGCTCGATCTCGAGCTCGAGCTCCTCGAACCCGTGACGTTGCGCGGCAAGCTCGACGACTCCGTCCCTCGGCCGATCGTCGACGGGCACGTGTGGGTCAACCTCCACGCGAACCGCGACAACCGCGGGCTCTCGAGCGATCACGAAGCGCCGGTCGCGGCCGACGGGACGTTCGAGATCGAAGGCTTGCGCCGCGCGCGCGGCCAGATCATCGCGCTGTGCGACGGTTGGACGTCGAAGCTCGTGCCGCCGCGTTCCTTGGACGAAGCGCACACGCGCCCAGGACCGAACAGCACGGAGGCGGACCGCGCTCGTTTGCTCGAACGCGTGCGCGCCGAGGAGCGCCACGCACAATCGATCGACGTCGACGCCGGCGAGCTCGTCGTGGTCGAGATGGAGCCGGCGAGCGAGCTCGAAGTGCGCGTCGTCGACGAGCACGGCGCGCCGCTCGCCGACGTGACGGTCAGCGCGTGGCCCAACGTGCAGTGGCGCGGCGTCGGCTCGACGATCTTCCCGTGGAAGGATTGGAACGCGGTCACCGACGAACGCGGCATCGCGCGCATCGGCAACCTGCCGCCCGACGAGGACCTCTGGTTCGGCGCGTCCTCGCCGACGCACCAACTGACGAAGCCCCACCGCGACCGCAACCCGAGCGCGAAGCTCGAGAGCGGCAAGACGACGCGTTTCGAGCTCGCGCTCGAACGCACGCCTTGAGCGAGCAGCGTCCGCCGACGACCGCCACGGAGCCGCGAGGTCGCGGGCACCACGAGTCGGAGCGCCCGCGCCGCACGCCCACCGGTCACTTCGTCTTGGCGCGCAGGATCTCGAGCGCTCGCTCGAGGATCGGATCGCGCGAGGCGAGCTCCTCGGCCGTCGCCGCCACTTCGACGTCCGGCGCAAGGCCTTCGCCTTCGAAGCACGTGCCGTCCGGGCGCAAGTCTTGCCACGACGGCACGAACACGGTGACGCCGTTCGAGAGCTCGTGCGGCTTGGGATTGCCACTCGAACCGTACGTGCGCTCGCCGACGACGGTGCAGTCGCGTGCTTGGCGCAGCATCAACACGAACGACTCGTTGCTGCTCATCACGTAGCGGCTCGTCAACACGGCGACCGGCACGGTCAGTCGCTTCGACGCGTCGTCGTTCGCCTGGACGGAGCGATCGAACACCGGGCCGAAGCCGTTCTTGCCCGGCCCCGTGCGATAACGGTTCTTGGCGTACACCTTGGTGCCTTCGACGAACCACGCGGCGATGCGTCGCGCGAGCAGCTCGTCGCCGCCCGAGTTCGGCCGCACGTCGACCACGAACGCCTTCGCGTCCGAGAGCGAACGCAACGCGACTTCGAGCGCGTCGACGTCACCCGCTCGCTCCCAAGCACCGATCATCACGTACGCGATCCCATCTTGCGTCCGGCCCGCGAGACCGTTCGAACCGACGACTTCGGTGCTCACGTACTGCGCGAGTCGCTCGCGCCGATACAGCGAGTCGACCGCGCGCGTGCCGGTCGGATAGACCTGGTTCTCGCAACGCAAATAGAGGTGCAAATCCTCGGTCGCCGCGAGCATCCGCGCGACACGTCCCGTCCAACCGCGCGTCGTCTTCGAGGCGAGGATCTTCGGTTCGTGCGCGCGGAAGAGCTTCTCCCAGTCCTTCACGCGCAAGTCGTAGTACGAATAGGAACTCGCGAGCTCCTTCTTCAATGCGTCGAACGCCTTGTGATTCGCCGCCTTCTGCTGCGCTTGGTTCGGCAGCTTCTCGGGCAACGTCCGGAACATCCACGGCGTCGGCACGAGCGGCACGCCCTTTTCGCTCTGGAAGTTCGACGCGCCGGAACAGTTGAGGCCGAGTTGGTAGTCGTGATCGGGCTCGAGCTCGACGTCGACGACGAACTTCTCGCGGCTGTCCCACCGCGGCTTCGACTTGAACTTCGGGAAGTTCGGCCCGCCACCGCACACGGAGTAACCGGCGTCGTTCATCGGCCGATCGAAGACCACGACCAACGACTTGGTCTCCTTGGCGTCGACTTCGAGGTCGAGGTGCTCGGGCTCGATGCGCACGATCTTCGGCGGATCGTCGGCGAGCGCGTCGGTCGCGAGCGACTCGGCGACCGGCACTTCGAGCGGACCAGGCGACACGAGCATCACGAGCGCAAGCGCGAGCATCACGAACACCTCCTTCGCGGACGTCGAACGCACGGCATCGTAGCTTCGAACGCCCGCGTCGACGGCTCTACGCTGCGCGGCGTACGCGCCCTCCGCGCGTCCCAGCGTTCGCCGAGTCAGAAGATCCAGCGCCAGACGTACCACTCGCCCGCCAACCGCTCGTACTCGTCGCCAGAGAGATTCGGCGGCACGCCGCGTTCGCTGTACGCGAAGCCAAACGCGTCGACGAAGCCCGCGCGCGCGACGAGGAAACGAACGCCGCCGTCGAACGTCTCGATGCGCGTGACCGGATACGTGCCGACGAAGTGCACCTCACCGGGCTGCCAAGCCTCGAGCTCGGCGTCGACGAGCGCCCGCTCGTGTCGCGCGTGTTCCGCCAACGCATCGAGTTCCGACCTGGAGAGTTCGAAGCGCACACGCAGCGGTACGCCGAACCACGCGACGACCACGAGACCGACGACGAGCACGGGCGGAACGCACCAACGGACGCGCTGTTCACGCCACGTGTCGCGCCACCGCCCGTCCAGCCGTGCTTGCACCAACCCGAGGAGCACGACCACGAACCAAATCGCCAGCATCACCAGCAATGCAGGCGCCACGAAGCCGAGCAACAGAGGATCCCACCCGGGAACACTGAGCGAATGGACGGCGACGAGCGCGACGAAACCGAGCGCCGCGAAGTAGACGCGCACGAACCAGGTGCGGCCCGCCGTGCTCGAGCGCCCGGCGCTCCACTCCGCGAACAGAGCGAGCAGACACGTGGAACCGAGACCGAGCGCGACGAACGACACGGACTGGCGCGTCGTCGTCTCGAACCCGACGGCCCACACGACGACGAACGCCACGAGCACGAGCGTCGCGAACCCCTTCTCCGCGCGTGACATGGTGCCGAGCCCGTCCAGGCTCGTCATGCTCGTCTGTGGTAACCGCTCGCGCAACAGCCGTGCTCGGCACGTGAGTTGGCGCGCAGTCCCTCGTGATCCGCCGTGATCCGCGCACACACCGCAACGTCGCGCGCACCGCACCGCGGTCATGCGTTGAGCCTTCAGCTGGACTCGCACCGCCAGTGCGTGCAGACGAAGCGCGCGTGTCCGGCGCGGCGCCCTGTACGCGAGTTCCTTGCGAGCCGGACGTGCGCGCGAGTAGTTTCGGCACACGGTCGGCGAATCGTCGGCTTCTCGACGACGTGCAACCGAGCTGACGATCAAGGAGCGAAGCGATGATCCTCAAACGTGTGGCCCCCCTTTCTCTCGCGAAGATCCTGGGGGTCACCTACGCAGCGTTCGGTGTATTCGCAGGGCTGTTCGTCGCCGCGATGACGGTGCTGGGCTCGACGTTCGGCAGGGGCGAGCACACGCTGCCGGAGCCGGGAGTGGGCGTACTCGCGATCCTCATCTTTCCCATGCTCTACGGAGCGATCGGCTTCGTCGGAGGAGTCGTCGTCGCGTTCATCTACAACGTGGCGGCCGGCGCGGTCGGCGGCTTGGAGTTCGAGCTCTCACGAGAACCGCGCGAGTCGTGACGCGTTTCCTCGTCTGTGTCGGCGGCGAGCCAACGCGAAGCACGCGGCTCGACACGCGCGGACGTCGTATGCAGACTGCGCCGCACGATGCGGTTGCCGCGGCTCGAGCCCGAAACGCGCTTTCTGATCCTCGCCGCGGCGATCGGCGCGGCGGGAGCGCTCGTCAACGCGGGCTTTCGTGAATTGATCGCACTCTCGCACCGCGTGTTCGTTTCGGGCACGCGCGAGCTCTTCGAGCCGATGGGGCTCGGCTGGAAGCCGTTGCTCGTGTTGCTCGCGCCGGCGCTCGGCGGGCTCGCGGTCGGCGCGCTCGGACGATTCTCGCGCACCGAAGTCGGCGGCTACGCGCTCCCGAGCTTCCTCGAGAAGGTCAACCTGAACGCGGCGGGCCTGACGCTCAAGTCGACGCTCTTGCGCGGGCTCGCGGCCGCGCTGACGCTCGGCTCCGGCGGCTCGGCGGGCGTCGAAGGTCCGATCGCGTCGCTCGGCGGCGGCATCGCGGCGTGGTTCGCACGCACGCGCCAGCTCGTCGGCGAACGGCTGCGCGTGCTGATCGCCTGCGGCGCGAGCGCGGCGGTCGCGGCGGCGTACGGCGCGCCAATCGCCGGCGTGTTCTTCACGCAGGAGATCGTGCTCGCGGGCAACTACGACTTGCAGAACTTCGTGCGGATCGTCGTCGCCTCGGGATCCGCGACGGTCGTGGCACGGGCGATCCGCGGCGATGCGCCGCTCTTCGAGGTCGAGCCATTCCACCTCGTCGGCGCGAGCGAAGTGCTCTTCTACCTCGCGCTCGGACTCGCATGCGGGTTGCTCGGCGCGGTCTTCTCGCGGCTCTTCTTCGCGAGCAAGCGGCGCTTCGAGCAGTCGACGGTCTCACCGATGTGGAAGCCTGCGATCGGCGGCGCGATGGTCGGCGTGCTCGCGATCTTCGTGCCCGGCGTGCTCGGCATCGGCCACGAAGTCATCGAAGGCGTGTTGCGCGCCGACTACAACCAGCTCGGCAGCCTGACGCTCTCACTCGCCTTGCTGGTCGCCGCGAAGATGGTCGCGACGTCGCTGACGATCGGCTCGGGAGGCGCCGGAGGCATCTTCGGGCCGTCGCTCGTGCTCGGCGCGGTGCTCGGAGCGCTGGTCGGCGGCGTCGCCGATCACTTCTGGCACGCGCAGACTTCGATTCCGGCGCACTACGCGCTCGTCGGCATGGGCGCGTTCCTCGCCGCGACGGTGCGCGCGCCGCTGACGAGCATCTTCCTCGTGTTCGAGATGACCGGCTCGTCGTCGACTGCCGTGCTGCCGACGATCATCGCGGTCGCGGCGTCTCTCTTCGTCGCGCGCAAGCTCGAACGACGCTCGATCGACGACACCGAGCTCGCCGGCCGCGGCGTGCACTTGAAACGCGGCCGCGACGTCGGCGTCCTGACGAGCATCACCTGTGGCGACGCGATGGAGCGCGAGTTCGCCGCGATCCCGGCGACGGCCGCCGCACCGGAGCTCCAAGCGTTGCTCGCGCACTCCAAGGCGAACGCGTACGTCGTGCTCGACGCCGAGGACCGGCTGGTCGGCATCCTCTCGGTGCAGGACCTGCGCGTGCTCGATCCTGCGACGGCGGCCGACCTCGGCTCGCTCGCGATCGCCTCCGAGCTCTGCGAACGCAACGTCGTCACCGTCTTCGAGGACGAGCCGCTTTCCGCGGCGCTCGCGAAGATCGACGAGCACGGGTTCCGTCAGCTCCCGGTCGTGTCCCGCGACGATCCACGCAAGGTGGTCGGCCTCGTCGAACGCCGCCACGTGCTCACGGCCTACCGTCGTGCGTTGATCTCGCAGCGCGTCGGCGGCGGCTAGACGTCTTCTCGAGGTCGATCGAGCACGTCCTCTGGTTCGACGTCGGGTAGCTGTGGCGCATCGAACTCGGGCGGGGCCGCTGAGAAGAACCACGTCGGCGACATCGTGGAGATCACGGCGTACACGATCAAGCCGCCGAAGAGCTCCGGCGGCGCGCCGAACGAATCACGCAAGATGCGCGCGAGGACCAACGTAAAGACGAGCGTCGGCATCATCGCGACGCCGATGCGGTGGCTGATGAACCACCGTCCGCTGTGTCCGACGCTGTGGAGGCCGCCGATCATCAACCAGCGCAGCGGCAAGCACACGATCGCGAAGCCCAACCCCGTCGCGATCGCCGGCAAGCCGAGATCCGCCGTCGACACGGCGAGCCCGGCATCGAAGAAGTAGAACGGCACGAAGACCGAAGCGAACGATTCGATCGCGCCGAGCATATTCTCCGAGCCCAAGGCCGGCAGCTTGCGCCGGAACCGTTGCGCCACCATGCCCACCACGAACGCGCCGACGAGGTAGTACACGCCGAGGTGCTTCGTGATCAGCGCGCATGCAACCGCAAGGACGATCAGGAAGGCGAACTCGGAGCGCGGCGCGCGGGGCACGATCCACTCGGCGAACCAGCGGAAGGCGAACGGCAATGTGCCGATCATCGCCAGGAGAATGCCCGTCGAAACGGCTAGTGTGCCCACACTCTCGGAGCGCAGCGTCACGAACAAAGCGAGCAGCGCGAGGATCTCGCTCGTGATCGTGAACGTGCGGATCCAAAACCGCTCGTCGCGGCTGGCACCGAGCGCGTCGAACGACTCGAGGATGAAGCCGGCCGAGGGTGTGAGCACCGCGAGCGCCACCAGCGTCGCCGCACGACCGTCGAGTCCCAACACGAGGTGCGCCACGTACGCGACCCCGGCCGTGACCAGAGCGAGCACCGACACCAAGGACGTGAGCAGCCGCGCGTGCTTCCGAAGGGGCTGGAGCTCCACCTCGAGCCCGGCGAACAGGAACAGCGAGACGATGCCGAACGTCGCGAGCTGATGGATCGTCGCGTCGTCCGCGATGGCGGGTTCGAGCGCTCGGGCACCGAAGCCGAGTGCGAGCGCCGTGATCGCCCGCGGGATCCGCAGGTGCTGCAACAGGCGCGGTACGACGAACAGCGCGAGCAGCAGCACGACGTAACCGACGTCCGGCTGGATCGTGGACACCCAGTCCCGCCACGACGGCGACGTCTCGTCGATGGAGGTTTGCGCGAGAGCCCACACGGGGTAGGAGAATAGCGACTCCCGTTCGACGGCAAGCGAGCCGTCCCGCCGGACGGATCCACGCGAATGCGCTGAATCGTCGGCATCCGCGTCGGTACTTTCATCGAGAGAAAGAGGAGTCTCGTCATGGGTTTGATCAATTGGATCTTCGACATCTACCAGCACACGCAGATCGATCGCGCGAAGGAAGAAGCGGCGGCTGCGCGCGCCGAGCTCGCGCAAGTGCGCACGCATGGCGGCGGCGTCGATGCGGCGCGGCTCGAACGAGCGCTCGAAGAGCTTGCGCTCGCGACGAAGACGATGCAGCGATTGATGGTCGAGAAGGGTGTTTGCACCACCGACGAGTTCGCGCGCACGCTGCGGATGATCGACCGCGAGGATGGGCGCGAGGACGGCCGATCGCCGCTCCAGTGAACGCCGGCTCGGCGCGCGCGAGTGGTCCACGAGTGCCCCGCCGGAGCGCAGCACGTTTGGCGTGCGAGGCGTGATGGGCTAGAACGGCGCTGCGATGGTCTCCCCCACTCCCGGTACCGAAGCCCGTCCGCGTTCGTTCGCCGCGAAGGTGTCGAGCGCATGGGACTGGACGCTTTGCGTCGCACTTCTCGTGAGCTTCCTGCTCCAAGCCTTCTTGCCCGACCAGATCGGTTGGGTCGGCACGACGATCGGCATCCTCGTGGTGCTGCTCGTGGCCCAACGCCTGCACTCGCGCCGCCACCAGCTCGAGCTCCTGCACGAGCGCGCGCCCGACGCGCGACGCTGAACGGCTGGGTCGACGATCGCCTGAGTCGCGCGCCACTCCTCGAACGACGAGCGCGCCGAGTTCGCCGAGCTTTCGTTCCACGGATTCGCGTGGCACGCGAGTACGCGAGTTCGGGTGCTCACGCGCGACCTGCGGGAAACTCCGCGATCGTAACGCCGATGAGGACGCGCGCTCGCGCACCGTTTCGGACGACCGCTAAGTTGCGCGGATGCTGCAACCGCTCTTCGCTCTCGCGTCGCTCTCCGTCGGTGCGCCGACCGTCCACGAGTCCTTCACATCGCTCGAGCGGGAGCTCCAAGCCGCGCTCGCCGCGCAGAACTCCGGTCCGAGCCTCCGTGCTTTGCTGCGCACGCGCGGCGCGTGGTCGAGCGACGTCGACGCGAGCGCCGCGCCCGGCGAACAAGATCTCGGCGGCTTCTCGCTCGACGTCGCACGCGTCGAGTTCGCGGCGAAACAAGGCGCGTACGGCATGCACGTGTCGCTCGAAGCGGGCTCGGTCGCGAGCGACGACACCTCCGCCGGCCCCGGCGTCGTGCTGCTCGACGGTTACGGCTCGTACGACCTCTGCGAAGGCGCGGCCGTGCGCATCGGTCAGTACTGCTCGCGCTTCCTGTGGAGCTCGTGCATCGACGAACGTGATCTCGTGTTCCTCGACCGCAGCTTCATCGGCGAGAGCATGGACGGCCGCGACACGGGCGTCGAGTTCTATGGCGACACGGGTCGTCTGAACTGGTGGGCCGGCGCGCAGAACGGGCTCGACGGGCTCGCGGACGAGCTCGCGCTCAACGCGCGCGCGAGTTGGCGCATCCTCGGCGACACGCTCTGCTGCCAGGAAGGCGCGGTCGGCATCCCGCACGACGCGTGGCTCGTCGGCGTCGGCTACTACGACGATCAGTCGATGGACGACGGCGACATCGTCGGCGTCGACACGTACTTCGCGAGCGGCGCGTGGAGCGCGAGCGCGGAGCTCGCCGACTACGGCGACGACATGGCGCCGATGGCGGCGCTCTCGACGACCACCGGCGTGCTCGCTCCAGGAATGGGCGGCATGGGCGGCGCCGAGACGCCGTGGAGCGTCACGGTCGGCTATCTGTTCGATGGTTCGCCGTGGCAAGTCGCCGCGCGCTTCCAAGACCTCGACGACGCGGACGAGACTTCGCTCGTGACGCTCGGCGTGAACTACCACGTCGGCCCAGGGCCGACGCGTTGGACGGTGCAGTTCGATCACTCGACGAGCGACATGGACACGCTCGAGGCCGACACGCTCGCGTTCGGCTTGACGGTCGGCGTCTGAATCCGGAGGACTCGACGGTCGCTCGGCGCACGATTCGAGCGCCGCGGCGAGCGCGTTCGTCGCCGAGCCCGGCGCCGCGATCACGCGTTCCGTGAGTGCGCAGCCGCGGAGCTCGCGTCGACGAGCTCCGCGCGCTGGCCCCGACGGCTCACGGCAAGTGGAACGGCTCGAGCGGCGCGAAGAGCACCGTGTCGGTGAACGTGGGCATCGTGGCCCAGTCGAGTCCGATGCCCGGCCCAGCCACGTGTCGGACCGTGAAGTTGGTCGGGGTCACGCCACCCGTGGGCACGTGGATGGTCAAAGACGAGCCGCTCGCCGAGATCTCGAAGTCCGACGGCGAGAGCGTCGTGCCGCCGACCGTGACTTCGAAGAACTTGTTGCTCGCCTGCCCCAAGGGCACGGTGACCAAGTTCACGTTCGTCGCGATCTTGATGTCGGTGCTGGACACGGACGTCGTGCCGGTCCCACGCGGCAACTGCAGCGGCTGCAGGATGCCGTCGGCGATGCGGTCCGCGAGTTCGACCGACGCGCAGTGCGTCAAGTGGACGCCATCCGTGCGGCGGTCGAGGTCGTAGTGATGGGCCGCCGTGCGAATCGTCGGCAGGAAGCCCGGGAAGACGATCACGTTCGACGGCATCTCGAAGAACGCGTCGCGGATGTTGTTCACGACCCCGTTCGACCAGTTGGGGTCGTACAGAGCGCCGACGGTGACAAGGTGCACGTCGTACGTCAGCTTGTTCGTATATGCGGCAAACACGGCGAACACGAACTGCGACCAGAAGGAGTATTCGGCGACGGTGGTGGTTTGCCCGTTGATGCAGTCCGACTCACCTTGTCCCCACACGATGTGCAGTTCGTCCGCCGCATTCAGATTGAGAGTCGAGGCGACGTACCCGCCGAAATGCGCCCACGCAGTGATGTCGGTGGGCACGGCTTCGTTGATCCAAGATCCGCTCCCGCTGGTGAACGGGGCATTCCTCCTCAAGAGCGACGACCCGCTCTGCGCCACCATCAGGATGTCGACCTGCCGCGGCGCGTGCGCGAGCGCCAGTTGCTCGCCGAGCGTGCGCACCGGTGTCGTTGCGGCGGGGACCGTAGTGACGGCATGAAGCGTCGGCGTGAACGTCGGTTCCCAGAAAGTGAGGTTGGACGGCAAGGTCGCCGTTTGACCGCACGTCGTTCCCGTCAACGTCCAGAGCTCCGCCATGTTCGACTGGCCCGCCAGGACGTAGACGACGCGACCGGTCGCATCGCTGCTCGTCTGACCCCGCACGGAGGTCACTCCCGACAGGAACACGAAGAAAACGACGAGCAGACGCGCGGAGGATTGGTGGAGCTTCATGGGATCCTGACGGAGTCGACGACGGCGACGGAGCACGGCCACGAACTCCGGAGGCCGGATCGCTCGCGCAGTGACTGCGCATTGGCCCGCCGAGCCCCCGATTCGTTGCGTGGAACTCGAAACTCTTGTTGGGCGACGCGCCCGATGCGGTCCGACGCGAGTCGCCGCTCGCAGCACCGTCGCGTCCGCGCGAGCCCGCGTCGCGGTCGTCCACGCCGTGCCGGCGCCAGCACGCGCCGCCTCCGAGCTCATGAGACGTTTCCACGCGCTGCGCTCGACGACCACGGGCTCGAGGTCGGTTCGTCGGCGAGTCGGGCGGGATCCGCCCCGTCTCGGGGAAGCTCGCGATCGAAGTGCGGTGCATGCGCTTGGCCGAGGATTCGCGCTGACAGACGGATGTTCGCGGATTGACCGCCGACGTCCGGGCTCGGCGTAGACTGGTCAGGTGGCGCCGCGCAAACCGGCGCCGCGCCTCCACCGTGGATCGCCAAGCCGAACCGAACCACGAGGGCCTCGGCAAGCTGGCGTGGTCCTTCGTAGCACTGCTCTTGCTCGTCGTGCTCGCCTGCGCGTTCGCGATCTGGCCTCCCTGGCATCCGCGTCGCGTGCCGCCAACGGTTGCAGGTACTCTGTTCCGAGTCGAATTGCCCGAAGCCGGCAGCTTCTTCACCGACCGGCTGAACGTGTTCGCGATCGATCGCGACGGACCGGCGATCGCCGCGATCGAACCCGGCGACCTGCAGCGTCCGAGAGTGCTCGTAGTGCACCGATTCCCTTCTGGCGAGTTGCTCGAACGCCGGGACCCCTGCACCGCAGCCGACGTTGCGCGTGTCGAGGCGGAACGGAGGTCGACTCCGCCGTCCCATCAACGCTTCGACTTGGACGGCGACGGTTCGTTGGACCTGCTCGTCGTGGACCGCGGGCTCTGCGAAGGTCACGCCGAGATCCGCTCCGGCGCCGACGATCGCGTGCTCTTCGTTTCCGACGATCCGCTCGAGTACGAGTCGACCGACCGCGTGACGTTCCTCGGCGACTTGGACGGCGACGGCTGCTCGGAGCTCGCGGTGTGGCACCCGCGGAGCGATCGCTCACGTTACGACTTCGAGCTCATGGACATGGTCTTCGGCGTCAAGAGCTGGCTCAGCATCGTCTCGGGCAAGCTCGCGCTCGAGGAGCGACGCGCGCGCTTGGCCGAGGATTCGCGCTGACACACGGATGCTCGCGCGTCGACCGCCGACGTCCGCGTTCGGCGTAGACTGGTCAGGTCGCGCGGCCGGATTCGGCTGGGCGCGCGCCACCCGTGGACACCGCAGGCCAATCGAGCCACCGAGACTCGAAACACGTCACGTGGCTCGTGGCCGCGTTCTTGTTGCTCGCGTTCGGCGGGTGCACGTTGGTGATGTGGCCGATTTGGGGCGCGCATCACGTTCCGCCACACGTCGACGGTGCGCTCTTTCGCGCGACGTTGCCGGAAGCGGCTGGACTATTCTCGCCGTTCGAAGTGTTCCCGATCGGGCGCAAGGGCCAAGCGATCGCAGTGGTGCGGCCGGGTAACCTGTTGCGCGAAGCCGAGTTGGTGGTGCTCCGATTCCCATCGGGAGAGGTGCTCGAACGCGTGGATTCGTGTTCGAGCGAACACTTGGCGAGCGTCCGCAGCGAAGCGGTCGAAATACGCGATTCGAAGGACTTCGATGGCGACGGCATCGCCGATCGCACGGTCACGTCCGACGTGGGTCACGGCCGTGCGCTCGTCGTGTCCGGCGCGGACGAAGCCGTCCTCTTCGAGTCCGTGGACGACCTCGAATACGAAAGCAATGAACGACTCACTCTGCTCGGCGACTTGGACGGCGACGGCTACTCCGAACTCGCCGTGACGCATCCGCGCAGTGATCGCTCGGACTACGACTTCGAACCGATCGATGGTGTGATCGGCGCCCGGAGTTGGGTCCACATCGTCTCGGGCAAGCTCGCGACCGAGGAGCGACGCGCGCGCTTGGGCACGGAGTCGCGATGAGGCGACCACGTTCATCGCGTTCGGCCCGTGCGCGGTGGCTCGTCGTCGCCGGGCTGGCGGCGATCGTGGTCGGAGGCTGGGGGGTCTGGCATTGGCTCGATTGGCGGGACTACCGCTCGTTCGAAGCGCGGCCAGGGACGGTGTTCGCGCTCGAGCTGCCGCCCGTCGTAGGGCCGTTCGACGGGTTCGGCGTCTTCGCCGTCGATTGGAAGGGTCCAGCGATCGCCGTCGTCGACCGTGGCACGTCGAGTCGCCCTCGGACGTTCGTCGTCCATCGGTATCCGAGCGGCGAGCGACTCGAGCGGCGCGACGACTACAGCACCGACGAACTCGCGGCGCTCGAAGCGCGCGGCATCACCATGGCGCCGTTCGACTTCGACGGTGACGGTGACGACGATGCGATCGTGAAGCTCGAGCACTCGATCGAAGTCCGCAGCGGAAGCGCGGACTCGCCCAGCGTGCTCTTCGCGTCGGACGAGCCACGAGAGTACGTCACGTACGAACGCTTCACGCTCCTGCCGGACGTCGACGGCGACGGCTGGTCGGAGCTCGCCGTGCTCCAACCGCGCACCGATCGCTCGACCTGGGACTTCGCTCCGCTCGACGCGCGGTGGACTGCGCAAAGCCGCCTCTGCGTGGTCTCGGGCAAGCTCGCGAGCGCAGCGCGACGCTGAACTCCGGCGACGGGCTGGCGCGTTTGGCGGCGCGGAGTGACGATTTCGAGCGAAGGAGGCGCTCGCCATGCTCGCTCGCGAGGGTTCGCCCGTCATCGTTCGGCCGCGTGTGTTCGTCAAAGGACGAGAGACGCTCGGCACGTCGCTGCTCGAAGACGTCGTGCGCGGTTGGCTCGACGAAGGCGTGCGCGGGGCCGCGTATCTCTGTGGCCCGCCGGGTTCGGGGAAGTCGACGGCACTGACGAGCTTGCGCGCCGCGTTCGACGGCGACGTGAGACTCGTCCTGCGCGACGAAGACGGCCCGACGCTCACCGTCAAGCCGCTCGATCTCGTGCTGCATGCGACCGAGCGCACGGAAGAACAGGTCGAGGGCCCGGTGCTGACGCTCGCGGGTTGGCAACTCGACGACTGCATCGAGTACGCACTCGCCGCACACCGCGATCGTTGTCGTTCCGTGATGAGCCGGTGGCACGACGCGCACCTCGATTTCGACGGCAACCCGGAGCTCTGTCGGATCGCGATCGATCTCTTGGCGGGCGACGAGACGTTGCCCAACGCCCGGGTCGCGGCGGCGCGGCATTACGATCGACTGCTCGGCTCCGGCTCCGTGCGAGAGGAAGCGATCGAGCTCTGCGTGCGCGGCGCACTCGCTCGCTCCGCGGCCGACCGCCGCCTCGTCCTGCAGCGCCTCGAAGCCCGACTCGGACGCGAGGCGCGCAGCCTGCACTACGGCGCCGTGGCGTCGGCGCTCGCCGCCGAACGGATCGCGTCGCGCATCGAAAGTGGCTCGATCGATCCCGCGGAGCTCTTCAACCTTCGGCGCGAGTTCTCCCAACGCCTCGCGCGCGAACTCACCGGCCGGCGTCGCGCGTGGGTTCGGCTGTGGCAGTGGTGCCAGCGCTTCGAGCCCCGTGAGCGCGCGATCTTCGCCGAGCTCTGCCACGCGCTCCAGCCCGCGGCGTTCGCTCGGCGGCTCGTCCGCACCGCGACGACCGGCCGGAAGTTCGTGGTCACGGGCGCACAGTTCCACGACGCGCCTTGGGCGGGAGCGAACTTCTCGATGCTCGAGCTGGTCGCGTGCGATTTGACGCGCGCCGATCTGAGTCGCGTCCGGTGCACTCACCTCGCCGCGCGACGCGCGTGCCTACTGGATGCAAAGTTGGTCGAAAGCGAGTTCAATCGACTCTCACTCTCCGAAGCCGACCTGCAGGGTGCGGACCTGTCACGGATCGTCGCGAGCGAGTCCGACCTGCAGAAGGCACGCCTGGTCCGGGCCCGACTCGACCACGCTTCGCTCTGCGGTGCGAATCTCACCGAAGTGGACGCCACCGACGCGAGCTTCGTGCACGCCGACCTCTCCGGCGCCTGCTTCGTCGGCGCCGTCGTCAGCGGCGCGGACTTCCGCGACGCGAGGCTCGACGGCGCTGCGTTCCCACGGCTCGATCTGCGCAGTTGCCGCTTCGACGGCGTGCACGCGCACCGCGCGGACTTTGCCCGATCGCGTCTCGACGGCGCCGACCTCACCGGAACGGAGCTGCGAAAAGCGTGGCTGGCCGAGTCGATCCTCACGGGCGCGAAGCTCGCGCACGCCAATCTCGCCGAAGCATCGCTGATCCGCGCCTTGCTCGCCGACCTCCACGCGCCGGGCGCCAATCTCAAAGGAGCGGACCTGTCGATCGCCATCTTCCACATGGGTTCGACGAGGTCGGGGTTGGTCTTCGGCGCGCCGATGGAAGGCTCGCGCACCGGTTTCTACGACCGCGAGACGGTCGAGCTTGCGTACAAACGACCCGAGGAACTGCGCGTCGCGAACCTCGTCGGCGCGGATCTGCGCGGCGTGAAGTTCGAGCGCACGGACTTCTACTTGGTCGACTTGCGCGGCGCGCGGCTCGATCCGGAGCTCTACGAGCACGCGAAACGCTGCGGCGCGATCCTCGGTCCGGCGTGACGAGTCGCGAGCGGCGCGACCGGCGCTAGGGAGCGCCGCCGTTGCGCTTCGCCACTTCGTTCGCGAGCGCTTCGGCGTCCTTCGCCATCACTTCGGCGAGCTTGATCGCGTCGGCCGACGGTTTGCCGTAGGCGTCCTCGAGGTTGACGGCGATCTTCTTCGACGGATCGAGCGGCACCGGCTTCTCCCACGCCTTCGCGCCCAGGATCGTCTTGACCATGTGCTGGGGCTGGTAAGTGAAGCTCGGCCACATGAAGACCTCGGTCGTGCACCAGCACTCCTTGCACGCGATCGACTTGCGTCGCGCGGCGGCCTTCTCGCTGTTCCAGATCTCCCAGAACGTCTGCTGGCGCAAGTTCCCGAGCGGTTCGTGCAGCTCGCACACCGACACGTCGCCGTTCGAATAGACGACCGCCGACAACACGCCGGCGCGGCACGGGATGACCTGCCGCTTCTCTTCGATCGTGCGCACCTTCGCGTGTTGGAGCATCGGCTCGACGATGCCGCCGTAACGACCTTCCTCGCGCGTCGCCCAGAGCCCGCGGATGTACTCGTAGAGCTCTTGGTAAGCGACGAGCGACGGGCCGCTCAACGAATGGTTCTTCGGATCCCCGCGCATGATCGCGAGGTTGTGGTGATCCATCTGCGGGCAACGATCGAAGAGGAACGTCGTCAACCGCTTGATCTCGTCCATGTTGACGTCGGTCGCCGTCGAGATCGCATGGATGCGCAGGCGCTGGTCCTTCTCCTGCAGCTTGGCGAGCGCGTCGTAGCTCTCCATCGCCTTCTTGAAGGAGTTGGGCGAGCCGCGGAACTTGTCGTGGAACTCGCCGAGACCGTCGAGCGACATCTCCACGGCGAAGAGCTCGAGCTCGGGCTCCTCGAGGACGCGAGTGATCTGGTCGATCATCTTGTCCTTGAAGTAGCTGTTCGTCGGCACGTAGACCTGGCGCGTCTTGTTGTGCCGGATGAACTGGCGGACGATCTCGCTGAACTCCTTGCGCAGGAACGGTTCGCCGCCGGAGAGATTCAGGTTCTCGATGCGACCGAGCGAGAGGCTGAGCGCGAAGAGCTCCTCCTTCGTGAGGTCGTCCTTGCGGTTCAGGTTCGACCAATAGAAGCAGTGCTCGCAGCGCTGGTTGCAGATCGAGTTGATGAACAGGATCAGGAACGGAGGGCTGGGCAGCTCCTCGTAGTTCAGCGCGGTGATGCGGGCGTGACGGACGATGCGTTCGAGCGCGTTCATGCGAGTTCGGGGGCGAAGAAGGCTATCGCGCGGGCCCTCCATCGACCCTCGGAAGCGTCGGACACGAGCCGGAGTGGGCCGGCGGAAGCTCTTTTCGGCAAAAGGGTTAGGCAAGGCTTACGCGCACGTCAGTTTTGCGATTTCCCGGAGCGCGAGGTCGAGCCGAGGCGCGTGACGTCTCCTGGAACGGGGCGGCGGGCCACGACGGCCGCTCGCCGGTCGCTCCCATTCACCGAAGCTTGCTGAACCACCGCGACCCTGCCGGGCGCTACGAGCAGCGGACACGTGACCCACTCGGAGGAACCGCCATGGCTTGGAACTCGGACCACTGCCGTCGCTGCGCGCCGTTCGTGACGGCTCTCGCGCTCGCCGCTTCGAATGCACTCGCCGGAGGCGTCGGCAACGTCAGTCACTCCCCCGTCGTCGTGCACACCGAACTGCAGGCCGCGATCGACGCGGCGGCGGACGGGGACGTGCTGCTCGTGCACGGGGGCACCTACTCGGGCTTCACGATCGACAACCGTTCGCTTGCGATCTTCGGCGTGCCGGGCGAGACCGTCGACGTCCAGGGACGGGTCGAGATCACGAACCTGACGGGTTCACGACGCGTCGTCCTCTCGAACATCGATCTCCACGAGACCATCGCTTCGGGCATCGACGGTGTCGGCGCGCTGCAAGTGAGCAACTGCACGGGGCTCGTGTGGATCCAAGGCTGTCTGCTCGCAGGAGCGGACGGGAAGAAGTCCGTCCAGGACAGCGGCTTCGGCGGCAGCGGAATCCGGCTTTCGAACGCGTCCTCGGTCGTGTGCGTGAACTCGACGCTGACCGGAGGCGCGGGCGGCGATAACGCGAACACCCTCTGCTGTTGGCTCCCGGGCGACGGCGGCGAGGGCTTGTACGCGTTCGGCACGACGCGCGTGGCGCTCTACGGGTGCAACTCGGTCGGCGGCCATGGTGGCAACGGCGGCTACGTGTCGGGGAACGGCGGCCGGGGAATCTCCCTGACCCCAGGCGGCGGGCAGACGCTCCTGGTCGCGAACTGCAACGTGACCGGCGGCGATGGAGGCGACTGCTCGGCGGAGCAGAACGGCTTCGGCGGAGACGGCATGAGCAACGGATTCGGCACCGGCTTGGCGTACGTGCTCGACAGCGTCTTCCTAGGCGGCCACGCCGGCCAAGGTCCGGCGGTGTGGCCGGGGGCGGACGGCGTGCCGATCTACGGGACGAGCACGGCGCTCGCACCCACGGCGCGCACCATCACGGTCCCCTCCGTGGCGCGAGGCGGGACGAGCGTCCAAGTCGCTCTCGACGGCCAATTCGGCGACGCGTTTTGGGTGCCGAACGCGAGTGAGGCCGCGTGGCTCCTCTCGCTTCCGGCGAACGGCGTGTGGACGCTGCGCTACCCGGCGCAAATGTCGAAGTCGCCGCTCGCGGTGCTGGTGAGCACGCCGACGACCGCGAACTGGATCACGCCGAACGTGCCGAGCGGCAGCCAAGCGGCGCTGCGCTTCAGCCAAGGTTACGCCCTCCCGGCTGCCGGCGGCGCGGTGCTCGCGAGTCCGGTCTGCACGCTGATCCTCGCCGTCGACGCGTTGCCCGACTGCGACGCGAACGGTGTCTTCGACGTGCTCGACGTCGTCGAAGGAGCGCCGGACGTCAACGCGAACTTCAAGCCCGACGTCTGCGAGCCACAACCGACTTGGTATGTCGATGACAGCGCGCCGCCTGGCGGTGACGGCTCACTCGCCTCACCGTTCCAGACGATCCAGCAAGGTCTCGACGCGTGCCTTCCGGGACGTACGGTCGAAGTGCTCGACGGCATCTACACCGGCGCGTCGAACCGCGACCTGGACTTCGGCGGCAAACAGCTCACGTTGCGCAGCACGAACGGCGCCGGGAACTGCGTGGTCGACTGTCAGGATCTCGGCCGCGCGGTCAACCTCCACTCCGGCGAAAGCCCCGGCACACGGATCGAGGGCTTCACGATCCGCAACGGCGACGCCCCAGGAACGTCGTCGAACTACGGCGGCGCCATCTCGATCGAGTCCGGCGCGTGCCTGGACCTCGTCGGGTGCTCGTTGGAGACCAGTTTCTCCGACTACTACGGCGGTGCGGTCGGAATCCGCGCGAACGCGGGCTCGGTGACGATCCGCGACTGCGCGTTCCTCGGCAACTCGACACCGTCCAATCTCGGCGGCTCGGGAGGAGGCGCGATCCGGGTTGAGCGCGACGCGACGATCGTGCATTGCTTGTTCGCCTACAACAGCTCCAACCGTGGCGGCGCGATCCAGGTGTACGGCGGCGCCGAAGTCCGGATCACCCATTCGAGCTTCCTTTCCAACGACGCCTTCTTCTGGGGCGGCGCGATCGCCGTGGAGACGAGTTCCGGGAGCTCGGCCGCCTGGCTGCGGGCTTCGAATCTGCTGCTCGCAGGCAACACGTCGCAATTCACCGGTGGCGCGCTTTCCGGGGCTGCCGCGAGTTCGGCTGGCCCCGTGCGGCTCGACGTCCAACATTCGACTTTCGCCGGCAACGCGACGCTCCTCGGAGGATCCTCCACCGGCGGCGGCGCGCTGTCCCTCGGAAGCGCCACGGCGAACCTCCGCAACGTCGTCTGCTGGCAGAACACGAGCGCAAGTTCCGGAGCACAAGCTCGCCTAGGCACGTCGACATCGATTCTGAACGTGGACTACTGCGACTTCGACGGCGGCATCTCTGGCATCCAAGTCGGCACGGGCACGTTGAACTGGGGCTCGGGCAACTTCGCGCTCGATCCCAAGTTCACCGATCCCGACGGGCCGGACGACGACCCGCTGACGTTCGGCGACAACGTGTACCGGCTCGCACTGAGCTCGCCGTGCCTCGACGCCGGGGACACGACGCTCGCGCTCGCCGACGTCACCGACGTCGACGGTGATCTCGACTTCTCCGAGCCCGTGCCGTTCGACTTGAACCTCAAGCCGCGCTTCACCGACTTGCCGAGCATCCCCAACACCGGCATCGGCTCGCCCCCGATCGATCTCGGCTGCTACGAACGGCAGAACTGACGGTTCGGCGCGCCGAGCCAATCCAAGACGTCGGCCGCCGAGTAGCTCGTGCGGCCGGCGAGGAAGCGCGAGAGCACCGTCAAGTCATCGCCGCTCGTGACGAGCGGCGGCTCGGCGTGTGCTCCGCGCGTTTGCGCGAAACCGGCGGCCGCGAGCAAGCCGTTGCAGAGGCACACGCGACCTTCGGTTTCGGACGCGGAGCCGCCCGACGCGCAGAAGCGCTCGACGGGCTCGCTCGGGCAGCGATAGCCGACACGTCCGTCCGGTAGCGCGTACGCCGTGCGCAAGTAACCGAGGTCGCAGACGCGTTCGCGTTCGCGGCTCGGCGCGAGGCCGTCGTTCCAGCGCACGAGCTTGAACGGGAAACCGGTCGGCGACGCGCGCGGATCGGTGCGCACGCTGACGCCGCCGCTCGCGACTTCGGCGAGCACTTCGCGCTTGAGCGTCGGATCGAGTCCCGACTCGTCGCAGTACGCGAACAACGTCCCGACTTGGATGCCCGCAGCGCCTGCCGCGCGCGCGGCTGCCAAGCTCTCCGGACTGCCCCGACCGCCGGCGAGCCAGAACGGCAACCCGAGTTCGGCGATGCGCGCGACTTCGACTTCGTCGCGTGGCCCGTAGACGGGTTCGCCGTGCGCATCGAGCACGAGCTCGCCGCGCGGCGGCGCGTTGTGTCCGCCAGCGGTGTGGCCTTCGACGATGAAACCGTCGACGCGACCATTCGCCTTCTTCGCGAGCATCGTGGCGAGCGAGTGGCTCGCGACGATCGGATAGAACTCCGGTCGCAGGAGCTCACCGACGCTCGCCGCGCCGTGGACGCTCGGATCGAACTCGAGCGTGCGGAACTCGCTCGCGCCCTCGACGTCGAAGCGCATCGTCGCAGCGCGATGTTCGGCGAGCGCATCGAGCGCGCCCGGGATCTCGCGGGGGATGCCCGCCCCCATCGCGACGCAGTCGACGCCGGCGAGCAACGCACCGTAGAGCAGCGCGAGGTTCGGGATCTGGATCTTCGTCAGCAGGTTGATGCCGACCTTGCCGCCGTGCCCTTCCTTCGCGAGGGAGACTTCGACGAACGCAGCGAGCACCGTCAGCTCTTCACGCGCTCGACCGAGGGTCTGTTTCGGCAGCGGCAACAGCGCGTACGGTTCGTCCGGCGCGCGGCCGTTCGGCCGGAAGAACCGCCGCAGCGTCTCCTCGGCGATGCGCGGCAACGGAAACCGCGCCAGCGCACGGCGCACGTCTCCCCCGCCGTCGCCGTCCTGCAACCGCCGCACGAGCACCGTGTCGAGCGCCGTGCCCGACACGATGCCGAGCGCACCGCGGCTCGACACGGCGCGCGCGAGTCGCCAACCGGACACGGCGACACCCATGCCGCCTTGGATCACCGCCGGGAGCGCGTTGCCGGCCGCGTCCGCTCGCGGCGTCGCATCCCACGCATTCGTCATCACGCGCACAGGTTGACACGCGCCGCGGCTCGCGGCCACGCTCGCCTGGGGTCGATTTCAAGCGGCTCTCGTCAACGTCGCTGTCGGAGCCGCGTCCCGCGGGTGCCGATCGAGGGCGGCGCGGAACGTGCGACGGCGGAGCCGTCGGTTCGGCCGCGACGACGCGTGGCGCGCTGACCACGAGCTGCGCGCACGCACGAGCTGCGGCGCGCCGGATCGGCGCGGCACCGATCACGGCGGCTCGCGTTATCGTGACTCCATGGACATCCGCGTTTGCGCACTCGCGTGGCTCGCGCTCGCCGCACCACGTGCGGCCGCTCAGGTGCACTACTCCGCCGACGGCGACCCGTGGAAGCAGCGGGCATCGGCCGGGCCCGACGCGGAGGTCCCGGGCTGGTACTACAACCTCGGGATCACCGGGCTGCGCGTGGAGCTCGTCGAGGCCCAGCCGACGCACCTCGTCGTGCGATACGTCTTCACGGGCTCACCCGCGGCTTCGCGCGTCGCGGTCGGCGACCACATCGTTGGCGCCGGGGGCGCGCGCTTCGAAGTGCCGCACCGAAACGGTTACGGGATGGACGTCTTCGGGGCCAAAGGGCCGCTCGAGGACTTCGCGCGCGCGCTCGAACACGCCCAAGCAGCAGGCGACGGCAAGCTCGCACTCGCGCTCGAGCGCGACGGCAAGCCGCGCGAAGTCGAGCTCGCGCTCGGGAAACGCTACGGCGCCTTCGCTGCGTCGTTCCCGGCCGACTGCAAGAAGAGCGAGCGCATCCTCGCCGAACTGCTCGCGTTCCTGCTCGACGCGCAGGGCGACGACGGCTCGTTCGGCGACGCCGTGAACGACACGTTCGCGCCGCTCGCGCTGCTCGCGAGCGGCAAACGCGAGCACCTCGCCGCCGTCGAGCGCAACGTGCGCTTCCACGCGCGCACGACGAGCGCGCGCGACGAGGACGACTTGATCAACTGGCGCTACATGACGGCCGCGATCGTGATGAGCGAATACCACCTCGCGACCGGCGAGCGCTGGGTGCTGCCGGAGCTCGAGCAAGTGCGCGACTTCCTGTACTCGTCCCAGTACCTGTCGCTCGAGCAGCTCAACCCGAAGGTCAAGGAGAGCCACCCCGACTCGTGGCCCACGGATGCGCGCCAGCAGCACGGCGGCTGGGGCCACAACCCTGGGTTCGAGGGTTACGGACCGATCGCGATGCTGACGGGCCAGGGCGCGCTCGCCTTCGATCTGATGAAACGCTGCGGCCTCGAGATCGACCGCGCGCGCCACGACGCGGCGTTCGAGTTCCTCGCGCGCGGCACCGGGAGCAACGGCTACGTCTGGTACGCCGACGAAGTCGCCGGCGACTCCGATTGGGCCGACATGGGCCGCACGGGCGCCGCGGGGATCGCGAACCAGCTGAGCCCGTGGCCGGAGGCGAGCTACCGAACTCGAGCGCGCAAGCACGCGCTCCTGATCGGCGAGCATCCCGAGAGCTACCCCGACACGCACGGCTCGCCGATCCTGGGCATGGGGTACGCCGCGATGGCGGCCAACGTCGATCCGGCGAGCTTCCGCCGCTTGATGGACGCCAACCGTTGGTGGTTCAGCCTCGCGCAGTGCGGCGACGGCACCTTCTATTACCAGCCGAACCGCGACAACGCGGGCTACGGCGAAGACTCGCGCCTCTCCGCCAGCGCCGTGACCGCTTTCGTGCTCTCGATCCCGAAGCACAACCTCGCGGTCACCGGCCGCGGCGCGAAACGCTGACACTGGCACCGGACGTTGCGTCCCGAGAACCCCGTTTGCGGCCTCGCCGACGCGGTTCGCAGCATCGGCGGACCCGGCCCGCGAGGAACCGTCGGTCTCCGGACGCGACCTCCACTTAGACGGGCGCAGATCGGGACGGACGGGGACGAGGCGCGCGGGCTCGCAGCGCGTCGTGGCGTCGGCTGCGTACGCTCAGCGCACGGCCCGAGGGGCAGCGCACGGCCCGAGGGGCAGCGTGCGGCCCGAGGGGCAGCGTGCGGCCCGAGGGGCAGCGTGCGGCCCGAGGGTCAGCGCGCGGCGCGAGGGTCAGGGCGCGTCGGCCGGCGCGCGGCGGCAAAGACACCTCGGGGCTTCCAGCATGGACTCGCCCGCGAGCGCTCGGTTGCACCCCGCTCGCGATTTCCTGCGCACTGAAAGGTGGCAATAGGGCGTCTGCGCCCTGCTACGCCCATCGCACGCGCCGCGTGCCGGATTCGGCTCATCGGACGGCGGCTCGCCGGGAGCTAGGGACGCTTGGTCCCGCCGTCGTTGCGCCGGTGCGCCGTGACCCTTCGTCCGTTGCACTTCGAAGCGGCGATCGCGCGGAGCCTCGGAAAGGAGCGCAGTCATGTCAGCCCAATCCGCGGGAACGCTCGACAAACTCATGGGTCAGACGCGTGCGGGCACCGAAAGTCCGTTCGCCGAAGCGATCCCGTCGAGTGAGAAGAGCGTGCCGATCGCCGAGCACGCGAAAGGTCTCTTCCAGCGCACGCGGGAACGCGCCGTCGAGCTCGAAGGCGAGTTCGAAGGCTACGTCCGTGAGCATCCGGTGAAGTCGGTGCTGCTCGCGGCAGCGGTCGGAGCCGGTGTCGGCCTGCTCGTCGGCGTCCTGCTCGGTCGGCGTACGTGAGGACGGTCGACGTCCCGCCATGCACACGACGCCCGGCATGCACGTCCCGGTGAACGATCCTGAGCAGCCCGAGCAGCGAGATCGTCGCGGCGTCGCTGCGCCGACACAGGACGGTTCGTCGCAACGAGCTGCGCCGGTCGACGCTCGCTCGAACGGTGCGCCCCACGCGACGGCGAACGGAACGCCGACGGAACCGAGTCGCGCGAACGACGAGCGGCTCGAACGTCTGCTCTACGGCGGCGCGCAGGTCTTCCGACACTTGCGGGTGTTGGCACACGTGCGCGCCGACCGAGGGCGGCTCGCGTTGCGCCGGACCCTCCAGCGCGCGCAACGCGAACTGCTCGTGTCGCTCGCCAGCGCGACCGCGGTGATCGCCGGGGTCGCGCTGCTCGCGACCGGGCTCTCGCACGGCTTGACGAGTGCGTTCGGCGAACGCGCGTGGGCCGGCGAGCTCGGCGCCGCGACCGTCTTGCTCGGCGGCACCATCGGCGCGCTCGCGCTGCGCCGTGCACGTGCGGAACGTGCGGAACTCGAAACGCAGCGGAGGAAGTATGCCAGCCTCGACCGCAATCCCTTCCAAGGCGACGAAGCTCCGACGACCTCGCACGTTGGAGGAACTGCTCGACCAAGTGGAACAGCGAGCTCGCCACGGCCTGAAGCGCGACCTGCTGCACGTCGCGAGTGACGCCGAAGCCGCGCTTGACGAGCACCTCGTTCGCGGTCATCCGTGGCTCACGCTCGCGCTCGCGGCCGCGGCCGGTTGCGTGGCCGTCTGGCTCGTACCGCGGAGCTTGCGAATCGCGGAGCGCTGGGCGCGCTCGGCGCTCGGGCTCTCTCGCTTGATTCGCGTCTCGGAGCTCGCCGCGCTCGTCCGTCGCTCGCACGGCTGGATCGTGGGTTGATCGCCCGTCGGCGCTGGCGACGCGCTCGCACCGCTCTGGCCCTGCGCGCTTTCGGAGATTCGTCCCACCGGACGGCGCAGGCGCCGCCTGGGCTATGCTCCCACCGGTCGAACGCTTCGGAGATCTTGCCCATGCTCCGCTTCTTGCTCGCCACCGTCGTGCTCGTACTCGCTTCGCCCGCCGGAGCGCAGACACACACTGCGACGCTCGCCACCAAGCACTTCGACGTGCGCTACGAGCCCGGTTCGCGCGCCGGAGCTTTCGTGGAACGCGAAGCCGCGCGCGCCGAGCGTGACCACGCCGAGATCTGCGAGGCGCTCGGGGTCGAGCCCAAGGGACGCTACCAGCTCTTCCTGTACGACGACGTCGCGGACCTCTCGGCGACGACGGGCACGAGCGGCACTGGCGGTTTCTCGTCCGGGGATCAGAGCCACATCCCGGTCAACGACGACCAGACGCGCTTCCACGAGCTCGTGCACGTCATCGCCTACGGTCGGCTGCAGAAGGCCGGCAACGAACCACGCAACTTGTTCTTCGCCGAAGGGCTCGCGAATGCGCTGCTCGAGCACGTCCACGGAGTCCACGTGCACGCCGTCGCGCGCTTCTATCTCGATCGTAAGGTCCTGCCGCCGCTCGCGGAGATGGCCGGCGCGGCCGACTTCTATGCGTGGCTCGGCGCGCGTCCGGGTTTCAACGCGTACGACGTCGCGGGCAGTTACCTCCGCTTCCTGCTCGACACGTACGGCACGAAGAAGACGACGCGTTACTACATGGGCGCGACGGCGAGCGTCGCGTTCGGCGTCGACGAGCCGAAGGTCGAAAAGGCGTGGCGTGAGGCGCTCGCGCGTTTCGAGCTGCGGCCGGAAGTCGCGGCGTTGCTCGAGGAACGGCACGGAGGTTCCGTGACGATGATGCTCGACCTCGCGCGTCCGCCGGGATTGCCGCCGGAGCTCTTGGGCTCGCCGAAGGACTGGAAGAGCCTGCTCGATCAAGCGCTCGCCCCGCAGAACGGCGCCGAGTGGAAACGCGTGAAGGACGGCATCGTCGGCAAGAGCGCGCTCGCCGAGTGGTCGATCTGCGAGTTGGGCACGGAGCTCTACGGCGATTGCGTCGTGCGCGCGAAGATCCACACGTCGCAGCCGTCGCCGCTGATGCTGCGCCTCGGCGCCGCCAACCAAGCACTGCTCGTCAACGGGACCTTCGTGTACCGCAACGGCGAGTCGCACGCGTTCTCGCAGCTCGCCAGCATGAACGAAACGCGCCGACTGACCGACTTCGTGTTCGTGCGCCGCGCGGGCCAACTCGAGATCTGGATCGACGAGCGGCGCGTGCTCGCGACCGACGCCGAAACGACTCCGACCACCATCGGCATCGGCTTCCACCAAGGCGAGGTGCGCTTCGAGGACGTGCGGGTGCGGCGACTCTGAGCCGAACCGGCGCGTGGTGCGGAGCACGGGCCGACGAGCGTGTGCGCGGCGGCGTCGGCGGCGCTCGAACCGGCGCGCGAGCCGGCTCGGTCAGCGCGACTCTTGGAGCAGCTTCGCGAGCTCGTCCGCGACGTTCTGGGCGATGCGGTCGTGGCCCGCGACGTTGGGGTGGATGCCGTCCTCGAGCGTCATCTCGCGCACGCCGCCGACGCCTTCCATGAAGTACGGGACGAACGCGACGCCTTCGCTCTCGGCGAGCTCGGGATAGACGGCCTCGAAGCTCGCGACGTACGCCTCGCCGAGGCTCGGCGGCAAGCGTACGCCGAGCAACAGCACGCGCACGCCGAGCTCCTTCGCGCGCCGCACGATGCCGCGCAGGTTCGCTTCGAGCGCGTCGACCGGTTGGCCGCGGAGACCGTCGTTCGCGCCGAGCTCGACCACGAGCACCGCGGGCTTCTGCGCGAGCACCCAATCGACGCGCCGCAGGCCGCCGGCGGTCGTGTCGCCGCTGACGCCGGCGTTGACGAGCTCGAACGGCACGCCGCGGCGCGCGAGCTCGCGTTGCAGCGCGGCCGGGAACGCTTGATCGGCAGAAAGATGCAGTCCCGCCGCGATGCTGTCGCCGAGGAAGACGACGCGCGGCGCGTCGGTCGGCACTTCGAGCTCCACCGCCGCGCGCGGAGCCTCCGCTTCCGCCGCCGGACGCTCGCCCGGAAGCGCAGCGACCGGTTTCGGTTGCTCCGAACAGGCTGCGAACACGCCGAGGAGCAGTGCGGCGGAGAGAGTGCCGGCCAACATTCCGTTCGACGCGCCAGAGCCGCGACGCGTCCTTCGCCAGATCTTCACGCGCTCCATGCGTGCCGCACCGTAAGTCGCGACCGCCCGAGCTTCCAGAGCGCGGTGGGATCGAGCGCCGTCGCGACCTAGGCTTGCGCGTCTGCGAACGCCCTGGCTCGGCCGGAGTTCGGCCGAAACTCGGGCGGCACCCGCTCCGCGCGACCGGCCCACTCGGGCGACCGTCTACCGCGACGCAGTACCTCCGCATCCGACCCCACGCTTCGCGCGAACCTCCTCACCTGCCATGACCGTGCCCCGCATCGAGTGCCGCGCGATCGTCAAACGTCTGCCGTCAGGGTCGGCGCTGCTGACGATCCTCGACACGCTCGACCTCGCGATCGAGCCCGGCGAGTTCGTCGCGATCCTCGGTCCGTCGGGCAGCGGCAAGTCGACGCTGCTCGGCCTGCTCGCCGGCCTCGACCGGCCGACGTCGGGCGAGATCCGGATCGACGGCGAGCGCATCGACACGCTCGACGAAGACGCGCTCGCGCTGCTGCGCCGGCGCAAGGTCGGGTTCGTGTTCCAGTCGTTCCAACTGCTCGGCAACCTGACGGCGCTCGAGAACGTGCTCTTGCCGCTCGAGCTCGCCGGCGTCGCGAGCGCGCGCGATCGAGCCCGTGAACTGCTCGCCGCCGTCGGCCTCGGCGAACGCGGCCACCACTTCCCCTCGCAGCTCTCCGGCGGCGAACAGCAACGCGTCGCGCTCGCGCGAGCTTTCGCCCCGCGGCCCGCGATCCTCTTCGCCGACGAACCGACCGGCAACCTCGACCTCGCGACCGGTGCGCGCGTGCTCGAGCTCCTGGTCGAGCTGCGCTCGCGCGAGAACACGACGTTGGTGCTGGTCACGCACGATCGCGAAGTCGCGCGGCTCGCCGATCGGCGCATCCACTTGCGCGCGGGCCGCATCGAACGCATCGCGTGCGGCGCGGCGGCGAGCGCATGAACCTGCGTTCGGCGCTGGCTTCGATCGCTCGCGAGTCGCGCGGTTCGCGCGGCCGGCTGCTCTTCTTCGTCGCGTGCCTCGCGCTCGGCGTCGCGGCGATCGTCGGCGTGTCGGCGCTGGTCGAAGCGGTGCGCGCCGGGATGCGAGCGCAAGCTCGCGAGCTGCTCGGCGCCGATCTCTCGGTCAGCGCGTATCGCCCGTTGCCCGAGGACCTCGCGCTCCAGCACCAACTGATCGACACCGAGTTCGAGCGCACCGAGATCCGCGAGCTCGCGACGATGGCGAGCTCGTCGAAGAACGGCCGGAGCCAACTCGTCGAAGTGAAAGCGGTCGGCGGGCGTTTTCCGTTCTACGGCGCGCTCGGGCTCGAGCCGGCGAAGTCGCTCGCCGAACTCCTGACGCCGGAAACGTGCGTCGTCGCGCCCGAGTTGCTCGCGCCCGGCGCGCTCGCGCTCGGCGATGCGCTCTCGATCGGCTCGGCGAGCTACGTCATCGCCGGCATCGTGCGCGACGAGCCGGGCCGCCTCGGGCTCGCGTTCACGGCGGGTCCGCGCGTGTTCCTCTCGCTCGACGGCCTCGCCCGCGCGGAGCTCGAGCACTTCGGCTCGCGGATCCGCCATCGCGCGCTGTTTCGCTATGCGGACGAGACCAAGTTGCACGGCGGCGACTTGCAGTCTTGGGAGTGGTTGCTCGCGCGCGTCTATCTGAAGGACGCGGAGTACCTGCGCTTCGAGACGTACCACGACGGCCAACCGACCGTGCGCCGCGCGGTCAATCGCGTCGAACGGTATCTCGGACTCGTGGCGCTGCTCTCGCTGATCCTCGGCGGCATCGGCGTCGCGATGATCGTCCGCGCGTGGATCGCCGAGCGCACGCAAGCGGTCGCCGTGTTGCGTTGTCTCGGCTTCCGGCCCCGCGAAGTGCTCGTGTTGTACGCCGGCAACGTCGTGCTGCTCGCGGCGCTCGCGAGCGCGCTCGGCGGTCTCGCCGGGAGCTTCGTGCCGCTCGTGATCGAACGTTGGCTCGACGAGCTCCTGCCGACCGGCGTCGAACTGTCGTGGCAGCCGCTCGCGATCGTGCGCGGCGTGTGGCTCGGCATCGGCATCGCGCTGGTGTTCAGCCTGCCGCCGCTCGCCGCGATCTGGCGCGTCGCGCCGGCGCGCGTGCTGCGTCAGGAGGCGGAGCCGCTCGCTGCGCCGAGGCTCGTCACGTGGGGCGCGGTCGTCCTGCTTGCCGCCGGCATCTTCGCGGCCGCGTGGGTGCAGAGCGACGACCTCGAGCACGCGGCGGCATTCACCGGTGGTCTCGGCGTGCTCGCGCTGCTGCTCGGTGCGGCGGCGTTCGGACTGACGAAACTCGCCGCGCGCCTGCCGCGCGAACGACTGAGCCCCTACCTCGTGCACGGCGTCGCGGCGCTCGCGCGGCCCGGCGCCGGCGTGCTCGGCGCGGCGCTCGCGCTCGGCTTCGGCGTGCTCGTCGTGCTCGCGATGGCACTCACCGAGCGCGAGCTCTCGACCAAGCTCGAACGCGCGTTGCCCGCCGACGCGCCGACGACGTTCTTCGTCGACGTGCAGCCCGATCAGTGGACCGACGTCGAGCGCACGCTCGGCGCGCACGGCGCGACCGCGATCGAAAAGGTGCCCGTCGTCACTGCGCGACTGAAGTCGATCGACGGCGTCGACGTCGAGGACACCCGCGGCCGTGGTCAAGGTGGACGCGGACGTTGGGCGCTGACGCGCGAGCAACGGATCACGTGGCTCGACGCGCTGCCGTCGAGCAACACGTTGGTCGCCGGGGCTCTGTGGAGCGATCCCGCTGCGAACGAGCTCTCGATCGAAGAGGGCTTCGCCGAGGACATCGGCGCGAAGCTCGGCACGCGCCTCGTCTTCGACGTCCAGGGTGTGCCGATCGACTTCACCGTCACCAGCCTGCGCACCGTCGAATGGGAGAGCTTCCAGATCAACTTCTTCCTGGTCGCGGAGCCCGGCGCGCTCGAGCAAGCGCCCCACATGGTGCTCGGCGCCGCGCGCGTCGACGAAACGGCCGAGGATCCGTTGCAGGACGAGCTCGCGAAGGTCGCGCCCAACGTCACGTTCCTGCGCGTGAGAGCGATCCTCGCCAAGGTGCGCGCGGTGCTCGATCGCCTTGCGCTCGCGGTGCGTGTGCTCGGACTCTTCACGGTGATCGTCGGACTCGTGATCCTCGCCGGCGTCGCGAGCTCGACGGCGTTGCGGCGCGGACGCGAAGTCGCATTGCTCAAGACGCTCGGCGTCACGCGCCTCGGCGTCACCGGGCTCTTCGCGACCGAGTTCGCGTTGCTCGGCCTCGTCGCCGGCTTGGTCGGTGCGAGCGGCGCGTTCGCGCTCGCGTTCGGTTTCCTCGACATCGTGCTCGAGCTCGGGCCCGAACTGCCGTGGCACTGGCTCCCACTCGCCGCCGCCGCGACCGCCGCCCTCGCCGCCGCGAGCGGCCTCGCAGCGAGCGCCCGCGCGCTCAACACCCGCCCGCTCGAGAGCCTTCGCGCGAGTTAGTCCTCGACGACGTGCGTCGCGAAGACCTTTTTGAACTCGGCCCACTTCGCGCGGTCGAACGACTTGCCGTTCAGACACTCGACGGCGCTGTACGCCATGAAGAGCGCGTGGTGCGTGTTGTCGTGCGCGAACAGACCTTGGCGGCCGTACGAGATCGCGTTCGGCAACGACTCGGCCCAGCGGTCGAGCACTTGGAACGGCTGCTCGTAGCCGTTCAGGTACACCGGATACGCCTGGCCGAGCCGGCGCGTGAACGCCGCGGTCGGCGCCTTCGGCACCGGGATGCCGCTTCGCGCGAGGTCCTCGACGACGAGTTCGCCGAGCTCCGCGTCGCTCATCTTCCAGAAGCGATCGCCGACTTCGCACGGCAGCTCGGCGCAGAGCACGGTGCTCGACTTCGGCTCGGTGAGCGCCGCGTAGTTCTTCGGTTCCGAGAGCCGCGTGATCCGCGTGTCGGCGCCAGGGAAGTAGTGCGCGTCGTACTCGGTGAACTGGTCGACCGGCAATTGCACGTAGATCAGGATCATCGCGCGATAGCCGATCTTCTCCGTCGCGGAGAGGACTTCCGCCGGCGGCGCGGGCTGCAGCGCGCGCGCGAGCAACGTGATCGGGATCGTCGACCACAACTGATCGCACTCGAGGACGCGCACGCCGTCGTTCTTGGAGACGTGCACACGCCACGTGTCGCCGACTCGTTCGACGCGCGTCATCGTCGTGTCGGTCAATAGCTCGGCACCGTGTTTCGCTGCATCCGCCGCGTACGCTTCGCTGATCTGGCCGAAGCCGCGGCGCGGGTAGAAGAAGCGCCCGGCACCGGGCTTTTTCATGCCGGGCACCGCGCCGAGGACCTTCTTCACGAGCTTGCCGAAGTTGCCCGCGGAGACGCGGCGACGCGCTTGGATGCCGGAGAGCTTCTCGGGCGGATGGCCCCAGAGCTTCACCGCGTACGGGAAGTAGAAGTGGTCGCAGATCGTCGGCCCGAGGTTCGCGCGCAACACCGACGCGAACGTGTCGCCTTCCGCCGGCGCGCCGGGCAGCTTCTTCGCGATCGCGTCCTTCAGCGAGCCGAACGCGAAGCTCTTGTCGAGCTCGAGCAAGAGGTCGACGGGCTTCAGCGGGAAGTGGATCCACTTGCCGAGCAACCGAATGCGGCCGTGGCGCGGACGGTCGAGCAAGTCGGGCCCGAGCAGCGCGCGGATGTCCGCCATGATGTGCGCCTCGGTCGCGGGGTGCAGCCGGTGGCTGCCGTAGTCGAGACGCTGGCCGACCGCTTCGAACGAACCCGAGTTGCCGCCGAACGTCGCACCGCGCTCGACGAGGATCGCGTGCGCCTTCTTCTGCCGCGCGAGCTGCCACGCCGCGCCGACTCCGGCCGGCCCGCCTCCGAGGATCACGACCCGCGCGTCAGCCACGTTTCACCGTCCGTTGCGTACCGAAGAGCGAACCGACGCGCGAGTTCGCGCGCCGACCGAGCAAGAAGAACAGCGCGCCGCAGAAGAGCCCGGTCGCGACGAGCACCGTCTGCCAGAGGATCGACGCCGCGGCGCCGAGCGCTTCCGGCAACGCCGCGATCGAGTAGAGCAGGCCGCCGAGCGTCTTCTCGCGTAGCCCGAAACCACCGAAGCTGATCGGCACGAGCGTGATCGCCTTGGTCATCGGGATCGCGAAGAACCACGTCGCCATCGGCAGGTCGATGCCGATGCCACGACCGAGCCACGCGTTGAGCAGGACGAACCAGCCTTGCAGCGCGAGCGAGAGCGCCAGGATCACCAGCGCCGCGCTCGGCCGCCGTGCGAGCCGCCGCAGCGACACCAGCGTCTTCGCGAGCGGCCGCCGCAGCTTCTTCGGCCAACGCTCGAGCTTCACGCGCAGCGCGAGCGGCAGGAAGAGCAACGCGCCGGCCGCGGCGATCGCGCCGCCGACGAACATCGTCTGTTGCGCCCAACCAGGCAACGCTTCGCGACAGAGGAGCGCGCCGATCACGATCAGCACGACGAGAGCGAACGTGTCGATCAACCGCTCGGTCGCGCCGCCGATCACGGCCGCTTCGAAGCGCCGCGTCGCACGACCGGCGAGCACCGCCTTGACCGCGTCGCCGCCGACGATGCTCGGCAAGCAGAGGTTCGCGAACATGCCGGCGGCGTAACACTGGATCGCGTCGGGGATCGAGAGTCTCGCGCGGCTCAGCCCGACCGCGTAGCGCCACTTGAGCGCGCCGACCGCGTGACCGGCGACGAAGCACACGAACACCGCGATCCACGTCGACGCGGCGATGCTGGTCGCGCGCTCCCAAAGTTCCGCCCACTTCACCTTCGCGAAGAGCAGCGCGAAGAAGCCGAGCGTGAACGCGAGCTTGATCGCGAGCACGGCGAACTTCTTCTTCGAGCTCGGGCGCGTGGCCGCGTCCGAGGCTTGGGCCGCCGTCGAAACGGCGTCGCCCGACACGGCGGCCGGGCGAGCGGAGGTTTGGGGCGAAGGCACGGTGGCGAGGGAGGGCGGAGGACGGGCTCCTATCGGCGAACGCGAACCACGACCTCGCTCCCTCCGACGGTGCCGGGAAAAACTTTCGCTTCCGCGTACTCGTCCTGCAACCTTCGCCACGCTTCCGGCTGCCGCGCGGCGAGGAACGTCGGCGTGCAGTAGACGATCCAGGTCCGCGGATGACGTTGTTCGAGCGCGACGAGCTCGTCGAGCGACTTCACCGACTCCCAGCCCGCGTTCAGGAACTCGCGATACGGCAGATCGGTCATTTCGATCGTCGCGATCCCGTCCGTCGGCGCGGCGTTCGCGCGCACGAAGGCCAGCGCGCCTTCGAAATCCTGTTTCGGCCCGTAGGCGCGCGGCAACGTCGCCGCGGAGCCCGCGACGAGCACGACGCCGACCACCGCGAACACGCGCGCCGCGCGCTCGCCGCGCACGGCGAGCTCCAGTCCCGTCGCGACGCCGCGAAGCACGACGAGCGCCATGAAGCCGGCGCTCGAGAAGAAGAAACGCGGCCAGAGGTTGTGCTTCATCCCGACGATCGCGACCACCGTGACCACGATCGGCAGGAAGAAGAGCGCGCACACGCCGAGACCCTGGCGGAAATAGCTCCACGCGCCGAGCGCGAAGACCAGGCCTCCACCCGCGAGCGCGATCCAACCGCCGGGCAAGCCGCGCGCGAGGCCCGACAGAGTCTCGGTGACGAGCCACAGCGGGTTCTTCCACTCGGTCGCGGCGCCCGGCATCGACTTCGCGAGCATCGTCGCGGGGAACTGCGGCAGGACGAGCGCGTAACAGGTCAACGCGAACGTCGCCGTGAGCACGAACGCCCACGCCGGCGCCCAACGGTTGGGGCCGACCGCGCGCGAGCGCGACGTGAACAGCGTCGTGAGCCACACGAGCCCGTGCGCCGCGACGACGAAGAGCGCCGTGACGTGCACGGCGACCGCGAGCGCCATCGAAACCGCGTAGAGCACGAGCGGACCGCGCGCACGCGGCTCGCGGCGCGTCAAGAGCTCGACGAACGCGCCCGAGCCGAGCAGCGTGAAGCAGAGCAGGCCGGTGTAACCGCGAGCGTTCTGCGAGAACCAGACGTGGTGATAGCTGACCGCGAGGAGCGCCGTGGCGATCAGCGCTTCCCGCGCCGGTGCGACACGCCGCGCGAAACGCCACAGCGCCCAGACGCTCGCCACGCCGAAGAGCGCCGCGGGGAGCCGCAACCCGAACGCGCCGTCGCCGAAGAGCACGCACGAGATCCGCGCGAGGACGGAATAGAGCAAGTGTTGGTTCTGGCTGTCGAACGTCGTCAGCACGTGACCGAGCGGCTGGCGCGCGTAGTGCACCAGCGTGTCGATCTCGTCGAACCACAGTTGATTGGAGAGGTCGAAGAGCCGCAGCGCGAGCGCGGCGATGCACGCCAACGCGACGAGCGCGAGTTCCGCGTGCCCGACCGGCGGGTTCGCGACCGCGCCGCGCAGGACCAGCGGCTCGTACGCGCCTTCGACGGGCCGCCGTCGCGCAGCGAGCCACACGAACGCCGCGTGGAAGAGGAGCAGCGCTTTCAGGATCCACGCACCGACGACCACGCTTCCCAGGTGCGCCGAGTCACCGCCCGCCAACGTGACCGCGAGCCACGTCGGGGGAAGGACGAGCGCGACGAGCGCGAGCAGGACGGCGAGGAGGCGCATGGACGTTTGCACGGGGCGGGCCTGTCTCGGCAACACCGAGCAGCACGCGAAAGTACCGGCGCCACAGCGCTCCCGACAGCCGGAATCGGGATCGCGGACATCCTGGGCTCGTGTTCCAGTCGCTCCGCTTCTCGCGCCACGCACGCTGGCGCAGTCACATCGCCGCGAAAGGAGGAATCGGCGCACCCACCGAAAACTCCGCGGCGACCGCGGAACACGAAGGACGTGCAGCGACGACGTTTCGACGCGTGATGCTCGAGTCGCAACTGCGCCCGCGTGTCGCACAACGCACGCGCCCAACCCCCGAAAGGTCGCATTCCATGCAGTTCTTCAACTCCATTCGTCAATTGATCACGAGCGCAGCGTCCTGCGCGGTCCTGGCCATCGCTCTGGCCTCCAGTGCGAGCGCGCAGACTTCGACCGGGACTTTCAACTGCCCCGATGACGGCAGCGTGGACGTCGCGTCCAACGTCGCCGGCACGAAGGACAAAGTGCTCGTCGTCACGCCGGGCAGCGGCAGCGACTCGAATTTCTCGGTCGAGGTCTACGATCCGGCCACCGGCAAAGTGCTCGACAAGGTCACCATCACCACCGACCCGTTGAACAACCCGCCGGTGACGATGCCGCCGGGCTCGAAGGCGCGTGTCGTCGATCCGAAGGACAGTGATGGTGTGAAACCGAAGGGCACGGCAACGATGTCGTGACGCCGAGAGGCGCGACTCCGCCGGCGCTCGTCGTCGGCGGAGCAGGCGCCGTGAGCGGAACTGAGATGAGCACTCGAATCGCCTTCTGGCTCGCGCTTCTGCTGTCGTGCGGCGCCGTCGCTTTGGGTCCGTGTGTCCTGCGGAAGGCACGCGTCGCTGCCACGGCTTCGACGAGCGCGGATCTGGCCGTGTCCGGCTCGCCACAAGAGCTCGACAGCGCGCCGAGCGAACGTATTCGCGCTCCGGACCACACGTCGACCCCGCCGCACGAGCCGCGACTCGCGAGCGAGGACGAAGCAACACGTGCTTCGTTGCGAGTGCTCGACGCGTACGACGGGAGCGCGCTCGCAGGCAGCGCGTGGACGTTCTCCGACGGCGAGCGCGAACTCGATTGCACCGCCGACGAAAGCGGCGTCGTCGTGCTGCCCGCGGGATCATGGCGCGTCTCGGACTGGCAGCGGACGTTCGCAGCGTTGAGCAGCGAGCACTTCGAGCTCGCGGCCGGAGGAACCGCGACGCTCTGGGCGGCGCGCGGCTGCACGCTCTCGGTGCGTGTGCTCGACGAAATGAGGCGCCCCGTCGAAGCAGCGAACGTCGAGTGGTGGCCGGACCCCGGGCGCGTCGACGTCACGTGCAGCTTCCGCGAACCCGGCGCGTCGCGTCGCCGCACGACCGACGCCGAGGGCCGCGCAGAGTTCCAGCACGTTCCGGCTCCGTGGGCTGGCCGAGTGCTCGTGTCCTGCCGCGGCTATCGACCGTCGCAACAGACGCTGCTCCACGGCGGCGGCGACGTGGCAACGGAAGTCGAAGTGTTGCTCCAGTCCGCGAGCTCGGAACGGCGTTGGAGCCTGCGCTGCGTCGACGAACAGGGCACGGCGTTGAGCGAAGTCTCGGTCACGGCCGAGCTCGTGCGCACCGACTGGCCCGATGCCGCGCCGATCTTCCTCGGACGAAGCGCGGTCGATGGCTCGCTCGAGCTCGACGATTGGGTCGTCGACGCACACGCGTTCGAGTTCGACGGCGGTGTCTACCCATGTCGTTGGACGCTCGCAACAGGTGCGCTCCGTGACGGCGCCTGCACCGACGTGGAGCTGCCGCGTGCGCTCCGCGGGCGTCTGAGCGTCGCACGCGGTCCGCAAGTCGACGTGCTGACCTGCGCCGTCGTCGCGCGCGATGAACCGGCCGGCTCGCCGCGCGCCGTCCCCCGCACGACCTCGTTCACGCTCTCGCGCGACCCGAGCGGACACTTCGCCGCGGAACTGCCCGCGTCGCGCGAGGTCGAGCTGACGTGTCGCGACGAGGCCATGCACTGCGCCAACGCGACGCTCGTCGTCGAACGGGCGGGCTGGGAGCACGGGCTCGTCTTCGACACGTCGTCGCTCGAACCGCTGCTGCTCGTGCCCCACGGCGGCCGCATCGCTTCGGTGACGATCTTCAGCGAGTCGCTCGCCGAACCGGTCGTCCTCACCGAATTCGAGCGCAACGGCGACAGCGTCCGTCTCGCGCTGCCACCTCTCGTCTACGCGCTGCAGGTGCGCTCGACGGCAGGCGAGTGCGTGACCCTCGACCGCCAGCCTGGAACGAACGAGGCTTCCGTCGAAGTCTATTTCCAAACCAGCGGACGAGTCGAGCTCGCGCTCGTCGATGCGGCCGGAAAGCCGGTCGGCGACGTCCGCGTGCTGCTGCGTCGACGCCACGCGCCGCAACGCGTCGCATCCGTGGGTGGCGCTTGGAAACAATCGACGGCGAGCGCTCTGCGCGCCGTCCCCGATGCCCAGGGACGCGTCGGCGTCGCGCTGCCGCGAGGCGACTGGGAAGTGCGCATCGAGTCGTTGCCGTGGCGTGAGAGCCTCGCAACGAGCCTCTTGGCGCTCTCTCCGGAGTCGATTCGCGTCGACGAGCACACCGGAACGTCGGTGATCTCCGTGCACGTCCCACGACCGCGTGCGCTCGGTCTCCGACTGCGCGCGGCGATCGGATCGACTGCGCCGTGGCGCTGGACCGTGCGCAACCTCGCGACCGGCGACTGGAGCGTCTTCCAAGGTGAGCGCGCGAACTTCTGGGCGAGCGACGCCGAGGCCGAACTCGAACTCGCCGACGAAGCCGGCACGATCCTCGGCCGAGCGCACGTACCGGCGGGCAGCGCGCCTTGGAACGGCGAAGTCGTGCTGTGACGCGCCCAGGGAACGCGAGATTCGAACGGCGCCTCTGGGCGCAACGCCCGTCGTGGACGCCAAGCTTCGCTCAGCGTTCGCGCGTGCCTCGGCCCAGGCGAGGCACGCGGACCCGCCGAGCGGTCGGCGTTTGCCGCTCTCGGATCGGGCCGACGTCGGCCGCGGCGTGCGCGGCTCTTCCTGTCAGGGGCAGAACACCGCGCGCAGGCCGTCGCTCAAGTCGAACCCGGCGCCGGCTCCGGGATCGCGATACCAACATTGGAAGTGCCAAGTCGATCCCGGCGTGATGGCGCCGGGGCCGCTGCCCGCCGGCGCGACCGTGAAGTCGACCGTGCGCGCGAGGTGACCGTTCGCATCCGCCGCTGCGGCCGGCGTCAGCCGGAAGATCCCGGTGCCCGCCGGGCTCACGCACAACCAACCGTTGCCGAACGGCGTCTGCAGCGGGTTCGCGGAGTAGAAGAAGATGCCTTGTTTGTTCGGCGGCAGGTTGTCGGCGTGCAACGTGAACGTGCCGGCGTCGATCGCGAGCGAGCCCGAGTAGCTGAGCTTCGCCGGCAAGCCGGTCGAGTTCGGTTCGCTGACGCAGTACGGCGTCGCTTCGCCCCCGAGTTCGAAGACGTAGTCCGCGCCCGACTGGGTGCCGAACGTCGCGTCGCGGTACGCGCTGACGGCGACGGTGCCGCCGTCGAGCGCGACCCAGTGGCCGAACTGATGGTCCGGGATGGGGTCGGGCGCCGTGAGTCGCTGGGTTTGGCGCCAACCGCCAACGTCCGCCGTGAAGACGTAGCCGGCGCCCGACTGGTGGCCGAGGTCGTCGACCCACCCGGCACCGATCACTGCGACGTCACCTTGCAGCGCGACGCTCGTGCCGAAGAGGTCGCCTTGTTGGGCGTCGCTCGCCACCAGCTTCGTCGTCTGCTGCCAGGCCGCGCCGACGCGCTCGAAGACGTACACCGCGCCGGATTGCACGCCGTTCTCGTCGTTGCCGGTCGCGCCGCAGAGGATGCGGTCGCCGGAGATCGCGACGGAAACCCCGAAGACGTCGTACGAGCCGGCGTCCTGCGCGACGAGTTGCGCGGTCTGATTCCACGTGGTTCCGTCGAACTCGAAGACGTACGCCGCGCCCACTGAATTCGGCACGCCCCACGCGGGGCAACCGATGACGAGGCGGTCGTCGTCGATCGACGCGGAGAATCCGAACCTGCGCGCGACCGCCGGATCGCTCGGCACGAGCACCTGCTTCTCCACCCACGCGTTGCCTTCGAAACGGAACACGAATGCACGTCCGACGTCGGTGATGCCGCTGAGGTCCGCCGCCCCGACGACCAACCAATCACGATCGGCGGCCACGGCGTGCCCCGCGTACTGGAACGAACCCGCCGTGCTGCCGATCAGCTTCTGGATGGGAACGAAGCCGCCGAGCGTCCGCTCGAACGCATGCACCGCTCCCGCGAGGGTGGCCGCCTCGTTGTCGGCGTACGCGCCGACCAGGAGGTGATCCCCGGCGACGGCGACGCCGTACCCGAACTGCGAGAGCGAAGTGTTCGTGTTCGCGTGGATCGTCTCGACGAGCGTCCACGTTCCGGCGACCTTGCGATGGAGCAACACGGCACCCTGTTGGCTGCCGAACGGACCGTCGTGGTTCGGCGCGCCGACGAAGAGCTCGTCGCCGACGAGCGCGAAACGATCGCCGAAATGCTCGGCGAACCCGCCGATCGGGTCGACGACCTTCTGGACGTCGCACTGGGCGAACGCGGGTACGGACGAAGCAGCGATGCAACCGACGGCGAACAACGTGCGCGAGAGCATGGGCACCTCCGAACGAGACGGAATGGGAGCGGACGACGCCCCCTCCCACGCTGCGGACGGACGCGCGGGTTCCACGAATGCGCGGATTCTCGCGCGCCAGATCGATTTTCGAACCGAGGGCCGCCCGGCGCGCCGGGCGCAGCCGGTCCGCCGGGCCCCGTGTCGCGCCCGCGGCGGCGATCAGTGGTCGCCGTAGGGCGCGAAGACGCGGGACTTCTCGGAGTCGACCCACACGAGCGCGTGGGTCTCGGCGCCGGCGCTCGCTTGGCCGGCGAACCAGATCTTGCCCGAGCCGTGGATCAGCACGCGGCTCGCGCTCTCCGCGCCGTTGTCGCCGACCGCGCCGTCCTTGATCAGGAAGCCGGTGACGTTGTAGTCGGCGTGCAGGAGCCCGTTCTCCTCGAAGCGCAACACGCATGCGTCGAGGTCGAGGAAGCCATTCTGCCGCGAACCGACCGCGAGGATCGAGTCGTCGGGGCGCAACGCGAGGCTCGTGAGTTCGCCGGTCAGTCCGAACGCGTGGACGCCCTGGTTGTCGAGCAGCGAAAGCGGCAGCGTGACGAGTCCTGTCGCGAAGAACGGTTGCGACGAGCTCCCCGCGAAGCTCGTGTCCGGCGTGCCGTTCGCCGTCAGGCGCCACACGCACGGTTTGGTCACCAGCGACGCGCTCGCGGTGCGGTACGAGCCCGCGACGACGATGCGTCCGGCGGAGTCGATCGCGAGCGCGTTGCCTTGGCCGAGCACGTTCGACTGGAACGTGCCGAGGTTCGACGCGACGCCGCCCGAGCCGAAGCTCGCATCGAGCACGCCGCTCGCCGTGAAGCGCACGACCTTGAGGTCGGTCGAGCTCGCGCCGGCCGCGAGCAAAGCACCGACGACGACGATGCGATCGTTGGCGTCGAACGCGAGCGCGAGGCCCGTGTCCGCGGGTTTCGACGGGTTGACGGCGTGCACGACGAAGCCGGCGCCGCCCGCGAAGCTCGGATCGAGCGCGAGACCCGGCGTGAACGCCCACACCGCGGTCTGTTGCGTGAAGATCGGCGGCGCGACGAAGAAGTTCGCCGTGCCTGCGCCGCGCAGGCGTCCGAGCGAGTCGTAGCCGAGGTCCCAGACGACGTCGGAGCCGACGCCGACGTTCGCGAAGCTCGCGGTCTGCAGCACGGCACCGGTGTCGTCGAAGCTCCAGAGCAACACGCCCGTCGACGCGAACGGCACGCCGATCGTTCCGGCGACGACGATCTCGCCGTTCGGACCGAGCGCGATCGCCGTCGCTTCGACCGCCGCGCTCGCGCCGAAGCTCGCGAGGCGCACTTCGCCGCCGTTGCCGAAGCTCGCATCGCGCGAGCCGTCGGCGAGGAGGCGCACGACGAACGCATCGGAGTCGACGAGCCCGGTCTGGACCGCGCCGGCGAGGTACACGCGCTGCTGCGCGTCTTCCGCGACGTCACGGACGAGCCACTCTTCGCTGCCGGCGCCGCCGTTCGTCGGTTCACGATCGAACACGGCGTCGACGAAGCCCCCGCCCGGTCCGAAGAACTGCGAGCTGAACGGATAGCTGCGCTCCGCGCTCGTCCCGCCCTGCGTCGCGCGGACGGTCAGCGTGTGTTGCGCCGTCGAGTTCGCGAGCGGCGAGACGTAGCTGACGAGGTAGAAGCTGTTGGCGAGGTCGCGGATCGACTGCCCGACCTCCTGGAACTTCGGCACGAGCTCGTCGAAGTCCGCCGCGAACACCGAACCGTCCTTGCCGATCGACGAGAGCGCCTGTTTGTCGATCTCGGTGCCGAGGCCGATCGTGAACGCCTGATACCGGGGCTCGCCGCCGGAGAGCGCCGCGAGCTGGTTGAGCACGCTCTGCAGCGTCGCGGTGCCCGCCGTGTCGCGGCCGTCGGTGAACGTGACGAGCGACAGCGCGCGGTAGTCGACCCCTGCGGCTTGCGCCGAGAAGTCGGCCTGGTCGAGCGACGCGAGCGCCGAGAGCGCCGCACCGTAGAGGTTCGTCGACGCGGAGAGCGGCGGTTCGTCGTGCAAGTGCGCGAGCGCGTCGAGCAGCTCGGTCTTGTCGTTGGTGTAGTCGACGAGCGAGTGGAGCTGCGTCGAACCGTCGAACCAGGAAACCGCGACGAACGACTCCGGCGAGGTCGTGACGAGGTTGACGTACTCGATCGCGGCGTCGAGCTCGGCCTGTTTGCCTTTCTGCGTGGCGAGGATCGAGCCCGAACGGTCGAGCAGGAGGTGCGAGAACGAGCGGAAGACCTCGGGCTTCGGCAGCAGACGTTGTTGGCTCTCGAGCACCGAGACCGGCGTGCCATCCTCGAGCAACGTGAAGTCGCTCGCGACGAGGTTCGCCATCGGCGCGCCGTCCTCCGCGAGCACGCGCAGGAGGACCGACACGACGCCCGGCAAGTCGACGCGCGGCACGGTGTCGACCGCGAGGATCTCACCGACTTGGGAACTCGGCGGATCGATCACGTCGGGCCCACGCCCGCCGCCGCCGCAACCCGCGACGACCGCGAGACCGATTCCAAGCCCACACTGCCACACCCGACCCATCGACATCTCCGCCTCCGCGCTCGCGAAGCGCTGCCAGCGCGCTTCCGCTCGAGCGCACGGATCGTCGAAAGCGCCGGTGCAGAAGTCAATGCGACGTCGATGCACCGTGAGGCGCGACGCCGAGATCCACGCGGAGTTCCGGGTCGCGGCGCGAGGGTGACGTGCGCTTCGTCGGTAGCCGCCCCTACACTCTTGTCATGGACGCTCGCGAGTTCCGATCCGTCCGCTTCGCGCGACGCTTCGCGCAGTCGCTCCTGACGTTCGCCGTCGCCACGCTCGCGAGCTTCGAGCCTGCGTCCGCCGCGCACGCCACGGTTCAGGCGCCGCAAGGCAACGACGCGCTGCGCCGCATCGCGCCTGGACTCGGGCCGCAGTCCGTCGAGCTCTCGCGGATGGCCGTCGAGCGCCGCGCCGACCGCTCGCTCGTGCTCGACGCGAAGGACGCGCCGCAGAAGCTCGACGTCACCCGCTTCGAGGCGCTCGACTCGTCGGGACGCACTCTGGCGTTGACGCAGACGGCGGACGGCCGTTTCTCCGTCGCCGACGCCGCCGATCAATGGGTCTTCGTGCGACCCAAAGTGCCCACCGAGCTCCGCGTCGTCAAAGGCCGACAGTGGCTGCCGGGCTTCGGGCTCTCGCCCGCCTCGGGCGGCCGCGAGCCGGCGGTCGTCGCGAGCTACGTCGAGTTCGCGACCGCCCCGATCGCGTGGGACGTCGAGCGCGATTCGTATCGGTTGCTCGCGCAGATCGGCGTCGCGCAAGCCGACGACCCGACTCGGACCGGCGCTCTCGATCCGCGCGCGGAGATCCGCGTCGCGTACGAAGGCATCGCCGGCGCCGAACCTCAGGCGCTCGCGATCACCGAGCTCGGCATCGCCGGCGAACGATCGATCGAACTCGTGTTCCGCACGGTGAGTTCCGCGACGCCACGTCTCGTGCTGCGTTCGAGCCTCTCCGGCGAACAGCCGTTCGCGCTCGACGTCGCGTCGCGGATCGCGCTGGACGTCGCTGCCGACGCCGTGCTCGGGTTCGGTCTCGAACGTGTCCGTGTCACCGCCCAAGCCGTCGCGCCGAACGGCGCGCTCGTCGCGCTCGCGTCCCCCACCGACTTGCTCGTCCGCGGTGAACGGCTGTTGATCGAGGACGCGGACGCTCTGCAGCTCCCGGCCGCCGGCGGCACGGTCGCGTTCGCCGCGCGTTCGAAGTGGCTCGGCGTCGGACGAGTCGTCGCGTCGGCGCGCACGGCGAGCGGCGAACTCCACGGCAGCGCGAGCGTCGAACAGCGTGCACCGTGGCTCCAGCTCTGCGCGGCGCTCGCGGGAGGAGCGCTCGGTGGCTTCGCGCGCCGCTTCGTCAAAGGTGCGCGCAAGGAGCGCAATCCGCGGCACGTGCTCGAAGGTCTGATCGTCGGCGCGGTGGCGTTCGTCGCTGGCGTGCTCGGTGTCGGCTACCTCGACTTGCCGTCGGCGTTGGTCGCGACGCTCGCGGGCGCGTTCCTCACCGGGACCTTGACCGGGTTCGTCGGCGTGCTCGTGCTCGAACGGCTCGTCGAGCGCAAGGCGTGAGTTCCTGCACCGTGGCGCGGTCATCTTCGCCCGCCTAAGATCGCGCCGGGAGGAGTCGAGCATGCAAGGACTCGTGTCGGCGCGTCGCTCGCGCGCGCACCGGAGTTGGATTCTCGTCGTGCTCGCGAGCTGCGGTTTCGCCGCAGCGAGCGCTGCCAGCCAGAGCACGAGCGATGAGACGACCGTCGCGCCTGCAGGGACGTGGAGCGTGCGCGGCGGTCCCGCCGCGCGCACCGGCGTCTCGGCGAGTCGGCCACTCTGCGACGCTCCGCAGGAACTCTGGACGCGCAACCTCGCGGGCGCCGTGGTCGACGAACCGCTGCTCGCCACGGATGGCGTATTCGTCGAGACGCTCGGCGCGAATCACGAGCGCACATTCACGTTGTTCGACCTGCGCGACGGAGCCGAGCTCTGGAGCAGCACCGCGTTCGTCCCCGACGTGCCGCTCGAACCGTCGCTCGCCGGTGACTTGGTCGCGGTCCGCAGTTCGCTCACTTCGGTCGACGTGCTGCGCCGCGTCGGCGTCCGGCTCGAGCTCGTGACGCGCATCGAACGCGGCGACGCGCTCGCGAGTCCGTTGCTTTGCGGCACCGCGCTGCTCTTGCGTTGCGCCGAAGGCATCGAGTGCCTCGATGCACGCACTGGAGCGTCGCGTTGGCGCGAGTATGGTCGCTACCGCGGCGCCCTCGCCGTGCACGGCGACACCGTCCACGCGGTCCGCTACGACGACGACGGTCGCGGGAACTGGGTGAAGCTCGAGCTCGCGAGCGGTACGCCCACCGTCGGGGAGACGGTGCTCTGGCACGACGGCCAGATCCCCGAGTTCGAGGCGCGCGGAACGCTCGAAGTGTTCGCGCCGCTCACCTACTTCCACGCGGAGTTGCCGATCCCCGTCGCCGGTCAACGCGCGAGTTTCGGCACCGTCGCGAACGCCGGACGGCCGTCCGAGACGATCACGGTCTTGCCGTTGCTCTCCGCGATGACTGCGATCGACGGCGGCTGCATCGGAGCATTCGAGGACGACGACGGTCCGGCACTGATCGAGGACCGACGCGCGCTCCACGGCACGTTCGACGTGCTCGCGGACCGAGAGCACCACGCCGCGCTCGTGCGCGTGCCGCACGCGGTCTCGGTTGCGGGCCCGGTCGGTTACGTCGGCGGACTCGCGTTCGAACTCGCGACGCGCCGGGTGCTGTGGCGCCGCACGGCCAACGTCACGCAGCGCATGGTGCCGACCGACGGCGGAGTCCTGCTCGTCGAAGGCGAATCGCGGCTCGTGCACCTCGGGCGCTCGACTTCCGCCGCTCCCACGGAATGGCTCGCGGCGGAGGGCTCGCAGGAGCTCAAGAAGGCGACGCTCTTCCTGCACGACGGCACTTGCGAGCGGCGCGACGTCGCGCTCGATCGCGAGCAGCGCACCGTCCGCGACACAGCGAAGAAGAAGGCGGCCGAACGGCGGCTCACCGAGCTCGTCGCGCTCGAAGACGCGGAGCAACGACTGATCTACACGTCCGACGCGAGCGCCTGGATCGCGGCGGTCGAACGCGCGATCGACGCCGAGCTCGCGCAGAAGCTGCTCGGCCTCGCCAAGGATGCGCTCGCCGCGCGCGACGGCGCGCTCGCCCGGCGGCTGCACGATCGTGCGGCGAACTTCGGCGGCTCGTCCGAGGACTCGAAGAAGTTCCTCGATTCGTTGACTCGCTTCCTGGCGGGCAAGTCACAGCCGCCGGTGCAGAATCGGATCCAAGCGATCGTCACTTCGGAGCGGGAACTCGAGCGCGCGCACTCGCTCGGGTTCGCGACCCGGCTCGAGCGGCTCGTGCCTTCCGCGCCGAACGGCGTGCGCGACGCTCTCGCACGTGCGCTGCTCGCGCACGATCCGAAAGCGACGGCCGGCCGCGCGGCCTTGACCCGGTCGCTGCCCGCGAGTCTCGCCCGCTCGGCGGACGCGGATCTCGACGGAGCACTCGAACTCTCCCGCGTCCTCGCACGCTACGAAGGCGCGGTGGTCGAGATCACGTCCGAGCCGGATGCGGCGATCACTCCGAGTCGCAAGGCGCTCGCACGGGCGGCCGAAACTTGGCGCAAGGATCTGCTCGTGATCCGCACGCCGCGCTTGCTCGTGCTCGGCGCGCCGGAAGCTCCGCGCACCATCGCCCGCGCGCTCGCGTGGGGCGAACTCGTCGGCCGCGGATTCGAAGCCTACTTCGTGGGCCCGCTGCGCGAAGGTCCGCCGCTCGAGCCGTTGGTCATCTGCGCGTACGACACCCACGAGCGATTCAAAGGCGCGATCGAAAAGGCCGGCACCGACGAGCCACGCAACGCCGAGCCCCTGTTCGCGCACTTCGATCCGACCGAGCTCGTGACGCACCTCGCGCCGGTTCCCGAAGGACCCAGCGTCGTAGGCTCGCGCACGGAGTACGCCCACGCCGTCGCCCATCATTGGTTGCGCGAGCGCTGCCCGCGTTTCTCGCAAGCACTCGCTCGTCATGCGAGCCGGAAGGAGCCCGGCTACTGGATCGTCGAGGGCTTCGCGGGCGTCGCGGAGACCTTCGAACTCGACGTCGACGCTGCGACGGTGCGGCCCGCGGAAGGTGTCACCGAGAGCCTCGCGCTGATCGCGCGGCTGCCTTCGGCGAACCTGCACGCGTGGGAGTCGGTCTTCGGTTGCTCGCGCGACTCCGTCGACCCACAGAGCGGCTTGCGCAACGGCGACACGTACCGCTGGGGCTGGCTCGGTCGTTCGGCGCCGATCTCGTCGATCGACATCTTCCGAGCACAGTCGACGGCACTGGTCGCCTACCTGCTCGACGCGAACGGAGGCAAGCTGCGGCCCAAGCTGCTCGACTTCGCGCACGCCCACTACCTCGGCAACACCGATCCGAGTCTCGACTGCCGCAAGGCCTTCGGCTCGAACGAGGAAGCACTCGGCGACGCCGTCTTCGAGTGGGCGAGCCAACGGCTGCGCGACGCCGAGTGAACCCCGGAAGGCGGCGGTACGGCGTGGCCGAGGCGTTGAACGCGACGCTCGCGGTTCACTGACCTGAACGCGACATTCAAGGCGTGATCGATCGGGCAGAATCGTGCGCCATGAGCCACTCCGACCACTGCGAGACTCGACGTGGGTTCCTCCGGGCAAGCGTCGGCCTGACGGCCGCGGCGTTGGGCGCGTGCGCGAGCTCCGAGCGCGCGCGTGGCGCGCCGAAGAAAGTGCTCGTCCTCGGCGGCACGCGCTTCATCGGGCCGCACATCGTCGAAGCGGCGCTCGCGCGCGGGCATCGCGTGACGCTCTTCAACCGCGGCAAGACGAATCCCGAGCTCTTCCCCGAGTGCGAAAAGCTGCGTGGCGATCGCGACGGCGACATGAGCGCGCTCGAAGGTCGGCGTTGGGACGCGGTGCTCGACACGTGGACCGACATGCCGCGGCACGTGCGCTCGGCGGCGACGCTGCTCGGACCGAACGTCGGGCAGTATGTGTTCGTGTCCTCGTTGAACGCGGTCGCGGATCTCTCGCAGCCGCACCTCGACGAAACCGCCGAGACCACGCCGCTCGAGCCCAAGGACGAGGACAATCCGTCCGCGGAGCTCTTCGGCGGCCGCAAGGCGCGCTGCGAGAAGCTGCTCGCGGAGCTCTGCACCGACCGCTACACGATCGTGCGTCCGGGCTTGATCGTCGGACCGCGCGACGGCTCCGACCGTTTCACGTACTGGCCGGTGCGGATCGCGCGCGGCGGCGAAGTGCTCGCGCCGGGTTCCGGCGACGATCCGACGCAGTTCGTCGACGCGCGCGACCTCGCGGAGTTCGTCGTGAGGCTCGTCGAACGCCGCACGCTCGGACTCTTCCACGTCGTCGGCCCGGAGCGCGAGCTCTCGATGCGCGAAGTGCTCGAGACGTGCGTGCGCGTCGCCGAGAACGACGCACGCCTCACCTGGGTCGACACGCGTTTCCTGCTCGAACGCGGCGTCGCACCGTGGACCGACTTGCCGGCGTGGCTGCCGAGCCTCGAACCCGGCCATGCCTACTGGACGTTGAACGTCTCGAAGGCGATCCGGGCGGGCCTCGCGTTCCGGCCGCTCGACGAAACCGTGCGCGACACGCTCGCGTGGTGGGCGACGTTGCCCGAAGCGCGCCGCGCGGAACTCAAGCGAGGCTTGGCGCCCGAGCGCGAGCGCGAATTGCTCGCCCAGTGGCACGCTCGGCCTAGCTGACGCGTTGCCGCGGCGCGCGCCGCTTCACTTCGACGCCGCCGAGAGCTCAGCGCAGGACCGCGCGCAACACGAGCGGTTCGTCGCTCGCGAGCTCGGGACCCGCGTCGACGGCGAACTCGACTCGCGTCGCGTGCCCGCGGCCATCCTCCACCGCGAGCACGAACGACCCGACGGACAGCCGTCGCAACCAACACGCGCCTGCGCCGAACGGCACGAGCGGCGCGTCGTCGAGCAAGCGACCGTTCGCGTCGCGCAGCTCGGTTTCGAGTCGTTCGACGACCGCGCGTCCGTCGGCATGCACGACGTCGACGCGCACTTCGCGTCCGCGAACGAGCTCGAGCCTCGCTCGCGTCTCGCGGCCGTCCGCGACGTTCACTTCGATCGTCCGCAACGCGACGTCGGCACCCCACGGCGTCAGGCGATAGTCGCCTCGCGGTATCGCCGAGAAACTCGCGCGACCGTCGCGCACCTCGGCGACGCCGTGGCCGAAGAGCTCGCCGCCCGCGTCGCCGACGAGACCGATGCGCACCGCGGCGACGTCGATGCCGCTCTCGGCGACGACTTCGACGACGAGCGTGCCGCCGCGCGACAACACGATGTCGCCCCAGTCGAGCGTGTCACCCGTCCGGACGTGCTGCGGCGTCGTGATGGTCCTGGCGAGACCTTCGGCACCGACGCTCAAGCGCCACGACCCCGCCGGAATCGACTCGCTCGTGAAACGCCCGTCCGCACCACTCGTCGTGAGCACGCCCGAACTCGTGCCGAGCGGAGCAGGGAAACAGAATACTTCGGCGCCGGCGACGGGGTTCCCGGCGGGGTCGACGACCCGTCCAGCGATGCGGGCCGAGCGTTCGCGACTCGGATCGAGATGCAACCGCACTTCGCCGGCGAGCGGATCGACGTCGTCGGCGACTGCGACGGCGAACGGCGAGCTCGTCGGCGAGAAGACCTCGAGATGCAGCAGGAACTCCGGACAGTTCGTGAACTCGAAACGTCCCGCCGCGTCGGTCGCTGCGCGCGCGAACCATTCACCGTCGCCGACGTTCATCGCACGGGCGTCGACCGTCCAGCCCGCGAGTTCGCGTCCCGGCGCGATCACGCGGCCGCGCAGCGTCCGTTCACGATCGAGCTTCGCATCCCAACGCAGCACCGCGGCCGGCGCACCGACCAACGTGACGCGCGCCTCGCCGAGCCCCTCGCGCTCCGCACGCACCTCGAACTCGCCGATCGGCAAGCCGTCGAGCACATAACCGCCGTCGGCCGCGCTCCTCGCGAGGGCACCGGTGATGCCCCAATCACCGACGCGCAGCAGCGCACCTTCGACCGGCCGCTCGTGCTCGTCGAGCACGCTGCCGACGAGACGCGGCGAGTGCTCGAGCACGACGTCCAAACGCTGCTCGCGGCCGGCGACGATCTCGGTCGCGCCGGAGAACGGCGCGAACGTGCTCGCGACGGCAGCGACCGGCGTGACGCCGAGCGCGAGCCCAGCGATGCGGTACACGCCGTCGCCGTCGGTGAACGCACGCCGCGCAGCGAGCGGCAGCTCGACGCCTTTGGCGGCCCGCGCGAACTCCGCGACTCCGCTCGCGCCGGCGATCACGGACGCACCGGCGATCGGTCGGCCGTCGACGTCGAGCACGCGCCCGGTGAGGTCGCCGCCGGTCGCTTCGAACGCGAGCTCGACTTCGATCGTCTCGCCGACCGCGCCGGCGACGGCTTGCTGACGCGACGGCGCGCGCCGACTCGCGAGCGCCGACAGAGCCTGCGAGTCGTCCTCGGCCAGGTCGCGCACGGCGAAGTGCCCGCTCGCGTCGGATTCGGCGACGACGCCACCCGACCAGGCGCGGAAACCGCGCGAGAGATGGATCGCGGCGCCCGCGAACGGCCGTCCGTCGACGTCGAGGACGCGTCCACGCACCGCGAATCCCGCGGGAATCGTCAGCGCGACGTCGGTCGTCGCGGCGGCGCGCACCTGGCTCCGACTCTGCACGCCACGATCGAGTTCGACGAGCCACTCGCCGGGAGCGAGTTCGTCCAAGAACGCGGTGCCGTGTTCGTCGGTGCGAAGCTCGCGCACGCCGGCGTCGAAGTTCGACGTGTTCGTCGCGCCGGCGCTCACGAGGATGCCCGCCGCGGCGACGCCGTCGCTCCACGCGACGTGGACGCGCAGTCCGCCGTGCGACGCGCGCGGCGACGCGGGGCCGGAACTCGGCGCCATCGATCGCAACGAGTCCGTCGCCGCTGCCGCACGCGTGTCGTCGTCGGGCGAAGGTCCGTCGCCGTCCGGCGGCGTGACGAGCCCGAGTGCGGAGTTCTCGAGACTCGCGGGATCGACGGGCTCCGCCGCATCCGATCCCACGCGCCAACCGATGAAGGCGACGAGCACCACGACGGCCGCGCACACCAGCTTCTTCGTCGTCCCCACGAACAGACCTCCCGTCAGGATCCGCGCCGTGACTGCGGCGGCGTCCGGGCCGCCGAGGCCGAGCTTCGACGCGAACGCCGCGCCGAGTCCGCTGCGCGAGAGCTTGGCTCGCAAGAGCGCGAGCCCCCGTTTCTGCCGCGTGCGCACCGTCTCGAGCGGCACACCGGTGCGCGCCGCGAGCTCGCGCACGTCGAGTCCGTCGAAGAACCGCGCGATCAGCGTCGAGCGATACGGTTCGTCGAGCTCGAGCAGCGCCGCGACGAGCCGTCGACGCTCGCTTTCGTGCTCGAGCACGTCGGCGGGTGACGAAGTCGGCTTGGGCGCCTCGCTCGAGAGCTCGCGATCCCGCCGACGCTCGTCCGCGAGCCACGCATCGAGCGCGAGGTTGCGCAGCAGTGCGCGCCACCAACGTTTCGGCAGCGAGCCGTCTCTCGGAGCACGCTGCAACGCCGCGAGCCACGCTTCCTGGAACAGGTCGTCGGCCGCGTGGACGTCGTAGACGAGCCGCCGCGCCAGCGAACGCACGTAGCTCGCGTGCTCGAGGTACGTCTCGGGATCACGTGCGGGGCTCAAGCACGTCCAGGATCCGCGCGGGGCGTCGAGCGGGTTCGAGAAAGTCCGTTTTCTCCCCCGTGCGATACTGCCACTCGTCGTTGCGCCGAAAATCGCGAGCGGGGTGCAACCGAACGCTCGGAGGCAGGTCCATGCTGGAAGCCCCGAAGTGTCTCCCCCACCGCGCCCCCGACGTGATTCGGGCGCCGAGTCGCTCGACGAGCGCACGCGGCCGCTGCCCCGGCGCGCTGCGCGCCGAGCTGACTCGCGCTGCGCGCTGGTCTGACCCGCGCTGCGAGCCGGTGTGACGCGCGCTCGTCCGTGCCGGCCGTCGCCGCTCGCCGTGCCCGGGGTGTCCGGCAACCGGCCGTCCCTCACGGCGAAGGCGCGTCGCTGCCGCGAAGCGCGCTGGCGAGGCCAAGAACCGGGTTTTCGTGACCCAACGTACCGTGCCAGTTTCGCCTCGTGCCGCGGCGCCCGGCCGTCGAGCCCGCCACGCGCACCGCTACGATCCTGCGTTCGATGGCGCCCCAGCCGCAGACGATCGAGCTCGTCCTCCGCGAACGGTTCGGCCACGCGGAGCTGCGTGGACCGCAGCGTGAAGTGATCGAGGCCGTGCTCGCCGGCCGCGACGTGCTCCTGACGATGCCGACCGGCGGCGGGAAGTCGCTTTGCTATCAACTGCCCGCGTTGTTGCTCGAGGGGTTGACGTTGGTGATCAGCCCGTTGATCGCGCTGATGCAGGACCAAGTCGACGCGCTGACGAAGAAGGACATCCGCGCGGCGTTCGTCAACTCGTCGCTCGATGCGCAACAGCGTCGTGAGCGCCTCGAACGCGCCGCGCGCGGCGAGCTCGAGCTCCTCTACGTCACGCCCGAGCGCTTCCGCAGCACCGATTTCCTCGCCGCGCTGCCGCGCCTCCGCATCACCCGCCTCGCCGTCGACGAAGCGCACTGCGTCAGCCAATGGGGTCACGATTTCCGGCCGGACTACTCGCGACTTTCGAGCTATCGCAAGCTCTGCGGCGGCCCTCCGACGATCGCACTGACCGCGACGGCGACGCCGCGCGTCGCGGAGGACATCGTGCGGCTGCTCGGCCTGCGCGAGCCCTTGATCGTGCGCCTGGGCATCGAGCGGCCCGAGCTCTTCCTCGCCGCGGCGCGCATCACGTTCGCCGAAGAGAAGTTGCCCTTGCTCGCGGAGCGAGTGAAGCAGCTCGACGGCGCCGGCATCGTCTACTCGACGCTGATCCGCGACCTCGAGGACCTGCACGTCGAGCTGAAGCGCGTCGGCATCCACTCGATCGTCTACCACGGCAAACTCTCGCCCGAGGAACGCCGCCGCGCACAACGCGTGTTCCTCGAGAGCCAACGTGAAGTCGTACTCGCGACCAACGCGTTCGGCATGGGCGTCGACAAACCCGACATCCGTTTCGTGCTGCACGCGCAGGTGCCGCGGACCCTCGAACAATGGACGCAGGAGGTCGGACGCGCCGGTCGCGACGGAAAACCGTCGTGGTGCGAGGTGCTCTACTTCGAGGAGGATCTCGCGATCCAGCAAGGATTCGTCGAGTGGGCGAACCCGTCGCTCGAGTACCTGCTGCACGTGTACGAAACGTTGCGCGGTTGGGGCGAACGGATCGCGACGAAGGAGCTCGACGACTTGCGCGACGAGCTCTTGATCAAGAACCGAGCGGACAACCGCGTGTCGATCTGTCTCAAGTGGCTCGAGGTGCTCGGCGTCACCGACGGAAGTTTCGAGAGCCACGATCTGCGCGTCGTGCGCGAGCTCGATCCAAGCGAATTGCCTGATGCCGTCGGCAGCGAAGCGAAACGCCGCGCCGACCTCGAAGGTCTGCTCGCGATGGCACGATTCGCAGGCGGACACGAAGAGTGCCGTCGCGTCGGCATCGCGCGGCACTTCGCACTGCCTGCGGCGACGACGCCGTGCGGAGCGTGCGACGTGTGCGTCGACGCCGCGACGTGGCGGAAGACGCACATGGCGGAGCGCGCGAGCCTGCCGGTCGGCGAAACGAGCTCCAGCGAATGGCGCCGCGGCGACTGGGTCCGCGTCGACGGCCGACACCTCGGCCAAGTGGTCAAGGTCGAAGGCGAAGGCAAGCGCGTGCGCCTGGTGATCGAGAGCGCAGGCGACGGCCGCCAACGCACGCTCGACCCGCACCGCGCGAAGATCGAGAAGCTCGCGCCGAACCCGGGCGACGACTCGCGGCGGAGTTGAGTTCGCCCCGCAGGGCTCGTGCGGGCGGCCGATCACGATGCGGCCGGATGGCGGAGATCGACCGCACGAGCGCGGCGCTCCGCGATGCTCGCCACGACGCAAGCGGCGGCCCGAACACTCGGTTCGAGCCGCCGCGGGGTGTGGGAGCGCGTGGGACGTTCAGCTCATCGTGCTGCGATCGATCAACGCGAAGGACGCCGTGTCGTAGCGATCGAGCTCGTGGCGCACGCCGTAGCCGTCGCGGGTCAGCGTGTACACGTTGAGCGCGACGCCGAACGTGCAGCGGCGCTGTCCATCCGACGTCAGCGGCGCGCCGGCCAGCAGGTCCTGCACCTTCTGCGCGGGCACACCCGCAGCAGGCAGCACGTGGTAGCTCGTCGGCGAGCCCGCGTTGGCGTTGCTGACCGACAGGTTCACCATCGTCGTGGCGGACGCGCCGCGCGAGACGACGTAGTTCCAGCGATCGAGGAAACGATCGGGATCGGTCGCGACTCCGACGCCGCCGGGGTGGTACGCCTTGATGGACACTTCGACGTCGGCCGCGGGATCCGCGACCAAGAAGCCGCAGCCCGTGCCGGTCGTCGTCATGCCTGCTTCGATCACATCGCGGATCTCGGCCTCCATCGGCCGGCCGTCGATGCGCGCGAAGAGGAACGGCTTCGTCGACGCGAGCGGCGCCGTCACGTAGCTGCCGTCGAGCAGCCGATCGCTGACGCGCAGCAGCGGCGTGCTCGCCGTCACGTCGTTGCCGGCGTGGTCGAAGACCTGCACGCGCAACGTGTAGACGTCGGCGACGTCGCCCGCGGTGCTGCCGGCGGGGATCAACGCGTTGGTGTCGAACACGCCGAACGCGCGGTCGACCGTGTCGATCACCACGTACTCACGCCCGGATTCCGGGAAGCGGAAGACGCCCGCCAACGACGCGAGCGCGCCGGGCAGACTGCCAGCGCTCGGCACGAGCGACAGCGTCGGATAACTGACGACTCCGCCGACCACGTGCCGGTAGTGACGTTGGAGCGGCGTGACGAGCGGGATCCAGTCGCTCTCCGCGCCGATCAGCGTCTGCGCGCCGCGCCGGTAGCTCACGCGGAACCACTTCACGCCGGCGGCTTCGAGGCCGACCAAGTCGACGTCGAGCACGACGTGCAGCATCGCGGCATACGGACCGAGCTTGCCGTTCGGATAGCGGTAGAGCCCGAGCTCCGGACCGGTCTGCACGAGCCCCGGCGACGTCGCGACGTCCGTCGTCGTGTCGAAGCCGAGGCCGAGGAACACGACCTGATCGTCGTGGGCGATCAACGGATCGTGCGCGGCGATCGCGTGCGGATCGGTGACCAGGATCGGCACGTCCTGTCCCGCATAGTTCCACCACGTCGACGAGCCGACTTTCGGCGCGTACACGACGTGCGGCGAGCCTTCGATCATCTGCCGCACGCGGAAGTAGAGGTCGGGCTGGTCCTGACCGGGCAACCACCAACCGGCGAAGCCGAAGAACGTGCCGTCGGCACGGATCGGAACTTCACCGAGCTTCGACAGCGTGTACCACGGCCACGGGACCAAGCAGAGGAACGGCAGGAGCTCGGCGCGATACAGGAAGAGCGAGTTGCGCAGCTCGAGACCTTGCAGGCTCGCGAGCTGCAGGAGCTCGATGTCGCCGATGGCGCGGACGTTCTTCGCGGCGGCGACGTCGCTGGCGGCCTGCACCGGGACTTTCGCCGCTTTCGCGAGGTTCGCGCGCGGCAGGACGTTGACGAACTCCGCCAACGGCCCCGGGTCGGGCGTCGGGATCGGCAGCGGCGTCAGTTTCTCGCCGCGGATGATCGCGAGGAGCTCGTCGCGGAGAGCGAGCAGCTCGAGCTCGGGCAGTTTCCAGATCCACGAGAACTTGTCGACTTCGTAGACCTCGACGATGCCTTCGCAGATCGGCAGCGTGCCGCTGCCCACCGCTTTCATCACGTGCCCGCGATAGAAGATCGGATGGCCGAGCACGAAGTTCTGCCACCAACCGGTCGGGAACTCGAGCTCCTTCAGGTTGGTGACTTCGACGGCGAGCGACGGCAACGAAGCGCTCGACGATGCCGCGGCGGGCGGCATGCCTCGCGGCGCCAGGACGGCGCGCACGAAGCGGGAGCGCGTCAACGCGAGCTCGATCTCGGCGTGATTCTCACGCACGCTCGCACTGCCGAGGTGCATCCGCCGGTCGTCGAAGAAATGGATCTCGAGTTGCGAGAGCTTCTCGATGTGCTCCTTCGGCGGCGACGCGAGACGCACGTCGAGCGTGTGCAGCGTCGCGGAAGCGGGCCGTTTCTTGGTCGTCACGTTCGCGGAGACCATGAGGTACCTCCCTGGTCGTCTCTGGAGCCACGCACGCCGAGTCGCAGGCCCGGCCGACAGTCGGGCACCTCGCTCGTGGCGCGTGCGGGCCGTGACCGGAAACTAGCCCGAGCGAACGCCGCTTCGTCGTTTCGCAAGGGCGTAGGCGCATGAACTTCCCATCCAGACGACGAGCGCCGCGCGCGACGCCGCGCGAGCTTTGGGTACGAAGCGCGACGGCAGGCTCGCAGCGTAGTCGGTGCGCATGCGACGGAGTTCGCGCTCGCGTGCCGGGCTTCGCGCGCGACCACAGCGGATGTGTTGCACGCGACGCTCGATACCACGAATGCGTGCCTCCGAATTCCTTTCGCAGTGAGCAGCGTGCGCTACGCACTCGAGCTCGCATCGCTCTCGCACCGCGTAAGTCCTCCGTCGCGCGCGCCGACGGTGTTCGCCGAACGCGCTCTGCTCGTGCGAACGGCGCGCGCGCCGCGGAGCCGGATGTGGAGTCCGCGGTTCGCGCGCGGTCGCTCGACGCGCACTTTCGGCGGCGCCGTGCGCCGACGTTCACGGCACACGGAACGAGGCCACGACCGCCAGGTGGTCGGACGTGCCGATCGCGACGACGTGCTGCTCGACGAGCGTCCAACTCGCGGGCGCGAGCACGTGGTCGATGCGCCGGCGCGGCGCGGAGCTCGGAAACGTCGGCGGGCCACCGGCGAGGCCGATGAACCGGCCCGACGCCTCGAGCAGGCGCAGCGACTCGTCGTGCGGTTCCGCGTTGAAGTCGCCGGCGAGCAGCGCGGGTCGCGCGCCGACCCAGTCGAGGATCTCGCGCGTCTGCACGAGGTTGTTCGCGAGGTCGAACGAGTCGTTGCGCAACGCACCGACGATCACGGGCGCGTAACCGAGCTGGAGCTCGCAGAAGAGCGCGCGACGGTTGTTGGTCGGACTCCAGAACGGCTTGCCGCCGGCGAGTTGCACCGTTTCGAGCGCTCGCAGCGGCACCCGCGAGAGCACGGCGTTGCCCGCCCGGATGCGGAAGAACGGCAGCCCGAAACTGTAGTTCTCGCTCGCCGCGCGGAACGGGAAGCGGCCGACGCGCGCGAGGTGCTCGACCTGGTCGAGCGGCTCGGGCCCGCACTCGAGCACGACCTCGGACAGGAACACGAGGTCGGCACGTTCCGCGATGAGCGCCCTGCCGATCGCGTCGAGCTCCGCGCGCACGCGCTGCGCGTCGGTGAACTCGCCATCTTCGTAGAAGCGTGCTTTCGCGACGTTGAGCGCGACGACGCGGAGCTCGCGAATCGGCGCCGCGAGCTCGTCTCCCGCTCCCCGCGCGACCTCGGGCGTGCGCCAGCTCGGGTTCAACCCTTCGTACGCGAACAGCGCGAACGCGGAGAGCACCGGCACCGCCAGGACGAATGCGGCGCGTTTCAGTGGTTGGGATCCGTGTTTCGCGCCCATCGAAGCGGCTCAGACTACTCGACGCGGAACTCGGTTCCGCGGCAGCCGACGTTCGTCCGACCGTGTTCGAACGCGCTCGTCCGGAGCATCGAACGCGACCGCGTGTCTCGGAGTCCACGGGTGACCGCCGCGGTCAGCGTGCGGCCGCGGCGATCGCTCGTCCTGTCGCCGCGCACGCTGTCTTCGCGCGGCGGACGCGGCTACCTTCGTCGCCAGTCCCCGGGGGGGCGAAGAGTCCAAAGGGGTCGAAAGTCCAAGGGGTCGACCGCGCAGGGAAGGAGAGCTCGATGCTGTTGACCATCACGACCACGATTCGACCCGCGACGGACCTCGGGTTCCTGCTGCACAAGAATCCCGCGCGCACGCAGAGCCACGAGCTCAGCTTCGGCAAGGTGCACGTCTTCTACCCGGAGGCAACCGAGGAGCGCTGCACCGCCGCGATGCTGCTCGACATCGATCCGATCGGACTCGTGCGCGGACGCAAGGACTCGCACGGCTCCGACGGGCTTCTCGCGCAGTACGTCAACGACCGTCCATTCGTCGCGAGCTCCTTCCTGTCGGTCGCCATCGCGCAGGTCTTCGGTTCGGCGCTCGGTGGCCGTTCGAAGGAGCGCGAGTCGCTGGCGGCGACACCGATCCCGCTGACCGCGACGCTCACGGCGTTGCCGTGCCGCGGCGACGAACGGTTGCTGAAGGAGCTCTTCGAGCCCTTGGGCTGGCGCGTGCGCGCGACCGGACGACTGCTCGACGCGAAGATGCCGGAGTGGGGCGCGAGTCCGTACTTCGACGTCGAACTGACGGGGACGAAGCGCCTGTCGGAGCTCTTGTCCCACCTCTACGTGCTCGTCCCCGTGCTCGACGGCGACAAGCACTACTGGGTCGCGGAGGACGAGATCGAGAAGCTCCTTCGACACGCCGGTGCGTGGTTGAACACCCACCCGCGACGGGAGTGGATCACGCACCGCTACTTGCGTCACCAACGACAGCTCACCGCGCTCGCGCTCAGCAGGCTCGCCGACGACGGCGACCCCGATGAAGTCGCGCTCGAGCATGCTTCGGAAGAAGCGGCGATCGAGCGTCCGCTCAGTCTGCAGGAGCGACGCATGGATGCGGTCCTCGAACGACTCCGCGAAGCGGGCGCGCGCTCCGTGGTCGATCTCGGCTGCGGCGAAGGCAAGTTCATCGCGCGCTTGCTGCAGGAGCGGCGCTTCGAGCGCATCGTCGGCGTCGACGTGTCGAGATCGGTCCTTTCTAGAGCGAAGGAACGACTCGGCCTCGATCGCGCGCACTCGGCCGTCGCGGCGCGCGTCGAGCTGCTGCAAGGCTCGCTCACCTACCGCGACGCGCGGCTGAGCGGATTCGACGCGGCCGTCGCGATCGAAGTCGTCGAGCACCTCGACCCGCACCGCTTGGCGATGTTCGCGCGCAACTCGTTCGCGTTCGTCGGTGCGCCTGTGACGATCGTCACGACGCCCAATGCCGAGTACAACTCGCGCTTCGAAGGCCTCGCGCGCGGCCGACTGCGACACCGCGACCACCGCTTCGAGTGGACGAGAGCCGAGTTCCGCGCGTGGGCCGAGTCGGAGGCGAGGCGTTACGCGCGCTCGGTCGAGTTCCACGCGATCGGCGACGAGGATCCGGAGCTCGGGCCGCCGACGCAAATGGCGGTGTTCACCTCGATGGAGAAGCGCACGTGACGGTGGAACGCAAGCTTCCGGCGCTCTCGTTGGTGGTGCTCGTCGGACCTTCCGGTTCGGGCAAGAGCACGTTCGCGGCGCGCCATTTCCGACCCTCGGAGGTGCTCTCGTCCGATTGGTTCCGCTCGCGAGTGCGCGACGACGAGAACGACATGTCGGGCAACGCCGATGCGTTCGAGGCGCTCCACTTCGTGGCGCGCAAGCGACTCGCCGCCGGCCTGCTCACCGTGATCGACGCCACCAACGTGCAACGGGAAGCCCGCGCGCCGCTGGTCGCGCTGGCGCGGGAGTTCCACGTGGTGCCGGTGGCGATCGTGCTCGGTGTTCCACAGCGCATCGCACTCGAGCGCAATGCATCGCGGCCCGAACGCGTCGATTCCGAGCACTACGTTCGCAAGCAGTACGCCGACCTCCGCCGCTCGCTCGGTCGCGACGCGCTGGGCGCGCTACGCCGCGAGGGTTTCGCCTCGGTCCACGTGCTCGGCTCCCTCGAAGAGATCGACGGCGCGACGTTCGTGCGCGAACCGCTGTGGACCGATCGACGCGTCGAACGAGGACCGTTCGACATCATCGGCGACGTGCACGGCTGCCTCGCGGAGCTCACGACGCTGCTCGATCGACTCGGCTACGTCGTGACGCAATCGGGAGGGCGCGCACACCCGCAGGGACGACGTGTGGTCCTGCTCGGCGATCTCGTCGACCGAGGCCCCCGCAACGTCGACGTGCTGAGGCTCGCGCGAAGACTCGTCGCCGACGGCACCGCGCTCTGCGTGCCCGGCAATCACGACCGCAAGTTCCTGCGCTGGCTGCAGGGTCGCGAGGTGAGGATCAGCCACGGACTCGAGCGTTCGATCGCGGAAGTCGAAGCGCTGCCCGCCGACGTCCAGGCGAGCTTCCGTCGCGAGAGCGCGGAGTTCCTCGACGGACTGATCTCCCACTTCGTGCTCGACGAAGGGCGGTTGGTGGTCGCGCACGCCGGGATGAAGCGCGAAATGCAGGGTCGCGCGTCCCCGACCGTTCGCGATTTCGCGTTGTACGGCGAGACCACCGGCGAGATCGACGAGTACGGCCTGCCCGTGCGCGCGAACTGGGCGGCGGACTACCGCGGCGAAGCACTGGTCGTGTACGGCCACACGCCCGTGCCGCGGGCCGAGTGGCTCAACAACACGATCTGCATCGACACCGGTTGCGTGTTCGGAGGCCGGCTCACCGCGTTGCGTTATCCGGAGCTCGAGCTCGTCGACGTGCCGGCCGAGCGCGAGTGGTACCCGCCGATCCGCCCGTTGAACGCCGAGGGTTCCGCGCTTTCGGCGCAGCACGAGCACGACGACGTGCTCGACCTTTCCGACGTGACGGGCAAGCGCATCGTCGAGTCACGTCTGTTCCGTGGCATCACGCTTTCCGAGTCCGAGACCGGCGCCGCACTCGAGGCGATGAGTCGCTTCGCGACCAATCCGCGCTGGATCGCGCACCTGCCGCCGACGATGTCACCACCGGAGACCAGCTCGATCGACGGGTTCCTCGAGCACCCCGACGAAGCACTCGGTTACTACCGCGACGCCGGAGTGCGCAAGGTCATCTGTCAGGAGAAACACATGGGCTCGCGAGCAATCGTCGTCGTCTGTCGCGACGCCGATACCGCACGTGAACGCTTCGGTGTGCTCGACGATGGCGAGGGTGCCGTGCTGACGCGCACGGGACGCCGGTTCTTCGACGCGTCCGATCGTGAGCGGGCGTTCCTCGAGCGCGTCCGCGCCGCGCTGTCCGCCGCCGGATTCTGGGAGCGCTTCGCGAGCGACTGGTTCGTGCTCGACTGTGAGTTGATGCCTTGGTCCGCCAAGGCGCAGGAGCTCCTTCGCGAACAGTACGCGGCCGTCGGCGCCGCAGCGACCTCCGCGTTGCCGCGCGTCGTCTCCGTGCTCGAGGCCGCGACTTCGCGAACCTCCGACTGCGCGCCGCTGGTCGAGAAGTTCCGGCGCATCGCGAGTTCGGCGGAGTCGTTCGTCAGCGCGTATCGCCGCTACTGCTGGCCCGTGGCGGACCTCGGCGATCTGCGCCTCGCACCCTTCCACCTGCTGGCGGCAGAAGGCCGAGTGTTCGTCGACGAGACGCACGAGTGGCACATGCGCACGCTCGCCGAACTCGCGGCCGTGGATCCGCCGTGGTTCGTCGCGACGCCGTGGAGAAGCGTCGACTTCGACGATCCGAAGAGCGCCGACGACGCCGTCGCGTGGTGGCGCGAGCTCACCGAGCGCGGTGGCGAAGGCATGGTCGTGAAACCGTGGGACTTCGTCGTGCGCGGCCGGCGCGGACTGCTCCAACCCGCAGTGAAGTGTCGCGGCCGCGAGTACCTGCGCATCATCTACGGACCGGATTACACCGCCGACGAGCACCTGTCGCGCTTGCGCCAACGCGGCGTCGGGCGCAAGCGCGCGCTGGCCCTGCGGGAGTTCGCGCTCGGGATCGAGGCGTTGGAGCGGTTCGTCCGCCGCGAGCCGCTGCGCCGAGTGCACGAGTGCGTCTTCGGCGTGCTCGCGCTGGAGAGCGACGCGGTCGACCCGCGGCTTTGAGCCGACGCCTCGCCGCATCCCGACACTGCGGGCTGGCGTCGCCGAGAACGCATCTCCACCGCTCGCCCCGTTCCGGAGCGCGCCGAACCACGACAGCGGCGAGCCCGGCGAAAGAGCCGCGAAGCGGCGGTGCCGCGCCCGCCAAGCGTTCAGTGCGCGACGGCTTGGCGTTCGCGCGACGGCTCGCGGAAGACGACCTTCGGTTGGCGGCGCTTCCAGTCGTTCAATGCGCCGCCGAAGCGATACGCCATCAGCTTCTTGAAGAACTCGACGCACGTCGAGCCGCGGACGTGCGACAGGCCGTTCGAACGCATCCGCGCGAAGACGTTCATCTCGAGCACGCGCACGCCGAGGTGATGGGCCTTGATCATCATCTCGGGATCGAGGAACCACTGCTTCTCCTTGCAGTCCATCGCCGCGAGCACGTCGCGGTGGATGATCTTCGGGCTCCCGTTGATGTCGATCGAGCCGAGCTTCGGGTACAGCGCGTACACGAGCACGTTGTAGAGGATCGACACGACCTTGCGGATCGGCCCGTCCATGCGGAAGCGGCGACGGACTTTGCCGAGCACCATGCCGTCGGTGTGCTTGACCGCTTCGAAGAGCCGCGCGACGTCTTCCGCGTCGACCTGGCCGTCGGCCGGGATGATCCCGATCCACGGCGCGCGGCAGACGGCGATCGACTTCAGCACGCCGTTGCCGTAGCCCTCGTTCGGCTCGACGCGGTGGTGCACGACGCCGAGGCCCTTCGCCTCGAACTCGCGGATCAACTCGCCGGTGCGATCCTTCGAACCGTTGTCGACGGCGACGAGCTCGAGCCGATGCCCCGCCTTCTCGAACGCTTGCACGAGGTGCGGGATCGTGTACGGGATCACTTCCTGCTCGTTGTAGCAGGGCATGATGAACGAGATCTCGGGCGCGTCGCGCTCGCTCACGCCTTGGCTCCTTCGAGCTCGCGTGCCGGCGCGAAGCTGCGGCGCAAGTCGCGGGCGAACATCGTGCGCGTGAACTTGCCGAGACCACTCGGGTGTTCGCCGAACGTCGCGAGCTTGGTCTCGATCAGCGCGCGTTTGTCGGGCGCGGTTTCGGCGATCAGCGTGCGCGGCGCGGCGTAGCGGTACGCGCCGAGCGGCTTCGAGTAGCGCTCGCCGATCCACGTCTCGACGTCGAACTCGGTTTTCCACGTCACGCGTTTCGCGAGCGTCTCCGCGAACGGCACGTGCAGGACGACCGCGCGCAAGTAGTCGAAGACCGTCGCGAGCTCCTTCGCGTCGTACTTGGCACCACGCTCGCCCAGCACGCGCGCGACGACCGACTCCAGGAAGTCGAGCCCGGACCGCGTCGCGACGAAGCGGCCGATCATCGAGTACTTCGAGAGCAAATTGCCGCCGAGGGTGCCGTCGACGAGCTCCGCGTAGTGTGCCTTCGCCCATTCGAGGCAGGCTTGCCGGCTCGTGAAGATCTCTTGGTTCGTCTCGACGAGGAAGTCGTCGATCACCTTGCGGAAGTCCGCGGGCGCTTCGCCGAGCAGCTCCTGCATCCGCACGACGAGGTCGAACGGCTTGATGCCGTGTTGCCGCGCGAACGCGAACGGTTCGTCGTAGTTGCCTTCGTAGTAGAAGATCGTCAGCAGCAAGTGGAAGACGCGCGTGTCCAGGTAGTCCTGGAACGAGAAGTCGGGCGTCGCGACGACCATCTCCTCGACTTCGACGATCGGCTCGCCGGTGAAGTCGCCGATGTTGCGCGCGACGACGCGGAAGCGCGTGTCGAACTTGAACTTCGCGCGTTGGTCCGGGTTCGCGAGCTCGGCGCCGTGCAGCAACATCAACTGGTGCGCACTGATGCGCTTCGCGCCGGCGTCGAGCAAGTCGCTGACGGCCTTCATGAAGCTCTGGCGCGTCTCGCCGGGCAGGCAGAGGATCAACTCGCCGTAGCTCTGCATCCCCATCGAGTCCAACTCCTGTTGGATCTCCATGTAGGTCGAGAGCTTGATGTTGTCGCGCTTGATGTTCTTCAGCACGACTGGGTTCATCGACTGGACGGCCGCCGTCATCGGCAACGCGCCGCGCACCTTGCGCATCACTTTGATGATGCGCTCGCCCTTGTTCTTGCCGGTCGTCGTGCGGATGTAACGCGGCCAACCGTACTTGTCCTGCAGCCAACCGATGTAGTCCGCGATCTCCTCGTCGCGTTCGTACATGCCGAAGTTGTCGTCGGCGAAACAGAGCGTGATCTCGGGCTTGATGCGCTCGGCGAGGTAGAGCAGGTCGTCCTTGACGTTCTGCACCGAGTGCGCGAACACGCGGCTGTTCGACTTGACGCCGGAGTTGCAGAACGCGCAAGTGAACGGGCAGCCGCGCGCGATCTGCATCATCGGGAAGTAGCCGGTCTTCAGGAACGGATCGAGCCAGCCGGAGGTGTACGGCGACGGGATCTCGTCGAGGTCTTGGATGCGCTCGACTTCGGGCGCCTTCACGAACGCGCGCGACTTCGGATCGATCCACGTGATGCCGGCGACCGGCGCGTCGAAGACGCCTTCGCGGCGCGAGCCGACGTCGACGTAACGCTGGAGGAGGTTCAGGAACGCGCGTTCGCCTTCGTACGTCGGACCGTCGACGTAGCAGTCGACGTGCGGCAAACCGCGCAGGAACTCCTCTTGCACCGCGTCGACGAGCGGCCAGTTCGGCCCGCCCATCACCGTCAGCAGCTTCGGACTGCGTTTCTTCGCGTAGGTCGCGAAGTGGTACGAGAGCTCCTCGTTCCACGCGTAGTTCGAGAGCCCGAGCACGTCGGGCGTCGCGCGGTCGAGCGCGGCCTTGAGGTCCTGCGGCTCGCGGAAGAGCGCGAACTCGAGCGGCTCCGAGCTCTTCAGGTACGCCTTCGCGTACGTCACGAGGTTCGCGACGCCGAGCGGATAGACGTCCGAGCTCTTGGTCAGCAGGTTGTGGCCGAGGTCGGCGAGGTAGATGCGCATGGGGAGAGAAGGTGACGGCCGAGCCAGGATCGGAAGGCGCGCGGGGTTCGCTCCAGGGGGTGATTCCGAAACGCTGACGCGACGTGCTGCGAGCTCGGGGCCCGTGTGTCGGCCCTTTTCGTCGTCGGCGGCAGTCTAGCACGAAGGTTTTTCGCTCCCGAGCGACGCCAACCGCTCCACAGCCCTCCTGGCGGGCTCCGCGCGACCGACGTCGACGCGCGCAAGCCGACGCCGCGCGCGCACGAACCACCGCCGAGCAGCGTCGACGCGTCCCAAAACACGCACGCCTGGCCGCAACGAGGCACCGCACGCTCCACGCTGCGTGGTCACGTGCGGTGCGCGCGAAGTTGCAGAGGGATCGGAACGCCTACGGGCCGGTCTTCACGGGCTGCTTCGGTTCGCGCTTGGGCGTCCAAGTCGCATCCGGAGGTCGCACGTGACAGAGCCCGCAGTCGACCGGTTGCCCTTTCGCGAGGTGCACGACTCGTCCCTCGCCGAGCACGAACGAGCGCTCGGTGTGGGCGCGAGAGAGCACCGTGCCTTCGAGTTCGGGGCCGTGGCAGGCCATGCAGAGCTGGTGGTCCGCCGCGTAGAACGCTCCGTGATCGAGCACGAAGCGCAGGTCGCCGACGTTGTGCAGCCCGTGCGGGCCGTCGACGTTCAGCGGCAACGAATCGTTCGGGTGACAGGTCGCGCACTCGATCAGCACGCCGCCGTGCTTCTGGAGCTCCCAGGCCGCGACGTTGTCGGACGTGCGCAGGATCGGGTTCGGCCACTCGCCGTGCGGACTGCCGTGGCACTGCGCGCACGCGAGTCCGCCGTGACCGACGCTGTCGTGGAAGAGCTTCGAATCGTTCTCCGCGAAGCGCGGGTTCGGCGCGACGAACGTCGAAGCCGAATCGTCGCGCATGCGATACGCCTGCTTCAGTCGCAGGCCATCCTCGTTCCAGAGCGCATCCAAGTCGACGAGCTTCGAAAGCACGTCGCCCGTGTGACACGACTGGCAACGCGGGAGGTCGACCCACGGCCTCCGCGGCATGCCGTCCCACTTGCCGTCGAGGCTACCGCCCGGCAGCAGACGGAACGCGCCGCCGACCGAGAGCAACGCGCCGTGGCAATCGACGCACTCGCGCCTCGCCGCGTGCATCGCACCGCGCAGCGACCGCGCTTCGTGCCCGGGGTGGCACATGTAACACGTGCCGTCCATGTTCGCGTCGGTCGGGAACACGGGCTCGCCGAACTCGTCCTTCGCGTAGGCGTGCGTCTGGTGCACGACTTGCGAAAGCGTCGCGCGGTAGCACTGCTCGCCCGTCGGCCCTTCGCCGAGGTAGTCGAGCGCAGCGACGTAGTGGCAGTCGGCGCAGAGCACCGGCTTCGACGCGTAGAGCTGCGTGTCGTTCCGCGCGTCGTGCAGCAGAAGGATGTTCTCCTTCGCTTGCACTTGGATGTCGGCGCTGTGCGACCAAGCGATCGACGGTCCCGGCACGGACGCCGGATCCCGCGCCGCCACTCCGCCGGTCGCGTGACAAGTCGCGCAATCGGTGTCGAAAGCGACCGGCACCGTCACGTCGAGGTGCGCGAGCTCCTTCTTCGTCTTCTTCGAGTAGGCCGTGATGCGGAGCAACGGGTACTCGTTCGTCTGGCCCGCATCGTCGATCGGCGTGATCGGCAGACCGCGGGCGATCCACTCCCCGCTCGTCGCGTCGAACTTCATCGGCTGCGGGCCGGGTTTCGGCGCGTCCGCGGGCATGTAGTCGCCGCCGAGCCCCTCACCGGGCTCGAGCGACACGCCGAAGAGCTCGTCGGCGAACTCCCAGAAGTTCGTCTTCGCCTTGCTCGTCGAGTTCGCCGCGCCACCGAGCACCGAGACGGCGGAGTAACGGACGAAGACCTTCGAGTCGTCGAGCACTTCGGGCAGCTTCGCGCTGCCTTGTCTCACCACGCGCGCTCGCACGACGCCGTACGGCGGCGCGAACGCGAACACCGAGTAGTCGGAGTCGATCCACTGCATCCCGAGCTCGCTCGAGGCGACGACTTGGACCTTCAGCTTCTTCGGCGTCGAACCGCCGGAATCCGAGTCGCAGCCCGACATCCACACCGGAAGCAGGGCGCACGTCAGTGCGATACCGAGCTTCATCGCGGGCCTCCTTCTGCAACCATGGAGGGCGCGGGCTTTCGGCGGCGACGGGGACGACCTCCGCCGCGACGACCTGCGGGTCGCCATTCCAGCTCGCGACCCAAGACGAGAGCCTGTAGGCCGGTGGAGCGCGCCGCTCTCTGCGTGTTCTCGCGCTACCGACTTGTTGCCGCGGAGCGTACGAAGCGCCACGTCGCGGAAACACTCTCGCAGGTGCGTCGGGCGTCGACGCACCTACCGTGGGCCACGCCCGCTTTCGGGACGTCCGCCGTTCGACGTGCGGCGTCGTCAGCGACGCTTCCGCGGCGACGCGTCCGCGCCGTGCGCGCGAGCAGGACTGTCCTCGGCGAGCGAGAGCTCTCCGCGTTCGGCGTCGACGAACCGCGGGTCCTCACCGCCGCGAGCGGCTCGTTCCGCGACGGGGAGCCGCGGCGGCTCGCGTCGAGGCTCGTCGATGCAGAACCAGTAGTTGCGCGCGAACTCGAACGTGTCGGGCGCAGTCGCGTCGCCGACGTTCGCGATCGTCGACACTTCGTCCGAGCGGTACGCGATCAGGTTGTCGGTGAACACGCCGCGCCGGCACGGCACGAAGTCCGGCCCGCGTGTTTCCTGCAGGATCCGCAGGAGCCACTTCCTCGGGCGATGGAACGTGTTGAAGCGCACGGTCGCGCCGTCGACCCCGACGAAGGCGATCGGCGCGAGCGAGCCGACGATCGTGTTGCCTTCGACGGTGACGTCGCGCGCCTCGAACCCTTCGGGCTTCGGTCGGAAGTACGCGAGACCGGTCGAACCGCCGAGATTCACCGCGCGTTGACCCGCGTGCTCGAACCGCGAGTCGCGGACGACGATCTCTCGGCTGCCGCCTTTCGCTTGCACGCCGGAGGCGGCCGGATCGTCCTCGCGATCGCGGAACGTGCACGCCGTGATCACGCCGCGGCGACAACCGACCATGTCGATCGCCGACCCGCCGCGGCCCCAGCGCTCGAACGTCGAACCTTCGACGCGAAAGTCCTCGACGCCCGAGAGCTTGAGCGCGTCGTGGTTCGCGCGACCGCCGATGTCGCGGATCACGAGCTCGCGCACGACGACGTGGTGCGACGGAGTCTCGAACGTCCCGCCGTCGTCGATGTTCACCCCGTTGCCGCCCGCGCGCTCGACGATCAGCCGCTCGAGCTCGAGGAAGCCGACGTCGGAGAAGCCGAGCCCTCCGCGGAACACGGGTCTCGACGCGGGGTCGGCCGCCGTGACCACGATCGGGCGTGACTCCTCGCCGCGTACGTTCGCGACGTGCACCGCTTCGTACTCGCCGGGCGCCACGAGCACGCGCGTGCCGGGTGACGCCTCGCGCAACGCACGTTGCAACTCGCGGGCGTTCGAGACACGCACGTCGCCGGTCGCCGTCGAGACGCACGCGACGCCCAAGAGCACGAGGTCCCACATCGGCGTCAACGTAACTCGCCGGCCTCGCGCCAACGAAGGCAGGCGCGGATCCCTGCCCGGAATCCGCGCCTGCGCGCCGTCGGTGTCCTGGAGCAGACTGGCCGAAGCGTCTTCAGAGTTCGACGGCGCCGACGTCGACGTGCGCGACGCCGTCACCGTCGCCGTCCTGGACGCGCGCGTCTCCGTAGAAGTCGCGCGCGCCCAGTGCGAGCGCGGCGTCGTTGCCTGCGTCGACGCCGATCGAGCCCGGCAACAGGCGATAGTCCGGTCCGACGAGCGGCGTGCCGCCGAAGTTCCCGTTCAGCCCCGCGAACGTGCCGTCCTCGATCAGCGAGTGAGCGACTTGCGCGCTCGAAACGCCCGCGCCGAGATCCTCGTCGAGGTTGCCATAGACGAGCATGTTCTCGTACGTGCCGATCGCGGCGCCCGAGAGCCCGACGCCGAACCCCGTGATCGTCGTGTTGACGAGCCTCGCCCTGACGTTCGCATCCAACTGCACGCCCGTGCTCGCCATGCCCGGTCCCGCGAGCAGACAGCTCTCCATCGAAAGCGACAGCCGCGACAGCGCGCTGCAGCTCGCCGAGAAGGAGTCCGCGAAGCGACAACGTCGAAAGGTCGCCGATCCGACGAACGCCCCGGTCGAGGAGCAATTGAAGTGGGAAGCGAACTCCGAGTCGGCGAAGGCCGTGAAGGCGACGGCATCGCCCGTGCCGACGAGCGAACACCAGTCGCCGAAGCGCGTGCGCAATGCGACCAGCCGCGAGCGGGCCTTGCCGGTTCCGCCGACCGAGACGCGGCCCTCCAGTTCGCAACCGGAGAGCACGGCGTCCGCGAAGACCGGAATCGTCGCCGTCCCGGTCACCGCCAGGTCCCCCATCATCCGCAGCCCCACGAACACACCGTGGGTCGGAGTCGTCGAGTGCTCCAAGCGCACGTCGCCCAGCAACGTGGGCTTGAATCCTGCACCCGCTCGCAGCTCCAGCCGTTTCCCGAGCCAACTCACGGTGCCGGCGAACGGCCCGTCGCCTTGGATCTCGATGACCGAGCCCGTCGGCGCCGCAGCGACGATCGCGGCCAAGTCGTCTCCGTCGTGAACGATGATTTGTGCGAAAGCACCGGACGCGCTGAAGGCGAGCAGCAGTGCACAGAGCGGTAGAGTCGTGAGTCTTTTCATGGCTGTTCCTCGAAGGATGGTCGTGATTGGCTCTCTGGTGGCGTCGCCCCGACACTGCACGCAGATCGAAGCTGCCGTGGGTCACGCGACGTCGCGACACGCTGTCTGTTTCTCGTCACGCAGCCGACGAGTCGTCGGCGTCACATTTCTTGGCCGTCCGCGAGCGCACACTGACGCACGAGCCCGCGTGCTCGAGCACGCCGGCGCAGGTCTCGAGATCCTGGCTCGTGCGCTACCGCGCCCGTGCGGACGACTTCGAGCGTTCTCGCGCGCAACGAGCGTCGCGCGGGGACCCGAACACGGCCACGCACGTCGACTGCGCGGCGCGAGGCACGCGATTGCCGTCTGCCGAGAGCAGGAAGTCGAACTAGGGCAGGCGCGGATCCCTGCCCGGAATCCGCGCCTGCGCGCCGTCGGCGTCCTGGAGCAGACTGGCCGAAGCGTCTTCACAGTTCGACGGCACCGACGTCGACGTGCGAGACGCCGTCACCGTCGCCGTCTTGGATGCGCGCGTCTCCGTAGAAGTCGCGCGTGCCCAGTGCGAGCGCCGCGTCGTTGCCTGCGTCGATGCCGATCGAGCCCGGCAACAGGCGGTAGTCCGGTCCGACGAGCGGCGTGCCGCCGAAGTTCCCGTTCACGCCCGCGAACGTCCCGTCCTGGATCAGCGAGTTCGCGATCTGACCGCTCGTGATCCCGGGACCGATGTCGGCCGACGCGTTGCCGAAGCAGAGCAGGTTCTCGCCGGTGGTCTGCGCGTCGCCGCGCAAGCCGACGCCGTAGCCGGTGATCGTCGTGTTGACGAGGCGCGCGGCGACGTTCGGCCCGATGTCGACGCCGGGCGAGCTCGCGAACCCGCCCGGACCGACGATCAACGAGCTCTCGACACGCAGCGCGGACACGCCGGCCGACGAGTTGAAGACGGTGAGCGTGCGGTTGACGCGCGAGCGCTTGACGTCGAGTTCGATCGCGGAGCTGTGGAAGCTCTGGGCGATCAGGTTGCGACCGAACCCGCTCTCCACCGCGGTGAACCGCAGACGAGCGAGATCGGACGTCTGCGCGACGACCGACATGCGCGAGGTCGTGCGGAAGAAGTCGAGCGTGCAGATCGCGCTCTTGGTCGCGCCGATCGAGACGATGCCGGCGAGATCACAGTTCGAGACGTCGAGCGCAAGGATGTCGTCCGCGAGCGAACCGGCGTTGACGCTGAGCCCGCCGCGGATGCTCAGATCCTGGAGCGCACTCGTCGACGGCCCCGTCGTCGACGAGACCGTCACGGAACCCTTGATCACCGGCGTGAAGCCGGAGCCCGCGCGGAGGACGAGGTCCTTGTTGGCCCAGACGATCGAACCGGTGAAGGTCGCGTTGCTCTGGATCTCGACGACCGAGCCCGACGGCGCGGAGTTGATCGCGGCCTGCAGGTTGTCGCCGTCCTGCACGATGATCTGCGCGTGTGCCGAGCCGGCGAACGCGGCGACGAAGGCGATGCAAATTGTCGAAGTGAGTTTCATGGCGTCTCTCTCGGGTTGTGTCCCTGTTGAAGATCGTCCGTCGCGAATCACGGGAACGGCGGCGGTGAACTGCTTCCGTCCCTGCCAACGCGTGTTCGCAGCGGCGATCTACTCTGATCCAATAACAGGTTTCGCGCGCTCCGCGAGAAAACGAAATCATCTCGTCCGAACACTGGTTCATTCGAGCGCGCGTGCACCGACGCGCCGAATTGCGATCGCGAATGCGCTCACGACGATTGCGCGGCTCCGCGAATCCGTGCGCATTCGCCGCACGTTCGATCGCCGGCGTGCGCACGCGCTCGCTCGCCGCGAAAAGTCTGCGAGGAGGCCGCCCGGCGGCCTGGAAACGGCCGTTCTGCGTCGAGGCTCGCAGCAACGATCACCGGGTCCGCTCGAACGACCGACGTGCCAAGTTGGCGCGAGCCCGCACCCCGCGACCTCGAGGTCGATCGCGCTGGCTACCGACGCGAGAGTCCGAGCGGAGGGTCCGGCGAGCGGCGTTCGACGCGCGTCACGCGCCGAGCGCGCGCCGGTACCAACCGACGGTCTCGGCGAGCCCCGACGCGAGCGTGCGCCGCGGGCGCCAATCCAGCCAGGCGCGAGCCTTCGAGCAATCGAGGTACTGCTTCGGGATCTCGTGGCTCGCTTGGTTCTGCACGATCGGCGCGAGATCCGCGCGACCGCACGCCTGCTGCAGGAGCCCGACGATCTCGAGCACCGACTTCGGTTCTTCGGTGCCGAAGTTGAACGCCTGACCGTGGAACTTGGGCTCGTACAGACGCTCGGCGAGCGCGAGATACGCGTCGACGGCGTCGCGCACGTAGAAGTAGTCGCGCACGAACTTGCCGTCGGAGCGGACGATCGGCCGCTCGCCTTCCACGAGCGAACGAATCGTGCCCGGGATCAGTCGATTCCAGTTGAGGTCGCCCGCGCCGTAGAGATTGCCGCAGCGAGTGACGGCGACCGGCACGCCGTAGGTCGCGTGGTAGCTGAGCGAGATCAGGTCCGTGCACGACTTCGACACGTCGTACGGGAAGCGTCCCTGCAACGGCGCGTCCTCGGTGTACGGCAACCGTTCGTGCACGCCGTACGCCTTGTCGCTCGAAGCGACCAGCACGCGTTTGACGAGCTTCGACAGTTCTCGGCACGCGTCGAGCAGGATCCAGGTGCCGCGGATGTTCGCTTCGAACGTCGAGAGCGGCGACCGCGACGCGGTGCCGACGATCGTCTGCGCGCCCAGGTGGAACACGCACTCGATCTCGTGCTCGTTGAGCGCGCGCAGGATAAGGTCTTGGTCCTCGAGTTCGCCGCGCACGACGGTGCAGCGCGCGACGAGTCCTTCCGCGACGAGCCGGGACGCCGGCACCCAATCGCGCACGAGGCAAGTCACGTTCGCGCCGCGGTCGAGCAGCTCTTCGACCATCGCGCTGCCGAGCAGACCGCTCGCGCCGGTGACGAAGACGTTGGTTCCCTTCCAGCTCGCCATCACCACACCTTCCAAGGCGCTTGGCCCTTCGCCCAGAGCTCGTTCAACGTCAGCGCTTCCTTGTACGTGTCCATCGAGAACCAGAAACCGTCGTGCTGGTAGAGCGCGAGCTCGCGGTCCTTGGACATGCGGTCCATCGGCCCGGTCTCCAGGATGCAGTCGGGATCGAGGTAGTCGAACACGCCGCGGTTCATCACGAAGAAGCCGCCGCTGGTCAGCGAGCTCATCATCGGCTTCTCCTGGAAGTGAGTGACGATGCCCTTGGAGTCGACCGCGACCTCGCCGTAGCGCGAGCGCGGGTGGAAGCCGGTCAGCGTCGCGCACTTCTTCGTCTTCGCGTGGTACGCCACGAGCGCGTCGAGATCGATGTCCGACAAGCCGTCGCAGTAGTTGAAGAGGAAGCGCTCGCCCTCGACGTAGTCCTTGGCACGGAAGAGCCGCCCGCCGGTCTGCGTCTTCGCGCCGGTCTCGACGAACGTGATCTCCCAGTCCTCGATCGCGTCCTTGCGCGCGTGGAGTTGCTTCTTGCCGGTCTTCACCTCGAGCGTGAAGTCCTGGTCGTGCCACTGGTAGTTGAGGAAGTAGTCCTTGATCTGCTCGCCCTTGTAGCCGAGGCAGAGCACGAAGCGCCGATAGCCCCACTTGTAGTAGATGCGCATCAAGTGCCAGAGGATCGGCCGACCGCCGACCTCGACGAGCGCCTTGGGCTTGAACTCGGTCTCCTCGCGCAGACGAGTGCCCTCGCCGCCGCACAGGATCACGACCTGCTCTTTCTTCCACTTCATGGGGACGGATTGTGTCGCTCGGTGGACGCGGAACCAAGCTCGCCCCAGATCGGCCGTTCGACGGCTTGGGCCTGAGCGGCGGCGCGGAGTCTCGAATCCAGCGGAAGAATCGTGCGCGTTGCACGACCACGATTCGGGAGGCGACTCGCGTCCGGACGCGTCGAGACCAGGCATCGGGCGACGCCCGAAAGGCCCCGGCTCGCGAGTGGAAGCGTAAGCGACGTACCGGAAGCGTGTCGTCGCTTCGCCGCTGCGCCGGCGCGAGCGGCGCGCCGCGGCTCAGCCTTGCCGCTCGTAACAACCCAAGTCGACGATCGGTGGCGTGCCGACTCCGGTGTCCGGAACGGCGGGCAGATCGGTGAAGCGCGGCTTGAGGTTCAAGTCGAGCGGCGTGGCTTCGGTCGTCGAACCGTCGCCGTCGACGTCGTGGACGTCGAAGCCGACGCCGCCGTTGTCGCCCGCGTCGAGACACGGAGACGTCGACTGCAGCCGATACACGTTGTCGCCGAACGTCAGCGGATCGTCGTCCGGTCCGTCGAAGTCGACGAACTTCGGATCGACGTCGAGGTTGCCGGCGTTCCAGTTCAACGTCGTGAACGTCGTCGAGTTGCGCCACACGCCGGCCTGACCACCGGCGACGTCGCTGTACGCAACGTCGAGACGCGTCCCCACGGCGTAGTCCGCGAAGAGCGCGATCTCGTGGCCCTGGCCGACCAGCGAAGTTCCGCCCCAGAGGATCGAGTCGGCGAGCGTGTTCGCCGAGTGGTTCTCGAGCCACAGGGTTCCGCCCTGACCGTTGCTCGTGTTCGCCGCGAAGGTCGAGGAGTGGAGCTCGACGACGCACGGGAAGCCGTAGTCGTCCTCGGACGCTAGCGCGCCGCCACGGCCGCCGGCGGTCAGAGCGACGTTGCCGGCGAACAGGCACTGGTCCACGACCAGGGGTTGCCCCCCGCCGTGATAGACCGCGCCTCCGCGGCGTGCGGAGTTCGCGCGGAACTCGCTGTGCGTCAAGTCCACGCGAGACATGCGATCGAAGAGTGCGCCGCCTCGACCGGACGTGCAGCCGGCGAACGTGCAACGTGCGATGCCGACGTTCGCGATGACGGAGGTCACGAGCGGATCACCGACGGCGATCGCGCCGCCGACGTAGAGCGTGTCGGAGGTCGTCGGCGTGCCGCAAGCGACGAACGAGCAACGCTCGATGCGAGCCGGGCTCCCCGCCTTGGGGAGCAACGAAACGGCGCCGCCGAAGCGCCCCGAGGAACAATTCTCGAAGCGGCAGTCCACGAGCGAACCGAGGCCGCCCCACCAGAGCACACCGCCGCCGCGCTGGACACCGCCGGCGACGGTGTTCGCCACGCCGTTGCGGATCGTGAAACCCTCGATCCGCGCCGAGACTTCGCCGGAGTGCAGGTAGATCGCGCGGCCGAGCCCCTGACAGTCGATCACGCAGTTGGCGAAGCCGTTCTCGCTCCGCAAGTGCAGGTTCCGGCCGTCGAAGTCGAGCTCGCGATTCGCGGGCCCGCTGTAGATGCCGTCCTTGACGACGATCGTGTAGCCGCTGCGCGCGACCGCGACGGCGTCGCCGATCGTTTGGAACGGGTGAGCCACGCTCCCGTCGCCGCCCGGCGGTGCGCTTGCGTCGACCCACAACGTCGACGTGCCGGGCTCGCACTCGTCGGGCACGCCGTTGTGGTTCGCGTCCGCGCTGGCGCCGCTCTGGATGTCGCACGCGTCGAGGGTGCCGTTCGCATTGCAGTCGACGAACGCTTCGCATTCATCGGGCACGCCGTTCGAGTCGCAGTCGGTCGACGAGCCCGTCGAGATGTCGCACTCGTCCGGCACCGCGTTCGCATTGCAGTCCGCGCTGGTGCCGAGCGTGATGTCGCACGCGTCGAGGACGAAGTTCGAGTTGCAGTCCGGCGCGCCTTCGAGCTGATCGACGAGGTCCGCGCTGCCGTTGCTGTCGCAATCCGGCCCGCTCTGGCGATCGAGCACCAGTTGGTGGATCGGGCTCGCGAGCCACGCACCGTTCGCCGCGAGCACAAGCCCTTGCCGATGCATGACTCGCGCCGCACCGCTCGGCACTTCGAACGACGTGATCGGCACCGTGAGCACGCCCGACGGCGGAACGACGCCGAGCGGTTGTTTCGTCACGTACGACGGATACGGGACGAGCCACACGCCGAAGTAGCTCGAGAGCGGGACGTAGCCGGACGTGAACGAGCTCGCGAGGAACACACGATCGCCCGGCACGCCTTCGACGGTGAGCGTGCTCGACGCGCGTTCGATGGTCACTGCGCTCGTCGTGCTGAAACTCCGCGCCTGGATCGACTTGATCGCGAACTGCCCGGGACCCCCGAGGCTGGTGGCTCCGCAGCCGAGCAGCCGCGCTTGCGAGGTCGCGTCGAGGAGGAGGAGCCCGATGCCGTTGAAACCCGAAACTCCCCCGGAGCTGCAGGACGGCGCCGCAAAACCGTGCTCGAAGATCGAGCCCGACGCGAACAAGTCCGAGTCGACCGTGATGGCGCCGCTCCCGCCGCTGCCGCCGTACCACTGGCCCCACGAGCCGCTGCCGCCGTGGAACTTGCTGTCGTAGAGCGCCACGTCGGACGATTCCGCGAAGAGCCCGTTGCCTCCGTTCCCGCCGCCGATGCAGCCGCACGAAGTGTTCGCGTGGCCACCGTTCAACTGACACGCGACGAAGACGACGCGCGTCGAGTTGCGCACCGACGCGCCGTCGCCGCCACCGTTGTCGCAATCGGTGATGACTCGGCCGGTCAACGTGCAGTCCTGCACGCGCACGTCTCCGAGACAGTCGCTCACGCGGAGCGCGGGTGTGGTCTCAGCGGTCGACAGTCCCGCCGTCACCTCGAGGCCGGAGAGCACCACGCTCTGCGTCGCCGCGAGCGAGCCCACTTCGACCCCACCGTCGATCACGACCGTCGATCCAGGCAGCGCGAAGATCGACAACGACTTGCCGTACAGCCCGAAGCCCGAGTAGGTCCCCGGCCCGACGATCAACGAGCCGCCATCCGGCGCCGCAGCGACCGCCTCGGGCAGGTCGGCGTACACGGCGCCCGTGCCGACCACGACGACTTGGGCTGGGCTCGCGCTCGCCAAACACGCGCCAAGGAAGAGGGCACGCCAGAACGCTTTCCGGAACGGACTCATGAGTTCTTCGTCGTGGGGAACGCAACGAACGGAAGCGACGCGAGAGCGGCCCACTTCGAGCCGTTCCGTGCATTGTCGCCGGTCAGCTCCGGAACGGTTCAGGGCGTCGGTGAAAATCGCCCGGCGCTCGAGGATCGGCGCAGCGCGACGCACGGCCCGATCGACTCACAACGTGAGATCAAGAGGCCCGTGCGTCACCGGCAGGCGACTCCGTGACGCGCACGGACCGTACCGCGGCCCAGGCCGCGCATCGGACCCCGGACCTGTCGGCCGTGTCCGCAGTCCTTTCGAACGTGAAACCGCGCGGTGCCGGCCGACATCGGTTGCGCGGCGCGGCAGATTCAGTCGCGAGCGCGGTCGTGTGAAAGCAACGGCAGGTACGCGCGCCACGGCCCGACCTCGTCACGGTATTGCGACGCGAGGCACTTCGCGATCTGGTGCACGTGGTTCAGGTCGTGGACCACCCACGTCGCGAGCAATTCGCGGAGCGTCACGCGACCGAAAGCGGGATGGGTGCCGGCGCGGTCGAGATCACGCTCCGCCAGTGCGAACCGGTCGAGCTCGCGCAAGCTCTCGGCGCGCAGCCGCTCGAATTCGTCGAGCAACTCGGCGAGCGTGCGCCCCTCCGACTCGGCGCGCATCGCGAAACGGTCGAACGGCTCGAACGGCTTCGTTTCGCCGTGCTCGAGGATCCTGCGAGCCCGCGGGATCCAATCGGCCTGCTCGCCGTGGATCAAGTGACCGACGACGTCGAACGGACTGAACGTGTCCGCACCGTAGTTCGTCCGCGTCCAACCCGCGTCGAGACCGGCGAGCCACGCGCGCAGCACGTTCGGCGTGCTCGCGAGCACTTGCTTCGCGCCTGCGAGATCGAACTCGCGCCGCGGCGCGTCCGGCCGCACTCCGTCCATCGCTTCAGTTCCTCGGCAGCACGTCGGTGAAGACGAAGCCGTCGCGTTCGACGGTGTCGCCGATCGTGAAGCCCAACGGCTCGCGGAAGATCGGGCCGGAGTGCACGAACGTGTGGTACTCGCCGTTCTCGCCGCACGGATCGACGTTCGGCGGCAACTCGTCGAAGAAGCGCGCGTCGAGCTCACGACCCGCGAACTCGCGCGGCAAGGCGCGTGGATCGAGGCACGTCACGACGGCGCCGAAACCGTACTCGACGTGTTCTCTCGCGAGCTCTTGCGTCGAACGCCCGAACAACGGGAACACGCCGGCGAGACCGGCGCGCGCGAGCTTCTCCTCGCGATAACGGCGCACGTCCTCGAGGAAGATGTCGCCGAACGCGCAGTGCCGCACGCCTGCAGCCACCCACGGCGTGAGCGCGCGCGTCATCGCCGCGTCGTAGTCCTCGTTCGTGCACGGACTCGGGATCTCGGCGATCACGAGCGGCAGACCGGCGGCGCGGGCCTGCGCGACCACGAGCTCTCGGCGGATGCCGTGCATGCTCACACGATCGAATTCGCGCGTCAGCGTCGTCAAGAGGCCGACGACGGCGAAGCCCGGATCGGCGAGCAGTTCGTGCAGTGTCCTCGCCGAGTCCTTGCCTCCGCTCCAACACAAGAGCACGGGTGTCGCCATTGGAGCGAAAGGCTACGGCTCGCGTCGCGCACGTCCACTGCGGCGGCGCACACGCGTAACGACGATGCGTCGACGCGCATCAAGGAACGAACGTCACGGCGACCGCGTTCGTCAAGTTGTAGCCACCTCCGCATGGGCCGGTCGGATTGCGGTACCACACTTGGAAGGTTCGCGTTTGTCCCGCGCCCCACAGTCCGATCGAACGCAAACCGCTCCCCCACGTCTGCGCGCCGTTCGGACACGCGCTCTGCGGCTGAATTCGTTTCGTCGCGCCGCCTGCGACCAGCAGCCCGTCGCCGAACGGCGTCCCGAGTCCCCCGCCGAATTGCGTGGTGCCGACGACGAGGATCGAGTTCGCCTTGCTCGGCAAGTGTTCGGCGCGCAGCCACAACGGATCGTTCGCCACCGAGCTCGAGCCGAACGCCGCGAGCGTCGCGCCGAGTCCCGTCGAGTTCGCGCAACCCGCGCCCGGCTGACCGACGTTGCCGCACGGACATGGCGCGCCGGTGCCGTCGCCGAACCCGAGCGCGGTGCCGACGCTCGCGGGCACACCGCTCGTGTAGACGCGCACTTCGGAGAGCCCGTTGTCGTAGAACTGGTCCGGGAACGCGACCGCGAGGTCGGGACGGCCGTCGAGATCGACGTCGCCCGTCGCGCGCACGACCGTGCGGTGCAGCGGGCCGGTCAGGACCGCGTTCGAACCGCGCACTTCCCAGAGCAGACTTCCATCGGAGCCCGAAACGACCGCGGCGACGCCCCGATAGGCGCCGCCGACCGCGACGTCGTCGAAGCCGTCGGCATCGACGTCACCCAAGTGCGCCAGATCCCAGCCGAAGCCTTCGCCGGCCGTTCCGACGCCCGAACTGCACGGCCCTTCGACGACGCGCAGCGATGCGCCGGTCGCGTGCGAGAAGTAGTGGAGCCGCGCGAGCGCCGCGAAACCGCTGGTGTCCGGTCCTTGTTCGGCGACGACGAGGTCGCCGACGCCGTCTTGATCGAGATCGCCCGCGAACGCCACCGAGCGGCCGAACGCGCTCGAGCTCGACGCGTGGCTCGTGAGGAGCGCGCCGGTCTTCGCGGAGAACACCAACGCGGCCCCATCACCGCTCGCCGCGAAGTCGCGCGCTCCGTCGCCGTCGAGGTCCGAGAGCACCGCAAGTCCGAGTCCGAGGTGCGTCACGCCCGGCGAGAGCGAATAGAGCTCCACGCCCGTCGCGCCCGAACGCACCTGCACGATGCCGGGCACCGTTCCGCCGTAGGGCAACGCCGCCGCGAAATCGCGCACGCCGTCGAGATCGAGATCGTCGAGCGCGACCAACCGCAGATTGGAGACCGGCCAGGCGAATGGCAGCGACGCGGAATAGAGCTTGGCTCCCGAGGCGCCGGAAAAGCAGTCGATCGACCGCTGCGAGAAGCCACCTTGTCGCGCGGCGAGCAGATCGGGAGTCCCGTCCGAGTCGACGTCGTCGAGGCCTGAGATCGCGAAGCCCAGGAAGTCCGCGTTGACGGTCCCGGCGATCGTGAGGAGCGGCGTGTTCGCGTGTGGCGAGTAGACGAAGACGACGCCGTTGTCGCCCAGACCGACGTTGGCGCTCGGTGCGGAGATCGCGAGCTCCTCGACGCCGTCGCCGTCGAAGTCACCGACGGTCGCGACATCGGCGCCGAACTCGCTGCCGTTCGGGGCCGTCCAACTCTGGAACGGGGCCTGTGTCCAACCGGAACCCGCACAGCACACGACGATCGACGGGACGAGCCAGGACGAGCGCATGGAAGCCTCCACTTCGGGTTGAGCAGCGGCCTCTCCAATTCAGACCGCCCGCCGCGATTTCATCCCAGCCTGCGGCATTTGGGTTCCACGAATTCCGCGGGACGCACGAAAGCGCTTCGTCCGCGACACGGTGCGCGGCGGCTCCGTGTTCCAGGATCGCGATTCGGGCCCCGCGCCCAGCCGCCCAGTGGCTCGGTGGCCCAGTGGCTCGGTGGCCCAGTGGCCCAGTGGCCCGGTGGCTCGGTGGCTCGGCAGCTCGGCGGCGCGCTGAAGCTCCTTGCGGCGGCTTCGCGCCCGTCGGAGCGCGTCAGACGATCCGCGGCGACGGGATCGGCACGATGAAGCGGCCGCCGAGCTCTCGGTACTGCGACTGCTGGCGCATGATCTCGTCGGCGAAGTTCCAGGCGAGGATCAGGCAGTAGTCGGGCCGGCGCTTCGCGAGCTCGTCGGCGTGGAAGACGGGCAGATGCATCCCCGGCGTGAAGAGGCCGACCTTCAACGGGCTCTTGTCGACGGTGAACGGCACGAGGTCCGTGCCGATGCCGCAGTACTGGAGCAGCGTGTTGCCTTTCGCCGGCGCGCCGTACGCGCCGAGCGTCTTGCCTTCGCTCTTCAGCTTCTTCAGGAGCGCCACGAGGTCCGCGCGTTGCTTCGCCGACGCCTTCGCGAGCGTCTGCATCCGCGCGAGCGACGTGTAGCCCTTGCCGCGTTCCGCGCGCGCCAGGTCGAGCACCGCCGGCGCGTGCTCGCGGACGTCGTCGGCGCTCTTCGCGTACATGCGGATCGACCCGCCGTGCACCGGCTTGCGATCGATGCGCACGAGGCGCAGACCCGCGCGTTCGGCGATGACGAGCAACGCGCTGATCGAGAAGTAGCAGAGGTGCTCGTGGTAGACGGTGTCGTACTCGTTGTGTTCGACGAACTCCTCGATGTACGGCGCTTCGACCGACACGAGGCCGCCGGGACGCAGGAACGCTCGCGCCGCCGCGAGGAACTTGACCGGCTCGTCGACGTGCGCGAGCACGTTGTTCGCGATCACGGCAGCGGCCGCGCCGTACTGCGCACGCAGCGCCCTGGCCGTCTCCGGTCCGAAGAACTCGTTGACGGTGCGCACGCCCGCCGCGTTCGCGCTCGCCGCGATGTTGGTCGCAGGTTCGACGCCGAGCACGCGCACGCCTCGCGCCAGGAACTTCTTCAGCAACGACCCGTCGTTCGACGCCGCTTCGACGACGAGGTCGTTCGGGCCGAGGCCGAGCAGCTCGCAAATCGTCTTCGCGTACTCTTCGTTGTGGACCTGCATCGTGTCCGACGTGCCGGTCACGTAGAGATAGTTCGAGAAGAGCACGCTCGGATCGATGACGTCGACGAGCTGCACGAGCCCGCATTCGGTGCACAGCACCACTTCGAGCGGGAAACGTTGCTCGTTCGCGAACTCGTCGGGCGAGCGCAAGAGCGCGTTCGCCAGCGCTTGGCGGCCGAGGTCCAGGAACGGCGCGAGCGTCGTCGCGCCGCAGCCGCGGCACGTCGTCCGACGATGGTGCAAGGTCCGAGCTTGGGTCATGGCGGGTGAGCTTAGGTCGCGCGAGCTTCGAAGTCGCGCGTGCGCGCGACGCCGTCCGACGGCACGAGTCGCGGCGTCCAACCGGTCGCCGCGAGGAGCCGCGCGTTCGTCGGCGGCAAGTGCTGCATCTCGTCCGCCGCGGTCGGCAACGCGCCGAAACCGAGGCGTGTCATGCCGATCCCGAGCACGGCGGCCGCGTTGAGCGCGAACTGGCGCACGCTCGTCAGCTTGCCGGTCGCGACGTTGATCGCGCAGGGCTCCGAGAGTTTCGCGAGCGCGAGCCGCAGCAGTCCTTCGGCGCTCTCTTCGACGTAGACGAAGTCGCGCTGTTGACGGCCTTCGGTCAGTGGAATGGTCGCCGTGCTCTCGCGCGCCGCGAGCAACGTCGGCAGCAGCCGGCCCGGGATCTCGCCAGGCCCGTACACCGTGAAGAGCCGACCGACGACCGCCGGGAATCCCGCGAGCTCCGCACGCAGGAGCAACGACAACGTGCCGCGCAACTTCGCATGGCCGTAGTCGGTGGTGGGCGCGCACTCGCTCGTCTCGGCGAGGTCGTTCGTGAGCGCGCCGTACTCCGCGGCCGAACCCGCGTGCACGAACGGCGTGCCCGGCCAACCCGGCGTGTGGCCCTCGGCGAAACTCACCGCGAGTTCGGTCACGAGCTCCTCGTTGAGTCGGCGCATCAGCTTGGGCTCGCGTTGATGGCGCGCGACTCCGTAGCCCGCGAGGTTGAAGAGCACCGCCGGCTTCGTCGCGAGCAGGAGCTCGCGCGCCGAGCCCGAGCGCGAGAAGTCGACGGCTCGCACGGTGCCGCGCACGCCGAAGCGCGCGAACACGGGCTGGGCGCGCGCGACATCGAGCACCGCGAGCGTCAGCTCCGCGCCGCTTTCGGTCAGCAACCGCGCGACCCAGCGACCGATGAAACCGTCGGCGCCGAGCACGAGCACACGTGCGCCTTGGAACGGCGCGAGGGCTTTGAGGCGGGACGCGGACATGGCGACGGGCGGCACTCTATCGGCTGGGCGACCGGGAGGAACGAAGTGCTCGTGCCGCGTCGAGCCGACGGCGGAATGCGCGGGAGCTCGAGTTCGACGAGCCGTCTGACGCACGGGTCTGCTCGCCTCGGCGAGCCGGCGGACTCAGCGAGCCGGCGTGTTCGGCGCGACGCCGGGCGCGAGCGGACCTTCGAGCACTTCGAAGTCGCGCCCGGTCTCGCTCGGGCCTGCGATCACCCACACGGGACGGTCCGCGTAGTGCGCGAGCAGCTGCGCGCGCACTTCGGGGTTCTTGTCCCACGCGTAGATCGGCGCGTCGGCCTCGAAATCGAGCGGATTCAGGATCGCGGCGCTCGCGTAGTCGGGGTGCCGTTTGCCGCGTACGAGCACCAGACTCCGGCCGAAGTCGACGCGCTCGGCGAGTTCGCGCGCGCCGGGCGTCATGCCGCGGTAGTCGCGGTACTTGTCGAGCGCGCGCCACGGCACGAAGAGCAAGAGCGCGCCGAGCGACAGCGCGCCCGCCGCGGCGAGCCAACGCGCACGCTGCTCCGCGTCCTCGCCGAGACGCGTCAGGCCGCCGACCGCGAGCACGACGAGCGGCACGATCACGAGCTGCCAATAACGCGCACCGAAATCCGGACCGCCCGCGAACCAGTAGAGACTGTTCGAGCCGACGATCGCGAGCACGAAGACGACGCACGCTCGTTCGAAGCGCGTCCACGGCCTCAACGCGAGCGCGAGCCACACGAGCACCAGCGAGCCGCACGCCCAGCCGAAGAGCTCGACGTCGATCGCGAACGTGTTGAACTGCGCGTTGACGAGCGCCTGGAACGGCGTGTGTCCGGGCCACGGATCGAGACCGCCCCAATCGAGGCCCTTGTCGGGTCCGAAGCCGAGGTCGTTCTTGCCCGGTCCGTAGACCGTGTCGACGTAGTGGTTGATCGGGAAGACCTTCGCCGAGCCCGTGAGCGCAGCGTTGTACGGGAGCACGCACGCCGCGACGACCGCCGTGCCGAGCACGAGACCGGCGAGCGCGCCGAACTTCAGGCGCTTGCCGCCGAAACCGAGCGCCCACACTCCGAGGCACAGCGCGAGCACGAGCCCTTCGAGCGGCCGGATCGTCGCGACCATGCCGACGCCGGCGCCGCCGAACCAGGCCCACGCGCTCTTCCCCGTGCGGCCCGCGCGCGCGACGCCGAGCGCACCGGCGAGCGCGCACACGAGCGTCCACGTGTGCGTCATGAAGCTCATGTCGAGGAACACGAACCACGGTGAACACGCGAGCAGCGCCGTCGCGATCCGCGCGTTGCGCAGACTCGTCACTTCGCGCAGCAGTGCGTACGCGAGCAGGATCGCGACACCGCCGAGCACGGGGTTCACCAGCCACTCGGCGCCCAACGGCGCCGCCGGCGCGAGCGCGAACGGCCAGCCCGGATTGACCGGCGAGTACCACCGTCCGTCCTCGAGCAGCATCAAGTCGACGTCGAATGCTTCCGGCACCGGCGGCGCGGGCACGGAGAGCACGCCGGTCGCGAGGTAACGCGCGTGCAGCAGGTAGACGACTTCGTCGGGCACGTGCGGATGGCGCTCGTAGACGAAGAACGCGAGCAGCGCGGCGACGGCGACGCTCGCGAGCGCGAGGAGACACGCGAAACCGTCGAGTCGGCCCGGCTCGGGTTCGTCGCGTTGCCGCGCGCTTCCCGCGCCGTCGCGTTCGGGCCCGAACCACGCGTCTGCTCGGACCCTCACCCCGTCGAGTCCGTCGCTCGAGAGCGCCCACGCGCCGAGCAACACGGCGCCGAACGTCGCGGCGTGCACGGCGCCGACGAGCACGAACTCGAGGGCCGAGTCGAACGCGGGCTGGCGCAGCTTCGCGGCGCTCGCGAGCGACGCGACGACGACGAACAGCGCGCCGACGAACCCGAGGCGCCGTTCGATCCACGCCGCGAGTTCGCGCATGCGCCGGACGCAGGCGACGACGACGCAGACGAACTCGAGCGCGAGCACGCCGAGCGCGAGCGACGTCGCGAGCGGCGCGCGCTCGAAGCGCTCGGCGAGGAACACGTGCTGGTAGGTGACGCGCGGCCCGGCGTCGTAGAGCCAGAGCAACGCTGCGAACGACAGAGCGGCCAGTCCGAACCAACGCGCGGCACGCCCGCCGATCCGCGGCGCGCACTTGGCCAGCACGAGCAAGACGGCGGCCAAGCCGCTCGACAACGCCCACGCGGCGGCGCTCACGTCCGGCGATCCTCGAAGTGAAGGTGCATGTCCAGCGGCCGATGATCCCGCTCCGTCGGACGAATTCCAGCACCAGCACGAACCCACACCCGCCGGATGGTCCCGTTCCGGAGCCCGCGACGCCGCGCGGACTCGACTCTCGACGCGTGCCTGCCGAATGGCCAAGCTCTGCGCCGCCCGCATGCGCCTCCTCGCCTCCGTCCGCGTCCGGCTGTTCCTCGTCTGCTGGATCCTGTTCTCGCTCTTCTTCGCGACCAACGTCGTCCGCGAGCACTATCCGGCGTTCGCGTTGCTCGACCGCGGCGACTTCAAGTGCGATCGCTACGCGAACATGCACGCGGACATCTTCCAGCACACCGACGGGCACTGGTACGTCGGCAACAACCTGCTCGGCTCGATGCCCGCCGTGCTCGTGCTCGGGATCTTCGATCCCGTGCTCGACCGGCTCGAGGAGCACTCGAAGGCGAAGCTCGCGGCGAATCCCGAACTCGCGGACGCGCCGTACGACACCAAGTACCCCAACCGTCAGAAGATGTGGCGGCTGGTCAAACAGGCCGGCCTCGACCTGCGTTTCGGCGCCTCGACGGCGCTGACGAGCGTGTTCCTGATGGCGCCGCTCTCGGCGTTGCTCGCGGTGCTCGTCTTCGACGTCCTGCGCCGCCGCGCCGTCGAACGCGGGCGCGCCGTGTGGCTCGCGCTGCTCTTCGCATTCGGCACGCCGGTCTTCTATCGGACCGGCCACCTGAACCACAACATGTTCCTGATGGAGACGACGTTCGCGGCGTTCGTCGTCGTGTGGTTCGGCTCCGACGCGAATCGTGGGTTGTCGCTCGGGAAGAAGCTCGGCTTCGGCGCGCTGCTCGGCGCGACGTGCGCGCTCGACTACGCGGGGTTCGTGCTCGCGGGGATGCTCTTCCTCTACTTCGCCGTGCCGCGGCTCTCGAAGGCCGGCGTCGCGAAGTTGCTCGTCGATTGCGTGCCGATCGCGCTCGCGAGCCTGCCGTTCCTCGCCTTCCTCCTCTGGACGCAGTGGCTGATGTACGGCGATCCGTTCACGCCCGGCCAGAAAGTGATGCCGCACCAGAACGAGTACGTCGATCAGGGTTACCGCGGGATCGGTTTCCCGGTGCCCGAGATCTTCCTCAAGAACCTGATCGCGCCGGGTTGGGGGCTCTACACGTTCGGCCCGTTGCTCCTGCTCGCGCTGCTGCCGGCCGCGCGCTTCATCAAGGCCGACAAACTCGTGTTCCCGCTCCACGAACGGCGCTGGAGCCTCGCGCTCGTGCTCGCGTTCATGCTGTTCTGCGCGGCGAACTGGTACTCGCTGCTGCAGTTCAACACGGGCTTCCGCTACTTGCTGCCGTGCGTGCCGTTCCTGTTCCTCGCGGCGAGCGATTGGCTCGCACGGATGCGCACGCCCGTGCTGGTCGCGCTGTCCGTGGTCGTGATCACGCACGGCGTCGTGCTCGCGATGACGCGCGAAGTGAACGACACCGAGAACCTGATCCGCCACGAAGCGGTCGACCAAGGCACGAGCGAGCTCTCGCTGCCGGGTTATTGGAAGCGGATGCTGACCGAGACGCCGATCCCGGTCGCCTATCGCCGCATCGACCGGGAAGGCCCACAACTTCCGTGGCTCAACGTCGTGAAGCAGACGCAGCCCGACCTGAAGGAGCGCCTTTCGAGCCCGTGGCTCCCGCTGGTCCTGATCGGCGTCGCGATCACGCTCTGCCTCGGTCTCTGGCGGCTCGGCGCGCGCGCGGAAACGCGCTCGACGCGCGTTCGCCGCACGTGAAAACGTTTCCAACTCGCGCATCGCACTCGCGACGAGCTGCGCACGCTTGATTCGGCCCCCCGTTCGCGCCGATCATGCCGCGTCCGACGTCCCCCGAACGCCGATGACCGCCCCCACTCCGCTCGTCGACCTCATCATTCCCGTCTTGAACGAAGTCAAGGCGCTGGAGAAGAGCGTCGAGACCGTGCGCGCCTTCCTCGGGAAGACGTTCCCGTACCGTTGGCGCGTCACGATCGCGGACAACGGCTCGACCGACGGCACGCGCGACGTCGGCGAGATGCTCCAGAAGAAGTACCCGGGCGAGGTCTTCTTCTTCGCGATCCCGCAGCGCGGTCGCGGCCGCGCGTTGCGCCTCGCGTGGACGCAGAGCCCCGCCGACATCATGGCGTACACCGACGTCGACCTCTCGACGGAGCTCGAAGCGCTCGAAGTGTTGTGCCGGGCGATCCACGAACAGGGCTTCGACCTCGGCACGGGCTCGCGCCTGCAGAAGACGAGCCGCGTCAAGCGCGGCCCGAAGCGCGAGTTCATCTCGCGTTGTTACAACCTGATGGTGAAGGGCATGCTCTTCACGCACTTCTCCGACGCGCAATGCGGCTTCAAGGCCGTGTCTCGCGAAGTCGTCGAGAAGGTCGTCCCGCATGTCGAGGACCAAGCGTGGTTCTTCGACACCGAGCTCCTCTCGCTCGCCGAGAAGCAGGGCTATCGCATCAAGGACCACCCGGTGCTCTGGATCGACGACGAGGACAGCCGCGTCAAGATCGTCAAGACCGCCTGGGAGGACATCAAGGGTCTGGTCCGCGTCCGCTTCTACCTCTGGTCGAGCGCGTTCCGCGCGACTCGCGCGGAGTGGCGCAAAGGCTCGCCGTCGCTGCGCGCCGCGGCGCACGGCGAACGCGCGCGCGTCTGATCGTTCCGTCCTCGGCTTGAGCGAGCGAGCGCGAGCTGTCAGACTCGCGCGCCATGTCGGATCCCGCCGACTACCGCCCTCGACCGATCGAGACGTCTGGTGACCGCGACCCGCTCGGCCCGCCGGAGCTGATCGAACGGCTCGCGGAGAACGCGCACGCGATCTGGGCACGCTGGAGATCCGCGGAGCAGGCACGCGGGAGTTCGTCCGCGCGAGACGCGGACTCGAAGGCGCCACTCTTCGTGCCGTGGCCGACTCTGCCCGAACCGGAGCGCCAACTCGATCGCGAACTCGTCGTCGAGACCCTTCGCGCCGCGAGAGTCCTGGGCTTCCGCGTCGAGCCTCCGGCTCCCCCCGCGACCGACGCGGAATCCGCCGCCGCCGATGCGTGGCGAGCGGCGCTCGCACGCAGCGCCCGGGCGCACTCGGATCCGACGCAGAACGCCGCCCGACCCGACTTCGACATGAACGACGCGCCGGAACTCGCCGATCCGGCTCTGCCCGCTTTCCCGAGATTCCTTGGCGCGCTTCGGGAGCTCCAGAATCAGCTCTACCCCACCTGGAAGAGTACCGACGACGAGGCAGCGCGGTTGCGGCGTCGACACCACCGGATCGCCTTGGGCGCGATCGCATTCGGCACGGCAGCGATCCTCGCGGCGGTCGCGCAACTCGCGGCGCCCGCGAGCGCCGCGTGGAGTCGAACTCTGCCGTGGATCGAGTTCGCGTGCGCCGCCGGCGCGGCGACGTGTGTCATCTCTGGCCTCGCCACGCGCTCGCGAGACAAGTGGCTCGCGGCGCGCCACACGGCCGAGCAATTGCGCGCGCTCAAGTTTCGCGCGCTCGCGGACGTCCGCTTGTGGCACGACTTCCAAGCATGGCGAGCGAAATTGTCCGACCGCATGCAAGACGTGCTCACGACCGCGAACCGCGGGCACGCAGCCAACGCGACGGACGCGCACCCTGCGCACCAACGGAGCACGCTCGCGGCGGAACTCACGACGGCGGAGAGTCGGGCCCTCGCGGCGTACTACGTGACGAAACGTGCGTGGTACCAACGCGAGTACTTCGTGCGGGAGCAGCACCGCGGCCGCTTCGCCGCGGCGTGGCACCACCGCAATCTGGGCGTCGCCCTCGTGCTGACGAGCTTGGCGTTGGTGTTCGTGCACGTCGGACTCGAGCTCGTCACGCACCCGCCGCACGCGCTGCTCACTTGGCTGGTCGCACTCGCGGCCGCGCTTCCCGTGCTCGGCTTCGGAGTGCGGGCATGGTTGGGCGCGTTCGAAACGCCGCGCCGTCACGCGCTCTTCCGGAACCATGCCGAGAGGCTCGAACGCCACATCGCAGAGCTCGAGCGCCGGGCCTCGGTGCCGTCGGAAACTCTGGCGCAGATCGCGCACGGCGAGTCCGTCTTCGAGCACGAACGGGCGGAGTGGTCTCGGCTGCTCTCCGAAACCGAGTGGTTCGTCTGAGGCGACGCGCGTCGGGCGCACGGGCGGCCGAGCCGATCGAACCGGGTTCGTGGCGACCGTCGATCGCTCGCATGCGGTACTCGCGCACGGACGGACACGCGCGGCTTCGCGTTCGACGCGGCGGCGAGCCGGCTCGCGGCGCGCGACGGACTAGGCGGACACGGTTCGTTTCGCGACTTCGCCGAGGACTCGCGAGAGCTCACCCATCGACACCGGCTTCGCCAGGTAGTCGTCCATGCCGGCCTCGAGGCACCGTTCGCGGTCGCCGGAGAGCGCGTTCGCGGTCAAGGCCACGATCGGCAAGCGACGGCCGCCGTGGACCTCGCGCTCGCGCAGAGCGCGTGATGCTTCGAAACCGTCCATGCCGGGCATCTGACAGTCCATGAGCACCAAATCGAACGTCTGCGCGGCCGTCGCGTGCAAGGCTTCGACGCCTCCGGAGACCGCCGTCGCACGCGCACCGAGACGTTCGAGCATCCGCAACACGACGCGCTGATTCACGGTGTTGTCCTCGACGACCAAGACCGAGAGGCCGGAGCGCGGCGCCTCCGTGGGTTGGCGCACCAACGACGGCGCTTCGGCCAAGCGCTTGGCCGGTTCGAAGAGCGCGCGGACGAGCGCTCGAGCGAGTCTCGACGGCCGAACCGGATACGTCAGGCGCGCAGCGGGCGCGACCGAAGCGGGGACCTCGAGCTCGGAACGCTCCGGCCACGCGCTCACCACGCAACACGGCGGCAGCGGCGCGCCGAGTTGCGCGCGCAGCGCGTGCACGAAGCGCGCGACGTCCGTGCCCGACACGGCGACGTCGACGAGGACCGCGTCGACGCGCGTCGTCGTGTCTCGCAGGGCCGCGAGTGCGTCGTCTGCGCCGTCGACGACGGTCGTGGTGATGCCGAAGCGAGCGATTTCGGCGAGCAGGGCCGTCGAGGACGCGGAGCGAGTCGCCACGACGAGGACTCGGCTGCCCGAGAGCCTCGCCGCGTCGGCGTCGACTTCGACCGCCCGCACGAAGTCGAGCGGCAACGAGACGCGGAACGTGCTGCCCGCGCCGGGCGAGCTCTCGACGCCGATCGAGCCGTGCATCGCTTCGACGAGCCTTCGCGAGATCGCGAGTCCGAGTCCGGTGCCACCGAAACGCCGCGCCATCGATCCGTCGACTTGCGAGAAGCTCTGGAAGAGCCGAGCGCGCCCCTCGCCGTCGATGCCGATCCCCGTGTCGACGACGTCGACGACGAAGCCGGGTGTCGCCTTGCGGACACGCAGTTCGACGCGACCCCGTTCCGTGAACTTGACGGCGTTGCCGACCAAGTTGATCAGCACCTGGCGAACGCGCAGCGGGTCGCCTCGCCAAGTGCCGCACGCGTCGGCGGCGCAGGTGCAGACGAGCTCGACACCCTTCTTCTGCGCTTGCGCGGCGAAGAGTTCGGCGACGCCCCAGATCACGTCTTCGAGCTCGAAATCCTGCGCGTCGAGCTGAAGCCTGCCCGCTTCGAGCTTGGAGAAGTCGAGCACGTCGTTCAACAGCGCGAGCAACCCGCGAGCGGAGGTCTGCACCGTTTGGGCGAACTCGCGTTGGTCGGCGTCCAGTTTGGTGCAGAGCAGGAGCTCCGACATCCCGAGCACACCGTTCATCGGCGTGCGGATTTCGTGGCTCATGTTGGCGAGGAACTCCGACTTCGCGCGCGTAGCGGCCTCCGCGGTGTCGCGGGCGACGGCCAACTGCGCGCTGGTGCGCTCGAGCCGCAACCACTGGCTGGCTTCGTCCCGGCGCAGGCGCCACACGCCGACGCCGATCGTGATCGCGAACAGCAGAGCGACCACGATCGAGGCCAACGCGGCGTTCCGCACGCCGACGAGGCGCGCGTCGTACAGCCCGGCGTCCACGTCGACGCACGCCAACGCGATCAGTTCGCCGCCCGCGTCGAAGATCGGCGCGTAACCGGTGAGGTGCTCACCCCAACGATCGACGTATGCGGCGGGCTCGCTCCGTGGGCTTCGCGTGACCCACGCGTCGGCGAGCATCGGCCCGGCGTCCGGGTACGGATCGAACGGCCGAGAGTGGTCCTCGACGCCGTTGTGATCTCGATCGCCATATCGTGTCGTGTCCAGCACGAAGTGCGGGCGACCGTCGAGCAGAATGCAAGTGTAGATGCATTCGATCTCGTCGTCGGCCGCCGCGAGGCTCTTCAGCGGAGCGATCGCGCGTTCGTAGTCGGCGCTGCCCACGGGGTCGTCGCGATCGATGCGGACGTGGAGCTCCGGATCGACGACCGACGCAGCGAACTTGGCGAAACGCAGCGCGTCCGCACGCACCTCCGCCTCCACGCTTTCGCGCGATTCGCGATAGAGCACGAGCACGCACAAGGTCGTGACGGCGAAGCTCAATGCCGCCCACGCCCAACCGTCGCGGACCGGCCGGAAGCGCGAAGACACGCTACCCGCAGCGTGCAAGCACCCAACACAATCGACTTGTTTCGTGGCCAAGGGGAAGTGGCGCCGAGCGACGTTGGCTCGTCGCGTTCCGAATCGATCGAACGAACACTCGAACTGGATGACGAATCGGAGGCTCGGCGAGCGTGACGAATCGACCATCGCGCTCGCGGGTGAGCGATCGTCGAAGGAAGTTCCGCTCGAAGCGCTCCGACGACCCGAGAGGAGTCCGCGCACGAGCACGCTCCACGCCGCGCCTCGCCGCGCCTCGGCTCGGCTCGGCCGGCGGAAGCCACGGACCGGTTGACGGAACGAGCGTCGAATAGTCGAGTGCTCGCTGCGAACCGCGGGCGCTCGCGGTCGTCCCACCATGAAAGAACTCGGCATCCTGGCGGCGCTCGTCGGTTCGGCGCTCGCATTGCGTCCCAAGCGCCGCAGCGGCGCGCTCGACTTCCTCACCGGCTCACGCGGCTCGTTCCTCGACCTGAGCACCATCGCGACCGTCGCGACGGCGGCGTTCGGCGCGAGCGAGCTCTTCGGCCGCCGTGGGCCGTCGACGACGACGCGGGCGCCCGAGATCCCCGACGTGCCGCGCTCGCCGAGCCGCTCGGCCGCCGCGGCGCCCCCTGAACGCGCGCTGCGCGACGACGGTTCGGAGCTCTCACCCGACATGCTACGTCTCGTGCGCTTGACGATCGCCGCCGCGTTGTGCGACGGCCACTTCTCGCCGACCGAGAAACAGCGCCTCACCGCCGACGCGAAAGCGGCGGGCATCGAGAAGCTCGTCGCGCGCGAGCTCGACGCTCCGCGCTCACTGCGCGAGATCTGCGCCGGCATCGCGGACACGCGGCACGTCCGCGACGTGTACACGTTGGCGTTCGCAGTGGTGCGTGCCGACGAAGGCGTCTCGGCGGCCGAAAGGCGTTGGCTCGAGGAACTCGCGCGCGAGCTCGGCCTCGATCGCGACGCGACCGCCGAACTCGAACGCGCGGCGGTCGAGCAGATCGACCGCGCGGCGCGCGCCTGACTTCGGCGCGAACGTCGCGCCGAAGTCCCGTCCGCATCACGGGACGAACGTGAGTTCGAGCGCGCTCGAGAGGTTGTGGCCCTGCGAGCACGGCCCGAGCGCGTCGCGGTACCAACACTGGAAGTACAGCGTGGCACCCGACTGGATCAGTCCGCCGGAGCTCGCCACGGGTTGGATCTGCGTCAGCACTCCGTCGACGTCCGCCGTCTGCGTCGCGAGCCGCACGAACGAGCCTGCCGCGCACAACGAGCCGTCGCCGAACGGGATGCGCACCTTGGCGACGCCGAAGAACACCGAACCAGCCTTCTGCGGCGGCAGGTGGATCGCGGTCAAACGCGCATCGTCGGCGGCGACGCTCGTGCTGCCGGTTGCGTAGAGCAGAGCTCCGCGGCCCGTCGAGTTCGCGCAGCCTTCGTTGGGCGCGCTCGCGTCGTTGCCGCACGGGCAGGGGAACTCCGAGCCGTCGGCGAAGCAGTAGGTCGTGCCGAGCGACTCGCATTCGTCGGGCACCGCGTCCGAGTCGAGGTCTTCGCTGCCGCTCACGAGCTCGCAGACGTCGCCGAAACCGTCGCCGTCGCAGTCCGCCTGATCCGGATTCGCGATCCCGTCGCAGTTGTCGATCGCATCGCAGATTCCGTCGGCGTCGACGTCGGCGCAGCTCGTGAAGGCCTTCACGCCGCCTTCGTGGAACTCCGGAACGCTCGCGAAGGGTTCGCCGACGACCCACTCCCGCTGACCGTCGCCGTCGAAGTCTCCGCCGCAGAGAGCGAACCCGAATTGACCGGACGACGAATCGCCTTCACGGAACCACGCCGGTGTCGTCTGCGCACCGGTCGCTGCGCCGTAGTAGAGCCAGGCGGCGCCTTCGTCGAACCCGGTGCCGTCGAAACGGTCGCTGCCGACGAGGAAGTCGGCGAGCCCGTCACCGTTGACGTCGCCGACACCGGAGACGGCCCAGCCGAAACCGCCGCCGATCACGTTGCTTTCGCCGATCCACGCAGGGGTCGTCGCGACCCCCGAGGCGGACCCGAGGTGCAGGAACGCGCGGCCTTCCGCGAGTTGACCGGCCGACGCGCCGACGGCGCCGACGAGCAGGTCGTCGAACCCGTCGCCGTTCGTGTCACCGGCGATCGCCACGCTGCGCCCCAGGTTCGCGCCTGCCTGGTTGCCTTCCTTCGTCCACGCGAGGACGAGCGGCGTCCCGCTCGAACTCCCGTGGTAGACCGTGATGCGACCTTCGAACTGCTGACCGTTGCTCCAACCTTCGGCGCCCACCACGACGTCGGCGAGTCCGTCGCCGTTCAAGTCGCCGCCGACTCCGAACGCGTTCCCGAGAGTCGCGAAATTCTTGTTCGCTTCGAGGCTCCACGCTGGCGCGCCGTCGAAACCGTGGCCGTTGCCGCGGAACAAGAACGCCGCGCCTTCGAACGAGTGGCCGTTGCTCCACGTCGGGGCGCCGACGAGCAGATCCTCGAAACCGTCACCGTCGACGTCGCCGGCGAAGCGCACGACCGCACCGAAGTCGCCGGTGCTGGCGCCCGTGCCGAGGATCTGCGCCGGAGTCGTCGCGAGTCCGGCTGCCGAACCCAGATAGAGTTCCACGCGCCCCGGCAGGAACGACTGGGCGGATACGCCGATGACCACGTCGTCGAACCCGTCGCCGTTGACGTCGACTCCGCCATGCACCGATTCGCCGAGCTCGAGCCCCGCCTGATTGCCGAAGATCTGCCAACTCGGCGTCGGTTCGAGACCCGTGGCGGACCCGAGGAAGAGCATCGCCGTGCCTTCGTCGCCCTCCGGGTCGGTGTAGCGCGATGCGCCCACCAGCAAATCGCCGAAGCCGTCACCGTTGACGTCGCCGGCCGCGGCGACGCTGCCACCGACGAAACGGTCCGGAGCGTCCGGCTGAAAGCTCCACGTCGGACTCGTCGACGGACCAGATTGCGGCGCGCGCGCGGCGACGAGCGGCGCGCCGAGGAGGAAGAACGAAGCGCCGAGGGCGGCGTGCGTGGGTCGAAGGTTCGAGAGCATGGTGGCGGCGCGCGTCGAGTGCTGCGGTGCCGAAGCCGCGAGCGACCTCGGGCGCGCCCGGCGCGGAACCCGGACACGCGAACGGATCAGCGCCGCGAACCCGAGATTCGTTGCGGGGAACTCCCGAAAATGTCACGGGCCCGGGCGCCAAACGGCGACCGGGCCCGCGACGGTGCGGCGTGACGATCAGTTGTTGATCGTGAAGACGAGCCCGTCGGAGAGGCTCGTGCCGAAGCCGCTGAAGTCGTTCGGGTCACGCGCCCAGGTCTGCAGGTACACCGTCGCACCGGCGACCAAGTTCGGATCGCCGCCGCCTTGGATCACGGTGTTGAAGTTGACCGACATCACGCCGGAGCAGTCTTCCGGCGGCGGATTGCCGCCCGTGTTCTGCACCGAGAGGCGTTTCGTCGGCGCCTTGACGCAGAGGTGGCCGCCTTGGAAGGACGCGCCGAGCGGTTGCGTGCCGTAGAAGAAGAGGCCGTTCTTGTTGTTGATCAGGTTGGAGCACGTGATCGTGAACGGCGAACCGCTCGACGCGCTCGGGCTGCCCGTGAACGAGAGCGACGGGTTGCAGAACTGCGAGTTCACCTTCGACGTGCAGTAGACGGTCGCCGTCGGGAGGTAGAGCTCGCGACCGTCGGTCGTCGTCTGGCCGGTGCCGAGCGGATCGAGGAACGCGGCGAGGCCCGCGCCCATCGAGATGTCGAAACGGCCGTAGTAGTCGTCGAAGAGGAAGCTGCAGGTCGCCGAGCCGCCGTAGAGCTGACCGACGTAGCGCTTGTTCTGGTCGTAGATCGGCGAGCCCGACGAACCACCTTCGGTGACGCCCGCGTCCCACTGCGCGATGCGCCAGCAGCTCGTGCCGCCGAACGTCGCCTTGATCAGCGAGTTGACGTCTTGGCAGATCTTCTTGATGTCGCCTTGCGGGTGGTGGATGCCGACGCCCATCGTCGGGTTCGTCGTCGAGCGGCTCCAACCGTTGAGGTACGGGTTGTAGTTCTGCGGGATCGTCGGCGTGATCTGCACGAGGCAGTGATCACCCGTCGCGCTCTTCGTCTTGAGCGTCGAACCGCTGACGCTCTGCGGCGTGCCGTTGGTGCCGTTGCAGTTCACCGCTTCGTAGTTGAACTGGAACACCCACGTCGCGGGGTTGCCGCTGTAGCAGTGGTTCGCAGTCATGAAGTACTGCTTCCCGTCGTTCGCCGTGTTGGTGACGAGCGAACCGGAGCAGAGCACGCCGCCCATCACGAGCCGCGCGACCGAACGCTTGACGTCCTGGTAGTTCGCGCCGAGCGGGCAGTTGACGTTGATGTTGCACGCGCCCGACGCCGCCGTCGCGCCCGACTTCGTACCGTAGAGGTCGCGATAGGCGTGGAAGACCTCGCCGATGCGCAGGAGGCCGGTCGGCGAATTCGCGGGCTCGTAGTACTCGAAGGTCAGTGCTTCGCCCGGCACCGGCTGGATCGCGAACTGGCCGTGCGTGTCGTTGTTGAGCTCGTTGAACTCGCCCATCACCCACGAGCGATCGTCGTTGTAGACGAACAGCGACGCGCCCGGCGGCATCCAGAAGTTCTCGAAGATCACGTTGAGCGAGTAGGCGCCCGGCGACTCGATGCGCAGTTGCCACAGACGGTCGCCATTCTCGAACGACGTCCACGCGCCGGAGTTGTCGAGCGACAGATCGACCGGCAACGTCGCGGCGAAGCGATACGGTCCGATCTTCTCGCGCTGGTTGACTTCGTCCTCCGCCATCAGGCTTTGGACGTCGACGTGCGGCATGAGCGTGGTCGGCGCCTGGATCGAAACGGCGCGCGAGAAGGAGAGCGGCTCGCCGCCGTACGAAATCTGAGCGTGCGCGGCGGACGCGATGCACATCGCGGCCGCGAGAGTCAGGAGGTGGGCTTTCATCGAGGTCTGGGATCCGAAGCTGTGGGTTGACGGAGGAGGAGCCTGCCGCGGAGCGGGAGCTCGCGCGCCGTTGTGATGCGATGGGTTGCGATGCGTCTCGAAGTCTATCCCTGCGCGCGCCGCCGCAGAGAGCTGGAGCGGCCTGCTTTCGCCCGCGGCGCCGCGACCCCGAAAGCGTTTCCGGAGTGCACGGTCGCCGGGCGCGGACCGCCGGCCCCGTCGATGCGCGAGGAACCGATTCCGGACGCAGCGCGGGGCGAAAAGGTTCCCTCCGGGCGCGGACGTGACGCCGAGGAAGGGACCGTCAACGGCGCGCGGCGAGCCACGCGCGCCACGCTTCGTCGAGCGCTTGCGGCGTGAAGCCGAGACGCTCGCGCAGCTTGTCGCGTTGCAGGTCGACGAGGTTCGCGCCGGTCGGGCGACCGTCGGGTCCGAGTTGGCCCTTGACGTCACCGCAGAACGCGGCGAACGCGTCGCCGTGTTCGTCGATCAGGAAGCGCACGAGCGTCCACGCGACCAACGCGCGGTCCGCGTCGAGCTCGACGTGGTTCTTCGCGTTCAAGAGCTCCGCGAAGCCGACCTTCGAACCGCCGAGCGCGCGCTTCTTCGCCGCGGCCCAGGGATCCGCCGGCCCCTTGCCTTCGCGTTTCGTGCCTTCTTCGCCTTCGTAGGTTTGCGCGACGAGCTCGATCTCCTTCTCCATCGCGAGCGCGAGCCCTTCGTCGAGCCACGGCGGCGGGTCGTACGAGAAGTGCTTGTACGCGCAGAACATCAAGTGCGTCAGGTTGTGCGCGACGTGCGGGAAGAGCCACCGATCGGACGTGAACTCCGCGAGCTCCGCGGGAATCGACGCGAGCATCTTGTGCGCCGGCATCACGTGCCAGCGCAGCGCGTCGGTGACTTCGATGCCGGCGAGCTCGCTCGTGAAGCGCTTGTGCTGCGCGACGGTCGCGTGGATCACGAGCTCGAACTTGTCCTGCTCGCCGAGGAACCGGCCGTTGCCCATGTAGGGCCCGTCGGCGGTGCGTTGCGCGGGGAAGTCGGCGTCGGTGACGCGGAGCACCTGCTGCACCCGCGAGTAGAGCCGCTCCGCGCGGAACGCGAGCAAGTGCAAGCGCAGCCACGGGTCGAGCTTCTTCGGTTTGACCGGCACGCTCGGCAGGACCTTGCGCAGCAAGTCGAGCTCGAGATCGAGCGCCTTGCGATCGCCTTGATCGACCGTCGACGGCCCAGGCGCGAACGCGATGCGCAGGTGCGCGGTCTCGGCGAAGATCCAACGCGGCCCGACGAGCTTCGCGGCGAACTCCTCGCGCGTGCCGGTGCCGATGACGGCAGGCGTGTGCGACTCGAGGCTCGACGCCGCGAGCCACTGCGGATCGTCCTTGCAGTACGGACAGCCGTCGCGCGCCTGCGCGAATTCACCGGATGCGCCGAATGCACCGGATGCCCCGGATGAACCGGGCGCGCCGGGCGCTCCATTTGCTCTGGGCGAGCCAGGCACAAACGCCGCGACTTGCGCGAGCGCCACGAGCACGACGACACACCGCAGGATCCATCGACGCGACGACGAGCGCACTCCGGTCTCCATCTTTGTTCGTAGGTCGCGCTCAACGCCGCGGCGAACGACACGGCGCACTTGGCCTCGCATGGTAGACGCGCTGCGCCACGGCGACACGCTCCAACGCGGACGAGTCCCTACGGTAAACTTCCCGACATGAGCCCCCATCCGGCCCGTCGGATCCTCGTGGCGTTCGCGTTCTTCGGTGCGATCGGCGGCATCGCTTGGTACGACCGCAACCAACCGCGCGTCGCCGGCCCGTCGCGCGACATGGACGCGCCGTTCCGCTTCCGCGAAGTGTCGAAGGAGCTCGGCATCGACTTCATGCACACGGCGCCGGTGCTCGATTCGAAGCTCGCGCACATCATGCCGCACGTCGCCGGGATGGGCGCGGCGGTCTCGATTGCCGACGCGAATCACGACGGCCGGCCCGACGTGTACGCGACGACTAGCGAGTTCGGGCTCTCGAACGCGCTCTACGTGCGCCAACCCGACGGCAAGTTCCGCGACGTCGCGCGCGAGGCGGGCGTCGGCGAGCTCAACGTCGAGGGCCGCGGCTGCTCGATGGGCTCCGTCTGGGGCGACTACGACGGCGACGGCGACGAGGACCTCTTCGTCTATCGCTGGGGCTATCCGGTGCTCGCGCGCAACGACGGCGTCCCGGCGGGCGCGACCGACGGCGTGCCCAAGTTCACGGAGGTCACGCGCGACGCCGGCCTCGAACACTGGATCAACGCGAACGGCGCGACGTGGTTCGACTACGACCGCGACGGCAGGCTCGATCTCTACGTCGCGGGCTACTTCTCGGAGGCGATCGACCTCTGGAACCTCGCCGACACGACGATCATGCAGGAGAGCTTCGAGTTCGCCTCGAACGGCGGACGCAACTGGCTCTTCCACAACCTCGGCGACGGCAAGTTCGAGGACGTCACCGACGCCATGGGCTGCAACAGCACGCGGTGGACGCTCGGCGTCGCCGCCGCGGACTTGAACGCCGACGGCTGGGTCGACCTCTACATCGCGAACGACTACGGGCCGGAGGAGTACTTCGTCAACCGCGAGGGCAAACGCTTCGAGTTGATGGACAAGGTCGGCCTCGCCGAAAGCTCGAAGAGCGGCATGTGCGTCGCGCTCGGCGACTTCGAGAACAAGGGCCGGCTCGGCGTCTACGTCACCAACATCTCGGTGCGCCGCTACCTCTTCCAAGGCAACAACCTGCGCGTCAATCGGCTCGCCGAGGACGGCCGCTTCTACAACGACGCGCGCGATCAGCTCGCGGACTGCGGTTGGGCGTGGGGCTCGCAGTTCGGCGACTTCGACAACGACGGCTGGCGCGACCTCTTCGTCGTCAACGGCTTCATCAGCGCGAGCAAGGACCAGGACTACTGGTACGAGATGGGGAAGATCGCCGGCGCCGCGGGCCCGATGTTCCTCGACGCGCAGCACTGGCCTGCGATGGGCGACAAGAGCCTCTCGGGCTACGAACGCTCGCGCGTGCTCTGGAACAAGGCGGGCCGCGGTTGGATGGACGTCGCGCCGATCGTCGGCGTCGACGATCTGTACGACGGCCGCGCGGTCGCGATCGCCGATCTCGACGGGCGTGGCGCGCTCGACGTGATCGTCGCGAACCAACGCGGCCCGCTGCTCGTGTATCGCTCCGAGCCGAAGTCCGAAAACCGCTGGATCGGCTTCGAACTCGTCGGCAAACGCGGCAACTCCTCCGCGATCGGCGGCTCGGTGACGATCCACTTCGGCGGCAAGCAACAGGTCGCGGTCGTCGACGGTGGCTCCGGATTCTGCAGCCAGAACGAACGGCGCCTCTTGTTCGGCCTCGGTTCGGTCGCGAGCGTCGACAAGGCCGTCGTGCGTTGGCCGTCCGGCGTCGAGCAGGAGCTCGTCGCGCCCAAGGTGCAGAGCTACGTGCGCGTTACCGAGGAGGCTCCCTGACATGACGACGCTCGCCGCGACTTCCGGAGCGCCCCACGCGTCCGGTTCGTTCTGGTCGAAGGTCAAGCCGACCCACCTGCTCGCCGCGCTGAACTCGCTGATCCTGATCGTCGCGCAGTGGCAGTTCTCGATCCTCGAGGGCTACTCGGTGCTCTTGATCGCCGTCGCGGCGGCGATCCTGTGCGAGATCGTCGCGTCGCTGCTCGTGCGCGAGCAGTTCCCGAACATCCTGAACGCGTACATCTCGGGCGTGAGCACGACGCTCTTGACGCGACCCGCCGCCGGTGCGTGGTGGCCGATCGTCGCCGTCGCGGTGCTCTCGATCCTCTCGAAGTACGTGCTGACCTGGCGCGGCAAGCACCTCTGGAACCCGACCAACTTCGGCATCGCGCTGATCCTGCTCGCGGCGCCAAACTCCGCGACGATCCTCGGCCACGAGTTCGGCAACTCGCCGTGGGCGAACGGCGTGATCTGGTTCGTCGGTCTGATCGTCGTCGCGCGCGCAAGGTTGCTGCACATCACGGCGAGTTATGCGCTCGGCTTCCTCGTCTTCGCGTGGCTGCGCTCGCTGATGCTCGGCACGGCGCTCACGACCGAAGTCGCGCCGCTGACCGGGCCGATGTACCAGCTCTTCATCTTCTTCATGGTCACCGACCCGCCGACCGCCGTGACCGGCCGCAACAAGCAGATCCTGGTCGCGTTCCTGGTCGCCGCGTGCGAAGCGCTGATCCGCGTCGGAAACGATCTCGAGCTGTCGTTCTTGGCGCCGTTCTCGGCGGCCCCCGCGATCTTCGGGCTCACGATCGTCGGCCCGATCGCGAAATGGATCGATTTGGAGCGCGCGCACCGCGCCAAACACGCGTCCGCGCCGCTCGCGCCGCAGCCGAGCGCTTGATCGCTATGCGCGACGCAGGTCTACGCCGAAAAACGTAGTCGGCTACGCTGGTGGACGTGACCGACGTCCCCCTTTCCTCTGCTTCACCGACGATCGACGGCGCCGCGGCGCGCCGCGAGCACGCGTGCGGAACGCCGCCGGCGCGGCCGCAGACTTTCGCCGAGCGTTGGCTCGCGCCGAGGAACCTGATCGTCGCGCTGATCACGACGATCCTGATCGTCGGTCAGTGGCGCTACTCGATCCTCGGCGGCTACGAAGTGCTGGCGATCTGCCTCGGCACCGCGGTGGTCACCGAGATCGTGCTCTCGCTCTTCTTGCGCGGCACGTTCCCGAACGTGCAGAGCGCGTACGTCAGCGGCATCAGCTCGACGTTGCTGACCAAGGCGCTCGGCGGCGACCTCTGGCCGTTCGTCGCGGTGCCGGCGCTCTCGATCGCGTCGAAGTACGTGCTCGCCTACAAGGGCCGACACCTCTGGAACCCGACCAACTTCGGCGTGTGTTGCCTCGTGCTCGTCGCGCCGAGCTCGGTGACCGTGCTCAGTCACGAGTTCGGCAACTCGCTCGGGACCAACCTCGCGATCTGGTCGATGGGTTTCATCATCGCGTGGCGCGCGAAGGTGATCCACCTGACGTTCACGTACCTCGCGGCGTTCACGGTGCTCTCGTGGGCGCGCGCGACGATCCTCGGCACCGAGTTCGCGACCGAGTTCGCGCCGATCACCGGGCCGATGTACCAGCTCTTCCTCTTCTTCATGGTGACCGACCCGCGCACGGTGGTCTCGAAGCGGAAGTGGCAGTACGTCACGGTGATCACGATCGCGGTCGTCGAGATGCTCTTCCGCCTGGCGAACGACTTCGAGCTCCCGGGCTCCGCCCTCGTCTCCAATCCGCCGGCGATGTACGCGCTCGCCGTGGTCGGCCCGATCGCGATGTTCATCGACCTCGCGACCAAGAAGCCGGCACCGAGGATCAACGGATGAACGGCGCTCGCAGGCTCATCATTCGCGCTTGCGGTCGGCGTGCAGGATTTGTGACTCCAACCAACGCGCTTCCATCTGGAGCGCATGGAACTCCGGGAACTCCGCCGGGTCGATCTTCGCGATCTTGACCGTCGAGAAGCCGTCCCCGGGCTCGATGTTGAACCCAAACGAAACGACGGGCTCACCTCGACTGGTCTGCGGCATCTGGGCGAGCGAACCCTCTTCCACGAGTTGCGACTCGAAGCGCCCCGCCGCCATCAACTCCGCAGATATTCGCTCGCTCTCGGCCTGGGCATGCGTACTCACGGCGACCTGAGCGACGCGAAGTTGGTCGATCGACAGCCCCGCGTACTTCGCCGCAAACGTCTCGTCGCTCGTGTCCGTGTTGTGGGATCCAGCGACGGCTTCCTCGAGGATCGTCAGCGCATCCTGAATGGTGGGAGCAGCAGGGTACGGAGGCTCGGGCTGATCGACTGGCATCGCTACTGCACGCTCGTTCGACTCCCTCGGAATCGGGTCCACGGCAGTTTGCGCGCGTGCGTTCGCCGGGCCCGCCGCAGCGCGCAATTCGGGAGCAGAGGTTGACGATGCATACTCGCGCCCCGCCCACCACGCGAGCGCTACCGCGGCCAAGAGTACGGGCACCGCAAACTGAACTCGCACGATCTCACCCCCGGCAATTGCCGATCAATTGTCGACGCACGGACCACAGCTGAGTGCGAACGGGTAGTACGGTGCGCCTGTGCACGGACAGTTTGCCCCGCACGTCGACGCGCCCTCGCAATCGACTCGCGTGTTGCAGTACAGGTGGTTGATCAGACCAGGCTTGTTGGGCCATGTGCAACTGATCGTGCCCGTGATCACGAACTTGCACCCCTCGCAGTAGCCGTACTGAGTGATGGTCGCAGCTCCGGACGTCGTACAGATGCACCCGGTCAAGGCGTACGTGCATCCCGCGGACGGGTCGGCGGTCGCCGTCGCGGGGTCACAGATATCCTCGGGCCCGTTCTGAGGCAACGGGACGGTCCAGAGGGTCGCGCACACGGCCAGCATCGCACTGCACGTCAAGCTCACCGGGTTCATCGGCTGATCCTCCCAAAGCGCGGGTCTTGGCTTCGCGTGAAACGGAAGTTCCACGAACGTGCGGCCACCATATCCCCCCCCCCTGAGGGCGTGTCAAGGGGGTCGGTCTGATCTTTCCTGGGCGCGAGCCTCGGCGGAGCGACTCAGCACACGCGCGACGCGCCAGCGACCGTCGGCCCGATCGCGTTGTTCATCGACCTCGCGACCAAGCAGGCCGTCAGAAGCGCTCCGTCCGCGGCGCGCCCGGCGTGAGCGCGAGCGGGCGGCGCGCGACTTCGACGTTCGCCTTGAAGAGCACCAGCGTCGCGGCGAAGTCCGGCGCGCCCGTCGTGTTCGAACGCCCGTCGACGATCGCCGAACGTAGGCCCTCCTGGCGGCCACTGCCCTCGAACGTCGAGATCTCGAGCGGCTCGCCGGCGGCGTCGAGCACCGCGAACTCGTCGGCGAACTCGGGGTCGGCGAGCTCGACCCGCAAGTGGCAACGCAACGCGACGACGATCTCGAGGTCCTCGATGCGCTCGACGGGCAGCGCCTTGACCGCGACGTTCGCGAAGCGCGGATCACCTTCGTCGTAGCGGCCGTACTCGAGCGGCAGCAACTCGTCGCCGTCGATGCGCAGGTACACGAGCGACTTCGGCACGCCGCGGAACTCGAAGCGTCCGTCGGCATCGGTCGTGGTCGACTGCGCGTTCGCGTGACTGGTCCCGATCACCTGGCCTTGGAGCTTCGAACGGTAGGCGTCGCACATCAGCGCGACTCGCGCGTTCGCGACGGGCGTGCCGGCACGCGACACGAGTCGTCCTGCGACCCGCGGATAGAGACGGTCAGTCGGCAACACGAGCTCGACACCGCTCGCGCCGGCACGCACGCGCACGGGATCGGCCCGCAGCAAGTTGTCGTCGAGCAACGCACCGAGCTCGTACTCCTGGTCCAGCAGACCATCGAGCACGAACTCGCCGCGCTCGTCGCTGCGGACGAAGCGCCAGAACGCGCTTTCGCCGGCGAGCACGTTCTCCATCGTCGTCGGTTCGCCGTCGATCGCGCCGAAGAACGTCGTGTTCTCGACCCACACGCGCACGTTCGCGAGCGGCTCGTGTGCGGCATCGACGACGCGGCCGCGGATCTCGAGCGGGCTCTCGCCGAGTCGCAGGACGACGAAGTCGGGCCAACGCGGCGCGCCGCCGACGAGTTCGGGCTCGAACCGTGCCGGCAGGTAGCCACGTTTCACGGCGGCGAGCCACGTCGGCGCGACGCCGAACCGAGCGCCGAACGAACGCGGATCGTCCTTCTGGAACGCGAAGAACCCGTCCTCGTCGCTTTCCGTCGTGTCGATGCCGAAGCCGACGCGCGCGTCCTCGACCGGGCGACCTCGAGGATCGACGACACGACCGCGCACGAGGTGCGGATCGAGCCCGGGCTGCACGAGCGTGATCCAGACGTCGCCTTGCGCCGGGCCCACCAGCGCCTCGCGGTGCGGCAGGAAGCCGGCGAGGCTCGCGGACAACTCGGCGCCGACGATGCCCGGCGCGTCGTCGAACGCGTACGTGCCGTCGGGCGCGCTCTCCGTCGTCCAAATGCGGCGCTCGGAACGATCGAGCACGCTCGCGAGCCGCGTGCGGAAACCGTCCGGCAACTCGATCGAGAGGCGCGCGCCGCCGAGCGGCACGCCGTCGACGTCGGTGACGCGCCCGCCGAAGCGCACGCGCGGCGCGACGACGATCGTGGTTGGGATCGCCGGAGGATTCGTGTTCGGAGCCGCCGCGGCGACGACGGAGTCGTGCTTCGTCCCTGCTTCGTCCGGCGCGTCGCCGACGCCGGAGTACAGCGTCGTCCAACGCTCGTCGTCGACGACGAGCTTGCCCCGGCTCGCCGCGAGCTCGAACGTGCCGTCGCTCTTCGTCCGCGTCGCGAGCTCGGTGCCCGACACGACGACGCGCACGTCGGCGACGGCGCGGTCGGAGTCGTCGACGACGCGGCCTCGTTGCGTGGGCGCCGCGACGGCGGGCCGCACGGACGTGGCGGAATCTGGCGCAGGGTTCGAGGCCAACGCCGGCGTCCGCTCCGCGTTCAGCGGCGCGTTCGCGACGCCTGTCGCCGCGCCGACGGCGAGCGCGGGGCTCGGCGTGTCGACGGGCGCGCCGCCAACGTGCTCGTCCGCAGCGGAAGACCCTCTCGAGCCGATCCACACGGCGAGCGCGGCGGCGACGGACAGCAACAACAAGGCGAGTTTGAGCTTCATGTCGACGAAGAGCGCGACGCCGAACGGCGCCACCAACGAGGTCTCGGGACGCAGCCACGCGAACACCCACGCGGACCAAGTGCCGCGGTCGCCGAACTCGCGGTCGAGCCGCGCGCGCAGCATGCCGAGCGCGCGAGTCGTCCGGGTGCGCACGGTGTCGACCGGCACACGCTGCAGCCGCGCCACTTCGCGCGGCGGCAGGCGATCGAAGAAGCGCAGCAGGATCGTCGTGCGGTACGGCTCGTCGAGCTCGAGCACTGCGTCGGCGATCCGCCGCTGCAAGGAAGCGCGCTCGAGCACGTCGAGCGTCGACGGCAACGCTTCCTGGCGCGCGACCGACTCCTCGCGTCGCATCCGACGCTCACCGGCGCGCACGTCCTCGCGCACGAAGTTGCGCATCACGGCCGCGAGCCAACGCCGCGCGCTCTCGAGCTCGACCGACGGGCGCTGCAACACGGCGAGCCACGTGCGCTGCGCGAGCTCGTCGGCCGCGTCCGGGTCCCGCACGAGCCGCCGCGCGAGCTCTCGCAGCCAATCGGCGTGCTCGAGGAGCTCCTCGAGGTACGCACCCGTCGCCGGACGGCGATTCGCAGCGGAGTTCCCGGGTGCAGCAGGCGGGACCATGGCGTTCGACCGTCTGGATGCCGTGCCGGCGACTTTCGCTTCAACTCGGTCCGCGCGCATCGCCCGCGGCGTGCGTCGAGCGCGAATCGGGATTCGCGAACCCGCCGGCCGCCCGCTCGCCGACAGGCGTCTCGGCGCATACAGGCGCTGCCCGAACGCACCCGGCCTGGACTCGCCGACCTCGGGCGGCGTGGAGGGCGGCCGATGCGGGCGCGCGTCTTCGATCGGTGCCATCGGCATCGTGTTCGTATGCCCACGTGGCACGAGCGCGGCCGTCGACGCGGCGACGTCCTGTCGCGGCTCACGTGCGCGGCCGCTCGATGCACGCGTACCGACGTTCGATCGCGCACGACTGGCTCGACGTGGCCCGACGCGCAGTGCGTCCTTGCACTTGCTCTCTCGGCGCACGAGCGTTCTCGCAACCACGCTTCCGCGACTTCGGCAGACTCGTTCGCGCATCCGGCGAAGCACGCGATACCGCGCCGGGAGCGCACGCTACTCGGCGCCGCTCGCGCGGCGAACTCGGATTCGACCGGCGCTCTTCCATCCGTTCGAAAGGGAACTCACCATGCACTCGAACCTTCGCAACTTCTCCTGCCCCGCCGTCGTCGCCGCGTTCGCAGCGCTCGCATCCGCGCAAGCGCCGAACTTCCCGATGCCGCTCGCGAGCGGCGAGTACCCCGCGCTCCAAACGGCCGTCGCCGATTTCGACGGCGATGGGTTCACTGATGTCGCGCGCTTCGGATGGGACGGGATCTTCGTGCAGCTCGCCGACGGCAACGGCGGGTTCCGCCGGAGCATCCGCTCCGACGCGTTCCCGACCGGTTCCGACTTCGACGCCGCCGACTTCGACGGGGACGGCCTCGTCGATCTGATCGCGTCCGACCTCACGTCGTTGCGCTTCTTCCGCAACCTGGGCGGTGGGACGTTCGCCGGAGCGGTCCTGACGCCGATGCTCTTCGGGTCCGACGTGCAAGGGCTCGGCGACGTCGACTCGAACGGCGTGGTCGACGTGGTGTCCGTGTGGAATACCAAGGCGCGCGTGTCGCTCGGCGTCGGCGACGGGACGTTTGCCGCGCCGCTCGTTTCCGAGCTCGGCGCACAGTCGGCAGCCTTGGCGCTCGGCGACGCGAACGGTGACGGCAAGGTCGACCTCTGGATCCGCGCATTCGTCGCGGGGCTGAATCACGAAGTCGCGCTCGCGCTTGGCAACGGGGACGGCACGTTCCGGACGGCGAGCACGCTCCCGATCGTGGAGAACGCCATGGCGATCGGCGCGGCCGACGTGAACGCGGATGGTTTCGACGATGCGGTGGTCGCGTGCCACGGCGTGACCTCGACGGCGGGCGTGCTCCACGTCTTCCTCGGCCGCGCGGACGGCTCGTTCGTCGCTGGCGCGACGATCGCGTGCTCGCCCGAGCCGATGGGCCTCGATTTCGCGGACGTGAACCTCGACGGGACGCTCGACCTCGGCGTCGCGATCGAGGATTTCGAAGCCGCGCCAGGGCTCGAAATCCTGCTCGGTGACGGCCTCGGCGGATTCGTGAGCGACTCACACGTGTTGGTCGGCCCCATCGCCCGAAGCGTCCGTTTCGGTCGCTTCGACGCGGACGGTGCGCTCGACGCGTTCGTCGCCACCGCCGCAGGCGGCGTTGCGGCGGTCCGGAACCTCGGAACCGGTCGTTTCGAGAGCCTCGAGGGGCTCGCCGCGAACAACGACGTCGTGCGCGCGATCGCCGCCGACTTGTTCGGCTCGCCGCTTCCGGACCTCGTCGCGACCGTGGTCGACGGCACGAACGAACTCGCGCTCTACGAGAACGTGGGCGGCGGCCAATTCGGCGCGGCGATCTCGCTGTCGCTCGACGGCCTGCCGTACGCCGTCGCTGCGGCGGATCTGAATCACGACGGCCACGGCGACCTGGTGACCTTCGTTTCGAAGGGCGGCGCGCGCAAGCTCGTCACGCACCTCGGCGACGGCACGGGCGGCTTCCAGGCACTGAACGCGAGCTCGGCGATGCGCGCGACGCAGGGTCTCGTGCTCGCCGACGTCGACAACGACGGCGAAGTCGACGCACTCGCGCCCCACTACTCGATCTTCAGTGTCCAACGCGGGCTCGGCGACGGCACGTTCGCACCGCCGACCGAGCACACGATCCTCGGCGGGAACCTCGCGCTCGGCGTCGCCGACCTGAACGAGGACGGGTGGCTCGACGTGGTTTCGCTCGACAATCGCCACTTCCAGATCGGCATCGCGCTCGGCATCGACGGCGCACATTTCGCGCCGCCGTCGACCATCGCCTGCGCGGAACGACCGATGTCGCTCGCACTCGCGGACTTCGATGCCGACGGCCACGTCGACATCGCCGCGTCGCAGGCGGGTAGCCTGAACGAGTCGACGATCCTCGTGGTCTACGGCGACGGCACGGGTGGCTTCACGGCGCGGGCCGTGTTGCCCGGCAGCGGGATCTCGGCGATCGTCGCCGCGGACTTCGACGGCGACGGAGCGGCGGATCTCGCGAGCTGCACCGAGAACGCGGCCGGCATGGTGATCCGCAGGAGCCAAGGTCGCGCGTTCGCGGCGCCCGACAGCTTCTCGATCGGCGCCACCGCGCTGCAGCTCGGCGCGAGCGATCTCGATGCCGATGGCAAGCTCGACGTCTTCGCGACGGCCGGCATCGCGAGCCGCGTCGTCGTCTCACTGCAACGCTGAGCGCTCGAACGCGTCGTCCTCGCGGTCCGCGCACGAGCTACGGGCCGCGAGCGACGGCGCGAGGGTGTGCCGTGCGGGACCGCGGTGTGGAATCCGGCCGACGCGCGTAGACTACGGCCATGCGGCTCGTGGCGGGTTGGCTCACGATCGTGCTCGCCGGCTGCGCGCCGAGCGTCGGCGAGCGGCTGGCCGAGGCCGAACGTTCGCTCGCCGGAGGCGACGCGTCCGCCGCGGCGCTCGAGTTCGCGGAGGTCGTCGAGGCGACCGAGCCTGGAACGGCCGAGTGGCTCGCGGCGAAACGCGGCGTCGTGCGGTCGATCGTCGGTGAGTTGCCGGAGCGCGCCGTGCGCGAGCTCGAGGAGCTCAGCACCGACCATCCAGAGGCCGTCACGCTGGACGATTGGATCGACGTCATCGGCCGTGTCGCCAGCACCGAGCGCTTCGACCTCGCGCGAACGTTGGTCGGCGAACGCAGTGCAAGCGCAAGCCCGGCCGAATGTGAACGACTCGATCGTATCGAGCGCGCGCTGGAAGCGGCGGCCGCGAGATCGCGAACTCTCGACCGCCTGGCTCCCTTCGCCGGTTGGGTTGGGTTGTGGACGCCATGGGCCGGGGAACCGTTCGAGCCCGCCGGCGACGTCGCAGAATTGTGCGCGGAGATCGCGCGCTCGACCGACACCGCGTACGCGGGCTACTTGGCGCTCGCGAAGCGCCGCCTACTCGGTCCCGACGACTACGGCGCGTTGGCTCTCGGGTTCTACAACGAGTGGGACCGGGAACACGCGTTGTGGGTGCTGTGGACGGCGTGCTTCGAGCACCCTGGCGATGCGCATCTACGCGATCTCGCAGAGTTCGTGCGCTACGGGCCTAGTCGCAGCATCCCCCCGCTGCACCGCATCTGCGACTATTGAGGCGAGACGGTCCGATCCTCGCCGCCCTTCAGCCGGAGGCTCGCCGCGGTGTTCCCGTTCGCGCCTCGCGCACGCGCGGTCGATGGCCGTGGAACGTCGGCGACGCGAAGGCGAGCCGGCGCTCCATCACCCGCAGCGCTTGCGGGTTGTCGTCGATCAGCACCGCGCGCCGTCCGTGGCGCACCGCGGCTTCGCCGAGCGTGCCGCTGCCGGCGAAAAAATCGAGCAGCAGGTCGCCGGGATTCGAATGCACGCGCACGATGCGTTCGAGGATGCCGAGCGGCTTCTGCGTCGGATAGCCGGTCTTCTCCTTGCCGGTCGGACTGACGATCGTGTGCCACCACGTGTCGGTCGGCGTCTTGCCGCGCGCGGCTTTCTCCGGCCCGACGAGCTTCGGCGCGAGGTACGGGATGCGGTCGACGTCGGCGAAGCGGAACGTGTACCGCCGCGGATCCTTCGCGTACCAGAGCAGCGTGTCGTGCTTGCACGGCCAACGTTTCGTCGTGCGCGCGCCGTAGTCGTACGCCCAGACGATCTCGTTCATGAAGCTCGCGCGGCCGAAGAGTTCGTCGAGCAGCACCTTCACGTAGTGCACTTCGCGATAGTCGAGGTGCACGAAGAGGCTGCCGTGCGGTTTCAGGAGCCGTCGCGCTTCGAGCAATCGCGGCTCGAGGAACCCGAGGTAGTCGTCGAACGAATCCGCGAACGAGCGCGTGCCGATGCGCCGCGTGCGATAGCGCAGGCCTTTGAAGCCGAGCCGGTCGCCCTGCGCGTCGATCGCGGTGCGCAGTTGCGTCCGCTTCTGCTCGCGCCCGGTGTTGAACGGCGGATCGATGTAGACGAGGTCGAACGACTCCGCCGGCAACGTCGGCAGGATGAGCGCGTTGTCGCCGCGATGGATCTCGAGCGTCGCGGCCGGCGTGGGTAGCAGCATCTTCGTCGGCAGCCGCCGAGCGCTCGCGTTCGTCATGCGCGCGATGATCCGAGCCGGTGCCATCGTCGGCAAGTCCGCGGTTCGGCATCCGCGGTCGCGACAGGCTGCGCGGGCGACTCAGACCGCGAGCTTCGCCGCGATGCGGGCCGCGTTCGCCATCAGCGTGAACGTCAGGTTCTTCGCCGGAAGGAACGGGAACGTCGCGCCGTCGGCGAGCCAGAGGTTCGAGAAGTCGTGGCTCCGGCAGTCGCGGTCGACCGTCAACGGCTTGCGCTCGCGCGACATCGGCAGGGTGCCGGAGTAGTGCACGCTCGCGCCCATCGGCCGCACGTGCGCCATGCCGGGCGGCACGAAACAGCCGAGTTGCCAGAGCGCGCGTTTGACGCGGGCGAGCGCTCGTTTGCGGTCGGCGGACTCGCTCGGCGCAGGCTCGTAGCGCGCGACGAGCTTCGTCCGAGCGTCGCCGGACGCGTCCGACCCGACCGCGAGCTCGAGGTAACTCTCCGCGCGCCGCGTGTCGTGCAAGTTGACGTTGACGATCCCGAGCGCGCCGTGGACGTTCTTCGCGAGCCACGTCGCCGTCGCGAGGTCGAGCGGCGCCGAAAGCGCGATCGGGTGGATCAGCGCCGTCTTCAGCGTCGTGACGAGCCCGTGCACGTATTCCTTCGCGACCGAGTTCGCGAGGCCGAACGCGAGCTGGTGGTACTGGTACGTGTCGGGATCCCAACTCGCGCCGAGCAGCTTCAAGTTGGCGAAAGGCACGAGCGTCTGACGGTTGTCCATCAAACCGGTGAGTCGCACGCGCTCGCCTCGGCCGCGCCAGAGCGAGTCGAGCACGATCTTCGACGTCGGCAGCGTGCCGGCGGCGAGCACGAGACGTGCGACGTCGAGTTCCTCGCGCTTGCCGGTCGCGAGCTCGACGAACTCGAGCGCGCGCACTCGGCTTCCCTCGAACCGGAAGTGCGTGACGAACCGGCCGTCGAGGTACGTGAAGCCGGGCTGCCCCAGCAAGCGCTCGAGCGTCTGTGCCGGCGTGTAGAGCGAATCGCGCGGGCAACTCCACAGGCAACGGCCGAGGTAGTCGCACGCTTTGCGTCCGTCGCGGTCCTCGCGCAACACGGCGGCGCGCGAACGACCGAAGAACGCGCCGTCGGCGTTCATGCGCTCGCGCACGCGGCCGTAGCGCTCGAGCAGGAGCGCGGAGTGCCGGTCGAGCTCGAGCGGCGCGTCGAGGTGCGCGTGCACCGGCATGAAGCGCGCGAGATCGTCCGCCGCGCCGACGATGCCGATGCGCCGCGTGACGAGGTCGTAGAAGGGCCCGAGCTCGTCGTAGCGGAACGGGAAGTCCTCGAGCTCGTCATCGTTGAACGGGAACGAGCCGCCGGTCCACGCTTCGGCGAGTCCGCCGCGCGCGAAGGATGCCAACGGCTCGAAACCGTGCGACTCGACCGCGTAACCCGCGACGCCCTCGAAGATGTACTCCTTGTGCGGCGGGAAGCCGTAGTACTCGCCTTTGTTGCCCGGGAAGAGCACGCTTTCGAAGCGCGGCCCAAGGAAGTAGCGCCACGGATCGGCGAGACGCGCCTTCAGCTCGGCGAACGAATCGTCGGGCCGCACGGGCGCGGGCCGCGGCCGGCCGACGTCGAGCATCGTGACCGAGAGCCCACGCTCGAGCGCCGACTGCGCGAAGTGCACGGCACTCGCGCCGGAGCCGACGATCGTGACGTCGCTCGCGCGAGCCGGCGCTCCGGCGCTCGGCCCTGCGCTCATCGCGAGCCTCCGAGCGCGCACACGAGCCTCACCGGCACGAACACGAAGAGTCCGAGCAGCGCGAGCAGCACGAACACGAACATGCGCAACGCCGTCTCGACGACGAACCCGACCGGACCGGCGACCGTCGGCGCATCGACGCGGCCCACGGTGTCCGCGTGCGTCTCGAGCAACGCGAGCAGGAGCACCAGCTTGCGCCGCAGCAGTCCACCGTTCGCGAAGAAGCGCGCGTGGACATCGGCGAGCCGCGTCGCGAACGTGCCGAGCCGCGCGAAACCGACCAACGCGCGGTCGAAGCGCGTGTTCGCGGGTTCGATCGCGACCACGCCGAGGTCGTGCGCCTCGCGGTACTTCGCCCGCACGTTCTCTGGCGCGTCGGCGCCGGCGAGGTAGCGGCAGAACGTGTCGCACTCGCGCACGAGGTTCGTCATGCGCTCGCTCCCGTCGCGACGAGATCGTCGACCAAGGCGTCGACGCCCTTCAGCGCGCCGCGACGCGCGTTCCAGAGCTCGTTCGGCGCCGCGAGCGAGTCGTACGCGAACGCGTAGAGCTGTCCGGCGGTCAAAGGCATCAACGGCCGCAACACGGGCTCGACGAGCGCGGTGCCGGCGAGCGCGAGGCCGAGCGGGAGCTCCGCGTACTTCGGCGCACCGCCGCCAAGGCGTTGGTGCAAGCGCCCGAGGAACTCGCGGAACGTCGTGATCTCGGGACCGCCGAACTCGAACGTCGCACGCGCGAGCTCCGGCCGCGCGAGCAGATCGCAGAGCAGCGTCGCGAGGTCGTCGACGTCGATCGGTTGGATCTTCACGCGGCCGTCGCCGAAGAGCTTGATCCGTCCGCCGCTCGCGAGCTTCTGCATCGCGGCGCCCGCCGGCGCGCCGCGGCCGAGCACGATCGTCGGCCGCACGATCGCCCAGTCGAACGCCCCGCCGATCGCCGACGCGCGCACGAGTGCTTCCGCGGCTTCCTTCGAGCGTGCGTATGCGTAGTGCCGCTTCTCCGGGTAGTTCACGGCGATCGTGCTGACGTGCACGAAGCGCGCGACGCCGGCCGCACGCGCCGCGTTGACGAGCTCGCGCGTCGTCGCGACGTTGTCGCGCTCGAACTCGGCGGGACTCGCTTTGCCGGTGCGCGCGGCGAGGTGCACGAGCGTGCGCGCGCCGGCGAGCGCCGCGGCGTATGTCTTCGCGTCGCCGAGCTCGCAACGCACGAGCTCGGCACGCGTCGGCTCGAGACCGAGCTCGCGCGCGTCGACCGCGCGCCGCACGAGCAACACGAGCTCGCGCGCCGGATCCGCCGCGAGCCGCGCGACGAAACGCCGGCCGACGAAGCCGGTCGCTCCGGTGATCACGATCCGTTCGCGCGTTTGCGAGTGCATCGCTGGAGGTCTACCGCTCGCCCATCCGCGGTTCCAGTGCGCGTGTCTCCGTACGCGGCACGTCGCGGCTCGCCGAGAGCTGGTCCTCGGCGCCGCCGAGCAAGAGCAAGTCGATCTCCGGCGGGCACAGGAACCGGATGCGCGGCGCGTGATGGCCTTCCATGCCGATGCCCGGACTGACGTGCAGCCAGTGCTCGCCGAAGCGGTGCAAGCCGCGCGCGTAGCGGTTCGGGAGCTCGGAGAGCGTCATCGGCGGGCCGAGGAACGGCAAGGCGATCTGTCCGCCGTGCGTGTGGCCGGCGAGGTGCAAGTCGACGCCGCTGCCGGACGATCCCAGGTCGCGGAGCTCGCGCGAGAGATCGGGCACGTGGCTCAGGAAGACGCGCACTTCGCCGCTCGCGCGCGGCGCCGCGAGCCCGGACAAGTCCGGCGAGTCCGTGACGATGCCGTAGAACGTGAGCACGCGACCGTCGCCGAGATCGAAGCGCGTCCACTGGTTCTTCAGGAAGCGCACGTCGAGGCCGGCGAACAGGCGCTCGCGATCGGCTGCGCGTTCCGCGTGACCGTCGACGATCACGACGCCGAGCTTCGCGCGCAGCCCGCCGAAGAACTCCCGCGCGGCGGCGAGCGCGGGCTCGACGTCCCAGAACGGACCGGAGATGAAGTCGCCGGTGACGACGATCACGTCGGGCTCGAGGCCGTTGACGAGCTCGAGCGCGCGGCGTTGGCGTTCGTTCGGACCGACGGTCTGGAAGTCGGAGACGTGCACGACGCGCAGCGGCGGCGCCTCGTTCGGCCACGCGTCGAAAGCGAGGCGGCGTTCGACGACTTGCAGCCGATCGGGCTCGACCCAGAGCGCATAGCTGCCACCGAGCGTGCACGCAGAGAGCGCGGCGGCGAGCGCGGGCTCGAGCTTCCGCGCACGCCACATCGCGTGCCCCGCGACGAGCGGCAGCCACAGCATCGCCGCGTAGAAGTCGAACGCGATCACGACGAACACGTAGGTCGAGTGGCCGTGGTGCAACGTGCGCAAGAGCACGACGGCGAGCAGCGAAAGCGCGCCGAGCACCGCGGCGACCACGAGCGTGCGGCGCGTGCACGAGGCGCGCAGGCTCGCGCGCCTGCCCGCCGCGAGCCACAGCGCGACGACGATCCCGAGACTGAGCCCGAGGTAGAGGGTCTGCAGCCAGAGGTACGGGGTCATCCGCTCATTCTGCCGACAAGCGCGTCGCGCACGCAGCGTGGAGGCCCCTATCGGCCGCCGCTACGATGCGCTCGACTCCCGATGGCCCCCGCCGAACGCGCACGTCCCGGCCACGAACTTCCCGGGCGCGAACCGCTCCTATGGAGCTTCGTCGGCGCCGTGTTGCTCGCCTTCCCGATCGGCGCGCTGCTCGGCGCGCTCGAGGCCGCGAAACTGCTCGTCCAAGGCCACGCGCGTTACGCGAGCGACGGTTTCGAGCTCGTCGCGCTCGCGACCGGGAGCTCGGCGGCGCTCGCGGCCGTGCTCGCGCTGCCGAGCGCGCTCGTCGCGCGGATCCTGTGGGGTCGCGTCGAACGACGCGTCGCGCCGCCGTCGGCGTGCGCGGGGCTCGGCGCCGCGCTCGGCGTCGCGGGTTTCGTCGCGAGCGACGCGATCGGCTTCACGCTGCTCCTTCCGGCCGCGCTCGCGGCGACGTGCTTCGTGGTCTTGCTGCGCGAGCTCTGCGGTTGGTGGCCGCTCGTGACCCGCGCGCCGCTGTGGTCGACGCTCGCGCTCGTCGCCGTGCTCGGCGCCTGCGGGCTCGCTTGGCGCGCGCCGTCGGGCTGGAGCGATGCGCCGCTTGCTCAGGACGCGCAGGGCCGCACGAAACGGCCGAACGTCGTCTTGCTCTCGATCGACACGCTGCGCGCGGATCGCCTCGGCGCGTATGGCGGTCCGGTCGCGACGCCGGCGCTCGACGCGCTCGCGGCGGACGGCGTGCTCTTCGAGCAAGCGATCTCGCAAGCGAACATCACTGGCCCCTCGCACGCGACGATGCTGACCGGGCTCTTGCCGGCGGAGCATGGCGTGCTCGCGAACGCTCAGCCCCTGCCGAATCGGACGCGCACGTGGATCGACGAGCTCGGTGCGAACGGCTTCGAGACCGCGGGCTTCGTCTCGGGCTTCACGTTGGTCGACACGGCGATCGGACTCGCCGAGCGTTTCGACCACTACGACGATCACTTGCTCGTCTGGCGCTGGATGCCGGAGGTCTGCACGCGACTGCGGCTCGTCAAGGACGTGATCCGCTGGCTCAACGTGAAGAACCCGCGCGGCAAGCGACCGCAACGAGCGGATCGCCCCGCCGCGGAGACGATCGACGCCGTCGAAACGTGGCTCGCCGAACGCGATGCCGCGCGGCCGTTCGCGCTGTTCGTGCACTTCTACGATCCGCACGTGCCGTACGCGCCGCCGGAGGAGTTCGCGCGACGCTACGACCCCGACTGGTCCGGCGACTCCGCGGCCGACTGGTACGCCTTCGACACCGCCGAGCGCAAGGAGTGGGCAAACGATCCGCGCAAGTACGAGCACATGCTCGCGCTGCACCACGGCGAGATCGGCTACGCGGACTCGCAGGCCGGGCGGTTCTTCGAGCTCCTGAGAGCACGCGGCGAGTTCGACGAGACGTTGGTGATCGTCACGAGCGACCACGGCGAGGAGCTCGGCGAGCACGACATCTTCTTCGATCACGGTGCGACGCTCTACGACACCGAGCTGCACGTGCCGCTGATCGTCAAGTGGCCGAAGTCGCGCGGCATCGCGCCGGCGCGAATCGCGACGCAAGTGCGCTTGCTCGACATCGCGCCGACCGTGCTCGACGTCGCAGGCGTGAAACCGAGCTCCACGCTTTCGGGCGCGAACCTCGCCGAGCTCGTCGGCAACGACTCGGCGCCGACCGCGAGCGCGGACCGGCCCGCGTACTCGTTCTCGGATTTGCCAGGCAACGCGTCGGGCTACGAATTCGACGCACGCGCGATCTCGCTGCGCCACGGCGGCTTCAAGCTGATCTGGAACTCGGAGCTCTGGCTCGATTGCGAGCGCCGCGAAGAGTCGTGGCAGCTCTTCGACCTGGCGAAGGACGCCCGCGAGGTGCAGAACCTGCTCGCGAGCGAGCCCGCGCCGATCGACGAGCACCTCCAGAAGATGCGCGAGGCGCTGCAAAGCTGGATCGAGCTCACCCAAGACCAAGAGGGTCCGCGTGAGCTCTCCGAAGCCGCGCGCGAAGGCTTGAAGGCGACCGGCTACTTCTGAACGCGCTGGCGACTCGCTCGAACTCGCTTTCCGATCGATTGCGCCGCGCTTCGAGTCCGTCGGCGGCGGCGCAATGACGTGGTTCCGTTGCCTCGTGCACTCGACGTCCTGATTTCGGTCGGCGACCGCGGATTCTCGGGGCACGCGATTCGCACTTCGCGGCGCTCTTCACAAGAATCCCTCCCCATGCTGCGAACCTTGCTGCTCCGTGGTCGTGTCGCCTTCGCCCTCGCTCCCCTCTTCCTGATCGCCGCGTGCGGCTCGCCGGGAGTGCCGGCGCAAGCGCAAGGCGCGCCGCCGCCTGCACCCACTGCTCGTGCGGTCCACGCCGCGCCCGCGAACGACGCCGCCGCGGTCGACACTCGCGGCTCGCGCACGGCGCAAGCGGCGAGCGCTTCGGCGGCGGGCCGCTGGAAAGGCGCGATCGAGCTCCCCGGTCAGCAGCTCGAGATCGACGTCACGCTCACCCGCTCCGACGCGGGCACGTGGAGCGGCACGATTTCGATCCCCGCGCAAGGCGCGAAGGACTTGGCGCTCGCCGACGTCGTGATCACCGACGACTCCGCGAAGTTCGCGATCGCCGGCATCCCGGGCGAGCCGAGCTTCGACGGCAAGCTCACCGGGTTGACGTCCACCGGGGCGAAACTAGCCGGCACGTTCACGCAGGGTGGCCAGGCGTTGCCGTTCGCGCTCGAACGCGCGCTCGACGCGGTCGCCGAGTCGGCGCAGGCGCTCGACGGTTTCGGCGAGTGGCTCGACTCCGCGCGCGAGGCGTGGAAGACCCCGGGCGTCGCGGTCGCACTCGTCCACGACGGCGAGACGGTGTTCGTGCGCGGCTCCGGTCTCGCCGACGTCGACGCGCAACGCCCGGTCACGCCGGACACGCTCTTCGCGATCGGCTCGTCGACCAAGGCGTTCACCACGTTCGTGCTCGGCACGTTGGTCGACGAAGGCAAGCTCGGATGGGACGACCGCGTTCGGAAGCACCTGCCGGAGTTCCGCGTCGAAGATGCCGAGCTCAGCGAGCTGCTCACCGTGCGCGACCTCGTATCGCACAGGAGCGGCCTGCCTCGTCACGACCTCGTCTGGTACAACTCGCCCGACACGCGCCCCGAGATGGTCGCGCGCATCGCACACTTGCCGGCGAGCGCCGATCTGCGCACCAAGTTCCAGTACAACAACCTGATGTTCCTGACCGCCGGCTACCTCGCCGAGCGGCTCGCGGGAAAGGCGTGGGAGGAGCTCGTGCGCGAACGCATCTTCGCGCCGCTCGGGATGACGCGCAGCAACTTCGCCGTCGCCAACATGGCGCGTGATCTCGATCACGCGGAGCCGTACGCGCTCGACGACGACGCCGTGAAACACCTGCCGATGCGCAAGATCGACGCGGTCGGTCCGGCGGGCTCGATCAACTCGTCGGTCAACGAGATGGCGAACTGGGTGAAGCTGCAGCTCGCGCACGGCAAACGCGACGGACGCGAGCTCGTGCAAGCCGGGACGCTCGCCGAGATGCACACCGTCGTGACGCCGCTCGGCGGCGCCGATCCGAGCTCGCCGGAAACGATTCCGGTCGGCTACGCGCTCGGCTGGTTCGTCGAGGTCTATCGCGGACACCTCCACGTCCATCACGGCGGCAACATCGACGGCTACTCCGCGCTGGTCGCGCTCCTGCCGCAGGACGACTGGGGCATCGTGGTGCTGACGAACCAGAACGGGTCCGCGTTGCCCGAGCTCGTCGCGCGTCACGCGTTCGACCGCGTGCTCGGGCTCGAACGCACCGATTGGAGCGGCAAGGCGCTCGCCATGCGCGACGCGGCGAAGGCGAAACAGGCGGAAGGCAAGGAGAAGCAGGCCGCCGCGCGCAAGACCGGCACGTCGCCGTCGCATCCGCTCGCCGACTACGCCGGTGAGTACGCGCATCCGGGTTACGGCGTCGTCGAGGTGACGCTCGAAGGCGACAAGCTGAAGGCGGAGCTGCACGGGCTCCAGAGCAAGCTCGAGCACTGGCACTACGACGTCTTCTCTGCGCACCCCGAAACCGACGACGAAGCGTTCGAGGACCTGCAACTGCAGTTCACCTCCGACTTCGGCGGCGACATCGACGGACTGCGCGTCGTGCTCGACCCGACGTTGCCGGCGACGCGTTTCGCGCGCCAGGCCGAAGCCGAACTGCGCGATCCAGCGTTCCTCGCGCGCTACGAAGGCGACTACGAGCTCGAAGCCGGTGTCTCGTGCTCGATCCGCGTGAAGGGCGACGACCTGACCGCGTTGGTGCCCGGCCAACCGACGTACACGTTGGTGCCGAAGCGCCGCGACGCGTTCGACTTGAAGGGCCTCGAAGGCTTCTCGCTCCGCTTCGTCTCGGAGGAAGGCCGCGTGAACGCCGTCGAGTTCCACCAACCGAACGGCGTCTTCACGGCGAAGCGCAAGTGAACTGCGAGCGCGCGGGGCGGACGGCGCTAAGCTCTTCCGCCCCGCATGGCGCTCCTGTCGCTCGAGAACTGTCGCAAGGGCTTCAACGACCGCGTGCTCTTGCGCGGCGTGTCGCTGCAGATCGCGGAAGGTGAACGCGTCGGTCTGCTCGGGCCGAACGGCTCGGGCAAGTCGACCTTGATGCGCATCCTCGCCGGCGTCGAGCCGCTCGACGAAGGCACACGCGCGGTGCGGCGCGACTTGCGCCTCGGTTACCTCGAGCAAGATCCGGCGCTCGATCTCACGCAGAGCGCGCGCGACGCGGTCAAGACGAGCCTCGCCGGTCGCGAGCGTGTGCTCGCGGACCTCGACCGCGTCCACGCGGAGCTCGCCGACGCTCGCGACGAACGCCTCGCCGCGCTGCTCGCGCGCCAAGGTCGCCTCGAGCAGGAGCTCGAGCACCTCGGCGGCCACGACGTCGACCACCAGATCGAGCACGTGCTCCACTCGCTCGGCCTCGACGATCCCGACGCGCGCTGCGGCACGCTCTCGGGCGGCGAGCGGCGGCGCGTCGCGCTCGCGCGGTTGCTCGTCGCGAAGCCCGAGTTGCTCCTGCTCGACGAACCGACGAACCACCTCGATGCGTTCGTCACCGATTGGCTGGAGGATTGGTTCCTCGAGACCGGCACGCCGCTCTTCCTCGTGACGCACGATCGTTATTTCCTCGACCGTGTGGTCGACCGCATCGTCGAGCTCGATCGCGGCGAGCTCTTCGAGTACGCCGGCGGCTACACCGAGTACCTCGAGGCGCGCGCGGCCCGGCTCGACGTCGAGCGCAAGACCGAGAGCACACGCCAGAACCTGCTGCGCCGCGAAACGGCGTGGATGCGCCGCGGCCCGCCCGCGCGCACGACCAAGGCCAAAGCGCGCATCCACCGCTACGAGTCGTTGGTCGAAGCCGCGCCGATCGTGTCCGCCGCCGACCTCGTATTCGAGATCCCGCCGGGGCCGCGCCTGGGCGCGCGCGTCGTCGAGCTCCGCAAGGCGTCGAAGCGATTCGACGCGAAGGTCGTGATCCCACAGCTCGACGTCGAGCTCGCGCCGGGCTCGCGCCTCGGCATCGTCGGACCGAACGGCGCGGGCAAGACGACGCTGATCAAGCTGTTGCTCGGCGAGCTCGCGCTCGACTCGGGCACGCGCGAAGTCGGCGAGACCGTGCGCTTCGCCGCGATCGACCAGATGCGCACCGACCTCGATCCGCGCCACACGGTCGCCGAGGAGATCGCCGGCCGCAACGACGTCGTCAAGGTCGGCGACCGCACCGTGCGCATCGAGAGCTTCCTCGACGGCTTCGGTTTCCCGATCAGCACGCAACGTTCGAGCATCGCGCAGCTCTCCGGCGGCGAACGGAATCGCGTGCTGCTCGCGAAGCTATTGCTCGCCGGCGGCAACGTGCTCGTGCTCGACGAGCCGACCAACGACCTCGATCTCGCGACGCTGCGCGCGCTCGAAGAAGCGTTGCTCGTGTTCCCCGGCGCGGTGATCGTCGTCAGTCACGATCGTTGGTTCCTCGACCGCGTCGCGACCGACATCCTCTACCTCGACGGGCACGGCGGCGCGCGCAAGCATTCGGGCGACCTGTCGAGCCTGCTCGAGAAGCTCGGCCAGGAGCGCGCGGCCGCTGCACTCGAGAAGCGCGACGCCCCGAAGCCGGCGGCCGCCGCGAGCCCCGCGAATCGCGCCGTGCCCTCCGCGCCGAAGCCGAAGAAGCTCGCGCCGTGGGAGCTGAAGGAGCTCGAGAAGCTCGAAGGCGAGATCGGCCGGCTCGAGAGCGAACAAGCGGAACTCGACGCGCGCCTCGCCGATCCGACGCTCTACACGGGCCCGAAAGCCGAACTCGAGCGCGTCAACCAACGTCGCGCAACGATCGCCGCGGAGCTCCCGAAGCTCTACGCGCGTTGGGAAGCGCTCGAGTCGTTGCGCTGACGGCGGCGCCGACCCTCGACGCTCGCCGGCGCCGTCGAGCTCGTTCGACTCAGTCGTCGGTCGGCAGGTAATGCGGACAGCGAGTGTCCCAACCGTCGCGTCGCCAAGCCTCGAGATCGAAGGCGCGGACCGACTCCGGCACGCCGTCGCGATCGGCGTCGAGTGCGAGGATCGGCTGGAAACGACCTTCGGGCGCGTCCTGTTTGAGCAGCAGGTACGCGACGCCGCGATCGGTCTTGGTGGCCCAGAGTCCGTCGTATTCGTCGGCGAGCTCGGGCACCGTTCTGGGATCCGCGACGATCCGCTCGGGCCCTCCCGCGAGATCGAAGAGGACGAGTTCACGCGAGCGATCGAACCACACGAGCAAGCGCCGTCGCGGCCAACTCAGCGTCATTCGTCGCGCCAAAACCCCGCCGCGCGGTCCGTTCGCGGCTTCCTTCCAGATGACGATCACGTTCGAGCGCTGGGGAAGGCTCCACCGATTGTCGCCGAGGTGACGCGGCGCCGGCGAACCGTCGTGCGCGACGTCGGCGAAGCGCCACAGCTCCAACGTCTGCGCTCCGTCGGGATACCGACCGAAGAGACACACCGCGTCGCGATCGGGGACGACGACCTGCTGAAGGTCGAAGTCGAGCGAGAACGACTGCCGGGTCTCGGCGGCGACTTGGTGCCCGAAGTACTGAAACCACTCCAAGTCGAGCCGCCGCGGGTCTTCATGATCTCCGCTCACGAGGCGGCTCACGCTCTCGGGAAACCGATCCTGCCCAGCCTCGAAGTTCTTCAACTTCCAATCAGGCGAGTCGCTCGAACTCGCCCCGCCGGTCGCCGAGGGCTCGCTCGGCGGCGTGGGGCGACACGCTGCCGGGAGAAGCAGCAGGACGACGACGCACAGCAGGCAAACGTGCGGGGCTTTGCTCAAGCGAGTGCGCGTCGAGTTTCGAGCGGACTCGCCTACTGCAGCATTCGGTGGACGCGAATGCCGACAGTGGGTTCCGACTCGAACTGACCGCGACATGCACGCACGATTCGAACCGTGCAGCCGCCGTGCCGCAAGTCCGCTTCGTCGGCGGACGAGTCCCCGATTCGGCGACATGCACAGCTTCGAACCCGCTCGAGCTCGAGCGCATCCACCGATCCCGCGCAACGATCTCCGCGGAGCTCCCGCAGCTCTACTTTCGTTGGGATGCGCTCGAGTCGTTGCGCTGACGGCCGCAGCTCGAGTCGGCAGCGGAACTGCGTACGGTGGCCTGGCGCATGCTCGCGGAGCGACCATCCGCGGCCTCGAGTTCAGGCGATTGCCGGGTCAGGCGACGGCTGCCGCCGCGCGACGGGTGTCGCGTTTCGACCAGACGTCGATGCCCCACTCCTCGCGGAAGAGCTCGAGGTCGGTCGCGAGCAGCGAGCGAACGGTCGCAGCCTGCTCGGCGCTCGGCGTGATCCAGCGTTCGAGCTCGCGCTTCGCCGCGTCGACGTCGCCGCCGAACTGCGGCACGAGCTTCGCCATCAGCTTCTGCCGATGCGTGTCGCCTGCGTTGCAACGCCCGACTTCGACGAGCGGCGCCTCCTCGAGCCCGAGCCACGACCACACGCGGCGCGTGACCGCGAGCGGGTGCTGGACGAGCTCGTCGTACGACAACACGAGGATCGATTCGCGGCCGTGCGCCGCGATGTACGGCGCGAGCTGCAGCCGATAGTTCGAGTGCAGCAACACGTGCGGCGCGAGCCCACGATCGATCGGCGCGGGCACCCAGCCTTCGGCGAGCGAGTGCAGGTACTCCGAACGGATGCGGTCGAGCGGATCGCGCACGACGTAGACGAAGCGGAACGGCACGCCGAAACGCCACGTCGCGAGCGCAGCGCTCGGCTTCGCCGGGAACTTCGCGTAGCTGGTCGACGCTTCGAGCGCCCACAGGTGTTGGCCTGGGCGCCACTGCCAGAGCTTCTCGTACTCGGCGAGCCCCGCGTGCCAACGCTTCGGGTCGCACAGGAACTCCGGTTCCTTCTCGCGGCAGGGCGCGATGCGCGGGTGTTGAGCGAGCAGCTCGTAGAGCGTCGTCGTCCCGGCCTTCATCGCGCCGATCACGAGCAGGAAACGATCGATCATGGCCGCTCGCGGGTTTCGGTCGGTCGGAAGGTGCGCTTGAGCCTCCGCCGGCGCCGCCCTGCGACGGAGGGCGCAGAGCGGGACGGTCGGACGCATTTTCCAAGCGGACGAGCCCGCGCTCCGCGCTTGCCAGCCTCGGTGCAAGCTCCCATCCTGGTGACCGACCGGTGAACGGTCAGAAGGAATCGAACCGTGAAAACCCGCATGCCCGGCCGCCCTTATGCGCGACTCACCGAGCCGCTCGTGCGCGTGAACGGAGTGCTGCGTCCCGCCTCGTGGGACGAAGCGCTCGATCACGCCGCGAACGGATTCGCACGCGCGAAGGCGGCTCGCGGCGGCGACGCGCTCGGCATCTTCTCGTGCTCGAAGTCCACCAACGAAGTGAACTTCCTCGCGCAGAAGCTCGCCCGCATCGCGTTCCGCACCCACAACATCGACAGCTGCAACCGAACGTGACACGCGCCTAGCGTCGTCGGTCTGGCGACGGTCTTCGGTGCCGGTGGCAGCACGAACTCCTACCGCGAAGCGGAGGAGGCGGACGTCGTGTTCCTGTGGGGCTCGAACGCGCGCGAAGCGCATCCGATCTGGTTCCACCATCTGTTGAAGGGCGTGAAGAACGGCACGCGCCTCTACGTGATGGATCCGCGGCGGACGTCGTCGGCGCAGTGGGCCGACGTGTGGCTCGGCCTGAACGTCGGCAGCGACATCGCGCTCTCGAACGCGATGGCGCGCGAGATCCTGCACGCGGGGCTCGAGCACAAGGGCTTCATCGCGAACGCGACCGAAGGTTTCGCGGAGTACAAGGCGTCGGTCGAGAGCTACACGCTCGAGTTCGCCGAGCGCGTCACCGGCGTGCCCGCCGACGTGATCCGCGAAGCGGCGCACGCGTTCGCGAAGGCCGACAAGGCGATGATCTGCTGGACGCTCGGCATCACCGAGCACCACGACGCGGTCGACAACGTGCTCGCGTTGATCAACCTGTGCCTGTTGACCGGTCACGTCGGCCGTTGGGCGTGCGGCTGCAATCCGCTGCGCGGCCAGAACAACGTGCAGGGCGGCGGCGACATGGGTGCGATCCCCAATCGTCTGCCCGGTTTCCAGGACATCCTCGATCCAGCGGTGCGCGAGCGCTTCGAGCGCCACTGGAACGTGCCTCTCGCGCCGCGTTACGGGCTCAACCTGACGCAGATGCTGCACGCGATCGAGAAGAAGGACCTGATCGCGCTCTTCGTGATCGGCGAGAACCCCGCGCAATCGGACGCCGACTCCGAACACGTGCAAGCGGCGCTCGCCGGGCTCGAGCACTTGGTCGTGCAGGAGATCGTCATGACGCGCACCGCGGAGATGGCGCACGTCGTGTTGCCCGCGACCGCGTCGTGGTGCGAAGGCGAAGGCACGGTGACCAACAGCGAACGCCGCGTGCAACGCTGCCGCAAGGCGGTCGAGCCGCCGGCGGGCGCGAAGGACGAGCTCTGGATCCTCGCCGAGCTCGCGCGCCGCCTCGGCGTCGACTTCGGCCATCCGACCGCGGAAGACGTGTGGAACGAGTTCCGCGTCGTCGCGCCGCACTTCGCGGGCGGGATGAGCTATGCGCGCCTCGAAGCGCTCGGCGGATTGCAGTGGCCGTGTCCGCACGAGGAACATCCGGGCACGCCGTTCCTGCACGAACGTCTGTGGCAGACGCCGCGCGAAGGGCGCGCCGCCGCGTTCTGGGTCGTGCGTTGGGAAGGGCCGGCGGAGAAGCCCGATGACGACTACCCGTTGCTGCTGACGACCGGCCGGCGCCTCGAGTCGTACAACACCGGCGTGCAGACGGTCGGGTATCGCTCGCCGTTGCGGCGCAGCGAGGAGCTCGAGCTCAGCGCGGAAGACGCGGCTCGGCTCGGCATCGACGACGGCGAGCTCGTGCGTATCACCTCGCGCCGCGGCAGTCTCGTCGCGCCGGCGCGCATCGATCGGGGCTTGCGTCCGGGGCTCGTCTTCATGACGCTGCACTTCCCCGACGAAGTGAACACCAACGTGTTGACGATCGACGCATCCGATCCGAAGTCCGGCACCGCCGAGTTCAAGGCGTGCGCCGTGCGCGTCGAACCCGCCGCGAAGGCCGCGGCGAAGAGATAGACAAGACCCCGATGGACATCCGCCTGCCGGACGCGCGTCCGAGCGCCGAAGAGCGCGCAGCGATCGACCGAGTGCTCGGCAGCCCGAGCTCCGCCTGGGACGGCGGCGAGACGAAGAGCACGCGCGACGCGCACGTCGCCTACGGTGGCGCAGCGAAGCGGGCCGAGCGACATCGATTGTTGCCGTGCTTGCACGCGCTCCAGGATCGGATCGGTTGGCTCAGCGAGGGCGGCCTCGGCTACGTCTGCGAACGGCTCGGGATCCCGCCCGCGGAAGCGTGGTCGGTCGCGACGTTCTACGCGCTCTTCGCGACCGAGCCGCGGCCCCGGCGCGTCGTGCACGTCTGCGACGACGTCGGTTGCCGCGCGAAAGGCGCGCGCGAGCTCTGTGCGCGGCTCGAACGCGAGCTCGGCGCGCCGCTCGGGCATGCGCATGCGCACGACGACGACGCGGACGGCGTGCACGTGCTCGAACCCGAACGGCCTGCGTGGATGCGTTCGCCGTGCCTCGGGCTCTGCGATCGAGCGCCGGCGGCGCTGGTCACCGAGGCCGGCGTCGAGCCGCTCGCGCGCTCCGTCGGCGAAGTCGACGTCGGCCGTGTTCGCGAGCTCCTGCACGCGCCGCTGCACGCGCCCGATGCAACGCGTGCTGCGACGCGCGATGCCACTGACGACGCGCCGCTGCCGCAGTCCGGCGTGCGCGACTTGCGTCTGCTCGCGCGCGTCGGCGTCGTCGATCCCGAAAGCCTCGACGACTACCGCGCGCACGGCGGTTACCGAGCACTCGAACGCGCGTTCGAGCTCGGGCCGGAGCGCGTGATCGCCGAAGTGCACGCTTCGAAGCTCGTCGGCCGCGGCGGCGCCGCGTTCCCGACCGGCCGCAAATGGGAAGCGGTCCGCAAGGAGCCCGCGACGCCGCGTTACCTCGTCTGCAACGCCGACGAATCCGAGCCCGGGACGTTCAAGGACCGCGTGCTGCTCGTCAGCGACCCGTTCGCGGTCGTCGAAGCGATGACGATCGCCGCGTACGCGGCCGGTTGCTCGAAGGGCTTCCTCTACGTGCGCGCCGAGTATCCGCTCGCCGCCGAACGGATCGAGCACGCGTGCGCCGCGGCGCGCGCGGCGCAGTTGCTCGGCGCGAACATCGCGGGACGCGGCTTCGACTTCGACATCGAAGTGCGGCGCGGCGCGGGCGCGTACATCTGCGGCGAGGAGACCGCGCTCTTCGAGTCGATCGAAGGCTATCGCGGCGAACCGCGTTCGAAGCCGCCGTTCCCCGTGCAATCCGGGCTCTTCGGCAAGCCGACCGTCGTCAACAACGTCGAGACGCTCGCGAACGTGCTGCCGATCCTGACGCTCGGCGGCGCGGAGTACGCGAAGCTCGGCACCGCGCAATCGAGCGGCACGCGGCTCTTCTGCTTGAGCGGCAACGTGCGCCGACCCGGCGTGTACGAAGTCGCGTGCGGCACCAAGCTCTCCGCGCTCATCGAGCTCGCCGGCGGCGTGCCGGCGGGACGCACGCTGCGAGCGGTGCTGCTCGGCGGCGCGGCGGGAGGTTTCCTGCGCGCGGACGAGCTCGACCTCGAACTCTCGCTCGAAGCCGCGCGCGCGGCGGGCACGACGCTCGGTTCCGGCGTGGTGATGGTGTTCGACGACACGGTCGACCTGAAGGACGTCGTCTCGCGCATCGCGCGCTTCTTCCGCGAGGAATCGTGCGGCCAGTGCGTGCCGTGCCGGGTCGGGACCGTGCGCCAGGAGGAAGCGCTCACGCGGATCGGCTGCGGCAAGACGCGCGGCGCGGCGAGCGACGAGTTGCGTTTGCTCGACGAAGTCGGCGCCGGGATGAAGGACGCGTCGATCTGCGGGCTCGGGCAAACCGCGTACTCGGCAGTCGAGTCGGCGATCAAGCGCTTGAAGCTCTTCGGCGAGCCGCCGCAAGCGTTCACGCTCGCGCCGAGCGCGAGCTCGAACCCGGGAGCCTCGAGCGCGAGCCCCGACGCGACGAGCGCAAGCCTTGGCGCGACGAGCGCAAGCACTGCGTCGATCCAATTCACGCTCGACGGCCGCACCGTCAGCGTGAAGCCCGGCACCACGATCCTCCAAGCGGCGCGCGAGCAGGGCGTCGACGTGCCGACGCTCTGTTATCTCGAGACGCTGCAACCGGCGAACGCGTGCCGGCTCTGCGTCGTCGAGCTCGAAGGCGCCCGCGTGCTCGCGCCGAGCTGCTCGCGCGCCGTCGAGCCCGGCATGAAGGTGCACACGAACTCGCCGCGCGTGCGCCATGCCCGCAAGTTCGTGCTCGAGATGCTCGGTTCGTCGGTCGATCTCTCGACGGCACCCGAGCTCGCGCAGCGCATGCGGGAGTACGGCGCGCAGCCGGCGCGTTTCGGCGAACCAGAAGCGCCGCACGACCGCGACCACGCGCTCGCCGGCCATCACGCGGAGGCGCTGGTCGAACGCGCCGCGAGCGTCGCGCAACCGGTCAAGGTCGACAACGAGCTCTACGTCCGCGACTACGCGAAATGCGTGCTCTGCTACAAGTGCGTCGAAGCCTGCGGCGACGACCACCAGAACACGTTCGCGATCGGTGTCGCGGGCCGCGGCTTCGACGCGCGCATCTCGACCGAGTTCGACGTGCCGCTCCCCGAATCGGCGTGCGTCTACTGCGGCAACTGCATCGCCGTGTGCCCGACCGGCGCGCTGATGGCGACCGACGAACACGAGCTTCGTGCCCGCGGCGAGTACGACGAGACGCGACAGACCGCGACCGACACCATCTGCCCCTACTGCGGCGTCGGCTGCACGCTGCGCCTGCACGCACAAGACGGCAAGCTCTTCAAAGCGACGTCGCCGCTCGACAATCGCATCACGCTCGGCAACCTCTGCATCAAGGGCCGCTTCGGCTGGCGTTTCGTGCAGCCGCGCGAGTAACCTGCGCGCCCTACGACCGAAGCTCCGTCCGGCTCGGCCGACGTTCGCATTCCTTCGTTCGCGGCAGGCCGCGTAACTCTGTGCGGTTCACCGAAAGAGCGAGGTCCCATGGAAGCCGTCATGACCCAACAGCCCGTTCCGTCCGACATCGAAATCGCCCAACGCGCCAAGCCCCGCCCCATCGTCGACGTCGCGAAGGACATCGGGCTCTCCGCCGACGACATCGACCTCTACGGCAAGTACAAGGCGAAGCTCCCGCTCGAGCTCAGCGCGCGCAAGGCGAAGGGTCGACTGGTGCTGGTCACCGCGATCAACCCGACGCCCGCGGGCGAGGGCAAGAGCACGGTCAGCGTCGGCCTGACGCAGGCGTTCCGGAAGATCGGCGTCAACGCGATCCTCTGCATGCGCGAGCCGAGCCTCGGCCCCGTGTTCGGCGTCAAAGGCGGCGCGGCGGGCGGCGGCTACGCGCAGGTGATCCCGATGGAGGACATCAACCTCCACTTCACCGGCGACTTCCACGCGATCTCGAGCGCGCACTCGCTGCTCTCCGCGGTGCTCGACAACCACCTGCAACAAGGCAACGAGCTCGGCATCGATCCGCGCCGCATCACGTGGCCGCGCACGATCGACATGAACGACCGCGCGCTGCGCAACGCGGTGATCGGTCTCGGCGGTCCGGCGGAAGGCGTCGTGCGCGAGGAACACTGGGTGATCATCCCGGCGAGCGAGATCATGGCGATCCTCTCGCTCTCGAGCTCGCGCGAGGACCTCGAAGCGCGCTTGAACCGCATCGTCGTCGGCTCGACCTACGGCAGGGACAAGAAGCCGGTGCGCGCAAGCCAACTCAACGTCGCTGGCGCGATGTCTCTGCTCTTGAAGGACGCGCTGCGGCCGAACCTCGTGCAGACGCTCGAAGGCGGGCCCGCGCTCGTTCACTGCGGTCCGTTCGGCAACATCGCGCACGGCTGCAACTCGATCATGGCGACCAAGGCGGGCCTCGCGCTCGCCGACATCGTCGTCACGGAGGCCGGTTTCGGCTCCGATCTCGGCGCGGAGAAGTTCTTCGACATCAAGTGTCGCGCGGGCGGGCTGAAGCCGGAGGCGGCGGTGCTCGTCGCGACGATCCGCTCGCTGAAGATGCAGGGCGGCGCCGACAAGAAGGCGCTCGGAGTCGAGAACCTGGCGGCGCTGCAGAAGGGGCTCGAGCACGTCGACCACCACGTCGCGAACGTCAAGCAGTTCGGCGTGCCGGTGGTGCTCGCGATCAACCGCTTCAGCGCCGACACCGACGCGGAGATCAAGATGCTGCGCGAGCACGCCGAGAAGCGCGGCTTCAAGGTCGTGCTCTGCGAAGTGTGGGCGAAGGGCGGCGCGGGCGGCGAAGAGCTCGCGCGCGAAGTGCTCGGGCTGCTCGAACGGAAGACCGCGAACTTCCAGCCGCTCTACTCCGCCGACCTGCCGATCCGCGAGAAGATCGAGACGGTGGTGAAGAAGGTCTACGGCGGCGACGGCGTCGACTACGCGCCGGCGGCGGAGCGTTCGATCGACTACCTCGAGTCGATCGGTCTGGGCAAGACGCCGGTGTGCATCGCGAAGACGCAGTACTCGCTCACCGACGATCCGACCAAGCTCTGCAAGCCGCGCGGCTTCCGCATCACGATCAACGAGGTCACGCCGTCCGCCGGCGCGGGCTTCGTGGTCGCCAAGGCGGGCGACATCATGACGATGCCGGGCCTGCCGAAGGTCCCCGCCGCCGAGGCGATCCGCATGAACCCCGACGGCTCGATCGTCGGGCTCTTCTGAGCCAGCCTGGGCAAGCGCGAGTCGCGCGAACTCCTCGCGGCCGGCGCCGACGCGTCGGCCGCCGTCGTCTTCGCGCGCTCCTTGGGATCAGTCGAGCAGACGCTTCTCCCCGCGCAGGCGTTGGATCTCGGTGACGTCCTGCACGACTTCCAGCGTGCCGAGGTAACGCCCGTCGCGGCGCACCGCGAAGTAGCGCACGTGCACCTTCTTGCCTTGGAAGTCGAGCCAGAACTCCGAGACGTTGCGCTTGCCCGCTTTGAACTCGCGCAGGATCTGCTCGACCATGTGCAGGCTCTTCTCCGGGTGACAATTCTGCACCGGCGTCCCGATCGCCGAGCGCAGGCGCGGGAAGATCTTCGCTTGGTTCTCGTGGCTGAAGTAGCGCACGGTGTCGTTCGCGTCGACGAACGAGATCTCGACCGGCATCGTGTTCAGGATCGCGGCGAGCACGTCGCGTTCGAGCCCGAACGACAGATCCTCGACTTGGCCGGCGCTCGCGATGCGCTCGGCGAGCGCGTAGTAGCGAGCTCGCGTGTCGGGACCGGACAGCGCTTCCTGCGCCTCGAACCCCGCGACGATCGCGGCCTCGTCCTCCGGAGTCAGCACGCGCAGCGCCGCCGGATACAGGATGTCGTTCTCCTTCCAGTAGTGATCCTCGAGCAACGCCTTGTACTCCTCGAAGACGCGCTGGAACTCCGCGAGCGAGCTGCGATCGCCGGCGATCACCATGCGTCCCGCGCTCTCGAGCCGCGCGATCAGCCGCTTCGCCGACTCGTGCTCCTGCAACATCACCGCGAGCGGCCCGCCGTGGCGCGGGATGCCGCGGCTCTCGATCCGCGGGAAGAGCTGCTGCTCTTCCTTCTGGTTGTGGCAGCGATCCGCGTAGTCGACGAGGTAGTCGAGCGCGTCGCGCACGAACTCCGCGCTCGGCCCGTCGGGTCCGGCCAACGCTTGCTGCACCGCCGCGAGGACCCGTTCGGTCGTGCGGTGATCGTCCATCAACTGCTCGTTCCAGCGCTTCGACATCGCGTGCTCCGTGTGGGGTTCGGCGGCGTTTCGGCCGCTCGAGCCCATGGATACGCGTCGCCGCCGACACTCGAGTTGACCTAGGTCAATTCGCGGCCGAAATCCGCGCGGCGACCGGCACACGAATGCACCGGCCCGCGCTCCGTGGGGAACGCGGGCCGAGGCCGACCGTCGTCGGTGCGTTGCAGCGCAGCAAGAAGACCGCGAGCGACGCGCGCGAGCGTCAACCGTCGCGACGTCGACGCACGACCCGCGCCTTCGGAGCTTTCGGCGACTTGGCGAGCTTGGGCGGCTGACCCTCGCCGCGCACCCGCACGCCGACCGCGCCGAGGACTTCGCCCTTCCAGAGTTGGCGCAAGCCGAGCTCCGCCGGCGCGCGCCGCGCCTTGCCCTTCGCGAACGCGTTCCAAGCGTCCTGGGGCACGAGGTACTCGATGCGCACGCGGCCGGGCTTCTCGAGCAACACCCGATCGAAGCCGAGGCCGGGGAGCGCACGCTCGTCCTTGCCGTGCCGGCAATCGCAGAGCTCGAACGCCGCCGCGGCCTTGCCGACGACCACGTCGTAGACGTCCTCGCGTTCGTTGCGTGCCGCGAGCTTCAGCCCACGTGCGATCGCACCGGCGAACAGGCCGCGCGGCGCGCGCAGCCTGACCTTCGCGCCCGGCACGAACCGCCCGAGGTCCAGCCGCACGCCGAAGTAGTCGCGCATGCCCGGCATCGGGCCGATTTCGAACGCGATGACGCCCGGAGCATTCGGGAGCACATCGACGACGTCCATGTTGCGGTACGCGACGTTGTTCCGCTTGCGGACGAAGTCGAGGTAGTCGGACACCGTGGTGATCGACGAGAAGAGCGGCACGGGATCGAGCGCGTCCTGGATCACCGCGATCATGCAGTAGTGACCGGGCGCCGGAATCAACGCCTTCGGGAACGTCAACGGACCGGCGATGCGCAACGAGCCCGGCGTGATGTTCGCCTCGGTCAGCGTGCCGATGTGGATCCACGCCGACGGGTTCGAGAACGTCGACGCGCTCGACAAGTAGACCTGGATGGTCGCATCGCCGGCCAAGAGCCCGCGGTTCTGCACGCGCACGTAGACGAAGTTGTCCTGGCCGAACTCGACGTTCTCCCAGAGCGAGTCGCTCGAGAGGTTCGCGAACTGCACCGCAGGGTTCGCCGAAGGGCTCGTGCGGTTGATGACGTCGGGGCTCGCCCAGAGATACGTCCCCGTGTACGGTTCGACGCCGTTGTCCGCGAGGTTGTCGCGCACGTAGAGATCGGAGCCGATGCCGACCGCGTCGAAGGCGCGGGCGACGTCGCGTTGCAGCGCGAGGTCGCCGGGGAAGAGATCTTGCGCCGCGTCGAGCATCGCGACGCGGAAGTCGAGGAACGTCGCGTTCGGCTGACCGACGAGTTGGTCGGTCATGCAACGCCACAGGAGTGACTCCGCTGCAGCTTGGCCGATGCCGTTGACCGCGATCGCGCTCTTCGCGTGCGTGCCGCCGACGGTCAGCAAGTAGAAGAGGTGGTTGATGATGCCACTGTTGATGTGCACGCCGCCGTTGTCGGAGAAGCCGGTGTAGCGCACCGAATAGTGACTCGGCTGGTGGCCGGCGAGCACGCTCGGGATCGCATTCGCGGAGTCCCACTGATCGCCGTTGGTCGGCTCGATCATGTTGCGCGCGGCGGGCGCCGACGCGGAGAGCCACGTGTCCTCGAACACCAGCCAATCGCCCGTGATGAACGCCGCGAAGACGTCGGAGAACGCCTCGTTCAATGCGCCCGACTCGTTCTGGTACACGAGGCCACACGTGAACTGCGTGTACGCGTGGGTGAACTCGTGCGCCAACCAATCGTCGCTGGTCGCGTAGTCGAAACCAGGCGCGGCACCGGAGCCGTCGCCCAAGTTGACCTTCGCTCCGTCCCAGTAGCCGTTGTCGTAGTTGGTTCCGAGGTGCGCGATGATGCGCGCGTCCGCGCCAGCGCCGTCGAAGCTGTTGCGCCCGTGCACGGTCTGGAAGTAGTCGATCACGGCACCTGCGTAGCGCAGCGCATCGACCTCCGGACCTTGGTGTGCATGGCGTGGAGTGGTCGAGCTCGCGTTCCAATCGTTGTCCGCGTCCTCCGACGGCGCCGCGCCATCCTCGTCGTCGACGACGATCTCCGGTCCGCCGGCGGCCGTGCGCGTGGTGTCGCGCAACTGGAAGGTCGTGTCGTTGAACCAAGTGTTGATCGTGCCCGCGCCGGAGTAGTAGCCCGTGCCGGCGCCGACCGTCGGACCGGCGGTCTGCACGTCGTCGTACTGGTTCAAGACCTTGCCGTTCGCCGCGTCGACGCGCACCACCCACTTCGCCGGCACACCACGCTCGCCGTTGCGCGCGTCGTCGATGCGCACCTCCCACGCGAGATGCGGTTTGCCGCCGTAGCGCACGACGAGGAGCTCGGGCTCGCGCGACGAATTGCCCTTCGCGCGGGTCGCCTTCAACGCCGCGGCGAGCGCCTGCGTGCTCGACAGCTTCGCCTTCTTCGGGACGCGCGCAAGATCGGGGAAGAGGCTGCTGCGAACGGTGTCGAGGCGTCCGTCCTTCGTCACGTGCACGCGCAAACTGCCGCCGTGCACGCGGTACGGACCGTGGTGCTGTTGCAGCGTGACGCTCGTGCCGCCGCGCGCGTCCTTCGAGTGCGCGAGCACGGTGAACTTGCCCTTCGCGACGGGCCCGAAGAGCGGCGCGTGCTGCTTCAAGAACTTCTGCGCCGCGGTCGCGAGCTGCTTCTCGCCCGGCGCACCGACATCGGCGAGATCGCCGCGCAAGTGAACGATGACGCCGAGCGCGGCGTCGCTGCGGAACGTGAGCTGCGGATCGCGCTTCAAGAGCGCCTTCAAACCATCGAGCTTCGTCATTGCTGTCTCCTGGGTCGAACGGAAGCCAGGAGGGGGTCAGGAGCCCGAACCGGCGCTTCGCACGGACAACTCCCCGCAAATCGAGCTCGTTCCGACACTCGGTTCGCCCCCGGCGCGTTTTCACGAACGAACGCCGACTTCGCGCGTTCCAGAGCACGCGCGCTTGATACTGCCCCGCGTCGTTGCGCCGAAAATTCGGGCGCGGCTGAAACCAAAACGGGTTGTGGCGGTCTTTGTCTGGCGTACGGAGTTTTTCTGGAGACCGCCGATGCATTTTCACCCGAAGTTTTGCCCCCGTCCCGACTGCCCCTCTCACGCCGGCTCGCCCTTCCTCTTCCGCCGCCGCGGCTACTTCCGCCGGCGCTGCGATACCCGCAAGGTTCCGCGCTTCCTGTGCCTCACCTGCTCGCGCGGCTTCTCCTCGCAGACCTTCCGCGTCGACTACCGCCTGAAACGCCCCGACCTGCTCGT
>JAKLKU010000040.1 GCA_023150475.1 Planctomycetota bacterium
CCACGATCCGGGCGTCACCCCGGCGATGAAGCTCGGCCTCGAGCAGGCGCCCTGGACCGTCGAGCGACTGCTCCGATTCCGCGTCTTCCCCGCCTTCATGAACCCAGAACTTGCGCAGCGATGAGCGGCAGTAGCGGGGACGAAGAGGCGGGAGCTCCTCGCGACGCGAGCCACTCCCGCCTGGATGTGCATGCTCTCACGCGACGCCGTTCGCCTAGGGCTCACGAGGCGCGCGTGCACTTCGCCTCGCGGCGCTACTCGCGGTCGTAGCCGCCTCGGTCGTAGCGGTCGCCTCGGCCGCCTCGGTCTCCGCGGAAGCCGCGGTCGCCCCGGTCGCCGCGATCACCACGATCGCGCCAACCGCCACCGCCGCCGCCGCCCCCACCGCCCCCACCGCCGCCCGGGCGCGGGCCGCTGCGGAAGCCACCGCCGCCGCCACCGCCGCCACCGGGCGCGCGCTCTTGCGCCTCGTTGACGCGGATGCGTCGGCCGTCGAGCTCGAAGCCGTCGAGTTCGGCGATCGCCGCCTTCGCTTCGGCATCGGTGCCCATGCGGACGAACGCGAAGCCGCGCGGACGACCGGTTTCACGGTCGGAGATCACGGCGACTTCCTTCACGGAGCGGCCGTTGGACTCGAAGGCCGCACGCAGCGAGGCTTCGGTCGTGGAGTAGGAGAGATTGCCAACGTAGAGCTTGGTTCCCATCGGTCAGTTGACGGTCAAACGGTCGGATTCCCCGCAGAGGACGCGCATTCGACAGTTAGGAAGTCCCAGACGACGCAAGTGCAAGCGAACGAGCCGAGCCACGAAACACGAGCCTGCGCGACCTGAGGGGACGAAAAGAGAAACGCACCACTTCGCCGCGCGGACCTCGAAGACCCACGCTCGAAGTACGGCGTTGTAGGTACCAGATCGTTTCCGGACGCGCCAGGGGGGCTCTGCGGACCGCGGAAGTTCAACGCGAAGCCTCCGGGGGGAGCACACCGACCGTCAGAGCCGAGGCGTGCGTCGCCGAGCGTTCGACCGTGATCCACGCCGGACGGAGGTCGTCCGGACCCGCCGTGAACGGGTTCGCGACGAACACCTGCGGATTGCGATCGACCAGCGGGAACCAAGTGGACTGGATTTGGATCGCGAAGCGATGGCCGGGCTGAAACGTGTGCAGGACATCCTGCAACGGAAACGTGATGCGCGTGCGCTCTCCCGGCGCAAGCGCCTTCGGTTCCGCGTAGCTCTCTCGAAACCGCGCGCGGAAGACCTCGGCACGCACGAGCATCTGGTAGCCCGCGAGCGCGCGACCAGGCGTGGTGTGCGCGGAGTTCGGCGTGTCCCGAGGGAACACGTCGATCAGTTTCACGACGAAGTCCGCATCGCTGCCGGTCGTGGTGATCCAGAGTTCGACCGTCGACGGACCGGCGCACGTCAGCGGCGCGACGAGCGGCTCGCTCTCGTAGTGCAGCACATCGGGCCGGCGCGATGCGAAGCGCTGATCGTCGGTCATGTATTCCGGCGGCGTGCGCACCTGGATGCGTTCGTGGTACGGCACCGGCTTGGCGGGATCCGAGAGATAGCCGTCGTGCGCGAGTTCGACGCTCGCAGGCGGTGGCTCGAACGACAACGAGCCTGCTTCGCGCAGGTAGATCGCGCGCGATTCGGTCTTGGGGGGCCACGCATCGAACGTGCGCCAACGGTTCGTGCCGGTCTCGAACATCGTCGCTTCCGCCGGAAGCGCGCCGTCCTCGCCGCGCAGGAAACGCGCGAAGAACTTGCGCTCGATCTCGTTGCGGTAGAACTCGGCGGTCGGCGCGCCGAAGGAAATCTCGCCGAGCCTCGAGCCGTCGTCGCGCGCCCAACCGCCGTGACGCCACGGCCCCATCACGAGCACGTTGAACACGCTCGGGTTCTGACGTTCGACGGCGCGGTAGACGGAAAGTGGGCCGTAGAGGTCCTCGGCGTCGAACCAACCGCCGACGGTGAGCACCGCCGGCGCGACGCGCTCGAGGTGCGGCAACAAGTTGCGCGCGCGCCAGAACTCGTCGTAGTTCGGGTGCTCGACGAACGCATCCCAGAAGGCCACGTCGCCGCCGAACCAGCGTTGGCGCACGTTCGACAACGGCCCGATGTCGAGGAAGAAACGCCAACCGTCGGGCGTGCCGTGGTCGAAGCCGGGCGCGCTCTCCGTCGTCGGCACGGGTCGCGCGCGGCCGAAGCTCGACATGAAGTTGAACGCGTCGGCGAGGAAGAACGCACCGTGGTGGTGGAAGTCGTCGAACCACCAATCGGCGATCGGGGCTTGCGGCGAGACGGCGGCGAGCGCGGGATGCGCATCGATCATGCCGGCTGCAGCGTAGAAGCCCGGGTAGCTGATCCCCCACATGCCGACCTTGCCGGAATCGCTGTCGACGTGGTCGAGCAGCCACGCGATCGTGTCGTACGTATCCGTCGATTCGTCGACGGCGTGCGGTCCAGACGACGCCGCGCCGTGCGGCCGCATGTTCTCGAACTCGCCTTCGGAGAGATACCGCCCGCGCACGTCGGCGAGCACGAACACGTAACCGTCTGCTTCCATCGCTCGGCTCGGCCCGAGCACGCTCGGGAAGTGCTCCTCGCCGTACGGCCGCACGGAGTACGGGGTGCGCCGCAAGAGGATCGGGTACGTCCGCGAGCGATCGCGAGGCTCGTAGATCGCGGCGAAGAGCTTCGCCCCGTCGCGCATCGGGATGTGCACCTCGCGCTTCGCGTAGCGCTCGCGCAGCCACGTTTCGCCGTCGCTCTGCGCGCTCGCGAAGGCGTTCGCAGCGATGACGAGGGACAAGCACGACGCGCGCAGGAGGTGCATCAGGGATACCGGTAGGCGGATTGGAGCCCGAGCGGGAGATCGAACGCCCAGAAGACGAGCAGGAGCGCGGTCCACACGACGAGGAAGAGCGCGGCGTACGGCAACATCCATGCGACCAGACTGCCGACGCCCGCCGAACGCGTCCAACGCCGGCAGTAGACGACGACCAGCGGGAAGTACTGCATCAGCGGCGTGACGACGTTCGCCACCGAATCGCCGATGCGGAAGCCGGCTTGCACGAACTCCGGCGCGAGCCCGACCTGCATCAACATCGGCACGACGATCGGGCTCATCAGCGCCCATTTCGCCGACGCCGAGCCGATGAAGAGATCGACGAAGCCCGAGAGCAGGATCACGCCGACGATCGTCGCTCCGGCCGACCAATCGAGCGACTTCAGGAACTGTGCGCCCTCCAGCGCGATCCACGCGCCGAGGTTCGACGCGCCGAACGCGGCAAGGAACTGGGCCGCGCAGAACGCGAGCACCAAGTAGTACGCCATCGTCCCCATCGTCTTCGTCATGCCTTGCACGACGTCGCGATGCGAACGCACGGTGCCGGCGCACGCGCCGTACACGACGCCGGGCACCAGGAACACGAGGAAGATCAGCGGCACGATCGCTTGCATCAGTGGCGCCGCGACCGAAGTGATCGAACCGTCGGGTGCGCGCAGAGGCGAACCGCTCGGGACGACGAGCGCGACGAGGCCGGCCACGAGGAGTGCGAGGCTCGCGTTCGCGAAGAACAGCGCCCGTCGCTCGCGCGGCGACAGAGCGTGGAACTTCGGCATGTCCGCGGGATCTCCGTCGACCGCGACGTGACCGAGACGCGGCTCGAGCAACCGATCGGTGATCCACCAACCGACGAGCAGGATCACGCCGCACGACGCGGAGAGGAAGAACCAGTTGCAGAGCGGATTGACCGTACGCTCCGGATCGACGAGTTGTGCCGCCTGCTGCGTGAAGCCTTGCAGCAACGGATCGAGGCTCGACGGGATGAAACTCGCGCTGAAGCCGCCCGAAACGCCCGCGAACGTCGCCGCGATGCCGGCGATCGGATGGCGCCCGGCCGCGTGGAAGATGACTCCGCCGAGGGGGATCACGAGCACGAAGCCCGCGTCGCCCGCCGTGTGCGACAAGAGCGCGACCAGGATCACCATCGGCGTCAGGAACCGCCGCGGCGTGAACTCGAGGAGTCTCTTCAACGCAGCGTCGAGGTACCCGACGTGCTCCGCGACGCCGATCCCGAGCAACGCCACCAACACCATCCCGAGCGGCGGGAAGCCGGCGAAGTTCTTGACCAGGCTGGTCAACGCCCCAACGAGTTCCGTCGGCGTCGAGAGGTCCTTGATCGCGAGCGGTGCGCCGGTGCGCGGATCGACCGCATCGAGCTCGACGGACGCGAGCAGCCGCGAGACGACGATCGTGCCGAACCAGAAGAGCACGAAGAGCAACGCCGGGTCGGGCAGGCGATTGCCCAGACGCTCGACGGTGCGCAGTCCGCGGGCGAGCGGACCTGAAGAGCGAGCGTCGTCCGCGCGGGCCTCGCTCGCTCGTTCGTCCATGCGCGGCGGACTCTAGCAAGCCGACGTACGGGCCGCCCGGCCGCCGATCACGGCGACCGAGTCCGTGCCCGCAGCGCGAGCGCGCGAACGGTACTGCCACCTCTCGTTGCGCAGGAAATCTTGGACGAGGCGCAACCAGAACGGTTCACGGCAGTCCATTCAGGAAGCCCCGCGCTCTCGCGCGCCGGAGACCGACGGATCGAGCGAGTCGGTGGCGAGTAGCAGCGCTTGCTCGAAGCGGACGCCTCCGCGCGGTCGCATCCACGCGGGCATCGCCGCCGTTCGTGGGACTTGCGTCAGCGCGCTCGAGTCCGCCCGCCCACGGCATCGGTGTGCGAGCACGAGACGGACCGCCATGCGGAGAGCTCGAGCGCCGCGTGCACACCCCAGTGCCCGAGGCCAGTTCGTGTGCGACGCGCTCGTTCGTGCCGCGCTCGTGCGCGGCGCGCGTCGCGCATGCTCCCGGAACGTCTGGCTCGCGCGTGCGCTGGCGACGCTGGCCACCGGCGCAAGAACACGGCGGCCGGCGAGCTTTCCGCTCACCGGCCGCCGCGATTCGCTGCGGAGCTCGCCGCGACTAGCGCAACTTCTCCCAGTACTCGGCAGGCATGTCGTGCGCGATCTTGAGCGCGCCGTTCGCGCCGCCGTACACCGGCTCCTCGATGCGGATGACCTTGCCGCCGCCCAAGTGTTCGTGCATGTACGACTCGATCGCGTAGTCGAGGCCGCGGATCAGACTGCCGCCGCCGGCGAGCAGCACGCGACTGCGCAGCTTCTCCTGGAACTCGGGGTCGAACGTCTCGATCAGCTTCTGCAGACCGTCGACGATCGGCTTGATGATCGAGCGGCAGCAGTTGCGCACGTCGTTGGTGACGTCGAACTGCGTCGGCTTGCCGGACACCGGGAAGGTGACCAACGCGCGCTCCATCTCGTCGGAGACGGACGCGTACTTCTCCTTGACCGTCTTGACCATCTGGACGCTGAACGCGGCGCCCTTGCAGGTCTTCTGGAACGCCTTCATCAATTCGTCGTCGATGAAGTCGCCCGCGTAGTTGATCGTGATCTGGTCGGACTCTTCCGGCATCGTGCCGTGCATCCGGCAGAGGTCCGTGGTGCCGGCGCCGATGTCGATCACGAGCACGTCGTCGAGCATGTCGAGACCGTAGGCGACCGCGAACGGCTCGGAGCAGAGCATCACGGAATCGACCGACTCGCGCGCGGCGTTCAGGATCGCTTCCTTGTTCTTGATCGAGGCCTGTGCGGGCACGCCGATCACGGCGTAGATCAGCTCGTCCTTGCGCGGACGCGAGCGGCGGATGATCTCCGCGAGCAGGTCCTTGGTCGCGCGCACCGCGTCTTCGGCTTCCTTGCCGGCGGCGGACTGGAACTTCAACTTGCCGTGCGCGAGCGGACGGTGGAAGTCGAGCGACAGGCGCTTCTCGAGGGCTTCGTCGCCGAAGAGCACGTCCTTCTTGAGGAGCTTGCGCGCCACGACGTCCTTCGGGTAGCCGACGTACGACGCGATCGTCTCGCGTACGCCGTTCGACGCGGACACCGAGGTGCGGGACGACCCGAGGTCGATGCCCATGTAGAGGACGCCGTGGTCCTTGTTCTCTTCTGCTGCTGCTTCTTTCGCGGCCATGTGCTGAGGTTCCTGGGAGCTCGAGCGCGATGTTTCACGGCGCCGTGCGGCACGGGTCCCGCGCGACGACGACGCTGCGCTATCGACCCGCCAGTCTCCCGAACCGAAGGGGCGTTCTGCAACCTCGGCGAGCAACAAGTTCCAGGATCGTCATCCGGCGTCCGCACAGCGGAGGGTGCGCCGACGAAATCCGTTCAACCCGGCGTGCCGGGTTTGAGCTGCTCCTTGAGCTCCAAGTTGGCCTGGAAGATGCGTTTCATCAGCTCCTTCTTGGCCTTCGCATTCGACGTGGCGTCGTCCAAGCCCTGCACGGTCTTGTAGATGGACGCGACGCCGGGGTCGATCGACTTTGCATCGATGAGACGGCGCAGGTCGTCCTCGGTCATCGCGAGGAGCTGCGTCAACTTCGCGATGCGGCGCTCGAGCACGTCGATCTGGCGCTTGTACGACTCGAGCTCCGCGGCGAGGTTCGGGTCCCCGCCTTTCGTCTGCATGTCCTCGATCGCGTGGACCAAGGCTTCTTGCGCCTTGCGCGCCGATTGCAGGGCCTTCGTGCCTTCTTCGGCGACGATGTCGCGCAGCACGTCGCGATGCGCGTCGGCGAGGTCGGCCACCGGATCCGCCGGCAGCGCCGCAGGCAGGGACGCCGACTGCGCGCCTTCGAGCGGCGCGTCGAACGCCGGCGCTTCGGTCAGCGGCTCGCCGCGCTCACGCCGTTCGCGTTCGTGCTTCGCTTGGAAGAACTCGTAGAGCTCGCTGTGCACGTAGCGGTCCCCGCCCGCGCCTTGCGCGACCGAGAGTCCGCCCTCCGCGACTTCGACCAACGTGTCGAAGAAGAGGTTGGTGCCGTGCTGGTTGTGCGAGCCACCGATCGAAAGCGTGATCTTGATCGTCCGCGCACCGGCGCGGAACGACAGTTTCCGCGCGCCTTCGAGCATGCGGTTCGCGAGCGAGCGAGCCCCTTCCGGAGGCGTGTGCGTGACCAGCACGACGACCTTGTCGTCGACGACGGAACCCGTCAGGTCGCTCTCGCGCACGGTCTGACGCAACAGCGATTGCACGCCGCGCAGGAGGTCGTTCTTGAAATCCTGCCCGTACATGTCGAGCAGGCGGTCCATCCGGTCGACGGCGATCACGAAACAGACCAGCGGGATCTTGTACCGCTGCGAGCGCTCGAACTCGATGCGCATCAGCCGACGGACTTCCGCCTCCGAGAAGAGGCCCGGGCCGCTGCCAGGCATCGTAGGTCGGCTGAACTCGGGCATCGAACGGAGGAGGTTCACGCGTCGGCGGGGAGCTCGTCGGAACGCGGGGCGCACACGATACCGGCGGCGGACGGCCGGGTCACGCGCGCCCCGGGCGCTCGAGACGAAGCGGATGTCGACCGACGGAAACGTCGCTCTTGAGCCGACTTGGGCCCGCTCAGACCTCGATCAGAGCCTCGACCTCGCGGGCGTAGTCCACGAACCGGTCGAAGGTCGGCGCGTCGATGCCTACCGACTTCTCGGCGAACTCGGCGAGCTTGGCGAGCGCGGTCGGCGCACTCGCCAGTTCGAAGCGGTAGGCAACTTGGTCGGACACCGCGACGACGGCGACCTCCGGGTGCGCGAGCACTTCGTACTGCGGGCCGTGGTGGAACTCGATCGAACGTACGACCGCGTCCGGCAGGTGCCAGCGCGTTGCGACGAGCGTGCCGACGTCGACGTGGCTGAAGCCGAGGACGCGCGCCTCGACCAGATGGATCGCCTGCCTCGCGTGCGCCGCTTCCCGGATCACGTCGACGTACTGCGGGCCGAGACTCTCGAGCATCACGACCTTGCCGATGTCGTGCAGCAGTCCGCACGTGTAGAACTCCTCGGCGGTGAGGCCGACCGGGCGGCGCGCGGACCGCGCGAGCCATTGCGAGAGCTGCGCGACGAGGATCGCGTGCCGCCAGACGCTCTTCAGGTCGAAGTCGGGCACGGCGGCGAGGTGCTCGTAGCGCGCGAAGACGCTCGCCTGCAACGCGATGTTGCGCAGCGACCGCGCGCCGACCACCGTCGCGGCTTGTTCCGCGGAGAGCACCGGTTCCTTGAGGCCGTAGTACGAACTGTTCGCGATCCGCAGGACCTTCGCCGTGATCGCGGCATCCTGCGCGACGACGGCACCCAATTGGTTCACGCCGACCTTCGGGTCGTTGATCATCCCGTTGAGCTTCGTGACGACCTCCGGCAACGAAGGCAGAGTCAGTCGCTCGCCGAGCAGGCGTTGAGCTTCGTGTTTTCCCATGCAGCCAGGGTCACGACCGACAGGGGGTGCGGTCCGCGTGACGAGGCGCGTTCATCGACCGTTCCGGGGCGAGAAATCCATGCGACTTCGCCGCTGCGGAGCGTGAACGTTTTTCGCTGGCCTCGGTAGAGTGCGACGCTCGGTCGCCATGCCCGTCGAAGTCCAAAGGTGCCCCGAATGTTCCGCGTTGCTCTCGGCGCCGACGACGGACACGTGCCCCTACTGCGGCGCGCGATTCGTCGCCGCGCCGCAAGCCCGCGCGGCCCCCGCGCCGGGCCAAACCGTCAGCGAGCGCGTCGCATGGCTCGCGCGCCAAAGCGACGTACGCGCGGCGCTCGCGAGCTCGCAGCCGATCGAGTCGCGCCGCAAGCCGCCGATCGCGCGGTTCGTCTTCGGCGCCGCGGTGATCGTCTTGCTCGTCGTGATGTCTCAAGCGTTCGGTCGGATGAGCGGCCTGCTCGCGAGCGTCCCGATCGGCATGGCGGTCGTGATCGGGTTCGGGCTCGTGCGCTCGCTCTTGCGCGAGCAATCGATCGCGGCGACGCGGGCGGACCGCCGTGCCGCCGCCGTGGTCGCGAAACGCACGCACGTCAGCGGTGGCGAGCACGCGAACACCGCGTACTTCGTGACGCTCGAGTTCGAGGACGGCACACGCCAGGAATTCGACGTCGACGGCAAGCAGTTCGGCCTCTGTGCCGAGGACGACCTCGGCATCGCCGAAGTCCAGGGGCCGCGGTTGCACCGCTTCCAACGCTTCGCGACCGAGGCGTGAACTGCCGTCGCGATTCCGCGCCCGTCCCGTTCGGCGCGAAATCGCTCGGTCGCCGCTCGTGGTTCCGGCCCGACGGTCCGAGCTCGGACGATCGACGGCGTCCGCCCCATCAACGGCACTCCGCGTGAATGGACCCTCGCCGCGCGTGGTAGGCGGCGGCAAGATCGTGCTGCGCTCCGCAGACGCTCGCGCCAATGACGACCGACTCGCTTCGTTGCACTCACTGCTCTGCGCCGTTCGAAGCGCTCGATGCCGAGCGCTGCAGTTACTGCGGAGCCGCCGCGCCTGGCCGCACGCCCGCCGCAGCGCCCGAGCAGCCCACGTTGTGCGAGCGTTTGGAACGACTCGCGCGCCAACCGGACGCCCAGAGATACGCAGCGCAGCTTCCCAAGCGTCCCGCGGCGCCGCAGCTTCCGGTGCGAGCGCTCGTGGGTGTAGGCATCCTGGCGCTCGGGCTGATGCTCGGGTTCGCGGGTTGCGGGGAGCGCGGGCAGGATTCCAGCGCGCCGCCGTTCCTGATCGCCGGCACGATCCTCGCGCTGTCCGGGCTCTTCGCGTTTCGCAGCGCGCGCGTCCGGCAGCGTCTGCCCGTGCGGCGCGACTTCCGCGCAGTCGCAGGCAAACGCACGTGCGTTTCGGGCGGCGAGCCCACGACCACCGACTACTTCGTCACGCTCGAGTCGTGTTCGGGCGCCCGCAAGGAGCACTCGGCGAGCGCGACGCTGTACGGCCAAGTCGCGGAGGGCGACCTCGGCGTGGCCGACGTCCACGGTGGCGAGCTCGTGCGCTTCCGCCGCTTCGAGCTCGACGCGTAGACCGTTCGGCCTCCTCCTGACGCGCGCGAGTCGCGCCGAGTTTCAGTCGCGCGCTTCGAAGGCGAGCGAGAGCGCGGCCCAGCCGTCGATTTCGAAGTGTTCGACGCCGATGCGCAGCGTGGCGGGCTCCGCGAGCTCGAACTCGTGCACGTCCTCGGTCGGGGCATGCCAATCCCAGCGTTCGATCACGGTGCGTCCGTCGAACGTGACACGCACGCCGTCGTCGGACACGACACGGACGCGCCACGGGCCCGCCGGGATCGTCACCGTCGTCTCGGCGAGCGTGCCGAAGCGATCGCGCGGCAATCCGAGCGCCTTCACGGCCTCGCTCGCGTGTGGCACATCGCTCGCACCGCCGCCCTGGAACGGCAGATCGAGAGTCGTGAGCGCGAACTCGCGCGCCGCAGCGGCCTCGGCGCGCCATGCGGCGAGATCCTCGCGCGGATCGACGGTCCACGGGAACACGCGCACGCGCCACGGCGCGTCGACGATCACGCCCGAGCGTTCGAGCTCGCCGCCGCTCGTCGCGACGCGCAGTCGATAAGGAGCGACGCAGCCCGGCCGACGCGCGCGCACTTCGAGGCGGCCGTCGGCGAGCGATTGCGCGTCGACCTCGCCCGCGAACTCGGCCGCGACCTCGACCGCAGCGAGCGAGGCGTCGCCGAGCAAGCGATAACGATGCGCGGCGCCTTCGTCCGCGAGCCGCGCGAGATACGGCGCGGCCCAGTCGTAAGGCCCCCACTCCGTCATCAAGATCTTGTCGCGCCCCGCGAGCTGTGCGCGCGCGCCGACCGGCCGCGTCTTCGCTGGCCCGAGCTTCGCGAGCAGCGTGCGGCCGTGCTCGTCGAGCAACGACTCGGCGCTCGGCGGCGCCGCGAACTTCGACGGCGCTGCACTGCGTGTGAACTCGTCCTGCTCGCCCGCGAGCACCTCGGTCGCGACGTCGACGAAACGACAACGTTCGAGCACGACGTCGCGCGTGCCGCCGCGCAGCTCGACGCCGACCTGGTCGCGCTCGAAGCTCGCGTCGCGCAACGTGAAGCCGCGCGAAACCGTCGGGTTGACCTGCGCCCAGGGCTTCGCGAGCAAGTCGCGATCGTCGTCCCACCAGAGCTCGACGCCGCGCCGATTCGCACGGAAGACGTCGTGCTCGAGCACCCAAGCGGAACCGTGTTCGATCGCGACGCCGGCGAGCGTGTTCTCCGCGATCTGGTTCGCGGCCATCCGCGTGCGGCTCGAGTAGCCGCCCCAGACGCCGTAGTTCGAGCCCACGAGACGATTGGCGACGAATTGGTTGTCGAACGAGAACGTCAGCTCGATGCCGATCGCCGGCGCGTACGAGAAGTCGTTGCCGTAGAGCACGTTGCCGGTGCAGCCGACGCCCGGCCCGACCTCGGCGCCTTCGAGCGCGGCCTTGCCCGCGAAGCCGAAGAAACCGTCGCCCGAATGCGTCGCCGAGTTGAAGGCGATCAGGTTGTCGCGGTTCTGCTCGAAGAAGAGGATCCCGGCGGAGTCCTGGCCGCGCGAGTAGACGCCGTGGCTGTAGCCGCGCACGCAGAAGTCGAGCGCGTTGTGCTGCACGACGTTGCGCTCCGAGCGGAAGAGCCCGAGCCCCCAGCCCGAGAGGAACGAGAAGTCGTTGTCGACGACGACCGAGTCGTCGACGCGCCGCAGCAGGAGCCCGTTCTGGCCCCGACGCGCACGACACTCGCGCACCGTGATGCCGCGCGACTCCTCGACGTAGATGCCCGCGCCGTAGTTCACGAGCCACTGGTTCGCGTCGTTCTCGTGCGGCCAGAGCCAATCGGCGCCGTCCTCGGCGCGTTCGGTCGAACGCAGGCGTTGGCGCCGGTTGCCCGATACGTCGCAGCGCTCGAGCACGAGCCCGTCCGCGCGGCTCGCGAAGATCCCGCCGCGGAAGCCCGAGACGATCGCGTCGCGCAGCGTCACGTGCTTCGCCGTGATGCGCACGCCGATGCCTTCGTACGCGTCGAAGCTCGCGTCGGAGGGCGCGCCGTGCAGCCGCGCTCCCTGGAACTCGACCGTCACGCCGTCGGCGACGATCTGGAGCACGCCGTCGCCTTCGTCGTCGACGAGCGGAGTGCTCGCGATCGCGATGCGGCAACTGCGGTCGATGCGGACGTCGTCGCGATCGACGACGACGAGTTCGAGCTCGTCCGCGCGCGGCACGGTGTTGGGCGCTGCTGCGTGCTCGTCGAGAGCGTGCTCGTCGGGACAGCTCGCGTCGAGCGCGCGCGCGCCAATCTCGAGCTCGACGCCAGGGCCGAGCGCGAAGATGCCGAGGGCGAGCCCGGAGATCGAAAGCATGCGTTCGCAGCTCATGCCCCTCTCCCCGCGAGCCCGAGCTCGGCCGCGTGCGGCCGCAACGCTGCGATCACGAACGTCACGTGCTCGGCGAGGTCGACGCCGCAGAGCTCGACGCCGGCGAGGACCTCACTGCGCTCGACCTTGGCCGCGAAACCCTTGTCCTTGAACTTCTTCAGCACGCTCTCGGCGGTCAACGACGCGAGCCCGTCGGGTCGCACGCGCGCGCAGGCGCCGACGAAGCCGGTCAACTCGTCGCACGCGAGCAGCGCCTTGTCGAGCGCCGTGTCGTAGCTCACGCCCCACTTCGTGTAGTGCGCGGAGATCGCGTGCGCGAGCTCCGGCTCGCCGCGCTCGGCGAGCCACGCGACGATCCGCCGCGGGTGCTCCTCCGGCCACTTCTCGTAGTCGGCGTCGTGCAGGAGCCCGGCGAGCCCGAACCGTTCGATCTCGGCGGCGTCCGCCTTGCCGCTGCCGTACCGGCTCGCCGCGGCGCGCATCACGAGCTCGACGGCGCGCGCGTGCTTCCTGAGCGCGTCGCTCTCGGTCCATTCGCACAGTTGCCGCCACGCAGACTCTCGATCGAGCGTCACGCCGGGTCCTCGTCCTTTCGAGCGTCGTCCTTCTGCGCTAGCTTGGGCCCGCCGCATGATCCCGACGGTGTTCTCGCTCTCGCTCGGATTCGCGCCGAGCCCCCAAGCCGCGGCGCAGAGTCTACCGGCCGCCGCCGCGACTCCAGAAGCGCGCAGTGAAACGGCACCCGGCCCACACGCGACGCTGCGTTTCTCGTTCGAAGCGGACGGCATGCGCGGCCGGCTCGGCTCGACGCTCGCGAACCTCGGCGACCAGGACGGCGACGGCACGGACGAGCTCGCGCTCGGCGCGTTCGGCCTCGAGCGCGCGGCGGGCCGCGTCACGGTCGTCCGCCCGCACGACGCCGCTCCACTCGGCTGCACCTCCGGCGTCGCAGCGGGCGAGCTCTTCGGCGCCACGCTCGCACGCCTCGGAGATCTCGACCACGACGGCGTCGACGAGTGGCTCGTCGGCGCGCCCGGCGCCGCACCGAACGGCACGAACTCCGGCACCGTGCGCGTGCTTTCCGGTCGCACCGGCGCGCTCGTGCGCGAGCTGCACGGCGAAGCACGCGGTGACGAGTTCGGCGCGGCGCTCGCCGGCGCGTCCGACGTCGACCAGGACGGCACGCCGGACCTCCTGATCGGCGCCCCCGGCGTCTCGCGCAAGGGCTGGCAGATGGGCCGCGCAGCGTTGTACTCCGGCGCGACGTTCGAAGTGCTGCGCCTTTGGGGCGGCGACGCGGGCGAGGACCGTTTCGGCAGCGTCGTGTGCGGCCTCGGCGACGTCGATGGCGATCACCACGGCGACGTCGCGATCGCGGCGCAACAGGTGCTCGGGCCCCGCACCGGCTACGTGCGCGTCTACTCCGGCGTCGACGGGCTGCTGATCGGCCGTTACGGCGGCAAGATCCCGGGCGACGCGTTCGGTTCGGCCCTCGCGAGCCTCGGCGACGTCGATCCACCGGATCCGGGCGGCGAACCTGGTTTCGGCGAGCTCGCGATCGGTGCCTTCCTCGCATCCAAGAAGGCGCCGGGCGCAGGCGCCGTGACGGTGATCTCGATCGGGGACGGCCGGGTGCGCTGGACGTTCGACGGAGAAGCGCCCGGCGAGCAACTCGGCGCCGCGCTTGCGACGCTCGACGACCTCGACGGCGACGGAGCGAACGAGCTCGCGATCGGCGCGCCGGCCGCGCAGCGCGGCGCGGGCCGCGTGTACGTCGTGTCGGGCAGGAGCGGCGCGAGGCTCTTCGTGATCGACGGCTCGCGGCCGTACGAACGTTTCGGAGCGGCGCTCGCGAGCGCCCACGCGTTCGGCGAGCCGCGGCTCGCGATCGGCGCGCCGGACCACGGTGCGCGCTTCGCGCTCGGCGGGCGCGTCTACGTGTACGGCATGAACCGCTGACCGAACACGCTTCGTACGCCGCGCGCAACGGACGCAAACTCGCTGGTCGGCGTCCCCGGCTGAATTGCCCCGCTTCGTTGGGTTTTCGATTCGCAGGAAAACCCGCAACCGAATCGATCGACGTCGGTCTTGCTCTGGTGGCGAATTCTCGCTTCAGCGCGCGCGGAAGACGTCGACGGCGATTCGCGCCGGCGCGTTGCGGGAGCGGTAGATCGCGAGGATCTCGTCCTTGCCGTCGCCTTCGAGGTCGACGTTGCGCACGCTGTCGAGGCGATACGCGTCGCGTGCACGCAAGCCTTCGGCCGCTTCGCGCGGTCGGCCGCCGGTCAGCTCCGCGGCGCGGCGTTCGGCGAGGCCCGCGAACGCGCCGGCGATGCGCTCGAGGTCCCACGTCGTGTTCGGATCCTCGAACAGCACCTTCGCGACGCCGCGGTCGAGCGCGGATTCACCGAACGTGTTCTCGGCGAGCTCGCGGCCGCGCCAGAGCTCGAGCTCGGCCCGATCGAGGCTGACCAACGCGACGTCGACGCGCCCGTCGCCGTCGAAGTCGCCGATCGTGCCGCCGCGGAAGCGCCGCGCGGTCTCTTCGAAGCGGCGCACGAACTGCTCGGGGTTCTTGAAGAGCTTCAGGATCGCGGGCAGGCGGACGCTGAGCTCGTTCTTCCACTTCGGCGTGGTCGCAAAAGTCCCGCGGCCTTGGTTCTCGTAGCCGCTCGCGCCGATCGTCACTTCCCACTCGCCGAACACGCCGCGCACCAGCGTCGCGATCGTCGGCACTTGCACCTTGACGAGCAGCAGATCCGCGCGGCCGTTCTTGTCGAGGTCGACGAGCGCGAGCGCCGTCGTGTCGTCCGCGGTCTTCAGGATCGTCGACGGGCTCGCGAACTGCGGGCCCGCCTGCGTGCCGAGGAACGACCACACCTTGCGGCGGTGCGCGATCACGTAGTCGGGGATGCCGTCGCCGTCGAGGTCGCGCGATTCGAGGCTCGCGTCGTCGCCGAGCGCGAGCGTGTGGCCGGGCCGCACCTTCGCTTCTTCGATCGTGTCCTTGAAGAGCGCGAGGTCGACCGTGACGTCGGGTGTTTCCGCGAACGAACCGTCCCCGCGTTGCAGGTGCCACGCGCGCGACGCGCCGTCCGCGACGTAGAGGTCGGGCCGCGCGTCGCCGTTCGCGTCGCGCACGGTCAGGTTGGGGATCGAGAACGAGCTCTCGAGCACGTCGGAGAGCTCGCTCGCCGAACGTGCCCCCCACCGCGACACTTGCGTCGTCACGGCCGCGGTGCGTTGGAAGGCCGCGAATCGCGCAGGCGCGCCGCCTTCCGCGGCTTTCGCGCCGCCTTGGATCCAGACTTCGAGCTTCTCGCCCGCGGGCACGACGAGGTCGGGCTTGCCGTCGGCGTTGACGTCGCGCGTGAACTCCGCGAGCGTCGGTTGGCCGACGCGCAGACCGAAACGTGCGCGGCGCGACAGCCGCTCGAGCGGGACGAGGCCTTTCTCCGCGTCGAAGCCGTACGCCAGCGTGCCGTCGGTCGACAGCACGACGAGCTCTTCGCCGCCCGCGCCGTCGACGTTCGCGAACGAGATCAACGAGTGCGCCGGATCGCCGAGGCTCGCGCCGCGTTTCGGCGCGAGCGAGAGCGGCGCGGAACCCGCGGCGCCGCTCGCGTGCACGACGAGTTCGCCGCGCGTGCCGACGAGCACGAGTTCGCGCCGCCGGTCGCCGTCGACGTCGACGAAACTCCATTCGGCGACGTCGAGCTCGGGCTCGATCGTCGCCACGCGTTCGAGCTGCGCGGGCGCCAGCGCCGCGGCCGCGGCACCGGCCGTCTGCGGCCCGGCCGCGAGCGCGTGCGCGGCCCACAATGCGTGCGCGGCCCCCAGTGCGTGCGCGGCGGATAGGACGACGGTCAGCGCCACGACACCTCGATCACTTGTTTGGGCTCGCGCACGAGCAAGCCGCGCGGGCCGCCGTCGCGCGCCGCGCCGTCGGGGAAGTCGATCTCGGCGTCGGAGTCGAGGGCGCGCTCCCAGAGAGGCTTCTCGAACACGCTGACGCCGTCGCGGCCGACCCGCAGCGCGTAGAGCTTCGCGCTTTCGGGCTCGGCGCGCACGAAGAGCTCCGACCAACCGTCGCCCGTGCGGTCGCCGACGAAACGAGCGTTCGGGTCGAAGCCGCGCAAGCGGACCGGAAACCTCCAGGAGATGTCCGGACGCTTCGAGAGCACGCCTTTCTTGTTCAAGTAGACGTAGAGGTCGGCGTCGAGCGTCTCCGACGAGATGCTGCGCAGTTGGTCGATCAAGTCGGGCCGCACACAGCGCACGACGAGGTCGGGATACGGGTCCGAATCGACGCGTTCGAAGCTCGCCGCCGCGACGAAGCCGGCGATCACCAGCAGTTGGCTCGGCACGCCGCGCGCGCCGAACACCGGCGAATCCGCGGTGCCCGCCGCGTCGCCTCGGCCTTGGCCCTGCACGAAGAAGAGCGCCTGCGTGCGCACGTCCTCCGAACGTTTGTCGCTCGCGAAGATCGCGCAGTCGACGCGCCCGTCGAGGTCGAGGTCGAGCACGCGCGCCGCGTAGCTCGCGTCGAGCCGCCGCTCGCGATCCGCGACCACGGGCAACGTGGCGCTCGCCGTCGGCTGCAGCGAGAACTTGCCCTTCTCGACCTGCGCGTACGTCCACAGCCGCCGCGTCGTCTGCGCGAGCAAGTCGAGGTCGCCGTCGCCGTCGAAGTCGGCGAAGTGAGGCGACGGGACACGCTCGGTGACGTCGAGCAACGGGTCGTAGAGGTCGAGCTCGTCCTTCAACGACGAGTCGAGGCCGAAGCTGACGCGCAACGTGCCGCCGCCACGTCGGCCGCGGAACTCCGGCGTGCCGTTCTCGAGTGACACGTAAGCGTCGTCCTCGAGCGGCTCGGGCGGCGCGACGAGCGCGAACGTCGTCTCGAACGCCGCGACTCCGTCCTTGCGGCGCTGCAGCGCGAGCCGCCAACCACCGGGCTCGGGCGCGATCACGTCGACGAGGCCGTCGCGATCGAGGTCGACGAGGCCCGCGCTCCACGGATGGACGCGCGCGGGATCGGCGACTTGCCACAGGAAGTCGGCCGCGAAGAGCCGCACGAAACGCTGGTCTTCGCTCGCTCGCGGCCGCCACGCGAATGCGCCGCTCGCCGAGAACAACACGATTTCCTCGCCGGGATCGCCGTGGACGTCGCCGACCGCGAACGCCGTCGTGTCCGGCGTGACGTCGAAGCCGAGGTCGGGCTTCGCGCCGCTGGCCGAACGACCGTCGTGGCCGAAGTGCACGGCGATCGAGCGCACGAAACGCCGGCGTGGATCGTGGCGCGCGAGCACCAGATCGGCCCGGCCGTCGCCGTTGACGTCGCCCCAGGTCGCAGCGGTCGCGCGCAAGCCCGACTCGAGCGGCACGGCGGTCGCTTGGACACCGTTCCACGCCGCGGCGGCCTGGAGCGCCCACGCGCACGCGCCGAGGATCACGCGTCGACCTCTTCGAGTCGATCCGCGTCGCCGCCGCCGAACTTGAAGAGCCAGAGGACGCGCAGGTCCCACGCGGCGGGCGTCGAACGCCAACGCACGAGACCGAGCAGCACCGAAGTCGTCTTCTCGCCGCGTTGTCGTTCGTAGTCGAAGAGGATCGGGATCGCGATGCGCCGGAGCTCGTGCTCGCGCGCCGAGACCCGCACCGTGAACTCGCGGCGCGCGTCGCCGCGTGCGACGGCGAGCACGAAACGCGCGTCGTCCTTCGCGGCGCGAATCGCTTCGAGCACGACTTCCGGATGCGCGACCGGTTCGCCGTCGACCGCGACGATCAAATCGCCGTAGTGCAGGCCGGCGCGCCGCCACGGGCTCTCGCGCGTCAAGCCGACGATCACTGCGCCGCCGCCCGGTCCGAGCCCGACCGCGCGCGCCTCGACTTCGGTCGCGCCGCGCAAGACGACGCCGACGCGCAGCTCCTCGCGCACGCGCGGTGCTGCGTCGCGCGCGGCCGTCCGCACGCGCGGCACGAGCACGAGCTCGGTCCTCACTTCGACGCCGGCGCGATCGACGAGCAGAGCCAGCTCGGTCCCCGGCGGCGTCTCGAGCTCGAGTTTGCGCCATTCGCTCGGCCACACGAGCTCGCGCAGCGCGCCTTGCTCGAAGACGCCGACGATGAGATCGCCTTCGGTGAGTCCGGCGAGGTCCGCGGGCGAATTCTCGACCACCGACTGCACGAGCAACCCTTCCGGCTCCGCGAGCAACGCGTCGAGCGACCCGCGCGCCTCGCCGAGCACCACGCCCGAGAACGAACCCGCGGGCAAGGCCTGCCGCGCAGCCTCGTCGTCGGGCTCCGCATGGAACGCGGCGGGCTCCTCCATCGCCGCGAGCGGCGGTGGTTCCGACGGCAGCGCGCCCGACGAGAACGAGATGCACGCCGAGCAAACGGCGGCGCACGCCCAGACGGTCGAGAGGTGCCGCAGCGTGCGCACGCTCACGAAACCTGCCGCCGCGCGAGGCGCCATCCGGCGGCGAGGAAACCAGCGACGAGCCAGACGAAAGGTGTGGTCCACGCCGTCGCAGCGTACTCGAAGCTCGCGTTCGAAACACCCTGGGCGAGGTCGCCGAACGTCTGCACGAACGACGTGTCACCGAGCGGCGACGGCAGGTACGCCGACACGAGCCAGACTTCGAAGTCGAAGCTCCTCGCGAACGTGCGTGCGAGGTCGAGGAACACGTAACCGCCGAACGCGAGCGCGAGCGCACCGGCCGCGCCGCGCAGCAGCGCACCGGCGAGGAAGCCGAGCGCGCCGTACGCGAGCACCGGCGGGAAGGCGTAGGCGAACGCGCGGCCGAGTTCCGGCCACAACGCTCGGGCCTCGACCAACGGCACGCGCTCGCCGTTCGGCAGGAGCTCGGTGACGCCGGAGAAGTCGAACCACAGCGCGCTCGCGCCGAGCGAGGCCACCGCGAGCACGACGAACCCGAGCGAGCCGACGACCGCCAGTGCGAGCGCCTTGCCCGCCGCGACTTCGAAACGCGTCAGCGGACGGATCAAGAGGTTGCGCAGCGTGTTGCGCGCGAGCTCGCTCGCGAGCGACTGGCTCGCCAGGCCCGCGACGGCGAGCGCGAGCAACGGCAGGCCCGCGGCGAGTGCGCGCGCGACGGCTTCGAAGGCCGTGACGTCGGTCGCGCTGAAGAGCTCGTTCGCCTCCACCTTCTCGACGGCGCGCGCGAGCTCGGCGCGCCGCTCGAGCAAGGCGAGCGCCGCGACCACCGCGGGCAGCGCGAGCAGGAACGGCGCGCTCTTCGCGGCGAAGATGCGCGAGAGCTCGTAGCGCACCACGCGTGCGATCGGCCGGCGTGGGGCGCGTCGCTCGCGAGGCGCGCCGAGCACCGGCGGCGCTGCGCTCGTCGATCGGGCCGCCGAGTCGACGTTCGACTTGGGGGCCACGTTCACGTTCGAAGCTGCGTTCGCGCTCTCGCGGGCCGCGCGGGTGTGCGAAAGGTAGATCTCCTCGAGGCTCGCCGGCCGCGGCGCGAAGCTGCGGATCGGGAGGCCGGCGTGCACGAGCTCGCGCAGCAGCGCCGCCGGCTCGCGCGCGCCGAGATCGAACTCGACGCTCGGTCCGAGCACGCGCGTCGAAAGCCCCCGGGCCGCGAGCGCCTCGGCGACGCGCGTCGGGTCGTCGCTTTCGATCCGTTGACGCCCGCTCGCCGCGGCGAAGAGCGAACGTGTGTCGCTCTCGACCACCAACCGACCGCGGTAGAGCACGCCGACTCGGTTGCAGAGCCCTTCGACTTCGTGGAGTTGGTGCGTCGAGAAGAGCACGGTCGCGCCGCTCTCGCGCACGGCGCGGCGCAGGAGTTCGCGCACTTCCGCGATGCCTTCGGGGTCGAGGCCGTTCATCGGCTCGTCGAGCAGCACGTACTGCGGCGAACCGAGCAAGGCCTGCGCGATGCCGAGGCGCTGGCGCATGCCGTGCGAGTAGGCCTGCACAGGTTTCGAGCCCGTCTTCGCGAGGCCGACGAGCTCGAGCAACCGGTCGGCCTCGATCCGCGCCGCCGCCCGGTCGAGACCTTGCACGCGAGCGAGCAGCGTCAGGTTCGTCCGTCCGTCGAGGTGTCCGTGAAAACCCGGCACCTCGATCAGGCCGCCGAGTCGAGCCCGGGCCTCCCGCGGGAATCCACGCGCATCGAAGCCGTCGACGATCACGGTGCCGGAGCTCGCCGAAACGAGCCCGAGCACGATGCGCATCGCCGTGGTCTTGCCTGCGCCGTTGTGGCCGAGGAAACCGTAGAGGTCACCGTCCTCGACCCGCAGCGAAAGGCGGTCGAGCGCGAGCTGCGCGCCGTAACGGCGCGTGACTTCCCTGAGTTCGAGCGGCATGGCGTCCGGCGGCGGGCCGCGCAGTCTTCCAGATCGTCGCCATGAATTCCAAGGCGAGCCGCGAGGTACGTCGGCTCGCCCGTTGCGTTTCGGGCGCCTGCGTACAATGCTCTTCACGCCGTCGAGCCCGTCCCGGTTGGGCTGGCGGCACCGGCGGTCGTGGCTCGAGCGAACGCGACTCCGGTTTCGCACGCGTTCGCTCTGGAGTCCGCCGATGCGCTCGCTTTGGACGGTCCTCTTCTCCTTGCTCGCGATCCTCTCGGCGACCGCTTTCGCGCCGCGCGGAGACGTCTACGAGAACGTCGACTTCGGGTTCAAGTTCCGGCCGCCGAAGTCCTGGGCGCAAATGCCCCAGCAGAGCGACGAAGCTTGGCAGATCGTCAAGTACCTCTCCGACAAGACGTACTACTGGACGGAGAAGGGCGGCTGGACGTACGAGCACAAGCCCGAGCTGACCGTGATCGCGTTCGTCACCGAGCTGACGCGGAAGAAGGCGGAAGTCGAGCGCAAGAAGGAAGACGGCAAGGACTCGATCACGATCCTGCTGCGCAACCCGTACAAGGACTACCTCGACTGGCTGAAGCGCACGTATTCCGGCGGCGGCTGGTACGTCGCGGAGGAGAAGGACCTCGAGCTCTCCGGCGTAAAGGTGCACGTCTACGACATCAAGGTCGAGAAGCTCGCGAGCGGCGGACCGAAGCGCATCGTCACCTGGGTCTACAAACAGGAAGACGTCGACTTCGCGTTCCAGATCGAAGTGCTCGAGGACAGCCTCTCGAAGGTCGAGGACCTGATCGACGACGCGTTCCGTTCGTTCCGCTTGATCCCGCGCACGGGCAAGGGCCTGCCCGGCGCCACCACCGGCGAGAAGATCGTGATCGAGGACGTCTCGAAGCTCACGCCGAAACAGCGCGAGGAACGCCGTCGCGGCAGCGAACGCAAAGCGCAGGAGAAGGCGCTCGACACGCTGACCGAGGGCTGGAAGAGCTTCCGCACGAAGCGCTTCCTCGTGCTCTACCACTGCGACGAGAAGTTCGCTCGGCGGATCGCCGGACAAGCGGAGTCGTTGTTCGCTTGGCTCGACACGACGTTTCCGTTCGTCGGACCGGACGAGTACGTCCGTTCGCCCGTGCTGCGGATCTGCAAGGACCAGGACGAGTACAACGCGTTCTGGTCCGGCGGCTTCACGCTCTCGTTCGGCGAGCGCGTGCCGGAAGTCGTCGCGTACGACGACAAGTCGGGCTTCCAGACCGGCTGGGCGGTCGAGCGACTCAATCGCTCGCTCTGCGACTTCTGGTTCCACGAGCGCGACTCGCAGCTCGCGGCCGCCATGCCGACCTGGCTCGTCACCGGACTCCTGCAGACGCTCGGCAACGCCCGGTGCGACAAGACCACGGGCAAGATGGAATTCCGCGCGGACGACTGGGGCCGCGACGAAGTGCGCACGTTGGTCCGTTCGGGCGGCGCGATCCGGCCGCGCGACATGGTGCGTCAGACCGTGGACGGCTTCGCGGGCTCGGGAGGCGACTCGCTGATCAACAGCTACTGGCAAGCGGGCGCGTGGGTCTTCTACCTGACCGCCGGTTCCGGCGCGAAGGACTCGAAGACGAAGGATCTCCTCTCCTCGTACCTCCGCAACTTGAAGCAAGCCGTCGTCGAGCGTGAAGCCGCAGAGGACAAGGACGGCGACAAGACCGACGCCAAGCCCAAGACCGAGGAAGAAGAGGAAGCGCAGTTCAAGGCGCGGAGCGAAATGTGGCGCAAACGCGAGCAGGAGCTGCTCGACGACACCTTCGAACGGACTTTCCGCACGTGGAGCGACAAACAGTGGGAAGCGATCGAACAAGCGTACTTCAAGACCTTGGGCGGCAAGTGAGCGGCGCGAGTCGATCGCTCGGCGCGGCGTTCGGTCTGACGATCCTGCTCGCGGCGCCTGCGGTCGCGGACCTGCTCGTCCTGAAGGACGGTCGCGTGGTTTCCGACCAGAAGCTCGTGCGACTCGAGAGCGGCATCGAGATCCGTTATCCGAACGGCAACGTCTTGGTCCCCCACGCCTTGGTCGAAGACGCCGTGATCGAGGGCGAGACGCCGCCCGCTCCGACCTCGGCGGAGCAACAGGAGAACGCTGCGAAGGGCTACGTCCGTTTCGAAGGCAAGTGGATGCCGCTCAAACGCCGCGACGAGCTGATCGCGAAACGAATCGCCGAGCGGAAGAAGGAAGTCGAGGAGATCGCCGCCCACCGGGAATGGGCGAAGCGCCGCAAGGCGAAGACGAAACACTTCGCCTTCGAGTACACGGTGCCGCAGGACGTCTTCGAGAACTACGCCGCGCTGATGGAGGCGTACTTCGAAGCCTTCTTGAAGGACTGGGACATCACGCCGCCCAAGAACCTCGGGCAGTTGCCGGTGTGTCTGCACATCGACTACGAAGCGATGATGCAAGTCGGAGGAGCAGGCGCCGGAGTCCTCGGCTATTTCCGTTTCGTCAAGCCGTGGGACCTCAACTTCTATCACGACCGCACGGACCCCGCGTTCACCGAGGAAGTGATGTTCCACGAAGCGAATCACTACCTCCAGAAGCTGCTCGACCTCGATTTCGCGATGCCCCATTTCCCGGGCGAATCGATCGCGGAGTACTACGGCGCGAGTCACTGGGATCCCGTGAAGAAGAAGCTGACGACGGGGCTCCTGCTCGAAGGCCGGTTGTGCGAGCTCAAGATCGACTGGCAAGGCGGCGAGCGCATCGGACTGCAGCAACTCGTCTCGACCGACCGGATGTACGAGCACTACACGTGGGGCTGGTCGCTCGTGTACTTCCTGATGAAGGACGCGCGGTACGCGAAGAAGTTCCAGCGCTTCGTCGAGACCCTACCGAGCGGCAAGGGCATCCAACGCGAGGACATGGGCCGCGACAACCTGCGCACCGTGCGCGGCGAGGAGGTCTGGAAAGTGTTCCGCGCCGAGTTGGGGCTCAAGACCGACGAGCAGGTCGCCGCGCTCGAGAAGGAGTGGCACGAGTTCATCGACAAGAAGCTGCAGGTCGAGTCGTACCGCGGCCTCGAAATGGCCGCCCGCGCGGCGGCCAACCACGGCCAGCCGATCAAAGCACGGCGGCTCTTCAAGGAAGCGCTCGAACGCGGCTCCCAGAACTCTCAGACGTTCGCCCGCTACGCCGACCTACTGGCTCAGGAAGGCGAACACGATCAGGCACTCGAACTCTGGCGCAAGGCGCTCGAGATCGACCCGTTGTACGCGGAGTGCTACGCCGACATGGGCCGCTCCTTGGCCGCGCAGGGCAAGAAGGAAGAAGCCCTGCGGGTGCGGCGCCTCGCGCGCGACATCGACCCCGACAATGCGTGGTACTGGTTCGACCTGGACGATCTCGAGGAGATCGGCGGCGACCCGCCGAAGAAGTGATGATACTGCCCCGCATCACTGCGCCAGAACCGGCTTGGAAACGGGCCGAAAAACGCGCCAGCGCAGCAGCCTCTCGAC
>JAKLKU010000041.1 GCA_023150475.1 Planctomycetota bacterium
CCAGACAAAGACCGCCACAACCCGTTTTGGTTTCAGCCGCGCCCGAATTTTCGGCGCAACGACGCGGGGCAGTATCCGTGTCAGTCGGGATCGCGCGGGTGCGCTTCGTGCGCCATCGCGTCCGCGAGCTCGCGGCCGAGCCAGCTCGTCACCAGTGCGTGCACGACGTAGAGCATCGGCGTGATCAGCACGGCGATCGCGAACTTGTAGATGTAGTTGGTCAGAGAGACGTCGAGCGCTTGGCCGATGTTCCACGCCGAGCCCGAGCCGGTCATGGTCGGGATCACGACGAACGCGAGGCCGATGACGACGAAGGTGTCGAGCAATTGGCTCACGACCGTGCTGCCTTGCGAGCGCAGCCACAGCCACTTGCCGCCGGTGCGGCGCCGGAGAGTCGTGAAGACGAGCGCGTCGAGCCACTGGCCGATCAGGAACGCGATCAGGGATGCGGCGACGATCGCCCAGCTCTGTCCGAGGGCGAGCGCGTACGCGTCTTGCACTTGCTCCGCCGTGACGCCGGGCGTGAACGAGACGGCCGGCACGCGGATCGCCGCTTGGACGACCGCTTGCAGGATCACGTTGACGGCGACTGCCGACAACGTGAAGAGCCGCACGATCCGCGGTCCGAAGTACTCGTTGATGACGTCGGTCAGGACGAACGTCAGCGGGAACGCGAGGATGCCGGTCGTCGCGACGAACTCGGCCGATTCCGAGAGCCCGAGCTTCGCCGGAGAGAGTCCGAACAGCGTGAATCGCCAGAGCTTCGCGCCGAGCAGTTCCGCCGTGACGAAGAAGCCGATGAAGAGCGCACAGAGCGCCACCAGGAGCACCTCGCGCTTCCGTGCGCCGGACGGACTCTGGGGCGGCATCGGCGCGTCGTTGTAGCCCGATCATCGGCACCCGCCAAACGGCCGGCGCTCTTCAGCGGTGCTTGATCACGAATTGTGAGTTCCTTCGCTGGCCCAACCCCGTGGGGAGGTGGTTAGACTCTTCGCCCCCCAAGATCCCTCGGAGGTCCCGCGGGGGTCCCACGCCGACGACGCGTCGTTCGTGCCCACGAGCGCTGCGGAAGTCGCAGTGCGCGGCAATCGTTCCGGCGACCTCGTTTCTCCCATCATCCCCACAGAGGAGTTCTCTCTTCATGCGCCCGAGTTCCGTCTTCAAGGCGTTCGCGGCGAGCTTCGCGCTGCTCGCCCTCACAGACATCTCGTCGGCCGGCGCGTTCACGCCCGGCAACCTCGTCGTCGTCCGTGTCGGCGACGGTAGCGCCGCGCTCACGAGCGCCGCGACCGTCGTCTTCGTCGACGAATACACGCCGAGCGGCACGCTCGTGCAAACGCTCGCCCTGCCGACCACCACGAGCGGTTCGCAACTGCGCTTCACCAACTCGGGCAGCGCGACGTCGGAAGGCTTCCTGACGCTCTCGAGCGACGGGCTCTATCTCGTCCACGGCGGGTACGACGCCGCGCCCGGCACCACGTCGGTCGCCGGCACCACGAGCGCCGCGAATCCGCGCGTGGTCGCTCGCTGGGATCTCTCGGGCAACCTCGACACTTCGACGGGTCTCACCGACGCGCACTCCGCGGGCAACATCCGCAGCGTCGTGAGCGACGGCACGCAGTTCTGGACCGCCGGTTCGAACGCCGGCGTGCGTTACGCGACCGGCCTCGGCGCGACGACGACCACGCAGCTCAACACGACGCCGACCAACTGCCGCGTGCTCGGCATCTTCGGCGGCCAGCTCTACATCTCGAACGCGTCGGGCGCCTTCCAAGGCATCTCGACCGTCGGCACCGGTCTGCCGACCACCGCCGGCCAGACCGTGACGATCCTGCCGGGCTTCCCGACGGCGACGGGTCCGTCGAGCTACGACTACTTCTTCGCCGACGCGAGCACGCTCTACGTCGCCGACGATCGCACCAACGGATCCGGCGGCATCCAGAAGTGGACGCTCTCGGCCGGCACGTGGTCGTTGCAGTACACGCTGGCCCCGGCGGCCAGCGTCGGCTGCCGCGGTTTGACCGGCGTCGTCAACGCGGGCGTCGCGACGCTCTACGCGACGACGACGGCGTCGAGCGCGAACACGCTCGTCACCGTGACCGACACGGGCGTGGGCTCGACGTTCACCACGGTCGCCACGACTGGCGCGAACACCGCGCTGCGCGGCGTGCGGCTCATCCCGTCGAACTGCACGGCGGACAGCGATGGCGACGGCACGCCCGATTGCCTCGACGGCTGCCCGAACGATCCGGCGAAGACGGCTCCGGGCATCTGCGGTTGCGGCGTCAGCGACGCGGACACCGACGGTGACGGCACGGCCGACTGCCTCGACGGTTGCCCGGCGGATCCGAACAAGACCTCGGCCGGAATCTGCGGCTGCGGCGTCAGCGACGCGGACAGCGACGGCGACGGCACGGTCGACTGCCTCGACGGTTGCCCGGCGGATCCGAACAAGACCTCGGCCGGCATCTGCGGCTGCGGCGTCAGCGACGCGGACACCGACGGCGACGGCACGGTCGATTGCCTCGACGGCTGCCCGGCGGATCCGGCGAAGACGGCCCCCGGCGTCTGCGGTTGCGGCGTGAGCGACGTCGACACCGACGGCGACGGCACCGAAGACTGCAACGACGGTTGCCCGGCGGATCCGGCGAAGACCGCCCCGGGAGTGTGCGGTTGCGGCGTCAGCGACACCGACACCGACGGTGACGGCACGGCGGACTGCATCGATGGCTGCCCGGCGGATCCGAACAAGATCGCGGCCGGCCAGTGCGGTTGCGGCAACCCCGACACCGACACCGATTCCGACGGCGTCGCCGACTGCCTCGACAACTGCGACTCCATCGCGAACCCGGGCCAAGAGGACTGCGACCTCGACGGCGTCGGCGATGCGTGCGAGATCGGGTTCGGCAGCTTCGACGTGAACGGCAACCTCGTTCCGGACGAGTGCGAGTCGAACGGCACGCAGTACTGCTTCGCCGACGGCACGAGCTTCAACTGCCCGTGCGGCAACAACGCGACGGCGCCGAACGAAGGCTGCAAGAACTCCTCGAACCGCGGTGCGACGCTCTACAACTCGGGCGGCATCAGCGCGGGCGGGGACGACGCGGTCCTGACGGTGATCCACCTGCCGGTCAACAAGGCGGGCATCATCTTCATGGCCAACAACCAGGTCTCGGTTCCGTTCGGCGACGGCCGTCTCTGCACGTCCGGCGGCACGAAGGGCTTCCAAGTGAAGGGCTCGGGCTCGACCGGTTCGTTCACGCAGACCGGCATCGTGGCGCTCTCGGGCGGCACGATCATCCCGGGCGCGACCAAGAACTTCCAAGCTTGGTACCGCGACCCGGTCGGTCCGTGCGGCGGAACCTTCAACCTCTCGAGCGCGGTGCAGATCACCTTCACTCCGTGATCTGAGCCGTCGGCTCCGATTCCAATGCGCGGGGCGTCGCGACACGATCGCGGCGCCCCGCGCGCTTTGTTGAACCGACTTGCGGATCCCGCGCGCCTCGGTTCCCGTAGAGCAAGGTCGTCCGTCGCGCCCGCTGCACTGCGCAGCGAGCGTCGGCGTCGAGCGATCGCTCCGCGTCCCACGGAAGGAAGCCCATGCTCCACAGCGTCGTGCTCGTCATCGGTTCGCTCGCCCTCGCGTTCTCCGGCGCGGGTCGGCCTGTCGGCGATCGTCATGCGCCGGTCGAAGTCGCGTCCGAGGCTCGCGACGCTCCGGGCTTCGCCGTGCGCCCACGCGCGGATGGAGCGTTCACGGCGTCGAGCGCGTCGGGCAGGCTCGTCGCCGTGTTCCGGGACGGGCGCGTGGAGCTCGCTCCGTTCGACGCCGACACGCCTTCGAAAGGCTGGCGCCTCGTGCTCTGCACTCGCGCCGTCGGCCGCGGTGCGCCGGTGGCGCTCGGCGGATGCCAGAGTGCGACCGCGGCGGCGAACCGCATCGAGTTCGATCGCGGGGCCTTGATCGAGTGGTTCGTCAACGACGAGCGCGGGCTCGAGCAGGGTTGGACGGTGCACACGCGGCCGGAAGCCGTCGCCGACGAGCCGCTCGCGATCGAAGTCGACGTCGCAGGGCTCACGGTCGTCGTCGCGTCGAGCGCCGACTCGGCGTGCTTCGTCGACTCGGGCCACATGCGGCGCGTGAACTACTCCGGGCTGCGTGCGTGGGATGCGCGCGGCAGGGCGCTCGATGCGCGCCTCGTGCCGCGACCGGACGGCTTCACGATCGAAGTCGACGATCGTGGAGCGACCTACCCCGTCGTGGTGGACCCGCTGCTCGGCGCGCCCGACTGGGTGATCGCCGGCGAGCAGATGAGCGCCCACGTCGGCAGCGCGATCGCCGGCGCCGGTGACGTGGACGGCGACGGGTTCGACGACGTGCTCGTCGGTGCCGAGGAAACTCCTTTCTCCTCCGAGTGGGGAGAAGCCCGCCTGTACCGAGGCACGAGCAGCGGCCCTTCGACGACTCCGGCCTGGACGGTCGGCGGGACTCCCACGTTCTACTTCGTCGGCAGCACGGCAGCCGGCGCCGGTGACGTCGATGGCGACGGCTTCGACGACGTGCTCGTCGGCGGCACCGACCTCGTGCTCGGGCACCTCCGCGTCGATCTCTTCCTCGGCTCGGCGTCGGGGCCGAGCCCCACGCCGAGTTGGTCGAACGGCGGACTCTCCCCGTACCAACGGATCGCTCGTCATGCGGCGCCGGCGGGCGACGTCAACGGAGACGGCTTCGACGACGTCTTGCTCACCGACGGCAACTTCGGCATCGGCGAAGACAACGAAGGGGGCGCTGCGCTCTATCACGGCTCCGCAGCGGGGCTCAGCCAAGTGCCCGCGTGGTCGACCGAAAGCCAACAAATCGGCGCGTTCTTCGGCAGGAGCGCGGCGAGCGCCGGCGACGTCAATGGCGACGGCTACGACGACGTGGTCGTCGGCGCGCCCGAGTACGACGGAGTCCACTCGGACGAAGGTCGAGTGTTCCTGTACCTCGGCTCGGCGACGGGGCTCGGCGAGACGCCCGCTTGGAGCGCGAGCGGGGAGCATCCGAACCAGTACTTCGGTCAGTTCGTCGCCGGGGTCGGCGATGTCGACGGCGACGGCTACGACGACGTCGCCGTCTCGACGCCCTTCGCTGACGCGCCCTTCCAGGACTCGGGCAAGCTCTGGATCTACCGCGGCTCTCCGACCGGGCTCGGCGCAGCGGCGGACTGGACCTTGGCCGGTCCGACGAGCTTCGACACGCTCGGTCAGGCGCTCGGCCGCATCGGCGATTTCGACGTCGACGGCTTCGCCGACGTGCTGACGATGGCGACGCCGACCCCGGGTGCGCCGGAGATCCGCGTGTATCGCGGCGGAGCGAACGGTCCGGACTGGACCGATCCTTTCACGGCGCCGGTGCCGCAATTCACGTTGTCCGGCGGGACCGTCGCGGGTGCGGGTGACGTGGACGGCGACGGCGCCGCCGACCTGCTCCACGGTGAACCCTTGTACGCCGGGTCGCTCGTGTCGCAAGGACAGGTGCGTTCGTACTCGGGCGTGTGCGGGCCGCTGATCCTCGAGCAGCCCGTCGACGCGACCGTTTGCCTCGGCTCGAACACGTCGCTCTCCGTGCTCGCGTATTCGGTGACGAGCTACCAGTGGTACCGCGACGGTGTTCCGGTGGGCGACGGCGGGCCGTACTCGGGCGCGACGACGTCGGTGCTCTCGATCGCCGGCGCGACCGCCGCCGAAGCGGGCAACTATCACTGCGTGCTGACGCGGAACTGTGGGAGCACGAGCTCGGCGGCGGCGCTGGTGACGGTCGATACGCTCGACACCGACCAGGATGGGACCGTCGACTGCGCGGACGGCTGTCCGCTGGATCCGTCGAAGATCGCGCCGGGCACGTGCGGTTGCGGCGTCTCCGATCTCGACGTGGACTCCGACGGCGTCGCCGACTGCGTCGACAACTGCGCCGGAATCGCGAACCCGGGGCAAGAGGACTGCAACGCGAACGACGTCGGCGATCCGTGTGATCTCGCGGCGTCGACGTCGCTCGATGTCGATGGCGACCTCGTGCCCGACGACTGCGAGCCGGGTTTCGGCACGCCGTACTGTTTCGGCGACGGCAGCGGCAACGCGTGTCCGTGCGACAACTACGGCGCCGTCGGCGCGGGCTGCGGCAACTCGGTGAGTGCACCGTTCGCCGGCGGAGCGCTGCTCTACAACTTCGGCGGCGCGAGCGTCGGCGCGGACGACACCGAGCTCTACGCCGTGCGCCTGCCGAAGAACAAGTTCGGACTGATCTACCTCGGCTCGAAGTCGTTCCCGACCGGCGGGCTCGGCACGCCGTTCGGCGACGGCTTGCGTTGTCTCGGAGGCACGTTGCAGCGCTTCGGCGCACGAGCGACCGGCGCGACGGGCTCGCTCGTGGAGCTCACTCCGGCGGGGCAGTTCCCGGCGCTGATCGTCCCGGGTTCGACGTGGCACTTCCAGGCCTGGTACCGCGACCCGAACGGCCCGTGCGGAGGCGGATTCAACCTGTCGAACGCGCTGCGCATCACGTTCGCGCCGTGAGGTGAGCTCGCGCGAGTGCGCCCGGGGCGCGCCGCCTGCCACGCCCTGTCGCGCACGGCGGCACGCCGCACGGCATGGCGCACGGCACGGCGCGCCGCACGCGTCAACTTCAAGGGCGACTTGCGTGTTGCGCGAGAGCAGCGCGCTCGTCACGCTCTGCGGCCCATGTCGTCGCGCGCGGCTCCGCGTCTGTCGCTCGTCCTCGCTGCCGCGCTCTTCTCGACCGGCGGCGCGGCGATCAAGGGCTGCGCGTTGAACTCGTGGCAGGTCGCGTGCCTGCGCTCCGCGATCGCGGCGATCGCGCTCTTCGTCTTCCTGCCGAAAGCGCGGCGAGGCTACTCGTTCGGCGTGCTCGGTTGGGCGGCGGTCTACGCGGCGACGTTGGTGCTCTTCGTCACGGCGAACAAGCTGACGACTTCCGCGAACGCGATCTACCTGCAGTCGACGTCGCCGCTCTGGGTGCTCTGTCTCTCGCCGTGGCTCTTGCGTGAGCGGATCAAGCGCTCGGATGCACTGCCGATGGCGCTCTTCGCGGTTGGGCTCGCGCTGTTCTTCGTGCAGAAGGAATCGGCGTCGCGCACCGCGCCCGATCCGGCGACCGGCAACTGGCTCGCGCTCGCGTCGGGGCTGACGTTCGCGTTGTCGCTGATCGGTCTGCGCAAAGGCGCCGGTGGCGGCGAAGACGCGAGCCTCGCGCTGGTCGTCGTCGGCAACGCGCTCGCCGCGCTCGCGTGCGGCCCGAAAGCGTGGCCGATCGACGGCGCGACGACGAGCGACTGGCTCGTGCTGCTCTACCTCGGCGTCTTCCAGATCGGCCTCGCGTACGTGCTCGTCGCGAAGGGCCTGCAGCAGGTCGGCGCGCTCGAAGGTTCGCTGCTCCTGATGATCGAGCCCGCGTTGAATCCCGTGTGGACGTTTTTTCTGCAAGGCGAGCGGCCCGGATCGCTGGCGCTCGTGGGCGGCGCGTTGATCCTCGGTGCGACCGGCGCGAAGACGTGGCTCGACGCGCGTCGCGCGCGGCTTCCTTGAGCTTCAGAACGCTCGCTCGGCGGTCCGAACAGGGAGCTTCGCTCCCCGGCTGAACGGGCGCTTCGTGCCCGGCGTCGCGGAGCGTTGCTCCCAATCCCGAGGACCTCCCGCGATGGCCTGGATCGACACGCTGTTCCAACGCATGGTGCAGACCGGCGCTTCCGACCTGCACATGAGCTCGACGTTGCGGCCGATGTTCCGTCTGCACGGCGACATGTTGCCCGTCGAAGGCTGCCCGGAGATCACGCCCGAACAGATGCGGCAGATCCTGTTCGAGATCACGCCGGAGCGGAACAAGCAGCAGTTCGACGAGGAATGGGACACCGACTTCGCGTACGAGCTCCCCGAGATCGCGCGATTCCGCGCCAACCTGTTCATGGACCGCCGCGGACCGGGCGGCGTGTTCCGGGTCATCCCGTCGAAGATCCTGACGGCCGAGGATCTCGGGCTTCCGAAGGCGATCACCGATCTCTGCTACCTGACGAAAGGTCTCGTGCTCGTGACCGGTCCGACCGGTTCGGGCAAGTCGACGACGCTCGCCGCGATGATCGACCACATCAACGCGAACCGCACCGACCACATCATCACGATCGAGGACCCGATCGAGTTCGTGCACACCGAGAAGAAGTGCCTGATCAACCAACGCGAAGTGCACCGCCACACCGGCTCGTTCAAGCGCGCGTTGCGCGCCGCGTTGCGCGAGGACCCCGACATCGTGCTCGTCGGCGAAATGCGCGACCTCGAGACGATCGAGATCGCGCTCGAGACCGCCGAGACGGGCCACTTGGTGTTCGGCACGTTGCACACGACGACTGCGCCTTCGACCGTCGACCGCATCATCGACCAGTTCCCGGCCGAGCGTCAGGCGCAGATCCGCACGATGCTGGCGTCGTCGCTGAAGGGCGTCGTCGCCCAGACGCTGTGCAAGAAACAGCCGAAGGGCCGCGTCGCCGCGCTCGAGATCCTGATCGCCAACAACGCGGTCAGCGCGAACATCCGCGAAGGCAAAGTGCACCAGATCCCGTCCGCGATGCAGATGGGCGGCAAGCTCGGGATGCGGTTGCTGAACGACTCGTTGATCGAGCACGTCCGGAACGGGCTCGTCGAACCGCTCGAGGCGTACATGAAGGCCGTCAACAAGGACGACATGCTCGCCAAGTTCAAACAGGCAGGCATCGCGTTCGACGCGTCGAAACTCGGCGAGGAGAGCGAAGGGGCCGCGCCGGCGCCGAACGCCGCGCGTCCGACCGCGCCCGGCGTGCAGACGCGTCCGCCGCTGCCCGGCGCGCAGCGCTCCGCCGGTGAGCCGCTCTCGCTGCAAGCTCGTCCGACGGCGAAGCCCGAACCGGAACCCGAGTCCGGCGGCCTGACGAACCCGTTCGCGCGCTTCCGCAAGAAGACCTGAGTCACCGAGCGGGGAGCGGCCCGCACTCGAAGACGGTCCAGGAACTCCGCAGCACCGTCGCGCGTGCGCCGTGGAGGCGCGGCGCGATGTTCGCGTTCGCGCCCATCCGTGACCGCGGGTCGACGAAGCGCCAGAAGAAGATCGGCCACCATTCCGACCAGTCGGCGAGTTCGAAGCCGCGGAAGATCGCCGGGTTGTCGTCGAGCGGCGGCCGCAGGCGCGTGACGCGCGACGGCGCGATCTCGGCTTGGCGCGCGAGGATCGCGCGATCGAGGTCGGTGAGCTCGGCGAGCGGCTCCGCGAGCACCGCGCCGCGCTGCAGCGCTTTCACGGCGGCGGGGCGCACCCACAGTCGATCGCGCAGCGCGCGCGCCGTCGTCGGGTCGAGCTCGCGGCCATGTTCGTCCGCGATGCGGATCACTTCTTCGATCGGAATCGGTTCCTGACCGACCATCGAATCGACGAACAGGATCGGACCGGGATGCGTCGCGAGGAACTCGCGGCGGATCGGCGCGATGCTCTGGAACGGCAAGCCGGAATAGAAGGTCAGGTTCAGGTGCTCGTTCGGCGCCGCGTACAGCCTGGTCTGCGGCGCGAGCGGCGCGCGCTCTCGCAAGTGCTCGATCGTCGCCTGCGCGTGCGAGTACTTCGGCTGGAGCGCCGACCAACGCAGGTCTCCCGAACCGACGAACGGCAGGAGCGCGAGCGAGCCAGCGAGCGCGATCCACGTGCCGCCGCGCGGGAACGAACGAGCGAACGCGCCGATGACGGCGCCTGCGAGCAACACGGCCGGGGCGGCGAGCGCGATCGTCGCGCGCGGCACGAAGAAGCTCGCCGCCGGCGTGATGAACACGAAGCCGAGGTAGCCGACGAGGAGCCAGAGACCGAGTCCGAAGCTGCCGACGAGCGGCGCCGACCAGGCGGCGCGCGCCCGCTCGAGCGGGAAACTCCGCGCGCGCTTCGCCCAGAGCATGACGCCGACGCCGGTCGCCACGAAGAGCACGTAGGGGAGCTTCTCCCGCGGGAAGAGCAGGTAGTCGCGCGGCCACGCGAGCAGCGGCCACGCTTTCGGCACGGCGCCGGCTTGGTCGAGGAACCCACTCCACAGCACGAACGGCACGACGAGCGTCGAGACCGTCGCGCCGAACACGAGCCACGCGTGCAGCCGGGCTTTCCAGTCACGCGCGGCGACGAACGTGATCGCGCTCATCGCGCCGGCGATCGCGAAGCTCAGCACGTGGGTGTGGAAGAGCGCGCCGAACGCCAGACCCGCGAGGAAACCATCGCGCGCGCGGCGCCGCTCGACGAGGCGCCAAAGGAGCCAGATCGCGAGTGCGGCGAAGCAGAGCGTCGCCGAGTAGTAACGGGCCTCGCGCGCGTAGCGCACGAGGGGCGGCGTGAACCCCGCGAGCAGCATCGCGGCGAACGCCGCTTCGCGACCGAAGAGTTCGCGTGCGCCGCAGAACACGATGATCACGAAGAGCGCGCCGTAGATCACCGACGGGAGTCGCCCAGCGAACGTACGCAGCAGCATCGACTCGTGGGAATGCCGCGGCGCGAGCGCTTCGCCTTCCGCGGGCAGACGATCGGGCTCGATGCCAAACGCCGCGAACGACGCTGCGATCGAGTAGAGCGGCAGCCAGCCGTGGTAGACCGCGACGCCGCGCGACGAATAGCTCGAGTCCTTGAACTCGTACTCGGCGCTTTCCGGCCACGGCTCGACGAGGACGTTCTCGTAGATCGGCAGGCCGAGGTACGTGCTCTTCGGCAGGCCTTCGTCCAGGATCGTCAGCGCGTTGATGCACGACTCGGACTCGTCGACCCAGTTCGCGGGTTCGGTGAGATCGTTCGCGCGCACCCAGACGGCGAGCGCCAGGATCAGCGCGAAGAGCAGTCGTTCGCTGCGGCTCATGCGTGGCGATCGCCCATGCGTGGCGTCCAGGCGATCGCGCGCGAGAGCCTACGCAGCGCGGAAGCGCTCGGCCACGAAGAAGCGCAGGGTGCGCCAGCCGTCGCGGAACGTCTTCAGGTGGCCGCGGTGAGCGGTGCGACCGTCCTTGTGGAGCGTGATCGGCACTTCGTGGATCACGAGGCGAGCCCGCGCCGAACGTAGCACCATCTCGATCGCGAACACCATGCCGGCCTGCTGGAGCTCGAGCTTCTGGATGCTCTCGCGCCGGAAACCACGCAGGCCGCAGTAGACGTCGTGGATCGGCGCTCGGAACCAAGTGCGCGCGAGCAGCGAGAAGAACGGGTTGCCGATCCAGCGGTGCAGCACCGGCATCGCACCTCGCTCGATCCGACCTCCGCCGCTCGGCAAGCGGCAGCCTTGGACCAAGTCGGCGCCCGAACGCAGCTCGTCGACGAAGCGCGGGATCTCGAGGAAGTCGTACGAGTCGTCCGCGTCGCCCATGACCACGAACGGCGCACGCGCCGCGGCGATGCCGCCTCGCAGCGCCATGCCGTAGCCTTTCGCTTCGACCGGGACGATGCGTGCGCCGAGCGCTTCTGCGAGCGCTTGCGAGCCGTCGGTCGAACCGTTGTCGGCGACGATGATCTCGCCGTCGATGCCGGCCTGCGTCAGAGCGTGGGCGGCCTTCTGCACGCAGATGCCGATGGTCTCGGCCTCGTTCAGGCACGGGATCACCACGGCGACTTCCGGTCGCGACGCGGCGAGGAACTTCGTGCCTGAGGGCGCGCTGCGGCGCCCGGTTTGGGAGTGCGGGAGCACGACGACTTTTCGAGCCGCCGTGACGGACTTCTGGAGGCCTTTCGAATCGCTCATTGACCGACGTCCGGGCCCGACCGAGTGAACGTCGCCGCGGACGCGAGCAACCATTCGTCTCCGTTGTCGAGCGAAATCATGTAGTAGAACTCGAAGCTTCGCGGGTCGTCCGGCACGTCCTTGAAGGACATGCCGAGCAGCACTTCGCGGCCGCGGAAGCGGACGCGTGTTTGGATCCAGAACTCCTTCTTGCGCTGGCCGTCCGTCGGACGCCACTCGTTGCCGGCGAGGTCGATCCACGCTTCGCCGTACTTGCGCGCACGCTCGTTCTCCGAGGGCACGAACAGCTTGAGCGGGCTCTGCACGGCGACGTGGCGGGACTCGGGCGTCGCGATCCATGCGCCGAGCGCCTTCGCCAGCACGTCGCGCGACCATTCCAGCGCTTCGCGATCGGCCTCCGCGAGCTTCGGGTACTCGCGGTGGCTCTGCACGCTCGCGTCCCACGTGCCGATCCAGTAATCGAGCGAGCCGGCGGCCAACTGCTCCTTGATCGGCCCCGCCCGGTTCTTCGGACCCACCGCGGCGCGCGGCGCGGTCTTCGCCATGTAGAAGATCGCTCCGAACAGCGCGAGGAAGGCCGACACGCCGACGATGGTGAGCGTGCGGTGGAGGATCGAGAGCTTGCGGAACGAGATCATGGGCGTCGAACGGGGGTGACGCGATCACGTAGCGTACCGCACCGACGCCTTCGAAGCCTCTCCGCGCCGTTACTCGAACGCAGCACGCGCGCCGCGTCGCCGGACGACCGAGAAGTTCGTTCGGGGTCGCGCGACTTCGCTCGCGGCGCGTCGGTTCCGCCGCGAAGAGCTTTCCACCTCGGCAACGGCTCTCTACTCTTCCGCGCCCCCCGCGCGACGAAGCTCGCGCGTTCGCGCACCGATGGAAAAACTGCTGCAAGGCCTCAACGCGGAACAACGAGAGGCCGTGGTCACGATCGAAGGGCCGCTGCTCGTCTTGGCGGGCGCCGGCACCGGCAAGACCCGTGTGATCACGGTGCGCATCGCCTGGATGCTCGCGCACCGGATCGATCCGACGAACGTGCTCGCGATGACGTTCACGAACAAGGCGGCCGCGGAGATGCGGGAGCGCGTCGCCGCGTTGGTCGGGCCGGAGCGCGCGAAACTGCTCACGGTCGGGACCTTTCACGCGTTCTGTGCGCGTTTCCTGCGCGAGCACGCGGCGGACGCCGGACTCTCCAAGACCTTCACGATCGCGGACGAAGGCGACCAGCTCTCGGCCCTGCGCGGTGCCTTGCGCGAACTCGCCGTCGCGGAAGCGACCGTGCAGCCGAGCTTCGCGCAGTCGCGCATCTCGCTCGCGAAGAACCGGCTGCAGACGCCCGAGTCGTTCCTGAACGACGCGGCCGACGATCGCGAGGAACTGATCGGCCGCGCGTGGCAGCGCTACGAGGAGCGTCTCAAGCGTTCGAACCAAGTCGACTTCGACGACTTGCTCGTCCACACGGTGCGCGTGCTGAAGACGAAGAAGGCGGTGCGCGAGAAGCTCGAGGCGCGCTATCGCTACGTGCTGGTCGACGAGTACCAGGACACCAACGCGCCGCAGTACGAGATCCTGCGATTGATCGCCAAGCGCCACGCGAACCTCTGCGTCGTCGGCGACGACGACCAGTCGATCTATGGTTGGCGCGGCGCCGACGTGAAGAAGATCCTCGGCTTCGAGAAGGACTTCCCGGGCGCGAAGGTGGTGCGGCTCGAGACCAACTACCGCTCGACGCGCCAAGTGATCTCGGCCGCGAACGCCGTGATCAAGAACAACCCGTCGCGGCACGAGAAGGAGCTGCGCTCGTCGTTCGGCGATGGCGAGCACGTGATGGTGGTCGCGGCCGAAGACGAGATGGCCGAAGCCGATCACGTGGTCCGCGATCTCCAGTCGTTGGTGCGCGCGCAACGTGCCGTCCTGAAGGACATCGCGATCCTGTTCCGCAGCGCCGTGCAGACGCGGCCGTTCGAAGCGGCGCTGCGCGCCCGCGCGGTGCCGTACCACTTGGTCGGCGGGATGAGCTTCTTCGACCGCAAGGAGGTGCGCGACGTGCTCGCGTACCTGAAGCTCGCGGCGAACCCCAAGGACGAAGCTTCGCTGATGCGCGTGATCAACACGCCGCCGCGCGGCGTCGGCAAGACGACGATCGAACGTCTGCTCGAAGTGACCGCGGCGAAAGGCGAGAGCGTCCCGGACCTGCTCACGCGAGACGAAGCCGTCGAAGGCGTGCCCGCCGAAGTGCTCGCGGGCTTGCGCGCGTTCCACGCGAACCTCGCGGACCTCGGGCGGAACGAACCGGGCAAGGCGCTGGTCTCGACCGTGACGCGCGTGCTCGACGTCGTCGGCTACAAGGGCGAAGTCGAACGCAACTATCCCGACAAGCTCGAGTGCGAGCAGCGCTGGCAGTCGGTGATGGAGGTCCTGAACTTCGCCGAGAACTACGTCCGCCGCGCGGCGAAACCGTCGCTCGGCGGCTTCCTCGAGGAACTGACGCTCTCCGCCGAGGACCGCGACGACAAGGACAAGGAAGCCAAGGGCGACAAGGTCACGCTGATGACGCTGCACGCCGCGAAGGGCCTCGAGTTCCCGCGCGTGTACTTGGTCGGGCTCGAAGAAGGGCTCCTGCCGCACCAACGCGCGGTCGAAGAAGGCACCGTCGAGGAGGAGCGCCGGCTCGCGTACGTCGGCGTGACGCGCGCCCGGATGGCGCTGACGCTGACTTGGTCGCGCTCGCGTTCGAAGTTCGGCAAACGCGCCGAGTCGTACGCGTCGCGCTTCCTCTACGAAATGAAGAACGAGCAGCCGCCGAAGGAGTGGCGCGCGGCCGCGCCGGCGGGTGCCCGCGCGGAGCCGAGCCGCGGCTCACGTTCGGGCACGCGCCGAGGCGCCGCCACCCAACGGGGTGGGGCGTCGCGCAAGCGCCGGACACGCGTCTGAGCTCGGTCAGCGTGCGCGGCGGAAGCGCACGCGCACCGCGCCGCGCTCGAACGCGACCTCAGCGCGCTCCGCGCGAACACGGACGCCGGGCAACTCGACGTCGAGGCCGTCGACGACCCACGGTCCGACCCCTTCGACGTGCAGCCGTTTCGCGAGCGCCGCCGCGTCGAGCCGCTCGGCGAGCGCGAGCCGATAGACGTGGCGCTCGCGATCCTCGTACGTCGGTGTCGGCACGCGTTCTTCGAACCCGTTCGCCGCCGAGCCGAAGTCGGCCGCAATCGGGACCAGCGTGTAGATCGTGCGGTGCTCGTCGAGCGCGCGTACGCCGTAACCGGTGAACGCGAGTCCGATGGGCCGGTCGGCGAGTTCCGCGACGTCCACTTCGAGCAACGTGTTCTCCGTGCGCTCGATGCCTGCCAGCAGCCGCTCGGTGTCGGCGCGCCCGAGACGTTCGAGCTCGGACTTCTTCGTCTCCCACGCTTTCCAATCGTTCGAGCTGCGGCTCTGCGCGAGTGCCGCCGCGAGTTCGTCGTCGGTGGCATCGATCGCGCGCCGAGCGAGCTCGGTCAGAGTGACGCCGGCGGCGAAGACGTCCTGCTTCCAGCGCGGCGCGAGCTCGTCGAGCAGCGCGCCGAGCGCCATCCCGGAGTAGTAGAGCCGGCCGCGGATCGGAGACGTGCCGTAGGGATCGTTGTTGACGTTGACTTCGCCGTGCGCGTACTTCACCAGCGATTCGATCAGCCGTTCGCGCCGCGAGTCGAGATCGTCGAAGCCGTGGAAACCTTGCGCCAGCCACAGCGCCTCCGGCGGAGTGCGACCTTCGAGCGCGTCGAAGAGCCGCCATTCGACGTATTTCGCGAGCCCCTCGGCGAACTCGTTGCCGTCTTCGTAGCGACGCGCCTCTTCGCGCAGCGCCGCGCGACGGTCGAGCCGCAACGCGAGCCACGGCACCAACGCGCGTCGCCGGGCGTCGGCGTCCCGAGCTCGCAGCGCCGCCGCGAGCGCATCACCTTCGAGCGCCCACTCGACGTTGTTCTGCACCGAGAGGCACGGATAGAGCCGCACGTCGAGCTCGTTCGCCCCGCGGTCCGGTGCGGCGCGGTCCTGGAAGACGTGGAAGGCCTCGTGCGCGGCCATGGCGAGTTGCTCGTACGGGTCGGTGAGCAGTTGCTCCTCGTAACCGAGGTCTGCGAGCTTGGTCTCGGTCGGTCGTGGGTCCTCGAACCAGCCGCGCAAGTCCTGCTTGCGGTTGGAGAGCGTGTCCGCGAGCACGAGCGTGCGGACCCCCGCGACGTCCCGCGAAGTGTTCTGGCCGTCCCATTCGATGAAGGTCGGTCCATCGCGTAGCCAGATCTCCGCGTCGCCGAAGCGCACGGTGCCCGAGTAGCGGACGAAGCCCGCGGGCGGCGCGGGGTGGCCGATCAACACGTCCTGCACTCCGGGCAAGTAGACGAGGATCGGAGTGTGCGCGATCTCCCAGTCCGGCCAGAGTGGATTCGGAGTCTGCGACGCGAGCTCCCACACTGCGCGCGCTTCGGCGACGAGCAGGGGATCGATGCGCAGTCGAGGCTGCTCGACACGAGGCGCGGCGGCGAGCGAGCCGGCGAGGACGCCGAGCGCCCAGCAGGTGGCGATGGAGCGGTGGATTGGCACGGAGGACTCCGGTGTAGGGGACGCACTACTACGATTCGTAGTAGTCACGAGGTTAACCGAATCCAGAGCGGCACGGTGAGTCCCACGTTAGGCTTGGCGCGGAGACGACGATGGCGCAGCGCAAACCGAGCGAGCTCGAGCACGTCGTGCTCGGCGTGGTGTGGAAGGAAGGGGCGTGCACGCCGCACGTCGTGCGAACCCACTTCGCTTCTTCGCGCAATTCGCGATTCAGCGGCTCCGCAGGCGCGATCTACCCGCTGGTGCAACGCTTGGAGCGGCGCGGGCTCTTGCGCTCGGTCGAGGATCGCTCGACACGACAGCGCCGGCGGCTCTATCGGATCACGGCGCGCGGCGAGACCACCTTGGCGAACTGGGTCGGCTCGGAGCTCGCCGAAGGGGTGCCGCACGACCCGATCCGACTGCGGCTCTACTTCCTCGAAGTGCTCTCACCGACGAAGCGCGCCGAGTTCCTCGCCGCGGCCGCGAACGGCGTCCGGCACGAGATCGCGTGTCTCGCCGCCGATCGTGCGCGCTACGCAGCCGCGGGTTGGGACTACAGCGTGCACGCGACCGACGGTGCGCTGGCGATCGCGCACGCGCAGCTCGAGTGGCTCGCCTCGCTGTCCGCTGCTCGGCGATCGAACGCTCGCGGAAAACGAACGAGGCGACCCGAAGGCCGCCTCGTCTCGCGAACGCAGCGTCCGCGCTCTCACTTGAAGACGTCGAAGTAGTCGAGCAGCGCCGACAGGAACGCCGTGACCGACGCGCCGATGCCCGAGACGCCGGCCGAGATCAGGCCCGACACGCCGATCAGGATGCCGGCGTAGACGATGCCGATCGCGATGTTGCCGTTCTTGAACTCGTCCTTCTCGTTGATGTTCTGCGTGAGCTTGTCCATCACCTTGAACGTGACGGTGATCGCGAAGCTCGCGACCATGATCGCGATCACGAGGTTCAGCGCGCCGCCGACGACGGCGCCGATGCCCGAGGAGAGCTCGCCGTTGACGAGGTTCTGCAGGCCGGTCGTCATCGCGGCGATGCCGCCGGCGATGACGTTCGTGTAGCTGATGACCACGCCGGCGGCGAGCAACGCGACGGCGGCGTTGCGCTTGCGGACTTCGGCCCAGATCTCGATGCCCGAGAGCAGGCCGCTGACGATCTGGAAGCCCTTGTTGATCGCGAACGCGGCGATCGAGAGGCCGACGATCAACTGGACGATGCCCATCAGGAGGCCGAACGCGGCGCCGAGCACGCTCTGGCCGGCGGCGGGAGCGGCGGCGTCGTTGGACTGGGCGAGGACCGGGAACAGATTGAGGAACAGGTGAGTGTTCATGACGAGATGCGTGTCGAGTCGGGAGCAGGGGCCCGACGGTCTGCGTTCGTGCGGCCCGTCGGTCCCCAGGACCCACGGCGCGCGCCGAAGCGGCTGTGTCTGACTTCGAAAGGGCGAAGAGGATAGCGAGCGAGTCGACCCGCCTCCACCGTGCGGAGGCGCCGCGTCCCCGTTCGAGCGGACCTCGCGCGGCAGCGGCCCATCGCGCACCGAGTCCGCCGGCCCGCCGGCCCGTCTGCCCGTCGGGAACGGCTCGGGGCGGGAACGGCTCGGGGGCGGGTCCGTCGCGTTCAGCGGTCGTTCGCGCAGTGATACAGTTCGCCCGAACACGTCCTGCCGACCGCGTTTCCCCGGAGAGCCTTCGATGCGTCTCGCCTTGATCTCGCTCGCGTGCGTCGTTTCGTCGCCGCTGGTTGCCGCGCAAGCCCTGCCCACGGAGCTCACGACGCTCGTGCCGGAAGACGCCGTGCTGTTCGTCGCCGCGCGTTCGCCCGACGCGCTCGCGGCCGAGTTGGAAGCGCTCCGTGTGCACGTCGAACCCGAAGGCGCGGCGCTGACCGGCCGCGCGCTGCTCGCGAAACTCGCGCTCGAACTCGACTTGCCCGGCGACGTCACCGAGCTCGACGGCGCGAGGCCCGCTGCGCTCGCGTTGCGCGTCGGTCGCGGCGACGCGTATCCGACGTTTCTGCTGCCGACGCGCGACGCCGACGCGTGGATCGCGTCGACCGCGGGCTCGCCGGAGAAGCTTTCGTTCGCCAAGGCCGGCGGTTGGGTCGCCTGCACGCTCGGCGACGCGCCGCCCGTGAGCGGCAAACCGTCGCGGCTCGTCGAGAACTGGCCGAACACGTTGATCGCGGGCAGGCTCGACGCGGCGCGGCTCGTCGCGCACTTCAAGCTCGAGATCGACGCGGCGCTCGGCCAGTTCGAACAGATGATCGAAGCAGGCGTGTTCGAGCAGGCCGACGCTCCGATGGATCTGTCGGAGATGCTCGAGCTCTACCTGAGGTTCGCGAAGGACCTCGTCGCTTCCGCGGACGTGCTCGAGTTCGCCGTGGACACGGCTGGCGGAGAGCACGCGCTGCGCGGCGAGCTCAGGAACAAGCCCGGCTCGCCGCTCGCGAAGTTCGGCTCGAGCGAACGGGTCGACTGGCTCGAGCTCGTGCGCCGCGTCGAGCCCACCGCGGCGCTGCAGCTCGTCGCGTGTTATTCGCAGGCCGAGATGGCCGAGCTCACCGCGAACATGTACGCCGGCGCGTTCGACGCCATGGCGGAGGCCGGCGCCATCCCGCGCGAGTTCGTCGACGCGCTGCAAGCGGTGTTCGAGCACTCGGCCAAGCTGCAGTCCGTCGGCGGCCGCGAGCTCGCGTGCTCGGTCGACCTCGGAGCCGAAGGCCTGCGTGCCGCGTTCTCGCTGCGACCGCCCGATCCCGCGGCGTACGAGCAAGCGTGGCGCGAGTTCCTCGGCGATCCCTCGTTCGCGCCGCTCGGACTCGTCGCCGAAGCCGCACAGCCGCTGCAGCTCGCCGGCGTGACGGCGACGAGTTGGAAACTCGCCTACGACTTCGAGCGGCTCGCGAAGCTCGTGCTCGCGCTGCAACCCGGCCAAGCCGGCGCGATCGACCAAGCTCGCGAGACCATCCGGCCGTTCTTCGCGCGGATCTTCGGTGGTGAGTCCTTGCGCGTGGTGTTGGCGAGCGCCGGCCCCCGGGTCGCTGCGGTCACCTGCGGCGACGCGAACGGCGCGTGGCGTGAACAGGCGTTGAAGCGCGTGCTGCACGGCGGCGAACCGTCGCAGGCGCTCGCGCGTCTCGCCACGGAGCTCGACGGTGCGAACCCGGGCTACGGCATGTTCGTCGACGTCTCGCGCATCCTCGTCGCGGTCGCGCACGCGCTCGAAGGCACGCCGCTCGCCGAGCAGGACAGCGACGACACGCTCGCCACGCTCGTGAGCCTCGGCGCGACGCCGTTCCCCGTCGTGGTGCAGGCGTCGGTGCGCGGCGCGAGCATGGGCACATGCCTGCGCGTCGGTTCTCGCGGACTCGGCGAGTTCCTCGACCGCCTGCACGCCGTCGAGACGAGCAACGCGCGCCGCGCCCGAGCGCGCAGCGAGCTCGCGACGTTCCAGTGGGGCTTGGTGCGCTGGGCCGCGCACCATGACGGCGCGTATCCCGCGAAGCTCGACGAACTCTCCGCGCTGGATCCCTTCGGCGAGTCGTACGCGGACGTGGAGCCCAAGGATCCGTGGGGGCGCCCCTACGTCTACGAGCTCTCGCCCGACCGGTCGACGTTCGTCGTGCGCACGTTCGGTGCGGACGGCGCGCAAGGCGGCCGCGGCGAGGCCGGCGACCTCTCGACCGACGAGTTGCCGCTGCCGGAGTACTTCCCGCCGGAAGACGTGTACGAGCCGGTCGAGGACGGCGAAGCCGGCGAGCGCGACGAGTAGGTCGTGCGCCTCACGATCCGAGACGAAGGTCTCGCCGGGCGGCGCCAACCGCTGCTCCGTCGCATCGGTTCGCGCCTAGCGTGCGCGACGCTCTTGCTCGCGCCGACCTACGCGGGCGAACTGCCCCGCGAGTTCGCGGAGCTCGTGCCGGAGGACACCTCGACGCTGGTCGTCGCGCGCTCGGCGGACGAGCTCGCGCGGGAGCTGCACGAGCTGCTCGCGTCGGTCGCCCCTGCGTCGTCGCGCATCACCGGGCCGGACCTGCTCGGCGAACTGCTCGGCGAACTGCTCGGGACGATCGTCGCGACTCCCGACGTAGCCGCGTTCGACACGTCTCGCCCGTTCGCCGTCGCGTTGCCGCTGGATGCGTCGGGCATGGAGATGACCGTCCTGGTCCCGCTGCTCGACGCCGCAGAGTGGAGTCGCGAGGCGCCGAAGTTCGAGGGCCACGAAGTTCGCGTGGTCGGTCGCTACGCCGCGCTTTCGTCCCGTCCCGGCCGAGGCGCGCCGACGTCGCCTTGGCCCCTGCTTGCGGCGTGGCCCGACGGGCTGCTCACGATCTGCTCCGATGCAGCCGGCCATTTCGCGCGCAACAAGCTCGCGATCGACGCGCTGCTCGGGCAGTTGGAACAGATGCTCGAATCGGGAGCGATCGATTCCGACGTCGTTGCGTTCGAGATGATCGAACCGATCGAAGCCCTCCTACGGTCGGTTCGCGCTTGGATCGCGTCGGCGCGACGCTTGGACGTCGTGTTCGACGTTCGCGGCGGGGAGTATTCGCTCGAGGCGGTGTTGGGAGTCGCGGAGACGAGTCCCTTCGGCAAGCAGTACTCGCCTCAACGCATCGACTACGCCGCGCTCGCGGCGCACTTGGATCCGGACGCGTCGGTCCACTGGCTCTCGTCGTGCGACGTCGCGAAGTGGTCGGAGACCGGCGCACTGCTCCTGCGCGCGCTCGAAGAGTCGATCCACGCCGAGAATCCGAAGTGGCCCGAACTCGCACAGTGGTGGCTCGCGTGCCTCGATCGATGGGGCGCGCTGCGCTCCGCGTACGGGCCCGTCTTCGCGCAGTCGGTGTCGTTCGACTCGAGTGGACTGCGGAGCACGGGGTGGAGTCCGCGCGCGGAGCTCTCGCGCGTCGCGAACGCCTGGAGCGCGTTCTGCACCGATCCGCGGCTCACCGCATCCGGTTTCGAGGGCGTCGGACCGCGCACCGAGCGAGTGGGTGAGCACGAGGCCACGACGTTCCGATTCGAGCCGAACCTGCCGCGCTTCGGGTCCTTCGTCGGGGGCACGCCGAACGACGACGACACGGACTTCTTGGAGCAACTCTTCGCGCGCGTCGTCGGCGCGGAGAGCTACTGCGTCGCATGCCTGCCCCGCGGCGGAGGACTCGCCGTGCTGCAGGGCGGCAACGACGCGTGGCGTCCGGGCGCCGCGCGACGAATCCTCGACGGCGTCGAGCCGAGCGCCGCGCTCGCCGCGTTCGCAGCGGAACTCGACGGTGCGAATCCCGCGCAGGCGTTGCAGGTCGACGTCGCGCGGGTCCTCGCTGGCTTCGAGAGCTTCTTGGCGAGCATCGAGTGGCTGGAAGCGCCGCCGTGGGAGCTCTCGTACTTCCTCCGACGTTTCTCCGCGCAGCCGAGTCGCGTCCACGCGAGTTGGGCCGTTCGCCCGGACCGCTGGACGATCCGCCTCGACGTGACGAAGTCGCTGGTGCTCGGTCTCCTCGACCATCCCGCGCGGACGGACGCCGTCGAGAGTCGCCGGGGGGTCGTCGCGCGGGATTTCGAGCGCCTCGACGGCGTGTTGGACGGCTGGTCCATCGTTCGGGGCGGACTGCCGGAGACGCTCGACGAACTGCTCGGATCGGATGCCGACGGGATCCCGTGCCTCGAGACGTTGCCGCTCGATCCGTGGGGCCGCCCTTATCGCTATCGCCGCGCCGTCGACGGTGAGTCGTACGTCCTGACGACGTTCGGCGCCGACGGCGAACGCGGCGGATTGGGCGAAGACGAGGACCTCGAGTTCACCGACTCCTTCGGCGTCGACGAAGGCGAGAACGAAGGCGAGGACGAAGGCGAGGACGAAGGCGAGGACGAAGGCGAGAACGAAGGCGAGAACGAAGGCGAGAACGAAGGCGAGGACGAAGGCGAGGACGAAGGCGAGGACGAAGGCGAGGACGAAGGCGAGGACGAAGGCGAGGACGAGTGAAGGGTCGGGCCGCGAGGTTCGTGCGGCGTGAGTTCCCCGTAGCCTGCGCGTGAAGCACCAGTGCGGGCTTGCGTTCGGACGCGCCGTCCTTCAGAACGGCGGGCCATGGCGCAGCGCGAAGAGCTCGGTTGGTTCGCCCGTTTCGCGCTGATCCGCCGCGAGGAGCGCGCGGCGTGTGCGTGGGCGGCGCTCTACTTCTTCTTCATCCTGGCGAGCACGTTCGCGTTGCGCCCGGTGCGCGAGCAGACCGGCGTGAAGGAAGGCACTGCGAACCTGCCCTGGCTCTTCACGGGCACGTGCGTCGCGATGGTGCTCGTGCACCCGCTCTACTCGTGGCTGGTCGCGAAGTTCCCGCGGCGCCTCTTCCTGCCGCTCTTCTATCAGTTCTTCGGGTTCACGCTGCTCGTGTTCGGCGCGCTCTACCAGTGGACGTCGTCGGAGAAGGGCAGTCCGCTGAACTGGGTCTTCTTCGTCTGGTTCAGCGTCTTCAACGTCTTCGCGATCGCGGTCCTGCGCGGCTACCTCGCCGACGTGTTCTCGCCGGCGGCGGCGAAACGCGTGTTCGGCGTGATCGGCGTCGGCGGCACGCTCGGCGCGATGGCCGGGGCGAAATTCAACGAAGTCTTCGCCGACGACATCCCGCGGCCGGCGTTCTTCCTCTGTTCGTTCGTGCTGCTCGAGCTCGCGGTCTTCGCGATGACGCGCGTCGCGCACGCTGCGCGCAGCCTGCAACGCGAATCGGCGGAAGCGCAACACGAAGTCCGCGTCGAAGGCTCGCTCGCGTCGAGCGTCAAACTCGCGTTCGGCTCGCCGTACCTGCTCGGGATGTCCGCCGTGATGTTGCTCTCGGCGATGACGTTCACGATGTTCTACGTCGAACAAGCGGTGATCGTCGGCCAGCGGTACGCCGACCCCGCGCTGACGCAAGCCCAACGCGACGCGCTGCAGCAAGCCGACCTCGCGCGCATCGACTTCTGGACGCAGACGCTGACGTTCGTGCTCGAGCTCTTCTTGACCGGGCGCGTGCTCTCACGCCTCGGCACGCCGGTCGCGTTGGTCGCATTACCGACGGTCGCCGTGATCGGTTTCTCGTGGCTCGCGGTCTCTCCGACGTTCGCGGTGCTCGCGTGCGTCCAAGTCGCGATGCGCGGCACGAACTACGGTCTCGCGTCACCGGCGCGCGACGTGCTGTACACGCCGCTCTCGCGCGAAGTGAAGTACCGCGTCAAGAGTCTGATCGAGACGTTCGTGTGGCGAGTCGGCGACTTGCTCGGCGTGTGGGTCAAACCAACCGTGCAGTCGCTCGGCGGCGGCCTCGCCGGCGTCGCCGTGACGATTGGGATCCTGTGGGCAGCGATCGCGCTGTGGCTCGGGCGCACACATGAGCGGAAGGAACGAGAGGCGGCGGAGCGTCGAAACCTCACCGCCGCGTAGCGATACTGCCCCGCATCACTGCGCCAGAATCGGCTTGGAAACGGGCCGAAAAACGCGCCAGCGCAGCAGCCTCTCGACGCTCCACGGCGCGGTCTCGAGGCCGAGCT
>JAKLKU010000042.1 GCA_023150475.1 Planctomycetota bacterium
GGCGTCACGCCGGCGATGAAGCTCGGGCTCGAGACCGCGCCGTGGAGCGTCGAGAGGCTGCTGCGCTGGCGCGTTTTCCGGCCCGTTTCCAAGCCGGTTTTGGCGCAGTGATGCGGGGCAGTATCCGGAAGGAAGCCGCGCGCGACGGCGGGAGCGAAGGGAGAGCGAGCGCTCCGCGTCGCCGCGCGCGAAGAGAACTTCGTTACGTCAGAGGTTCGGGTTGGGGATCAAGACGTGCGGCGCGGGCGACACGAGGTCGCTCAGCGTCTTGCCTGCGGGCATGAAGATCTGCTGCGCGTCCGCGATGTGCAGTTGCACGAGCCCAGGCCCACCGTGGCCGCCTTGGCCTTCGATCGGTTGCTGAGTGACGTCGAACTTGCCGGGCCCGCGCAGACCGCCTCGCGCCGTGATTGCTTTGTCGGGCGTCGCGGAGAGGTCGATCTTCGCGGCTTGGATCACGACCATGCCGCCGGAGCCGCCGCCCGATCCACCGCCGACGCGGTCGAAGAAGTTGGTGTTCTCGCCGCCGCCGCCTTTGCCGCCGTCGCAGCGCAAGCGGCCGGCCGGACCGAGGACGAATTCGTTCGCCACGAAGACGCCGAGGCCGCCACCACCTCCGCCACCGGAGCCTTTTTCGTCGCCACTCGGTGAGAACGGCGTCTTCGGGAAGCTCTGCCCACTCGTGAATGCCGCATCGCCGCCGGCGCCGCCACCGGAGCCGCCGATCGGTGCGAGCAGTTCACCCAGGATGATCTGACCGCTCTGCGGATCGAGCTTGCGACCGTAGAAGTCGTTCGTTGCGTCGGCATCGACGAACACCGACTTGCCGGCGCGACCGCCGTGCGGCTTGAGCGCACCGGAGATCGCTCCGAACGCTTCACGTCCACCGTTGTGGCCAGGTCGTGCGACGAGACCGAGGTTCGCGGGATCCTCGAGATTCGAGCTCACCGGCTGGTTCGCTGCGAACGCGCCGCCGCCGCCGCCTGCTCCGCGACGAAATGCGGTCCCTTGTTTGAAGTCGTGCCACCCGGTTTCACCACCGCCGCCACCCAACCACGCGAGCGGTCCGAAGCCTTTGCCTCCGTACGGCGTGCTCGTCGTCGTCTGCCACGAGCCCGTACCGCCTCGTCCACCCGCGGGTCCGCCGAGCCCGCCGGGCTCCGGCAAGTTCGTCGTGTTCAACGACACGACGCCGAGGCTGTCGAAGCCCGAGAGGTCGACGGTGCCGTCGATGCGGATCTTGCCGTTCGCGTAGACCTTGAACGGTTGCGTGCCGAACGCGCGCAGCGCACCGCCCGCTTCGATGATCACGTTGTCCGCGACGAGCGGACCCTTGACGTCGGTGTCGTAGACGAAGCTCGCGCCAGCGGGCACGACGAAGTCGTTCGCTTGGAACGCCGAAGCCGCGGGGGCGAGCGTGAAGCAGATGGCCAATGTGCGCAACATGAGGAGAAGCTCTTGATTCGGGGATGAACGGCCGCCGCACTTGCGTTGCGCCGGCGTCGGAGGGAAGGGTTCGCTGGTGGATCTGCGCTCTGGTCGGCGCGCGGGAGCGCACGCTCGCTCGAGGGTTTGCGCCCTCGGGGCGTCGTGCGGGCAACGTATGCGGCCGATTTCCGCTCTGGCGCGAATCGTGTGCCGTGTGACTCGGGTGGTCGGCGCCGTCCGCTCTCAGACGATGCGCCGTCGTGCGCAGCCGCCGGTGGCAGAGGCCGCGCGTAGCATGGTCGGGATGAAGCACCTTCGCAGCCTGCACCGAGTCCTTCCGGTCGTCGCGTTCGTCGCTTTCACGAACGCCGCTCTCGCGCAATGGTCGAACAACCCCGCGACCAACCTGGGCGTCGCAGTCGCCGCGAACGACCAAGCCGTGCCCAAGGTCGCGTCGACCGCCGACGGCAAGACCTGGTTCGGTTGGTTCGACAACCGCAGCGGCAGTTACGCGGTGTACGTGCAGTGCGTCGACGCGCAAGGCAATGCACTCTTGCCGGCGAACGGGCTCCTCGTCAGCGCGAACCCGCAGTCGAGTTCGCTCGTCGATTGGGACCTCGTCGTCGATTCCCAGGGCAACGCGCTGCTCGCGTTCACCGACACGCGCGCCGGCGCCGACCTCGACGTGTACGCGTACAAGATCACGCAGGCCGGCGCCTTCGCGTGGGGCGCGAACGGCATCACGCTTTCGGCGAACAACGACTTCGAAGCTGCGCCGCAGTGCGCCGCACTCACCGACGACTCGTTGGCGGTCGTGTGGAGCCGTTCGCCGAGCGGCGCTGACGGCAGCGTGCGCATCCAACGCGTCGACGCGAGCGGCGCGGTTCAATATCCGGCGAACGGACTCGCGATCACCGGCGCCGCCGGCGAGGACCCGGGCTTCTGCCAAGTGATCGCGGCCGACTCGGGCAAGTACATCGTCGCGTGGCTGCGCGACATCGGCACGTTCGCGAGTCCGCGGCACCTGCGCGCGCAGAAGTACGACTCCGCCGGCAATGCGTTGTGGGGCGTGGCGCCGGTCAGCGTGCTCGACAACGCGTCGCTCTCGATCGCGTACTGGCCCGACGTGAAACCCGACGGCGCAGGCGGTGCCGTGTTGGCGTGGCACGTTTCGGTGGGCAGCGACTTCAACGCATACGTGCAGCGCTTGAACGCGAACGGCGTCGAAGCCTTCGCTCACAACGGTCTGCGCATCGCCAACGCGGCGAACGTGCTCGAGCTCTATCCGTCGGTCGTGCCGCTCGGCGCGAGCGGCGATCTGCTGGTCGCGTTCGAGCGCCGCAACACGACGCAGAGTCAGTGGGGCGTCAACGTGCAACGCGTGTCCGCCGCAGGGTCGCTCGTGTTCGGCGCCGACGGCATCGTGCTCGACCCGATCGACGCGACCAACGACTCGTTCGTGCGCACGCTGCCGTTCGGCGACGGCGCGCTGGTCTTCTGTTTCCACCAGGCGACTCCGCCCGGGCCGCAGCAGAACGTCGTCGCGTGGCGACTCGACGGCGCGGGCAACTCGCTCTGGGGCAGCAATCCGACGCCGGTCTCGACCGCGATCTCGAACAAGGACGATCTCGAAGTCGTGATCGACTCGTCCGGCATGGCGCGCGCGGGCTGGCACGACGACCGCACTGACTCGGGCGACTTCTACGCGCAGAACATCGACGTCGACGGCACGCTCGGCAACGGCAGCCCGTGCGGTTGGACGAACTACTGCGTGACGTCGCCGAACTCGGTCGGCTCGGGAGCGTTGATCTCGGCGAGCGGGAGCACCAGCGTCGCGCTGAACTCGCTCGTCCTGAAGGCGAGCGGCTGTCCGCCGAACAAGTCGTGCCTCTTCTTCTACGGCCCGAACGCGACCGCGGGCGTGCCGTTCCAGAACGGCTTCCTATGCGTCTCGGGCGGCTTCTACCGCTTGCCGGTGACGAACACGGGCCCGAGCGGTGCGCCGCAGACGGCGCTCGACATCACCAACCCGCCGTCGATCGGCGGACAGATCACCGCGGGCTCGACGTGGCGCTTCCAACTTTGGTACCGCGACCCGATCGCGCCGCCGGCCGGCGTCAACCTGAGCGACGCCCTTGCCGCGACGTTCTGCCTCTGATCAGTCCGAGTCGTCCTCGAGCGAGTTCCCGGTCAGCGCGAAGTGCGCTCGTGCGATGCGCGCGGCGCGCTCGAGCTCAGCCGGCGTATTCGCGCTGCGCGCCGCGTTCCAAGCGGTGCGCCAGTCCGCGAGCTCGCAGTGGTAGACGAACGGCCGCGTGAGCGCGATCCACGCTGTCTCGTCGGCCGGATCGTCTGTGAGCACACGCTCGAACGTCGCTTCGACGAGCCGATCCTGGACGATCCGGCAACCAAAGCCCGCGAGCGGAGCGAGGAAGAGGCCGGCGAGCATCCAGAACGAGTCCACGTTGCTCGCCTTGATGCGCCGGAACGCGAGCTGCGCTTCGCGCCCGTAGATCTGCGTGCAAGCGATCGGCGGCAACGTGATGCCGATGAACCAGGCCCCGGGCGAGTCGAAACTCAGGGTGCGCGTGAGGACGCCTGCGACGCAAAGCACGCCGAGCAGGAGCCCGAACGGCACCGCCACGAAGAGCGCGGAGCTCAACACGCCGACCAGCACCGAATCAGCCGTGGGCGAGCGTCGACTCGTCGACAGCGCGACGCAGAGCGCCACCATGCACACGGCGGCGTAGACGCAGGAAGACGCGGACCAAGTGCCGAACCATGCACCAATCCACGCTTGGTGGAAGCACCACGCGGCGCCACCGACGCCGAACACCAACGCATACAGAGTCCAAGCGACACGCCGTCCACGCGAAGGTTCGGCGTAGGGGGACTTCACTTGCCCTCGTGTTCGGGCGTGGCGCGAGTCGCCGCGGCGCTAGCCGCCGCCGCCGATCTCGTTCTTCAGCTTCTCGAACTCGGCGTCGGCGTTCTGCTTGTCGATCGACTGCGCGGCGGCCGCGTCGGCTTCGTCTTGCGTCGGGACGTCGGCCGCAGCGTCGACGTCGCTTCCCGCGCCTTCCGGTTGCGCAGCGTTGGAGCCCGACGTGCCGGACGGCGTCGATGCGGTGCCTTCCTGCGACGAGCAGGCAGCGACGAGCGTGATTCCGAGGGCGATGAGCGTGTGCTTCATGGAAGTTCTCCTCAGCGGCCTCCGCCGCCCTGTTCCTTGGCCTTCTGCTGTTCGCGGGCGTTCTTCTCGCGCTTCTCGCGAGCTTCGGCTTCCTGGCGGGCTTTTTCCGCGCGTTCCTTCTCGGCACGTTCGCGCTCCATGCGCTCTTGCTTGGCGCGCTCTTCGACGTTGCCGGTGCGGCGCGTCGGTTTCGCGCCAGGCTTGCGTCCGGGCGCGAGCGCGCCGTCGATGCGTTCGAACTCCGCGGCGCCGACGCGTTCCTTGAGCCGGTTGCGCGCGTTCTCGTAGCGCTTGACCTGGGCGTCGCGCAGCTTCTCGAGTTCGGCGAGCCGCTCCATGTTCTTCTCCTCGCGGTAGACCTCCATCAGCCGCTTGATGCGCGCCATGCGCTCGCGGTGCATCGCTTCGAGCTTCGCGATCTCGTTGGCGACCGCACGCGGGTTCTTCTCCGCGACGCCTTTCTCTTCGCCTTGGGCCTTGGCCTCGCGCTCGCGCTGCGAAGCCTCGTCGCGGGCGCGTTGTTCCTGTTCGCGGGCCTTGGCGCGGGCTTCCTCCTGCGCACGAGCGGCTTCCTGGCCGGCGCGGTCCTGCCCGCGCGCCCGTTCGGCCTGCGCGGAGGCGAGCGAGGCGAGCGGGACGAGCGCAATGAGTCCCAAAGCGATGCGTTGCGTGGCTTTCATGGTGGTTCCTCCTATCGAGTGGCGGGCTCGGAATCGTCTGGCGAGCCTCGGACTCGCGGCTGAAAGGGCTGGCGAGTCTAGTGCGCGGACGCTGGCCGCCGCAAACCGACGTGTCGACGGCCTCGTCGCACGCCTGCAACCTACGCCGGCTCTCAGGGGTCGTTCGCGACGGTTCCGTTAGGCGTCAGCGCTTCGAGCGCTCGACGTCGTTCAGCTTCCACGAGTAGTCGAGATACGAGAGGTCGAGCTCCTTCTGCGCCGCGCGCAGCCAAGTCGCGTGTTCCTCGGGCGCGTACTTCGCGAGCCACTCGCGCACCGAACCAGCATCGCGCACGAAGTCCTCCTTGAACCAACTGAAGATCTCGGAGACTTGCGCTTTCTTCTTCGCCGCGTCGAAGCGGTTGCGACTGGTGTCGGCGAGCCACGCGCGCACTTGTTCGTCGAGCTGCGCCGAGAGCGAGTCGGCGACGAACGCTTGCGAGCGCAGCGGCGGACAACCGCGCGACGCGCAGTTGATCGCGGCGTGCACGCGTGCGTCCTTGAACTTGGGGCGCAGGATCTCGTGCTCGATGTCGTTCAGCGTGAGTTCCTTCTTCGGCGCGTCGGGGAACAGGTGGCCGAGCGGGACGAAGGGCTTGTCCCAGACGGACTTGAAGAGCGCGCCGAGGTCCTTGATCGACTCGAGCGGATAACTCTTCGCGACGAGGTGCAACGTGTACGCGTTGTAGGCGTTGATCCAGAACGCGAAGCGTTGCTCCTTGGTCCAGCGCTCGAACTCCTCGCGCGGAACGGCTTGGAGCATGCCGAGGTACTGGTCGAGCTTCGAACGATCGGCGACGAGCGCCTTGTAGTCGAAGCGATCGCCTTTGACGTGCTCGCGCAGCACCTGCGTCCAGGTCGCGTGCGTCTGGTCGAACGTCAGGTCAGCCGGCTTCTGCGCGACCGCGGCCAGGGCGAGGCCGACGAGCGCCAGGCCGAGACCCAGGAGGTGTCGGAGGTTGGGCATGGTGTCTTCTGGATCGGCGAGCGACCGTCGCCTGGCGGCGGCGGGCCGACATCCTGGCACGACCAGGCGTCGATCCGGTGCCGTGGCAACGAGGTTACGGGGAGGGAACGGACGCCTCGGGTGTCGGCGTCGCGAAGTGCGAGGGGCGGCCGGAACGCGAGCGATCGTGGTGGCCCAAGCCATGGCCGCGAAAGGACTTGGAGCATCCGCCCCAGCCGTGGGAGCGCCACTTCGGGCCTGGTCCAAGCCTTGCCACAGCGGGTCCACCCTGGAGGTCAGCCATGCGTTCGATGCTTCCCCGCTTCGTGTCTTTCCTCACGGGCTGCGCACTCGTCGCGTCCGCCGCTGCGGCCCCGCGCGCGCACGCCCGCGCGCTCGTGCAGCCGGTCGCGTGCGCGCCCGTGAGCTTCGTCGTGGCACAGAACCGCTACTGCGCCACGCACCAGAAACCCCAAGGGAGCGGCGGGTCCTATGCAGGGCCCGGCGACACGGTTCCGTCCGGAGGAGTCGGCAAGAACGCGCCGGCGGACACGGCACCGCCGGCGGGTGGATCGCCGAACAAACCCGCGGTCAACGGACGTCCGGCGATGACGCCGGCTCCGGCGCAGGCTCCGCAAGGTCCGACCTCGCCGTTCCTGCCCGCGACGCAAGCGGCCGAAGCGAGCAACGACGCCAACTGGTGGATGTGGTGGGAGTTCAACAAGACCGAGTTCATCCAGCCGAACCGCGTCGTCGTCCGTCTCGGGCTCACCACGGGCATCGAGACTCCGGCGGAGCGCGAAGCGCTGCTGCAAGCGCGCCTCGATCTCCTGCGGGGCGGTCTCGACGAGACCTTTCGCGACGAACTGAAGGCCGCCGACGCGATCGAGCGTTCGGACGCGACGGCCGCGGTCGGGCGCATGGCGGGCAAAGCGTCGGTCGACGTGCTGCTCGCCGCGCTCGAGGATCCGAGCCTGATCGTGCGCCAGCGCGCGATCCTCGCGCTCGGCTCGATCGCCAACGAACCTGCGTTCGAAGCGCTGCAGAAGCTCGCGGAGACCGGGCGCGTGAAACCGGGCGTCGACATCTGCGGCGCGGCGCAACCGCTCGCGGTCGCGGCGCTGGCGATCGGCCGGCGCGTCGGACTCGACGACCGCGCGGACCGTCTGGTCGAGCGCGTCACTCGCGCTCGTTCGCCCGGCGTCGGTGACCGTGTCGCCGTCGCCGCGATGATCTACCAAACGGTCGCACCGTGCGCGGCGCTCGAGAAGCTCGCGTTCGAGCTCGCGAGCGACGAGAAGCTCTCCACGCCGGTGCGTTGCCGTGCGCTCGAAGCGGTCGCGCGTGTCGGCACCGAAGAAGCGTTCGGGTTGATCGAGAAACTGCTCGTCGGTCAGGACCTCGAGCTGCGCCGGTCCGCGGCGATCGCGCTCGGACTCACCAAACACTCGCGCGCGTCGTTGGTCGGCTACGAAGCGTTGCAGCGCGAGAACGAGCCGGTCACCCGTGGCTTCCTGATGGTCTCGCTCGGGCGAATCGCCGACACTCTGGCGCGCACGACGTTGATCGAAGCGCTCGAAGCCGACGCGATCGGCCGTCCGTGGTGCGCGCTCGGTCTCGGTCTCGCGGTGCGTGCGACGCTCGACGACAAGGCGCTCGCGGCGCTGCGCAAGGCCGAGGCTCTGGAACGCAACGCCGACTTCCGCATGGCGTACTGGATCGCTCTCGGACTCGCGCGCGACCACGGTTCGGTCGAGCGACTGCTCGCGGCGCACGCCACGAACTCCGATCCGGTGCGTCAGCACTACGCAGCGACCGGACTCGCGTTGATCGGTTCGCCTGCGGCGCACGAGGGACTCGTGGCGCGGCTCGCCGCCGAGAAGAAGGCTCACTCTCGCGTTTCGCTCGCCGCGATGCTCTGCACGTTCGGCGATCCCGCCGACGTCGCGCGCGTCGGCGACGTGGCCGCCGGCTTGAAGGAGCCCGGCCTGCAAGCGTTGCTCGCGTTCGGACTCGGCCACCACGGTTCGCTCGACGCGATCGGCTACCTCTCGAAACGCATCGCGGCGAAGGACACGAACGCGATGACCCGCGCCGGCTGCAGCGCCGCGCTCGGCATCTTGCTGACGCGCCACGAGCCGTTCGTGCTCGCGAAGGCGTCGCACAGCTCGAACTACACCGTGTACGAGTCGTGGATGGACGAGCTCGTGCAGTCGACGCTCTGAACGAACTCCGCAGGCGCTGAGTCGAGCGGCCGAGTTCGACGATCTCGCCGCTCGGCCGAGACTCTGCGAGCTAGTCGCTCGACCGAAACTCCGCTTTCGGGTAGATCTCTGCGGAGTCGGACCCGACGGTCTCCGTCGGCGCCCCACCCATCCCCGCTTCGACTTGCCCTCTCCAACGCGGAGATTTTCATGCGCCGTGCGATCGTCGTCCTGCCGTTCTTCCTCTGTTCCTGCGCTGCCCTCACCGAGGGCGAGCGTGACACCCGTGTCGGCGCCATCCTCGGGATGCGTGCGCTCGACGAAGACCTCTGGGCCCCGACCGAGGATCAGTTCGTCGTCGGCGCCGAGTGCGTCGTGATGTCGAAGGACTCGGGCCTCGGCCTCGAGACGAGCCTCCAATACTCCGCCGACGACGACGAGATCGGCAACGTCGACGTCACGTCGACGACCACCGAGTTCTCCGTCGGCGCGCGCCTCGAGATGACCGGTCAGAGCGTCCGACCGTACGTCGGCGCGGGCCTCGCGCTGATCAACGCCGAGATCGAGGCCGACAACGGCAGCTCGACCAACAGCGAGGACGACTCGAGCCTCGCGGGCTACGCGCACCTCGGAGTCGAAGTGCCGTTCGCCGAACGTTGGTACGTCGGAATCGACTTGCGCGCGCTGTTCGGCAGCGACATGGAGTTCTCCGGCGTCAACGGCGACGCGGACTACACGCAGTTCGCGCTGGTGCTCGGCGCGAGCTTCTGACCGAAAATCACAGCAAACCGAGCAACGCCGCGGCCTGGCCCGCGGCGTCTTTCGTATCGATCGCGTGCTCGATCTTGCCGTCGGTGCCGATCACGTACGTGTGGCGCTTCGCGTAAGCCTCGTCGGCGCGTTCGCACGTGCGATACGCCAGCCCGAGCTCGCGTTTCGTGTCGCACAACAGGCGGAACGGGAAGTCGAACTTCCGAGCGAAGTCGGCGTTCTCCTCGCGCGTGTCGAACGAGACGCCGTAGACGACGATGCCCTTCGCTTCGAATTCGCGGATTCGATCACGGAACCCGCAGCCTTGGCGCGTTCAGCCGGGCGTGTCGGCCTTGGGGTAGAACCACAGCACGACGCGTTTGCCGCGCAACTCGCGCAGCCTGACGGTCTCGCCGAGGTGATCCTGGACTTCGAACTCGGGCGCGGGGCTACCGACTTTCAGCATGTTGGGCCTCTTCAGGTTGCCGAGAGCGTAACGCGCGAGTCCACGGAGTTTCGAAACGAGTCCCATGGCGCGCCTCAGACGTGTTCGATCACGCGTTCGAGCGGGAAACGCGCCTTCGGCAGGCTCGCGTTCTTGTCGTCGCTCGCGCGGTAGCCGAGCGCGAGGCCGCAGATCGCGCGGTAGCCGCGCGGCGTGAGCCCGAGGAGCTCGTCGTACTTCGCCGGCTCGAAGCCCTCCATCGCGACCGTGTCGATGCCGAGCAACGCGGCGGAAGTCATCGCGAACCCGAGCGCGATGTACGCCTGCTTCGCCGACCACGCGGCGTGTTCGACGTGCGCGGGCGGCGTCGCCGCGAACTTCGCGAGGCCCTTCGACATGCCCGCGAGCGTTTCGACCGGCACGCCGCGCACTTCCGCGAGCCGCGCGACCCAACGTTCTCCGTCTTCGGGCTCGATCTTGGTGCGCGTCGCGAGCACGACGTAGTGCGACGCGTCGACCACTTGGCGTTGGTTCCACGACGCGAGCATCAGCTTCTCGCGCAACGCCGGATCGTCGATCACGAGGAACTTCCACGGCTGGAGGCCGTACGACGACGGCGCGAGGTGGAACGACGCTTCGATCGCGCGCCAATCGGCGGCGGAGATCTTGCGCGTCGGATCGAACTTCTTCGTCGCGTAACGCCACGTCAGCGTCTGCACGAGCCGTTCGGGAGTCAGGGCGGCGTTCGGAGCTAGGGTCATGCGCTCGGGGATCCTCGGGAGGCGCCCATCATGGGCGCGCGGCTCGTCGCGTCCAAGGGGCAGCGCCCGCCGGGCCTCGATCCGGCGAGTCGGTCGCGGCCGGCGCGGCCGGCGCGAGCGGCGCTCGGGCGGCGAGTCGGCCGCAGCCGAACGAGCCGCTCAGTCGAGGTGCCCGCGGGCACTGTCGCCCATCTCGACCGCAGCGCCGGGGAAGTACTCCTTCCAGCGTCGCGAAACGAGCTTCGACGTCTCTTCGTCGCAGAAGAGTTCGATCGGGTACCACGGCTTCATCCGCGCGTCGATCAGCACCGGCGGCGTGAACGCGGCGTGGTTCGCGACGAGCTCGACCGACGCCGCGTGCACGTCGGCGGCAGGATCGAAGCGCGTGAAGGTCGTCCACAGGAAGTTGATCTCGCTCTTCGTCGCTCGTTCCGCATCGTCGGTGAGCACGACGAGCGGCCAACCCGCGAACGCCGGGTGCGCAGCGATGCGAGCCGCCGCGGCGCGCTCTGCCTCGAAGCTCGGGCCTTCGACGACGAGGCAGCCGCCGCAGAAGACGCGCACGTCGCGCACTTCGGGCGGCGGGCTCCCGTGGAACTCGCGCGGCAGCTCTCGACGCGCTTCGCCGAGGCCGAGCAGCACGCCTTTCGAGCCTTCGTTGATCCGCGGCCCGGCGTAGTCGAGCGAATCCATCGACAAGTTCGCGAAGAGGAACAGGTCGGTGCGGAAGTCGGCGCGCGCGAGCACGTGCTCGAACGTCGCGCGGAAGTCGCGCAAGTTCACGGCGCCGTCGGTGACGAGCAGGAACTTCGTCAGCGAGAGCTGGCCCTCGCCGAGGATGCGGAACGCGCTCGCCATCGCTTCGCGCTTGTATCGATTGGCGACGATCGCGCCGGCGAGCGAGTGGTAACCGGTCTCGCCGTAGCTCCAGAGGTCCTTCACTTGCGGCATCACGACCGGGAAGAGCGGCGAGAGCAGCTCCTGCAGGAAGTCGCCGATGAAGAAGTCCTCTTGCCGCGGCTTGCCGACGACCGTCGCCGGGAAGATCGCGTCGCGTCGATGGAAGAGCGTCTTGCAGCGGAAGACCGGGTAGTCGTGCGTTTCCGAGTAGTAGCCGTAGTGATCGCCGAACGGCCCTTCCGGCCTGCGCTCGCCGGCGCGCACTTCGCCGACCAGCGCGAACTCCGCGTCGGCGACGAGCGGCAACGGACCGTCGGGATTCGCCGCGAGCTCGATCTTGCGCTTGCGCAGGAGGCTCGCGAGCAGCAGCTCGGGCACGTTCTCCGGCAGCGGCGCGATCGCCGAGAGGATCAACGCGGGCGGGCCGCCGACGAAGACGTTGACCGGCAGCGCGCGACCGCGAGCTTCCGCCGCCGCGAGGTGGAAGCCGCCGCCCTTGCCGATTTGCATGTGCAGCCCGGTGGTCGCTTCGCCCGACTGCCCGGCGGGGAAGAGCTGCACGCGGTACATGCCGAGGTTCGGCGTGTGGCGCTCGGGATGTTCGGTGTAGACGAGCGGCAGCGTGATGAACCGACCACCGTCGCGCGGCCAAGTCTTCAGCGCTGGCAGCGTCGAGAGCTTCGGCGCGGAGTCGCGCACCTCGCGCACCGGGCCCGAAGCGACGCGCTTCATCCCGAGCTTCGCGAGCGTGCCGAAGAGTCCACGTTTCGCCCAGAGCTTGGAGAGGCTCGGCGGGACGAGCTCCTCGGGCAGTTTCGCCGCCTCCGCGACGAACTCGCGCGGCCAACGGCCGAAGGCGCGCTCGACGCGGCTCGCGGTGCCGAACAGGTTGGTCACCAGCGGGAAGCTCGCGCCGCGCACGCGCTCGAAGAGCAGCGCCGGCCCGCCTGCGGCGATCACGCGACGGTGGATCTCGGCGACTTCGAGCTCCGCATCGACCTCCGTCGAGATGCGCACGAGCTCGCCCGCGTGCTCCAGGTCGCGGAGGAACGTGCGTAGGTCGGGCGAGGGCTCACTCATCGAGAAGTCTTTTCGGGCGCACGATCGGCTCGCGCGCGAAGGCGCGGCATCATAGGAACCGCAAGGCCGCGCCCGGAGTCCGGCGCGAGCCCCCTCGCGAGCAACCACCGGGGAGCACGCCCGGAGCGGAACCTCCGGCGCTCGCAGGGGTTCGAGCACGACGAACACCGGCGGCGCGAGCCGCAGGAAGGATCACGCCATGGGTATTCGCGCCTCGACGCTCCTGCTCTTCGTCGCTCTGGCCGCGGTTGCGATCGCGAACGAGCCCACACGGCCGATTTCGGGCTCGAACTCGGGCTCGAACTCGCACTCGGCGGTCGAGCGGCCCGCGACTGGCCGCGACGCGACGAGCATCGAGTGGAACGCGCGCAACGCCGAGCACTTGCTCAACCGCGCGGGTTTCGGCGCGCGGCCGGCGGAGATCGCGGCGGCCGTGAACGTCGGCCACGCCGCGTTCGTCGAGCAGTTGCTCACCGGATTCCGACCCGACTACGAGCCGTTCTTCGTCGAGCGCATCGAACGGCCGGATCGCGACGAGCTCCAGGCGATGGGGGAGGCCGAGCGACGCGAATTCCTGAACCAAGTGCAGCGCGACAACCGTCGTCAGCTCGCGCAGTTCGCCGGTTGGTGGGTCGATCAGATGCTCGAGTCGCATCACCCGCTGCGCGAGCGCATGACGCTCTTCTGGCACGGCTACTTCACGAGCTCCGCGCGCGACGTGCGTTCGAGCGCCGCGATGATCGAACAGAACGAGCTCTTCCGCACCCGCGGCCTCGGCAAGTTCGGCGAGCTCCTGCGCGCGATCGTGCGCGACCCGGCGATGCTCGAGTACCTCGACAACAACCAGAATCGCAAGGGCAACCCGAACGAGAACTTCGCGCGCGAAGTGATGGAGCTCTTCACGCTCGGCGAAGGGCACTACACCGAAGCGGACATCAAGGAGGCTGCGCGCGCACTGACCGGTTGGGTCACGCGGCGCGGCGAGGCCGCGTACGTCAAGGGCCGTCACGACAACGGCAAGAAGACGATCCTCGGCGTGACGAAGAACTTCGACGCCGACTCGTTCCTCGCGCTCCTGCTCGAGCAGCCGGCGTGCCCGCAGTGGCTCGCGAAGAAGCTGCTCGTGCATTTCGAGGGCCGGACGCCGTCGCCGGCGCGGATCGACGACTACGCGAGCTTCTTGAAGTCCAACGACTACGACGTCCGCGCGTTCCTGCGGCGTTTGTTCCTCGACCCGGCGTTCTACTCGGACGACGTCGTCGCGGCGCGCATCGCGAGCCCGATCGACTACCTCGTCGGCACGTCGCGCCGGCTGTCGGTCGAGCCGCCGCCGGCGCTCTTGTGGCTCGCGGCGGGTCAACTCGGCGAACGGCTCTTCGAACCGCCGAGCGTCAAAGGCTGGGACGGCGGCCAAGCGTGGATCACGACGTCGACCTTGATGCAGCGCGGGAACATGGCGGGCATGTTGCTCGGCGTCGTGAAGCTCGAGGACGTGCTGCGGCCCGAAGTGCTCGACGAGGAGCCCGAGCCCGGCGACATGTCCGGCGAAATGACCGGGGAGATGACCGGTGACGAGGCGGGGGGGGATGAGATGAGCGGCGACGACGGCGAGTCCCGCCGCGCGCCGCGCGCCAAGCCGGACGCGAAGCCCGCGAAGAAGAAGCCTGCGACGCCGGCGCTCAAAGGCGAATACGGCCAGATGGGCCGCATGCTCGCCGATGCGTACATCCCCGCGATCCACCTTTCGGCGCGGCTCCAGCGCGCGCAGGCGACGAACGATCACGCAGCGGTCGATGCTCTCGCGGACGAGCTCCTGCCGGTCGCGCTGACACCGGAGAGCCGCGCGGAGCTGGTGCGGTTCCTCGCCTCCGAACGCGAAGCGCTCGGCATCGAAGAAGCGCAGCTCTGCAAGTCGGGGCGCGACGGCGAGCGACTGCTGCGCCGGCTCGCGCACCTGATCCTCTCGCTGCCCGAAGCGCAACTCTCGTGAACGGGGAACACGCCATGACGTCTCGGCCGTTCGATCGTCGCGCGCTGCTCACCGGTTTCGGCGCACTCGGCGGGCTCGCGCTCGTGTCGTCGCGCGCGCACGGCGCCGTGCGGCTCTTCTCGAGCGAGCTCGATCCACGAGAGCCCGCGCCGCACATGTTGCTGCTCGTGCAACTTTCCGGCGGCAACGACGGGCTCTCGACCGTCGTGCCCTACGCCGACGACGCGTACCGCGCCGCACGGCCGACGCTCGGCTTCGCGAAGCAGGACGTGCTCGTGCTCGACGACTACAAGGGACTGCACGGCGAGCTCGAGGGCGTGCGCAAGCTGCTCGACGCACGCAAGCTCGCGATCGTCGAAGGAGTCGGCTACCCGAATCCGATCCGCTCGCACTTCAAGTCGTACGAGGTCTGGCACACCGCCGATCCGCGCGGACGCGCCGCCGGGCAAGGTTGGATCGGCAAGCTCGGCGACGTCGCGTGGCGCGACGTGCAGGACCCGAACCTCGTCGTCCACGTCGGTGCGAACGTGCCGTACTCGCTCGAGTCCGCGGCGCATCCGCCCGCGGCGTTCGTCAACCCGGCGAGCTATCGCTGGGCGGGCGAAAAGGAAGACGTCGACGCCTACGGCAAGATGGGCGACAGCGAAGGCAAGGCGGAATCGAACCTCGAATTCCTGCGCCGCAAGGTCGCCGACAGCCAAGCGTCTTCGCAGAAGATCCGCAGCGCGGTCGCGCGCTATCGCACCGACGTCGAGTATCCCGACGAGCCGTTCGGCGCGGCGCTGCGCGACGTCGCCGCGCTCGCAAACGGCGGGATCGGCACGCGCGTGCTCTCGGTCGAGCTCACGGGCTTCGACACGCACACCGGGCAACGGGCTCGGCACGACAACTTGATGAAGCAGCTCGATCGTGGGCTCACCGCGCTCGCCGCCGACCTCGAGCGCAGCGAAGCGGGCAAGAACGTCGTCGGGCTCGTCTTCAGCGAGTTCGGCCGGCGCGTCAAGGAGAACGGTTCGCGCGGCACCGACCACGGCGTCGCCGCGCCGTGCTTCGTCTTCGGCGCGAGCGTCAAGGGCGGTCTCTACGGCAAGCACCCGTCGCTCACCGCGCTCGACGCCGGCGACGTCGCGCACACCACCGACTTCCGTTCGGTCTACGCGACGTTGATCGAGCGTTGGATGGGCGCTGACTCGAGCCGCGTCCTCGGGCAGAAGTACCCGACGCTCGGTTTCCTCGGCTGAGCTGCGCCCGAATTGGGCGCGAGACGCGCCCGAGCCGAGCCTGGGGCGTTGCCGTTGGCCGCCAGAGTTCGGCGGCGTCCGGCGTGCGAGTCGCCGTCAAGCGACGGCGCGTGCTCCGTCGCCGCTTTCGGCGCCGCTGGCCCCGGCGCCGACTTCGGCGGCGGTGGATCGAAAGAACTCGAGCTTCGACGGCGGCACGAGCACGACGTCGCGCGTGCCGAAGCGCTCCTGCAAGACGATCGTCGCGAGCTCGTGCGGCTCGATCGCCGGGCAACCTTCCGGTGCGAGCGCGTGCACGCGCCAACCCGAGCGTGTCGCGAGCAGACCGAGCAACTCGCGCAGCTTCGGCGTGCGTCGGCGTACCTCGACGAGCACCAACGGCTCGTTCGCGCGCAAGGTGTCGAACACCGAGCCGAGCACCGCGTGCTCCTGACCCTCGATGTCGAGTCTCACCAGGTCGACGCCGGAGAAGAGCTCGCGCGCCGCGATCGTCTCGACGCGCACCGAACGGCTCGCAGGGCGATCGATGCCTTCACCGCCGCCGACGTACGCGCCCGTCGCGCTCGTGGAGCGCTCGAGGTCGGGCAGGTGCAGCTCGACGAACGACGGCGCGTCGTCGCCGACGACGGCGCGCTGCACCAACGTCACGTGCTCGATCCCATTGAGCGCGAGGTTGCGTTCGATCGAGCGGAGCGACACCGGGTTCGCTTCGACGGCGACGTACTTCGCGTGCGGCGCCGAACGCGCGCCGTGCACGGTGAAGAAGCCGACGTTCGCACCGAGCTCGAGGATCGAGCTCGCACGCGAACAGAAGCTCTGCCACCAACGCGCTTCGGACGCTTCGTGGCCGCGGCTGCCGAGCCAGAACACCTGGCGCGCGATGAAGGAGCCGTCGTTCGCGAGCCGGACCTCGGGTTCGTCGGGGATCGCGAAGGACTCGACGCGCGTGTCGACCGAACGATGCCGCATGACGCGCATCGCGAGCCGGCCGAGCGGCGCGCGCACCGGGCCTGCGCGGAATTGGCCGTCGCGGAGCCAGCGACACACCTCGAGCGGCACGAGTTCGAGCCCCGAGACGACGACGTCGCGGGCGATGGTTCTGAGCGTCATGCGGACCTTCGATCGGTCCGAATCCGTCCGCAGTGAAGCGCTCGGCGCGCCCAAGTCCCCGGCGGCCCCGGCGTGTCCCCCGACCGGGAGGCGGCGGGCCTAGGACACACGCACGTCGAACTTCGCGTGGGGGAGCATCCAGTCGTAGAAGCGCTCGCGCTTCAGCGGCCGGTCCTTCATCCACGACGTGTCCGGCGGCGGCAGCGTCAGGAGCTCGCGGGTCGTCATCAGCCGCGGCATCGGTTCCTCCGCCGGCTGTCCCTTCGCGGTGCGCCAACGCACGACGCCGAGCGTTTCGATCTTCGCGACCACCGCTTCGGTGAGCAGGCAGTCGCCGGCGACGTAGTCGAGGACGAGCTGATGGTTCCCGCGCGCCCATTCCTTCGGCGCGTCGGAGCCGTGCATCAGTTTCTTCTGCTCGATGCCGAGGCCTTCCGCGACCTTCGCGAGTCCGAGCAGGAAACCGCGCTGCTGGAAGAACTGCAGCATCGGATCGACGAGCTCGAGCGCGACTTCGGCGGCGAGCTTCAGGTCGCCCGACGCTTCGCCGAGCGCGCGCACGTCGAACGAGACGCCGTTCCACGCACAGACGCGGATGCCGGAGCGTTGCGCTTCGCGCAGGAACCCGAGCACGTCGCGCGCTTGGTTCCGCGAGAGACAGTGCGCGGGCTTGCCGTCGGCGCCGTGTTCGTACCAGTGCCGCACTTCGCCGCGGTCGGTTGCGATGGCGACGACGGCGAGCTCGAACGGCGCGTGCTTCCAGATGTCCTCGCCGGGAAGGAGTTCGAACACGCTCGCGAGCTCGAGGTCGACGGAAAGCCGTCGCGCCTTGGGCAGCGGGGCAGGATCGAGCTCGGCGAACAGTGAGGGCGTCTTCACGGAGCAGAGTCTGTGCGTGAGCGGCGCCGCGCGCGAGCCCTTTTTCCGCTGCTCAGCGCAGCTCGAGCGGGTTGCTGATGCGCACGATCTCGTTCCGCTCGTCGACGAAGGCGACGCACGCCCACAACGTCGGTTCGGCGTCGAACACCGCAGGCAGCGCGATGCGACCGGCGCCGTGCTCGTCGAGCCGGACCGTCAGTTCCGGCGCGAGGTTCATCGAGTCGCCGAGCAGTTTGCACGGTCGCACGGTCGCTCGACGCGTCGCCCGGAGCGGCGCCGCGGAGCGCACGAAACCGGAGTACCGCACCGGCGCCATGCCGGGCCCGTCGGAGACCAGGAGCTGGGCGCGGAAGTTGGGCCGATACTCGACCGTCACACCGCGCGGCTTGCCGTCCTCGGTCCATGCGTGGACCTTCGGCGACTGCGTGTCGAGCTCGGCGAGCGGCGCGAGCGGGTCGCCGAGCGGCTCGGCGTCGATCAACTTCGCCTTCGCGAGCTCGTCGAAGATCGCCCGCGCGACGATGCGGTAGCCGACCGGCCGCAAGTGCGCGTCGGGGAACTCCAATGCATCGGTCCCGAGCTCACGCAGGGCCGGCGCGAACAGCTCGCGCAGGTCGACGAGCAACGCGCCGGTGTCCCGCGCGACGTTCCTCGCGGTCTTGCTCGGGCCTTCCATCGACGAGACCGAGTCGAAGTACGTCATCAACACCGGCGTCGCGCCGGCTTCTCGCACGCGAGCGACGATGCGCTCGTAACCTTCGCGCGTCCAACGAGCGATCGTCCTCTCGTCCGCGGTGCCGAAGTTCATCTCGAACGTCGGCGGTTCGTCCGATCCTTCCTTGGACCGCCCCGTCGACCGCTCGGCGGCGTGCACCGTTTCGCTCGCGTTGGTCAAGGTGCGGCGGACCATGCGCGCGAAGCGCGAGCTCTGCAGCACCTTCGACATCCAGTCGTCGGGCCGCAGTTGGTTGCGGTCGTTGACACCGACCATCACGATCACGATGCGCGGCCGGTAGAGCTCGAGATCGTGCTCGAGCTCGTTCGCGACGGCCCACGAAGGCTTGCCGGGCACGCCGCGATTGACGACTCGTTTGTCCGAGAGCCCGTGCTCGTCGAACAGGGCCTGGAGCGCTCCCGGGTACGCCTCTTCGGGCTCGACGTGCAGACCGAACGTGTTCGAGTCGCCTTGGCACACCACGTACGCCGACCCGGTGCCGGCGCGGTCGCGTGACACGAAGAGCGCCGCGATTCGCAGGCCGACCTCGAAGAGCAGCGGCACCAAGACGACGCCGAGCAACGAGGCGAGCAGCCGCCGGCGCCAAACCGGCGCACGGCTCGTGGAGGGGGACGGACTCACCCCTCCAGTCTAGGGCGCGCTTTCACGCCGCGTGGAGCAGCGTGTGCAAGCGCATGATCATCGCGCGGTCGGGATCGAGCTCGAGCGTCGGGTAGGCCCGCGCGAACATCGACCAACGCGCCTCCGCCCAGCGGCCCGACAGCGCGATCGGTGGAAGATCGTTCTGGGTGCGGAAGCCGAACGCCCACTCGATCACTTCTTCGTCGCCGACGACCCAACGCGCGGGCATCTGCAGGTCGATCAGATCCAAGGGCCGGTCGAGCCCGATGTCGTCCATCACTTCGCGGCGGATCGCGGTTTCGAGCTTTTCGCCGAAACCGATCGAGCCCTGGACCGGTCCCCAGAGGCTCTCGGGGTTCGCTTGCCGCAGCAGGAGGTACTGCGGCTGTCTGCCGCGCATGCTGTAGACGAAGACCTTGATGCGGTGGAGCAGCTCGGTCATCGCAGGTTCTCTGTCGTTGGTCTCTCGGGGTGAAGGGTCGTCGGTTCCTCCCTCACCGTTATCGTACGCCGCGGAGCCAGCCCGAGCGTGATTCCGAACTTCTTGCCGGGCGGCTAGTTTTGCGCGCCGGAACGCGGTGAACGGAGCCACACGGTCGGCCGCGACCGGTCGGCTGCGAGCCGGCGACGACCAAGCCGACGAAGTGCAAGCGAGGAGCAGTCGAAGACCGACGAGCGCATGGACGTGAACGGCAACGAGCGGGTGGCACGCGCGCTTGCGCGGCTCGACGAGCTGATCAACTGGGAGCGGCGCAAACGTTCGAGCGCGGCCGCGATGCGCTTTTCGATCGAGCCGGCGCGTGACCTGCTGCGGCGTCTCGGCGATCCGCAGCGGCGCATGGCGGTCGTTCACGTCACGGGCACGAAGGGCAAGGGCTCGACCGCGGCGCTCGTCGCTGCGGGCCTGACTCGCGCGGGCTGGCGCACGGCGCTCTACACGTCGCCGCACGTCGAGCGCTTGAACGAACGCCTGCGGCTCGACGGGGTCGACGTCGACGACGAGCTCCTCGCCGCCGCGATCGAACGCACGCTCGCCGCGCGCGAGGCAGCGCTCGCCGACGGCGGGCCGGCGCGCGAGGCGACGTGGTTCGATTTGGTCACGGCGGCGTGTTTCGCGGCGGCCGGCGACGCGGGAGCCGAGTGGCTCGTCGCCGAAGTCGGGCTCGGCGGGCGACTCGATTCGACCAACGTCGTGACGCCGGAAGTGTGCGTGATCACGCAGGTCGAGCTCGAGCACACGACCGTCCTCGGGCCGACGCGCGCCGCGATCGCTCGCGAGAAAGCGGGCATCCTCAAACGCGGCGCGAGCCTGGTCACGACGCTCGCCGAAGCCGACGAAGCCGGGGCCGTCGTGGCCGAGGTCGCGCGCGCCCTCGACGTGCGGGTGGTCCGCGTGCCGGGCGACGCGCGCTCGATCCTCGAACGCAACCTCTCGCTCGCGCGGGCGGTCCTCGACGAGCTCGGGCGCCGCGGGCGTCGCACGCGCGCCGGCTCGGCGCTCTCGCACGAGCTCCTCGACGATGCGACCGTCCGGGGCGCCGCGCTGCCGGGGCGGCTCGAGGTCCACGAGTTGGACGGCGTGACGATCGCGATCGACGGCGCACACGTGCCCGAAAGCGTCCGCGACGTGCTCGCGGACCTGCGCGCTCGGCCGGGCACCACCGGAAAGGTCGTCGCGGTCCTCGGCATGGGCCGGGACAAGGACCTGACGGGGATCCTCAAGGCGCTCGAACTCCATTCCGAAAAGGTCGTCTGCACGTCCGTGGGCTCCGAACTGCACTACACCCCCGAAGAAATCGCCGGTGAGGCGCAGCGACTCGGACTGGCGGCGGAAACTGCCGCCACGCCCATGACGGCCTTGGATCGAGCACTCGCGATCGCGCGAGGCGCTCGCGCCGAGCTCTGGGTGCTGGTCATCGGCTCGCTCTACCTGGCGGGCGCCGTTCGACCTGCGCTCGTCCGTGTGCGACCGGAGCGCCGATGCTGACGATCGTTTCCGACCTGATCCTGACCGACTCCTTCCTCATCAAGGGGGAGATCGAGCAGAAGTACGCGCGCCTCTCGCAGGTGCTCGACGAGTACCGGCGTTACTTCCTGCGCGTGCGCAACGCGACGTTGATCGATCTCAACACCTGCGATCGGATCCAGACGCCGCTCCTGCACGTCAACATGGACGAGATCCTGCTCGCGCACGAGTTCCTCGACACCGCGGGCGACGCGAACAAGGCCGACCTCTACAAGGGCGTCAAGTTCCATCAGGTCCGCGTGTTCTTCACCGGGCACCTGAACATCGAGGTCGGCGGCGAGGTGCGGCCGGGCAGCTACGAAGTCGACGACCGCGCGACGCGGCGCTTCTTCGTGATCAAGAACCCGCAGTTGCGCGGCTTCAACGCCAAGGAAGACGGCGATCTCAAGCTGCTCTCGAAGCTGCCGTACGCGGTCGTCAACAAGACGCGCCTGTCGTACATCTACGATTTCAACGAGTAGTCGCTCGCCGCGAGCTCGCAGAGAGCTCGCGTAGAGCCCGTGGCGCGAGCCCGCGGCGCGAACCACGGAGTTCGGTTAGGCTCATGGATGCGCGCCGGCGCCGTGCCGTCGCGCTCGCGTTTTCCAGAGTCCCCATCGACCACGGAGGCCCTCCATGACGTTCGCCGAGCTCGTCGTCGCTGCCTCCGTCCGCGCGTAGCCCGATTCGGGCCCGCCGACGGAGCGTGCTCACGCAGCGTCGCGCTGCGAGGCCCGGAGTCCGTCCGCCCCACGCGCGTTGCCCCGTTCGCGGTCCCACTTGGATCGCGCCGCACGACGCAGACCGGTAGCGATGGAACGTCATGGATTCGAAGGACAAGGACGCCGTGCGCGCGCGAGTCGCGCGCTCGATCGGCAAGGAACCGAGTTACGAGGAGAAACGGGCGCGCAAGGAGCGCGCGAAGGCGAAGCGCGCGCTGAGGCCGCGCCGCGACGACGGTTGGGACCGTGACGACGGTTGGGATCAGGGCGACGCACTCGCCGAATCGCTCGACCCGGACGCCACGCCTCGCCGCGCGGCGCCGCGGCGCCTCGCGAAGCGCCACGAGCGGCCGCGCGAGCCCGTGCGGGCGCCGGACGCCGTGCG
>JAKLKU010000043.1 GCA_023150475.1 Planctomycetota bacterium
CGCATCGGTGAGCTCCTCGGGAATTCCCCGTACACCGAGCTCAGACCGCTCCAACTCGCCTCGGTGTCAGCCCTTCCCGGATTTTCTGGCCAGCGAAGCGAGGCAGTATCCTTGCGGGGGCGATGAATCGGTATCACATCTGGTGCAACCTCAAACGCTCGCACGACGACTTGGCGTTTGCGGCTGCCGCGCGCGAGTACCTGGACGCCTTGAAGTCCGATGGCCGTCTGGTTGGTTGGTCGCTGACTCGGCGCAAGCTCGGCTTCGGGCCGGCGACGCTTGGTGAGTTCCACATGACGCTCGATTTCGCGACGCTTGCCGACCTCGACGCGACGTTTGGGGCCGTCGCGCGGCGCGCGGGTGACGTCGAGCGACTGCACGCGCGGGTCTACTCGTTGGTCACCGACTTCCAAGCGGCGCTCTATCGCGATTTCCCCGACCCCGAGCGTGCGACCGGATCCGACGGGCGCGCCGAGCGACATGGCTGAGTTCCGGGGCGACGACTACTTGCTCGGCACGGACGCGACCGAAGAGGCGCGGCTCGGGTTCCAACACCAGGTGTGGGCCGCGAAGACGTGTGAGCTCTGGGACGAGGCCGGCTTCGGACTCGGACAGACGTTGCTCGATCTGGGCGCCGGGCCGGGGTTCGCGAGCCGGGATCTCGCGTATCTCGTCGGGCCTCGCGGACGCGTGCTCGCAGTCGACGGCTCGGCGCGGTATCTCGCTTCGCTCTCGCGGATGCGCGACGCGCTCGGTCTGACGCAGATCGAGACGAAGCTCGGTGATCTCCACGAACTCGAGCTCGAGCCTGCGTCGCTCGACGGCGCGTTCGCGCGTTGGGTGCTCTGTTTCCTCGCCGACCCGGAACGCGTCGTCGCGAACGTCGCACGCGCGCTCAAGCCGGGCGGGCGCTTCGTCGTGCTCGACTACTACCGCTACGGTGAGATGGCGCTCGCGCCGCACAGCGCCGCGATGGATCGCGTCGCTCGCGCCGTCGAGGAGAGTTGGCGCCGCGCCGGCGGTTCGCTCGACGTCGGCGGCCGCGTCGCGGAGCTCTGCGGTCGCCACGGCATCGAGTGCGGGCCGCCGCGAGGCGGGCCGCGAGCGGCACGACCGGGATCCGCGCTGTGGCAGTGGCCGCGACTCTTCTTCAAGGGCTACCTGCCGAAGCTCGTCGAACTCGGGTTGATCACACCAGCCGACGCGACGGAGTTCGAACGCGATTTCGACCAGCGAGAGCGGGATCCGCATGCGTTCTTCCTCACACCGCCGGTGTGGGGCTTCGTCGGCACGAAAAGGAAGTGAACGATGACCGAAGTTCCGCGGACCCCGCGCACGAAGCCGAAGACCTATCCGTCGCGGGCGAACTCCGAACTCGAGACGATCCTCGACATCGTCGACCGAGCGCTCGTCTGCCACGTCGCGACTGCGGTCGACGGAGTGCCGCGGATCGCGCCGATGGTGCACGGGCGCGTCGGCATGGAGCTCGTGCTGCACGGATCGCCGAAGAGCACGCTGCTCGCCGCGCTCGCGAACGGAGCGGAAGCTGCAGTCGCGTTCACGTTGGTCGACGCGTTCGTGCTCGGCCGATCGGCGATGCATCACTCGCTGAATTACCGCTCCGTCGTCGTGTTCGGCCGCGGGCGAGCGCTCGACGACGACGAGGGGAAGGCTCGCGCACTCGACGCGCTCACCGAACGGGTCGTGCCGGGACGCACCCGCGAACTGCGACCGATGAGCCGCGCGGAGCTCGATGCCACGCTCGTCGTCGTGCTGTCGCTCGCCGAATCGGGCGCCAAGATCCGCACGGGTCCGCCGAAGGACGCAGCCGAGGATCTCGACGGACCGTGGTGGGCCGGCAACGTGCCGCTCACGCTCGGCCTCGGTGCGCCGGTGCCGTCGCCCGACCTGCCCGCGGGCGTCGCGGTGCCGCCGAGCGTGCGCGATCTCGCACGACGCGTCGCGGGCGGCGCGTGATGCCGACGTCGACGCGCGCTCGCGCGTCGACGCTCTCGACGCAGATCGTCGCGTGAGGTCCAATGCGTGGGCGTGCTCACGGCGAGCCCTTGGTCGAAGGACGAAACCGTCGCGGCGCTCGGCGACGCGCGGCGTCGGACGTTGGAGCTCGTCGCCGACCTCGCCGAACGTGATCTCGTCGTGCCGCAACACAAGGAACTGTCGCCGTTCCTGTGGGAGCTCGGCCGCATCGCGTGGCAGTTCGAGCGGCTCGTGCTGCGACGCCACGGAGAAGCCCCGGTGCGCACCGACGCCGAGCGGCGCTTCGGCGACGGTCTGCCGCATGGTGAACGCTGGGTCACGGCGTTCACCCGCCGCGACGACGCCGTGCAGTACCTGGGACGCGTGGAACAGCGCGTGCTCGCCGCGCTCGAGCGGTTCGGCCTCGACGACGACGACCGGCACTTCTTCCAACTCGCGATCACGCGCGAGGACGAGAGCGCGGAGACGCTGATCGAAATGCGCCAAGCCATCGCGGCGCGGCCTCCGGTCGCCGAGTGCTCGCGCGACGACGCGCCGGGACGCGGGCCTTGCCCCGGCGATGCGGCCGTCGCGGGCGGCTCGATGTTGCTCGGCGCCGAGCCGCACGCGCGCTTCGTCCGTGACCACGAAAAGTGGGCTCACACGGTCGACCTCCCGCCGTTTCGCATCGCACGTGCGCCGGTGACGGTCGCGGAGTACGCCGAATTCGTCGCCGACGGCGGCTACGAGCGCGGCGAGTTCTGGAGCGACGCAGGCTGGCGTTGGCGACAACGCGCGAACGCGACGCTGCCGCTCTACTGGCGCGGCGCGGCAGGCTCGGGCTACGAGCGGCGTGACTTCGATCGTTGGCTCCCGCTCGAGCCGGATCGCCCGATGCTCCACGTCAACGCGCACGAAGCGGAAGCGTTCTGCCGATTCGCGGGCCGCGAGCTGCCGACCGAGGCCGAATGGGAGTTCGCCGCAGCGTGGCTGCTGCGCGTGAAGCGGCCGTATCCGTGGGGCTTCGAGCCGAGCACGCTGCTCGTCGCCAACGTCGACGGCCGCTGCAATGGACCGGTCGACGTCAACGCGTATCCGCTCGGCGACAGCGTGCACGGTTGTCGACAGATGCTCGGCAACGTCTGGGAATGGACGGCGTCGCCCGCGCGGCCGTACCAGAACGCCGTGCGAGGCAGCGACGACGAAGCCAAACCGTCCGAGCGTCTGCGCGTCGCGCGCGGCGGGTCGTTCGCGACGCGCGCTCGTTTCCTGACGACCACCACGCGTGGCTTCTTCGACGCCGAGCGGCGCGAGGGTTTCGTCGGTTTCCGCACTGTCGCGAGGTGATTCGATGCGCATGCCCTTCGTCATCGCCTGTCTGCTCGTCGCGTGTCACGCGCCGGCCCCGCTGTCGCCCGACGCGATCGTGCTCGACGTGCCGAGCGTGCGGCAGGACGAGGCGGATCAGTGCGGGCTCGTCGCGCTCGAGGCGCTCGCTCGTTACTGGGGCCGGACGATCCCCGACGAACTCGATCGCGAGCTCGCGCGAAGCGCACGCGAGCACCACGGACTCTCCGGTGACGAACTCGTTGCGGCGCTCGAGCAGTCGGGTTTCGAAGCGTTCTTGTTCGCCGGCGAGCTGGATGCTTCCGAGCTGTCGTTGTTCCACCACCTCGATCGCGGGCGGCCGCTGCTCGTGATGCTCGAGCTCGGCGGAGACAGTCACTACGCGCTCGTCGCCGGGCACGACCCGACGACGCAGCGCCTCGTCCTGCTCGACGGACGCCGCGGCCGCGCCGTGATGGAACGCAGCGAATTCGAGCGTGCGTGGGGCGCCGCCGACCGCTTCACGTTGCTCGCGTTGCCGCTCGACCACGAGTGAATCGACACCGGCTCGGTTCGAATGGCCGTGCGGCCGACGGAAGTCGCGCGACACGGTAGGATCGGCGCCATGCGACGCGGCGGGACGATCGTGGTCGGAATGCTCGTCGGCGCTGCGCCGGTGTCCGCGCAGGCGACCGCGCGCGCGAGCGTGTCGAGCGGCGGATTCGAAGCGCACGACGCGAGCCTCGATCCGGTGCTGTCGGCCGACGGACGGCTCGTGGCGTTCACGAGCCACGCGGACGATCTCGTGTTCGGCGACCAGAACGGCACGCGGGACGTCTGCGTGCACGACCGGATCACCGGCACGACGACGCTCGCGAGCGTCACGAGCCTCGGCGCGCAGGCGCACGGTCCGAGCGAGTCGCCGTACCTGTCGCGGGACGGCCGCTTCGTCGCGTTCGAGAGTTCCGCGGCGGACTTGGTCGCGAACGACTCGAACGGCTTCTTCGACGTGTTCGTGCGCGACCTCGTCGCAGGCACGACGGAGTGTGCGAGCCGCAATCCGTTCGGCGCGACGTCCAACGGACGTTCGGGTTGGGCCTCGCTCTCCGGCGACGGCCGTTTCGTGGCGTTCACGAGCGACGCGACCGATCTCGTCGCCGGCAATCCGCCTTTTTCGATCCAACTGTTCGTGCGCGATCGACTGACGGGCGCGATCGAGCTCGCGAGCCGCAGCGACGCAGGCACGATCGGCGACGGCAACTGCCTCGACCGACCGGTGCTCTCCGCGGACGGGCGCTACGTCGCGTTCGCGAGTTGGGCATCGAACCTGGTCGCGAACGACACCAACGCGACTTCCGACGTGTTCGTGCGAGATCGCCAGCTCGGCACGACCGAGCGCGTGTCGATCGCGAGCTCCGGCGCGGAAGCCGACAGTTCGACGCGTTGGCCCGCGATCACGGCGGACGGCCGCTTCGTCGGATTCATGGGTCCCGCGGCGAATCTGTGGAACGGCGACCTCAACGTCCGCGACGACGTGTTCGTGCGCGATCGCCTGCTCGGGACGACGACGTGCGCGAGCGTCACGGGCTTCAACAAGCCGGGCAATCACTGGAGCCGCTGGCCGTCGCTCTCCGACGACGGACGATTCGTCGCGTTCCTGACGAACACGAGCGACATCCTGCCCGGCGACGTGCCCGGCACGGTCGACTTGGCGTTGCGCGACTTCCAGACGCTTTCGACGACGAAGCTCGATTTCGTGTGGAACGGCGCTCCGACTCCGCCTGCGGCCGGCATCGGCGTGCTCTCCGGGGACGCGCGAGTCGTCGCGTTCTATTCGGGCGATCCGGGCTACGTGCTCGACGACACGAACGGAGTGCAGGACGTGTTCACGCTCGAGCGTCTGGCTCCCGCGACGGCTCCGTACGCGATCTACTGCACCGCGAAGACGTCGAGCCAGGGCTGCACTCCGACGATCGGCGCGAGCGGCATCGCGAGCGCGAGCTCGGTCGATTCGCTGCGCGTGACGGCCACGGACGTGCCGGCGACCAAGAACGGGCTGCTCGTGTGGAGCTCTGCGCCGAACGGCGCCGCGTTCGGCGGCGGCACGTTGTGCGTGAAGGCGCCGCTCAAACGCACGTCGGTGCAGAACTCCGGCGGCGCGAGCGCGTGCGACGGTTCGTTCACGTTCGCGTTCGCATCGGCCTATTGGACGTCGAAGGGCGTCGTCGCGGGACAGACGCTCTACGCGCAATGGTGGGCGCGCGACCCAGGCTTCGCGCCGCCGAACGACGTCTCGCTCAGCGCGGGCGTCAGTTTCTCGATCCTGCCGTGATCTCGGTCTAGACTCCGTCGACGGAGGTTCTCATGAGGTACGTCGTTTCCGCGCTCTTCGCTCTCGGGCTCTGCGCGTTGCCGTTCACGGCCGCCGCGCACGCAGCGAAACCTCCGGTCGAGCGTACGCTCGCCGCGCCGGCGCCGGTCGGGCTCGACCACGCCGAACGCGACGCGTTGCGCACCGCGAGTGCTGCGCACCGCGACTTGGGTGCGCGACGTGCCGGAGACTTCAACCTCCACCTCTCCGATCGTGACCTGCGTGTCATCGCGATCGCCGTCGTCATCACGCTGTTGATCATCGTCATCGCCTGATCGTTCCCGGTGCCGGGAAGGCGGGACGCTCGCTGAACCCGACGCCTTTCGAGCGGCATGTCCTCGGGTGTCGGCTCGCCGCGCTACGTCAGCACGGCAACTGGAACGAGGGCACTCTCTCTCCCGCGCCAGAAGGGCGCGGTCTCGCTCTCTCTCGCACTCCCGCACGGGCGCGGCGGGCTGACACTTCCCGAGGACCGACGCTGCGCGACGGGTTGGCGGCGCGGCGTGAGCGCACGTCGCCGGGCGATCGCGCGGAGCGTCAACCGCAGCGATTCTGACCGCGCGGGTCGCCGAGCTTCGACGACTGGACGCTCTCCTCGCGATACGCGTCGCGGAACGGCACGCCCGACTTCGCCTTCTCGAGCGCACGCTCGGTCGCTCGGAGCTTCGGATCGTCCGCGGCCGCGGCGAGCTTCTCCGCGTCGAACTCGAGCGTCGCGACGAGCTTCGCGCAGAGCGGCAGCATCGCGGCCACACGATCGTGCGCGCGGAACAGCGGCGGCTTGATCAGTTGGAAGTCACGGTGATAACCCGACGGCAAGTCGCGGATCACGTCGAGCAACGCGGCGCGGTCGGCGAGCGCTTGGCGGGCGTGGGCCCGGACGAGCTCGACGAGGTCCGGATTGCGCTTCTGCGGCATCAGCGACGAACCGGTCGTCAACGCGACGGGCAGGCGCACGAAGCCGAACTCCTCGCTCGAGAAGAGCCACAAGTCGTGCGCGAGTTTGTCGAGATCGAGCGCGATGCCCTCGAGCGCCGTGACGTACGCGAGCTCCGCGCGGCCGCGCGAGTGCTGCACGAACGTGACGGGCTCCTCGGGCCGCGCGAAACCGAGCGCGCGCGCCGTGAACGCGCGATCGAGCTCGACCGGCAGCCCGTAACCGGCGCCGGTGCCGAGCGGCGACTCTTGGATCCGCCGCAGAGCGGCGCGCAGGTCCGCCAGGTCTTCGTCGAACGCCTTGGCGTGGGCCGCGAGCCAGTCCCCCACCGTCGACGGCATGCCGCGCCGCAGGTGCGTGTAGCCCGGCAGCGCGAGTTTGCCGCTCGAAGCAACACGGGCACGCACGGCGGCGACGAGTTGCTCGAGCGCACGGGCGATCTCCGCGCTCGCATCGCGCAACCAGAGCCGCACGTCCAGCGCGACTTGCTCGTTGCGGCTGCGCGCGGTGTGCAGTTTCTTGCCGGCGTCGCCGACCGCCGCGATCAGACGACGTTCGACCGCCGAGTGCACGTCTTCGTCGCCTTCTTCGACGGTCCACTCGCCGCGCCGGAAGCTCTCGCGCAGCTTCGCGAGACCGTCGCGCAACGTCTGGAACTCCTCCGGGCGGATCAGACCGACCAACGCGAGGCCCTCGGCGTGCACCAAGGAGCCTTTGATGTCGTGTTCGACGAGTCGACGGTCCTGCAACCAGTCGTCGCCGATCGTGAAGCGCAGCATGTCGGCGTCGATCGCTTCGCCGCGATCCCAGATCGGTTTCGCGAGCTCGCTCACGCGCCGACTCCTTGCGCTGCGAGCGCTTCGAGCGCCAGCGGCAGCGCGCGCGAGTAGAACCGGACGCCGGCTTCGACTTCGCTCGCGAGCACGAACTCGTTCGGCGTGTGCGAACGCGCCGTTTCGCCGGGCCCGACCTTCACCGCCGGCACGCCGGCGAGCAGCGCCATGTCGGACATCGTGTTCGAACCGATCGCACGCGGCTTCCCCGCGGCGAGCAACGCTGCGCGCACCAACGGATGGTCGGCGGGCGTCTCGACGGGCTTCAAGCGCTCGGAGCGCACGCGCAGGTTCGCGGTCGGCAACTTCTCCGCGAGCAGATTCACGACGTCGCTCGCGCGGTGCAGCGGCGAAAGCCGCGCGTCGAAGATCGCTTCGGCGCGATCGGGCACGACGTTCGAACGTTCGCCCGCGCGCAGCACCGTCGACACGGTCGTGCTCTTGCCGAGCAAAGGGTGTTCGCCGGCGAGCGTCAAGTACGGCGCGGTCGACGCGAGCTCGCGACACGCCGCGTGCAGCGCATTCTCGTGCGGCACCCGCGCGACGTGCGCGGCGTGGCACGAACGGCCGTGCCACTCGGCGATCAGCACGGCGAGGCCCGACTGCGCGCGCACGACTTCGAGGCCGGTCGGTTCGCCGCAGAAGCCGCCGTCCGGCGGTCCGAGCCGCGCGAGCACGTCGGCCATGCCGGCGTTGGTCGTCTCTTCGCAGGCCGTCAACGCGACCAGCGCTTCACCGACCGCGTCCGAACGCTCCGCGAACTCGACCAGGCTGCAGAGCATCGCGACCACCGACGCTTTCGCGTCGTTCGCGCCGCGGCCGACGAGCTTGCCGTCCTCCCAAGTCGCCGCGTACGGATCGCGCGTCCAGCCTTCGCCGACGGGCACCGTGTCGAGGTGCGAGTGCAGGAGCAGCCTTGGCCCGCGACCGCGCGTCACGCGCGCGATCACGGAGTTGCCGATGCGCTCGACGTCGAGCTTCTGCGCGACGCACCACGCGACGGTCCAGTCGGCGGCCGACGCTTCGTCGCCGGAAACGCTCTGGATCCGCACGAGCTCCGCCAGCGCGAAGAGAGCGTCGTACTTCATGCCTTCACCGCGTGCGGCGCCTTCTCGGGCTCCTTGGTCACCAAGGTGCCCGCGCCGTGGTTGGTGTAGAGCTCGTTCAAGAGCGCATCGGGTTCCGAGCCCGACACGACGTGCACGCGGCCGATGCCGCCTTCGAGCGCCTTCTGGATCGCCTTCGCCTTGACCTTCATGCCGCCTTGCAGCGCGCCGGTCTTGTCGAGCTCGGCGAGATCGGCGAGCGAGAGCGCAGACACGAGCGAGCTCATGTCCTTCGGGTCGCGCAACACGCCGGGAGCGCCCGTGACGAGCACGAGCTTCGCCGCGCCGAGCGCGATCGCGATCTGCGCCGCAGCGAGGTCCGCGTTCACGTTCAGGAAGTTGCCGCGGCCGTCGCCCGCGGGCGGCGAGATCACCGGCACGCGACCGGCGTCGAGCAACGCGATCAGCGCGGCCGCGTCGACGCCGCGCAGGTCGCCGACCTCGCCGTAGTCGACCACGCCTTCGCTGGTGACGACGGGCGGACGACGTTCGGCGGTCAACACGCCGCCGCCGCCGAGCCCGAGAGCCGGCACGCCTTCCGCGATCAACGCCGCGGTCAGGTCGCTGTTCACTTCGCCGCCGGTCGCGAGCCGCAACGCGCGCAGCGCGAGCGGGCTCGTGACGCGCCGGCCGTCGACCATGCGCGGTTCTTCGCCGAAGAGCCGCTGCAACGCGTCGGTCTGCGGCCCGCCGCCGTGGACGACGACGATGCGCGAGCCGAGCGCTTGCACGACGGCGACCTGGCGCGCGAACGCACGCATCGCCGACGTGCGCGCGATGGTGCCTCCGCCGGCCTTGATCACGAAGATCTGCCCGCGGTGCATGCGGATGTGCGGTGCGGCTTTGACGAGATCGGTCACGGACGTACCTCCTCGAGCTCTCCCGAGCTCTTCATCGAGAGCTCGAGCGAGCTCTTCTTCGCTTTCGACTGCGCTTCCAAGTCCAAGAAGATCCGCTCGAGCAACGCAGTCTGCGCGTGCAAGCGGTTCTCTGCCTGATCGATCACGACGGACCACGGTCCGTCGAGCACTTCGTCCTTCACGACCACGTTGCGGCGCACCGGCAAGCAGTGCATGAAGCGCGCGTTCGGTCCCGCGCGGCGCATGAGGTCGCCGTCGACGCACCAGTGAGCGAGGCCGGCGCGCAGGTGCTGCTCGCGCGCGAGATCGCCCCACGCCGCGAGCGAGCCCCAGCTCTTCGCGTAGACCACGGCGGCGCCTTCGACGGCGTCGCGATCGTCGGTGACGGTCAAACGACCGCCGGATTCGTGCGCGAGGCGCTGCGCCTCCGCCATGGCCCGTTCGTGCAGGTCGTAGCCCTTCGGCCGCGCGAGCACGACGTCCATCCCGCGCTGCAAAGCCATCGCGAGCGTCGAGTTGGGCACGGCATGCGGCAGCGGCTTCGGATGGTTCGCCCACGTCAACACGAACTTCGCGCGCTTCGGCACGCCGAGCATGTCGAGCGTCGCCCAATCGGCGAGCGCCTGGCACGGGTGCCAGAGAGCGCTCTCCATGTTGACGATCGGCACGCCGGCAAAGCGCCGGAACCCGTTGACGATCGGGTCGGAGAGGTCGAGCGCGAGGTCCTGCCCGCCCGAGAACGCGCGGATCGCGAGCACGTCGACGAACCGGCCGAGCACCGCCGCGGCTTCGCGCACGTGTTCGACGCTGCCACCGTTCATCACGGCGCCATCGGTGAGCTCGAGTTGCCACACGCCGTTGCCGCCGCCCTGCAGCTGGACCAAGTCGAGCCCGAGCTTCGCCGCGGCGCGTTGGAACGACGCCTGCGTGCGCAACGACGGGCTCAGGAAGAAGAGCCCGAGCCCGCGGCCCGGGAACTTCACCGGCGTCACGCCGCGACGGAAGTCGAGCGCGCGTTGCACGAGCCGCTCGACGGCTTGCGTCGGGAGCTCGCCCAAGTGATAGAGGCCGTTCACGCGTTCACCGTGAGCGCGTCGAGCGCCGCTTCGAGCCGCGCCGCTTGGTGCGGTTCGAGCGTCAACGCCGGCGAGAGGCGCAGCACGCGCGGATCGTCGCTCGTGCCGACGAGCACGCCGTGCGCGAGCAGTTGATCGCGCACGACCGCGGCCGTCTGGCCCTGCTCGAGCACCAGGCCGAGCAAGAGGCCCGCACCGCGCACGGACTCGACCGGCCCGCGCATCGCGGCGCGCTGCAACGCCGACGACGTCGCACGCACGCGCTCGAGGAAGCCCGGCGCCGCGATGCGTCGCGCGGTTTCGGCCGCGGCCGCGAGCACCACCGGCCCGCCACCGAACGTCGAACCGAGCAGACTCGTGTCGACGCGCGCGGCGAGTTCGTCCGCGAGCACCGTGAGCCCGATCGGCAGCCCCGACGCCGCGCCCTTCGCCGTCGTGAACACGTCGGGCACGACGCCGAAGTGTTGCGCCGCCCACGGTTCGCCCAAGCGGCCGTTGCCGGTTTGGACCTCGTCGAAGATCAGCGCCGCGCCGACCGCGTCGCACGCGCTGCGCAACGTCTCGAGGAAGCCGTGCGGCGGCTCGACGACGCCGGCGAGCGATTGGATCGGCTCGAGGATCACGGCGCCGACGCTCGCGTCGATCGCTGCGCGCGCCGCCGCGACGTCGCCCCACGGCAACTTGATCGCCGTGAACGGCGCCGCGGGGAACGCGACGTGCTTCGTGTCGCTGACGGCGGCGGCTGCCGCGGTGCGGCCGTGGAACGCGCCTTTGAAGTAGATCACCTTCGAACGTTTGGTCGCGGCGAGCGCGACCTTGAGCGCGTTCTCGTTCGCTTCGGCGCCGCTGTTCGAGCAGAAGAACTGCCACTCGCCGTCCGGCAAGTTGGGCGCGAACGCGTGCATGAAGTCGAGCCGCGCCGCGTGGTCGAGCAGGTTCGTCGCGAACGACAGCCGGCGCCACTGACGTTGGATCGTCTCGCCGAGGTCTTCGTCGCCAGCGCCTAGCGTGTTGACGCAGTGCCCGCCGTACAGGTCGAGCACGCGCCGGCCGTCGGCGAGCACGAGCTCGTTGCCTTCGGCGGCGACGGGAGAGATCGAGAGGCGCTTGTAGGCGCGGAATTCCTTCAACTTCATCACGCGACTCCCAGCCCGGATCGAGGGAGGCCCCACGTCTCCGGGAAGCCGAACATCAGGTTGAGACACTGCAGCGCTTGACCGGCGCCGCCTTTCACGAGGTTGTCGAGCGTGCACAGCACGGTGAGCACGTCGCCGCGCACGTTGAGCCCGAGCGCCGCGCGGTTCGAGCCCGCGATGCGTCGGAGGTCGGGCACACCCGCCTCGAGCACTTCGACGAACGGCTCGCCGGCGAAGCACTGCGCGTAGACCGCGCGAGCTTCCGCCGTCGCAAGCGGCCGCGCGAGCGGCAGCGCGCACGTCAGATGGATGCCGCGCGTGAACGGCCCGGAGTGCGCGACGAAGTGCAGCTTCGCCGGCTTCGTCGACGCGCCGCCGAGCGCTTGCGCGAGCTCCGCTTCGTGGCGGTGGCCGTCGAGCGAGTACGCCCAGAGGTTGCCGTGGCGATACGGATGGTGCGTGCCCGGCTTCGGCTCGGCGCCGGAGCCGCTCGAGCCCGTGACCCCGTGCAGGATCCACGGCACGTTCACGTCGAGCAGGCCCGCGCGAGCCGCCGGGACGACGGCGAGCTGCAGCGCGGTCGCGAAACAACCGGCCGCCGCGGTGCGCCGCGAGCTCGCGATGCGCGCGCGGTGGAACTCGGGCAAGCCGTACGCGAAGCCCGAGAGCTCGTCGACGCACGGATGCGCGTGTTTGTAGGTCGCGCGGTAGAGCTCGGGATCGGCGAGGCGGAAGTCGGCGGCGAGGTCGACGAGCACGAGCTCGTCGAACTTCGCGCCGAGGCTCGCGCGCAGCCGCTTCACGAACTCGCCGGACTCGCCGTGCGGCAACGACAAAGCCACCGCCGCCGGTCCACGTTCGAGCGCGGCCGCGAGCTCGGTTTCGGCCGCTTCGACGTTGGTGAACGCCGTCGCGCCTTGAACGTGCGGCTGCGACTCGGCGAGCGAGCCCGCTTTGCGCGAAACCGCCGTCGGCGCGAACGCCGGGTGCAGTTCGAGCAAGCGCAGGAGCTCGCCACCGAGCATGCCCGTCGCGCCGTAGACGAAGAGCGGCACGGTCGCGACGGCGGCTTCGCCGCGCGTCTTCTTCGCGATCACGCTCGTCACGCGTGCACCTCGGCCGGCGCGATCGCGAAGAGCTTCGACTTGATCGTCGCCGCGAGCTTGTTGCCGTCGCGCAGCGCGTTCCACGCCGGCACGCCGAGCTTCTCGTTGCAGAAACGCTGGCCGACCGGCGTGTCGGTGACGCGACCGGACACGACGTCGACCGAGAGACCGTAGCGGTCCTTCAGGAGCTGCGCGCCGCCCCACGCGCCGACCGGGTCCTGCGCGCAGAGCACGATCGCCTGCAGCGTCGAACGCAGCGCCGGATCCGAGAGCAACGTGTGCACGCCGTACGTGCCGAGCAGACCGTCGCCCATCTCGAGCACGAGCAGCTCGGGCTCGCTCTCCGCGAGGTGCGCGATCGCCGCGTGCGCCGCCGAGAGCACGTTCTGCTCGTTCGTCGTGACGACGCCGAAGTCGGTGAAGATCGAGATCGCGTCGGCGCCGCAGTCGTGCATCTGGAGCACGTCGCGACGCAGCGAGACGCCGGTGAGCTTGCCCGCCGCGATGCGGTGACCCGCGCGGTTGAGCTCCCCGATGATCACGCTCGCGGCCGTCGTCTTGCCGGCATCCATGCACGTGCCGACGAGCGCGACGACCGGCGGCAGCTTCGCCGGCAACGGACGGTGCGGCAGCGCCGCTTGTTGCACTTGCGCCGGGACGCCGACGCGCGTGCCGAGGTACGGGAAGCGCAGCACCGAGCCGAGCACCTCGATCTTGAACGGCTCGCCGAGGCCCGGCGTCGCTTTCGCGCCCGAGCCGATGACGCCGCCGATGTTGAGCAGTTGGAGTTCGTCGCCGACGGCGACTTTCTTCGGCACGCGTCCGGAGTAGCCGTACAACGCATCGCGGTGGCCGAGCGCGCCCGCGACCACGTCGCCCGGGTGCAGCGCGACCATGCGGCCGTGCACGTCCTCGAGCGTGTTGTAGGTCGTCTTCGCGTTCAGGATGCGGCCCGCGACGATCGTGCCCGCTTCCGCGGGGATCTCGTCGCCGAGCACGGCGTTCTTGTCGAGCTCGAGCCTCAACGTCACCGAAGCGATCTTGTCGAGCAGCACACGTCTCATCGCGACACCTCCTCGTGGCGCAAGTGGGGCACCGATTCCTTCTCCCCGGCGCGCTTGAAGAGCCGCGCCGGCTCCGCGAGCACGCGCGCGAGCCCCAACGCCGCGCGCGGATCCGAGTTCGAGCCCGCGCGTTCGCCGTACTTGGCGTCCGACGCGGCGAGCAGACTGAACGGCGACTCCACGCCGTCGACCAGCGCGCGACCGTTCGCGAGCTCGATCGACGCCGTGCCGGTCACGCGCGCTTGCGACGAAGCGAAGAACGCTTCGAGGTCGCGCTGGAACGGATCGTGGAAGAGGCCTTGGTGCAGGCGTTTGCCGTACACCTCGCCGAGGTGGTCCTTCCAGAAGCGCTGATCCTCGGTCAGGACGAGCTTCTCGAGCTCGCGGTGCGCCGCGAGCAGGATCTCCGCCGCCGGCGCCTCGAACGCGATGCGGCCCTTGATGCCGAGCACCGTGTCGCCGAGATGGTAGCCGCGGCCGACGCCGAGCGCGCCGCCTTCGCGGTTCAACGTCTCGATCAACGTCACCGGATCGAGCGCGCGCCCGTCGAGCGAGCACGGCCGACCGCCTTCGAAGCCGACGCGGATGCGCCGGCGGCCCGCGCCGTTCTTCGTCCACTGCCAGCCGTCCTCGCCGAGCGGCTCGTTCGACGTGTGCAGCTCGCCGCCGCCGATCGTCAGGCCCCACAGGCCGGCGTTGACCGAGTACTTGCCGCCCGACGGCGGCACCGGCAGGCCTTGCGCCTTCAGGTACGCGCGTTGGTCGTCGCGACTCGGCGCGAGGTCGCGCACCGGCGCGAGCACTTGCAGCTTCGGCGCGAGCGTCGCGAGCGCGGCTTCGAAGCGCACTTGGTCGTTGCCCGCCGCCGTGCAGCCGTGGCTGACCGCGTCGAAGCCTTCGTCGCGACCGACGCGCGCGAGGATCTCCGCTTGGAGGCCGCGCTCCGCGCCGACCGAGAGCGGATACACGCCGCCGCGACGCACGTTCGCCGCGACGAGCCAGTAGAGGACGCGCTCGAACATCTCCGCGCGAGCGTCGACGAAACGGTGCTCGACCGCGCCGAGGACGGCCGCGCGCGAACGCATCTCGTCCTTCTCCGCTTGGCTGAAGCCGCCGCAGTCGACGGTCAGCGCCGTCACCTGAGCCTGCTTCTCGCGCGTCAGGTACGCGATCAACCAGGACGTGTCGAGTCCGCCGGAATAGGCCAATAGAACGCGCATGTTCGTTGCTTCCTTCGAGCTCGTGTCGACGAGCGTCAGCCAGTGGTCTCGAGCAGCTCCGCGACGCGCCGGCGGACGCGCTGTCCGACGGCGGCGGAGGCGACGGCGACGAGCACGGTGTCGTCGCCCGCGACCGAACCGATCAGGCCGGGAGTCTCCTCGGCCTCGAGCGCGCGAGCGACCGCGCTCGCGGCGCCGGGCTCGCAGTGCACCATCACGAAGTGCGGCACCACTTCCGCGGCGCGCAGCAAGCTTTTCAGCGCGACGAGCGGCGTCACGCGCTCGCTCTCGACGAGCTGATAGACGCCCGACTGCTTCGCGACGCCGAGCGCACGTAGGTCGCGCGAGAGCACGGGCTGGCTCGCGACGAAGCCGCGCTTCTTCAGGCGTTGCTCGAGCTCGTACTGGTTCCGGATCGCGCCTTCGGAAAGGAGCGAACGGATCGCGGCTCGGCGTTCGGAGGTCTGGCTCACGGGGCGAGAGAATATTCAGTCGCCGCCGCGCTGTTCAATGGAATAGTTATGCGCTTCCGTGCGAACGGGACGAATGAACGCCGAATTCGCCCCGGAAGGCCAACGTTGACCTAGCGGAGGCGATTCAGGGCGATCGCCTCAGTCCGCGACGCGCGCGCCATGCGCATAGACGCCGCTGGTGACGCCCCGCCGAGCACCCGCGCGGCAGTCAGTCGAAACGCAGGACGCGGACCACCAGGTTCGAGAGCAGAGGTACGGGCGCGCCGGAACCGAAGTCGAGCTCGGTCGCGACGTGCGTCGCATCGACGGGCAGCTGCCCGAACACCGGATCGACTTCTACCCAGCGCTGGCCGTCGTGCACGGCGGCCCATGCGTGCCAACCGAACGCACGGCTCCCAGGACCTGTCCAGACGATGCCGGCGAGCTCGCGCGCCGGTAGACCGTTCGCACGCGCCGGCGCGATGAAGAGCAGCGTGAATTCGGTGCAATCACCACGGCCGCGCTCGAGCACGGCCGAGGCGCGACTCGCATTCGCAGCACCGCTGCCCGTCAGCTCACGCCGCGTGGCATCGAGCAACGCTCGAATGCGACTTCGCGGAGTCGACTTTCCAGCGACGGCTCGGGTCGCCAGTCGCCGGATGGCCGGCGCGTCGCAATCGAAGCGGTGGTCACAGCGGGTGTACCGCTCGCGCTCCTCCGTGCTGAGTTCGCGTGGCGGCTCCTCGACGCCGCGCCTCGTCTGAACCACGACACGATCCTCACCGACGAGGAGCACGCGCTGGCGCGCGGTTTCTGGCCACACCGCGCCGCCGAGTTGCGAGAACTCGAGCACGAGGCGGTCGACGTCATCGCTTTCGCCGAAGTCGACATCGACAGGCAACTGCGAAAGTCGGTCGAACTCCGGTGGATCTTCCAGCCTTCGCTCGGCGATCTCGGGCCCGCACCGTTCCACGCGCACGCCCGCTGGACCGACGCCTCGCACGATCTGCCCTGCCGCGTCGAGGTCGCACTCGCCGACGAGTCCGAGCTCCTCGACGCGCAAACGATGACTGACGCTGGGATCGCCTTCGAGTCGTTCGAGGTATTCAGCGGTGGTCGTCGGTCGGAGGATCGGTTCGTGCAGGTCGAGCCACGCGTACGTGCGGCGTTCCCCCACCGCGGGCGCGTGCTCGATCCAGTCGAAGTAGGCCCGGATCGAGTCGAGTAAGTCGTCGACCTCCCCGCTCGGACCTTCGCGCTCCACGCGACCGTTCTCGTCGCCGACGAAAACGCGCCAACGCCCGTCCGCGACGCGCAAGACCTTGGTGCTCTCGACGCCGTCCTGGTCGACGAAGTGCTCGAACGACGTCAAGCGACCTCGTTGCTCCAAGTCGAACCTCGCAACCGCACGCAGTCGGGTCTGCGACAGTTCGTTGGCGAAGTACGCCCTGACGCGCGTCTCGCGCTCCACGACGAGCGTCGTCGGTCGCTCCGCGGGCTCGACACGCCAACGGTCGAGATACCAGCCGAGCGGAGCGTCATCGAGGGAGTACTCGAGCCACACGTCGTGCGTGTGCGCGCGAGCCCAGTCGGCCCACGAGAGTTCCGTGACCGACGCGTCCGCCGCACCAGGCGAGACAGCGATGGCTTCGGGACCGGCAGCGACGACCTCGGGCGCGCGTTCGGTTGACGTCGCTGTGCACGCGGCGGCGAGCACGAACCAAGCGCAGCGCGAGACCCGCCGGCTCCCGGTCTCGCGTCCCCAGCGTCTGTGCATGCGGTTCTCCGTCATTCGCCGATCCGTCATTCGCCGATCGGCCATTCGCCGACGCGCGCGCCATGCGCATAGACGCCGCTCGCCTCTGCGTCGACCGAGCCGTCCGCGAGCCAGAAGGTCCACCGACCGTCGCGTTGGTCGTCGGCGTAGGCGCCCTCCGCCTTGCGCGAGCCGTCCTCGCGGAAGACCTGCGCCGCACCGTGGCGGCGGCCGTGTGCGTACTCGCAGCGCCACCAGAGCCGACCGTTCGTGTGGTAGCGCGTGCAGAGTCCGTCGAGCTCGCCGGCGACGTACTGCGCTTCGCTTTCGAGCGCGCCGCCCGCGTGCCACGTGCGCCACGCGCCGACGCGCTTGCCGGCGCTCCACGCGCCTTCGGCGGCCGGTTTGCCGTCGGCGTGGAACTCGCGCGCCTGTCCGTCGAGCCGTCCGTTGCGCCAGGTCTGTTCGAGCCTCGGCGAGCCGTTCGCGTGGCAGTCGAGCCAGACACCCTCGCGTTCACCGCCGACGTACGCGCCGCGCGCTTGGCACGCGCCGTTCTCGAACCACGTCTCCGCGGGCCCGTCGAGCCGACCATCGACGTAGTGGAGCTTCTGGCGCGGCGCGCCGTTCGCGTACGAGCTCGTCCACTCGCCCTGCGCGCGACCGGCGACGTAGCGACCGGCGAAGAGCACCGCGCCGTCGGGCCCGAGTTCACGCACGTCTCCGTCGAGCTCTCCGTTCGAATAGTGCGCGACACCGCGTTCGCGTCCGTTCGGATGCCACGAACGCCATTCGCCGTCGCGGCGGCCGTCGACGTACGCGCCCTGCGCGGCGACTTGGCCGTTCGGGTGGTATTCGATCCAGTCGCCGTGCTCGCGATCGGCGCGCCACGAGGACTTCGTCCGCAGCGAACCGTCCGGATGGAAGCTCTGCCATTCGCCGACTTTGCGCCCACCGTCGAACGCGCCGGTCCACTCCGCCTTCCCGGAGGCGTGGTACTGCGTCCAAGTCGAACGCGGCGTGCCGTGGAGGAGCGTTGCGCGGCAACGCAAGCTCCCGTCCACCCCGAAGAGCTCGATCTCGCGAGCCGCGTCGCAGCTCGCGAGCACGAGCATGAGAGGGAGCAGTGCGAGCCGCGACCCACGGACCGAGTCACCGAACTTCGCGAGCGGACGCAACACGCGGGATAGTCTATCGGCGATGTCGCACGAACCGACGGCTGCACGGCACCGAGCGTTCGGCGGGCCACGCGTGCTCGCGATCGCGCTCGGACTCGTCCTCGCCACCGCGGTCGGCCTTCTCGGCTGGCGCTTCGTCGGCAAACGGCCCGCGCTCGACCTCGAGGCCGATCGTGCGAACGCCGAGCTCGTCGCAGCGATCACGACGCGCCAACTCGCTCCACGGGGCCTGGAGCTGGATCCCGCGGCGCGCGGAGGAGCGGCTCGGCTCGTGCGCGAACGTCTGTCGGAGGCCGACATGCGCTCGGTCTTCTCGCCCGCGCCGAACATGGTGTTCGACCCGGTGTGTTACTACCGCTTCCGCGGCGGGCTCGCGGAGCGGAACGAATTGGCCGACGTGCCGGGCGGTTTCTGGACGCGGCGCACCAACGGCGACGGCGCGCGCGAAGATCACGAGCTCGTGCGCGAGAACATCGACACGTTCGTGCTCGCGATCGGCGACTCGCACACCGAAGGCATCTGCGACAACGCCGATTCGTGGCCGAACCAGTTCGAGCGCCGGCTCGCTGCCGCGCGTCCCGGCGAACGCGTCGAGGTCTACGACACCGGCACGTCGAGCTACTCGCTCTTCCACTATTGGGGCGTGCTCGAGAAATACCTGCCGCTCGCGCCCGACGCGGTGATCGTCTGCGTGTACGGCGGCAACGATTTCGTCGAGACGTTGCGGCCGTATGCGTTCCAACGCGGAGTCCCGCTGCCTCCGCGGCCCGAAGGCTACTTCGAGGAACTCGTCGCGACCGCGGATCTCGGCACTGGCGCCTTGTTGCAGGGGCTCAACCAAGCACTCTTCTTCCGAGAGCACCCCGAACAGCGCGACCTCGCGTTGACCGCCGCGGTCGGCGCCGTCGAAGGGCTGCGCGAACTCTGCGAGGCGCGCGGCATCCCTTGGCTCGTGATCTACGTGCCGTCGGTGTTCGATCGGCCGTTCGTCGAGTTCGAGCCGGTCCGCGCGCGAGCGCGCGAGTCGCTCGGCCTGTCGGACGTGGAGCTCGCGGCGGCCAACGCGCTCGCCGACGCGTTGATCGCCCGCACTCGAGAGAACGGTACTCCGTGGCTGGACTTGCGCGAACGGCTCGAGCTCGACGGTGATTGGTATTGGAGCGAGATGCATTTGTCGATCTCGGCGAATCGACGTATCGCCGAGCTGCTTGCCGAGTCCTTGGCGATTCGTCCGCGCCGCGGACGTTGACGCGCGCGCACCCCGCTCCACCCAGACGATACTGCCCCGCGTCGTTGCGCCGAAAATTCGGGCGCGGCTGAAACCAAAACGGGTTGTGGCGGTCTTTGTCT
>JAKLKU010000044.1 GCA_023150475.1 Planctomycetota bacterium
GTCGAGAGGCTGCTGCGCTGGCGCGTTTTTCGGCCCGTTTCCAAGCCGATTCTGGCGCAGTGATGCGGGGCAGTATCTCTTAGCGCCTTCTTAGCGCCCGCTGCGGTCCATTTAGCGCGTCCTCGCCGTCGCCGCGATCTAGCGTTCTCTTCGTTCGCTCATCGATCGCGAGGCTCCCATGGACGTCGTCTACATCGCCGTGCTCGTCGCGTGTTTCGCAGGGTTCGTCGGTTTGGTCTCCGCCATCGGCCGCTTGGTCGCCGGCGTCGGACGCTCGGTCGTGGGCGTGTCGCCGGCAGGCGAGTCCGATCGCGGAAAGGAGCGCGCGCCGTGACTCTGCTCTACGTGCTCGCGGCCGTCGCTGCGTGCCTGCTCGCCGTCTATCTGTTCGTCGCGTTGTTCCAGCCGGAGCGCTTCGAATGACCACGGAAGCGTCGCTCCGGTTCGTCCTCTACCTCGGCGTGATGTGCGCCCTCGCTTGGCCGCTCGGCGCGTACCTCGCGAACGTCGCCGAGCGCAAGGACTCGGGACCCGCGCGTTGGCTCGCGCCGCTCGAGCGGGTGCTCTATCGCGTCGCCGGCGTCGATGCGACGCGAGAGATGACGTGGCGTGAGTACGCGTTCGCGTTGCTCGGGCTGCAGTTCGTCGGCGTGCTCGCGCTCTATGCGTTGCAGCGAATGCAGACGCACTTGCCGCTCGCGTCCGAGCAGCTCGCGGCGCCCGCGCCCGACCTCGCGTTCGACTCGGCGATCAGTTTCGTGACGAACACGAACTGGCAGAGTTACGGCGGCGAGTCGACCTACTCGCACTTGGTGCAGGCGCTCGGCTTCGGCGTGCAGAACTTCGTGTCCGCCGCGACGGGACTCGCCGTGTTCTTCGCGCTTGCCCGCGGCTTCCGGCGCACGAGCGCGAGCACGCTCGGCAATTTCTGGGTCGACGTCGTGCGGGCGACCGTGCACGTCCTGTTGCCGCTCTCGATCGTGTTCTCGCTCGCGCTGGTCTCGCAGGGCGTGGTGATGACGCTCGCGCCGTCGGCGAGCGTCGAGTTGCTCGATCCGACCGTGGACGCGCAAGGTGCGCCGGCCAGCACGCAGACCATCGCGCTCGGGCCGGTCGCCTCGCAAGTCGCGATCAAACAACTCGGCACGAACGGCGGCGGGTTCTTCAACGCCAACTCGGCACACCCACTCGAGAACCCGACGCCGCTCTCGAACTTCATCGAGTGGCTCGCGATCCTGCTCCTGCCGGTCGCGTGTTGCGCTGGATTCGGCCGTTTGGTGGCGGATCGACGCCAAGGCAAGGCGCTGTTCGCTGCGATGTTCGTGATCTTCGTGCCGCTCGCGGTGCTGACGATCCACGCCGAGCAGAGCGGCAACCCGCGGCTCACGGCGCTCGGCGCGGACCAAGTCGCGAGCGCCGACCAGTCCGGCGGCAACCTCGAAGGCAAGGAAGTGCGCTTTGGCGCGTTCGAATCGGCGCTGTGGGCCAGCGCGACGACCGCCGCGTCCAACGGCTCCGTGAACGCGCTGCACGACTCGTTCATGCCGCTCGGCGGACTCGGGCCGCTCGCGCTGATGCAGCTCGGTGAAGTCGTGTTCGGCGGCGTCGGCTCCGGAGTCTACGGCATGGTGCTCTTCGCGCTCGTCGCCGTGTTCCTCGCCGGGCTGATGGTCGGCCGGACGCCGGAGTACCTCGGCAAGAAGATCGAGCGCTTCGAAGTGCAAATGGCGTCACTCGGCGTCCTTGCGCCGTGTTTCGTCGTGTTGCTCGGCACTGCGCTCGCGGTTTCGTTCGAGGCCGGTCGTGCGGCGATCCAGGATCCAGGGGTCCACGGCTTCAGCGAAGTGCTCTACGCGTTCTCGTCGGCGGGCAACAACAACGGCAGCGCGTTCGCCGGACTCGGCGCGAACGTGCCCTTCTACAACGTCGTGCTCGGGCTCGCGATGCTCGTCGCGCGCTACGCCGTGATCGTGCCCGTGCTCGCGATCGCGGGTTCGCTCGCGGCGAAGAAGTCGGTGCCGCCGTCCGCCGGCACGTTGCCGACGCACGGCTCGCTCTTCGTCGTGTTGCTCGTCGGCGTGGTCGTGCTGGTCGGTGCGTTGACGTTCCTGCCGGCGCTCGCGATCGGGCCGCTCGTCGAACAGCTCCAACTCGGCGCGGGAGGCGGCGCGTGAGCACGATGTCTGGCGTCCATCGGCGTCGATCGGTCGGGTTCGCCGACGCGCGGCTCGTCGCGGAGGCGTTGCGCGCCGCGTGCGGGAAGCTCGATCCCAGACGCCAAGTGCGAAACCCCGTGATGTTCGTCACGTGGGTGGGCGCGGCGTTCACGACTCTGCTCGCGGGCGCGTCGCTCGCCGGCGTCGGTGAGCCGCGCCCCGGTTTCGTCGCGGCGGTCGCGGCCTGGCTCTGGTTCACCGTGTTCTTCGCGAACTTCGCCGAAGCGCTGGCGGAGGGGCGCGGCCGTGCGCAGGCCGCGTCGCTGAAGCGCTCGCGCGGCGAGACGATCGCAAAAGCGTTGCCGAAAGGTCGCCGCGACGAGCCGTTCATGCTGGTGCCCGCGGAGCTCCTCACCAAACACCAGGTCGTGCTCGTCGAAGCAGGCGACACGATCCCTTGCGACGGCGAAGTCGTCGAAGGCGTGGCGTCGGTCGACGAAAGTGCGATCACCGGCGAGAGCGCGCCGGTGATCCGCGAGTCGGGAGGCGATCGGAGCGCGGTGACTGGCGGCACACGCGTGTTGTCCGACTGGATCGTGATGCGCGTCACGGCGCGCGCGGGCGAGTCGTTCCTCGATCGGATGATCGCGCTCGTCGAAGGCGCGCGGCGCCAGAAGACTCCGAGCGAAGTCGCGCTCGGCATCCTGCTCGCCGGCATGACGCTCGTGTTCCTGCTCGCGACCGCGACGCTGCTGCCCTTCTCGCTCTTCGCGAGCCACGCGAACGGCACGGGCGAGCCGATCGGACTCGCGGTGCTCGTCGCGTTGCTCGTGTGCCTGATCCCGACGACCATCGGCGGCTTGCTCTCCGCGATCGGGATCGCGGGCATGGATCGGCTGATCCAGAAGAACGTGATCGCGACTTCAGGCCGTTCGGTCGAGGCGGCGGGCGACGTCGACGTGCTCCTGCTCGACAAGACGGGCACGATCACGCTCGGCAATCGCCAGGCGGCGCGTTTCGTGCCGGCGATCGGCGTCGACGAACGCGAGCTCGCGGACGCCGCGCAACTCGCCTCGCTCGCGGACGAGACTCCGGAAGGACGCAGCATCGTCGTGCTCGCGAAGACGGCGCACGGGCTGCGCGAACGCGCGATCCACGAACTCGGTGCGACGTTCGTGCCGTTCAGCGCGCACACGCGGATGAGCGGTGTCGACTTGGACGGCCGCGCGATCCGCAAAGGCGCCGTCGATGCGCTCGATCGGTGGGTTGCGGAGCATGGCGGCCGGATGCCCGACGACGTCGCCCGCGCCGTGCGCGACATCGCGAGGTCCGGAGGCACGCCGCTGGTCGTCGCCGACCGAGCGCGCGTGCTCGGCGTCGTGCACTTGAAGGACGTCCTGAAGGGCGGCATCCGCGAGCGTTTCGCCGACTTGCGGCGCATGGGCATCCGCACGGTGATGATCACTGGCGACAACCCTCTGACAGCGGCGGCGATCGCGGCGGAGGCGGGCGTCGACGACTACCTCGCGCAAGCGACGCCCGAAACGAAGCTCGCGTTGATCCGCGACTTCCAAGCGAAGGGCCACTTGGTCGCGATGACCGGCGATGGCACCAACGACGCACCGGCGCTCGCGCAAGCGGACGTGGCCGTCGCGATGAACAGCGGCACGCAAGCGGCGAAGGAGGCCGGCAACATGGTCGACCTCGACTCCAACCCGACCAAACTGATCGAGATCGTCGAGACTGGCAAACGCACGTTGATGACGCGCGGCGCGCTGACGACGTTCAGCATCGCGAACGACGTCGCCAAGTACTTCGCGATCCTGCCGGCGGCGTTCGCGGCGACGTTCCCGGAGCTCGAAGCGCTCGACCTGATGCAGCTCGGCTCGCCGGAGACCGCGATCCTCGCCGCCGTGATCTTCAACGCGTTGGTCATCGTCGCGCTGGTGCCGATCGCGCTGCGCGGCGTGAGCTACCGCGCGGTCGGCGCCCAGGCGCTGCTCGCCCGCAACCTCGGCGTGTGGGGAGTCTCCGGACTCTTCGTGCCCTTCGTCGGCATCAAAGCGATCGATCTCGTGCTCTCCTCGTTCTCCTGAAGGCGCCACAGATGTCGTCCCAACTCCTGATCGCCATGCGGTTGCTCGGCTCCTTGAGTCTGCTCTGCGGCGTCGGCTACCCGGCGTTGGTGCTCGGCGCGGCGGAGCTCGCGTTCCCGGAGCGAGCGCGCGGCAGCTTGATCGAATCCAACGGCCGTTGCGTCGGCTCGGAGCTCGTCGGACAACCGTTCGACGATCCGCAGTGGTTCGCGAGCCGACCGTCGGCCACCGCCGCGCAGCCGTACGACGCACGCGCTTCGAGCGGCTCGAACCTCGGGCCGACTTCGCCTGCGCTCGCCAGTGCCGTCGCGGAGCGGATCGCCCACTGGCGTGGCGTGGCCGGGAGCGACGCGGCCGTGCCCGTCGATCTCGTGACGACTTCGGCGAGCGGGCTCGATCCGCACGTGACGCCTGCGGCGGCCTTCGTGCAAGTCCCACGCGTCGCCGCGGCGAGAGGTCTCGACCGAGCGCGCGTGCGAGATCTCGTCGAACGGTGCATCGAAGAACGCACGTTCGGGATCCTCGGCGAGCGCCGAGTCAACGTGCTGCGGCTGAACCTCGCACTCGACGAGCTGCGTTGAGACACTCTTCGCCGTGAGCGCACGTCGTCCGACGCCGGAAGAAATGCTCGCGGTCGCCGCCGCCGAAGAAGCGAGCGCGCGCCGAGGCCGGCTCAAGATCTTCTTCGGCGCGGCGCCCGGAGTCGGCAAGACGTACGCGATGCTCGAATCGGCGCTGGCGAAGAAGCGCGAAGGCGTCGACGTGCGCATCGGTTGGCTCGAGACCCACGGCCGCCAGGAGACCGCGAATCTCGCGACCGGATTCGAGCGGCTCGCTCCGCGACGGATCGACTATCGCGGGATCGAGCTCGAGGAGTTCGACCTCGACACGGCGCTCACGCTGCGGCCGAAGATCCTGATCGTCGACGAGCTCGCGCACACCAACGCCGCTGGCTCGCGGCACGCCCGCCGCTGGCAGGACGTCGAAGAACTGCTCGAAGCCGGCATCGACGTGTACTCGACGCTCAACGTGCAACACGTCGAGAGCCTGAACGACGTCGTCGCGCAGATCACCGGCGTCACGGTGCGCGAGACGGTGCCCGACGGCGTGTTCGACCGCGCGGACGAGATCGAGCTCGTCGACTTGCCTCCCGACGAACTGCTCGGCCGGCTCCGCGCGGGCAAGGTGTACATCCCGGCGCAAGCGGAGCGCGCCGCGGAGAACTTCTTCAAGAAGGGCAACTTGATCGCGTTGCGCGAGCTCGCGCTGCGCCGCGCCGCCGAACGCGTCGACGCGCAAGCCGCGGAGTGGAAACGCGCGCAGGGTGTGCGCGAGCCCTGGGCGACGCGCGAACGGCTGCTCGTCGCCGTCGGCGGCTCGAAGCGCGGCGGCGACGTCGTCCGCGCCGCGTACAGGATGGCGACGCGCCTGCGCGCGCCGTGGATCGCACTGTCGGTCGAGACGCCCGCGTACTCGCGGCTCGACGAGGACGATCGCGACTTGCTCGCGGCGAACCTTGAGCTCGCGGCTCGGCTCGGCGCCGAGACGTTGGTCGTCAAGGGCGAGCGCGTCGTCGACGAGATCCTGGCCGTCGCGCGCGAGCGCGAGGCGACGCGCGTGATCGTCGGTCGCGAGCGAGAGCGCCGCTGGCTGCGCTTCGCTCGGCGATCGTTGGGCGAGGAACTCGTGCTGCGCGCCGAGGACGTCGAAGTGCTGGTGACGTCGGGCGAGCTCGCGGAAGGTCCGACGTCCGAACCCCAACGCTCGGACGATCGCGCGCGCCTCGCCGACTACGCCTTCGGGCTCGCGGTCGTCTGTGGGAGTTCGATCGCGTGCTGGCTCACGAACGACGTCTTCACGCTCGCCGACCAGGCGATGATCTACCTGTTCGGCGTGTTGATCGTGTCGACGCGCGTGACGCGTGGGCCGGCCTTGGCGACCGCCGTCGCGAGCGTCGCCGCGCTCGACTTCTTCTTCGTCGAGCCGTACTTCACGTTCGACGTGTCGCACCTGCGCTACTTGATCACGTTCGGCGTGATGTTGATCGTCGCACTGACGGTCTCGACGTTCACGCTGCGGCTGCGAGAGCAAGCGGACGCCGCGCGCCAACGCGAGCGCCGCACCGCGGCTCTGTACGCGATGAGCCGCCAATTCGTGATCGAGACCGGCGTCGGCGAGATCGGCGCCACGGCGGTCGCGGCCGTCCGCGACCTGCTCGAAGTCGACGCCGTGATCCTGATCGCCGATCGCCGCGGCGGCTTCTCGCCGTGCGGCGGCGCGGAGAGTGCGCTCGCGAAGTCGGAACGCGAGCTCGCGGTCGCGCGCTGGGTGTTCGAGCACGGCCGCGTCGCGGGCTTCGGCACGGACACGCTGCCCGCGTCGGTGGGCTTCTACGTGCCGCTGATCGGCACGGCCGGACACCTCGGCGTCTTCGGCATCGAGCTCGCGCGCCGCGCGACGCCGCCGACGCCCGCGCAACGCCAGATCCTCGAGACGTTCGTGGCGCAGACCGCGCTCGCGCTCGAACGTGCGCTGCTCGTCGAACGCACGGCGCAGAGTCAAGTCGCGATCGAGACCGAGAGGACGCGCAACGCGCTGCTCTCCGCCGTGTCGCACGACCTACGCACGCCGCTCGCGTCGATCCAGGGTTCGGCCGACGTGCTCGCGGACGCAGCCGTCGAACTTCCCGCCGAGACGCGCCGGGAACTGCTCGCGACGATTCGCGGCGAAGCAGCGCGGCTCAACCAACTCGTCGGCGACTTGCTCGAACTGACGCGCCTCGAGTCCGGCGCGCTCGCGGCGCGCAAGGAGTGGTACCCGCTCGAAGAAGTCGTCGATTCGGTGCTCGAGCGGCTCCGTGGGCGTCTGAGCGGTCGGCCGCTCGTGCGCGAGTTGCCCGACGAAGTGGTGCTCGTGCCGCTCGATCCGATCCTGATCGGGCAAGTGCTCGAGAACCTGCTCGACAACTCGGCGAAATACGGCGCGCCCGGCACGCCCGTCGAGGTGCGCGGTGGCGTCGACGGCGAGCGCGCGTGGCTCGAAGTCGCCGATCGTGGGCCGGGCGTCCCCGAAGGCGCCGAAGAGCAGGTCTTCGAGCGTTTCTTCCGCGCCGCCGACGGCTCGCGCGCGTCCGGCACCGGACTCGGGCTCGCCGTCGCGCGAGCGATCGTCAAAGCGCACGATGGCGCCATCGTCGCGCGCCGTCGCGACGGCGGCGGGTCCGTCTTCCGCGTCGAGTTGCCGATGCGAAGCGCGGGCTTGCCGCCGCGACCGGCCGCGCCGCGCATCGAACCATGAGCGTTTCCACGACCGAATCGCGCTCGACGACGCCGGGGCCGCTGGTCCTGATCGTCGACGACGAGGCGCAGGTGCGTCGGTTCCTGACGACCGGCCTCTCGACGCACGGTTATCGCACGCTCGAAGCCGCGAGCGGCGCGGAGGCGTTGCGGCTCGCGACGCAGTACGTGCCCGACGTCGTGCTGCTCGACCTCGGACTGCCCGACCTCGACGGGCTCGAAGTGACGCGAGCGCTGCGTGCGTGGACGAAGCTGCCGATCATCGTGCTCTCCGCGCGCGGCACGGAGCGCCACAAGGTCGAGGCGCTCGACGCCGGCGCGGACGACTACCTGACCAAACCGTTCGGCTTCGCCGAGCTGCTCGCTCGGCTGCGCGTCGCGCTGCGGCATGCGGCGCGCAGCGAAGCCGCGAGCCTCGACGACCGCATCGTGTGCGGCGGCTTGTGCATCGACTCCAGCGCGCGGCGCGTGACCGTCGACGGCGCGGAAGTGCGGCTCACGCCGATCGAATTCAAGCTGCTCGCCGCGCTCGCGCGCCACGCCGGCAAGGTCGTGACGCAGGCGCAACTCCTGCGCGAAGTGTGGGGCCCGGAGAGCACCGAACACTCCGACTACTTGCGCGTCTACATGACGCACTTGCGGCGCAAGCTCGAGCCGCGCGACGGCTCGCGGCGCTTCTTCCACACCGAGGCGGGCGTCGGTTATCGGCTCGAGACGCCCGAACCGTGACCGCGCACGGCCGCTCGCTCAGGCGCCGGCCTTGCTCTGCTTGCGCGCCTTCAGCACTTCCCAGACCGCCGGCAACACCGAGATCACGATGATCGCGAGGATGACGATGTGGAAGTTGCGCTTCACGACCTCCAAGTTGCCGAACACGTTGCCGGAGATGGTGAAGATCAGCACCCAGGCGATCGCGCCGATCACGTTGTAGGCGAAGAAACGCCGGTAGCTCATGCTGCCGATGCCAGCGACGAACGGCGCGAACGTGCGGATGATCGGGATGAAGCGCGCGAGGATGATCGTCTTGCCGCCGTGCTTCTCGTAGAAGGCGTGCGTGCGCTCCAGGTGCTCGCGTTTGAGGAACCGACTCTTCCCGGTGAACACCTTCGGCCCGAGGTACTTGCCGATCGCGTAGTTGACCGCGTCGCCGAGCACCGCGGCGACGATCAGGAGCACGCTGACGTTCGTCACGTCGATCGGCGAGCCTTCGGTGGCGGACAACGCGCCGACCGCGAAGAGCAGCGAGTCGCCCGGCAGGAACGGCGTCACCACGAGCCCGGTCTCGCAGAACACGATCGCGAAGAGCAGGACGTAGAGCCAAGGCCCCATCTGGGCCGCCCACTCGTTCAGGTGCGCGTCGAGATGGAGGACGTAGTCGAGGAGGGTGTGCAGGAGTTCCATGCGGGGCGCAGCGCTTTTCGGCAGGAGGCGCGAGCCGACGCGACCGGTCCGGAGCGCGCGCGCCGCGGGACGGGAAACGACGCGACGAGCTCTCGCGGCGCGGCGTTCCCGTCGCGGAACGCCGCGTCGGACCTGGAAGCGATTTCGCGTCCACGGCAGGCGTTCGAGGGGGTCGAACGGCGCGTGGACTGCGCTCGCGCCGGGCATCTTGCCGGTCGAACGCGGTCTCGCAAAGGGTTCGTGCCCCTTGCATGCCGTCCGCTCGGCCTACAATGAGCCTCGTTCTCGCGCCGATAGCGCTCGCGCGGCCGTCGCGAGGACCGCGCCCCCCCAACGACTCGCACTCCCTCCACGCACGAGGCTCGTCTCATCGACTCCAAACAGCTCGCCGCCCTCGCGGCGCACATCGCCGACCAGAAGAAGGGCGTCGACATCCGTGTGCTCGACGTCCAGGACCAGATCAAGATCGCGGACTACTTCGTGATCGTCTGCGGCCTCTCGCGCCCCCAGCTCCGGGCGCTGAACAAGGAGCTGCACGTCCGGCTGAAGCAGGCAGGCGCCGGCCGCGAGCACACCGAAGGCGTCGAACTCGGCTGGTGGATCCTGATGGACTACGGCGACGTCGTCGTGCACCTGATGCAGCCCGAGGCGCGCGAGTACTACGACATCGACGGGCTCTATCGCGACTGTCCCGAGGTCGAGTGGCAGCGCGTCGAACTGCCCGAGACGGTCGACGCTTCGCGGCTGCGCGCGGCCGAGTGACGCGTCCGGCGCGTCACGGCTCGAGCCATGCAGTGGCGTGAGTGGAACGACGAGGCCTTCGCGTCGGCGCGCGAACGCCAGGCGCCGGTCTTCCTGTTCCTCGGCGCATCGTGGTGCCGCTTCTGCAAGGAGCTCGAGGAGTTCGTGCTCGCCGACGAACGCATCGCTCACGTGCTCGAACGACGATTCGTGCCGGTGCGCGTCGACAAGGACCGTCGGCCGGACATCGATGCCCGCTACTCGAAAGGCGGCTGGCCGACGCTCGCGTACCTCGACGACCAGGGCGAGCCGATCGCTTCCGACGCGTACCTCGACGCCGACGAACTCTTGCCTCGGCTCGAACTGATCGCCAACTACTACGCGCAGAACCGCGGCGAGCTGAAACGGCGCCTCTCCGAAGCGCAGGAACGCGCGAAGCCGCGCGTCACGCGCCGCGGCGAACTTTCGCGCGAGCTCGTCGACTGGGTCGCGAAGACGGTGCTCGAGACGTCGGACCCGGTCTTCGGCGGCTGGGGCCGCGAACACAAGTTCCCGCACTTCGAGGCGCTCGATTTCGCGTTGATCCGCTGGTCGCAGACCGGCGACGACGCGATGCGCAAGCTCGTGCTGCGCACGCTGCGCGGCATGCAGCAGGGCGAGATCCACGATCGAGTCGAAGGCGGGTTCTACCGCTACGCGACGCAACCCGATTGGAGCCGACCGCACTACGAGAAGATGCTCGATGCGAACGCGCAGCGGCTCTTCTCCTACGTCGAGGCGTACCAAGCCTTCGGCGAAGCGAGCTTCAAGAAGAGCGCCGAAGGCATCCTCGACTGGTTGGTGACGACGCTGCTCGATCGACGCACCGGCGCGTTCAAGGGCTCGCAGGATGCAAGCCCCGGCTATGCGCACCTCGCGACTCGCGCGGCGCGCAAGGAGTTCGGCGCGCCGGCCTGCGATCCGACGATCTTCGCGAACTGGAACGCGATCGCCGTGTCGTCGCTCTTCAAGGCTGCGTCGGTCCTCGGCGAACCGGAACTCGACGTGCTCGCATTGCACGCGCTCGACTTCGTGCTCGAGGAGCTCTACGACGAGCGCCAAGGCGTCTACCACTACTGGGACGGCACGTACCACTTGCCCGGCATGCTCGCGGATCAGGCGCACACCCTGCGGGCGCTGGTCGACGCCGTGCAGTTCGCCGGCGAGAACCGTTATCTCGAACCGGCGCGCTCGCTCGCGGCGCTCACGATCGGTTCGCTCGCGAATCGCGACGAAGGCGGGTTCTGGGACGTGCGCCAGGATCCGAAGGCGCACGGCGGACTCAAGCGGCGCACGCGGCCGATCCTCGAGAACGCCGTCATGGCGGAAGCGCTGCTGCGGCTCTCGTTGCTCTCGCACGAGAACGACTGGGCGCTCGCGGCGCGCGACACGCTCGAGTCGTTCGCGGCGGACTACAAACGCTACGGCCACATGGTCGCGGGCTATGCGCGCGCCGTCGACTTGTTCCTGCATCCGCCGATCCACGTGATCGTCGTCGGAGCGCGCGATGCGAGCGACACGATCGCGCTGCGGCGTGCGGCGCTCGCGCCCTACGTCGCGAGCCGCGTCGTGCAAGGCATCGATCCCGCCGCCGACGCAGCGCTGCTCGAGCGGTCCGGCCTGCCGGCGAAAGCGAGCGGCGCCCGCGCGTTCCTGCGCCGCGGGCGTGAGAGCTACGCCGAGACCTCCGACCCGGCCCGCCTGCCGGCGCTGCTCGCGCGCGTCGAACGCGGGTCATGAGCCCGCACTCCGCCGGCCGCCGGTCCAATCTCGATCGCCGGCTTCCCCTCGCTCGCCGACTCTCAGGCGACCGCCGACGCCCCAGCGATCGCCAACTCTCCGGCGCCCGCCAACTCCCTGGCGACTGCCAACTCCATGGCGACTGCCAACGCTCCGGCGATCACCAACTCTCCGGCGCCCGCCAACTCCCTGGCGACTGCCAACGCTCCGGCGATCACCAACTCTCCGGCGATCGCCAACTCTCCGGCGATCACCGACTCCCTGGCGACCGCCAACTCTCCGACGATCGACGGCATCCCGACGTCCGTCGAGACAGACGTTCACGCGCATCGACGACGCCGCGGCTCGTCCGCGCGTTCGCCGCGACGTGGCTCGCCTGTTGTCTCGCGTGCGGCAAGGGCGAACCCGCCACGGGCGTCGTGCACCTCGAACCGAAGCTCCCCGACGGTCGCGCGAGCGCCACGGTGCTCGCCGCTCTGCCGCGCACGGCCGCGTTCGCCGTCACGCCGGACTCCCCCGACGACTCGCTCGCCCCGTGGAAGCTCGTGAACGGCGAGACCTACGGCGACGAAACCGGCCGCGGCTGCTTCGTCCGCGGCAACGTGCCCGAAGGCGACAAGTTCAAACGCATTGAGCTCGTGCTCGACGCGCCGCCCGGCGAACCGATCGACGCACGCGAAGTCGACGCGCTCGAAATCGTGCTCACCAAGACCCAACGCGGTCTCGCACGCTTGACTTGGCGCCGCGCGGACGAGGGACCCGACGTCGACACGTGGATCCGCCACGTCGACGCGCACGTCGCCGACTCCGACGGCGAGCAGACGATCTCGTTGAATCTCGCGGACCATCCCGAATGGCGCGGCCAGATCGTGTCGCTCGCGCTCGTGCCGAAACAAGACGGTTGGCAACGCTTCGGGCTCGCGCGGGTGGCGTTGCTGCGCGGCGGCGTCGCGCTGGGGCCCGATCGACTCGCGAACGGTTCGGACGCCGGGCTAGTCGCCCGCGAACGCGAGTTGCGCCGATCGTTCCCGACCGATCTCCGCTCGAGCCTCGTCGCCGAGGCGCGCGTTCCGCGCGGCGGCCGTTTCGTAGCGGAAGTCGCGCTGGCGAACGGCGCTCGCTCGCTCGGCACGCAGACGACGTTCGCCGTCGACGTGCGTCGCTCCGGCGCGTCCGCAAGCTCCGCGTGGGAGGAAGCCGCCGGTCGACTGACACTGCCCGCGACCGACGCGCCCGAAACCGTCTGGTATCCGTTCACTGCCGACCTCTCCCGGTGGGCCGGCGAAGAGGTCGAGTTGCGCTTGCGAGCGTTCCAGGGCGAGTGGCGCGAACCCGCGTCGGACTCCACGCCTCCCACGCGCGCGGTCGTGCATTGGGGCGCGCCGATGATCGTCGGCGAGCTCGAGGACGACCGCCGCCCGAACTTGATCCTCGTCACTCTCGACACGACGCGCGCCGACGCGCTCGGCACGGGCCGCACGCCGTACTTCGACTCACTCGCGAAGCGCTCGCTCGTGTTCGACGACGCCTGGTGCACCTGCAACGCGACGTCGCCGTCGCACGCCTCGATCCTGACCGGGCTCTCCGTCGCCGACCACGGCGTCACCGACAATCGTTCGTTGCTCGGCGCCGAGAACGAGACGCTCTCCGAGCGGTTGCGCGCCGCCGGTTACTTCACGGCCGCCGCAGTCAGCGTCGAGCACCTGCAACCCGGCAAGTCCGGCCTCGGCCAGGGCTTCGATCAGTTCCTGCTCGCGGCGAGCGACGCGTCTCGCGACGGCGCGATCACGATTCGGGCAGTCAAGGAGTGGCTCGCGTCGTGGGAGGCGCACGGACCGCGCCCGTTCTTCCTCTGGGTGCACCTCTTCGATGCGCACACTCCCTATGGTCCGCCGCAGAGCTTCGTGGACGAGTACTGCCGCCGCCACGGCCTCACCCCACCGCCGAAGGACGTCGAGCCGGCGACGATGGCGCCGAACCACTACACACGCGACGGGGAGTTCCTCGCCGGCGTCGACAACAAAGCGTGGGCCGAGTTCCTGTACGGCGCGGCAGTCGCCTACCAAGACGCGCTGATCGAGAACCTGATGGCGGAAGTCGCGAAGCTCGGGCTCGCCGACGACACGGTGCTCGCCTTGACCGCGGATCACGGCGAATCGCTCGGCGAACACGAGCACTGGTACAACCACCTCGGGCTCTACACCGAGGTCCTGCGCGTGCCGCTCGTGCTGTCGCTCCCCGGCGAGAGCCCCGCGCGGGTGTCCGCGCGCGCGTCGACGCTCGACCTCGCGCCGACGCTGCTCGCGCTCGGCGGCGCGAAGACCGACGGAGTGCTGCGGGGCATGGACCTGCGCGAGCTCGCTCGCACCGGCCGCGCCCGCACGCTCTTCTTCGAACACTCCGACGACGTCCAAGTCGGCGCACGCGACGACGAGCACCACGTGATCCTGACGCGCGCCGACTTCGCGCCGTGGGATGGCGCAACGAAGCGCTCGAAGGGCGAACTCGAGATCTACGAGCACGCGAAGGACCCGGGACTCGCGCGCGACCGCGCCCCCCACGCGCCCGAGGCCGTCGAACGCTGGCGCTCGACGCTCGAGACGTGGCGGAAGGGAGCCCTCGACCGCCGAGGCGTCCAAGGGGCACTGACGCCTGAAGAGGAAGCCAAACTGCGCGAGCTCGGCTACTTCGGCGCACGCTGACCCTACTGCCTCGCTTCGTTGGGTCGGAAAGATCCGAGTTTCATCGCAACCGTCGCGAGTCGAGTCGGTCTACGCGGCCGGAGAGGTCTCGCCAGCGCGCTTGCGCCGGACCGCGCGATCGGCTGCGCGTGCCCCATCGCACCGACTCGGCCACTTCGGAGTGCGCCGGCCCTACTGCCTCGCTTCGTTGGGCCGGGAAGATCGGAGTTTCATCGCAACCGTCGCGAGTCGAGTCGGTCTACGCGGCCGGAGAGGTCTCGCCACCGGCTGCACCCGCCGAGTGAGGTCGCGCCGAGCCACTCCGGAGCCGACGGCACTTGTTTGCGTCGATTCGTCGGCGCGGCAGTGCGCGTGCCCCTTGGCGAGTGCGACGTCGGCGCCGACAATCGTGCGGCCCGTGTCCGCCCCCGAAGAACTCCCTCCGCACGGCCGCGCGCCGGATCGCTCGGGCCGCCGTTGGCCGAAGCTCGTGCTCCTGCAGCTCGTCGTCTGGCCGCTCGCCATCGTCCTCGGCGAACTGGGCCTGCGCGGCGTGCGCGCCGTGTTCGGCGACGGCTATTCGGCCGACGCCGTCCGCACCGCGCTCGGCGACCTGCAGGCGCGCAATCGGGAGTTCACGCCGAAGACCGGCGGTGACCTGCCGTGGAATCCGGCCGAGTCGGAGCGCGCGGAACGCGTGGCTCATCCGTACGTCGGGTACGAGGCGCTCGGAGGACTCGAAGTCCTGGAAGACCAGCGCGCGGACTTCAGGACCACGTCGACGCACCGAGAGTTCCGTCTCGCGATATTCGGCGGGTCGGTCGCAGAGATCTTCGCGCAGTCCGGTGAAGCGACGCTGCGGCGCGTATTGGGCGCCGATCCGCGCTTTCGCGGCGTCGACGTGCGGATCCTCGGCTTCGGTCGCGGCGGCTACCGGCAACCGCAGCACCAAGCGTTTCTCGCCTACCTCTTCGCGCTCGGTCTCGAACCCGACGCCGTGCTCTGTCTCGACGGCTTCAACGAAGTCGCGCTCGGCCGGCAGAACGCGCGGTTCGGCACGCACGCGTCGTTCCCGTCGATTCCGCACTGGAGCCAATTGGTCGCGCGCGGTGCCGAGCAGCCCGAAGCCATCGCGATCGCCGCTCGCATCCGCGGGACACAGGCTGAACTCGAGGAGTTCACGACTTGGGCGCTCGATCGCGAGCTTGCCCGCAGCGCGTGGCTCGGCGAGTGGGCCGTGCGCAGAGCAGCCGCCTTGCGTCGCGAGACTCTCGAGGCTTCGGACGCGTACACGCAGGTGCTGCGCGCCAACGAGTCCCGTCTTGCGCTCGGCGGACCGATGATCCGCGGCGACTTGGAGCTCCCGGTCCAGACCTCCGTGGCGATCTGGAAGGAAGCATCACGGAACATGCGGGCCATGTGCACTGCGCGGCACGTGCCTTACCTGCACGTGCTCCAGCCGACGTTGCACGACGACGGCGCGAAACCGATCCACCCGGAGGAAGTCGAGAAGGGCGCGATCGACACCGACTGGCTCGAAGGCGTGCGCACCGGTTACCCACTGCTGCGCGCGGCGGGTGCCGAACTCGAGCAGGAGGGCGAGCGTTTCGTCGACGCCTCGCGGATCTTCGCGAACGTCGCGGAACCGCTCTACCTCGACAGTTGCCACTTCGGCCAGCGCGGCAACGAACTGCTCGCCGAGGAAATCGCTGCACGACTGCTCGAGGTCTTGCCGTGAGCGCCGAGCACGCGCCGATCTCCCGAGGCCGCCGCTGGTTCGAGCGGTGGGTCTTCTGGCCGCTCGCGTTGTTGCTGGTCGCGCTCGCGCTCGAGCTCGGGTTCCGCGCGCAACGCATCGTCGCCGGTCGCCCCTATCTCGACGCCAAGGCTGCCTGGCGGGTCGACCAACTGGCGGACGAGAACGAGAAACTCTCCACGTCGCGTACGGCGCCCGCTGCGGACTCGTCGAGCGATTCCATGTTCGCGCACCCCTACCTCGGTTTCGTGCGGCGCGACTTCGCTCGCGGACTCACGCGCGCGATCGAGGCGATGCGAGCGCGTCCCGACGTCGTGCACGTCGTGGTGGTCGGCGGCCAAGCCGCGCACGCGTTCGTGACCAGTGCGACGGAGGCGCTGAGCACCGAGCTCGCTCGCCGGGCGGACCGCCAAGGTCGGCGCGTCGTGATCTGGAACCTCGCGGATGCGCAGTACAAGGCGCCGCAACAGCTCGAGCTCGTCTCGTACCTGACGGCGCTCGGTGCACGGCCCGACGTGGTGATCGACATCTCGGGCCGCAACGAGATCCAGATCGGCGGCGCGAACGCGCTGATGGACACCCACCCCGTGTATCCGGCGCGGACGAACTGGGAGGCACTCGTGCGCCGCGGGGCGGTCGATCGGACGTCGCTCGATCTACTCGTCGAGGTCTGGAACACGAGCTCCGAGATCGAGTCGCTGGTCGCGCGAATGCGATCAGGTTGGGTGCACTGCGGCCTGTGGGCCGAAGGTGCGATCGAACGGCTCGAGAAACTGGCGCTCGACCGCGACCTCGCGCTCGCAAGTTTCCAACGCCGCGCCGAAGCCTCGCAGCGCCAGATCGTGCTTCGCGGACCGACGCCTCCGAGCGAGACACAGACGATCACCAACGTCTGCGTGAGCGTGTGGTATCAAGCGACGTTCGACCTTTCCTCCGTTTGCGCCGCTCGCGACATCGAGTTCGTCTCCGTGATCGAGCCGTTCGGCGCTGGCGGAAGACGCGACGAAGCGAGCAACGGTCGGCGCAGCGAAGCGAAGCTCACCACAGGTCGCCGCGGACTCGTGCAGGCCGCGACGCAGCTCACGAAACGCGGCGTGACCTGCATCGATGCCGCAGCGCTGGCTCCCGAACCGCTCTCTCCACGCGACACGGCACTTGCCGTCGCAACGGAGATCGGCCGCGTGTTGCGCAAGGACTGACTCGCCGGCGTCGCGACCGCTGCTTTTCGGCGCGCATGTTCGGCGCACGTGTTCGGTGCACGTGTTCGGTGCACGTGTTCGGTGCACGTGTTCGGTGCACGTGTTCGGTGCACGTGTTCGGCGCACGTGCTCGGCGCACGTGTTGGGGGCACCTGATTGGGGGGGCCGGTTCCGTCCACCTGTCCGACGCCGGTGCGCTGGCGCTGTGACGTCGCCGCGACTTGCGGGCGGGAGCTCGAACTTCGTCCGACGCGAGGCTCACCCGGGCCGACGTCTTGCAGCGAACGGTGAACGACGAACCAGTCGAGTCAGCGCGTGAGCCACGCGAGCCCGTCCGGCTGGCGTCCGGTACGGAATCGGCCCGAAATCTCGAACGACTCGAGGTCGATCACCGTCACCGCGTCGGCGTTCGTGTTCGCGACGTACGCGTGCGTCGAATCGGGCGTGATCAAGATCCCGACGGGCACGGGGCTCGAACCGAACTCCGATCCGAACATGCGCTCGTCGACCGGATCGCCTTCGCGAGTGCCCATGCCGATGCGCGCGCGCACTTCGCGCGTCGTAGCGTCGAGCACGACGACATCGCCGGCCTGCGCGTTCGACACCAACACGAACTTGCCGTTTGGCGTCGCTTTGACGCGAATCGGGAAGTCGCCGATCGGTAGCTCGACGTCCTCCTTCAAGCCTGCAGCGTCGACGATCGACAGCGTGTCCGCCTCGCGGTTGGCAACCCACACCACCCGCCCATCGGGCGAAACGTCGATGCCCTCAGAGCCTTTGCCGCATTCGATCTTCGACAGCACCTTGCCCGTCGCGAGATCGAGCGCGCTCACCGTACCCGGCCCGATGTTCGCCACGAACGCTCGCGTGCCGTCCGGAGCGAGAGCGACCATGTGCGAGAGCTGCTGCTCGGTCGGCAGCGCTCTGACGACTTTGCGCGCGGCGACATCGACCTCCACCAGCGCCTGATTCTGCTCACACGTCACGTAGCAGCGCTCGGCGGAAGCGAACGCGATGCCGTGCGGTCGCCGGTACTCACCGAGTTCGATCTTGCCGATCGGCACCCGGTGCGCCACATCGATCAAGGTCAGCGTGTTGCCCGGCGTCTGCGCACCGTAATCGCAAACGACGACGAGTTCCTCTCCCGGAGGCACGGCGGCTTCGTGCGGACCGATGCCAGTTCCGACGACGGCGAGCGCCTCCCCGCTCCGCGCGTCGAGGAACGAGGCAGTTGCGTCGGTCTTGTTCAACACCACGAGCGTGCCGCCCGCATCGCGCGGCGCGGACGGCGTCGTGGCGATTCCGGCGGTCGCGCTGATGGTCGCGCCGAGGACGAAGCAAACGAGGCTGGGCATGTCGTCTCCTTTTCGGGCGCGATTCTTCGCGGCGACACCACCACTGCAACCGCGGGGCTCAAGCTTCGACGGAACTCGAACGCTCCGACACGACTCTTGCGTCGCGCGCCAGACGCGGCGGTCGAGGCGAACCGCGCCGCAACAACCAAACTCCGGCCAAGACGATCGGACCGCCGAGCGCGGCGTGCACCGTGATGGGCTCGCCGTCGACCCACGCTGCCCAGAACATCGTCACGAACGGCTGGAAGTAGAGCATCGCAGAGATCTTGGCGGCGCCTTCTTCGTTCAACGCCTGCATCCACAGGACGAACGACACGCCGTTGCAGAAGACGCCGAGAAAGAGCGTCGCCCACACGCTCTGCGCCGTGAGCGGTGCGACGGTCCACGCCGTCGCGAACGCCGCGATGGAATTCAGGAGTCCGGCGACGGCCATGGCGAAGCTGGTGACTCGCAAGCTGCCGCTCGATGCCGTCGGCGCCGCGGCGAGCAACGTGAACGCTGGCCACGTGAAGCACGAGAGCAGGATCAACAAATCTCCGGTCGTCGCTCCGTCGAAGTCGACGCCGTGCGCCAACGCGACCACCACGACGCCACCCGTTGCGACACCCATGCCGATCCAGCCGATCCGGCGGATGCGCTCGCCGAGGAACAACGTTCCGCCAAGTGCGAGCACCACGGGGTTGAACGCGATGATCCAGCCGCTCGAGATCGAGCTCGTGCGTGTCATCGCGAACGCCTGGATCAGGAGGTGCGCGGCGAGCACCACTCCGAGCCACATCGAGCGCCCGCGGTCCCGCGGCTCCGGCCACCAGCGCTCGCGCCGGAAGAACGTGAACGCCGCGAGCACGGCGACACCGAGCCCCATGCGCACCGCGACGAGTCCGTTCGGGTGGAAACTCGTCAGCGCCGCCTTCGTGAACGGGAACGAGATCCCCCAGAAGAAGATCGCGAGCAGCACCTTCCACGACAGGAACTCGGCGAGCTTGTCGCCGAGCGGAGGGGTGTGTTCGTGCTGCGCAGTCGGCACGCCCCCGCAAGGATACTGCCTCGCTTCGCTGGCCAGAAAATCGAGGAAGGGCTGACACCGCGGCGAGTTGGAGCGGTCTGAGCTCGGTGTACGGGGATTCTCGAGGAGCTCACCGATGCGTTTCCACCCGAAGTTCTGTCCGCTGCCCGACTGCCCGTCGCACTCCGGCTCGCCGTTCCACTACCGCCGGCGCGGCCGTTACACCCGCCGCTGCGACACCCGCCAGGTCGA
>JAKLKU010000045.1 GCA_023150475.1 Planctomycetota bacterium
GTCGAGAGGCTGCTGCGCTGGCGCGTTTTTCGGCCCGTTTCCAAGCCGGTTTTGGCGCAGTGATGCGGGGCAGTATCAATCCGAAGCTCGCGGCGCCTCGTAGGGTTCGCAACGACCGCCATGTGGAACCCGCTCACCTGCTGCTTTCTTCCAACAGCGTGCGGTGCGCCGCTCGGCGCGTCGGTCGCGTTCGCCGAGTCGACTGCCTGCGCGAGCACCGACGGCCCGGACGGCGTGGCACGCGGACCCGAGTCCGCTTCGGCCGCGGACAGCGTCGAGGCGCTCCAGGAAGTCGTCGTGGTCGGGCGCAGCGAAACCGACGCCGAGGCGGTGCGGGCCGCGAGCGCGGGTTCGGTGCCGGTGAGCCGCATCGTCGACGTGCCGCTCTCGCGGCCCGGCGCCGTGCTCGAGAGCGTGCCCGGTGTCGTCGTCACGCAACACTCCGGCGCCGGCAAGGCGAATCAGTTCTTCCTGCGCGGCTTCAACCTCGATCACGGTACCGACTTCGCGACCTCCGTCGGCGGTGTGCCAATCAACGCGCCGAGCCACGGTCACGGGCAGGGCTACACCGACCTCAACTTCGTCATCCCCGAGCTCGTGCGCTCGGTCGAGTACGAGAAAGGTCCCTACTTCGCGCACGGCGGTGACTTCGCATCCGCCGGCGCCGCGCGGGTCGAGTATGCGCGCTCGTTGGAGTCGGGCTTCGCGCTGCTCGAAGGCGGAAGCTTCGGCTTCGGCCGCGCGCTCGTCGCGGACTCGCTGCCGCTCGCGGGTGGACAGTTGCTGTTCGGCATCGAGCTCTTCCGCGACGACGGGCCGTGGGAGCGGCCGGACGATTACGAGAAGGTCTCGTCGCTCGTGCGCTTCTCCGAAGGCGGGGCGAGCACGACGCTCGAAGCCTACTCCGGCGACTGGAACGCGACCGACCAAGTGCCGGAACGTGCGGTCCAAAGCGGTCTGATCGAGCGTTTCGACGCGCTCGACGCAAGCGACGGCGGGCGCGCGCGGCGGTTCGCGTTGAGCCACGAGCTGGACTCGGAGACGTCGGACGGCGCCGCGCGACTCACGGCCTATGCCGCGTGGACCGAGCTCGACCTCTGGTCGAACTTCACCTACTTCCTCGACGACCCGACGCACGGTGATCAGTTCCTGCAGACCGACGAGCGGCTCGCGCTCGGAGTCGACGCGCGGGCGGAGCGCCAGATCGAGCTCGGGGGGCGTACACACGTCGCGCGAGCCGGCGTGCAACTGCGGAACGACGTGATCGACAACGGTCTCTTCCGCACCGAGCAGCGCGCGGTCTTCGCGACCACGCGCGAGGACGAGATCGTGCAGAGTTCGCTCGGGCTCTGGACCGAGCTCGAGACGCGCTGGAGCGCGAAGTTCCGGAGCACGTTCGGCCTGCGCGGCGACGTGTACCGCTTCGACGTCGAATCCGACGACGCGGACAACTCCGGGGTCGAAACCGACGCGAGCGCGAGTCCGAAGCTCGGGCTCGTCTTCGGACCGTTCGGAGCGACCGAGTTCTTCGCGAACGCCGGACTCGGGTTCCACTCGAACGACGCGCGCGGCGTGCTGCTCCGGGACGACCCGACGACGGCGACCGAAGACGACGGCACGCAGGTCGATCCGTTGGTCGAGACGCGCGGCGCGGAGCTCGGCGTGCGCACGCGGGTCGCGGACGCGTGGACGACGTCGCTCGCGGCGTTCGTGCTCGAGAGCGACTCGGAGATCCTGTTCGTCGGCGATGCCGGCGCCACCGAAGCGAGCCGGCCGAGCCGGCGGCTCGGCGTCGAATGGACCAATCGTGTCGAACTCGATGAACGCTGGGACGTCGACCTCGACGCGGCGCTTTCGCACGCACGCTTCACCGACGACGACTCGGCGGGTGACCACGTCCCTGGCGCGATCGAGAGCACCGTGTCGGCGAGCCTCGGGTGGCACGGCGCGAACGGCCTCTTCGCCGGTCTGCACGCGCGTTACTTCGGTCCGCGTCCGCTGATCGAGGACGACTCGGTGCGCTCGAGCGACTCGTTCCTGGTCGACGCGCGGCTCGGCTGGCGGATCGACGAGACGTGGAGCGTGCGCCTCGACGTGCTCAACTTGTTCGACCGCGACGTCAACGACATCGAGTACTTCTACACGTCGCAACTCGCTGGCGAAGCGAGCGGTGTCGACGACGTGCACGTGCACCCGGCGGCGCCGTTCGCGGTGCGGCTCGGCGTCCGAGCGAGTTTCTGAAAGCTCAGCGCAACGTCGTGCGGAGCAGCGCGTCGCCCCCCGCGTCGATCTTCACTTCGTCGTCGACCTTCGAGAATCCACGCCGCACGCTCAGCGTGTACTCGCCGGGCGCGAAGTGGCCGAGGAAGAGCTCACCTTTCGCGTCGGTGACGCCTTTGCCTTCGAAGAGGTTGGTGAAAGTGCGGTTCCAGTCCGCGACGTCGCCGGTGCCGCCGCGCGCGGTCAACGTCGCCGTCGCGCCGGCGAGCGGCGCGCCGTCGCGGCCGACGACGCGCACTCGCACCGCGACGCCTTCTTGCAGCACGAATTCGAGCGGCTTCGCGGTGCCCTTCTCGAGCTCGTGATCGACGATCTTGGCCGCGGCGAAACGTTCGTGGCTCGCGCTGACGTCGTAACGACCGGCGCCGACCGACGTGATGCGGAAGCGCCCCTCCGCGTCGGTGGTCGCGCGTTCGGGCCGCGCGTCGGAACGATCCTTGGCGACGGCGACGACGCTCGCGCCTTCGATCGCGGCACCGCCCGAGGACTTCACCGTGCCGACGAGTTCGAGCGCCGGTTCGAGCAGCACCTCGACGCCGCGTGCGACGTCGTGCTCGCCGAGTTCGAGCGTGCGCGGGAGCGAAGGCGCGAAGCTCGGACCTTCGAAGCGCCGGCCGGCGCGCGCGACGAGTTCGTACTTCGACGCCTGGAGGTGTTCGAACCGGAACTCGCCCTTCTCGTCGGTGCGTTCGCGCAGGAGATCGTCCTGCGCCATCATCTTCGCGAAGACGCCGTCCGGCGTCTGTTTGCGCACGTCGCGCAACGTGACGTCGACGTTCGCGAGCGGCCGGCGGGACTGCGCGTCGAGCACCACGCCTTCGACACCGCCGCGAGGGAGCTCGAGCTCGAGCCGCACCTCCGGTTGATCGGGGATCTCGACCGCGAGCTCGGCCGTGACGTTGCGCCTCCCGACGCCGACGTCGTTCAGTTTGAACTGATAGCCGCCCGGCGCGAGGCCGGGGAACTCGAACGTCCCGCCCGACTTGATCGGCGCGATCTTGAGGTCGACGCCGAGCATGCTCTCGGACTCGAACGACAGCGCGACGATGTTGCCGCGTTCGACGGGCTCGCCGCCGGCCGTGATGCGTCCGAAGACGCGCGCGGCGCCCGACGAGTCGTCGACGATGTCGTAGCGCACGACTTGATCCGCCGGCACGGTCGCGAAGTCGAACTTGAGCGTGCCGAAGAAGCTCATCGGGTGCAGCGACTCGTCGCCGCGCGTCACGACGAGGAAGTAGCCGCCGCTCGCCATGCGCGAGATCGCATAACGGCCGTCGGCGTCCGTGCGGCCTTGGTAGAGCGCGCCGCCGTTCGACTCGATGTTGCCGGGCGACATCGCGACGACCAGCGAACCGACCACCGGCCGTTCCCACCGATCGGTGACCCGCCCTTCGATGCCGCCGCCCTTCGAGAGCACGAGGTCGACGTTCGTGGTCGCGCCGAGGGTCGTTTCGACCTGCGCGGACCGCGTCGGCACGAAGTCGCGGTGCGTCGCCGTCACGATCACTTTGCCGCCTTCGACGCCGCCCAAGCGATAACGTCCGTCGGCTCCGGTGGTCGTGCTCGCGTCGCCGAGCAGTCCGAGGGCAGCGACTTGCGCAGCGAAGCCCGCCGGCGCGTCGCGGCCGAAGTTCTCCGGTCCTTCGCCGCGCCGGCCGCGACGCGTGCGCGGACGGTCGGTCGGATCGCGCCGTTCGCGCGCGGCGGCGAACACGGTCGCGCCGACGATCGGAGCGCCTTCCTTGTCGGTGACGCGGCCTTCGAGCACCGCACCGGGATCGAGCTCGACGATCACGCCGCGCGTGACGTCGCCTTCGAGCACTTCGAGGTCGTCGATCGTCTCGGGCAGATAACCGGGCGCGCGGAACGTCAGCGACGCCTTGCCGCTCTTCACGGGCTCGACGCGGAAGCGTCCGGACGGATCGTCGACGAGTTGGCCGCCCGCGTACGGATTGCGCGAACCGGGCGCCTCGCGCTCGGCGTCAACGAGGTCCTCGCCCGTGATCGTGAAGCGCGCGATCGGTTCGTGCGCCTTCGAGTCCATGACGATGCCTTCGACGGCGCCACCTCGCCGCAGCGTGATGGTCACTTCGCTCGAGTCCTTGCCGTCCCAAGAGAACGTCTGGCGCTCGAAGCCGAGCTTCTCGAACTCGACTTCGTGCGGCGGCTCGCCCGCGAACGGTCCGGCGACGAAACGACCGTCGGCCGCGGTGCGCGGGAAGTCGAAACCTTCGACGGCCTGCGCGAGCAACGGCGCGAGCGTGAAGTCGAACTGGAAGTTGCGCATGTCGACCATCTGCCAGCGCACCTGCACGTCGGCGACCGGCGCACCGGTGGAGTCGACGACACGGCCGGAGAGCAGCGGTCCGCGCGTGAGCTCGAACTCCGGCGCGTCGAGCGTCGCACGTTCGCTGGTCCAGAGGCTCGGCCCCTTCGCCGGCAAGTGACCCGGCGCGATCGCGAGCACGTCGATCTCGCCCGGCGGCACGTTGGGCAGCACGTATTCGCCGTTCGCATCGGTGACGGCGTGCGTCGCGGCGAGCACGTCCTCGAGGAACAGGATCTCGCGCAGTCCGCGCGGCACCGCACCGACGTGAGCGCCTGCGAGCGGCGTGCGCTCGGCGTCCGAAGGATCCTTGCCGACGGAGAAGAGCTTGCCACGCACGCTCGCTCCGTCGCGCACGACGAGTTGGACGACCGTGTCGGCTCCGGCGGTCACGGTGACGTCGCCCGAGTGCGACACCGTGATCGCGGAGCTCGACGCCGTCACTTCCCAACCGACGCCGGGTGGCACGCCGGCGATCTGGAACTCGCCGCGCGCGTCGGTGACGCCTTCGAGGTAACAGAGGTCCGCCGTGCGCGCCGCTTCGATGAAGTTCGAGACGCCGGCAGTGACGACGACGTTCGTGCGCGGAATCGCCGCACCGCGCGCGTCGACGACGCGGCCGAGGATGCGACCGCCCGAGCGCACGTAGACGTCGAGCGGGCCGCCCGCACCCGACGCGAGCACTTTGGCGACCGTCGGCTGATCGGGCACCGCGTGCACACCGCGGGCTTCGACGAAGTAGCTGCCGACGCGCACGCCTTCGAAGACGAAACGGCCGTCGGAGTCGCTCGCCGCGACGGCGATCGGCCGCATGCGCGCGGAGAACTCCTCGCCGAAGTTCGCGAGCCGGAGCATGCGCCCGAACACCTGCGCGCCGCCCGGCGGCAGCGGTAGGAGATCGACACGCGCGTCGGCGACCGGCGAGCCGCTCGCGCGGTCGAGCACGCGGCCGGTGAGCTTGCCGGGACCGGCGAGCCGCACGCCGACCGGGATCACGAAGCCCGACGGCGTCGAGAGCTCGAGCGCGCCGCCCTTGCCCGCGCGTCCGCCCGCGCCGTCGGTGCCGGCGAGCTCCGTGCTCGCCGCTGGTCGGGCCTCGCCGACCGCCGGCGCCGTCGCCACGGTCGTCGTCGCGACGTCGGACGCGCTCCCGAACATCCGCCACACGACGAACGCTGCACCGACGAGCAACAGCAGAGCGAAGACGAGCAGTCCGCGCGACGCGCCGGCGGACCCAGTCGAAAGAGGTTGGCGCATGGGATCTCCGCGGCGCGAAGGACAAGACTCGTACCAGGCGCACGCCGGCCGCGGAAGAGGCTCCACACCTGCCGCCGCGATCGAGCCGCGTGCCGATCCCGCCCGATCGGCGCCGAGCGCCGGTCATTCGAGCCGAGCGCCGGTCATTCGAGCCGAGCGCCGGTCATTCGAGCTGAGCGCCGGTCATTCGAGCTGGGCGCCGGTCATTCGAGCCAAGCGCGGGTCGTCCGAGCGGCACGCGGGTCGATCTCGCCGCGCCCGGAGCCTGCATGTCGGGCGCGACACGCGGGCGCGCCGAGGAATTCGTGCGGGACGCTGCGGCTCGCCGCCGTGCGCTGGCGCGCCGCGGTTCAGCCGTCGAGCAGCCGGCGCTCGCGAGCCCACGCGATCGTGCGGGCGAGCACGCTTTCGAACGGCTCGGCGTTCCACCCGAGCTCGGTGCGCGCGCGGCGGGCGTCGTACGCGAAATGGTGCCCGAGCATCCGCAACGCCTGCGGCGTGAGCAGGTCGAGCGGCTTCAGGCGATCGAGCAGCGCGGCGCCGGCTCGCGCGAGCGACCACAACGGTAAAGGCGCCGCGCCGCGGACGGGCCGCACGCCGAGTTCGCGCGCCGCGAGGCGAAAGCAGTCGACGAGCGGCCGCGCCGACTCGACGAGCAGGTACCTCCGGCCGCTGCGGCCGCGTTCGAGCGCGAGGCGGGCGCCGCGCACGACGTCTTCGACCGACACCGGCGAGATGCTGCCCGGCGGCGCGAACGGCAATCCTCGGCCGTGCGCGACCTGGCGCAGGAAACGAAGCGTGTTCGCGCCCGAACCACCGGGTCCGAAGATCGCTCCGGGGTTGATCGCGACGACGTCGAGCCCCGCCGCGAACGCGAGCTCCTCCGCGGCGCGTTTCGTCGTCACGTAGTCGACGCCGAGCTCGGCCGCGTTGAACGGCGCATCTTCGTCGAGCGGTTCGCTCGCGCTGCGTGCGTGACCGACCGTGACGACCGAACTGACGTGCAGCACGCGACCGACGGACGCGGCGCGGCAAGCTTCGAGCACGTGACGCGTGCCTTCGACGTTGACCTCGCGCTGCACGGCCGCGTCGCGCGTGCGATAGCTGATCACGGCGGCGCAGTGGATCACGTCGGGTCGCGTTTGCCCGGTCGCGACACGGGCGAGCGCCGCAGCGACCGCGCGCCGGTCGCGCAGGTCTCCCGCGAGGAGCGTCACGCCGAGCGCGGCGAGCCGCGTGGCCTTCGCCGGTTCGCGCACGAGCGCGTGCACGCGGACGCGATCGCGCACGAAGCTCTCGGCCAACGCGCCGCCGACGAAGCCGGTCGCGCCGGTCAAGAACACGGCTCGCGTCACGCGCGCGCCTCGCCGCCGGCGTCGGGACTCGGGCTCTCGGGCTCGTGCCTCGCGAGCGTGATCCGAGCCAGCGTGCCCGGCGGCGGCACGACGTCGACGAGTTCGATGCGCCCGCCCATTTCTTCGATCACGCGTTTCGCGATCGCGAGTCCGAGCCCGGTGCCCGACGAGCGTGTCGTGAAGTACGGCTCGAAGAGGTGCTGCTTGGCTTCCGCGGAGAGCCCGACGCCGCTGTCCTGCACTTCGATGACGAGCTCTCGCCCACGCGGTTCGAGCGAGACCACCAAGGCGCCGCCCGACGGCATCGCTTGCAGCGCGTTGGAGACCAGGTTCTGCAGCACCCGACGCAACAGCGCCGGATCGACGCGCACCAAGCCGCCTGCGCCGCGGCGCTCGACCGTGACGCCGAGCTCCGCCGCCCACGCGGCGTGCAGGTCCAAGACTTCCGCCATCATCTTCCACGTGTCGAACACGGCGGGTTTGGCGTGCTCCGCGCCCGTCAGCGCGTGGAAATCCGCCGCGATGTCGCGCAGGTGCGCGACTTGGCGCGAAATCGTCTCGCTCGTCTTCTCGAAGATCGCGTCGAAGTCGCCGCGGCCTTCGCGCTTCGCGCGGCGCGCGAGATCGACCGACAGTTGGATCGGCGTCAGCGGATTCTTGATGTCGTGCGCGACTTGGCGCGCCATCTCGCGCCATGCGGCGTCCTTCTCGGCGCGCACGAGCTTCTTGCGGCTCTCGTCGAGTTCCGCGGTCATGCGGTTCATCGCGCTCGCCAGCTCGCCGAGCTCGTCCGTCGAGCGCACGCGCACGCGCGCGGCGAGATCGCCGGCCGCGATGCGTTCGGTGTGCGCCTTGAGCTCGAGGATCGGCGCCGTCGTGCGCCGCGCGATCACCATCGTCAGGAGCACCGCGATCAGCACGACGATGCCGGTCGCTTGGAAGAGCGTCGTCCGGAGCTCGTTCGCCGCGGCGTAGATGTCGTCGTTGTCGATGCCGACGCCGACCACCCAGCGGAAGCCGAATCGTTCGGCGCCCGCGCAGCGTTTCCACGCCGCGTTCTTGCGCTTGCCGTTGAACGTGTACTCGGGATAGAAGCCGACGTCGCCCGCTTGCACCGCTGCGCTCATCTGCGGCAGACCGAGATCGGTCGTGAGGTGCTTGCCGTAGAGCTCGACGTTCTGGTGCGCGAGGATCGTGTCGCCGCCCGCCTGCCAGACCCACGCGTACGCCGACGGTCGGCCGTCCGGGCCGACGAGTCCCTGGAAGTAGTTCTTGAGCACCGTGGGCTCGATCTGATTCTGCACGTGCGACCAATTGACGAGGCCGAGCAACACGCCGATCACGGGCTCGCCGGCGGCGGCAACGGACTCGGCGCTCGCGCCGTTCGCCGGGTCCCCGCCATTCTCGAGCTCGGGCTTCTGGTACACCGGGACCGCCCAACCGAGTTCGTGGCGCTCGGCGACCGAGACGCGCGACGGGTCGGCGAGATAACGCGACGGCTGACCGTCGAGACCGACGACGCGCCCAGACGACGCGCCCGCGAACCACGGCTCCACGGACCAATCGCGCTCACGCAGGCCTCGCCACGCTTCGTCGGAGAGCACTTCGCCCTTCGAATCGAGGTTCGACGAGACCACGAACCGCCCGTGCCCGTCGATCAGCACGAGCAGGTCCCACTCCGGCCACGCGAGCTTCGCTTCGTCGAAGCGTTCGCCGAGCAACACGCGGAAGATCGTCGTCGGGTCCGTCGCACCGGCCTCGCGCGCCGCTTCCTCGATCGCGTACTGCGAGATGCGGTCGCGCGACCAGTGCTGGAGCTGGCGCGCGTGGTCCTCGAGGTCGCGTTCGAGCTGAGCGCCGAGGTCGATCGCGAGGCCTTTCAGAGAGTCGAGCACGACCTCGCGAGAAAGTCGCTCCGCCATCTCGAACTGCACGAACGCCGCGAAACCGAGGAACGGCACCACGACCGCCGCGATCACGGCGAGGAGGAGCTTGGTCGAGATGCGACGTATCATGCGGCCGCTTGAGCGCGCATGAGCGTATCGTCCTCGTCCGTCTGTCGCACCTCGGCGACGTGTTGCACGCTTTGCCGGTGTATCACGCGCTCGCGCGGCACTTTCCCGGCGCACGGCTCGCGTGGGTGATCCAACGCGAGTACGCCGAGCTCGTCAGACCGCTCGCGCGTCTCGAGCGCGTGATCCCGTTCGATCGCCGAGGCGGCGCGCGCGCTTGGCTCGAAATGCGCGAAGCGTTGGGCGCTTTCGCGCCGACCCGCGTGATCGACGCGCAAGGCAACACGAAGAGCGCCGTCGCCGCGTTGGTCGCGGGCTCGGGCGAACGCGTCGGGCTCGCGTGGACCGATTGGCGCGAGCGTCTCGGCGCCTTCGCCATGCACGCGAGGGCAAAGCCCGCCGATGGCGCACACGCCGTCGAGCGGATGCTCGCGCTCGCGCGGCAGGCGTGCGGCGCACCGGTCGCGGCGAACTTCGACCTCGAGCTCTCGGCGGCGGAACTCGCGCTTGGCCGCGAACTCGCAGCGCGCTTCGTCGGCGACGCTCGTGAGCCGATCGTGCTCGCGCTCGCCGACGCCGCGGACGTGCGAGCGTGGCCGACGGAGCACGTGCGCGAACTCGCGCGCGAGCTCGTCGCACGCGAGCGCGCCGTGCTCGTGCTGTCCGGGCCCTCGGAACGATCGGTCGGCGAGCGCGTCGAACGCGAGCTCGGCACACACCCGCGCCTGCGTCACTGGGTCGGTCAACGCGGACTGCGCGAACTCGCGGCGACGTTCACGGCGCTCGCCGAGCGCGGCGGACGATTCGTCGGTTGCGATTCGGGTCCGATGCATCTCGCGTGGGTCACGGGACTCACGACGGTCTGTCTCGCCGGACCGCAGGATCCACGGCGCACCGGTCCTTGGCCGCTTCCCGAGCCCACGGCCGGGCCCGGCTCGGAAGTCACGACCGCGAGCAACTCGTCCGGCATCGCGCCGTCGGCGCACGTCGCGTTGTTCGCGCGCGAACGACCGAACTGCGCGCCGTGCTTCGCGCGCACGTGCGAGCACGAACTCGGCAACGTTTGCATGCGCCGCCTCGCGGTCGCCGACGTGCTCGCGGCACTCGGCTGAATCGCGGCTCGTGGCGCCCGCGCCGCGGCACGCGAAGCGTCTTGCGTCGCGCCCTCCCAGAGCGGCCGGCGCGGGGTCCCCACCACGCGCCGGCCGCAGACATTGGAATCACCGGGCGCTCGAGCTCTCTCTCGGCCTCGCCCGCGCGCTCTGCTTCCATTCCCCTCGTTCCGCTCCCGTTCGAACCCTGCCGTGCGGCGGGTCACACTCTCTCCTCCTCGAGCAGCCACGCGCGGCTCGCCCGGTGTCGTTCCAACGTCCATACTTTGTAGCGTAGAGTGCTTTCCGTGCAAGGGGCGAGCCCGTGGACGAGCCTCCGCACGTCGTGCTCGGAGACTCCGCCGTTCGCCGACCGCTCGGCGACTCGGACGCTCGCCTCGACCGGCTGGCTCGTGCTCGCCTCCGACGCGTACGGCGCCGCGATGGGCGGCTGGCACTCGCACGAACTCGCCGCGCACACCGCGCTCGAGCTGCCGCCGCTCCTGCTCGCGACGGTCTTGGTCGACGCGCTCGTGGACGCCGCCGTCGCGCGGGCCTCCGGCCATCGCTCGAACCTCTCCGCATCGCTCGGCGCTCTCCTCGCGGCGTTCGCGCGACTGCGCTCTCCGGAGTCTGGATCGTGATCCGGGTCGTGACGTCGTTGCAGATGACGACCACGCCGCGCCCGTTCGTCGGTCGTTCGCCGACGCTCTTCGACGGTGGACGCGAGCTCTTCGGCGGCGAACGCAAGCTCTTCCTCGGCCACTGGGCCGAAACCGCGCACGCGGACTCGCGCACGCCACGCGTCGAGTCGAAGCGAGCGTCTCGCCCGCGGAGCGCGGTCGTGAATCGGCCGAAGGTGTTTCGACGCCGCCCGTCAGCGCACTTGGAGCAACGGCAAGTAGTAGCGGTAGTAGACCTCGAGGCTCAACACGCACATCGCGGTCGTGTAACTCTTGTCGCGCTCGTCGTCCTCGGCGTAGTTCGCGTAGACGTCGATCGGCCGCCACGAGCCGTCGGCGCTCTGACCGCGCACGAGCACGTCCTTCATCGCGGCATTCCAGCGTTTCCAGCTCTCGCCGCCGGTGCGGAACATCGCGAGCGTGCCGTAGTACCAGAAGTACAAATTGCCTTGGCCGAGCAACACGAACTCGTCGTCGTTGCCTCGACGGTACTCGCGTGGCGCGCGTTCGAGCACGAAACGGCGTGGCTCGGCGTATTTCGCGCTCGCGAGGTCCTCGCCGAAGAGCGCGAGCGCGAAGAGCGCCGCTGGAGTCGACGCGGGCAGCGTCGGCCAGCCGGAGTTCAGGCGCTCGGGATCGTGGCTGTAGCGGTACCAGTCCTCGCGCGGGTCGCGAGCGTTCTCGAGGAACGTGCGCGCGTCGTCGAACACGCTGCGCGGCACGTCGAGGCCCGCGAGGCGCGCCGATTCGAGCGCCATCACTTGCCACACGGTGATCGCCGTGCGCGGCCACCGGTCGAAGACGCGGCCGTCGGCGTAGTAGTAGCTCCACCCGCCGAACAGCCGTGGGTCGCGCCGGCGATTCTGGTTCGCGAGCACGTGCGCGACGGCGCGTTCGAGCGGCGCGCGCAGCGTTTCGTCGCCGGTCAACGCGTAACACTCCGAGAGCGCGTACGTCGCGATGCCGTGACCGTACGCTTCGCCGTCGCCGAAGTGACCGGTCGCAGGGTCTTGTGCAGCGACCAGGAACTCGAGAGCGCGCGCGACGACCGCGGAGTGTTCCGTCGCAGAACTCTGCGTGTGGCCGGCACCGAGGAACGCGAGCAACGCGAGCCCGGTCTTGCCGATCGCGATCTCGCCGTACTTCGCGTCTCTCGCGCGCTCGTCGCCCCAGTTGCCGCGCGAACGCTGGATGCGCGCGAGATAGGCGAGGCCCTTCGCGACCGCGGCTTCGGTCTCGCGACTGCCGCCGTAGAGTTCGAGCGCACGAGCCTTCTCGACGCCGCTGCGGTTCTTGAACGGCGTGTCGTCGAGCTCCCGTTTCGGCACCGGGAGCTCGTCGCGCGCCGGCGGCGGCGCCGCGAGTGCGAGCGGTGCAGGCGCGGGAGCCACCGGCCGATCCTCGACGGGAGCCGCGAGCTCGTGACGCTCCGGTTCGTGGCCCGCGACGGCGTTCTCGCGTTCGCTGGCCGCGGACGAAGCCGCCGGCGCAAGCGCTTCGAGCCACTCGTCTGACGTCGACGGCTCGGCGCTCGCGGCGCGCCGTTCGGGCGCGCGCTCCGCGTCGAGTTCGAACGCGAGGGACGCGCGCGCGGGCGGCCCGACGTCGAGCGGCGCGCGCGTCTGCGCCGTGCTCACCGGCTCGGCGCGCCGAGGCGCGAGCTCGAGCTCTTGCGACGTGTTCGGGCGCGCGTCGCCGAACGCGGCGTCCGTCGCTCCGGGCGCTGCCGTCACGCCGAGCGTCGGGGCCGCGTCGTGTGTGGCACGCGCGCCGGAGTCGACCACGAGTTCGTCGAGACCGAGACCGCGTTCCGCACCGCCCGAACGTTTCGCGATCGCGTCGTTCGGCGCCGCGAGTTCGACTTCGTCCGCGCTCGGCGCGTCGGCCGCGGCCACGCGCTCGAGCGCTTCGCGACCCGGCCGCTCGACGGCGCGCGGCGCGGGACCGTCGAAACGCGCCACGTTCGTCGGCGCCTCGAGACGGCCCGCGACTTCGGCACGGCCGTGCACGGGTTCGGCCACGGCGCTCGACCGTTCGCCGCCCGGGTCGCCTGCGGCGAGTTCGAGCTCGCGCGCGTCGCCGCGCCGGCGGGTCGGGGCGTCGTCCGGCGCCGCCACCGAAAGCTCCGGAGCGAAGGCAGGCGCACGCGCCGCGTCCGCAGGTGAACGATTCGGTTGCGCCCACTCCGCGCGGTCGGGCGCGTCGAACCGCGCGACCAGCGGCGTCGCGCCGGTTTCACGCAGCTCCGGCGTTTCGCGCGCCGGCTCGAACGCCGCCGCCGCGGCGCGCTCTCGGTGCTCGAGTTCGCCGGCACGTTCGCGAGACGTCGCGCTCGGCCCTCGAGGCGCCTCGAGGCGGACCTGGAAGCCGTCGCGTTTCGCGCGGCGCGGCCACGTCGACGAGTCGACGAAGAGCCGCCCGAAGAGCCAGAGGAGCAAGAGGTGCGCGACGAGCGACACCAAGTAGCACTTGTAGAGCGTTTCGAGCCGCGGCCAACGCTTCGCGAGCCAAGCGAGCAACGCCGCGAGCAACAGCAGCGCGAGGACCAGGAGCTCGACCCACCCGACCGGCTCCGTCGAACGCAGGAAGAGTTCGCGCGAACGGGCGCGGACGAGCCCGAGTTCGCCGTCGGAGGCGCCGCGCGCGAAGTAGAGCGAGAAATCGTCGAACGCCGCGCACGGCGCGCGCTCTTCGAGCGGCGTGGCGAGACCGGACAGTCGCGTCGGCTCGCTCCAACCGTCGGCGAGCCGCGTCGCGCGCCACAGATCGAAGTCGCCGCCGCGATCGGACGCGAAGAAGAGCGTGCGCCCGTCCGCCGTGAACGACGGCTCGCGTTCGTGCGAGTCGCTCGCGAGCGCCTCGATGCGCGTCGCGCTCCAAGCGCCGGTGTCGTCGGGCCACGCTTCGAAGAGTTCGAAGCACGCGCCTCCGCGCTTCGACGCGAACACGAGACCGCCGCTCGCCGCCTGCGCACCGAGGCCGCTTGGTCGCGGCGCGGGATCGGTGTCGTCCGCGCTCGACTGCACGGCGCCGGCGAGCCGCTCCGGCGCGCTCGCACGGCCGTCGTCGAACGTCGCACGCCACAGATCGAGACCACCGGCGCCGCCGGGGCGATCGCTCGCGAAGTAGAGCTCGTCGCTGCCGTCCGGCGTGCGCGAGAACGCTGGCGCGCACTCGTCGTACGGCGACTCGACGCCCGTGAGCGGTCGCGGATCACGCGGGCTTCCATCGACGAGTTCGGCGATCCAGAGCTCGCAGTTGAGCCCTCGTTCGCCCGCCTCGAACACCAGCCAACGCCCATCGGGCGACACGGCCGGCCGCGTCTCGCGCGACGTCGATTCGCTGCCGGCACGCAACGCTTCCGGTGCGTCCCACACGGCGTAACGCACCGTCTGCGTGTCGTCGGTCTCGTACGTCGCGAGGCCGTCGGTGTACTCGCCGCCGACGAGGTACGGCCGAAAGCGCAGCCATGCCGCGAGGAATCCCGCCGCGACCAGCGCGACGACGATCACGACGTTCTTGCCGAGGTGCTTCATCGTGGCGAGTGGGCGTGCGCCTCGCGCGGCGCGTTCATCCGTCGATCGTCCCGACCGTCAAGTTCGTGAGCCCCGCGAGGCCACACGCGTCCATCACGCGCACGACGTCTTCGTGGTGCACGAGTCGATCGCCGCGGATCGTCACGGGGACGTCCGTGCGTTCGTGCGCGGCCTGCTTCAGCGCCGACGACAGGTCGTCGCCGGGCACGTCGCGCCCCGCAAGCGTCACGCGGCCGTCGCGGAACACGTTGATCACGAGTTCCTCAGGCACGAGCTCGGGCTCGCGCGCGCTCGCGGCGTTCGGCAGCTCGATGCCGAGCTCCTTCTCCTGCTGCGAGTACGTCGTCGCGACCATGAAGAAGATCAGGAGCTGGAACACGATGTCGATCAGCGGCGCCATGCTGAACTCCGGCTCCGCGATCTCGTCGTCACGGATGCGCATGGGTCACCGCCGGCGCCGTCAACGAACGATCGAGCTCGAGGTAGAGCGACTCCGTGCGCCGAGCGAACGAGTCGATGCGACCCTTCAAGTAGTAGTAGGCGATCACCGTCGGGATCGCGACCGTGAGCCCCGCGGCGGTCGTCACCAACGCTTGGTAGACGCCCGACGCGAGCAGTTCGGGTTTGCCGAGACCTTGTTTCATCGCGATCGTCGCGAACGCCTCGATCAGACCCCACACGGTGCCGAGCAGTCCGAGCAACGGCGCAACGACGTAGACCACGAGCAGCGGGCGGAGGTTCGCCCCGAGCTTCCTCACTTCGTCGGTCGCCACGTCTTCGACCCGTTTCTCGCGCTCCGCCGCGGGCGCGCTCGCGTGGTCGAGCGCGACCGCGAGGATGCGCGCGAGCGGCGTCGTTTCCCGCTTCGCGACATCGAGTCCGCCGCGCGCGCCTGACGTCGCCACCGCTTCGACGACTTCACGGCCGAAACGTTCGTGGCCGAGCTTGCCGTGCGCGAGCGCGAGCCAACGTTCGACGGCGTACGCGACGGCGACCACCGACGTGACGCCGATCGGCCACATCAGCGGACCGCCGCTCTTCACGAGCTCCCAGAGCGAAGGCATGCCGCTCGCTTCGTCCGCGAGCGCGTTCACCAAGACCGACATGAGGGATACCTTTCCGCGCGGCGTTCCGCGCGCTCACTTCGAACCGTTCGGACCTTTCGATCCGGCTGAACCGGCGGCGCGCAGGCGCTCGCGCGCCTCGGCGGCCGACGGCGAAGTGGCGAACTTCTCGACCACTTCGCGATACCGTTCCGCGGCGCGTGTCACGTCGCCGCGCGCTTCGAGCGTGCGCCCCGCGAGCAACAGCCCGCGTGCGTTCTCGTCCGGCGCGTCGTAGAGCACCGCGACCTTGAGGAACTCGGAGAGCGCGGTCTCGTGCTCGCCAGCCGCGAGCGCGATTTCGCCGAGCACGAGGTGCGCCCGAGCGGAGAAGAGCCCTTGGTCGAGCGCGATGGTGCGCGCGAGCGCCGCACGAGCGTCGCGCACGCGACCGAGCGCCGCCAACGCCTTGCCGCGCGCCAGTTCGGCTTCCGCGAGGTGCGGGAAGTCGGGTGCGCGCTTCGCGAGCTCGCCGAGCGCGTCGGCGGCGGCCTGCCACTCGCCGAGTTCGACGCGCGCGAGCCCGAGACGATAGAGCGCCTTGGGCACGACTTCGTGCTTCGGCGTCTCGCGCACGACGGGTTCGAGCGCGGCGCACGCGTCGGCCCACGCCTTGCGCCGGAAACGCGCTTCGCCGAGCAGGAAACGCGTCTCCGCGACCAAGCCGCTCTTCGGCGCGGATTCGAGCAACGTCGCGAACGCCCGTTCGGCGCCAGGCACGTCTTGGCGCTCGAGCTTCGCGAAGCCGAGCTTGTAGAGCGCACGGTCGAACGCTGGGTTCGCCGGAACCTGCGCCGCACGTTCGTAGAGCGCGAGCGCGCGGTCCTTGGCGCCGGCCGCCCAACGCGCCTCGCCGACGAAGAACGCCGCTTCCGCGACGGCTGGATCGCGCGGCGCGAGCCGAACCGCCGCGTCGAGCGCGGCTTCGGCGCCGTCCGGATCCCGAGCGTCGAGTCGCGCGTAGACACGCTCGACTGCGAGCGTCGCACGCGCCGCGTCGCTCGTCAGCCGCGGCTCGACTTCCGCGAGAACGCGCTCGACGTCGTCGACTCGACTCGCCTTGCGCAGCGCGTCGAGCGCGGTGCGCGCGATGGCGACGAGCCGCGATTCTTCGGGCCCGCCGCTCGCGAAGCTCCGCCACGCACCGAGCAGCGCGTCCGGATCGTTCCGTTTCGCAGCGCACCACACGGCGAGCTCGCCCGCGGACGATCGCAGTCGCGCGTCGAGCTCCGGCAGCGCGAGCAGCTTGGAAAGGAGTTCGCTCGCTCCGGCGACGTCGCCTTGGGCCTGAAGACACCAGGCAAGCCCGTAGCGCGCCGCCGGAGCGAGCGAAGCGTTCGTGTCGGACGCGAGCAGCGCCCGGTAGTGTTCGCTGGCGTCGGCCGCGCGACCCGCGCGCGACAACCGCTCGGCGAGTTCGAAACGCGCACGCGCCGCGATCTCCGGTTCACGCGCGGTGCGCACGAGGCCTTCGAGCCGCGCGAGCGTCGCCTCCGCCTCGCTGCCGTCGAGCAGCGCGACGCGCAACGTGGCTTCGTCGACTTTCGCGCCGCGAGGACGTTCGGCGAGATAGCGCTCGTAGCCCGCGCGCGCGGCGGACGCGTCGCCCGCGGCTTCGAGCGAACGCGCGGCCATGAACCCGGCCTCGTCGATTTCCGCCGCTTCGCCGTTCGCCGCGGAGAGCTCCGCGAAAAGCGGCGCCGCACCGTGCGGATCGCCGGCGAGGTAACGACACCACGCGCGCCGCGATGCCGCGTGCGTGCGCTTGGCCGGAGCACTCGCCGCCAGAGCCGCGGAGACGAATGCTCGCTCGGCTTCGGCATGTCGGCCCTCCGCGAGTTCGCACTCGCCGAGCACCAGCCACGCATCACCGGCGTGCTCGGACTTCGGGAACTTCTCGAGCAAGGCGCGCGCGGCGGCCGCTGCGTCGGAGTAGCGGCGCTCGTTCCAGTGCGCGACCGCGGCCGCCGCGAGCGCGTAGTCGTCCCCCGCGCGACGGTACTCGGCGAGCGCTTCGTCCTTGCGCCCGAGCGCGGCGAGCGAGTCGGCGCGTGCACTCGCGACGCGCGCCTTCGCTGCATCGTCGGGCGCGAGCTTGGCCGCGCGCTCCAGTGCCGTCAGCGCCGCTGCATGGTCGTTCGCGCCCGCCGACGCGCGCGCGCGCCACACGAACACGTCGAACGACTCGCCGGCGGCCGGCGCGGAGAGCGCTCGGACGGCGTCCGCCGGCCGTCCGGCGGCGAGCCATTCGACGCCGGCCTGCAGCGCGCACTCCGCCGCGTGCCGGCTCTGCGGGAACACTTCGACGACGCGGGCGAAACACTGCGCCGCACGCACGTGATCGCCGAGCGCGCTTTGCGCGAAACCGGCGCCGCGCAGCGCGCCGTCCGCGAGTTCGCCTTCGCGCACGGCGGCGAAACACTCGAGTGCTTCGCGGGGCCGGCCGAGTTCGAGCAGCGCTTCGCCGCGGAGGTATTGGAGTTCGGCCGCGCGTTCGCCGCGCGGGAACTCGGCCCGATAGCGAGCGGCGAGACGTTCGGCTTCGTCGAAACGCTTCGTGCGGTACGCGCACCACGTCGCACCGGCAAGCGCGTCGTCCGTGTATTCGCCGGCGGGCGTCACGGCGAGGACGGCGCGATACGCCAGGTCGGCGCGCGCGTAGTCCTCGCACGCGAAGCACGCTTCGCCGAGCAGCCAACGCGCGGGAGTCTTCAGGTAATCGCGAGCGACTTCGACGGCGCGATCCAGCGCCTTCACGGCGGCCGCGCAATCGTGTTCGTCGAGCGCGCACTGGCCGAGTCGGAAGAGCACTTCCCCTTCGAACTCGAAGCCGCGCACTTCCGCCAGCGCCGCGAAATCGGCGCGCGCCGCGCGAACGTCGTCGAGCTCGAAGCGCGCGCACGCCAACCGATAACGCGCCGCGTTCGCCTTCGCGTGGCGCGGGTGCTCGGCGAGGAATCGCTCGGCCTCGACGACGACTTGATCGAAGAGCTTCTGCTCGGCGAGCCGCGCGACGAACGCATACTGTTCGTCGGCGTCGGTCTGAGCCGGCGCTAGCACGGCGACGAGGCACAGGACGAGCGTGCGGAGCATGGGACTTCCTCGGAACGAAGGTGCGCACCGTGCGCGGGGACCACGAGCCGGACGCGGCGCGCGGGGTCGACCGCGCCCGCTGTGGCGAGTGCGCTTCGACTACCTCGGTAGTATACTCACGACGACCGGAGTAGTTGGGCGAAGTCTGTAAGCCTTCTACAAGCGCGATACTGCCCCGCGTCGTTGCGCCGAAAATTCGGGCGCGGCTGAAACCAAAGCGGGTTGTGGCGGTCTTTGTC
>JAKLKU010000046.1 GCA_023150475.1 Planctomycetota bacterium
ACCGAGCTCAGACCGCTCCAACTCGCCGCGGTGTCAGCCCTTCCTCGATTTTCTGGCCAGCGAAGCGAGGCAGTATCAGTGGAAGTCGCGACTTGCGGGCCCCTCCGGCGCACCGAGTGCCGGCCGGAAGAAACTCGACGCGACCAAGTGTGCGACACCTTGCTCGACCTGCAGCTTGCCGCGCACGCCGAGGAACGCTTCGGTCTTGACCAGCGTCTCGAAACGCTCGTAGACCTTTGGCCACACGACGACGTTGACGAAGCCGGTCTCGTCCTCGAGCGTCATGAAGGTCACGCCCGAAGCCGTGCCGGGTCGTTGGCGACAGATCACGATGCCGGCGTAGTTCGTGCGTTTGCCGCTCGCGAGTCCGTTGACCGTCGCGGCGTCGGGTAGTTTCGACGCACGCAAGCCCTCGCGCAGCGGTACCAGCGGATGTCCGCGGGTGCTGTGGCTCGTGCGCCGGAAGTCCCAGTCGATCTCCTCGAACTCGCTGAGCTCCGGGAAGAGCGGCGTCGGATCCTCGGCGATGAACAGGGCATCGCGTTCGCTCCGAGCGAGGCCTTGCGCACGCCATAGCGCGTCGCGTCGAGCGCGTTCGAGCGTCGCGAACGCACCGGACTCCGCAAGCAACGCGAGCACGCGCCGGTCGAGTTCGACGCGTCGTTCGAAGTCGGCGAGATCGCTGAAGGCGCGCTCACGGCGGCGAGCGACCAGCCGCTCGGCGTCGCGCCGAGCCAGACCCTTGACGAACCGTAGCCCCATGCGGATCGCCAATCCGTGCCGTGGAATGCTCGCGCCGTTCTCAACCGAGCCGGTCGTGGCCAAGCCGGTCCGGCGCGCGACGGCGTGCGCCGCGAGATCTTCGACCGGCGACGACGCGCTCGGCTCGAGTGTCGCATCCCAGTCGCTCTGCACCACGTCGATCGGCCGCACCTCGACGTGATGGCGTTTCGCGTCCTCGACGATCGTCGACACCGAATAGAAGCCCATCGGCTGCGCGTTGAGCAACCCGCACGCGAACTCGGCCGGGTAGTGGCACTTGAGCCACGCGCCGGCGTAGCTGATCAACGCGAAGCTCGCCGCGTGGCTCTCCGGGAAACCGTACTCGCCGAAGCCTTGGATCTGTTGGAACACGCGCTCGGCGAATTCCTGCGCGATGCCCTTCTTCCGCATGCGCACGATCAGGCGCTCGCGGTGCTTCTCGATGCGGCCGGACTTGCGCCACGCCGCCATGTCGCGGCGCAATTGGTCCGCTTCGCCGGGCGTGTAGTCGGCGGCGACGACGGCGAGGCGCATCACTTGCTCTTGGAAGAGCGGCACGCCGAGCGTCTTCTCGAGCACCGGCTTCAAACACTCGTGCGGGTAGACGACCTCTTCCTCGCCGTGGCGGCGGCGCAGGTACGGATGCACCATGCCGCCGGTGATCGGACCGGGGCGCACGATGCTCACTTCGATCACGAGGTCGTAGTAGTTGCGCGGTCGGAGCCTCGGCAGCATCGCCATCTGCGCGCGGCTCTCGATCTGGAACACGCCGACGGTGTCGGCCGTGCAAATGCGGTCGAACGTCGCCGGATCGTCGGGTGGGATCGTCGCCATCGAAAGCTCGATGCCGCGATGCTCGCGGAGGAGTTCGAAGCACTTGTGCAAGTGCGCGAGCGCGCCGAGCCCGAGCAAGTCGACCTTGAAGAGCCCGAGCGTCTCGATGTCGTCCTTGTCCCATTGGATGACCGTGCGACCCTCCATCGTCGCGTTCTCGATCGGCACGAGAGTCGACACGGGCTCGTGCCCGAGCAGGAATCCGCCGGGATGGATCGAGAGATGGCGTGGGAAGTCCTCGATCTCGCTCGCGAGCTCGAAGAGCAGCCGGTGCAGCGGTGCGTCGCGTTCGTAGCCGCCTTGCACGAGCGAACGCTCCTCGACTCCGCCCCAGTGCGAGAGCAGACGCGTCATCCGCGACAACGCGGTCTCTTCGAACCCGAGCGCCTTGCCGACCTCGCGCACCGCGGAACGCGCTCGGTAACGGATCACGTTCGCGACCATCGCGGCGTGCGAGCGGCCGTACTTCTCGTACACGAATTGGATCGCTTCCTCGCGGCGCTCGTGTTCGATGTCGAGGTCGATGTCGGGCGGCTCGGCGCGTTCGAGCGACAGAAAACGCTCGAAGAGCAAACCCATCCGCACGGGGTCGATCGCCGTGATGCCGAGGCAGTAACAGACGGCCGAGTTCGCCGCCGAGCCGCGCCCTTGGCAGAGGATGCCCTGCGAGCGACAGAACTCGACGATCTCGCGCATCGTCAGGAAGTAGCCGCCGTAGTCGAGCTTCTCGATGATCTCGAGCTCCTTCTCGAGCTGCGCGCGCGCCGCGGCCGACGGTTCGCCGCCCCAACGTCTGCGCGCACCTTCGAACGTCAGCTGTCGCAACCACTCCGACGACGTCGAACCTTCGGGCAACTTCTCGAGCGGATAGCGATAACGCAGGTCCGCGAGCGAGAACCGCGCGCGTTCGGCGATCTCGCGCGTCGTCGCGAGCGCGCCGGGCAGGTCCTCGAAGAGCTGCTGCATGCGATGCGGGCTCTTGAGGTCGTGCTCGGCGTTCGGCGCGAGCAGCTTGCCCGCCTCGCCGAGCGTCGTGCCGTGACGGATGCACGTCAGCACGTCCTGCAGGCGCCGCCGATCCGGACGGTGGTAGAGCACTTCGTTCGCCGCGGCGAGTTCGAGGCCGAGCCGCTGAGCGCGGGCGCGCAGCGCGGCCTCGGCTTCGACTTCCGCCGCTCGACGGTGGCGCGCGACGAGTGCGTACAGCCGTTCGCCGAACGCGTCGACGAGCTCGCCGTCCTCGACACCGGCCGGTGTCGCGCCGCGCCAGAGCCCGATCAGGCCGCGCGCGTGCTCGAGGAGCTCGCGCCCTTCGATCGCGCACGAACCTTTCGGCGAACGCAGCCGTCCTAGCGTGATCAACTGGCACAGGTTCGCCCAGCCTTCGCGGTCGCACGCGAGCACCACGAGCCGCGCGCCGCCGACGAACGAGAGTTCCGAGCCGAGGATCAACCGGAACCCGAGCTCCTGCGCTTTCTGGTGCGCGCGCACCACGCCGTAGACGCCGTCGCGATCGACGAGTGCGAGCGCAGCGAGCCCTTTCGCGTGCGCCTCTTCGACGAGCTCGTCGGGATGGCTCGCGCCTTCGAGGAAGGAGGCGTTGCTCTTCGTCCACAACGCTGCGTACGTCATCGTCCACGCTCGCTCGACGCCGCCGGCATCCGCTCACGCGCCCCACGCCATGCCGGCCTCACGCCACGGAACCCTGCCAGAACCAACGGCGGCGTGCGTGGTCGTAGAAGACCCAGAGCCACTCGCCGCACGCGAGCTCCGCGAAGTAGTAGTCGCGGCGCACTTCGCTCTTCCACCAACCGCCGGAGAGCACGTACGGGCCGGAGAGTTTCTTCACCGGACCGCGGATCGAGCCCGCGAGCAACCAACCGTCGCCTTCGTGCCGTTCCTTCGGCGGCAATGCGCGCGGCGTCGCGAAGACGCGGCGCACGAGCCGCGGACGCTCGACCACACGCGGTCGCGGCGAAACGGCGCGTTCGAGCCGGACCCATTCGAAGCTCGCTTCGGGCAAATGCCGTTCGACGAGCCGCGCCGCGACGACGGCATCGGGCCCGAACACGGCGCGCAGTCGATCGAGCGCGCGCGACGCAGCCGCGAGATCGCGCTTCGGTCGTTCGGCGAAGAGCGCGGGCTCGTCGGGCAGGGCCGCGACGTCCTCGAACTCGAGTTCGAGCCGTTCGACGCCGCGCGCGAGCGTCACACGCTCGAGCCGCAACGCGAGCAAGCGCCGGAATTCTCGTATCCCGCTCGCGAGCTCCTTCGGCGTCGCGAGCGCGAGTCCGAACGTCTTCTGCGCCGCGCCGTCGAGCGAGAGCGTGACCACGAGCGACTTCACGGCGCGGCCGCGCGCGGCGAGTTTCGCGAACACCGGTGCGGCGAGCTCCTCGAACGCCGCGAGCACGAACTCGGCGCTCGCGAGCGGTTCCTCGAAATCGGCCGCGGCACGGGTCGGCAACGCGAGCGCTTCGGGCGCGAACTCGCCGGCGAAGAGCCCCGCGGCGATCCGTTGCCACCGCACGACGTCCGGACCGAAACGCACGAAGAGCCCGCTCGCCGGCAACCGCGCGAGCTCGCCGAGCGTGCGCACGCCGAGCGCCGCGAGTTCGTCGCGCGCGTCCGGCGCGAGATCGAGCCGCGCGAGTTCGACCCGGGCGATCTCGGCGAGTTCACGTTCGGGCGTCGGCACGACCCACACCTTGGCGCGCACCAGCGATCGCGCCGCCGCGAACGTCGCCTCGCGACGGAACCCGACGGCGATCGCGCTCGAGAAGCCGAGCTCCTTCAGCGCGGCATGCACCGCCGCCGCCCACGCGTCGGCCGTCGCGTAGAAGAGTTCGAGCCCGCCGACGTCGACCCAGAAGAGCCCAGGCTCGTCCGCGCTCGACTCGACCGCCGGCGAGAAGCGTTCGAGCGCGAGCCGCAGCTCGGCGACGCCGCGTGCGATCTCCTCGGGCGCGACCGGGCGTGCGACGAGCTCGGTCGCGAGCGCGAGCGCCGCAGCGTGCGTCATCCCGGGCAGCACGCCGCGTGCGCGCGCCCGCTCGTCGAGCCAGAGCACGCGCGCGCCCGGCGCGTCGCGTTCGATCACGGCCGCGGGCCGGCCGCGCCACGCAGGCTCGGCGCGCAAGCAAAGCTGCAACGGCAGCGCACGCACGTCAACGCAAGCCAAGCGGTCCACGGCACACCTCGACGTGGCGCCAACCGGGAGCACGGCGCTTGTCCTTCTTCACGTGCAACGTGCAGACGAAACCGCTCGCGCCCGAATCGTCGGCGACGGCGCTCGAGAGCGGCGGCCCGGCGCGCGCGCAAGTCTGCCCGGTGCTCGCGCACGTCTGCCCGGTGCTCGCGCACGTCTGCTCGGCGCTCGCGCACGTCTGCCCGGTGCTCGCGCACGGGGGCTCGGCGCTCGCGCACGTCTGCCCGGTGCTCGCGCACGGGGGCTCGGGGATCACACACGAGCACTCGGGGCTCACACGTGGACGTTCCTGGCTGGCGCGCCGACGCTCGGAGCTCTCGAGGGAAGGCTCTGGACGCGAGCACGAGCGCTCCGGGCTCGTGAGCGAACGTTCGCTCCCCACACGCGAGAGCTCGACTTCGCCGAAGAGCGACACGAGCGAGCCGAGCGAGCTCGAGCCGTGCGGCTTCGTCGACACGCAGAGCACGATCGCGTCGTGCATCTGGGCCGCCGCGAGCAGCCGCGACTGCAGCGCGAGCGGCACGTCGTCGTCGCGCGAGAACTCGTCCACGGCGCGCCGCGCGCCGCCGACGCTCGGCACACGCAGGGAAACGCGGCGTGGATGCCCCACGCGCTCGAACTCCCCGTCGGCGCCCGGCGCCGCGCGGCGCCCGTTGCCGAGCTCGAGCACGACGAGGCCGAACGCGCCCGAACGCATGAGCAGATCCGCCGCGCGCGCGCCGCCGCCCGGCGTCGGAGCGCGCACGACCACCAAGCCCTCGAGATCGATGCCGCCGTCCGCGAGGTCGGGCGGGAAGAACGACGTGTCGCGCGCGAGCACCCACGCCGCCAGTTCACCGCGACGTTGCGCGTCGTGCACGAGCCGCGCAGCGAGCGAAAGCACGCCGCCGTGCTCGCCATGGATCTCGACCAACCGCCCGGCGAGCTCGGGGAACGTCCAACTCGGCTCGGCCGAAAGTGGCCGCGGCTCGCGCGCCGGCTTCAGCCGCGCGAGCGCCGAGAGCGCCCGTTCCCGCGCGGCTGCGTGCGTCGCGCGCGGCGGATGGCGTCGACGGACCGGCTCGCCGGGCGCGACGGACTCGGAACGAAGCTCGTCCATGCGACCCTCACGCGGACTCCGCGGTCGCGGGACACTGCGCGGCACGGATCCAGCGCTTCATGCGCGCCGACCTCCGTCGAGGTACCGGCGCACCTCGATCACCTTGCCGAGCAACACGAGCTCGCGCTCTGCCGTGACGACGAGCGTCGCGAACTCAGGGTTCGCCGGGCGCAGCTCGATGCGCTCGGGCGAACGGAAGAAGCTCTTCACGGTCGCTTCGCCGTCGACTCGAGCGACGACGACGTCGCCGTTGCGCACGGCGGCGTCACGGCGCACGATCACGATGTCGCCGTCGAAGATGCCGAGCCCGATCATGCTTTCGCCTCGCACGCGCAAAGCGAAAAGCTCTCCTGCAGCCGGGGCGCTTGCATTCGGGGCGAGTGCACTTCGTGCGCGGGCGTTCGGAACGCGAGCGAGCGACGCACGTGACGCGAAAGCGCGCGGCTTCGCGAACGGCGACTCTTCGACCACGACGTGGCCCTCGAGATCTTCGATCGCTTCGCTGAACCCACCCGCCGCGACGCGACCGAGCAACGGCACGGACCGCGAACGCGGCGCGACGCCCGGCGGCAGGCGATAGCCGCGCGCGACGCCGGGCTCCTGCACGAGCCGGCCCTCGGCGACCAGACGGTTCAGGTGCTCGCGCGCGCTCTCGACCGCCTTGAGACCGAGCGCATCGCGCACGTCGCGCACGGTCGGCGGCTCGCCGCGCTCGAGCGCTTGGCGCACGAACTCGAACACCCGTTCGCGGGTCTCGCCTCGGGGCGGTCGTGCGCGCCGAGCAGGTTGACGGGAGGCAGCCATCGCGATGCCCGAGCTTACCAGACAAATGTCTGGTTCCGCAAGGGACGGACGGCGAGCCGGAAAGCTCGTCGTGGTGGGCCGGTGGACGGCCTAGGGCGCGTGCCTCAGGGCAGTTCGAACGGCGACGCGGGCAAGCCGGCGGCGTTGAAGAGGGTCGCGACCGCCGTGTCGCCGTGGAGGAAGCGCACGCGCACCGGGGCGGGCACCGCGCTGCTGCGGACGTGCACGGTCGCACCGGCGAGCGCCGCTTCCGCCGGGAAGAACTGGCCGTCGGCGCCAGCGAGTTCGAAGCCCGAGAGCTCGCCGGCGTTGGAGTTCGAAGCTCCGCGGGTCGTCAATCCGTCGGCGTAGTCGAACTCGACCACGACGGTCGCGCCGTCGACCTTCATCGCGCGCGCGAGCGGACCGGACGCGACCACGTCGCGCTTCCCGTACGTCTTCGAAAGCGCCCATCGCGCGAGCCGCGCGCCGACTTCCTTCTTGTTCTTCGGATGGATGTCGGCGAGGTCGCCGATGTCCATCGTCACGGCCATGCCGGTGTGCGGCGTCGCGAGCGCACGCCGCTGCGCGTCGCGGATCTCTGCAGCGGCGCCGATCGCGTCGCCGTAACGGAACGGCGCGATCTGCACGAAGTAGAACGGCAGCTCGGGCCGACGGAAACGCGCGCGCCAGTCCGCGATCATCGCCGGGAAGAGCGTGCGGTACTGCAGGGCGCGACCGCGGTTCGACTCGCCTTGGTACCAGATCGCGCCGCGCAGCGCGAACGGCACGAGCGGCGCGATCATCGCGTTGTAGAGCACGCTCGGTTGGTTCGGATTCGCGTCCGGCGGCGCAGGCAACGGCGGGAACTCCGAGAGCGCCGCGCCCTTGTAGTAGGACCATTGCCCGGCGAGCGGTTGCACCTTCGGCGCCGTCTCGTCGTCCGAACGGAATCCGATGTCTTCCGCTTTGCCCGTCAACCCACCGTAGCCGCCCGTGTCGACGACGCGGATCGCGATCTGATTCTGTCCGGCGCGCACCAGCTTCGCGGGCACGACGTACTCGCGCGGCGTGCTCCACAGCCCCGGCCGCTCGCCGCCGTCGACGCGCGTGCCGTTGAAGTAGAACGTGTCCATGTCGTCGATCGGGCCGAGACGGAAGCGCAACGCGCCCGAGCTGTACTTCGGCGGCACGACGATCATGCGGCGCAGCCACACGACGCCGTCGTGATCGCCGAGCACCGCACTCCATTCACCGGGCACCGCGAGTTTGGGCCACGCGTCGTAGTTGAGTCGTTCGCGCGCGCGCGTGAGCTCGCCGGAGCCGGGCTCCTTCGCTTCGACGGCCTGCCACCATTCGGCGAGCGCCGCGTCGTAACGCCCCGCGGTCGCTCCCGGCGCGCCCGCGAGCTCGGCGATGCGCGCGAGCCCCTCGTCGAACCCGCCGTGCGCCTTCAGTGCCTCGGCGCTCGCCCACGCTTCGCACACCGTGCCGCCCCAGTCCGACGAGATCAGCCCGATCGGCACTCCGAGCGCTTCGTGGAGCCGCTTGCCGAAGTAGTAGCCGACCGCGCTGAACTCCTTCGCGGTCTCGGGCGAACACACGCGCCATTCCCCCCCGACCGTGCGGCGCGGCGCGTACGCGATCTCGTTCGGCACGGTGAAGAGCCGTATGCCCGGCAGCGCGGCGCCCGCGAGCTCCGCCGCCGCGTCGCCATGCTCGTTGTTCGCGGCGGCGACCCAGTCGAGCAACCACTCCATGTTCGATTGCCCGGAGCAGAGCCACACGTCGCCGCTCCACACGTCGTCGAGCGTCACCGTGTTCGAGCCGCGCACGACGAGCTGGTGCGGTCCGCCCGCCGCCGGCGTGCGCAGCACGACTTCGAAGCGTCCGTCGGCGCCTGCCGCGACGGGTCCGGCTTTCACGCCCCACGAACCTTCGACGGAAACTCCTTCACCGGGCGCGGCAGTGCCGAAGACCACGAGTTCGGTGTCGCGCTGGATCACCATGTGGCTCGCGAAGATGCGTGCGAGCTCGACGTCGGCGCGAGCGGCGGAACCGAGGGACAGGAGCAGAGCGATCGAAAGCGGCAGTTTGAGGCTCATGGCATGATTTCCGAAGGCTACGGGACTCTCGCACGCCGGTGAGCCGAAAGCCAGACTGCGCGCATGTTCGTGATCGCGTTCGCAGGCTTGCCCGGCTCGGGCAAGAGCACGCTCGCGCGCGCCGTCGGCCGGGCGCTCGGCGTGCCGGTGTTCGACAAGGACCGCGTCCGCGCCGCGCTCTTCGGGCCCGACCACGTCGAGTATTCACGCGACCAGGACGACGACGTTTCGGCGGCGCTGCACGCGCTCGTCGTGCGCGAAGCCCGCAGGCGACGACGCAGCGTCTGGGTGCTCGACGGGCGCACGTACTCGAGGCGGGCGCAAGTCGAGTCGCTCGCACGCACCGCGGAAGAAGCTGGAGCGACGCTGATCCTCTTCCACTGCGTGTGTTCCGCGGCGTGCGCGAAGTCGCGAGTCGTCGCAGAATCCGGCACGCATCCCGCGGCGAATCGCACGGCGGAACTTGTCGACGACGTCGCCTCGCGCTTCGAGCGCATCGAGCTCCCCCACTGCGTGCTCGACACGGAACGCCGCGCGCCCTCCGACGTGCTCGCGGACGTCCTCGCTCACTTGGCGGAACGCGGCGTGCCCGGACGCTTGCCCTGACGGAACTCGTCGAGCAGCGCGCGCACCAGCGCCCACGCGCCGAACACGACGAAGGTCCACAGCGCGGCGTCGCGCAGCAGCTTCACCGGTTCGGGCCAGTTCGGTCGGCCGTTGAAATTCCAGAGCCCGCGCAGCAGCGGGTCCGCGCAGACGTACGCGTAGAGTCCGTACACGTAGCCGCCGGCCGCGAGGTTCGCCGCCCAGCCGAACACCCGCCCGCCGAGCAACCAGAACGGCAACGCCCACGCGAGGTACTGGAACGCCCACGCGTCGACCAACGCGTAGAAGATCGCGTACGAGAACGCGAGGGTCTCGGCGACGCCGCGAGCGTCGTCGGAGCGGCGGCGCAGGAACGCGTACGCGACGATCAGTGCGAGCGCGACGCGGTGGCCTTGCTGCACGAGGAACAACGCCCATCCGGGCCAACACTCGACGAGTCCGGGAGCGCCGCGCCAGACTTCGACGCGCGCGTCGTAGCCCCAGAGCTCGATGAAGTGGTTCTTGAGTCCCCAGATGAACGTCGGCGGCTGCGAGAGCGAGAAGATGACGAGCCCTTGGTAGCCGAAGACCTTCTCGCGCACCGCGGCGAAGTCCTGGAGCAACACGGGCGCGTAACAGCCGAGCGCGACCACGAGCGTCGCACCGACGAGTTCGCCGCGTTTCCTCCAAGTCGGCGCCGCGAAGCAGAGCGCCGGCGCGCCGAGCACGATCGGCAGTTTGACCGCGAGGCCGACGCCGAGGATCGCGCCGCAGACGAGGTGTCGCCCGCGCACGAGCGCGAGGCTCGCCGCGAGCAAGAGCGTCGCGAGCACGGAGTCCGTGTTGCCGTGGTAGGCGCCGAACACGAGCGCGAGCGGCACGACGGCGTAGGTCCCGGCGACGAGCCAACGCTCGCGACGGCCGCGCAGCAGCGCGGCGAGCAGCGCGACGTTCGCGAGGTCGGCGAGCGCGATCGGCAGCCTGAGCCACGCGCCGAACGAAAGCCCGGTCGCCTCGGCGAGCCGCCACATCCACGCCATCCACCAACCCGCGAGCGGCGGATGGTTGAGCAGCATCTGCGACTCGCGGTACTGCACCGCGAGCCCGCGCTCCGCGATGCCTTGCGCGTGATCCGCCCAGATCGCGACGTCGGTCGTGCCTTGGGTCGCCGTCGCGAAGAAGACGCGCGCCGCGAGGCCGAACACGACGAGCGCCCAGAACCACGGACCGAGCCGCGTCCAGAACGGCCCCGAGCTCGCGCCGTGTGTCGCGCCGGGCGGCGCTGCGGCGTCGCGCCTCGCGCGAGCCGGCCGAGATTCGCTCATCGCGCGCCTCCGGCGCTCGACTGCACGCGCGCGAGTCCTGCTTGGACCTCACGCGCGCCCGCGAGGCTCTCGAACGGCACGCGCCGCGTGCGCGCGACGTCTTGCAGCACGGCGAATCCACGCTCGTAACACCGAGCGGCGGCGGAGAAGTCCTTGGCGTCCTCGCGCTCGCGTCCGACCGCTGCGTACACGTAGGTGTCGCCGGTGTAGCGCCTCGCGCTGTCGTCCATGAACGCGAGCGCTCGCTCGAGATCCCCCGCGGCCGCGGCGGTCTTCGCCGCGACGAACCAATCGACCGGACGGAAGCGCTCGGCCGCGGTCTCGCGCGTGAGCGCGTGTTGCCCGAACGACGCAAGGACCGCGACCAGCGCGAGCGCCGCGAGCGAGCCGAGACGTCGCGCTCGCAGCGACTGCCACGCCGCGACCAGCGCGAACGCCGCGAACACGAAGAGCGCCGGCGTCGCGTAGAGCCGAAAGCGCGCGACCGTGTGGACGAAGCTCAACGCGAGCGCGACGAACGCGAGCAACACGAACGCTGCGAACTGCCCGCGTGGATGAAGCCCGAGCAGCTCGGGCCAAGGACCGCTCGAGCCGCGTCGCCTCGCCAGCGCGCCGACGCCCGCGCTCACGAGCGCGAGGGCGAGCCCCGCGACGCCGAGCGGGAAGAGGCACACGAACGTCGGTGACGCGGAGAGGACCGGCACGTACTCCCGGAAGAAGTAGAAGCTCGTGTTGTCGGCTTCCTCGAAGTGCTTCCACACGGCGCTGAACCGCAACCACCAGTTGCCGACGAGCTTGCCGACGTCGCCGTCGTAGGTGTTCCACACGCCGACGAGCAGGCGCGGGAAACTCCCGCCGGCGTCGTCGAGCAGCTTCACCACCGTGGGCCCGGGAGCGACGAAGGTCGCGCCCCCCTCGGCGGCGTTCGCTTCGTTCGCTTCGGCGAAGTTGACGAGCGTGCGGCACGACACCGAGAACGGCGCCGCGCCGACCGCGAGGTTGCGGGCGAGGAGCGGCGCGAAACCGACCAGGTAGCCCCCGAGCAATGCGCCGAGCGTCGCGACGAGCGGGCGCGCGCCCGACCGCCAGGTCGCACTCGCCAACACGACGGCGAACGCGACGAACACCACCGTCCCCATCTCGTGGAAGACGTGAAAGAGCCCGATGCCCGCGCCGAGCGCGCCGACCGCGAGCCAACGAGGTCGGCCGGTGGCCTCGAGCCCGTGCTCGCGCCTGTGCCCGTGCTCGCGCCAGGCCCGGAGCTCTCGAACGAGCAGCCAAGCGAGCGCGAAGAGTGCGCACAGCGCGGGTCCTTCGCGCAGGATCTGCGCTTCGAGGTAGTAGAGCGGTCCGTACAGCGCGACGAGGAGGCCTGCCACGACGCCCGCGGCGAGGCCGAAGAGCTCACGCGCGAAGAGCGCTGCGAACACCGCGGTCAACGCACCGACGAAGAGCTGCAGCCACTTCGCCGTCGCGACTGGCTCGAGTCCGGCGCGTGCCGCGAACGCGAGCAAGTACGAGTACCCCGGCGCTTGGTGGAATGCGTGCGGTCCGTACCACTCGAGCCACTTCTCCGGCGGCGCGACCGACTGCCAACCGTGGTAAGGGTGGACCGGTTCGCGCGCGAGCCAGTCGCCCGACGCGAACTGCTCGCTCTGCGCGAGGTACGTGGCCATGTCGCTCTGGTCGTAGGTGTGCCACGCGTCGAGCGCGCTTCCCTGCACACCGAGCTTGAACGCCACGCGCACGCCGAGCGCGAGCGCGAACACGAGGCACAGCGCGAGCCACGCGCGCCGCTCGAGAGCCACGGACCGCGAGGCGACGCCGGTCGAGCTCGGCGCCGAGCTGGACGACGCGGGCGCGCCTTCGTCGGCGGACGACGCTGCGCGGGAGGTGTCTCGGCGCTTCGACATGGCGCGCCAGGATCCCGGGCGAGCGGCGCTCCGGCAAGTCTCAACGGCTCGGTTCGTCGTCCGCCGCGCAGCGGAACCCCAAGTGATCGAGCCCGCTGTCGTCCGGTGTGTGGTTGCGCGCCGCGACGCGGTATCCGCGGCAGAAATTCTCGCTGCACAGGAAAGAACCGCCGCGGATCGAGCGCTCGCCGGTCGACGCCGGACCGCGCGGATCGCGCCGAGGAGACGAAAGGTAGTAGTCGGGCTCGTACGCGTCGGCGCACCACTCCCACACGTTGCCCACCAGATCGAAGAAGCCCCACGCGTTCGCCGGGAAGCTCTTCACCGGCGCGACGCCGACGAAACCGTCGAGTCCGAGGTCCTGCTCGGGGAACGCGCCTTGCCAGAGGTTCGCGAGGTGACGCCCGGACGGCACGAGCTCTGCGCCCCACGCGTACTTCGCGCCGTCTCGGCCCGCGCGCGACGCGAACTCGTACTCCGCTTCCGTCGGCAGACGCTTGCCGCACCACTCTGCGTAACGAGCAGCGTCGGCGAACGAGACCTGCGTCACGGGTTCGTCGGGTGCCGCTTCCACTCCGGGAGCGCGCGGCATGCGCCAGTTCACACCGTCGACGCGCCGCCACTCGCCCGCTTCGAAGTCGAAGACTCCCGACCAGCCCAGACGCTCCGCGTCCGTGACCCACCCGGTCGCCGCCACGAAACGAGCGAAGTCCGCGACCGTGACTTCGTGCTCGTCCAACCAATACGAGGAGAGTTCGACTTCGTGAATCGGCCCCTCATAGGCGAATCCGTCATCCGTGCCCATGCGGAACACGCCGCCGGTGACGTGGATCATTCCCTTTCGATCCGCAACCGAAACCGGACGCTGCTCGTGACACGCCAAGGCGACGAAACCGATCAGGGAGAGCAGCAATCGTTCGTTCTGGGCCTTAGTGCGCAAGGACATGGTGCGTGCTGAGCCACATTTGACTTCGCGTGTGTGCAATTGCCAAATGCCGGCATGGCAACTCCCACTCTAGATCAACAAATCCGTTCCCGTATCGAAGCCTTCGTCGACGAGTTGGCGACTCTCGTGCGCAACTCGGCGTTGGAGTCGATCCAAAACGCCTTGGGCGCCGCGCCGGCGCGCAAGCCCGGTCGTCCGCGCGCCGCGGTCGCGCCTGCGGCCGGCGCAGCGATTCGCCGTCGTGCGCCGCGCCGTGGACGCGGCGAGAAACGCTCGCCTGCCGAGCTCGACGCGCTCGCCGCGAAGTTCCTCTCCTACGTGAAAGCGAACCCCGGCAACTCGATCGAGCGCATCGGCAAGGCGATCGAGATCGACACGAAGGAGCTCAAACTCCCGGTGTCGAAGCTGCTCGACGAGAAGAAGCTCAAGACGACCGGCCAACGACGCGGCACGAAGTACTTCGCGCGTTGACCGCCACTCGAGTCGCGCAGCGGCGATGGGCGTCGCCGCTGCGCGGCTTGGGTCCGAGCGATCACGCCGAGCCGCACCGTGATTCGCGTCACGCTCTCGCGGCACCGGCGATTCCGTTCCCGCAGTTCCGTCGCCGCGGCGCGGCGCTCGCGCTTCAGCGCTCGGGGTTCAGCGCTCGGGGTTCAGCGCTCGGGGTTCAGCGCTCGGGGTTCAGTGCTCGGGGTTCAGTGCTCGGGGTTCAGTGCTCGGGGTTCAGTGCTCGGGGTTCAGTGCTCGGGGTTCAGTGCTCGGGGTTCAGTGCTCGCGGATCGCGATTCGTGGTCGGAAGCTCGCCGATCGATCACGGAACGATGTCACGGAACGATGTCGCAGCTCGGTGACGCGGATCCATGGCGCGAGTTCATCGCGCGAATCCCGCGCGAACCGATGGCGCGGATCGGCGCCAGCGACACTTCGCCGACGAGCCCGGCGAGATCAGTGTTGGCTCGGCGGATGCGGCACACGCGCGGGTGGCACGGCCCAATCCACGACGAGTTTCGCTCCGGTCGTCGAGTCGAAGTTCGCCACCGTGCGCACCGACGAACCCGTCGACGCAGAACCGAGGAACACGAGCCCGAGCGTCTGACCCGGCGCCCAGTCCGGACGATCGACGACGCTTTGCACGAGCGCCGACAGATCGTCGGTCGTCAGCGGCTGACCGACCGCGGCGGAACCCGCCTGCCACACGATCCACGTGCTCGTCAGCGGCGCGATCTCCGACAGCGGCACTGAGGAGCCCGCCACGAAGTCCGGCAAGGACCCGACGTCGTAAGCGCGCACGGGACAGATCAAGTGCCCCTGCTGCGGGGCGTCCGCCGTGAACTCGACGTACGCGGACACGACCGTCGCGCCTCTCGGGATCGCCGGTTGGAACGACACGGCGAGTTCGACCTGCGCACCTTGCGCTCGTCCCACACGCAGCGCGAGCGGATCGTTCGGACTCTTCAGCGCGACCCGGCCGATGCCATGGTCGAACTCGGCGTTGTTCTCGGCGCGCGAGACCGCGACGGTCGTCGCCGTCACGAGCCCGCGGCCGTAGACGGCCGTCTGCGACTTGCCGCCCGGAGGCGTCGTGATCGTGTGCAGCGCCGGGCCGCCGCCGGTCCAGCGCACGAACAACACGAGCTCGCCGTTCCACCAGAGGCTGCGCGGCGCTTCGACGCCGAGTTGGTAGCCGACGAGACTCTCGTAGGTGCGCGGCGTGAGCTCGGGCTGACCGTCGATCGTGATCGGGATGCCCGAGGGGTACGTGTCGAGCGCGATCATCGCGGTCTCGGGGACCAACGCGCGAGACGTCCACGTGACGAGTCCCGACGAGTCGGTGGCGCCCAAGTGGACGACGTAGTGCGTGTGCTCCGGCGGGTGCCCGGCGTTGGGCACCGGGAACGTCGTCTGTGCGACGCCTTGGATCGGGCCGAAGACCGGGTGCACGTGTCCTTCGTGGACGAGCTCCACGCGCCACACGAGCGCACTCGCGGGCAACGCTCCGTCTTCGGCGTCGAGCGCCGAACCGGAGAGCACCAGCGCATCGCCGGCGCGATAGGTCGCTCCGGCCGCGGGTTGATCGATCGTCGGCGTCGGCGGATTGCCGATCCGCACCGAGAATGGCGTCGACGTCGACGTCGCCGCGCCGTCCCCGACCGCGAGCACGACCGAGTAGTTGCCGTCCGCGGTGTAGGTGTGCTGCGCGACGGCCGACGAACTGGATTGGCCGTCGCCGAAATCCCACGCGAACTGCAGCCCTTGCGGACCAACGTCCGGGTCGAACGACGCCGAGCCGTCGAACGTCACGTCGAGCGGCGCGAGCCCCGCGGTGGGCGTCGCAGTCGCGACGACGACCGGCGGCGCGTTGCCACCGCTCTGATACGCGATGCGCACGAGCTCGCCACTCAGCGGTTGCGGGCCCCAATTCAGGAAATAGAGCGCGCCGTCAGCCCCTTGCACCATGTCGACGATGCGCCCGCCGTCGTTCTCGTCCGCGAACTGGAGATCCCCGGTGACTTGCCCTTGCGCGTCGAAGGTCAGACGCCGGATCCAGCGATTCGCATAGTCCGCGTAGAAGAGGTTGCCGCGGTACTCGAGCGGAAACACCGTCGAGTCGTAGACGACCCCCATCGTGACGCTCGCCTGTGGCAAGCCCGTGAAGAAATTCGGGTCGTCGTGCCGGTACGCGTGCGCGGCCGACGCGAACGCGGCACACGACGACACGTAGCACGCCTGCCCTTCGGAGAACGGCCAGCCGTAGTTCGCACCGGAGAGCGCCCGCTGGATCTCCTCCCACGCGTAGAGACTGTTGCCTCCGACGTCGCCGATCCACACTTCGTTGCGCACCCAGTCGGCGGCGAGTCGGAAAGGATTGCGCAACCCGCTCGCGTAGATCGTCTTCCGCGCGAAAGGATGATTGACGTACGGGTTGTCGCTCGGGATCGAGCCATCGGCCGCGACGCGCAACAACTTTCCGTCCTCGCGCGTCAGGTCCTGCGAGTACGAGCTCACGAACTGATCGCCCGTCGAGATGTAGAGTTTGCCGTCCGGCCCGAAACACAACCCACCGCCGTTGTGGTCACCGGTCTGCGGCGAGACGTTCTCCCAGACGACGAATTCGCTCGCGGGATCCGCGCTCGCTCCGACCACCGTGAAGCGCCCGACTCGATTGCGTTTCGCCGCGCTCGTGTAATAGACGTACAACCAGCCGTTCTGTGCGAAGTCCGGATCGAGCTCGAGCCCGAGCAATCCCGCCGATTCGGCGACTTGCGCCGACACGGGGACGTGGATCAGCGGCTGGGACAGAACCGCGCCGTTCTGATACGTCCAGACATCCCCGCCGAGCTCACCGACGAACACGCGCCCGTCGGGAGTCGCAGCGACGGCGGTCGCGGAATCGAACGTCGCGCAGAGCACTTGACGCGCGAAGCCGTTCGGAAGCGAAGACTGCGGCGCCACGCACGGCACCGGGACGCACAGAAGGAGCGGGAGCATGCAAGCAGTGGGGAGAGGCGCACGGACCGAAAGACGTCCGACCCGGGGGAGTGATCCTCATGGAAGATCGTACCCCGCGGTAGGCCCGGTGCAGGTCGGCTCGGCCGCACGAAAAGCATCGGCGCTACGCGAGCTCGGCCGCGCCGGCTCTGCGTTGGATCCTCGAGCGGGTGTGCGAACGACTTCCTACGCCGGTCGCCGGGCGTGCGCGCGGCGATCACCTGCCGGTCGCCGCCCGTCTTCCTCGCGGTTGCCTCGCGGTCGCCTGGCGACCCGCGGCGCGCGTCCGCAAGGCCCGACGGTCGGCGGCGGCCGGCCCTTGGTTGCTCCGTCGGGTGCGAGTAGGGTGTGACCGCTCGCCCGATTCGCTCCCTTCGACGCCAGGAGGATCCGCCGTGACGCTCTTCACCCTCGCACTCCTCTGTCTCGCCCAACCCGTCGTCGTCGAGGCGCAGGATCCGACGGCCAAAGCTCCCGCGTACGTCACCGCCGCCGAACCGGTCGACCGCGCATTGCAGGGCCTGGCGTCCGCCGTGGCATCCCACGCGTCGCTTCGCCCGGCGTTCGAGGCGCTGCGCAGCGCGCTCGAAGCAGAGGCGCGAGCTCACGTCGACGACGCGCGCGCGACCGAACTCAAGGACCGACTGCTCGCGATCGTCGACGACTTCGCGAACCGCGCGGAGTCGTCGCTGTTCGACGCCGACGCCTGCGCGCGCCTCGCCGAGGACGTGCTCGACGCGCGCGCGGAGCGAGCGATCGCCTGGCTCGAGTCCTGCGCAGCGGAACGCCGACCGACTCGCGCGCAATTCGACGCCGTGGCGAAGCTCTTCGAAAGTCGACTCGAGCGCGCGCACTCGACGCCCGAAGAAGAAGCCGCTGGCCGCGAACGCTGGCGCACGTTCGCCGAAGCCCTGAGGAGCCGCGTCGATGGCAACGCGACGACCGCGGCCGACTTCTCCGAGCTCCGCGCGGAACTCGTCGCCTCGCGACTCGAACGCGCACTCGGCTGGCTCGAAGCGCGCGCACTCGCCCGTTCGGCGAGCCGCCTCGACTACACACGCGTTCGCTCGGCCCTCGAGGATCGCGCGAAACTTGCCGGCGCCAGTTTCGCGCCGGAGGAACTCGAGCGGCTGCAGAACGCGCTCACCAAACTCGAAGAGCGCGCGCAAGCCGCGGACATCACCCGCGAGGAGTTCCGGGCGGTCGCGACGAAACTGATCGGGAAGGCACGCGAGGCGGCGTCCTCTCGGCGCTGATCCCGCTACTGCCTCGCTTCGCTGGCCAGAAAATCGAGGAAGGGCTGACACCGAGGCGAGTTGGAGCGGTCTGAGCTCGG
>JAKLKU010000047.1 GCA_023150475.1 Planctomycetota bacterium
GCGATGAAGCTCGGCCTCGAGACCGCGCCGTGGAGCGTCGAGAGGCTGCTGCGCTGGCGCGTTTTTCGGCCCGTTTCGAAGCCGGTTCTGGCGCAGTGATGCGGGGCAGTATCCGGGGTTAGCTTGCGGCGCCGTTCTCACTCGCCGGCGGCAGGCGCAGGCGGAAGATCGAGCCGCCGCCCGGACGGTCGAAGACGCCGATCGAGCCTTTCATCGCTCGGGCGTGCAGCGCGACGAGGTGTAGACCGAGTCCGGTGCCGCGCGTCTTGCGCGTCTTCTCGTCGCCGACACGGTAGAAAGCTTCGAAGATCTTCTCGCGCTCGGCCTCGGGTACGCCGGGGCCGCGGTCCGCGACTTCGAGGAGGACGTCGGAGCCCTCGCGGCGGGTGATCACGCGATAGGGTTCGGGCGCGGGGGCGCTCCAGTCGATCGGTGCGTACTTGCGCGCGTTCTCCACCAGGTTGACGACGATCGAGAGCACGCCCTCGTGCGAAAGTTCGACTTCCGGGAGCTCGTCCGCGAGTTCGAAGATCAGGTCCGAACGCTCGCCGTCGCGCGCGTTGACCAGCGGCACTTCGGCGGCGCGGACCGAACGGTTCAGGTCGCCCGGCGCGACCTTGATCGTGCCGGCGGTGAGTTTCGACTTCTCGAGCACACGTTCGACCATCGTCGAGAGCCGCTCGGTCTCGCGCACGATGCGTCGGTAGTACTCGCGCTGCTTCGCTTCGTCCTTCGCCCAACCGTCGAGCAGCATCTCGCCGTGCAAGCGGATCGCGGAGAGCGGCGTGCGCAGCTCGTGCGTCACGGCGGCGACGAAGTTCTCCGTGCGCGCGGCTTGTTCGAGCTCGCGTTCGACGCTGCGCAGGAGCAGGATCATGCCGGTCCCGAGCGACACGGCGAGCATCGCCGCGAGCAGGAGGAAACGCAGTCGCTGCGACTCGAAGCGCGCGTCGGTCTCCTTGGTGTCGACGACGATCTGCACGGCGCCGAAGTCCTGGTCGCTCGCGAGGTTGGTCTCGAGGTCGAGGTCGGCGACCGGCCGAACGGCGGCGTGATAGGCCTCGTCGTTGCCGCAGCATGCGACGCCGGCGGGCACGAACTGCTGTGAGCGGCCGAGCACGCGTTCGGCGAGCGAGCGCGGCAGCTCCTCGAAGATCCAGCCCGGATCGATGAAGAAGCCCTGCACGAGGCCGAAGCCCTTCGAGAGCGGGGCCACGCAGACGTCGACGCGCGACACGTTCGCGTTCGGGTCCATCAGCACGCGGCGCGTCGCGATGATCCGCGGCACGCCGTCTTCGACGTAGAACTGGACGTGGAACGGGCTCACGGTCAGCGGCACCGTCAGGTCGCCGAAGCGCTCTTCGGCGTCCTCGAGGCACTTCGCGTCCGCGTTCGGCAGGCGATGCGCGGCGACGAGCCCGAGCGGCACCGTCACTTCGTAGAACGAGTCCATCCGCGTCGCGCGACGCAGGCCGCCCTCGTCCGCCGTGCGCGCGGTGAATCGCCCGAGCGCTTCGTCGATGTCGCGCTGGAGCTTCACTTCTTCCTCCATGCGCGATTCGCCGCCGTAGAACGTCTCGTGCGGCGCTTCGGAGCCGTGCGCGATGTCGAAGACGAACCACCCGAGCACGCCGCGCGGCCGCGTGTCGCGAACGAGCGGCGACGGCACCATCAGCACGCCGGTCGTGCACGATTCGTCGGGGCAGTACTTCGAACCGTACTGGTGGAACGCGCGGTCGTCCTCGTCCTTGAGCAGCCGCTCGAGCCGTTCACGCAACGCTTCGCGCAGCCGTCGCGCCGCGTCGTCCGCTTCGTCCGGCAGACTCGCGAGCTCGTTGGCGTGTTCGGTTTCGATCTGGCGCCACTGCAGCCAGCCGAGCACGAGCGTCGGCAGGACGAGCAGCAGCGCGTAGAGCGCAGGCCCGGTGCGGCGTGCCCTCAGTTGAACCACTCAGTCGAACCACTCAGTTGAACCAACGGTAGCCCTTGCCGCGCACGGTCTGGATCAAACGCGGCTTGGCGGGATCGGGCTCGACCTTGCGACGCAGACCGACGATGTGGATGTCGACCGTGCGCGTCTCGACGTTGGCGCTCTTGTAGTGCCACACGTCGAGCAAGAGATCGTCGCGGGTCACGACGCGATCTCGGTGGCGGATCAGATAGGAAAGGATGTCGCCCTCGCGCGGCGTCAGCGGGATCACTTGACCCTCGCGCTGCACTTCGAGCCGCTGCAAGTCGACGTGGATGCCTTCGGGCAGTTCGAGCTTGGTCAGCACGCCGGCGTCGGCTGCTTGACGGCGGAACTGCGCTTCGACGCGCGCGACGAGCTCGCGCGGCGAGAACGGTTTGGTCAGGTAGTCGTCCGCGCCGGCTTGGAAGCCCTTGAGCAGATCGTCTTCACTCGCGAGCGCGGTCAGGATCAGCACGCGCGTGTCCTGACGGTCGCGTCGCAGTTCACGGAGCACGTCGAGCCCGTTCATGCCCGGCAACATCAAGTCGAGCACGATCAGGTCGAAGTTGCCGTTCTTGATGCGCTCGAGACCTTTCTTGCCGTCGTGCACGCATTCGGCGGCGAAGCCGGAGTGCTGCAGCGCGTCGCGCACGCCGAACGCCAGGTCTTGCTCGTCTTCGATGATCAGGATTTGTTGCGCCATTGAGGTGGTGGAGGACGCTTCGAGTTCGCGAGGGAGGAGCGGCGAAGCGCGGAGCCAGCTTACAAAGTAGGGGCCCGGAGCCCCGAGTGTCGGCTGGAGAGCGGTTCGAAGTGTGTAGGCGCGCTACGCCTCGGGCTCGGCCCGCGTGGGACGCGCCAAGGACGCTTTGCGATCTCGTGCTCGGCGGTCGTTCGTCCTTTTCTTCGCGGTCGTCGTGGCGAGCGCCGTGCGAGCCGCCGGCGAGCGCAGCGCCGTCGGCGTGGTCGCGGGGCAGGATTCGCACGCTGGGCGCGGTTTGCAGTGGTCGTAGCCGACGCGCACGGCGAGCGCGTGGAACTCCTCGTAGACGAACTGCGAGTCGACGAGGCGCTCCTCGAGCCAACGCCGCAGCGTCTCGTACGGCGCCGTGGGCTCCACGAGTCCGTGGCGGCCGAGCAACCGGCGGGTGTACGCGTCGACGACGCACGTGCGCCGGCCGGCGGCGTAACAGAGGATCGAGTCGGCGGTCTCCGGACCGACGCCGTGCACTTCGAGCAGCTCGGCGCGCAGCGGCTCGAGCGGCCGTTCTCGGAGCGGCACGAGGCCGCCGAGCGCGAGGTACCACTCGGAGATCGCGACGAGCTTCTTCGCCTTGGCGTTGAAGTACCCCGACGGAACGAGCGCTTGCCGCAGCACGTCGGGCTCGAGCGCGAGGATCGCGCGCGGCGTGAGCGCGTCGAGGGCTCGGAGGCGTGCGAGCGCCTTCTCGACGTTCGTCCACGCCGTGTTCTGCGTCAGGATCGCGCCGACGATCACTTCGAACGGCGTCGCCGCGGGCCACCAACGTTGGAAGCCGAAGCCGCGCGAGAGCTCGCCGATCACGCGGTCGAGGCGCGCGTGTTCGGCCCAACGATCGGGTGCACGCTCGGGCGGCGGGGTCCCGACGAACGGACCGCGCGGCGAGACGAGCCGCGTCGGTTCGAGCCCGGGATCGGAAGCTGCGTGTCCCACGCCGTCGTGCGCGGGAGTCTAACGGCGCGGCGAGTCGGTGGCGTCGCGAGCGTTCGGCTGCGCTCGTTGGGCCGCGCTCGTTAGGCCGCGTTCGTTGGGCCGCGCGCGGGAGTCGAGAGGCGCGCGAACGCGACTCCGCCCGCGGCGAACCTGGACTCCGAGCGAGCACGACCGGGCGTCGGTCATCGACCACCGGCCGTCGGCGATCGATCACCGTCCACCGGCCACCGACTAGCGAGCACCGACAACCGAGCACCGCTCGGCAATCACCGACCACAGAGGACCGAGCACCGATCGAAGCGCACAGTCCATCGACGACGAGCCACTGACCACCATTCACCAACCGCTAACCACCAACCGACGACCCACGACCAGCGCGCGCCGACCGCCGACCGCCGACCACCGAGCACCGACCACCGAGCACCGACCACCGAGCACCGACCACCGAGCACCGACCGCCGAGCACCGACCGCCGAGCGCGGACCACCGAGCGCGGACCACCGACCACCCAACGCCTCGCGCCGGCCGACGAGCTCGAAGAATGTCGTGCGAGCGCGGACCGCGGTTGCGATGCTGTCGCGCGAGTGGAGACGACGCGTTCCAACGTGCCGGTGACCCGCCGCGAAGTGTGCTTCGCGTTGCTGCTCGCGCTGCTCGCGGCGGCCTTCGTCCTGCGCGACGCGTGGCTCCCGCCCGGCGGCGTGGTCTTCGGCGCGGATACGGCGACGGTGCAGTTGCCGTGGTCGAAGGCGCTCGGTCGCGACCGCGGGCTCGCGCCGACCGAGCCGCGCAACCCGACGCTCGCCGACCAAGGCGTCGTCTTCTACCCGGCCTATCGTTTCGCGATCGACGGGTGGCAACGCGGCGAGCCGCCGCTCTGGAACCCGTGGATCAACGCCGGCGCGCCGGCGGTCGGCAATCCCCAACTCGGCGTGCTCGATCCGCAGGTCATGCTGCTCGCGCTCGCCGATGCGCTCGGCGGTCCGGTGTGGCGCGATCACGGACTGACGCTGCTCGCCGCCATGCGCATCGTCTTGGCGCTCGTCGGCGCCTACCTGCTCGCGCGCGAGCTCGGCCTCGGCCGCGGCCCGTCCGCGCTCGCCGCGGCGACGTTCGCGAGCTCCGGCTTCGCGACGCTCTGGCTCAACTTCAGTCTCGGGCACGTCACTTGTTTCCTGCCGTGGACGTTGCTCGCGCTCGAACGCACGCGCGGACCGCGGCCGGCGCGCGCGGCGGCGGCGGCGGCAGGCGTGCTCGCGCTCGCGATCTACGGCGGCCATCCCGAGACCGCGTTCTACGTCGGCGCCGCGGCGGGGCTCTTCGCGCTCGCGATCGCGCTCGAAGCGCGGCGCGCGGGGTTCTACGCGTTCCTCGGGCTCGGCCTGGGCGTCGTGCTCGCGTTGCCGTCGCTCGCGCCGTTCGTCGAGTACCTGCGGCTCTCGGGCGCGACCGTCGCGCGGCGAGCGCTCGAGCCGACCGAGCCCGACTGGCTCGCGCTCGCGCTGCTCGTCTTCACGGTGCTCGTCTGCGTGCGTTTCCGTCGCTCGCGTGCGATCGGGAACGAGAGCGAATGCCCGTCCGCGTGCGGGACGTTCTCGTGGGAAGCGCCAGTGCGTTGGGCGAGCGTCGCGACGGTCGTGCTCTTCCTCGTCGCCTTCGCGTTGGTGCTCTCGCGCCGCGAGTTGACGCCCGCGACGCGGCTCCTCTGGTGGCCCGACGCGTTCGGCGCGCCGGGCCGCGGCGGTTGGCGCGGAGACGGCCACTACGTCGAAGAAGCGAGCGCGTGGTTGCCGCTCGGTGCGCTCGGACTCGCGCTCGCCGCGGTGCTCTCGCCGCGCGCGCACGGCGGATTGCGGCGCGTCGTGTGGGTCGCGAGCCTCGGCTTCCTCGCGCTCGCGCTCGCGCTGCGGCTGCCGGGGCTCGTCGACGCGTACCGTTGGCTGCCGTGGATCGGCATGGGTGCGACCGTGCGCGCCGCGGGCGTCTCGGCGCTGTTCCTCGGCCTGCTCGCCGGGCACGCGCTCGAGCACTCGACGCGCGCCGCGCGCATCGCGGCCGGCGCGCTCGTCGCGTGTTTCGCCGCCTTCGCGCTCTACTCGACGGCGGTTCATGCTCCGCTGGGGCACGCGACAGCGCGGCCGAGCGATCCCGACGACGAGCTCGTGCACTTCGACGCGCGGCCGCCCGAACGTGCGAGCGGCGGCAAGCTCGAACTCGAAGGTTGGCTCGACGCGTCGATCGCGGCGGCCGGGCTTGCCGGCGCGCGCGTCGCCGTCGAACGACTCGATGCGAGCGGGCTCGCGCTCGAGTCGTCGCGCATCGAAGCGCCGGTCGATCTCGGCGGGAAACCGTGGACCGACGGCCGCGGCCTCGGCGCACCCGCGGACGCGACGTTCTTCCGCGCGCCGTTCCTCGACGTCCAGTACCTCGCTCGCGGCGCGTGGCGCTTCACGCTCGAGCTGCTCGACGCCGAAGGCGCGGTGCTCGGCCGGCGGATCGCCGCGGTCACGGCGATCGAGCGCGCGCCGGAGTTCGACAAGCTCGGCGCGACGTTCCTGGTCGGCGTGCTCGTGCTGCTCCTCGTCTGGCCACGCGGCCGAGGCCGGATCGCGTTCGCGTTGGTGCTCGTCGCGGCGCAAGGCGTCGATTTCTTCCGCGGCAAGAACCCGGCGGTGCCGCGGGCGGAGTTCTTCCCGGCGACGCGCACGACCGCGATCCTCGCGCGCGAGCTCGGCAGCGCTCGGTACCTCGCCGATCCCGGCGTCCTGCCCGCGAACACCGGCATGATCGACGGGCTGCGCGCGCTCGACGGTTACGACTCGATGGACGTCGCGAGCTTCGACTTGATGCGCCCCTTGCTCGTGCGGCCGGGCGTGCATCCGTTGCTCGGTTTCCACGCGCGCGGCATCGACCTCGACGCGCCGCTCTTCCGGCTCTTCGGCGTCGGCGCGCTCGCGCTCGCCGCGCCGCTCGAGCATCCCGACTGGGAATACGTCGCCGGCCCGGCGCCCGGTGATCGCGAGTACGCCGAAGCGTTCGTATATCGCGCGAAACGGCCGCTGCCGCGCGCGTTCTGCGTCACGCGCACGAAGCCGTTCGAGGAGGTGCTCGCGGCGCCGCAGAGTTTCGATCCGCGCCACGAAGCGTTCTTCACCGACGGCCGCACGTTCGAGCCGCGGAATCCGAGCACGACGTCGAACGTCCGCGAACGCGAGTGGACGAACTCGGCGGTGCGGTTGCTCGCCGACACCGACGGCGACGCGCTGCTCGTCCTGACCGAGCAGCACTATCCGGGCTGGACCGTCACCGTCGACGGCGAAGCGCGTGAGCTCGTACTCGTCGACGGCATCTTCCGCGGCGTCGAGCTCGAGTCCGGAGAGCACGAAGTCGTCTTCCGCTACGAACCGACGCACTGGCGGCTCGCGCTCGGGCTCGCAGGGCTCGGCGCGCTCGTGGTGCTCGCGCTCGGTCTCGTTCAGCGCAAGGTCGCGAGATAGGCGAAGAGCGCCGCGACGTCGTCGTCGGAGAGTCCGTCGAGCAAGCCGTCGGGCATCACCGAGAGCCGATCGAAGCCGAGCGAGGCGAGTTCCTCGCGCGCGAGCACCAGATCCTCGCGGCCCTGGCGGCGCAGGACGATCGACCGTTCGTCCTGGCGCGCGAGCAGACCGTCGAGCCGTTCGCCGTCGCGGGTCTCGACGAGCAACAGCCGGTAGCCGCTCTCGATCGCCGCGCTCGGCGTCACGATCGCACGCAAGAGCGCTTCGGTGCCGCGGTGCGCGGAGCCGTCGAGCGGCGGACCGATCGCGGCGCCTCGTTTCGCGACCGAGTGGCAGACGAGGCACGTGCGCTCGAAGACGCCGCTGCCGAGCGCCGGATCGCCGCCGCGGTTCGCGAGCGTGCGAGCTCGCTCGAACCGCGCTTCGAGCGCCTGCGCGGCCTCCGCGTCGAGGATCGGCGGCCCGTCGAGCGTGCGCTCGACTCGCGCGCCGCCTGCAAGCGGCGCGAAGTCCGCGGCGACCGAGAACGAGCGCGCGAGTCCATCGCGAGCTCCGGGCGCATTCAGTGCGTCCGTGCGCAAGCGGAAGTCGCGGCCGATCTCCGCAGCGCTCCTCGCGCGCCGCCACAGCCGCCACTCGGCGATCCGACCGCGCGTGCCTTCGTCCGGCGTCGTGCGTGCGACGTCGAGCGCGTCGAAGCTCGAGTCGGGCGCGAGCGTGCCTTCGCTCTCCGCTTCGCCGTTCTGGTAGAGCACGACGTTGCCGCTCGCGTCGCACGTCACTGCGACGTGCGTCCACGTCTCGGGCTCGAGGCGCCGGCGCGCGATCACCCGATCGCCGAGGTTCGGCCCGGCGTAGAACCGAAAACGCGCGTCGGCGAAGTTGAAGTCGGCGCCGCCCGCGCGACCGAGGATGCCGTCCGCGTTGGTGATCGGCTCCGCGAGCGCGACCCACGCTTCGAGCGTGAACGGCGGCGCGAGCTCGAGGTTCGTGTCGAGCCCGTCGTCGCCGCCGCCGGTGCAGACGAGCACGCTCTCGGCGCGCGCCGCGAACTCGGCCTCGAGCGCCGCGAACGCCGCGGAGCCCGCGTCGACGGCGCGCAGACGCTCGAGGAGCTCGGGCTCGACGTCGCGCGGATCGAGGTCGTCGCGTTCGAGCGCGGCGAGCAACGCTTTCGCGCCCGTGTGATTGCGGGCGAGCGTGCGCAACGCGTCGCGTTTCAGGACCGGCGCAAGCGCGCGCCACGACTCGAAGAGCGCCGCGGCCGCTTCGTCGGAGCCCAGCGTCGCGAGCCCGAGGATCGCCGTGCGCTGGAGCGCTTCGCCGGGCAACGCCGCGCGCGCGAGCTCCGCGCAGAGCTCGAGCGGCGCTTCGCCGAGCTCGGTCAGCGCCGCGAGCGCGCGGGCGCGCCGCCCGAGCGGTTCGGTGCCGGCGCTCGCGAG
>JAKLKU010000048.1 GCA_023150475.1 Planctomycetota bacterium
GCGCACGCGGCGGCGTGACGCCGGCCGCGCGCTCGCCGCGTTCACCGAAACGCGGCGCCCGGCGCGCCCGGCGCGCCCGCCGACACGTCGCACCGGTCGCGCTGCCGACCGGTAACCGTTAGCCTCCGCGCTCCCGATGGGCGCGGAGGTCTTTTTCTGTGCGCGCGTGCTCGGCCCGACGGACCGTTGGTTCGATGGCGGTGGCCTCGAAGTTTCGCGCGGACGCATCGTGCGCGTCCTCACGAGCAAGGCCGCGGCGCGCCGAGCGTGTCGCACGGCGACCCGCGCGCACGATCTGGGCGAAGCGTGGCTCGTCCCGGGGCTCGTCGACGCGCACGCGCACCTCGAGCTCACCGCGCTCTCCGGAGTGATGGGGCCCGGTGTGCCATTCGGCGAGTGGGTGCGCACCGTGATCGCGCGTCGTGCCGCGCTCTCCGCGCACGAGCTCGACGCAGCGGTGCGCGCGGGAGCACGACGCCTGCTCGAGACCGGCACGACGACCGTCGGTGACATCGACACGTGCGGCGCGTCGGCGCGCACGCTCGCGAGCACGCCTCTGCGGCACGTGCTCTTCCGCGAGACGCTCGACGCGTGGGATCCAAGACGCACGGCGGGAGCGCTCGCCGCGCTGCGTCGCGCCCTGCCACCGCGCGCGCGCCGACGCGAAGGGCTCTCGCCGCACGCGCCGTTCACGGTTTCTCGAGCCTTGCTCTCCGGCGTCGCCGCGCTCGCGAAGCGCCGACGCGCGCACGTCGCGGTCCATTGGTCGGAAACGGAGAACGAGCTCGCTTGGCTCGAACACGGCGCCGGTCCGCTCGCGCCATTGCTCGGTTCTTCGCCGCGTCGCCGCGGGCTCGAGCTGCTCGACGAGGCGGGACTCCTCGGGCCGGGGCTCTCGCTCGTGCACGGCAATCACCCGCATGCGGACGAGCCGCGGCTCCTCGCCGAACGCGGCGTGAGCGTCGTGCACTGCCCGGGTTGCCACGCGTGGTTCGGCCGCGCGCGGTTCCCGTTCGCGGCCTACGAGAAGCGCGGGGTGCGGATCGCGCTCGGCACCGATTCACTTGCGAGCAACTCGGAACTCGACATGCGCGGCGAGCTCGCGCGCTTCGCGGACTCGGGCTTCGGTGTGCCTCCCGCGCGGATCTTCCGCATGGCGACGCTCGATGCGGCGGCGGCGCTCGGCCTCGGCGGCGAAGTAGGCGAACTCGCGCCCGGTCGTGCGGCGGATTTCGTCGCGTTCGCGCCGGGCGCGCGCGTGCGACCGTTCGAGCACCTGGTGCGCGCGCGGCCCCGGATCTTCGGCGTGTGGATCGCCGGCCGGCGCGTCGTCGCGCCGTCCGAGGCGCGTGTGAACGATCCGTGCACTTGAAGCGGGCGCGCAGGGGCACCACGAGCACGCAGCGCGCCGCGCAGCGCTCGTCCGGCGGCCGGGCCGCCGGTGTGCAAGCCCCTCGCGCGCCGCGCGACGTCGTGTATGGTCTTGGGCCGCCCGCCGCCGCGGGTGGCGCGCGCATGCATCCCAATCCATTGCCTTCGCCGACTCCGGAGCAACGCTCCGCGCTCGACCTGCTCGCGAGCGGATCGCGCTTCGTGCTTTCCGGTCACATCAAGCCCGACGGCGATTGCGTCGGCTCGCAAGCGGCGCTCGCGAGCGTGCTCGAGAAGCTCGGCAAACAGGTCTGGATCGTCAACCCCGACCCGCTCGAGGAGCGCTACCAGTACCTGGCGCGCGATCGGACGTTCCGCGTGTTCAACGGCGGCGACCTGCCGGCGCACGACGTCGAAGTGTTCCTCGACTTCTGCGAGCTCTCCCGCACCGGCCCGCTCGAAGCGACGCTCGCCGCGCACCCCGCGAAGAAGGTGATCGTCGATCACCATCTCTTCCACGGCACGCCGTGGTGGCACGCGGCGTTCGTCGACTCGCGCGCGTCGGCGACGGGCGTGCTCGTGCATCGCATCGCGCGCGCTCTCGGCGTCGAGCTCGACCCGGCCGCCGCGCGGGGCGTGTTCACTGCTCTCGTGACCGACACGGGTTGGTTCAAGTACTCGAACACCGACGCGGAGACGCTCGCGATCGCGAGCGAACTCGTCGCCGCCGGCTGCGAGCCTTCGCGACTCTATGACTCGATCTACCAACGAGCGCCGCGCAGCGAACCGAAAGCGATCGGCCGCGCGCTCTCGCGCCTCGAGTACTTCGCGGACGGTCGGCTCGCCGTGATCGACTTGCCGCGGGCCGCCGCCGGCGAGGAAGAGCTCGCCGACACCGACGAAGTGCTCGACATCCTGCGCGCGGTGCGCGCCGTCGAAGTCGTGCTCTTCCTGCGCGAACAGAAGGAAGGCAACGTCAAGCTCTCGGCTCGTTCGAAGACGGACTTCGACGTCAACCGGCTCGCGCGGCGCTTCGGCGGCGGTGGGCACGCGAAAGCATCGGGCGCGACACTCGCCGGGTCGCTCGCCGAGGCGCGTGCGAAGCTCGTCGCGGGCGCGCTCGAGCAGTTCGGAGCGACCGTCACGCCGCCATGAAGGTCGCGCTGATCTCCGACCTGCACTCGAACCGCGAAGCGCTGGAAGCAGTGTTCGCGCACATCCGCGAACAAGGGCTCGCCAGGATCTATTGCCTCGGCGACGTGATCGGCTACGGCCCTGAGCCCGAGTTCTGCGTCGATCTCGTGCGCGGCCACGCCGAGCTCTGCTTGATGGGCAACCACGACGAAGCGCTCTTCCGCGACGCGTCGGACTTCAATCCGCACGCCCGCGGCGCGATCGAGTACACGAAGGAGCGCATGCAGCCGTCGTGGTACAGCTCGGGCGAGAAGAAGGCGCGGTGGAACTGGCTGAAGACGTTGCCGCTCTCGCACACCGAAGGCCGGTTCCTCTTCGTGCACGGCAGTCCGCGCGACCCGGTGCGCGAGTACGTGCTCTCCACCGACGGCTTCTTGAACCCGGAGAAGCTGCGCGCGGTCTTCCAATCGTTCGAAGGCATCGCGATCGGCGGCCACACGCACCATCCCGGATTGCACGACGCCGACCTGCGCTTCCACGGACTCGGCGGCGCCGAGCGCCTGACTCTGCCGCTGCCCGAAGACGGCAAGTTCTTCGTCAACGTCGGCTCGGTGGGCCAGCCGCGCGACGGCGACAACCGTGCGTGTTACGCCGTGCTCGAAGAACACCAGATCACGTGGCACCGCGTGCCGTACGACTTCCAGGCGACCGCCGAGAAGATCTTGAAGACCGGCGTGCTGTCGGAAGTGCTTGCGCGCCGGCTTGCGCTCGGCAAGTAAGCGCCCCGCTCGATACTGCCCCGCGTCGTTGCGCCGAAAATTCGGGCGCGGCTGAAACCAAAACGGGTTGTGGCGGTCTTCGTCTGGC
>JAKLKU010000049.1 GCA_023150475.1 Planctomycetota bacterium
GGGCTTTTCCTGCTCGGCCATGAAGACCGCGCCGAAGCCGCCTTCGCCGATCTGCTGCAGGAGCTTGTACGGCCCGACGCGCGAGCCGGGCGCCTCGGCGAGCGGCGCGCTCCCCGCGCTCGGCTTCGGCCCGGTCGGCGCCGAGAGGAACTGCTCGTCCTCGGCGGCCGCGAGCAACGCTTCGACGCGCGCGCGCAGCTCGGCGTCCCCTTTGCACTCGCGCTCCAGGAACTCCGTGCGCTTGGCGCCGGAGTAATCGAGTGCGCGGTCGAAGAGGAAACGCAGACGATCGTGCTTGGAGTCGCTCATGGTGTTTCGCTCTCGCCGATGCTGCCGACGCGGCGCGGTGTCGCCGGCAGACACGGCCGGGCCCGTTTCGCGCGGCCGCGATTCGGTGCATTCCGAAGTCCAGAGCTCATTTCGAGCCTTCCGGCGCGTCGACCGGCTTCCCGGCGAGCGCGTCGAGCGCCGCCTTGCAGCGCGCCGCTTGCACGTCGTGCCCCTGGCCCGGTTCCGCGCGATCCCAAGTCTCGTAGAATTCGGCGAGGATGCGGATGTCCTCGCGCGCACCCTGCGCGAACGGGTTGGGCGTGCGATCGAAGAGCGCGCGAGCCTCGAGCAGATTCGCTTCCGCCGCCGCGAAGCCCTGCGTGTCCGTCGCCGCCCCGGCGCGCGCGGTCCCGAGGTTCATCAGGAGCTGCGCGACCCAATACGCATTGCGTCCGGTGAACGCCGCGCGTGTGCTCGCTTCGATCGGCGCGAGCAGCTCGACGGCTTCGGCATACCGTTGCTGGTGGATGCAGACGAGCCCGAGGTTGTGGATCGCGTTCAGCGTGTCGGGATGCTGCTCGCCGAGCACGCGCCGGCCCAGCGTCGAGGCCTCGACGAAGTACGGCTCCGCTTCCGCATGGCGGCCTTGGTACTGCAGCAGCAGGCCCAGGCTGCTCAGCGAACCCAACGTCCACGGGTGATCGTCGCCGAGCACGCGGCGGCGCTTCTCGAGCGACTCGCGCAGGTACGGTTCGGCTTCGTCGAGCCGGCCTTGCGCCTGTAGCAGCCAGCCCATCGAGACGATCGACGCCAACGTATCCGGGTGATCCTCGCCGAGCACGCGCCGGCGCGCCGCGAGCGCTTCACGCAAGTACACCTCGGCGTCGGGAAGCCTGTTCTGGAAGAGCAGCAACGTGCCGAGGTTCTGGAGCGAGAACAGCGTGTGTGGGTGCTCTTCGCCGAGTACGCGCCGGCGCGTTTCCAACGCTTCGCGGAAATACGGCTCAGCCGCCTCCAACTCGCCGTCGTCCTTCAGCATCGCGCCCCAGTTGTTGAGCACGTTCAGCGTTTCCGGATGCTCGGGGCCCAGCACACGACGCGACTTCTCGAGCGCCTCGCGGTAGTACGGCTCGGCTTCGGCGCGCTTGCCTTGGCGCAGCAGGACGAGCCCCATGTTCATGATCGCGCCGAGCGTGTCCGAATCCTCCTCGCCGAGCACGCGCCTGCACCTCTCGAGCGCTTCGCGACGGTACGTCTCCGCTTCGCTGAGCCTGCCTTGCCGTTCGAGCAACGTGCCGAGTTCGTCGATCGAGTTCAGCGTCTCGGGATGATCCTCGCCGAGCACGCGGCGGCGCGCGGCGAGCACTAGCTCTTGTTCCGGGATCGCGGCTGCGTAGAGCCCCAGGTCTGCGTACCGCAGCACGAGGGCCTGGCGCAATTGCGCGGCGATCGCCGGTTGCTCCGCGAACTGCACGTCGATCGAGCGCAGCGACGGCTGCAGGATCGTGCGATCGATCAGCGCCGCGGCGACGTCCGTCGCATTCACGTGCACCCATTCGCGCTCGAACGCGGCGACTCGTTCCGCGCGCTCGTCCTCCGGCACGTTGCGCTTCGCGAGCGCCGCGGCGAGTCGGTTCCGCACGTCCTCGGTCAACGCCTTGCCCGCTCTCGCCGCGTCGATGTCCGCGAGCATCTCGGATTGGAAGTCCGCGACTTGCTGGAGCTCGTCCGCGCGGGCCCGAGTTTCCGTCTCGGCTTTGACCGCACGGTCGCGTTGGTCGTCCGCGAGCCGGCGCTGCTCGTCCGCGATTCGCCGTTGCTCGGCTTCCTCGGTGCGCGCGGACACGGCGTCGTCGCGCTCGCGGCTCGCCACTCTCGCCTGCCACGCGAACGCCGCAGCGCCGCCGAGGAGCGCCAGCGCGATCGCGGCGCCCGCCATCACCGCGAATCGATTGCGGTGGACGAGCTTCCTCAAGCGATACGCCGCGCTCGGCGGCGCGGCGACCACCGCTTCGCCGGCAAGGTAACGCCGGAGGTCCTCGGCGAGGCCGTGCGCGGACTCGTAGCGGCGCGCGCGGTCCTTCTCGAGCGCCTTCATCACGATCCAATCGAGCTC
>JAKLKU010000004.1 GCA_023150475.1 Planctomycetota bacterium
CCAGACAAAGACCGCCACAACCCGTTTTGGTTTCAGCCGCGCCCGAATTTTCGGCGCAACGACGCGGGGCAGTATCACTTGAACCGCCCCGCCCTCGCTGCGCGATGCGTAGCTCAGAAGTAGCCTGGCATCCGTTCCTCGTCCCGAGCCCAGGGAGCCCCCCATGCTCGCGCCGTTCATCGTTTCCGCGATCGTCCCGCTCGTTCAGGACTGCAGCCAACTCGCGCCCGGGTTCGGTGCCTACGGCGTCGCATCCGGCCCGAACGGCGGAAACGTCCGCGCGAGCGTCGTGTTCGACGACGGCCAAGGTCCGGCGCTCTACCTCGGCGGCGACTTCGACTTCGCCGGCGAGATCCTCGCGCGAGCGATCGTGCGTTTCGACGGTACGAACTTCCAGGCGCTGCCTGGTCCCGGCGGCGTCGGCGTGCTCTCGAGTTCCGGCGTCGGCGTGCGCGCGCTCGCCGTGTTCGACGACGGCAACGGGCCCGAGCTCTACGTCGCGGGCGACTTCGACGTGTCGCTCGGCTTCCCGCAGCACGGACTCGCGAGATGGGACGGCGCGGCGTGGACGCCCGTACTCGCGGTGACGTCGCAGTTCGCGGGCTTCGTCGGCATCTCCGACCTCGAAGTGTGGAACGACGGCAGCGGTGACGCGCTGTACTTCGGCGGCACGTTCAACAAGGTGAACGGCAGTCCAGCGGCGAGCGTCGCGAAGTACGACGGCTCGGGTTGGACGACTCTCGGCGCGGGTTACGTCGGTTCGTACCTGGGAGCACTCGCGGTGCACGACGACGGCTCGGGTGCGAAGCTCTACGCCGGCGGCTGGAACTTCCCGAGCCAACAGAGCATCGAATGTTGGGATGGCGTGTCGTGGACGATCCTCCCCGGCACGTTCAGCGCGCCGATCGAAGCGCTCGCTTCGCACGACGATGGTTCGGGCGCGAAGCTCTACGCCGGCGGCACGTTCTCGTCGCCGTTCCAGAGTCTCGCGCGTTTCGACGGCAGCACCTGGAGCGCCGTCGGCTCGAGCGTCTCGTTCTTCCCGACCGCATTCGCGACCCACGACGACGGGTCGGGCGCGGCGCTCTACGCGATCGGCCGCAGCTACGTGCTCCCACCGCCGGCGTGGTCGATCCGCGCCGCGCGTTGGGACGGCGCGAACTGGCAGGATCTCGGCAGCGGTCTGTCCGCGGACTCCTGGACGCTCTGCGAGTTCGACGCGAGCAGCGGAACCGAGCTCTACGCGGGCGGCGGCTTCACTCAAGCCGGCGACAAGCGCGCCGACCACGTCGCGAAGTGGACTTCGAGCGGTTGGAGTCGCGTCTACTCGAGTCGCGGCCTGTCGAGCACGTCGTACGCGCTCTACGCGTTCGACGACGGTGTCCAGCGTGAGCTCTACGCCGACGCGGGCCTCACCTACCTCAACGTGCAAGGCCAAGCGAACCCCGGCGGCTTCGTGCGCTGGAACGGACTCGGTTGGACGACGCTGCCGGGCAAGAGCGACGGCAGCACGTTCACGTTCGCGGCCTTCGATTCAGGCGCGGGCACCGAGCTCTTCGCCGGCGGAACGTTTTCCGAGATCGACGGTCTGACGGCGAACGGCATCGCACGCTTCGACGGTGCGGCGTGGCACGCGCTCGGCGGCGGCCTGACGCGCACCGGCTTCCCAGGCTACGCGTATGCGGCGTGCGTGCACGACTTCGGCGCGGGCCCGCGGCTCGTCGTCGGCGGTTGGTTCGACACGGCGGGCGGCGTTGGTGCGAACAACGTCGCCGTCTGGGACGGCACGGCGTGGTCGGCGCTCGATCTCGGCACGAACGATCCAGTGCGAGCGCTCGCGAGCTTCGACGACGGTTCGGGCCCGAAGCTCTTCGCCGGTGGCGACTTCACGGCCGCGAGCGGCGCGCCGGCGAATTACGTCGCTCGTTGGAGCGGGAGCGCATGGCAGCCGGTGCTCGGCGGCATGAATCGCGAAGTCTACGCGCTCGCGACGCTCGACTGCGGCGACGGCGAGAAGCTCTACGCCGGCGGCGATTTCTTCGTCGCGGGCAGCGCGATCGCGCCGAACGTCGCCGTGTACGACGGCACGAGCTGGCGAGGCTTGATCGACACCAACGGCCAGAGCTTGAACGGCCGCGTGAATACGCTCGTCGTGCACGACGAAGGCGGCGGGCCGGAGCTCTACGTCGGCGGCGGCTTCTCGTCGGCCGGCGGAAACACGGCGTCGCACGTCGCGCGTTGGGACCGCACGCATTGGTACGCGCTCGATGAAGAGCCCGACTCGGTCGTCCACTCGCTCGCCGTGTTCGACGACGAACTCGGCAGCGGACCGGCGTTGTTCGCCGTCGGTAGCTTCGGAACCTGGAACGGCACGCCGTCGATGTGCGTCGCGCGCATCGCGCCGCAAGCGCCTTGTGCGCCGGTCGTGTACTGCACGTCGAAGGTCAACTCGCTCGGTTGCACGCCGAGCATGTACTCCACCGGCTCGACGAGCCTCGCGGCGAACAACTTCAGGTTGCACGCCTCCAACGTGCTCAACAACAAGTTCGGTCTGCTCTTCTGGAGCACCAAGCCGAACGGCGCGCCGTTCCAAGGCGGTCACTTGTGCTGCAAGCCGCCGATCGTGCGCACCACCGTGCAATCGACCACCGGCAATCCGCCGCCCAGCGACTGCTCGGGCTCGCTCCACTTCCACTGGAATCAGGCCTACGTCAATCAGCTCGGCCTCGCGCTCGGCGACTGGTACTACACCCAGTACTGGTCGCGCGATCCCAACTCGCCGTCGACCACCAGCCTGAGCGACGCGATTCGTTTCCTGCTGACACCCTGACGTCGCCGTGAGTTGCGAGCGCGGACGAAACCCGACCTTCCGCGCCGCGCAGGCTCGTTCTGGGTCGTGCCCGTGGCGCAAGGCCGGGTTTGGCACGCGGCGCACCGCGAAGTTGAACCGTTCGCCGGTCCCCGAACGCTGCGGTCTTGCCACGTCGCGCGAGTTGCGCGACGCGTGACGCTCCTGACGACACGCCGAGGTCCCCATGCTCACCACTCTCGCCTACGCAACGCTCTCACTCGCTCTGCAGGACTGCAGCAAGTTGACCCCCGGCTTCGGCGCGTTCGGTGTGGCCACCGGACCGAACAGCGGCACGGTATACGCGAGTGCGGTCTACGACGACGGCACCGGGCCCGCGCTCTACCTCGGCGGCTCGTTCGACTTCGCGGGCGACACGGCGGCGACGTCGATCGTGCGCTTCGATGGCACGAACTTCCAAGCGCTGCCCGGCCCCGGAGGCGTCGACGTGATCGAGCGGGGCCTCGACGGAGTCCGCGCGCTGGCAGTCTTCGACGTTGGCAGCGGACCGGAACTGTACGTGGCGGGAGCGTTCGAGACTTCGCTCGGTCTGCCGCAGTATGGACTCGTCAAGTGGAACGGCTCGACGTGGACCTCGGTGCTCTCCGTGACGTCGACGCAACCCTCGGGCTACGCGCAAGGCATCCTTGCTTTGGAGGTGTGGAACGACGGCACGGGCGATGCGCTCTACTTCGGCGGTTGGTTCCACGAAGTGAACGGCACGCCCGTGGCGAACATCGCGAGGTACGACGCGTCCGGTTGGTCGTCGCTCGGCAGTGGATACCTGGGATCGTTCGTCCAGTCGCTCGCCGTGCACGACGACGGCTCGGGACCAAAGCTCTACGTCGGCGGATCGAAGCACCCGAATCCGCACACCGTCGATCGTTGGGATGGTTCGAATTGGACCTCGCTTCCCGGCGCGTTCGACGACCCGATTGCGGCGCTGCACTCCCATGACGACGGTTCCGGTCCGGCCCTCTACGCGGGTGGCGGAATTGGCGCGCCCACGAAGCACGCCATGCGTTGGGACGGCAGCGCATGGTCCGAAGTCGGGTCCGAATTGTTGTTCACACCGCACGCGTTCGCGACGCACGACGACGGCACGGGCGAGCAGCTCTACGCGATCGGCGTCACGTACTGGCCGCCGCCGCTACCTGCATTGCTGGCCCGCGCTGCGCGTTGGAACGGGACGACGTGGCAGGCCCTGCAGACCGGACTCGATGGACAAGGCCGAACGCTCACGGCGTGGGATTCGGGATCCGGGCTCGAGCTCTTCGCGGGAGGTTCGTTCAGCCACGCCGCGGGCAAACGCGCCGACGGTGTCGCGAGGTGGACCGCGAGCGGCTGGAGCCGCATCTACTCGAGCAAGGGGCTGGTCGGCGGCTCGACTGCGCTCGCAGTGGTCGCTGACACCAGCGGAGAGCAGCTCTACGCCGACGGCGGACTTGGTGTCGTCACGACATCGACCGCAGTCGAAGGCGGATTCACCGTCAAGCGCTGGACCGGCGCGACTTGGACCACGCTGCCCGGCATCGCGGACGGCCGAGCGCGCGCGTTCGCCAGCCTGGACTTCGGTTCGGGGCTGGAGTTGTTCGTCGGAGGGCGTTTCGACGAGCTCGACGGCGTGTCGAGGAACGGCATCGCTCGCTTCGACGGCTCGACGTGGCACACCGTCGCCGGAGGTGTGACGACATCGAGCGGCGCGCCGGGCTCGATCGAAGCGCTGTGCGTGCACGACTTCGGGTCCGGACCCGAGCTCGTCGTCGGCGGCGCTTTCAGCAAGGCTGGCGGGATTGCGGCACAGAACGTCGCGGTGTGGAACGGAACGACTTGGCGATCGCTCGCCGCCGGTGTCGGCATCGGCGGTGGGGTCTTCGCGCTCGCGAGTTACGACGGCGGCACCGGCGCGCAGCTCTATGCAGGCGGCATCTTCAACACGGCGACCGGCGGCCCGGCCAACTTCATCACCCGGTGGAACGGCACGACGTGGGAGGCGTTCGGTAGCGGCATGGACAGTGGCGTGTACGCGTTGCACGTCGCGGACCTCGGCTCGGGCCCGAAGCTCTACGCCGGCGGCAATTTCTCCGTCGCCAACGGCAGCGTCGCCCCGCACGTCGCGGTGTTCGACGGCGCGGGCTGGCAGGCGCTGCTGGCGAGCGGCTCGTCGGTCGACGGCGACGTGTACACGATCGCCGCCCACGACGAAGGCGAAGGTCAGCAGCTCTACGTCGGCGGTTCGTTCACATACGCAGGCGGCGTGCCGGCGAACGCCGTCGCGCGCTGGACCGGCACGAGTTGGCTCCCGCTCGACGAGGAACCCGAGGTCGAGTGGTCGGTGCTGCCGAGCAATGCCGGGTTGCGATCCCTGGTGTCGTTCGATGACGGAAGCGGCAACGGGCCGGCCCTCTTCGCCGCGGGCTCCTTCGGACGATGGAACGGCACGCCGTCGATGTGCGTCGCGCGCATCGCGCCGCCAGCGCCTTGCGCGCCGGTCGTGTACTGCACGTCGAAGGTCAACTCGCTCGGTTGCACGCCGAGCATGTACTCCACCGGCTCGACGAGCCTCGCGGCGAACAACTTCAGGTTGCACGCCTCCAACGTGCTCAACAACAAGTTCGGTCTGCTCTTCTGGAGCACCAAGCCGAACGGCGCACCGTTCCAAGGCGGTCACTTGTGCTGCAAGCCGCCGATCGTGCGCACCACCGTGCAATCGACCACCGGCAATCCGCCGCCCAGCGACTGCTCGGGCTCGCTCCACTTCCACTGGAATCAGGCCTACGTCAATCAGCTCGGCCTCGCGCTCGGCGACTGGTACTACACCCAGTACTGGTCGCGCGATCCCAACTCGCCGTCGACCACCAGCCTGAGCGACGCGATTCGTTTCCTGCTGACGCCCTGAGTCACGCGCGGACCAGCCAAGCGGGGCGCGCGAGCTTCGCGAGCTCGAACCACGCGAGGCTCGCGGCGCCGAACACGGCGGCGAGGAGCACTTCGTTCGGCGAAACCGGCGCGAACGAGAACAGGTCGCGCACGAACGGCACCGCGAGCGCGACCACGAGCGTCGTCGACGCGCCGAGGATCACGATCCACGCGGCGACGTTCTTCGCTGCGAGCGAAGCGACCACGCTCTGACTCCACGACCGATTCACGAGGATCAGCGCGACGTTGCCCGCGATCAGCGCCGCGAACGCGAGCGTGCGCGCGCGACCCTCGTCGCCGCTCTGCGCGAGCTCCCATCCGAAGACGCCGAGCGAGACGAGCAGCAACCCGAGTCCCTGCAAGAGCGACACGACGAGCAAGCGCCGATCGAAGAGGCTCGCGCCGACGCGCCGCGGAGGGCGACGCATCGTGTCGGGCGCTTCGGGCTCGGCCTCGAACGCGAGCGAGCACGCGGGGTCGATCAGGAGCTCGAGGAACACGATGTGGATCGGGAACAGCATCAGCGGCCAGCCGAGCAGCACGGGCAGCAACGAGAGCCCGGCCGCCGGCACGTGCACGGCGACGACGTACGCCATCGCGCGGCGCAGGTTGTCGTAGAGCTTCCGTCCCTGCCGCACCGCGCCGACGATCGACGTGAAGTCGTCGTCGGTGACGACGAGCGCGGCGGCTTCGCGCGCGACATCCGTCCCGCGACCGCCCATCGCGACGCCGATGTGCGCGGCCTTGAGCGCCGGCGCGTCGTTGACGCCGTCGCCGGTCATCGCGACGACTTCGCCGCGAGCGCGGAGCGCCTGCACCAGCCTGAGTTTCTGCTCGGGCACGACGCGAGCGAACACCGACGCACGCTGCACGCGCTCCGCGAGCTCGTCGTCGGAGAGTTCTTCGAGCTCCTTGCCGGTGATCACGCTCGCTTCGGTCGCGAGCCCGACTTGTCTCGCGATCGCTCGCGCGGTGTCGGGCGAATCGCCGGTGATCATCACGACGCGCACGCCGGCGGCCGCGCACTCGGCGACGGCGGCGGGCACGCCGGTGCGCACCGGATCCTCGAGGCCGACCAGACCGACGAGCTCGAAATCGAAGTCGTGCTGACCGGCGGGCAGCGCCGCGGCTCCGAACGACGCGCGCGCGACGGCGAGCACGCGCAGACCGTCGGCGCCCATCTCGGCGACGTGCGCGCGGATCTCGGCCGCCGCGGTCGGGCCGAGGTGGCACACGTCGGCGATCGCTTCGGGTGCGCCCTTCGCGGCGACGACCAACTGCTCGCCGTCCGGCGAACGCCACACGTGCGAGACCGACAGCAGCTCCGGCGACAGTGGATACTCGCGGACGAGCTCCCACTCGTCGTGCACGTGTTCCGTGCCGGCGAGTTTCGCGCGCGCGAGGCGGTGGAACGCCTGCTCCATCGGGTCGAACGGATCGCGTTGGCTCGCGAGCACGCCGAACTCGACCGTCTCGTGCACGCTCTCGGGCAGCGGGTCGTCACCGACGACGTGCAGTCCTCCGCGCGACCACAGTCGCGCGACGCGCATCCGATTCTCGGTCAGCGTGCCCGTCTTGTCGGAACAGAGCACCGTCGCGGAACCGAGCGTTTCGACCGCCGGCAGACGCCGCGCGAGCACGCGGCTCTTCGAAAGCCGCCACGCGCCGAGCGCCATGAACACGGTGAGGACGACCGGGAATTCTTCGGGCAACACTGCCATCGCCATCGCGATGCCGGCGAGCACGCCTTGCAGCCAATCGCCGCGCGTCAAGCCGTAGACGACGATCAACGCGACGCACGCCGCGAGCCCGAGCACTGCGACCGTGCGCACGATGCGCGCGACTTCCTGCTGCAGCGGCGACTTGCCGCTCTCGAGCTCCGCGAGCGCCGCGCCGATGCGGCCCATCTCCGTGCGTTCGGCGGTCGCGCGCACTTCGGCGAGCCCGTGCCCGCGCACGATCAACGTGCCCGCATAGACGAACGGTTGGTCGTCGCCACCGGGCCGCGGCTCGGCGGTCTCGTCGGAACGCACGCGTTTGCGCACCGGGACGGACTCGCCGGAGAGCAACGACTCGTCGACTTCCAAGTGCGCGCATTCGACGAGCCGCGCGTCCGCCGCGATGCGATCGCCTTCTTCTAGCACGAGCAGATCACCGCGCACGACGTCGCGCCCGGGGATGCGCTTCTTCTCGCCGCCGCGGATCACGGCGGCGCGGGGACTCGAGAGATCGCGCAACGCGGCGAGCGCGCGTTCGGTCTTGCGCTCTTGGACGATCGCGATGCCGACGACGACGATCACCGACGCGAGCAGCGTCAGCGCTTCTTCGCGATCGCCGAGGACGAGGTAGATCGCTCCAGCGGCGACGAGCAAGAGCAACATCGGCTCGCGGAGCACGTCGAAGACGCTGCGCAGGAAGCTCGCGGGACGATCGCGCTGCAACACGTTCGGCCCGTCGACGGCGAGCCGCGCCGCGGCTTCGGCGTCGGAGAGCCCGTTCGGCGGCGTCGCGGCAAGGCGCATCGTGCGCAGATGCTAGGCCGGCGCCGCGCGCTCGCGCCCTCGGAATCGTTCGTAGGCAGCTCGCTCGCCGCTTCCGTGCGCGGTGTCTACGATTCGCGCCAACCCAAGGAGCTCGCGATGGCGAAGCAGAAGAAGGCGGCAGTCGGCACGGTCGCGTGGCGCGATTTGACGGTGAAGGACGCGGATCGAGTGCGCGACTTCTACGCGAAGGTCGTCGGCTGGAAAGCCGAGCCGCTCGACATGGGCGGCTACAGCGACTACTGCATGGTGCCGCCGAAAGGCAAAGCGCCCGAAGCAGGCGTCTGCCACAAGCGCGGCGGCAACGCGAAGATCCCGTCGCAGTGGCTGATGTACGTGATCGTCGCCGACCTCGACGCGTCGCTCGCGAAGTGCAAGAAGCTCGGCGGCAAACAACTCACCGAGGTCCGCGCGTCGGGCGACGGCACGTTCGCCGTGATCCAGGATCCGGCGGGCGCCGTGCTCGCGCTCTACCAATACGCCGAGTAGCCCGCGCGCGACTCGCGTCAGGACAGTGGCCGTTCTCGCGAGCATCGCGTAGGCTCTCCGCCCCTCGCACGCGCGGACACGGACTCGAATGGGCGAGCCCGTGGGTTCCCTAGACCGACCCGCGCCGCGAGCGACACATGGCTGACGTGGTGATCACGCCGCGCGCGAAGGATTATGCGCAGTGGTACCAAGACGTGATCGCGGCCGCCGAGCTCGCCGAACCGGCGAACGTCGTGCGCGGCTGCATGGTGGTGAGGCCGCACGGTTGGGCCATCTGGGAGAAGATCCAGAGCGAGCTCGATCGGCGCTTCAAGGAAACGGGCCACCAGAACGCGGCGTTCCCGCTGCTCATCCCGCTCTCGTTCCTCCAGAAGGAAGCCCAACACGCGACCGGCTTCGCGATGGAGTGCGCCGTCGTCACGCACGCCGGATTGAAGGCCGTCGACGGCCAGATCCAGCTCAAGAACGAGCTCGAGGAGCCCTACGTCGTCCGCCCGACGTCGGAGACGATCATCGGGCACTTCTTCGCGAAGTGGATCGACAGTTATCGCGACTTGCCGATGTTGCTCAATCAATGGGGCAACGTGATGCGTTGGGAGCTGCGCACGCGGCTCTTCCTGCGCACCGGCGAGTTCTGGTGGCAAGAAGGCCACACGGCGCACGCGACGCACGATGAAGCGAAGCAGGAAGTCGCGCAGATGCTCGACATCTATCGCGACGTCTACCACGACGTGCTCGCCGTGCCGGTGATCCGCGGCGCGAAGACGGCGAACGAGCGATTCGCCGGCGCGCTCGAGACGTTCTGCGTCGAAGCGATGATGCAGGACGGCAAGGCGCTGCAAGGCGCGACGAGCCACGACCTCGGCCAGAACTTCGGGCGTGCGTTCAACATCACGTTCCAGAACCAGGCCGGCGTCCGCGACTTCGTGTGGCAGACGTCGTGGGGCGCCTCGACGCGCATGATCGGCGCTTTGATCATGGCGCACTCCGACGACGGCGGCCTCGTGTTGCCGCCGAAGCTCGCGCCGATCCACGTCGCGATCGTGCCGATCTACAAGAAGGACGAAGAGCGCGCTCGCGTGCTCGAGGTCGCGCAGAAGCTCGCCAAGACGCTGCGCGAGGATGGACTGACCGTCAAAGTCGACGACCGCGAAGGGCTGAAGCCGGGCGCGAAGTACTACGAGTGGGAGCGCAAGGGCGTGCCGCTGCGCCTCGAAGTCGGCCCGCGCGACGTCGATGCGGGCACCGTCGTCGCGAAGCTGCGTGCGTGCGACGACCAGAAGAAGACGTTGCCGATGGCGGACCTCGGCGTCGAAGTCGGCAAGCTCCTCGATCGGCTGCAGACGTTGCTCTACGAGCGCGCGCTCGCGTTCCGAACGGCGAACACCGTGCAAGTCGATTCGTGGTCGGACTTCGTCGACGTCTTCAAGGACGAGAAGCAGTCGAAGTTCGTGTACGCGCACTGGGATGGCACGACCGAGACCGAGCTCGCGATCAAGGAAGCGACCAAGGCGACCATCCGCTGTCTCCCGCTCGCCGGCGAAGGTCCGGCGCCGGAGCCGGGCAAGTGCGTCAAGTCGGGCCAACCGTCGGCGCGGCGCGTGCTCTTCGCGAAGAACTACTGAGCGAGGCCGCGATGCTGAACCACACGGTCTTCTTCTGGCTCAAGAAGGATCTCGCGCCCGCGCAGCGCGCCGGTTTCGAAGCGGCATTGCGCGGGCTGCTGACGATTCCCGGCGCGAAACGCGGCGTCGTCGGCCGACCGGGCAAGACCGCCGCGCGCCCGGTGGTCGACCATTCGTACGACTTCGCGCTCGAGATCGAGTTCGCGAACGTCGCCGAGCACGACCGTTATCAAGACCACGCGCTGCACACCGCCTTCCTCGAAGGCCAACGCAGCAAGTGGGAGCGCGTGGTCGTCTACGACTTCGAGCACGAGCCCTGAAGCCGCCGGCGGACGGTGGTAGTCTCTGCCGCCGCCCGTGTCCCCCACCGGCCAGTCGCGCGTCCGCCGTGTCGCGCCGTCGTCGCTCGTGACGGCGGCGTTGGTCGTCGTCGCGCTGTGGTTCGCGCGAGCCGGCCAGCACGCCGCCGGCCACCGCGACGTCCGCGCGAGCGAGCCGGCCACCGCCCGCGTCGTCGCAGCGCCGACGCTCGCCGAGGCGCTGGCTCTCGCGCGCCGCGAAGGTCGACGGGTCGCGATCGACTTCGTCGGTGCGGCGGCGCCGCTCGGTGAGGCGCTGCGCGGCGAGACGTTGTGCGATCCGCTCGTGCGTGCCGAGCTCGCGGACGGCTTCGTGCACGTCGAGCTCGATCCCGAACGCGAGAGCGCGCTCTTCCGCGAGCTCTTCGGCACCGCCGGTTTCCTCGCCAGCGTCGTGCTCGACGCGCGCGGCGAGCCGCTCGCCGAACACGCTGGCTTCTCGGATGCGCCGGCGTACGTCGAACGCCTCGCACGGACGCGAGAGCAGGCGAACGCCGTCGCCGCGGCGCGCGAGCTCGTGGCGCTCGCTCCGGACGACGCGTTCGCTTGGCTCGCGCTCGCCGAGGCGCTCGAACGATCGGGACACGCGAGGCTCGCCGCCGCGGCTTGGCGCAGCGTGCTCGCGGCTCGAAACGCGACCCAGGCCGACGTCGCGAACGCGTGCGAGCGGCTCGCACGTTGGTCGGTGACCTGCGGCGACGCGGCGGCGGCGCGAGAGCTGCTCGCACGCGCTCACGCGGCGTCCAGCGAGCTCTCCGACGACGCGGCGCGCGGCTCAGGACGCGGCGCGGTCACCGCAGGCCTGCTCCACGCGCTCGAACGCGCGCCGCGAGCGGCGATCGCGAGTTTCGAACTCGCGCTCGCCGGCTCGCAAGCTCCGTGCGAGCGGGCCACGACGCTCTTCGCGTTGGCGGACGCCCAACGCGACGCCGGCACGCCGCGCGACGCCGTCGCGACGCTCGCTCGATTGCTCGACGGCGAATTCGACTCGACCACCCGCCTGCGCGCGCGCGACGCCATCGTCGCGTTGCAGACGAACGCGCACGGGCATGTCCACTGACCCCGGATCCCCATGAAGCTGCTCTCCGTCCTCCTCGTCTCGTGCTTCTTCGCTCCGTCGTTCGCGCAAGACGCGCAGCCACAGGCCGTGAAGCTCGGCAGCGGCGCGCACGTGTACGAATGGGATGCGAATTGGGGCAAACGCCCCGACGGCACGGACCTCGGCAACACGCACGGCTGCGTCGCCGTCGATTCGCAAGGTCGCATCTACTTCAACACCGACACCGACGACGCCGTGATGGTGTACGAGCCGAGCGGCAAGTTCCTCACGAGTTGGGGCAAGGACTTTCGCGGCGGACTCCACGGCATGACCGTGGTCAAGGAGGCGAAGCGCGACGTCATGTACCTCGCGCACACCGGACGCCACGAAGTCGTCAAGACGACGCTCGAAGGCGAAGTCCTGCGCTCGTTCGGGTATCCCGCGATGTCGGGCATCTACACGAAGCCCGAGGAGTTCAATCCGACGAGCGTCGTGCTCGCGCCCGACGGCCGGATGTTCATCGCCGACGGCTACGGCAAATCGTGGGTGCACGCGTACGACACGCTCGGCAACTACGTGAAGAGCTTCGGCGGTCCGGGCACCGAGCCCGGCAAGCTGCAGACGCCGCACGGGCTCGCGATCGACACGCGCGGCGAGAAGCCGTTGCTCGTCGTCGCCGACCGCGAGAATCACCGCTTGCAGTGGTTCGACTTCGACGGGAACTTCGTGTCGCTCGTCGATCGCGACTTGCGCCGGCCGTGCAACGTCGCGATCGCGGGCGGGTACCTCGCGGTGCCGGATCTCGCCGGGCGGGTGACCATCCTCGACGCGAAGAACGAGCTCGTCTGCCACTTGGGCGACAACCCCGACGAGAGTCTGCGGGCGCAAAACGGCGTTCCGCGCGAGAAGTGGAAGGCCGGCGAGTTCCTGTCGCCGCACGGCGCCGCGTGGGACGCCGACGGCAATCTCTACGTGCTCGATTGGAACTACTTGGGGCGCGTGACGAAGCTCGCGCGCGTGCGCTGAGCCTCACAGCCAATACCGGAACGTGTAGGCCAGCGACTGGAGGACGCGCTCGCGCCGCGAGCGGCTGTCCCAGTCGTGCTGCGTGAACTCGCGGCACTTCGCGCAATCGGCCTCGAACGTCGCCTGCAACGAAGTCGCGAGCTCGCGATCGAGCAACACGAGTCCGACCTCGTAGTTGTGCAGGAACGAACGCGCGTCGAGGTTGTAGCTGCCGATCGTCGCCCAAGTCGAGTCGATGACGCCTACCTTGGCGTGCATCATGCGCTCGGGCCACTCGAAGATGCGCACGCCTTGGCGCAACAAGCGGCCGTAGAGATAGCGGCTCGCATGATAGACGAGCGCGACGTCGCTGACCGACGGCACGATCACGCGCACGGCGACGCCGCGTTCGATCGCTTTGCGAAACGCACGCCGCAACCCTCGATCGGGGATGAAGTACGCGTTCATGATCGAGATCGTGCGCTCGGCATGGCGAATCGCGTGCAGGTAGTCGCGGTGCATGTGGTAGCGCGAACGCAACCGCACGTTGTCGACCGAGTAGCCGACGTGTCGGAACGCGACGCCTACTTGGTGCGGCGCCGAGCTCTCGAGACCGCGGAACGTCGCTCCGACCGCGCGTAGCCAAACGCGGCGATACACGCGCTCCAAGTCGTACACGAGCGGCCCTTCGACGAGCGCGTGCATGTCGTGCCAGCCACCGCCGTCCGGTTCGGGCGCGTACTCGTCGCCGATGTTCAAGCCGCCGGTGAACGCGATCGCGCCGTCGACGATCAGCAGCTTCTGATGATTGCGGCGGTTGAGCCCCCATCGCGGCCGCCACGGCGCGATCGGGTGGAACTCGACGACTTCGACGCCGGCGTCGCGCAGCTCCGCGACGTACCGCTCGTCGAGTTCGAGCGAACCGACCGCGTCGTACATCACCCGGACGGCGACGCCGGCGCGCGCACGATCGATCAGCGCCGACTGAAAACGTCGGCCCGTCCTGTCCGAGCGGAGGATGTAGCTCGACAGGTGCACGTAACGCCGCGCGCCTTCGATCGCCGTGAGCATCGCCGGGAACGCCTCGCCTCCCGAGCGCAACAACACGATGCGGTTGTGCCGGCGCAACTCGTGCGGTCGCGAGACGTAGTCGACGTCGGTCCCGGTCGGATGGCGCGTCTCGTCACCGAGGAGCAGCGAACGCAGGATCCGGCCGGGCATCCGCGGGATCATGGCCTGCGAGCGGGGTCGACGCCATCGGCCACGAGTGCCCGGCTCGTGCCGGCGTTTTGCCCCGGCTTGGCGAGCTCTTGACCTTGATTTCCCGTGATGGGGAGCCAAGGAACGCCATCGCCGCCCACGACATGGGCTCCAGGCGACCTGCGACCGATACGGTCGCCATCGAAAGCGCGGCCCCGGAGGCCGCCAAGAAGAAGGAAGTCGGCCTCTCGTCACCGATCGAGGCCGCGAGCAGTTAGAGGAAGGAAGTAGGTAGTTGGATGATCGCGATTCGTAGGGCCGAGGAACGCGGCCACTTTGGTCAAGGTTGGATCGATGCGTACCACACGTTCTCGTTCGAGCGGTACCGCGACCCCGAGCACACCGGATTCCGCCAACTCGTCGCGTTGAACGACGAGCGCGTCGAGCCCGGCTTCGAATGGGCGCACGCCGCGCCGCGAGACGTCGAGATCCTCTCGTACGTGCTCGAGGGCGACCTCGCGCCCGAGACGGGTTCGGGTGAGACGACGCCGCTGCGTCGTGGCGCGTTCCGCCGCCAGCTTTCGCGCGGCGGCGAGCACCGGATCGGCGCGCAGAGCGCGAGTTCGCTGCGGCTGCTCGAGTTCTGGTTGCGGCCGGAACGAGCGACCCGCACGAGCGGCGTCGAGCACGTGCACGTCAGCGACGACGAGAAACGCGGCAAGCTCAAGCTCGTCGCGTCGCCGGACGGCCGCGACGGTTCGCTGTCGGTCGGCAACGACGCGCGGATCTACGTTTCGTTGCTCGGCGAGGGTGAATCGGTCGAGCACGCGATCGCCTCCGGCCGCCATGCGTGGGTGCAAGTCGCCCGCGGCTCGCTGGAGCTCAACGGCCGCATCCTGACCGCCGGCGACGGCGCCGCCGCGAGCGCGGAAGCCCGCGTCGCGATCAAGGCGCGCTCCGACGCCGAGTTCGTGCTGATCGACCTCGCCTGAACGCGCGTCACGCGGCGAGCTCGCAAGCTCCGCCGCGACGGCGACGAACGCGCGTGCGTTACGGACGTTCGACGACGATCTCGTCGCCGTCGGAGATCGTGCCGTCGACGAGCACGCGGCAGAGCACGCCGCGGCCGCGGCGGCCCTTGCGGTTCGCGCGAGCGACTTTCTTCGCCGCGGTCGCGCCGAAACGTTCGACGAAGTGACCGCACGGCCGGTGCGGCAGGTCGGTGACTTCGAGCACGGCGCTGCCGACCTTCAAACGCGTGCCCGGAGGCAGATTCGCTTCCGACAGGTCGAGATCGGCTTGGAGCTGATCGCCCGACAGCGGCATCTTCGTTTCGTCGCCGTTCGCGAGCGAACGCAACACGTGCACGTTGATGATCGCGATCTCGTTCTTGCCGGCGAGGCTGAACTTGTGCGTCGGCCAACTGTCGCCGACCGCGCCCTTGCCTTGCTCGACGCGGATCGAACCCGGCGTCGCGCGCTCGCCGAAACCGGTGCGGAGCACGACGCGGTGCACACGCCCGTGATCGGTCGGCGACTTCGGCAACGCGTTGAACCACGGATCGAAACGGAACGAGAGATCGATGAGCGGCATGGCGCGGGCACCAGGCTACACGCGCGGGTTCGTCCGCGCCGCTCCGCGTTCCCACGCAGCAGCCGTGGACTCACGGAAGCGCGAAAAAAGCTCGTGGCCGCGTGCCTATCGGCCCTCCGCGACGCCGCGTAGATTGGTGCGGTCCCCCTGCGGAGCTCGAGGAGTTCCGTCACGCCCCCATGACTCTCTCACGCTTGGCCGCCGCGTTCGCCGCGTTCTCTCTCGCCCTACCGAGCCTCGCCGGCGTGCAACTGCCGGTCGGCTTCGTGATCGAGAAGATCGGCAGCGACTGGGATCGTCCAGTCAGCGTCGCGTTCCTCTCCAACGGCCGCATGTTGGTCGGCGAGAAACGCGGGCGCATCTGGTACCTCGAGAACGACGTCAAGAGAAACGTCGTGATGGACATCGAGCTCGAGGTGCTCAACCTGCTCGATCGCGGCTTGCTCTGCGTGACGCCGGATCCGCAGTTCGACTCCAACGGCTACGTGTACCTGCTCTACGCCGTCGACCCGGAAGCCGACGGCATCGACGGCAACCAGGAGGCGTACTGCCGGCTCGAGCGCTGGACCCTGGTCTTCGCGCCGAACGGCGACCTCGTCGTCGATCCGACGTCGCGCTTCGACCTCATCGGCGACGTGTGGGCGACCGGCATCCCGTCGTGCCATTTCTCTCACTCCGTCGGCACCGTGAAGTTCCTCTCCGACGGCAGCCTCGTGATGTCGTGCGGCGACGCCGCGCACTACGACAATGTCGACGTCGGCGGCCAGGACGACGAGTGTTTCGGTCCGGGCCGCTTCAGCCTCGATCAGGACGTCGGCGCGTTCCGCTCGCAGTACGCGAACACGCTCGCCGGAAAGCTCCTGCGCATCGATCCGGCGACCGGACTCGGGCTCTCCGACAATCCCTGGTTCGACGGCGATCCGGGTTCGATCCCGTCGCGCACGTGGGCGAAAGGTCTGCGCAATCCGTTCCGCTTCGGTGTGATGCCTGGATCGGGTCCGACGGAAGCGCTCTTCGTCTGCGACGTCGGTTGGAACCTCTGGGAAGAGGTCAACGTCGCGCGCGGCGGCGAGAACTTCGGCTGGCCGTGCCGTGAAGGCAAGATCTCGCCACAGTACGCGACGAACGATCCACTCGGCTTCTGCACCGGCATGGTCGAGACGCCGCCGCTGATGGCGTGGCACCACTCGGTCAGCGGCCAGATCGGCTTCTCGGGAAACTGCGCGTCCGGCGCCGTCGTGTACACGGGCACGAGCTATCCGCCGATCTATCGGAACGCGCTGTTCTTCTGCGACTACGGCAAGAACTGGATCAAGTGCGCGCAGCTCGACGCGAACCTGAACGTCACCTCGATCGTGCCGTTCGGCTCGTTCATGGATCGGCCGATCGATCTGCAAGTCGATCCGGCGAGCGGCGACCTCGTGTACACGAGCTTCCTCGGCCTCGGTGAGATCCGGCGCATTCGGTATCTCGGCAACAACTTGCCGCCGATCGCCGTCGCGACGCTCGCACCGACGTGGGGCCCGTCGCCGCTGACGATCGCCTTCGAAGCGATCGAGTCCACCGATCCCGAAGGCGGCGCGATCGGCGTGTTGTGGGACTTCGGCGACGGCACGACGTCGACCTCGTTCGGCGACGTGCACACCTTCACCGACTCGGTGAACCACGACGTCACGTTGACCATCACCGACGACGCCGGCAACACGACGACGAAGCAGTGGCTCGTCACGCCGGACAACACGCCGCCGCAAATCGTCTCGATCACCAAGCCCGCGAGCGCTTTCACGTTCCACGACGGCGTGCCGTTCGAGTTCGAAGCGTTCGTCGCCGATGTCGAGGACGATGCGGGCGGCGTGCCCGTCGGCGTCGAGTGGCGCGCCGATCTGGTCCACGATCACCACGAGCATCCGGGCTACTCCAGCGTCAGTGGCACGACCGGTTCCTTCACGCTTGCGAGCCAAGGGCCTGGCACTCACTTCGAGATCGTGCTGACGACGACCGACAGCCGAGGACTCGCCGTCACGCAGACGCTCCACGCGTATGACGACGACGCGCAGCCCGCCGCGCACCTCGTGTCGGTGTCGGACGCCGAGTTGCGGCTCGGGCAGCGCATCGTCGCGACCGGTCACGTCGAGTTCCCCAACACGGCGCTCGGCGGCCCGAGGCCTTCGCTCGAGTTCGACTGGGGCGACGGGCACGTCGATCTGTTCACGAACCTGCGCCACCAAGAGGACGCCACGCCGACGCACGACTATGCGGCGCTCGGGACGTACACGCTGACGCTGACGACGCGGCTCGGCGCCCATTCACACGCCGTCACGCAGACGATCGACGTGCTCGCGCCGAAACCCGCCGTCGCGATCTTCACGCCCATCCTCAACCAAGGCTTCGTCGAATGGAGCGATCAGCTCGCGATCGCGCAGACGATTCGCGCGACGCTCGAAGCGAAACACGTCGAGTGCGAGGTCTTCTCGTTCGACGAACAGGACGAGCTCGTCGCTTGGGCGACGCCGTACCTCGCCGACGGAGTGCAAGACGTGTTGATCGTGATCGACGCGGCTCCAGCGGCGCTCTTCGCGGGCGAGACCGACGGATCGCTCGCGGAGCACTGGATCGAGCACGGCAACGGGCTCCTTTGGACCGGCAAGGAACCGTTCACCGAGTACGTGCTCGCGAACGGCACGACGTCGACGAGTGGTGCGGGCGGCAGCGGCGCGGACAAGTTCTTCGACGTGCAGCCAGGTTCGTTCACGTGCCGCGGCACCGGCGTGCAAACGACGACGCCGCTCGGCGCGAGCGAGATCCCGACGCTGCCGACGTCGTGGTATGCCGACCACGCGTTGCGCCTCGCGCTGCTCGATCCAGCGCAGTGGCGCGTCGGCAAGCTCTACGCGCAGGACAGCGCGGACAAGGAATCCGACGCCGCGCTCCTGCGCAACGTGTCGGGCGGTTTCTACGCGCAGCTCTTCGCGGCGACGGATCCGTCGCTCGACCGCACGAACGCGTTGCTCGGGTTCTTGAAGAGCTACGCGAAGTACTCGCCGTGGTCACCGGTGGTCAAACCGCCGCCGCCCGGGCCGAAGAAGTGACGTAGCTCGCCGTCGCGCGCCGCCATCACGGAGGCTCGCGCGCCTCGAGCGCGGAGGCTCACACTCCGACGATCGTGCGTGGGCGCCGCGGCGGTCAGGAGAGCTGGCGCAAACGCTCGACGATCGCGCTCGCGGCGCCGGAATCGATCGCTTCGGCGGCGAGCGACACGCCTTCCGCGATCGTCAGCGCGCGGCCGGCGCTCTTCAGGATCAACGCGGCGGTCAGAAGCGTCGAGTTGCGCGCGCCACCGGGCTCACCCGCGAGCACCGCTCGTGTCAGGTCGCCGCAGGCCTTGACGAGTTCGGGCACGTCCGCCGCGCCGTAGCCGTCGTCGGGCGGGCAGTAGAGCGGCAGGTCGGGATCCGCGTCCTGATCGAGGCCGAAGTCGGCCGGCTCGAGCGTCAGAGGCACTTGCTGTGTCCTCGTGAACTCGATGCCGCGGCCGCGACGTTTGGTCGACGGCACGACGCCGCCCTCGCGACCTTGCACCGCGATGCCGCTCTTGTGGCCGAGCGCGTGGAGCACTTCGACCGCGTGCCCGAGCACTGGTCCCGCCTGCGCGCCGATCAGGATCGAGGCGCTCGCCGGCGCGATCAATTTCTCGACCGTCGCGAGCGGCGTGCGCACGCCGATCTCGGCGCGCACGCGGCGCAGGCTCATCAACGCCGGCAACATGCCCGACGCGGAGATCGCAGCGAAACGAGCTCGTGCGACCCAGTCTTCGGCTTCCGCGGCGTCCCACGTCATCGAGAGGCCGAGGCTCTCGAGCACGTTGGCGGCGGTGAGTCCGCGTTTCGGCGGCACGCTGCGATCGGAGATCAGCAGCACGCGCACGCCGGACGCCGCAGCCGCGAAGCTCGCCGCGACTTCGAGCGGCGGCGCGGTCTCGACGCCGTCGTGCGGCGGGCAGACGCAGACCAGGTCTTCCATGCCGACGCACGGAATCGTCGCGCGTCCGCGAGCGGCGCGCGCGAACGCCGTCAGCTCTTCGACCGACACGCCTTTCCAGCGCAGCGCGATCAGGAACGCGCCGATCTGGATCTCACTCTGCTCGCCCGCGAAGATCGAATCGAACGCGCGAAACGCTTCCTCCGGAGTCAGATTGCGACCGTCGCGCCGCGCGGAACCGAGGATGCGCATCAGGTCGCGGAGGATCATGTCGTGCGTGGTGCGGCTACCGATCCGTCGAAGGGCCGACGAGAGCCTAACGCTCCGACTATCGGCCGACAATCGAGCTCGTCCGTACCCCGCTCGCGACGAATCGCGAAGACGAGCAGCCTCGCGAGGAACCGCGCGTGGAACTGCGGGCCCTGGTCATCCAACGAACGCGGGGCCGCTGCTGCGACCCCGCGTCGAGGCGACTGGCGAAACGTCGCTCAGTCCTTCTTTTCCCCGTCCTTGCCGTCCTGCTTCTCGTCGGGCTTCTTCTCGTCCTTGTCCTTCGCCTCATCGGCCGGTTTGGCCGCGCCTTCCTGGCCCTTGTCGACGCGCGTCGGCGGCGCGAGCGCGCTGGTCTCGTTGGGCCGGATGTGTGCGTAGAAGAGCTCTTTGTTCTTCTCGTAGACGACTTTGCCTTCGACGACTGCTTGCTGCACGAACGTCTCGTAGTGCATCAAATCGCCGTCGCAGACGAGCAGGTCGCAGTCCTTGCCGACCTCGAGCGTGCCGACACGGTGTTCGACGCCGAGCAACCGCGCCGGAACGATCGTGATCGCTTCGAGCGCCGCTTCGTTGGTCAAGCCGCCGCGCACGCCGAAGCCCGCTTCGATCGCGAGCGCGAGGATGTCGCGGCCCGCGATGCCACCGAGGTCGACACCTTTCGCGGCAGGCACGATCGCGATCTGCACGCCGGCGCGGCGCAGGATCGCGGCGTTCTCGATGCTGGTCCCGCCCGCAGCGACGAGCTCCTCCGACTTGTCGACGCGGTCGCGCGGCGTGATCACGGCGTACGCGCCGGCTCGACCGAGCTCTTCCGCGACCGTCCAGCCTTCGCGACAGCCTTCGATCACCGGACGGAAGCCGTACTTCTGCGCGAGCCGCGCGATACCGAGCAACTCGTCGCGATCGTCCGCTTGGAACCGCGCGCGGACCTCGCCCTTCAGCACTTGGAGGATCGTCGCGTCGGAGTCCTTCTTCGGCGGTTCCTTCGCGTCCTTGTTGGTCTTCTTCTCTTCCTCCCACGCGCGGTAATCGCGGAGGTACGCGGCCGTCGCTTCGAACTTGTCGATCAGGCTGCGTTTGCCTTGCGGGTTCTGCGAGCTGTAGCTCAGGAGCGTCGAGGCCTTCTCCTTGAGCAGGACGCCGTCGACTTCACCGCGCTTCAGCTTCAGCGCGGCGCCGCTTTGGCCCGCCGTCGTGATGCCGTTGCCGAGCGCCATGACGAGGTTCGGCGAGAACGTGTTGACGGTGTCGGCGAAGTCGCTCGACGCGTTGCCGAAGAGCCCGGCCGACGCGTACGCGACGAGACCGGGGTAAACCCGCAACCCGCCGGCGTCGAGCACCGTGGCGTCGTCCGGGACGTCGACGGCGACGCCGATCTCGGTGATCTTGCCGTTCTTGGCGAGGATCGTCGCGTCGCGGAAATGCCCACCGGTGCCGGGGAACACGTCCGCGTTGATCACGGCGAACCACTTGTCCTCGTCCGGCTTCTCTTCGTTCTTCGCGGCCTCGTCCTTCTTCTCGCCGCCCTCCTCCTGTGCGAACGACGGCGTCGCGAAGGCGAACGCGCCGAGGAACGTCGCGAGCCCGAGGAGCTTGCCGATGCGTGTGTCGTGGATCGTGGACTTCATTGCTGCACCTCCCCGTGGACGATGCGGCCTTCGAGCATCACGGCCGCGAGCTTCGACGTGGCTTGGAATGGATCCCCGGTGAAGAAGAGCAGGTTGGCGTCCTTGCCGGCATCGACGCTGCCGACGCGGTCTGCGACGCCGAGCATCTCCGCGGGCTCCAGCGTCATCGCGCGCAACGCGACGTCGCGGTCGAGCCCCGCGGCGATGATCTCACCGACGTGTCGCGGCCAGTTCTTGAAGATGCTCGGTGCGTCGCCGCGCGGCAGCAGCACGAGCTTGGCGCCGGCCGCGACGAACTCGGCGGGCAAGTTGCGCTGACGCAGCGTGCCCCAGACCGTCGTGATCTCCGGCTCCATCAGGACGCGCAGCTTCTTCTCGCCGATCGGCTTCGCGACTTCCCAGACGTCGATGTCGCGCGTCAGTGCGATGCGCAGGTCGTATCCGATGTCTTCCTTGCCGAGCGCCTGCGAGAAGTGCAGCCAATCGGCCGCGGTGAAGAGCGTCACGAGCATCCGGAGCTTCTTCGCGCGCAGATCGAGGAACGGTTTGACCTTCTCGTCGGCCTCCGGCGGGACGTAACCCTTGGCGGCGTCGGTCTTCTCGGCCTTCTCGTCCTTCTTCTCTTGCGCTGCGGACTCGTCCTGGAGCTCGGCGGCAGTGCCTTCCTTCTTCTCCTCTTTCTTCTCGTCTTTCTTCTCTTCCTTCTTGTCGTCCTTCTTCTTGCCCTGGTCCTTCTCCCACTTCTCGCGAGCCTTCTTCTCCTTCTCGACGTACTCGTTCGCCTTCTCGAACGCGTCCTTCAGCATCTTCTTGGAGCGCGCGTCGGAGCGGAACACGAAGAGCAGGTACGAGCCGCTCTTGACGAGCATCTCCTGGGCGGTCGCTCCGGCCGGACGGACGACGCACGCCTGGCCCGGCATGCCACCGCTGCCGGCGGGATAGAGCCCGAGCGTCGTCACGCCCGCTTCGAGCGCGTCGCGGAACTCGTCGTTGCGCGCGAAGATCTCGGCGTCGACCTTCACGTGCGGGTTGAACTCCGAGCTGCCGCGCGCTTCGAGGCCAACGCGCGAGTACGCGTCGACGAAGCCCGGCACGACCCACAGATCGGGCGCGTCGATCACCGGGATGCCGCGTTGGATCGGCAGGTCCTTGCCGACGGTCACGATCTTGCCGTCCTCGACGAGGATGACTGCGTGTTGGATGCAGCCGTGCGAGACGGTTTCGACGTGGCCCGCCTTGATCGCGACCAAGTCGCCGGCGGACGCGAGGCTCGCCAATGCGAGCGCCGCGCAACTCGAGAGCAGGTTTCGGAGCTTCATGGGTGTTCCTTCGCGCGACTTCAGAAGATCTGACCGTCGCGCGTTCGGTCGTATTCGATGCCGCCGTCGATCACGGCGAGTTCGACCCGCGAGCGCGGATCGAGCGGCCAGCCGCTCCAGACGACGAGGTCGGCGTCCTTGCCCGGCTCGAGCGAGCCGACGCGATCGTCGATGCCGAAGGCGATCGCAGGGTGGATGGTCAACGCACGCAGCATCGTGTAGTCGTCCGCGCCGTAGCGCGACGACATCGCGCTCTGCAACGCGAGCTCTTCCTGCGCGACCACCGGCGAGTCGGTGTTCATCGACAGGTTCTTGGCGCCGTTCTTCAGGTACTCGGCGGAGATCCCGATCACGCGACCTTCGCGCGACGAGACCCACTCGATCGTCCGCGGGCCGTTGTTGACGGTCATGCCGATGTCGATGACGGCCTTGCTCGTCTTCCACGCGTCGAAACAGCCGTGCGACAGCGTGCTGCGCGTGTCGTTGGTGACACGCCACATGCGCGCCGTGTTGGTGATGCCGTCGCTGCCCGCGGTGTGGATCAGGATCGGCAGCTCTTTGGTGTGCACCTTCGCGAGGTTCGCGAGCCCGGGCTCGACCTGCCCATCACGCACGGCTGCTTTCGCGCGATCGTTGACGTTCTGGAGGATCCACGACAACGCGCCGCGTCCGACGCCGAAGTCGCCGGCCTCACGCTGCGGGTTCGAGTCCTGCGCGACCTTGAGGCCGCCCGGGTCGGCCATCACGGCTTCTTCGTACGTCGAATCGAGCTTCGACTTGTAGAGCACGCCGAAGCCCGACATCGACGTGCCGCTGCCCGGGATGCCGAACAGCGTCGTCACGCCGCCGGAGAGTCCGCGGCGGATCAGCCGATTGCCGGGCACGATCGTCGGCGAGGTGCGGAACTCCGGATTGACCGGCAACACCATGTCGTTGATGTCGCCGAAACTGCCGGAGTGGATGTGCGTGTGGAGGTCGACGAGGCCAGGCGCGAGCGTCGCGTCGGGGAACTCGAGCACCGTGAAGCCGTCGGGAACGTCACACGTCTCGCCGAGCGCTTCGATCTTGCCGTTGCGCACGACGAGCACGCCCGGCGCGAGCAGCGTGTCGGCGGCATCGCACGTGACGATCTTGCCGGCGCGCACGACGAGTCCCGTCTCGCCGGTCGCGAGCGGCCGGATCACGAGCTCGCGCGTGCCGTCGTCGTGCACGACGGTGCGGACCGACGGCTCGTTCGTCGCCCGACAGCTCGCGAGCGCGAGGCCCGCGGCGACGGCGAGCGCGAAACCGCGCGTCTGGACCGAGCGGCGCATCAGAAGCGCCTCCCTTCGGCCGCGGCGTCGTAGACGAGTTCGCCTTCGACGAACACGAGCTCGACGGCGTTGCGTGGATCGGTCGGATCGCCGCCGATCACCAGGATGTCCGCGTCCTTGCCGGGCTCGAGCGAGCCGACGCGGTCCGCGATGCCCGCGGTGCGCGCCGGCACGATCGTCAAACCACGCACTGCTTCGAGCGCGTCGTTCGCGAAGCCGTAGCGCACACCCATCGTCGCTTGGAGGAAGAGCTCCTCCTGCGGCACGACCGGCGCGTCGGTGTTGAAGCCGACCTGCATCGGTCCGCGGCGTTGGTACTCGGCGGAGACGCTGAGCACCTTGCCGTCGGAATCGGGCGTGCGCGTGCCGACGGCGTCGATCTCGCGCGGACCGATGATCGCTCCGACGCCCATCTCGACCGCGAGCGGCGCGGCGACGTAGCCCGCCCACTCGCCGTGGTCGATGTACACGTCGAGCCCGAACTCACCGCGCATCAGCGAGATCGTCGACAGGACGAGCCGGTACATCTGCGTGTGCGTCGAGATCTGCGTGCGATGGCCGAACAGGTCGCGGAACACCTCGAGCTCGAGGCGCTTCGTCGGCTCCGGTCCTTCGCCGCGCTCGTGACGCTCCCACGCTTCGGCGTACTCGCGGCCTTTCGCCAGCGTGTCGCGGATGTGGTGGTTCATCAGCGGCCGGCCCATGCCGTAGCCCCAGCGCGTCGGGTTGTCGCCTTGCGCGATCTTCAACGAACCGGGCTCGCGCACGCGCATCGCTTCGAACGTCTGCGGCGACGTCTTGATCAGGATGCCCTGGCCGCCGATGTTCGTGCCCGAGCCGGGGATGTAGAGCACGGTGGTCACGCCGGCGGCGAGTCCACGATCGAGGAACCGATTCGACGGCACGACGGTGCTCGACACGCGCAACTCGGGGTTGCACTGGAACACCATGTCGTTGATGTCGCCGCCCGAACCGCCAACGTGGCTGTGCAAGTCGACGAAACCGGGCAGGATCCAGCGCTCTCCGACGTCGAGCACGCGCGTGTCGGCGGGGATCGAGAGCTCGCTCGCCGGACCGACCGCTTCGATCTTCGAGCCGCGCACGAACACGACGCCGCGATCGATCACTTGCGCGCCGTCCCACGAAGCGACGAGCACCTTCGCGGCGACGATCGCGAGCCGTTCCTCCACGAAGTCCGACGCCTTCGACGTGCCACCCGCAGCGAACGACGGCCCGACGCCCGCGACGGACAACGTCGCGAGCGCGCACACGCCGATCGATCGCGCGAGGAAGCCCATCACCAGCGCCGCGGGTCTTCCTTGGTGTCGTAGACGCGCTTGCCGTTGATGAACACGGCCGTGACGAACGTGCGCGGGTCGCCGGGATCGCCGCTCAACACGACGATGTCGGCGTCCTTCTTCGGCTCGAGCGAGCCGACACGATCCGCGATGCCGGCGGTCATCGCCGGCACGATCGTGAGGCCCTTGACGCCTTCCATGTTCGTCATGTCGAAGCCGTAGCGACCGGCGATGCCGACTTGGAGCTGCAGCTCCTCTTCCGGGATGACCGGCGAGTCGGTGTTGAAGCCGATCTTCTTGAGCCCGCGCTTCTGGTACTCCGCGGCGATGCCCTGCCATTGCCCGTCGGTGTCCATGCCGAAGAGGCGCGGCTGATCGACGTTGCGCGGCCCGAGGATCGCGTTGACGCCGATCTCCTCGGCCATCGGCGCGGTGAGGTAGCCCTTCACTTCGCCGTGGTCGATGTAGACGTCGATGCCGAACTCCTGGCGGATCATCGTCAGCGTCGTCAACACGACTTGGTAGACCTGCGTGTGCGTCGAGACCTGCGTGCGTTGGCCGTAGAGCTCACGGAAGACCTCCATTTCGAGGCGCTTCTCAGGCTGCGGGCCTTCGCCCTTCTCGTACGCATCCCACGCGTCGGCGTACGCCTTGCCGCGGCGGAACATGTCGCGCAGGTGCCAGTTCTCCCACGTCTTGCCGACGCCGATCGCCCACCGCTCGGGGTTGCCCCATTGCGCGACTTTCAGCGAACCCGGATCGCGGATCACCGAGTCCTCGTATCGATCGAGGCCGGTCTTCAAGAGGATGCCCTGGCCGCCGGAGTTGACGCCGGAGCCCGGGATGTAGAGCACGCTCGTCACGCCCGAAGCGAGCGCGCGTTTGAACATCTCGTTGTGCGGGACGACCGACGCGTGCACCTTCAGCTCAGGCTGCGTCACGTACACCATGTCGTTGATGTCGAACGAGCCGCCGATGTGCGCGTGCAAGTCGACCATGCCCGGCATCAGCCACATCGAGCCGACGTCGACGAATTCGTAGCCCGGCGGCACCGCGACGTCGCTCGCCGGACCGATGCGCTCGATCTTGCCGTCCTTGACGAGCACCATCGCGTTGTCGACGACCGCTTCGCCTTCCCACTTCGCCGTGAGCGCTTTGGTCGTGCGAATCGCGAGGCCGCTGCCGCCGCGCTCGCCCGCGCCGGGTTTCGACGCCGGCGCCGGCGTTTGCGCGAAGCTCGCCTGGAATGCGCCAAGCGCGCAGACGATCGAAAGAAATCGCTTCAGCATGGATCGCCTGCCTTTCACCGCACTTCTTCGCCGGCGACGAACGCGCGCAGCACGCTCGTCGACGGGTCGAGGGGCTTGCCGTCGAGCACCAACACGTCGCCGTCGAGGCCCGGCGCGATCCGGCCGACGCGTTCGGAGAGGCCGAGCATGTCCGCCGCGTCCGACGTCAACGCGCGCAGCGCCGCTTCCGGCGAGTAGCCCGTGGCGACGGCGTAGAGCGCCATCAACGGCAACTCCGCCGCGCCTTCTTCGGCTTCGCTGTGGAACGCGATGCGCACGCCGAGCGACGCGAGCTCGACGTAGCGGTTCGTCAGGCTCTCGAGCCCGCCCTCGGGATCTTGTCGCACGGCTTGCGTCGAGATCAGCGCGCCCGAGATCTTGCCGCGCACCTGCTTCGCGACGCGCCAAAGCTCGTCCGCGCCGTAGAGCACCGGTTTGACGCCCGCGGCCGCGAACGCGTCGACGCACGCGACGATCTCGTCTTCGCGGTCGACGTCGACCACGACGACGACTTCGCCGCTCAACGCCTTGCGCCACGGTTCGAGCTTCTCGTCGATGCCCGGCGCCTTGGGCTTGCCCTTGATCTCGGGTTCTTCGGTCTTCTCACGGCGTCGCTCGCTGCGCGCGGCGACCGGCAGTTCGTGCGACGTGTGCGTCGCTTCGAAATCGACCGTCGTCGAACCGAGGACGATCTTGCCGACGAGCTTCGCGTCCTTCATCTCGGCTTCGATGGTCAACTTGCCGCGCGAGCCGTAGCCGAAGACCGAGAGCTTCTTCTCCTGGTACGTGCCCATCAGCGGCACGAGGAACGACGACAACGGATCGCAACGCATCGAGCCGGCGACCGAAGGTTCCTTCGGTTCGAGCCGCAGCGTCAAGCAGTGCTTCTCCGCGAACGGAGACACCGTGACCTGCGCGTTCCAGATGCCGACGAGCGGTTCGTCCGCGGCCTTCTTCTTGTCCTTCTTGTCCTTCTTGTCCGAGTCCTTCTTCTCGTCGTCCTTCTTGGCTTCGTCCTTCTTCTCGCCTTCGGACGCCTTCTCGTCCTTCTTCTCGTCGCTCTTCGTCTCGGCTGCGGGCTCTTCCTTCGGCGGCGTCCACTTCGCGAGCGCTTCGTCGTACGCCTTCCACTTCTTGTCGTACTCGAGCGCCTTCTCGAGTGCTTGGCGCACGTTCTTGCCGGACTCCGTGCGGTTGTTGCGATCGGTCCACACGACGCGCAACGCGCACGGGTCTTCGACGACCATGCGCTCGACGTCGGAACCCGCCGGTTTGTACGCCAGGATCGGCGCGCCGGAGTTCGACGGACCACGCGGCGCCATGACGACGGTCGTCACGCCCGCCTTCGCGACCTTGCGGTCGACGGTGTCGCCGGCCGAAACGATGCGACCGAGCTTGAAATCGGTGCCCGGCACACGGCTCGAACCTTCGAGGCCGAGGTAGCCGAACGCATCGATCATGCCGGGCATCGCCGCGGCACCGCGCACGACGGTCGCGCCCGCCGGATGCGCCACGCGCTCGCCGACTTCGGCGATCACGCCGTCGCGCAGGAGCACTTGGCCCGGCCGCAGGTAGTGCCCATCGCCCAGGTACACCTCCGCGGCTTCGATCACGACCGAACTCGACTTCGAGCTCGCACGCCACGCGAGCTCGCCGTCGACCCAGGTCGCGACGACCGAGCTCGTGATCGCGAGCGGGTCGCCGTTCAGGACGACGATGTCCGCGTCCTTGCCGGCCTCGAGCGAGCCGACGCGGTCCGCGACACCGAGGATCTCGGCGGCGGTCAACGTGATCGCGCGCAACCCGGCGTCGCGCGAGAGTCCACCGCGCAGCGCCATGCACGCCGCGTAACGCAGATCGCGCGGCCGCACGTAGTCGGGCGTCGCGATCGCCGTGCGCACGCCGGCGGCGACGAGCTTCGACACCGTGTCGAACCGCGGCCACTCGTCGTCGTCGCCCCGGCCGAGGTCGCGACCGCTCGCGCCCGGCGCGATCGGCACTTCGACGACCACGGACGCGCCGTTCGCCGCGAGTTCGTTCGCGACGTCGGCGGCTTCCGCCGCGCCTTCGATCACCAGCGGAACGCGCGCCTTCTTCGCCCATTCGGCGATCGCGCGCAGCTCTTCGGAGCTCTCCGCGTCGATGCGCCACGCGACGTTGCGACGCATGAGCGCGGCGAGATCACGGGCAGTCGTCGGACCATACGCGCCGGAGTCCTGGCCACCTCGCGCCGCGTCGACGAGCTCGTCGAGCGCCACCATCGCCCCCATCAACGAACGAGGGAGCTGCGGCTCTTCCACGCCGAGCCCCGTCTGCGCCGTCGCGGGGATCGGCACGTCCCAGTAGCCCGGCGTCGCGCGCGCTTCGTCGCTGATCGCGCCGTGCAGCGCGGAGGTCTCGGAGAGCACGCGATTGCGCTCGTCCTCGCCGGCGAGCTTGATCACTGCACCTTGGCCGCCGATCAGTCGGCCGCGCGCGGGCGCGACGTACGCGCTCGTGACACCGCCGGTGAGGTCGACGACGTAGCCGGTCGAGAAGAAGTCGACGTTGTCGAGCGCTCGGATCGTCGGCGCCGCGGTGCGCGCCGCGCCGATCGGCGGAGCGTAGCTCGAGTTCGCCGACACGAAGCCGGGCGCGAGCACCGCGTCCGGTCCGTAGTCGATGACTTCGGCGTTGCCGGGGATCACGACGTCCTTGCCGACCGCGACGATCTTGCCGTCGCGCACGAGCACCGTGGCTCCATCGGTCCACGTGCGCCCTTCGGCGACGACGTGCACCGTTCCGGCCTTCAGTGCAACCGTCTTGCCCGCGCCCATCGGCTCGGCAAGCGGCGCGCAGAGGCTGGCGAAGAAGAAGTACGCGAGCATCAGCGTCCGTCTCCCTTCTTCTCGTCGCCGTCCTTCTTGTCTTCCTTCTTCTCGTCCTTCTTCTCGTCCTGCGCATCGGTGTGACCGATCGTGCCGCAACCGTCGTCGTGCACGTGGCCGGCTTCGGCGTCGCCGCCCATCGGCGTCGTGCCCGCGGGCAACTTGCCTTCGACGAGCGACTTCACGCGGATGTCCTTCGAGCGGTCGTAGACCTGCTTGCCTTCGATGACGACGTACTGCACGGTCGACGTGATCGAGAGCGGATCACCCGAGCAGAGGACGACGTTGCCGTCCTTGCCGACTTCGAGCGAACCGACGCGCTTGCCGAGCCCGAGGAACTCCGCCGGATTCTTGGTCACGGCTTCGAGCGCTTTCTCGCGCGGCCAGCCGTTCGCCACGGCGGTCGCCGCCTGGAACCAGAGCGATTCCGTCGTCGAGTTCGAGCTCGAGAACGCGATCCGGACGCCCTTCTCCTGGAACTTCGCCGGGGCGAAGACTTCCGATTCCTTGCCTGTGATCGGGTCGCGCTCGATCACCACGAGCGGCGCGCCGAGGATGATCGGCACGCCGGCCTCCGCGATTTGCGCGGCCGCTTTCCAGCACGAACCGTCGACGACGAGCGTGGTGCGCGCGAGGAAGCCGTTCTCCCGCGCGACTTCGAGCGCCGTGCGGACGTCCATCGCGCGGCCGCAGTAGAAGTACGCGTTCAGTTTGCCCTCGACCAAGTCGAGCAACGGCTCCTGCTTCTGATCGACTTCGCCGCGCGCGACGAGCTCGAGCCCGTCGACCTTCCACGCGGAGCCGGCCATCGGCTTGCCCTTGCCCTTCTCGCCCTCGAGGTCGCGACCTTGGAAGAGCGCTTCGCGGCGAGCGCGATCCTTGCCATCCTTCGCGTCGGCGACGAGTTGCTCGAGGTGCCGGCGCAGCTCGCCGAACGCGTTGCGCAGCGCTTGCGCCTGCGTCGCGCTCGAGAAGCCGAACTTCGGCGTCGCGGAGAGCTTCAGGCCCGCGTCGGGCCGCACGAGCATCTCTTCGATCGTCAGCCCGAACGGCTTGACGACCAAACCCTGGCCGCCGACGACGCAGTTGTTGCCCTGCTGGATGTTGATCGTCGTGATGCCGTAGCGCAGGCACTCCTCGAAGTAGAACGCGATCGGATCGATCGAGTCCCGCACGGAGAGGAACGGCGCGACGTCGACGTTCTCGTTCGGCCGATCCATGCCGCGGAAGCTGTGCGCTTCGACGAAGCCCGGCATCGCCGTCATCTTCGAGCCGTCGATCACCGTGACGTCCCACGGCACCTTGACGTCGGCACCGATCGCCGTGATGCGACCGTTCTCGATCACGATCACGCCGTTTTGGATCTCGGGGCCGGACTGCGTGATGATCCGACCGGCCTTGATCGCGATGCGGTCCTGAGCGAGCGCGACCGCGGCGGTGACGGCGAACGCGAGGACGGTGAAGGTCGAACGAAGCGCTGCGTTGCGCACGGTGTTGAGAAGCATCGAAAGTCTCCGCGATTCCGAGAGAGGCCTCACTTCGCCTCGCCTTGTTCTGTTGATTGCGCTCGCGGGTCGAGGATCAATCGACCATCCACGAGCACGCCGACGACGCGCGACGTCGCCTCGAAAGGTTTGCCGTTCCAGAGCACGAGGTCCGCGTCCTTGCCGACCTCGATCGAGCCGACGCGCTTCTCGATGCCGATCATCCGCGCAGGAGTGATCGTCACCGCCTGCAGCGCCGCGTCGAACGGGAGTCCGCCGCGCATCGCGTAGCCGGGCTGGAGCGCGAGCTGCGACGACTTCTCGATCGCGTTGTGCCCGGACAGCGCGAACGGCACGCCGAGCTCGAAGAGCAGCTTCGCCGTGTCGAGCGCCATGAACGAGCCTTCGCCAGTGCGACCTTGCGCCGGATGCGGCGGCAACACGACGGCGGCACCCGAACGCGCGAGCAGCTCGGGCTCCTTCCAAGCCTCCGCGGCGGCGTCGAGGATCAGCTTCGGACGGCCGAAGCCCTCGCGCTCCATCTCTTCCTTCCAGAAGATCGCGGTGCGGATGTCCTGCGTCGACCACGCCTGCATCGCGATCGGCCGCTCGCCGGCGAGCACCGAGAGCAGCACGTCCGAGCCCGGGAACGCACGAGCCGCGTCTTGCTTCGAGTACGCAGCTTCGAAGAAACGATCGCGCAGCGTCCACTCGACGCCCATGCGCGTCGTCGGTCGGCGCGAGAAGAAGTCCGTCGGGCGCCCGGCAGCGGGGTGGTTGCGCTGGCTCGGCTGTTGGCCCATCGCGGCGCGCAGCGCGACGTCCGTCTTGACGATGCGCTCCGCGAGTGCGTCACCACCCGCGGTCTTGAGCGCGATCGACAGGCCGCCGATCACCGCGTCGTCGTACGTCGACGCCATCACGCACGTCACGCCGTTGCGGGCCTGGCGGTTCCAGTCCTCGACGAACCGATCGAGCCCGTCGAGCGTGCTGAGATGCGCGATCGTCTCGCTCGCCTGCTCGACCGACTGCGTGCCGCCGTGGATGCGCGCGGAAAGGTCGATGAGCCCCGGCGTCACCGCCGCGACCGAGAGCTTTGCGTCGCCCGCGCTGCCACCCGGCGACACTGCGGAGATCTTGCCGTTGCTGACTTCGACGGTGCCGCCATCGAGCGGGTCGCCGGCCGCGGTGTAGACCTTGTCGGCGAAGACCGTCCACGACCGCGATTCGTCTTCGTTCGCCGGAGCCGCGCCGAGCGCGAGCACCGTCGCCAGATACCACGCGCTCATCGCGCACCTCCGAGTCGTTCGATGCCGTCGACGTAGACGGCGATCGGCCGCGAACCGAGATCGAGCGGATCCCCGCTCCACAGGACGAAGTCCGCGTCGAGGCCCTTCGCGAGCGAGCCGACGCGATCTTGCACGCCAGCGATGCGCGCCGCTTGCGCCGTGAGAGCGTCGAGCGCGACCGCGCGCTCGAGCCCTCCGCGCAACGCCATCGCCGTCGAGAACCGCAGCGCATCCGGTGCGTCGAACGGCAAGTCGAGCGAGAACGCGAACGGCACGCCGGCCTTGCCGAGCGCAACGACCGAGTCGATCGCGCGCTTCTCCGCGCCGACGCCGAGCGGCGCGAAGATCACGGAGAGCCCGGCGCGCTGGACGTCACCGACCAGTTCGCCCGCGAGCTCCGTGTGGAGCAACGCTCCGCCCAAGTGATGTTTCGTCGCGAACGCGAGCGCGCGTTCCGCGTCGTCGCGTTCCGCAGCCGCGATCATCACGGGCAACCGACCTGCCGCGGCGCTCGCGAACGCCCCGGTGGGACGCGCGAAGCGAGCGTCGAGCTCCGCGAGCATGCCCGCCGGACTCGTCGGCGCACGGTTGATGCGTTGTGCGCGCGCGTCGAGACCGATCGCGAGGTGCGCTTCGCGGCGGAGCAACGTCCCGCCCGCGGTCTTCGCGACCGCCGTGACGCCCGGCACGAGCGTCTCCGGCCTCGGCGAGAGCACCAGCGTCGTCACACCGGCTGCGAGCGCGCGCCGCAGATCCGACGAATCGGCGTCGAACGCGTGCGCGATGCGCGATTCGGCGAGCACCGAACGTGTGTCGTCGTGCGATTCGGCGAGCACTCCGGCGTACGAGTGCGCCGCGACGAGGCCCGCCGTGATCTCGCCCGCGTGCTCGCGGATCGGAACGTCGCTCGGCAGGTCCTTGCCGCGAACCAGCGCGCGCACCTTGCCGTCTTCGACCCAGAGCGTCGCGTCTTCGACGACTCCGTCGGGGCCATGGATCTTCGTCGCGTGCACCGCGAACGATTGGGCGAAAGCGGTCGGCGCGAGCGCCGCCAGGAGAACGAGGGCTCGGATCACGATCATTGCTCCGGAGTGACGACCACGTCGCCGGCCGAGAGGACGAACTGCACGCGCGTGCCCGCGACCAACGGCTCGCCGTCGAGCACCAAGAGGTCGGCGTCCTTGCCGACTTCGATCGAACCCACGCGATCCGCGACGTCGAAGGCGCGCGCCGCACCGAGGGTCAGCGCTTCGAACGCTTTCTCGCGCGGCAACCCGGCGCCGATCGCGAGCTGGGCGACCAGACCGAGGTCACGCGCGCCGAGCGCATCGCCTGCGCCGGAACCGATCAAGATCGGCACGCCGGCTTCGGCGAGCCGGCCCGCGAGCGAAGGCTCGGCAAGCCGTTGCTCCTCCGGCCGGAACTGACCGAGCAGCGCGGGCGACACGAGCACGGGAACCTTACGCTCGGCGAGTTCGTCCGCACACGCAACCGCCTCGCTCCCGCCGGCGAGGATCCAGCGCACGCGGTCGTATTTTTCGATGCCTTCGAGAAGGCTGCGGAGTTCGAGCGCACGGTGCGCTTCGATCACGACGGGCAGCTCGCCGTTCGACGCGCGCGCGAGGACCTCCTTGTCGTCGTCGTACTTCGGCGCCTTCGGCCGCTTGTCCTCCTTGTACGACTTCTCCTTGAACTCCTTGCCCGACTTCTCCGCCTCGGCTTTGTCCTTCTCGCGATCCTTCTTCGCCTTCTTCGCGTTCTCGTCGAGTTCCTTCTCCTTCTCGGCGATCGCTTTCTCCCAGGCTTCGAGCTCGTGCTTGTAGTCGATCTTGTCCTGTAGGTAGCTCTCGCCGTCGCTCAACGCGCCAAGCGCGCGATCGACGTCCGCGAGCCGATCGAACGGATCCAAGCCGCGCGTGCCCCGCGAGATGCCCACTCCGAGCGCCACGCACGCGTCACGCAGCAGGATGGCGTGCGCTTCGTCGAGCTGCGGATGAGTGCGGACGATCGCACCGACACCACCGACTTTGCCGTTCGGCGCAGCGTTGATGCGCACGGCGGTCACGCCCGCGCGCAGCAGTTCGAGTCGCCACCTTTCGTCGACGAACGGGTCCCACGCGTCGACCGTCTGCGTGCCGGCGCTCACGCGCTCGTCGCGCAGCGCGGCAGCGTCGACTCCGAACGTCGACCAGGCGTCGATGAACCCCGCGCACACGACCTTGCCGTCGATCTCGCGCGCGCCTTCCGGCGCGGTGAGGTGCTCGCCGATCGCGACGATGCGACCGTCTTGGACGAGCACCGCGGTCCGTTCTTCGACCTTGCCCGGGCGGACGATCAGCTTCTCGGCACGGATCAGCGTGACAGCGCCGTTCGCTCGCACCGCCGCTTTGGGCTGCGCGTCGGATTCCGCGCCGGCTCGGGCCGTCGGGCAGACGGCAACGCAGAGGACCGTGCCGAACACGGTCCTTCGGATGGCTTGGGGGTACACGTCGTCGAATCTCCTTCCGGAACCGGACGGACCGGCTCGGAGCCTGTCGACGAGTCGTTCCCCAGCGATGGGGACCCAGGCCGCCGGGCAGGACCGCGGGGGTCCGGCCGCGGGCGGCGCATAGAATAGGGACCACACCGGCAAAAGAGCCAGGGGAGAAGCTCGCTAAGTCCTTGTAGGAGCCGGCTTACTGCGCGCTTACCCGCACCGCGTTCTGCCGCGCGCCACAACACGTCCTGAACACGCGGTTTGGACACCTTTCCCGTCGACGGCGTTCGGTGCCTTTCCGCGCTCGGCTGCGGCACGCCATGCCGTCGCCGGAACGACGAAATCCGTCGCGGTTTCTGCTGGAACCGGACTACTGGCGGGAGCGCCTGGCTGAGATGGGCTCCGTGAGCCGGGGCTTTTTGCTATTTCCTAGGCCAGACCTCGCGAGCCCCGTGGTCGAGGTCGTCGAGTGGAGCCTGCGCGCCCACGACGGCACACGCCTGTGGGGCCTGAAGGGCCAGTCGACCTTCCACCCGGAACCCAAGGGCGTTTGGCTGCGCGAGTTCGACGGTGCGGAGGCCCCGGGTGTCCAGCTCGAGCCGATCTATGAAGGTTGCGTCGACTTTGCGATGCAAGTGCCTCCCGGAAGACGCCTCGAAGACCGCGTCCTCGACGTGCTGAGAGTGTGGCAGGCCGCCGCGTCGACGTGCGACGTCGCGCCGGACAAGGTCAAGTTCCTGGCGCCTCAAACCCGCGCGGGGTCCGACGCGATGTTCATCGCGTCTCAGCTTCTGAAGCGCGGCCTTTGCTCGCTACCTTGACCCTGTTTAGAGGTCAGTAGCCCACCCCTTCAGTAGCCGGCGCCGCCGGACCCGCCGCGCACGATCGCCACGGAGGCCGACGCGCCGATCCGTGTCGCTCCGGCCGCGATCATCGCCTTGGCTCCGGCTTCGTCGCGCACGCCGCCCGAGGCCTTCACGCCAACCCTCGGCCCGACGGTCCGGCGCATCAAGGCGACGTCGGCAGCCGTTGCGCCGCCCTTCGAGAAGCCGGTCGACGTCTTCACGAAGTCCGCGCCGGCGCGGACGGCGAGCTCGCAGGCGCGGACCTTCTCGGGATCGGTGAGCAAGGCGGTCTCGAGAATCACCTTGAGCCTCGCGCCGAGCCGGTGGCACACGTCGGCAACCATCGCGATGTCCTTCTCCACGAACTCGTCGAAGCCCGACTTCAGCGCGCCGACGTTCTGGACCATGTCGATCTCGCAGGCGCCGTCCTCGATCGCGCGGCGCGCTTCGTACGCCTTCACTTCGCTCGCCATCGCGCCGAGCGGGAAACCGATCACCGAGCAGACGAGCACGCCGGAGCCCTTGAGGATCTCCGAGCAACGCTTCACCCACGCTCCGTTGACGCACACGCTCGCGAAGCGCTGCTGCAACGCTTCGGCGCAGAGCTTGTCGACCTCCTCGACCGTCGCGTCGGGCTTGAGCAGCGTGTGATCGATGTAGGTCGCGAGCCCGCCGAGCTTCGGCGACTCGCAGGATGAGCAGCCGATGCGCGCCGCCCCGGCATCGATCACTTCGCGCACGCGGTCGACCGCGAGCTCGACTTGGATCGTCGTCGAGCCCCATGGCGTGATCGACGCGGCACCGTGCTCGAGGATTTGGCGGGCGATCTCGGTCAGGACGTCTTCGAGCTCGACGGGCCCGATCCGAGGCGTTTTCGCGTGGGAGGACATGCTCAATCTTCCAGTCGGCGGGCGTAGCGCCGTTCGATGTCGGAGATCTTGGCGACGCGCCGGGCGTGCCGCTCCTCGCCTTCCTGCGTCCCAAGGAACGCGCGCACGATGTCGACGGCCTTGCCGAGCGACACGAACTTCGCGCCGAGCGTCAGCACGTTCGCATAGTTGTGCTCGCGCGCGTTCTTGGCGAGCGCGACGTCGTAGCACGCCGCGGCGCGCGCGCCCGGCACCTTGTTCGCCGCCATCGCGGAGCCGATCCCGGCGCCGTCGACGCAGATCCCGAAGTCGCATTGCCCCGACGCGACGGCCTCGGCGACGGCCCGCGCGAAGTCCGGGTAGTCGACGGCGTTCTCGTCGCGGGTGCCGAGGTCGACCGCGGTGTGGCCGAACTCGCGCACGGCGACGACGAGCTCGCGTTTCAGCGCGAACCCGCCGTGGTCCGAGCCGAGCGCGACTCGCAGGTGCGCGCTGCGCGGCCTGGTCGCGCTCGTCGCGCGTTCGACGATGCGGATCGCGCGGCGTTCGGCGGCCTCGCGCGCCGCCGGCGTGATCAACGCGCCGTCGGGTGCGCGGTAGACGCCTCCGTCGGGGACGATCGCGAGCGAGCGCTCGGTGACGAGCTCGCGCCCGGCCTCGGAACTGGAAGTTCCTTCCTCTTCCGAGCCAGGCCGCAGCGGCTCGCCCGTCCGCTCGACGACGACGTGGACGCCGGCGAGTGCCTCGCGAGGCACGCCTTCGAGCCCACGCTCGGCGAGGGCGCGCTGCACAGCGCGGCGGGCGATCGCGTCGAGGTCGAGGCTCATGGGCGGAAGAGTGTAGCAGCGACCGAGCGGGCTCCCCGAGCTTCCCGCGCCTCGCCCCGGTCGGACATAATCGAACCGTGCAACAGAACGACCGCGTGATCGTGGTGATGCCGGCGTACAACGCGGCGAACACCCTGGAGCGGATCTACAACGACGTGCCCAAGGACGTCGTCGACGAGATCATCGTCGTCGACGACTGTTCGAAGGACAACACGGAGGAAATCGCGCGTCGGCTGCCGGTGACGTACATCCGGCACGCGAAGAACACGGGCTACGGCGGCAATCAGAAGACCTGCTACACCGAAGCTCTGAAACGCGGCGCAGGCTGCGTGATCATGCTGCACGCCGACTATCAGTACGACGGTCGGATGATCGGGCCGGCGGTGCACATCTTGAAGCTCGGGATCTGCGACGTCGTGCTCGGCAACCGCATCCGCACACGACGCGAAGCGCTCGAGGGCGGGATGCCGCCGGTCAAGTACTTGTCGAACCGCGGGCTCACGCTGATCGAGAACCTGCTCTCCGGTCAGAACCTCGGCGAATGGCACTCGGGTTTCCGCGCGTACAGCCGCCGCGTGCTCGAGACCGTGCCGTTCATGGAGAACAGCGACAACTTCGTCTTCGACTCGCAGTTCCTCGTCCAGTCGGTGCACTTCGGCTTCAAGATCGGCGACGTGCCGGTGCCGGTGCGCTATTTCGACGAAGCGTCGAGCATCTCGATCCGAGCGTCGACGCGTTATGCGTTCCACACGCTCGCGACGTTCGCGCAGTGGTACGGCCACCGCATCGGCGTCCTGAACGTCCCGCGCTTCCGTCGCGGCGCGCCGTCGCCGCGGCCGGCATCGTGATCGGCGCACCCCGGCACGACGCGACCTTTCCGCATGTGGCCCTCGGTCGGGGTCCTACCCGAGGACGGAGATTCACACCGCAACAGCTGCCTGGGTCGGACCGACCCTCGCCACCAGGTGTCCAGTTGGGGCCGACACCGCGCTCCGCGCCAAGCCAAGCGACGCTCGCGCAAGCCCGATTCTCGGCCGAGGTTCATGATCGGCAACGCGGCTTGGGCGCGCGTGCCCGTCGCGGCCGCCGCACGAAGCGGCGACTCACGCGCCAGCTCGACTTCCTGACCTCAACCCGGATCGCCGTTACCGTGCGATGCGGTTCCATTCGGACCGCCGGCTCCGGACTGCGTGGCCGAGCGCGCAGCACTCGGGCCGCTGCAGCCGCCGGCGACCTAGGACACCGATGGACCTCGCGGCGTGCGCACATTCGCTCGTCGGTCGGGAATCAGACGGACTCCCGACCGTCGGAGGGGCGCCGGCGGGGATTTCGGAGAAGGGCCGCAACCGATCGCTCTTGGCGACGTCTTGTTCTGCGTAGGGGGCGGCTGCGTTGGTGGGTAGAGGTCCCGTTCTTCCCTCTGGCGTCGCGCCCGTCACCGGTTTCCTGCCCAACCCTCGCCGCTCGCCATGCTCAAACCCTCGACTCTCCGCGTGTTCGCCGGGCTGCTCGCCGGGCTATTCGTCGCAATCTCGACGTGTTCGCTCACGAGTCTCGCCAGCGCATCCGCGCAGAAGCCCCAGGCCAAGAAGAAGAGCTCGCCCAACACGGAGCTCTACGCGCTCTATCGCGAGGACCTCACCGATCGATACGACACCAGCACCAAGGACTCCCGCGACCGCGCGGAGAAACGCCGCACGCGGGCCGAACGCCTCGACGCCATCCTGAAGAAGGGCGAGCTCGGCGCTGCCGTCGACTTCTATTACGCCGGCCGCATGCTCGCCCGCGAAGGCGAACCGATCGAGCGGATCGCCCTCGGACACGCGCTGCTCTCCGCGGCCGCTTGTCAGAAGGTGGAGTACTCGCTCGGCGCGACGGTCGAGGCGCTCGACCGCTGGATGTTGGCCGCAGACCAACCGCAGCAACTCTGCTCGATCCTGGACGGCGAAAGCTCGAACGCGTCGCCGACGCCGCCGTTCGAAGACCGCGTGCACCAGTCGATCCGCGCGGAGTTCGAGCTCGAGCCGCTGCACTACGACGACCGCAAACCGGAGTCGAAGGGCAAGAAGCCGAAGGGTTTCAACTCGAAGGAAGCACGGCGCCTCGCGACCGCCGTCGCGGCGCAGGGCACCGCCGGCGGCCCGCTCGACGCGACGTTGAAGCGCATGCGCGACATCGTCTCGGAAGGGGGTCTCACCGGCGCCGAAGATTGGCTCGCGGCGGCCCGTGTGCTCTCGAAGAGCACGGACTCGGGCGACCTCGCGATCGCTCACGCACTGGCGCTGCTCGCGACCTCCAAGGGCGAAGCGAGCGCGCGAGAGCTCGTGCCGGCGACGCTCGACGGACTGCTGCGCGGCTTGGGCTCGCACGAAGCGTTCGGTTCCGCGCTGACCATCGGTTCGAACGAACACGCGTTCGACGCGTGGGGCCTCGAGCTCGACGCCGCGCTACGGACCGCGTTCGGTCTGCCGATCCCCGACCGCGCGATCGAAGCTTCCGGCGACGAGTGAACGTGCTCGCGCGCGCGGCGCTTTGGCCGCTCACGCGTCGAACAGGAACCCGAGCACCGCCCGCGCGACGAGCACGTCGAGTTCGAAGAGCTCGCGCTCGAAACGCTGGAACATCCGTTGGGCGTCGGCCTCGTTCAGCGGTCGCGCGAAGCAAGCCCGCAGCTCGTTCGCGCGAGGCGCACCACGGTTCGCCGTGAGCAAGAGCACGGCCGCGGCGAACTCGGGATGCGTCCGCGCGGCGCGCTGCAAGGTCGAGCGCAGGATCGGCCGCGCGTAGGTCTCGAGGTCGATCGAACGCACCGCGAGCACGCGGGCGAGCCCACGCACCCGCTCGGCTTCCGCGACGAGTTCCGGCGCACTCGACCCGAGTCGCAACGCTCGCTCAGCCGGTCCGAGGGCCGCGGCTCGCCGCGCGACGCCTGCTCGGCCCGAGAGCTCGGCGTCGTGCTGCCCACCGTCGCCGGCGAGGGCCGTCGATCCCACGCGCAAGCGCCCGCTCTCGAGCTCCGGCACGAGCGCGTCCGGCCGCGCGCGCAGGCTCGTGCCGTCGACGATCGCGACCGCCTTTCCATCGAAATGCAGATGATGCGCGCCGACCAGGAGCGCCGTGTCCGGCCCACGTTGGTTCACCACGACCAACGCGACGATCAAGACGTGCGTCGGCGAGCGCGGCGGATCGCGCAACAAGTCGACGATCGCCGTCTCGACCTGCAGCACCGTGTGCACGACGGCGGTGCGCACGAGTCGCAACGGCCCGGTGTCCGCGCGCAACGTCGCGAGCCGGTCGGCGCCGAAGAACGCCGAGAGCTGCTCGAACCACGGATACCGGACCGTGTCGGCCGAACGCGGCTTCTCGAGCAGCAACGTCAACGCTCCACAGCACGGCGAGCGCACGCCGAAACGATCGAGCGTGCCGAACACGGCATCGTGTCCGTCGACGACCTTGCCGACGTGCGCGGCGATCTCGACGACGAGCGTCTTCGCCCCGGATTTCGCCGTGCGCACCGTGAAGTGATCGTTCGCGAGCTCGAGCGAACCTGGTTCGACGCGCCCGCCGAGGTTCGAGATCGAGAAGATGCGTCGCTGCTGCAACGTCAACGACGACATCAACGGCGCAGCGACGTCGCGATCGAAGCTCGCACGCAGCTCGCCCTGGAATTCGTCCGCGCACGTGATCAGGCACATGCCGTACTCGGCGACGGTCGCGAGCGACTGCGCGGCGCGCCGGACCTCGCCGTGCACGACGTCGAGCGCGGCCTCGCGACCCAGCCAACGAGCGAGCGGGGCGAGAGCGTTGGCTGGAACAGTTCCTCGCATGCGGCAGTTCGTTCCGTCGAACGCACAGGATCAGCGAAACGAACGGACTTCTCCAGCGCCGCGTCGACGAAGTGCGCGGTGTTCCGCGTCGCGTCAGTCGGCGAGGACGGTGCCGAACAACGCCCCGCGCCCCTGCGTCATGGTCTCGAGGTAGTCGAAGAGCCCGTTGCCGTTGGTGTCGATCCTCCGACCCATCTGCTGGTTCTCGGCGCCGTAGATCGTTTCCGCGTGGTAGTTGATCGTGCCGTCGTCGCCGTGGTCCTCGTCCCGGATGATCTCGTTGCCTTCCGCGTCGTCGACGTACGAGAACGTGTCGACTTCATCCCAGTTCCCGTCGCCGCCATGGTCCACGCGAAAGCGCGTCGTCCGACGTGAGCCGTCGTAGCTCCAGGTGGTCACTTCGTCGAACACACCGTCGGCGTCGCCGTCGAACTCTTGGCGTGTCATGCACGCCTTGGCGTCCCAAGAGTACTCGGTGCGCATGTCCACGACGCCGTCGGCATCGACATCGACTTCGTACGAGATTGGGTTGCCGAACGAGTCGTACGCGTACCAGACGATCTGTTCCGGGAAGCCGTCGCCGTTGCCGTCCTGCAAGATGCTCAGCGGGTGTCCGGTTGCGTCGAACGTCCGTGTCTCGATGCGATCGATCTGGCCGTTGCCGTCGGTGTCGGTCTCGACTTTCGTGCGATTGCCTTCCGCGTCGTACGTGTGGAAAGCGGTGACGTCCATCGCGCCGTCGGCGTTCTGGTCCAACTCGTACTTGCCGAGCGCACCGTTCGCATCGAATGTGGAGTACACGAGCCGATCGAACGCGCCGTCGCCGTTCGTGTCGGTCCAGCTTTGGACTTGGTTGCCGTGGAGGTCGAATTGGCGCGTCTCGTAGGTATCGGGAGCGCCGTCGCCGTTGTCGTCGTACCAGCGCTCCACGAGGTCGCCGTCGTCGGTGTACTGGAACTTCTCGATCTCGTCGAAGGACCCGTTCGCAGTCGAATCGACGCGCTGCTCGATGCTGAACCCTCGCGAGTCGATGGTCCACTCGACCAGCCGGTCGACCATGGAATCCGCGTTCCAGTCGACCTCCATGCGTTGGTCGAACCAGATCTGCGGCGTGAGATTCCGCCCCGCGCAGTGGCGGTCGTACGCACGGTAGGGATGCACCAGCCGCGCGCTCGGGACGAGCCCTTGTTCGAACGCGCGGTAGCGAAGTGCTTGGAAACCGAACGCCGCCGCGAACTTCTGGGACGGAAGCCGTAGGTCGAGATCCGCCGCATCCACGAGCGGCACGAGCGCCATGTCGAGCTCGATGCCGGTCGTCGGATCGGCGTCCGCGTCGAGTGAATGCAGGAACGCGAGGATGTTCGTCGCTTCGTACGCCCGCTGCATGTCGAGGTCGGGAGCATTCGACGCACTCTGCGAACGGAACCGGCGCACGTCGGCGGCGCGGAGCGGCTCGGTTGCGCCGGGCACGAGATCGAACGCGTTCATCTTGGACTTGGCGGGGACCGCCGTGCCGAGCTGCAGACTCCCGACCGCGAACGAGATGTCCTCGCCGGTCATGAACTGGAAAGCGCCCGAAGCATCGGTGACTCCCGAGAACGTCGGCGTCGAGTACGCGAGCCCACTGACCGGCGGATCGGCGAAGTGCCCGGTCGCCTGCGTCGGCGGCGCGACCGAGCTGGTCGAAGATCCAGACCCGCACGCTCCGGTGAACGAGGACACGAGCAAGCCGAGACACGAGCAGACGACGGTGCGACGCATGGGGCTGTTCTCCCGCCCGCGCTTGGGGCGTGCGTCGTGGAGCGCAGCGGAACGCGCGACGTGACCCGAAATCCCGGTTTCCGCCGTGGGCCGCCCGCGACTGCCTTCCGGGCGCCCTGCCGGGCACGCGCGGGTTCAGCGCGCCGCGCGTCGCCGCTCGAGCTCCGCCCGCGACTGCCTTCCGGGCGCCCCGCCGGGCACGCGCACGCGGGTTCAGCGCGCCGCGCGTCGTCGCTCGAGCTCCGCCCGCGACTGGTCGGCGCGCCCGGCATCGCCGGCGGCCTCGGCGACGCGCACGAGACCTTCGAGCGCCGCAAGCGTCTCCACGTGCGTGGCGCCGAGCGATGCTTCGAGCTCCGCGGCGGCTCGAACGCCGAGCGCGACGTCGCCGTGGAGCACGGCGAGTCGTGCTCTCGCCGCGGCGGGAAGCCAACGCGTGTCCTCGTCGAGCTTGTCGGCGCGTTCGAGCGACTCGAAACCCACGCGTGCGGCGGCCGCGTCGCCCACGGCTTCCGCACGCAGTGCCTCGGCGAAGTCGGCCAGGGCGGCGATCGTGACGCGGTTTGGATTGCGCGCCAGATATTCGCGCACCCAAACGAGCTCGCGCTCGGCGTCGGCATGGCGTCGCGCGCGAACGAGCACGCGTGCGAGGTTGGCTCCGATGCGCGCCGCGCGCAACGCCGCGCTGGCGTCGGTCTGGGCGCGAGTGAACTCCAACGCGTGCTCCAGCGCCCCGACCGCGTCGTCGATCGCGCCGCGCGCTTCACGACACAGTGCGACGTTGTTCAGGGCCGTCGCGTAACGCGTGGATGCGTCGCCTTCCGCGGCCAGGATCGACGGCGCGAGCTCGGCGTACAGTTCCTCCGAACGCGACCACGAACCCGTTCGCATGCAGAGCAGCGCGAGATTCATGCCGCACGTCACGCGCTGCGGAAAGGTCGGCGGCGAGCTCGCGACGAACAGCTTCCATGCACCTTCGTACGCGGCGCGCGCCTCGTCTCGGCGGCCGAGGTCCTCGATCAACCCGGCACGGTTCGACGCGAAGATGGCGACGGTCGAACTTTCAGCACCGTGCACGCGCTCGCCCAGGTCGAGGAGCTCGGTGAACACGACTTCCGCTTCGTCCTTCCGGCCGAGGTGCTTCAGCGCGAGCGCGAGCGTGTTCAAGCTCGCGAGAGCCCCCGGATACGAGGCACCGTGGACTTCGCGCTGCAAGGTGAGGGCGTCGCGCGCGTCGTCGATCGCGAGCTCGAAGCGCTTGCCGGCGTAGAGCGTGTGAGCACGGTTGGCGAGCACCATGGCGCGCAACCCGCGGGCGTCGGCCGCGCGTTCCAGTGCCTCCAAGGCTTCGTGGTAGACCGGAAGTGCGTCGTCGATCCGGCCGTTCGCGGTGGCGACCGCTGCGCACCCGACGAGGCAGCGCACTTCTTCGTCGCTCGTCGCTTCGTGGAGTGCTCTCCGCATCGCGAGCGCACGCTCCATCAGCGCACGGGCCTCTGGGGATCCGAGAGCGAGCAACGACCACGCGAGCCGATGACTCGCTTCGGCGACTTCGGGCGAGTCGGGCCCGTGCAGGCGTTCGCTCTCCGCAAGCGCGCGTCGCAGGAGCTCGACGGCTTGCGTGTGCTCGCCGAGTCCTGCGTAGCTGACGCCGATCCGCAACAGCAGTCGTCGCCGCACTTCCGGTTGATCGACGAGCTCCGTGTCGAGCCGCGCGGCGCCGTCGTCGAGCAATTCCCTCGCGCGCAGGTCGGAGCCACGAGAGATCGACGGATCGGACGCGCCGAAGAGCTCGATCAGGAACTCCGCGACTTCTCCGGCGTCACGCGCGGCGGTCTCGGCGACGCGCTTCTGCGCCTGTGCCTCGGTTTCCGAGCGCTGCGCCACGGCACGCGCGGCTCCGGCTTCCTCGAGTGCGCGTTCGAGCTCCCGAGCATGCGCACGAGACACGAAGTAGAGCACCGACGGCGTGACGGCGACCAACGCGAACGCGAGCCCGACGGAAAGTGCCCGCGCAGGGTGGCGGCGTGCCCATCGCGCGAGCCGCGTCGGAGCATTCGGCGCACGAGCCTCGATCGGTCGGTGCGCGAGCACGTTGCGCAGGTCCCGCGCGAAGCTCGCCGCGTCCGCGTAGCGCCGCGCAGGCACCTTCTCGAGCGCCTTCGCGCAGACGATTTCGAGGTCCCGAGGAACGGACCGGTTGCGCGCGCGGATCGAATCGGGTCGACCGTCGAGAATCGCCAAACGAGTCGCGTCCGTGGTGGTCTCGGAGTACGGCGTCTGCAGCGTGAGCAGCTCGTAGAGCGTCGCGCCGAGCGAGTACACGTCGCTGCGCACGTCGATCGCCGCCAGGTCGCCGCGCACTTGTTCCGGCGACATGTAGAGCAACGTGCCGAGCGCCGCACCACTCGCCGTCACTCGCTTGGCCGCGTCTTGGGTGACCGCGAGTCCGAAGTCGAGCAGACGAGCGCGACCCTCTCGCGAGAGCACGATGTTGGACGGCTTCACGTCACGGTGCAGCACGCCGCGTTCGTGCGCGTGCTGTAGCGCGTCCGCCACTTGCGCGGCGAACTCGACGGCGTGCTGCACCCAACTTCCCGTGAACGCGTCGTTCGCGACTTCGACTCCGCCGCGTCTCGCGAGTGCGGCGGCGAAGTCACGGCCCGTGAGGCTCTCCGGCGCTCGCCCGTCGAGCTCGTCCAAGAGCTCGGCGAGCGTCGCGCCAGGGACGAACTCCATCACGATGTACGGGATGCCTTGCGTTTCGCCGACCGTGTGCACCGGCACGATACCGGGATGCTGCAAACGAGCGGCTGCTTCCGCTTCGCGATGGAAACGCTCGCGCGCCTTCGGGAAGTAGAGTTGCTCCGGGCGGATCAGCTTGAGCGCGACGACTCGGCCGAGCGATTCCTGCACGGCGCGATAGACGACGCCCATGCCACCGCCGCCGAGCCGCTCCAGCAGGCGGAACTCGCCGAGTCGTTCGGGAAACTCGGGTCGCGACGTCTCGGCGGGTGTCGCGAGCAATCCGACCTGTCTGAGCGCGCCGAATCGTCGCCGCAGCTCGTCCGCGAGCTCCGGATGCTCGCGACACGCCGTTTCGACGGCGGCGAGCACTTGCTCGGGTGCCAGTTCGAGACATTCGGCGAGCAAGCTGCCGACAGGATCGTCTGCATCGAACGAATCCTGGGCGGAATGCGAGCGGTCGACCATGGGCTCGAGAATACGCTCGCGTGCGATCTCTCGCCGCGCAAGCGTGTCGCGCCGAACGGCTCGGGCACGGCGGGCGCGTCCCGAGCTGCGACCGGCGGTGCACGGGTATGATCGAACCCGCGCGCAGCGTATGAACTCCTCGAACGAAGACCGCGTTCGACGCGCGAGTCAGGGTGATGTCGGCGCCATCGACGAGTTGCTCGCGCAGCACCTCGACGGCTTGCGTCGTTACGTGCGCAAGCACGCCAGTCCGATGGTCCTCGCAAGAGAGTCGTCGTCGGACCTCGTGCAGTCGGTCTGCCGCGAAGTGCTGCGAGACCTGCCGAAGTTCGAGTACCGCGGCGAAGCTGCGTTCCGGGCATGGTTGTTCCAGACCGCGTTGCGCAAGCTGCTCGACCGTCATCGCTTCTACCGGGCGGAGAAGCGCCATCCCGCGCACGAACTTGCGGCGGCCGACATGTCCGGGCTCTCGCGTGCGGAGCTCGCAGGCCTCGCGTCGTCGTTGGGCTCGCCGAGCGGCGTCGCGGCGCACGGCGAAGAGCTCGAGCGCCTCGATCGTGCGTTGGCGCGACTCTCGGACGACGATCGCGCGCTCGTCCGAGCCGTGTTCGTCGACGGCCTGAGCCACGCGGACATCGCCGCACGCCTCGGCATCAGCGAGTCCGCGTCGCGCAAGCAACTGTCACGCGCGCTCGCGCGGCTTTCGAAGCACCTGACCTGAGCGGCGTGGTCGTCCACGCCGACGAGGCCGCGGAAGTTCGCGCATCGGGCGTCCACGTGCGTCGCCGCGGAGCTCGTACGCGGCGTTCGAAGCTAGAGCGCCGCGCAGAGATGCGGCAGCGCGCGTTCGAGGACCGCGGAGAAGCGCCCGGCCGCCGCGGCGCCCGCCGCGACGACTTCTTCGTGCGCGAGCGGGGTCGGCGAGATGCCGGCCGCTTGGTTGGTGACGAGCGAGATGCCGCACACGCGGGCGCCGCAAGCGCGAGCGACGACCGCTTCGAGCGCCGTGCTCATCCCGACCGCGTCGGCGCCGAACTCGGCGAGCCAGCGGATCTCGGCCGGCGTCTCGTAGCTCGGTCCGAGCAACGCTGCGTAGACGCCGCTCTCGAGCCTCACGTCGGCGTCGCTCGCGCCGCGTTCGAGCGCGAGGCCGAGCGCTTCGTCCCACACGTTCGCCGCACCGCGTTCGTCGCGCGCGAGCGGCGCGCGACCTTGCAGCGCGATGTGATCCCGGATGCGCATCAACGTGCCGGCGGGCCAGTCGCGCCGCAGGCCGCCGGCGGCGTTGGTCAAGACGATCGCGCGCGCGCCGACACGACAGAACGCACGGACGGCGCGCGTCACTTCGCGCGCGCTCCAACCTTCGTAGAGGTGCACGCGGCCCTGCTGCACGAGCACGCGCCGACCCGCGAGCTCGCCGAGCACCAGTTTGCCCGCGTGTCCGGCGACGCGACTCTGCGGCATGCCGTCCAACGCCGAGTACGGCACGGCGCGCGCGTGCTGCAACCGTTCCGCGAACGCGCCGAGCCCCGAACCGAGCACGTAGACGACGTCGAAGCCGCGGACTTCGTGCTCGGAGAGCGAACGGACGAGCCGCTCGACGGCCGGATCCTGCGCCGTCGCCGCGCTCACAGGAAGACTCCCGCGATCGCTGCCGTCATCCAACACGCCATCGCGCCGCCGATCATCGCTTTGAACGCGAGCCGCGCAAGGTCGGTCTTGCGCTCGGGCGCGAGCGCGGAGATGCCGCCGATCTGGATGCCGATCGAACCGAAGTTCGCGAAGCCGCAGAGCGCGTACGCCGCCATCTTCGCGGAGCGCGCGGACTCGAGGACGACTTCGTTGCCGCTCGACGGCAGCACTTGCTGCAGGCCTTGGTAACCGAAGAACTCGTTCAGCGTCACTTGCGTGCCGAGCAGGCTGCCGACGAGCTGGCAATCGTGCCAACCCGTGATGCCGATCAACCACGCGACCGGCGCGAAGAGCCAACCGAAGATCTTCGCGAGCGACAGGTCCGGGATGCCGTTCCGCTCGCCGAGCACGCCGAGCGGCCAGTTGATCAAGTACACGAACGCGATGAACGCGATCAACATCGCGATCACGTTCAGCCAGAGGCGCAGACCGTCGCTCGTGCCGTTCGCGAGCGCTTCGATCACGTTGGTTGCAGTGCGTTCGATCTTGAGCTCGACTCGGCCGGCGGTCTCCGAGAGTTCGGTCTCCGGCCGGATCAACTTCGCGATCACGAACGACGCTGGCGCGCTCATCACGCTCGCCGTGATCAAGTGCGGCGCGATCTCGGGCCCGAGGATGCCCATGTAGACCGCCATCACCGAGCCGGCGATCGTCGCGAAGCCGCCGGTCATCAGTGCGTTGAGCTCCGACATCGTCATCCGCGGCACGTACGGCCGGATGACGAGCGGCGCCTCGGTCTGCCCCATGAAGATGTTCGCCGCGGCGGCCATCGATTCGCCGCCGGAGAGCCCCATCGTCTTGCTCATCAACTTCGCGAGCGCCCACACGAGGACCTGCATGATCCCGACGTGGTAGAGCACCGCGAAGAGCGCCGAGACGAAGATGATGACGACGAGTCCGGTGCCGGCGAACGCGAAGACGAAGCCGAACTGGCCGCCGGGATTGCCGAGCTCGCCGAAGACCGTGGTCGCCGCGGGCACGACGACGGAGACGAGCTTCGTGACGAAACCGGAGAGCGTTTCGAAGAACCCGCGTCCGACGTCCGTGAGCAGGATCACGGCGGCGACGCCGAACTGCAGCAGCACTCCGCCGACGACCACGCGCCACTGGAAGCGCGAACGGTTGCTCGACAACAACCAAGCGACGAGCACGAAGAACGCGATGCCGAGGAAGGCGCGCAGCAGGACCATGCGGGGCGCCATCGAACCCTCGCGCTCGCGGCGCCGCAAGGGTTCGGACCGCGGCAACCGTCGATTCAGGCTCCGTCGACGTGCGTCAGGATCAGCGGATCGGGCGTGTGCGCGTCGACGATCTCGAACGAACGCTCGACGAGCCGGAGCGCTTCGTCGACGCCGCGGCCGGAATGACGGAGCTCGACCAGCACGTCGCCGCGCGCGACCCGCGCGCCGTCATCGACCGGGAATGCCAGGCCGACGGCCGGATCGATCGGATCGCCGAGCACGCGCCGGCCGCCGCCGAGCGCCGTAATCGCGAGGCCGAGCGCGCGCAGCTCGCGCCACGCGAGCACGCCGTCGCGCGGCGCGCGAACGAACGCGAGCTCGCGCGCGCGAGGCAGACGCTCGCGATCGTCGAAGCACCGCGGATCGCCGCCTTGCGCCTCGATCACACGCGCGAAGACGCCGCGCGCCGAGCCGTCGTCGAGCGAGCGCGCGATGCGCGCTTTGCCCGCGTCGAGCGTCGCCACGGCCCCGGCGAGCCGCAACAACTCGCCGCCTTGCGCGCACACGAGCTCGCGCAAGTCGGCCGGGCCGCGACCTTCGAGACAATCGAAGCTCTCCTCGACCTCGAGCGCGTTGCCGGCGAGCCGGCCGAGCGGCCGCGACATGCACGTGTGGAACGCGCTCGTCTTCACGCCCATGCTCGCTGCGAGGCGGATCATCGTGCGCGCGAGCTCGGCGCCGCGCTCGCGCTCGATCATGAACGCGCCGGAGCCGAACTTGACGTCGAGCACGAGCGCATCGAGTCCTTCCGCGAGCTTCTTCGAGAGGATCGAGCTCGCGATCAGCGGAATCGACTCGATCAGGCCCGTGACGTCGCGCAGCGCGTAGAGCTTGCGATCCGCCGGCACCAACGCCGGCGTCTGACCGCCGAGCGCGACGCCGGTGCGCTCGAGACAGCTCGCGAACTCGTCGCTCGAGAGCTGCGTGCGGAAGCCGGGGATCGCTTCGAGTTTGTCGAGCGTGCCGCCGGTGTGGCCGAGGCCGCGGCCAGAGATCATCGGCACGGCGACGCCGCACGCGGCGAGCGCGGGCGCGAGCGGGATCGAGACCTTGTCGCCGATGCCGCCGGTCGAGTGTTTGTCCACCTTCGGCGCGGCGACGCGCGGGAAACGCAAGCGTTCGCCGCTCTCGAGCATCGCGCGGGTGAAGTCGGCGAGTTCGTCCGGCTCCATGCCACGCACGAAGATCAGCGCGAGCAGCGCCGACGCGAAGTAGTCGGGGATCTCGCCGGCGACGTAACCCGCGAGGAACCACGCGCTCTCCGCGCGCGAGAGCACGCCGCCGTCGCGCTTCTTCTGCAGGATCGAACGTGCGTCCATCACGCAGCGAGCGCGTTCAAGAACGAACGGCCCGGACCGAGCGGCGCGAGGCCGAGCGCTTCTTCGACGGTCGCGCCGATGTCCGCGAAGCTCTCGCGCGTGCCGAGCGCGACGTTCGCCGCGAGCCCTGGCCCCGTCGCGAGCACTGGCACGTACTCGCGCGTGTGGTCGGTCGTCTGTACGAACGTCGGATCGTTGCCGTGGTCCGCCGTGAGGACCAAGAGGTCGCCGACGCGCAACTGGGTGCGCAGGTCGCCGAGCTCGCGATCGAACTCCTCGAGGCCGCGCCGATAGCCCGCGGCATCGCGGCGATGGCCCCACAACATGTCGAAGTCGACCAGGTTGACGAAGACGAGCCCGCGCTCGACGCGCTCCGCGAGCTCGAGCGTGCGGCGCATGCCGTCACGGTTGCCTTCGGTGTGCAGCGCTTCGGACAAGCCGCGCGCCGCGAAGATGTCCTCGATCTTGCCGACGCCGATCGTCGGCACGGCTGCGGCCTTCAAACGATCGAGCACGGTCTGGCGGAACGGCGGCAGCGAGTAGTCGCGGCGATTGTACGTGCGCTCGAACTTGCCGGGCGCGCCGACGAACGGTCGCGCGATCACGCGGCCGACGCCGTACGGATTCAGGATGTCGCGCGCGATCTCGCAGAGCTCGTAGAGCCGCGCGAGACCGAAGTGTTCTTCGTGACACGCGATCTGGAAGACGCTGTCGGCGCTCGTGTAGACGATCGGCTTCCCGGTGCGGATGTGCTCGTCGCCGAGACGCGCGAGCACTTCGGTGCCCGACGCCGGCGCGTTGCAGAGCACGCCCGGGAGCCTTCCGCGCTGCACGAACGGCTCGATGATCTCGGGCGGGAACCCGCGCGGGAACACGGGGAACTCGCGCTCGAGCACGCAGCCCATCATCTCCCAGTGCCCGGTCGACGTGTCCTTGCCGGGCGATCGCTCCGCGCAACGGCCGTACGCGCCGAGCGGTGCGCTCGCCGGCGCGACGCGCGTGACGCCGGGCACGTTGCCGAGCCCGAGCGCGCGCAAGTTGGGCACGTCGAGCCCGCCGGTCGCCTCGACGATGTGGTCGAGCGTGTGGGTTCCGGCGTCGCCGAAACGCGCCGCGTCCGGCAAGGCGCCGACGCCGAGGGAGTCGAGGACGATCAGGAACACGCGCTTCATGGCAGGCCTTCGAGGCGCGCCATCCTAGTGTCCGGCCTCGGGAAGAGGCTTTCGAAGTCGCGTGGGCCGCGCGCACGCTCGCCGAGCGATGGACTCGCCCGGCCCCGCGCAGGAGAATCCGGCCATGCCGTCCAGGCCTGCGAAAGTCGTCGCCGTCGCGGGCGTGTTGCTCGCGCTCGGCGTGAGCGGCGTCGCGTGCGTCGGTTGTTCGGCGCCGCGGCCGACGACGCTCGGCGTGCACGCCGGCCGCTTGAACGATTGCCCGGGCTCTCCGAACTGCGTCGCGAGCCAAACCACGCGCGACGACGAGCACTTCGTCGAGCCGTTGACGTTCTCCGGCGACGCGCGACTCGCCTGGCAGGCCGCCGTCGCCGCCGCGAAGGAACTGCCTGGCGCGAGCGTCGTCGAAGAACGCGCGGACTACCTCTGGATCGAATGCACGAGCCGCTTCTTCCGTTTCGTCGACGATCTCGAGCTCCAGCTCGTCGACGACGCGCGGCGCATCGACCTGCGCTCGGCGTCCCGACTCGGGTACTCGGACCTTGGCGTCAATCGAGCGCGGATCGAGAGCCTGCGCAGCGCCTTCGAGGCTCGGCTGCGAGCCGAATGACGCCGGCGACGCACTTCCGCCGTTTTCTCGCGAGAACCGGAAGCGCCGTCGGGGTTAGAACGTCGTTCCGCTTTCCGTCCCCGACCTCGGCAGGAACTCGTCGGACGAAACCCATGACTCTCTCGTCGCTCGTGCGCTCGCTCGCGTTGGCTGTCTTCCCTCTCACGTTCGCCTCGTCCGCCTTCGCCCAGGAGCGGCCGAGCCCGAAACTGACCTTCGAGGACCTCGCGCGCGCTTTCGTCGACGCGCACTGCAAGAAGGACGCGCCGGTCGGTGAATGTCCGTGGGAGGACGTGCTCGCGAAACACTACGCCCGCTTCGAGCTCGGGCTCTTCACGGTCCAGTACCCGACCGAATTCCTCGCCGACAAACCGAAGGTCGAGACTCTGCGCGACGTGCTGCTCGGTTTGCTCGACGCCCAAGCGAAGTGGATCGATTGGCTCGAACCCGCGCCGCCGGAAGGCGACACGTTGCGCAAGGACCTCGCTGCGGTGCGCGCGTGGGTCAAGGGTTGGAAGCCGACGGCGCTCGCCGCGTTCGCGAAGAGCGACGACAAGGACTGGGTCGCGACGTTGAAGCCCGACGCGGCGCTCGCGGGAGCCGTCGATCGCGTGCGCAAGGCGGTGCATTCGGCCGAACGCTTCGCGCTCGTGCCGAGCGACGGCAAAGGCGCGCGTGTCGTGCTCTGCCCGAACCGCTCGAACTTCATGCAGTTGCTCGGCTACGGCGGTTGGGTCGATGCGAACGCGAAAGCGACGAACTGGTTCGCGAGCTCCGCGGACTGGACGCAGTTCTGGATCGACCGCACCGTGTGCGTCGCGCTCGAATACACGCCGTGGGAGGGCGCGGATCCGGAGTTCCGCACGGGACTCCCGATGAACAAGCTCTCGCCGAACGGCACGGTGCAGCACGCCGTCCACCAGTCGATGCTCGCGCTGCTGCGGCAATGCACGCCGACCGTCGCGGAGAGCACGTTGGACCGCGGCCTCGCCGCGGCGATGACGATCACGATCTGCGGCGAGTTCACGACGATCGACAACGCGGGCTCGGTCTACACGAGCGGCGGGCGCACGAATCCTTACGAACGTTTCGTGCCCGGCGGCAATTCGGCGGGCGGCACGTTGCCGCCGATCAAAGCCGACTCGCAGAACGCGATCGTCGAGAACCACTGGCGCAAGGGCAAAGGCAAGGACTACTTCGTCGCCACGCTGCGCGAGGGCCAGAAGGCCGGCGCGAAAGAGGCGAAGTCCAAGGACCCGTTGCCGCACTTCCTGTTGCTCGGTGGTTCGGCCGGCGGCAAACACCTCGTGCACGCGCCGTTCCTCGGCGTCCACGCGAACTCGCAGGAGTATCCGCCCGCGGCATTCGTGATCGACTACGCGGAGTTCTTCCGTTCCTATCGCGCGGCGTTCGTGCACTGGCTCGCCGAGAAGTCCGATGCGACGCCGGCGGCTGCGCACGAGAAGTTCGCGAAGCTCGTGCGCGCGCTCGGCAAGTGCTCCGCCGAGTTCACGTACGAGCAGGCGATCGAAGAAGCGTATGGACTCCCGCTCAGCGCGAAGGACGGCTCGACCGACAGCCTCGAATGGCGTTTCCTGAAGTGGATCCAGTCGGGCAAGTGACGTGTCCCGCTGCACGGCTCACGGTGAGATCACCGTGAGATCACGATGAGTTCACGGCGAGATCGTGAAGAGCCGCGCCGACGTCAGGTTGGTCTTGAACGGATCGGCGGGATCGCGGGTCCACGCCTGGACCGCGACTTCGGCGCCGTAGACGAGCTCCGGATCGACTCCCGACGCGATCACTTGGTTGAAGTCGACTGAAAGCGCTCCGTCGCACGATCCGCTGGTGCCGCCGGTCGATTGCACGGCGAGGCGCCGAATCGGCGGCTTGACGCAGAGCTCTCCGCCTTGGAACGGCTGCTGCATCGGCCCGTGCGTGCCGTAGAAGAAGAGCCCGAACTTGTTGCCGAGCAGGTTCGTCGCGAGCAGCGTGAAGCTCTTCGAACTCGCGGCCGCGTCGCATGCGCAACCTTCGCTCGTGAGCACCGGCGTGCAGCCGAGGCTCGACGTCTTCGGAGCGCAGTAGAACGAGACCGGGCTCGCGCCGCCGGGCTTGGTGCGCGCGACGAGCGGCACGAGACCCGCGCTCGCTTGCCGCCCTGACGCCCAGAGCTCGCCACCGACGCCGTCGAGCGCGGAGAGCGACACGCCCGGAATGCACTCGAGCCCCGTCGCGACGTTCCAACTCGTGCCATCGAAGTGCACCAAGTTGCCGCCGGAGCTCCAGATGTCGTTCGGACCGCTCGCGAACAGCGCGGCGCCGCCGCCGGGGACCGTCACGTTGCTCCAACTCGATCCATCCCAGTGCTGGAACATCGCGACGATCGCGCCGGAGAACCACGCTTCGCCGCAGAGCCAGACGTCGTTCGGCGCGAGCGCGACGACGTCGCGCAGCGTCTGCATCAATCCGACGACCGGGCCGGGCACGTGCGTCCACGAGCTGCCGTCCCAGTGCAGGATGTACGAGAACGCCGCGGGATCCGCGCCGCCGCCGGACGCACCGACGGCCCAGATGTCGTTCGGCGCGAGCGCCGACGCCGCCGTGATGCTGTGGCCCGCGCTGCTGAAGTACGGCGTCGGCACGATCTGGAAGTTCGAGCCGTCCCAGTGCAGCGCGAGTGCGGTCTGCTGCGGAGCGATCCACTCGCCGAAGAACCAGATGTCGTCCGCGGCGAGCACTTCGATGTCGTAGACCATCGCGCCGGTGCCGCCTTGGGTGATCGGCGTGTTGGCGACGACACTCCAGCTCGAGCCGTCCCAGTGCTGCAGCATGATCTGCTGGCCGAGGAACGGGTTCTGCGGCGTCGAGATCTTCTGCGTGCCCGCGGCCCACACGTCGTCCGACGCGACGGCTTCGACCGCTTCGAACCACGCCGTCGCGCAGCCCGCGCACATCGAGGGCGCCGGCGTCGGCACGACCGACCACGTCGAACCGTCGAAGTGCATCGCGACGGGCACGAGCTCCGTGTTCGGCCCGGTGACGCGGCGCATGTCACCGACCGCCCAGATGTCGTCGGGAGCGATGACGTCGATGTCGCGCAGGATCGTGTGCTCGATGTCGGGCTTCGGCGTCGGACTCTCGATCCAGTCGTAGCAGACCGCTCCGCCGGTCGGATCGCCGTACAGCTCGAAGCTGACGTCCTTGTTCGACGGCTGACCGAAGATGTCGATGTACGGGCCCCAACTCCCGCCGGCGGCGTTGTCGCGGATCCACGCGCGCGATAGCTGCGGCGTCGCGCCCGAACCGGTCCAGAAGTACCAGTAGCCGCTGCTCTCGAAGTCGACTTGCACCGACACGAAGTGCTGGCCCGTCGCAGCGAACGGCGTCGGCAACGTGACGTCGAGGGTCTGCGGCAGACCGAGCAGCACGACGTGCGGATCGTCGCCCGCGATCGTGTACAGCGCCTGGAGCGCGCCCGGCCCGTTGGCCGTCCACTCGTAGAAGCGGACGAGCACGCTGTCGACGGGCGTGGTGCCGCAGCAGAACGGTCCGTTGCCGTTGACGATCAAACGCGTGATCGAGCCCGTGAAGTCGAAGTCATCGGCGACTTCCTTGTCTTCGCCGGCGAGGACGTGGCTCGGCCCGATCGTGTTGTTCGTCCACCCCGTGTTCCACACCTGGTCGCATTGAGCGAACGTCGGCGCGGCGGACGCAGTGAGCGCGGCGAGAACGGTGACGCACTGGAAGGCACGGAGTTGGATCATCGGGGCAACCCTTGGCTCGAAAGTGAGGAGCTGCGGTGGACGCAAGCTCCGTTCCACCGCTTTCGCGCCGAGCCAGGGCCGCTCGAAGCGTCCGCGCCAGCGTTCGGATCCAGGCACCGGACGCCGCCGGGCGCGAGCGCTCGAATGTCGGACGCGTCATCGCCGGGAGCCTGCGCCCGCGGACGACCCGGGCGGCGACGTCACGCAGCGTCGCTCGGGCGCGGGCGTACCGTGAGTTGTCCGCGCGAATCTCCGGCGGCCTCGAACGCTCAAACGTGCGCCCGGTGACCGCGAGCACCATCTCGGCGCCTCCGCGCGCCTCGGCGCGGCAGCAGTCGACCGTGACACGCAGCGCGCCCGGCCGCGAGCCGGCGCGTCGCTCAGCGGACCAGCGGTTCGCAGCGAGCGATCACGTTGCCGTCGGCGGCAAGCAACGCGAGCTCACGCTCCGCGCTGCGCCACCCACGGGTCGCGTCGAGCGCCGCGAGCACTTTCGTCTCGAGCTCCATCCGCGCCGGCGGTCCGGCCATGCGCGTCACGGCGAGCGGCCCGAAACGCAGGCTCGCACCGTCTCGCGCGAACGTGCCGCTGAACGAGTTCACGCCCGAACGGCCCGACGCCGCGGCGTTCGCGACGTCGAAATGAAGCTCGAGCACCGCGTCCGCCGGTTCGATCGGCGCGCCGGAAAGCTCGACGATGCGCCACGGTTGAGCGGCAACGGCAGCGAAATCGTCACGAGCCGCGTCGCCCGAATGGCCACCGCGCGAAACGCACGCAGCGAGCGCCGCGACCAGCACGACCCAGCCGACCAGCGCGGCGAGGGCTCGCATGCTCAGCCCTTCTTGCTCGCGAGCGCCTTCTGGATCAGAGCCTGGACCGACTTTTCCATGTCCTCGACCCACTCGGCGCCGAAGTCGCGCTCGAGCAAGTCGCGCTCGCTGAACTCGTAACGCCCCGAGCGCGGATCGAAGTCGAACTGGTAGTCGTGCTCGCTGCCGTCGTCCTCCGTGACCATGACGAGGACGATGTTGTTGGCGGCGTCGAGTTCGGCGCGGAAACTGGCCATGGCCGGTCGTTTTCGGGTGGAGAGACTGGAACTGCGGCGGTGCGCCGCGAGCGCGAGAGGCTACCCGAAGCAACTCGAACGCGCGAGACGCACGGTCCACCTTGTCTCGCCGACGAGTTCGGACCAACATGGCCCCCATGCCGCGCCGCCCGCCGTTCGCGTTCATGCTCTGGGCGCTCTGCGCGTTCCTCTGCGGCGCGTGCTCGACGTGGCAACCGGTCGAAGTGCGCGACGCATGGACTCTTTATGCGCGGCCGGGCTATTCGATCGACAGCGCGTGCTTCGCGCGCGCGCTCGAGCCTGCGTTCGTCGCCGTCGAGGCCCGACTCGGACCGTTCGAGAAGAACGTCAAGATCCACGCGCTCCAGAGCGACGAAGCGAACGAGCTGCGCTCCGACGCGCAATTCGAGACCGTGCCGGGCATCGGGCCGGCGCGTGTGCGTGCCTTCCACGTGAGGCCGACCGCCAACCCATTCGCCGCAGGTGGCGTGTTCCTCGAATGCGCCGACGCAGGCGCCGCGGTGCACGAGCTCGTCCACGCGCGGCTCGCCGAAGCACGCATCTCGTTGCCGCTCTGGTTCGAAGAGGGCCTGGCGCAGTTCCTGGGCGACGGCGCGCTCTTCGAGGACACGTGGTACGTCGACGGACTGTGTTGCTGGCCGCTGCGCGAGCTGCGGGAAGAGCGCCTGAGCGACGCGGACCTCGAGCGGCTGCTCGCGGTCACGAGCACCGACTCGACGCCTTCGCGCGACAACTTGCTCGTGCACTTCGTCGGTTGGGCGATCGTGTTCGACCTCGCCCGCGAGCAGCCACAAGCGAGTTGGCGCGATTGGTGGGAAACCTGGCGTGCGGAAGCGTCGGTCGATGCCGCGCGCCGGCGCATCGAGCGCACCGTCGAGGACCGCACGCACGTCGAGTGGCTCGCGCGGCTCGACGACGAGGATCCCGGCGTGCGCTTCGCGGCCGCGAAAGGCACGTGGAAGCTGCGGTCGGCGAGCGCAGCGGAGCGCCTGCTCGCGCGACTCGAGAAAGAGGAAGAGCCGAGCGTGCGCTTCGCGCTCGCGCTCAACGTGTTGATCACGAGCGGCGAGACGCGGCTCGGCGGACGGCAATGGGGCCGCTTCGGTCGGCTGGTGTTCTCGACGCTGCGCGCGGCGAAGCTCGACGATCCGGCGGAGGCCGCATCGCTGGACCTCGTGCGGCGCGCGCTGCGCGGCCGTGTGTCGAAGCAGGAGTCCGACCGCGCGTTCGACGGGCTCGCGCGGTATTGGGACGAGTGACGCCGGTCGCGCGAGCTCGTCGAGTTCGCGCCCTTGCCACGAACGTCGCTCCGCGTGCCCTGCGGGCGCGCCCGAGATCCTCGCGAGCGACTCGAGAACGGTGCGAGTGCTGCGAGGTTCGTCGTGCCGGCGCGGAGCGACTCGCCGGCGACTTCGCTCGTGGGACGATCGCAGCCGTCGCGGTCAGCGCTTGAGCGTGCGCTCGACGAACGCCCTGACCGCCGCGAGCGTCGCCGGGTCTTGCCACGCTGCGATCGTCTCGGCTTCTGCGGCACGCATCCGCGGCTCGAGGTAGGCACGTGCCGGGGCTCGCAGGCGTTCCTTCGTCAACGCGAACGAACGCGGCGGCACTGCGGCGAGTTCCTCGGCGACGGCTTTCGCGCGAGTGGCGAGCTCGGCGGGCTCGACGAGCTCGTCGACGAGACCACGGGCGAGCGCTTCGTCGCAACCGACGTTCTGCGCGCGATAGACGATCTCCGCGAAGCGCTCGCGAGCGATCGAGTGCCGCATAATCTCGAGCGCGAGGATCGGAAACGGCACGCCGACCTTGAGCTCGGCGAGTCCGAGCTGAGCTTTGCCGCGCGCGAGGATCCGATGATCGCACGCGCAGACGAGGATCAGTCCGCCGGCGATCGCGTGACCGTTGACGGCGGCGACGATCGGCTTCGACGCGAACCACAGCTTCCAGAACGCGCGATCGAGCGCCGGCAGGAATCGTTCGACGTACTGCGGCCCCTCGAGCATGCGCACGAGATCGACGCCGGCCCCGAAGATCGAGCCGGTCCCGGTGAGCACGATCGCGCGAGCACTCGACGCTTCGGCATCGCGCACCGCCGCGGTCAAGGCGTCGCAGAGCTCGACGTCGAGCGCATTGGCCTTCCCATGCGCCATCCGCAACGTGCGCACACCACCGTCGTCGATCACTTCGATCATCCGTTCACCTCGCGCGCGAGCGTACCAACGGAGGTGCGCGAACTCCGCGTTCGCTCGGCGGGAGCGCACGCGTCACGCGTCCTTCGCCACGCCCGGCTAGCGCGCGGGCTTGGGCGAACGGCCCGTGTGTTCGTCGCTGCACGGTGTGGTGGGTGAAGAGGTAAAGGAGTTAAGTTGCGACGACCTGGCGGGGCGAAAGCCGACGAAGTTCCACCGGTACGACGGTGGGGGCCCGCGGCGGTACGCCGACCGCGCGTACTCGGCGGGGCTCCAGAAGGAGCCGCCGCGGATCACGCGGTCCTCGGAGGCGTCATCGACCCACGCACTCCCGTCCGTCGGAGCGCTCTCGTAGTTCTCGTGCCACGTGTCCTCGCACCACTCCCACACGTTCCCGTGCATGTCGTGCAGGCCCCACGCGTTCGCCGGCTTCTGCGCGACGGAGTGGAGCTCGTGTTGCGAGTTGGTCGCCAACCAACCGACGCGTTCGACGTCTTCGGTCCCGTCACCGGACGAGAACTCGGTCTTCGTTCCCGCCCGACAGGCGCACTCCCATTCCGCTTCGCTCGGCAATCGTCCGTCTTCCGCCAGCCACCGGCAGAAGAGCCACGCCTCCCACCAATTCACTTCGACGATCGGCCGGCCACGTGAACGTGCGCGCCGCGTCGAATCGAACCGCGCGTAGTCGGATTCGGTGACCGTCGTCTTCCCGAGCAGGAATGCCTTGACGACCACGGCGTGCTGCGGTCGTTCGTCCGGCAAGCCCTTGTCGTTGCCCGAACCCATCCAGAAGCGAGTGTGCTCGCCGGTCGGCGGAATGCGGCACATCGGGAAGTCGATCGGCGTCTCGCCATGCCAGCGGCCGCAGCGTTCGAAGAAGTCGCGGCGTGGAATCGGCACCCCCGCTTCCGTCGCGCCGTAGAGCAAGTACGCGAGAATCGTCGTGGTCGTGCTCGGCGTGACCTGTTGCAGGATCGCGGCGCGCAATTCTTCGACGCTCTGTTGCTCGAGGCGCCACGCACGAATCAGGCGCGCGAGGTCGCGGCCGTCCCAGAGGTCCTCGCTGCAGCGCGCGAGGAACTCGATCGCCTCGCTCGGATCCAAACCTTCGATCTGCGACAGCGTCCGGATCAACACCGGCCCGCCGGCTTCGCGCAACGCTTCGAAGAGCTTCGAACGGCTCGCAGCGTCGCTCGTGAGGCCGGCGATCATCGCGAACGTCTCGCCCCAGTGGCCGATGTCGTAACGGAGCTTCGCGCGGCTGCCTGACGACGCGCGATCGCCTTTCTCCGTGGAGCCGGTCGCCGAGGTCGCCGCGTCGCGCCCCGCCGACACGGCCGCCAAGCCTGCCTCCTTCGCGATCGTCTCCGCCGTCGCCAGCAGCTTCGCTCGCGCAAGGTACTCGCGCGGGCCCATCGCGTAGAGCGCTTTCGCTGCGAGGAACTCGCGGAACGACTTGTGCATGAACCGCCAGTTCTCGTTCGGTCCGCCCTGCGGCGCGAGGATTCCGGAGTTCTCGCGCACGTCGTCGAGGAAGCCGGCGCGGTTGCCGAACTCCTCGAAGTGCGGCCGCCAACGCGTCGCGTCCTCCGTTTCCATCGACGTGAGCACCGCGTAGAGCTTCGCGCGCGGCCAATCCTCGCGCCCGGATTCGTGCAGCCTCAACGCGAGTTCCGGCAAGAGCTCCCACGCGGCGTCCGGCGACTTCACCGGCTTCGGCTCGAGCCCATGTCCGCGCGTCAACAGGATCGACAACGCGCGTTCGTACAACCCGGCGCGGCGCATCGGGAACTCGCCCGGCTCCTGCGACACGCGCGCCATGATCGTCAGCATCAGCGGATTCGACGCGTCCTCCGCGAGCGCGGGTCGCGACGCGATCAGCTTCTCGAGCTCCCCCGCCGCAGGCCCGAGCCACTTGTCGAGCAGCGCCCGCTGCTGCCGCGGATCGAGCCGCTCGAGCCGCGCTTCGAGGAACGTCTCGCCGAGGTCGCGCTTGCCTTCCGGCCGCGTGGTGACGATCACCTTGCAGCGCGGATATTCGTCGAGCAGCGTGCGGATCCGGTTGACGAGATTCGGGCTCGGCGCTTCGTCGAGACCGTCGAGCAGGAGCCACACGCGCTCGGTCTCGCGCGCCGCGCGCCGCAGTTCCTCGCCGACGCCGAGCGATGCGCGGTCCTCCGTCGTCGCGAGCATGTCTTGCTCCGCGAGAGCGAACGGATCGACCGTCGAGTCTGCCCAACGCGCGAGCGACACGAACACCGGCAACGGTCCGTCGTCGTGCGTCGCGGCGCGTTGGCACACGTGCCGACACGCCGTCGATTTGCCCGAGCCCGGAGGTCCGACGAGCAGCCAACGGCCGCTGACGCCGCGCTCGGCTTCGAGCTCGCGCGCGAGCAGGTCCCACACCGTCGTCGAGCCACGCTCGATCCAGCCGCCGCGCGGTTCGCCGGACTCGGTGCGCATCGCGCGCGCGGACCAAGTCGCCGACAGATCGACGTAGACGTCGCCGAGCGACTTGTCCGCCAAGCCAGAGAAGAACGGCACGAGGTGGCGATGACATCGTCCGAGGAAGCGCCGATAGCGCGCGAGCAGATCGACCGGCGCGGTCGAGCCTCCGTCGAGCAACTCGTCGACGAGCGCGTCGAGATCCTCGGGGTTCGTCCAACTCCTCGCCGCACCGCCGACGTCGACGATGTCGCGCGCGTCGTGTTCGCGCCACACACAGAGCTCGATCCCGTGGCCGAACAGGAACCCCGCGACCGCCGCCGCCGCTGCGTTCTCCTGTCCGTCGCGCCGATCCGAGCCGTCGCTGAAACGCACGACGTTCCACACGACGCGCTTCACGCCGGCGAACTCTCGCTCGAGCTCCTTGAACGTCCACGCTTCTTGCGTCGGGCTCTTCCAGCGTTTCGCACGCTCGAGGATCTGTCCGCGCATGTCCGCCGCGCGTCCTTCGAACGGCGAGAGCAGATACGTGGCGTTGCCGAGCTTGGGTTTGCCCGGCGTCGGCACCGGTCCGACTTTGCCGCGCAACAGCTTGAGCACGTCGTCTGCCGACTTCGCCTGGCCGAGCAGGTACGTGTTGAACGGCGGCAGCTTCGTCCAACCCGGCTGTGCGTCGCCACACCACGCGAGTCGCACGTCGCGCCCGCGCGCCAGCGCGTAGCCGACCTCGAAGCCGACGTTGGCGTTCGGGTAGTCCACGAACGCGAGCACCAGGTCGGCGCCTTCCAAACGCGGCCGGACGACGTCGCTCCAGATCTGGCCCGCCGCGCCCTCCGTGAGGCTCGGAACGAAGAACTCGACGTCCTCGGACGTGTTGCGCGCGAGCAACCTCAGCGCGTATTCGATGTCGCGGATCTGGCTGTCCCAGACCACGAAGACCTTCCGTTTGGCGGCGAGCTTCTCTCTCATGCTGCGGCACTGCGACGCTCCCTCCGCGTCGACTCCGCTCGTGATCATAGCGAGGACACGTGACGTCCCGCTCCGCACGCGGGAACTCCGACGCTCGACGCATTGCGCGCTCGACGGACTCGCATGTAGCGTGGCGCGACTTCCCTGCAATCGGAGTTCGCGATGATGCTGCTCGACGCTTGTCTCGCTCTGTTGGCGCTCGCTGGTCCGCAAGAGACTGCACCCGCCATTCGTGTGCTCGCCACCGTCCTCGACGGATGTGAAGTCAAGCCGGAAACGTTGCGCTTCTCGCCGAACGGTGTCGGCGTCGCGTACGTGGCGATCCGCGGCAAGAAGCAACACCCGGTGACCGGCAGTCGGCTGGGCGACGACTTCGAAGAGGTCCTCGCGCCCGTGATCGATCCGCTCGGCGAGCACGTTGCGTTCCGCGGAGTCGACTACGTGAAACGCGACGAACCTCGTTACACGCTGCTCTTCGACGGCAAGAAGCTCGCGACCGACGCGTGGATCGGTCCCGTCGCTCTCGCGCCGAGCGATTCGACACCGGCGTTCTGGCAAGCCGGCAGTTGGCGCAACCAAGCGCTCGGCGTGCGCTTCCCCACCGGCTGCACGTTGAACTTCGGGAAGAAGCGCGTCTCCAAATGGGAGAAGGCCGATTCGCTGCAAGCGCCGGTGTTCAGCGACGACGGCAAGTTCCTCTACTCGGTCGGTTCGCGGGAAGCGGATTGGGACATCGCGGTCTACGACCTCGCGGGCAAGGACTCCGTGATGACCGGTTACTACGTCGTCGAGGTCCGCGTTCGGCCCGGAGGCGGCGAACTCGTTGTGTCGAAGCAGATTTCCTCGAATGCCACCCGCCGCGCGTACCAAACGGCCACGCTCGTCGTCGCCCGCATCCCGACGAGCAACAAGCGCGGCTACGACGGCGTGATCACGTACGGCGCGAACTACCGGACGGCCGGAGGGCCGATCTACTCGCCGGACGGCAAACACGTCGCGTATCGCGCGTGCCGAGACAAGAAGTTCTGCGTCGCGATCGACGCGACGACGCCCGAATGCGTCCACGGCTACGTCGACGAGTTCGTCTTCGATCCGCAGTCGAAGCGCCTCGCGTACTCCGCCGTCGAGGACCACGTGGTCGAACACGACGACGGAACGCAAGCGGTCGACGACACCATAGAACTCAGCGACGGTCAGTGGTTCGTCTTCATGGACGACGACAAGTCCCCCGTGTTCGAACGCGCGAGGCTGTTGCGCTGGTCGCCCGACGGTTCGCGCCTCGCGTTCGCCGGCAAACGGAACGGCGAATGGCGCGTCCACGTCGGCGACAAGTCGAGCGACCCGTTCGACGAGATCGCCGAGATCGCGTGGGGTCTCGACGGCAAGCTCGTGTGGTGCGGCGCACGGCGCGGACGCGAGCTCGTCTGGGCGCCGCTCGTGATCGAGTGATGCCGAAAACGAACGAGGCCGGCCGCGCGAGCGGCCAACCTCGTGAGGCGCGCTGCGCAGCGCCTGCCTGGACTACGGGCAAGTCGTGAATTGCGCGGCGTCGGTCAGACCGGTGCCCGCGACGGCGCCGGGGTCACGGCTCCAGTACTGCGCGAAGATGTCGTTGCCCGCGCCGATGCCCTTGCTCGCGAAGTAGGCGGCGGTCCACTGGAACGAGTACGTCCCGGTGCAATCGTTGCCGCTCGCGCTACCGCCGCTCGACTGCACCGGCGTGCGGGTCACTGCCGGCGCGACGCAGAGCGTGCCGCCTTGGAACGACGCCGCGAACGGGGCGAAGCCGAAGAAGAGCAAGCCGAGGCGTTGATTGCGCACGTTGCTCGCACTGACGATCAGCTGACCGCCGGTGACGCTCGGACTCGCCGAGTTGAAGGCGATCGCCGGAACGCAGCCGAGGCTGTTGGTCTTCGCCTTGCAGTAGATCAGCTTCGCGCCACAGTTCGCTTGCCCGAACGGGAACGCGCCGAGATCGGGCAGCGAGCCGTTCGGGTCCGGCGCACTCGCCGGATCGCCGGCGTCGATGCACGGCGACGAGACGAGCAAGTGGAAATCGCCGCCGCCCTGGGAAACGAACTGCGGAACAGCGGAGAAGTTGCCCACGCCTGCGGCGCCGGACTCCGTGTCGCAGTAGGTGACGGTGTTCGTGCCGGACACTTCGCTCGCGAGCGGCAGGTTGCCCCAAGAGATCGAGTTGGTGACGATCGAATTCGCGAACGATGCTCCGAGGCTGCCGCTCGATGCGTCCGCGGTGTTGGCGACGAGCGTGCACCGCTCGAGCATTGCACCGAACGCGCCACCGCCTTGACCGTTGCTCGACGGTCCGCTGATCGAGTGATTCGCGTGGAACACCGAAGAGCGCGCGCTTCCGCCGTGCAATCCGCCGCCGGAGCCCGTGCCGGCTTGCAAGCTCTGAGCCGTGTTGTCGAGGAGCTCGCACTCGACGAGCTCCACCGTGCCCCCCGTGACGAAGGCACCACCACCGTCGGACGCGGAATTGCCGTCGAACGTCGAGCGGAGCACCATCCCCGTCGCGTTCTCGAGGTACGCGCCGCCGCCGCGGTGATCGTTGTCGGCGACGTTGGCCGCGAACGTGCTGTCGACGATCGCGAGCCGCGATCCATGGGCCGAGAGACCGGCGCCACGTCCGCCGTCGTGGGCGAAGTTCCCGTCAACCGTCAAGAAACGACTTGTCAGCACGCCGCCAATCGCCGCGATCGCGCCGCCGTCGCCGTACGTCGTGTCATTGTTCGAGACGCTTACGCTGTCGAGCGTCGCACCGCACTGCTGCAGCACCATCCCACCACCGTCGTTGGTCGCCGAGTTGTCGTGCACGACGAAGCCCTGAGCCCAGAGCGTGCCGCCGTTCGCGTACCACGCACCGCCCGAATCACCAGCGACGTTGCCCCACCATTCGCCGACGATGATCTTGACCGTCGAATCCTCGAAATAGGCGCCAGCGCCGTTGCCGTTCACCAGGTTTTGGCGGACGAAGCAACCCTGAATGTCGATCTGACTCGAGCGGGCGTAGATCCCGGAGCCGTTGTCCACGACGCCGCTGCCACACTGCAGGACGTGGCAGCTACTCAGGATCAGTCTCGAGCCGTCGACGAACAGCCCGCCGCCGCAAAGCGACGAACCAACGAGCTCGCCGCCGCCACCTGTGAGGACGACGTCCTTCAGGACGGTGCCAGCGCCTTCGCCGCTCGCGATTCGCACGGTGGGCGCAGTCGGCGCGCCGGAGATCGTGGTGAGCAGATACTCGCCGTCGATGCCGATCGACTTGCCGTGGTAGTCGATGTTCTCGAAGTAGGTCCCCATGGCGACGCTCAGCAAGTCGCCGGAGAGCGTGGTCGGCCGATCGATCGCGTACTGGATGCTCGTGTACGGGTTCGCGAACGTGCCCGTTCCGGGGGGAGTTCCATTGACGTCGACGTACCACGTCGCCTGGGCAAGGAGCGGTACGGAGAGAGACGTCAACGCGACGATCGTGCGCAGCAATGAACCGCAGAGCATGTGACCTCCGGGATTCGTCGGTGGGAGAACCGCTACATCCGCTCGAGCGCTTTCCTCGGTTTCGATTATGCGGGGATCTCGTGATCCGGCGAGGCCCATACCCGCCAGACCCGCGCGGACCGCAATCGCCACGTCGACGTGCGAGGGCGAACCGGTGACGGCGTGCGCGAGGTGCTCATGGGCTTGGTGGCTTGCACCGAAGTGCCACCTGCCAGCGATCGGGCGTTCGCCCGCGCGCCGGGTGGTCACGCCCGGCCGGACGAAGTCCGTTCGCTCGCGAAGTCGACGCGGCGGCCGCCGCCGGATTTCGCGCGGTACATCGATTTGTCCGCGCGGCGCATCAGTGTGTCGGGCTCGTCGCCGTCCTGCGGGTAGAGCGCGACGCCGATGCTCGCGCCGGCGTCGAGCGAGCGACCGTCGACGACGATCGGCGTCGAAAGCGCGTCGAGGACCTTGCGCGAAACGTGTTGCGCGTCGCGTTGGTCGGCGAGTCCGGGGAGCAGGATCACGAACTCGTCCCCGCCGAGGCGGGCGATCGTGTCGCCGGCGCGCAGCGCGCCCCGCAGCCGTTCCGCGATCGCCTTCAGGTACTCGTCGCCGACGTGGTGGCCGAAGCGGTCGTTGACTTGCTTGAAGCCGTCGAGGTCGACGTAACACACGGCGAGCGATTCTCGATTGCGCCGCGCGTGCGCGAGCTCGAGCGACAGACGGTCCGCGAGCGACACGCGGTTCGGCAGACCCGTCAGCGTGTCACGGTAGGCCATCCGCGCCATCGCTTCTTCGTGCTCCTTCTGCACGGTGACGTCGCGGAAGACGAGGACGTGCCCGTGGAAGGATCCGTCGCTCGCGCGGATCACGGACCGCGTCTGCGCGATCGGGATGCGCCGACCGGAACGCGCGACCAACGTGCCGTCGACCGACGCGACTTCGCGCTTCTTCGAGAGCTCGACGATCGGTGGCCTCGGCGCGCGTTCGTCGACGACGATCAACACTTGATCGAGCGGCTTGCCGATCACGTCGCGTTCGACCACGCCGGTCATCTGCTCGGCGATCGGGTTCATGAAGCTCACGCGCCCCTGCACGTCGGTCGCGATCACGCCTTCGGCGATCGACTCGAGGGTCGTCATCACCGCCTCGCGCGTGTCGAAGAGCTTGCGTTCGACGCGCAGACGCCAGACGGCGAGCAACGTGACGATGCCGATGTTGAAGACCGCCGCGGCGCGGTTGATGTTCAGGTAGAACGCGGAGTTCGGGTCCGGCAGCTCGAGCAAGCGCGTCGGATTGTTCGGGTCGATGACGACCTCCGGACCGCTCGAGTGCACGCCGATCGCCGCGAGGATCGCGCTCGCGATCGCGACGCCGATCGTCGCGCGCAGGCTGCCGAGCCACATCGAGATCAGGATCGGCACCGCGTACAGCGCGGACAGCGCGAGCAAGTTGGGCTCGAAGTAGTCGACCGCGAAGATCGCGACGACGAGCGCGGCAACCGCGGGCGCGAGGATACGCGCGTTGACGGGGAACGGCGTATCGACCCAACGGCGCGCACCGGCCATGGCCGTAGGCATAGCTTCCCGCCGCGACGATTCCAGGCCCCGCCTGGCCGAAGACTTCGCCCCCGCCTGGGGCGAACGGAGCATGCGGATCGAAATGACGGCTCGGTATAGTGTCCGCTTTCCTCAGCGGCGTCCGAACTCCGCGAGCACCCCATGCAGACGCTCACCAAGCCCTCCGCCGATTCGATGCAAGCCACCTACCGTCATTGGGAGAAGACCGGAGACCTGATCGACCAGTGCATCGACTTGATGCTCAACCTGCGTCAGTCCGGCCACCCTGGCGGTTCGCGATCGAAGGTCCAAATGCTCGTCGCGACGACCCTCTCCGGAGCGATGCGTTGGGACATCCGCCGGCCCGAACATCCGTTCGGTGACCGGTTCGTGCTCGTCGCCGGCCACTGCTGCCCGCTCGTGTACGGCATGCTCGCCGTCTACAACGAGGCGCTGCGCCTGCGTTACGAGAAGACGCGCGACTCGCGCTTCCTCGTGCCGAACGCGAAGGAGCGACAGCTCGTGTGGCAGGACCTGCTCTGGCTGCGCCACAACGGTCAGTTGCCGGGCCACGCGGAGATGGAGGGCAAGACGCTCTTCTTCAAGTTCAACACCGGTCCGTCCGGCCACGGCGCGCCGGCGGCGCTCGGCGAAGCGATGGCGTTGAAACACGCAGGCGCGACCGGAGTGAAGGTCTTCGCGATGGAAGGCGAAGGCGGGCACACCGCAGGCGTCCACCACGAAGTGAAGAACTCCGCGTGGGGCCTCGGGCTCGACAACCTCGTCTATCTCTTCGACTGGAACGATCACGGCATCGACCCGCGCGCGCACAGCGAAGTGGTCCACGGCCATCCGCTCGATTGGTTCGAAGGCTACGGCTGGCGCGTCGCCGGCACGGAACGCGGCGACGATTACGCCGAGCTCGTCCACGCGCTCGAGAAGATCGCGCTCGATCCCGACCCCGCCGGCCGGCCGGGCGTCGTCTGGGCGAAGACGCGCAAGGGCCGCGGTTACCACAAGTTCGACGCGGCGTCGCACGGCTCGCCGCACAAGCGCAACAGCGAGCCCTTCTGGAAGTGCCGCGACGACTTCCAGAAGAAGTACGGCGTCCAATTCGCCGGCTTCGGCGACGCGAACGATCCGGGCGAAGACGGGTGCCGCGAGCAGACGCGCGGTTGGCTCGAAACGGTGTTCTCCGTGTTGAAGAGCGACTGGGCGCTCGTCGAGTACCTCTCCGATCGATTGATCGAGCTCGGCGAATCGCTGCCGCAGCATCCGGTCGGCTTCAAACTCGGCGCGGGCCTGAACCTCGCGCACGATCGTTCGTGGCTCGCGCTCGACAAGCTCCCGAGCGAGCTCTTCGTCGCTCCCGGCACCAAGGCGCCGAACCGCGAAGGCTTCGCGCGTTTCGGTGCGTGGGTCAACGGGCTCGCGCGCGAGCGCATGGGCAGGCCGCTGGTGCTCGCGTGCTCCGCGGACCTCGCGGAATCGACCAGCCTCGCGGGTTTCGCGAAGGACTGGAACTCGACCAAGGGTTTCGGCTGGTACGAGCGCGCGAAGAACCCGTCGGGTTCGCTCCTGCCGCAGCAGATCACCGAGTTCGCGAACTCCGGCCTGGTCGCCGGCCTCGCAGTGACGAACATGTCGGCGAAGCCCGAGGAGGAGTTCCTGGGCTACTGGGGCGCGTGTTCGACGTACGGTTCGTTCTCGTACCTCAAGTACGGAATGATGCGCCTGCTCTCGCAGCTCGCGCAGGATTCGAATCTCGCGCTCGGCAAGGTCATCTGGGTGGTCGGTCACTCCGGCCCCGAGACCGCCGAGGACAGCCGCACGCACTTCGGCATCTTCGCGCCGGGTGTCACGCAGCTCTTCCCCGACGCGCACGTGATCAACCTGCACCCGTGGGAGCACAACGAAGTCGCGCCGATGCTCGCGGCCGCGCTTTCCGGCGACGAGCCGATCGTCGCGATCCACCTGACGCGCCCGCCGGTGACGATCCCGGATCGCAAGGCGCTCGGCGTCGCGTCGCACCTCGACGCGGCGAAGGGCTGCTACGTGATCCGCGACTTCGATCCCAAGCGGCCGAAGGAAGGCACGATCCTGGTGCAAGGCACGAGCACGACCGAATCGGTGTTCGCGCTCCTGCCGCGTTTGCTGAAGGGCGAAGGTCCGAACGTGAAGCTGCTCGCGGCGACGTCGTGGGAGCTCTTCCAGAAGCAACCGCAGAGCTATCGCGACGCGATCCTGCCGTGGAGCGAGTGGCTCGACTCGACCGTGATCACGAACGGCGCGCGCCGGCTGATGCACGATTGGCTGCCCCACAAGATCGCCGAGGAGTACGCGATGTCGAGCGACTGGGACGACCGTTGGCGCACCGGCGGCAACGTCGAGGAGCTCAAAGTCGAAGCCAAGATCGACCCGGCGTCGCTGTGGGCCGGCATCGAGCGCTTCGCGAAGGAACGCAAGCAGCGTCTCGCGCGGCTTTCGGTCTGACGCGGCGAAGCGTGCGGCCGTGACCGCGCGGGCTGACACGGTTCGGAAGCCTCGGTGCGCTCACGCCCGAGGCTCTCCGAACTCGAGCGAGCCGTCGCAACGGATGGCCTGACGCCGGCGCTTCGCGTCCAGGGCTCGCGGTCCGTCGAGTCGGACGCTCGGTCGCCGCGCGCGCACGCGAGCGGCCGCCTCGTTCCTCTCCCCGCGGAACCCGAAGAACCTCGCGCGGCAGGGTACAACGGTGCCGTGGAGCCCAAGCGCACGACGATCGACGTCCTGCTCGACGAGCGCCGAGCCGCCGGCGAGCGCATCGAGTTGCTCTTGCCGGAGCTCTACGCCGAATTGCGCCAGGCGGCGCAAGCCTGCCTGCGCGGCGAACGCGCGGGACACACTCTCGACGCGACGGCGCTCGTGCACGAGGCGTACCTGCGACTCGTCGGACCGCGCGAGCTGCCGTGGGCGAACCGCGCGCACTTCTTCGCCGCGGCCGCGCAAGCGATGCGGCGCATCCTCGTCGACCACGCGCGAGCCAAGGCCGCGGCACGCCGCGGCGGCGCGGAGGCGAAACGCGCGGCGATCGAGCTCACCACGCTGCCCGATCCGGACTCCGAGGAGCAATCGGCCGGGTTCCTGTTGCTCGATGCGGCGCTCGCGAAGCTCGAAAGCGTCGACGCGGAGGCCGCGGCGGTCGTGCGCTTGCGCTACTTCGCGGGACTGAGCGTCGAAGAGACCGCGGCCGCGCTCGAGAGCTCGCCGGCGACCGTCAAGCGGAACTGGACGTTCGCTCGCGGTTGGCTGAAGGACGCGATCGAGAACGACGCGTCGTGAGGGTCAACGCACGGCGGCCGCCACCGCAGCGGTGTCGACCATCTGCTGGAAGCGCACGAGCTTGCCGTTCGCGACCCACCACGTGTGCGCGCATTGCACGTCGAGCGCCTTGCCGGTGCGGCGGTGCCGCGCGCGATAGCGCCCGAACATCGTCACGACGTCGCCGCTGCCGACGACTTCGCCGACGCGCACCTCGAACCCATCCCACTCTTCGGCGATGCGCGCGAACACGCCGAGCGTGATCGCTTCGGGTCCGACGTACGGGTTGCGGTCGGAGAGCGGAAAGCCCTCCGCTTCGTTCCAGACGATGCGCGGATCGAAGTGCGCGAGCAGGCGGGGAAGATCGCCGGCGGCGAACGCGGCGTAGAGCTCGCGCACGAGGACGACGTTCGAGTTCATGGAGGGCCTTCGGGGCTCTGGGTGCGGGGCGGACGCGAGGAGCGCGGGCCGGAACGGGCGCGTTCAAGGTCAACGAGCGCACTACGCGGGCGCTGGAGCTCGGGATTCCTCGAAATCCGCGCTCGCCACACGGCGGTCGAGGCGTCCGGCCTTCGCGGCGGCCGTTCCGAGCCTCGCGGCGGCGGGCCGGAAACGCTGCACCGCAGTCGTCGCCGGCGCCGCGCGCGAGCGGGCCCCACGATTCCGGGGGATCCTTGAGCTCCGGGAGCGGTCGTGCTCGCTTGTCCCTCCGGCATCCCGATGAGCGACTCCAAACACGATCGTCTGCGTTTCCTCTTCGACCGCGCGCTCGACTACTCCGGCGCGAAACGCGAGGAATTCCTCGAGCGCGAATGCAAGGGCGACGCAGCGCTGCGTGCACGCGTCGCAGCGTTGCTCGCGGCCGCCGAGGACGAGCAATTCCTCTCGGCGCCGACCGGGCCGAAGCCGAGCGCGGGGAGCGCGCCGCTCGCCGAGGCGCCCGGCTCGCGCGTCGGGCCGTACAAGCTCCTGCAGCAGATCGGCGAAGGCGGCTTCGGCGCGGTCTTCATGGCCGAGCAGGAAAAGCCCGTCGCTCGCCGCGTCGCGCTCAAGATCATCAAGCTCGGCATGGACACGCGGCAAGTCGTGGCGCGCTTCGAGCAGGAGCGCCAAGCGCTCGCGTTGATGGATCACCCCAACATCGCGAAGGTCTACGACGCCGGCGCGACCGAGACCGGCCGGCCGTACTTCGTGATGGAGCTCGTCAAGGGCAAGCCGATCGCCGAGTACTGCGACGCGCACCAACTCTCGATCGACGCGCGGCTCGAGCTCTTCCAGCAAGTCTGCCTCGCGGTGCAACACGCGCACTCGAAGGGCGTCATCCACCGCGACCTCAAGCCCTCGAACATCCTCGTCGCGACGCACGACGGCAAGCCGCTCGCGAAGATCATCGACTTCGGCATCGCCAAGGCGACGTCGTCGAAGCTGACCGACAAGACGCTCTTCACCGAGCACCAGCAGGTGATCGGCACGCTGCAGTACATGAGCCCGGAGCAAGCCGAAGGCTCGCTCGACATCGACACGCGCACCGACGTCTACGCGCTCGGCGTCGTGCTGTACGAGCTCCTCACCGGCAGCACGCCGTTCGACACGCAGACGCTGCGCGACGTCGTCCACACGGAGCTCGCTCGCATGATCCGCGAAGTCGATCCGCCGAGGCCTTCGACGCGCATCGGGCAGTCGGCGGAGACGCTCGCGAGCATCGCGGCGAGTCGCAACGTCGAGCCGCGTCGATTGGGCACGCTCGTGCGCGGCGAGCTCGATTGGATCGTGATGAAGGCGCTCGAGAAGGACCGCGCGCGCCGCTACGAGTCCGCGCACGGCCTCGCCGACGACGTGCGGCGCTATCTCGCCGGCGAAGCGGTGGTCGCCGCGCCGCCGAGCGCGACGTATCGGCTGCAGAAACTCGTCGCGCGCAACCGCGGCCTGGTGCTCGCGGTCGGAGCCGTCGTCGTCGCATTGCTCGCGGGCGCGATCGCGTTCGCGTGGCAAGCGAGGGTCGCGCGCGAAGAACGCGACCGCGCCGTCGTGGCGCGCGCCGCGGAAGCCGAGCAACGCCGGGCCGCGGTCGCCGCGCAGGCCGCCGAAACGGAGCAGCGGCGCGTCGCGGACGATCAGCGGCGCGTCGCGGACGAACAACGCCGCGCCGCAGACGATCAACGGGCGGAAGCCGAGCGGGCGCAGAAGCTCGCGGAATCCCACGCGGAGGCCGAAGCGAAGGCCCGTAAGCGCGCGGAGGCGATCTCGAGCTTCGTGACGGAAGCGCTGCAGTCTTCGGATCCGAACTACGGCGGCGACCAGGACGTCACGATCGCGCAGGCGATGGAGCAGGCGGTCAAAGCGCTCGACGCGGGTTCGGTCCGCGACGAGCCCGATCTCGAAGCGAACTTGCGCAAGTTGATCGCCGACATCCTGCATCGCAACGGCCACGTCATCGAGGCGCTGCCACTCGCCGAGCGCGCGCTCGCGATGTTCGAGTCGCTTGCACCGGATGGCTCGCGCGAGCTCGCGATCTCGTTGAACCAAGTCGCGACGATCCAGCAGGACCTCGGCCACCTCGACGCGGCGGAACCGCTCTTCCAACGGTCGCTCGCGATGCAACGCGCCGTGCATCCCGGCGATCACGCGGAAGTCGCGATGGCGCTGCACAACCTCGCGACGCTGAAGATGTACCAAGGTCGCATCGCGGACGCAGTGCCGTTGCTTTCCGAGTCGCTCGAGATGAAGCGCCGGATCCTGCCCGGCGACAACGACGACGTCGCGATGACCATGAACAACCTCGGCAGCGCGCTGGACCAGCTCGGCCGCAAGACCGAGGGGCTGCTGTACTCCGAGCAATCGCTCGCGATGTACGACCGCATGTACGACTCGCACCCGCAGCTCGCGATGGCGCTCTACAACGTCGGACAGACGTGCATCCCGCTCGGACGGCTGAAGGATGCCGAGGACCTGCTGCTGCGCGCGCTCTCGATGTACCGCGAGCTCTTCCACGGCGACCACCCGGACGTCGCGCGCGCGCTGAGCGGCGCGGCGAACGTCCGCCGCGTCCTCGGCAAGCCCGAGCTCGCGGAAACGCTGTCGCGCGAAGCTCTCGAGATGCGGCGACGGATCTTCCCGGGCGACCATCCGGCGGTCGCGAGCGACATGGCATGGCTGGCGATCACGTTGCTGGATCGCAACGACCTCGCAGGCGCGGAGGGGAGCGCGACGAACGCGCTCGCGATGCAGCGCCGTCTGCATCCGAACGATCACGCGGACGTCGCGCGGGCACTCGACGGACTCGCGAGCGTCAAACGCGACTTCGACCAACTCGACGAGGCGCGCGCGTTGGCGGAGGAGTCGCTTGCCATGCAACGGCGCCTGAATGCCGGCGATCACGTCGAAGTGGCGCGCGCGATGAATCGCCTCGCGGGCGTGCTCTCGGACCAGAAGGAGTTCGAACGGGCGAAACAACTGTCGCTCGAGGCGCTAGCGATGTTGCAGCGCGTGCGGCCGGGCGACAGCTCGACCGTCGCCGCGGGTCACGCGAGCGTCGGCCTCGTCCTGCTGGCTGCGACAGAGACCGAGGAAGCGGAGCTGTCGTTCCGCGCGGCGCTCGCGATGGCGCAGCGCGTCTACCGCGGCGACCACTACGACGTCGCCCTCGCGCTCGTGAACCTCGCCCGTTGTCTGCACGCGCGCGGCAAGACCGACGAGGCGCGCGCGACGTTCGACGAAGCGCTTGCCATGCATCGCCGGCGCACGCCGGACGGCTCGCCGGCGCTCGCGTCGGCGCTGTGGCGCGCGGGCGACGCGCGAGTCGCCGACGGCGATCCGAAGAGCGCGCTGCCGCTGCTCCTCGACGCCGTCGCGTTCGGCGAGCGCATGTACGTCGAGGGCAGCCCGCTGCTCGCGAAGTACCGTGCGTCGCTCGCCGCGTGCGAAGCCGCGCTCGAACGCTGACGCAACACGGCGCGCGTCCTCTTGTGGACGTCCACCCGGGAGAGGCGGCGCCTCGATCGCAAAGGCGCTCGCGGTTCGGAACGCTGGAACCGGCGCCGTGCGGGTGCTGGCGGCGAGCCACCGACGGCGCGCAGCGACGGTCTGCGACGCAACGGCGCGGCGTTGCCCCGAACGTCCCTCGCGGCTGTCCCTCGCGAATGTCCCGCGCGAACGTCCCGCGCGAACGACGACCGCGTGACTCGCCTCGACACGCCGTTCGCCACGCGTCGAGAGCCCGCGCGCCGCGTGATTCCGCGCGGAACGGGATTCGAGCTACCCACTGCGACGCATGCGTCGGAGGCGAAAGTCCGCGATGGCCAATGGAGGCCTCCGGCGGGCAGGAATCCGCGGTTTGGAGCGCGTGACGAATTCGTCGTCCGAGCTCAAGCGCGTCGAGAAGCGCCGTCGATGCCCGGCACAGCTCGCACGAATCGGGAACCCAGTCACGCAACGACACCCGTCCCAGGAGGCGACCATGCGTTCGATCCAGACCATCCGAGACGAGCACGAGGTCTTGAACGCCGTGCTCGACCAGTTCGAAGAGCTCCTGACGCTCGCCGCACGCGACGATCAGATCGACGTCGCGCTCTTCGGCGACGTGCTCGATTGGTTCGACCACTTCGCGGAAGGCATCCACCAGGACAAGGAAGAGCTCGGGATCTTCCCGCCACTGCTCGATGCTTCACCGGAAGCGGGCCGCGACGCGCTGTGCGAGCTCATCGCGCTGCACATCGAAGAACGAGCGAAACTCGCCGCTCTGCGCGAGAACATGGAAGGCGCGGCGCACGGGGATGCGTTGAGCCGCGATCGGCTCCTGCTCGCCGCGCGCGCGTACGTCGAGTTCCAACGCCACCACGCGCGGCTCGAGGACGACGTGATCCTGCCGCTCGCGGATCGTGTGCTGCCGCCGGATTCGGACGACGAGATCCTCGCCACGTTCGATCGCCTGGAGCGCTGCGCCCACGCGCCGCGACAAGGTGATCCGCGGGGATTCCTCGCGCGGCTGGAGACTCGCACGACGGCGCTGCGCCGCACGGCTCGTGCCCTGCGCGGAGACACGTACTCCGACTGCGACGAGTTCGAACCGCGCCTGCTGACGGTCGGTTGAACGCCGCAGGCAACGAGCCTGCGTACGCCCGCCTGCCCCCTTCGGACCGGTTCCGGAGACCGCGTCGCGCGCATAGCGTCAGCGGGTGGAGGTGCGTTCGATGATCGCTTTCGACACACGGCGCGCGCTGCGGTTCGTTCGTACGTTCACGGCTCTGTGCCTCGCGCTTTCCGTCGCCCGCGGGCAGAGCCTGCGCGAAGCGTACGAAGCCGCTGCGCCGGCGCACGGCTACGACCGTTGGATCGAGCTCCAACCCGGCGCGCGCTACACCGGCGGTTTGTGGATCGGCGCGACGTTCGACCGGATGTCGAGCAGGTTCGTCGGCCGCGGCGAGAACGTGCGTGTCGTCGGCAACGGCGCCGTGCTCGACCTCGAAGGCGGCTCGCTGACCGTCGCGTACACCGCGACTCGTTTCGATCTCGACGATTGTGTCGTGGTGCACGGTGACATCGAGTTCCGTGGCTACAAGGACGCGTTCGTCGACCTGAGGCCGAAGGGCTCGGTGCGCTACGTCACGTTCTTCGAACCTCACGACTACGCCGTCCGCCTGTCGATGTGCGGCAAGGACATCGTGCTCGAGCGCAACTTGGTCGTCGACGCGGTCGAGACCGGGCCCGACTTCATGTTCTTGACCGGCGAGCCGAATCGTTGGCTCCCGACCGGCGCGAGCTTCTCGCACAGCGTCCAGGACGGGCACCACGAGTTCTTCGACAACTGGACCTTCCACTCCGATCCGCTCGCGAACGCGGATCCGAAGCGGCATTTCCACGGCCTCTGCGACTATGGGTGAGCGAAGCCGAGCCCCTGGCTCGGCGCCGGTGCGGCGCCTTGGAACAACGTGATCGGCAGCGACCCGCAACTTCGCGATCCGCTGCACGGCGACTTCCGCCCGGCGAACCCGGCCGCACGGCGGTATGGCTGTCGCACGTTCGTCGCTGCGGCGGCGAGCTCGTTCGGTGCGCGACGAGAAGTCGCCGAGAGCCGGCCGTCGGTGCGCGTCGCCGCGGACGACCAGGCCTCGCGCGGCTCCGTGATCCAAGTCGGCGGCTCGATCGCGAGCGACACGACGTGGAACGCGGAGCTCGTGCAAGTGCAGAGCGACGTCGTCGTCGAGGACGGCGTGACGTTGACGATCCCGCCGGGCACACGCGTCGAGTTCGCGGACTACTTCCGGATCCAAGTGCACGGGACGCTGCTCGCGCGCGGCCGCGCCGAGCGCCGCATCACGTTCACCACCGACGAACCGCAGCTCTTCGCGCCCGACGGATCGCAAAGCGGCTGTTGGAACGGCATCCGGTTCGAAGCGAAGCTCGCTCGCAACGCGCCGTCGGTGCTCGCGTACTGCACGCTCGAGTACGCGAAGGCCGTCGGCGGAGCCGGTCGACACCCGCGCTGCGGCGGCGCGCTGTCGGTCGAGGCTTGCGCAGGCGTCGAGGTCGAGAACTGCAGTCTGCGCGAGAACGTCGCCGACTACGGCGGCGCGCTGTTCCTCTACGAACAGGCGAACGTGCGGATCGCGGGCACGTCGATCGCCTCGAATCACGCGCTCGTCGACGCGGCCGCCGTCTACGTCGCGTACTCCTATCCGACGTTCGCGAACTGCACGATCGTCGCGAACCGCATCCACAACCAAGCGAACCCGTATCAAGCGACGTGCGCCGTCGCGAGCTTCGTCGCCAAGCCGCGCTTCGCGCACTGCATCGTCTGGGGCAACGCGCCGGACGTCGTGTACCAACACCAGCAGATGTTCGCGGCGAAAGCCTGGACCACGCGACGCTGCGACGTCGAAGCGTGGCCGGGCGGCGGCGACACGTTCGCGCTCGATCCGCGTTTCGTCGCGCCGGCGGCCGGCGACTGGCGGCTCTCGTTCGCGAGTCCGTGCATCGATGCGGCGACGCGGCTCGACGCGGCGGCGCGTCCGCCCGCATTCGACCTCACGGGGCTCGCGCGCGAACTCGACGGCGATCTCGACACCACGTTGCGCCTCGACCTCGGAGCGCACGAGTTCGCGCCGTTCGAGCTCGTGACCACCGGCGTGCTCGGTGCTCCCGCGCTCGCTCGTGTCTGGGGCGAGGACGGCGCGACGGCGACGTTGTTCGTCGCGCGCGGCGGAGTCCTGGGCCGCACGATCGCCACGCCGTTCGGCGGACTCTCGCTCGAACCGCGCGGCAGCTTCGCGCTCGGTTCGTTCGCGCTCGGCAGCGCACAGCCCGGTGAGTTCGGGTTCACGTTGCCCAACGATCCCGCGCTCGCCGGCGAGCGCTTCGGTTTCCAAGCGTTGGCGGGCGATGCGCACGCGCCTCAGCTCGCCGCGTACACGAACGCAACCGAGTTGACGTTGCTCGTACCGTAGTCGCGTCAAGTTCCCCGAGCGCCGGATTCGAATCCGGATCCTGGGGAATGCGCACGGGGCTCCGTTTCGGCCTGGGGATCGCGACGACGCTGCTCGCGGGCAGTCTCGTCGCCGCCGCCGTGCGCGAAAACTTGGCCGTGGCCGCGTTCGAACGCTGCGCCGAGCGCTGGGAGCTCGCGCCGCCTTCGGGCGCGGTCGCGGGCCTGGCGCGCGAGCTCGCTCAGCTCGATCGCGAGCTCGCGGAGTACGTCGCGAGCGCGGGTCCGAGTGCTTTCGCTCCGTTCCTCTGGAAAGCGGAACGGCGCGAGGAACTCGGAGCCGCGCTCGCCGACGTCGCTCCGCTGCTCGAACGCATGCGCGTGCTGCTCGAGTCCGAGGGCGCACGACGGGCGCTCGCCCGCGGTCGCGCACTGACGCCGACGCCGCGGCTCGCCGCCGCGCGCGACTGGGCCAACGTGCTCGCCGCGAAAGCCGTGCACGAGCGCGGCGCGGAATCGGCGCGTTGGCTCGCGCTGTCGTTCGACCTCGCGACCTTGCGTTGCCAACCCTCGTCGATCGGCACGATGATCGGCACCACGCTCGACTCGATCACGCTGACGGCGCTGCGTGACGTGGTCGCGCGCCCGGACGCCGACGCGACGGCGTTGAGCCGGGAGCTCGAGGGGCGGCTCGTCGCACGTTCGTGTGAAGTGCCGTGGCGCGACGTCGGCCGCTTCGAGGCCGCCTTGGTCGTGCGCGAGTCGTCGGGGCTCGTCGTCGAAGCGAGTTTGTCGCCGTTCGATTGGTGGCGGCGCGCGTCGACGCTCGACGCCGTGCTCGACACCGTGGACACGTTCGCTGCGCTCGCCGACGGCGAGCTCGCGGAACGCGACGACGACTTCGGCTACTTCGCGATCTTCGCACGCATGCAGCGCGACGCCGTCGAGCGCGCGAGCGTGGCGCGGGTTGCCCTACGCTGCCTCGCGTATCGCGAGGAGTGCGGAAACTGGCCCGCCGCTGCGAACGAACTCGCGGCCGGTGTGCCCTACTCGGACGAGCTCGTCCTCGCACTCGACGTGAACGGAGTCGAACTGTCGGTCGACTCGCGCTCGGCAAGCGAGCTCTTGCGTTGGACGATCCCCGCCGACTGACGTAACGTGGCGCGCGACTTCCTTCGGCTTCGCGGCCGCCACGCCGCGTCGGTGCCCGCGGTCCGACGCGGCCTTTCGAGCCCGGCGGCGAAGGACACGGAACTCGGGCGACTCGGTGCGTCATGCGTGTTCGATTCAAGAAGGCGACGGACGGCAAACACTCGCTCGCGTGCGAACGCACCGACGGCTCGCAGACGTGGGCCCACGTGCACCCCGCGATCGTCACGCACGACTTCGTGCACTGGGCGCTCGAGACGACGCTCGGACTGAAGCGTGGGTTCTGGGGACTGATCGCGAGCGGCATGGACCTGCGCTCGTTCATGGAACCGGGTGCCACGAAGATGCTGCCGGAAGAAGCCGCGTGGACCGAGTTCGCCGTCGGCTCGATCTGGCGCGACAGTTGGGGGCAATCGCCGCTCGACGCGGACGGCGTGATCGAAGAGCTCGCGTTGCGCGCGGAACAGCACGGCTGGAAGACGCAGCGATCGATCTCGGAGGTCGACCTCGAGCGGATCCGCGCGAAGATCGCCGAGCTCAACGGCCGTTGGCTCGCGATCGAGCCCGGCGGCGCGCTCGAGCTCGTGTTCGACGAGCAGGACCCGAAACGTTCTCGCTGATCGGACAAGCCGCGTGCGTTCTGGCTGCGCCCGAAGCGGCCGCGGCGCCGAAGCGGCAGAGGGGGCGACGACCGTGACGACTTCGAGGCGTCGCGAACGGACCTCGTCGTGTCGGCATCCGCGCGTGAAGGGCTCGTAAGGTCGCGAGGCGGCGACTCGTCACGGCGCCGCAGTCGGAACTGGCCCCGCACCGTGGATCACGAAATCGGCGCCGGTGACGTCTGCGCTGCGCTGCGCGCCGTCGTCCGGCACCGTTCCCGTGGCCCGGCCGCTTCGTCGGCGTGAACGGAAGTCCCGCGGACGGCGTGGACTACGACGACGACGCTTCCGACTCGACGCGTTTCGCGTGACGCGTCGGCGCGCGCGCGGTCCGCACACCTCGGGGCGGTCCCCTCGGATGGCGCGAGACGACGCGGGGCTTCCAGCATGGACCGACGCAAGTCGCGTTGGTTGCAGGTCGCCCGAGATTTCCTGTCCAACGACGAGTGGCAGTACCGGTCGGGCCTGAAGAAAGTTGCGCGACACGGTAGGTTCGCGACATGAAGCTTGCCTGGATCTGGCTACCGCTCTGCCTCGCGCTCGCGCCGCGCGAGGAAACGTCGGGCTTCCAGAACGCCGTGCGCGGCGCGGAGTCCGCGCTCGCCCGCCAAGACGTCGACGGCGCGCGACGCTGGATCGAACGCGCGCTCGAACGCGATCCGAAGTCGGTCAAGGCCTGGGAGCTGCGCGCCCGCGCGGCCGAGCTCGCGGCCGATCGCGACGAGCAGGTCTACTCGCTGCACCGGGCGCTCGGGTTGATGATCGCGCAGAAGGCGCCGCGGTCCGAGCAGGACGCGGTCCGCGGCAAGTTGCTCGGCCTCGACCCGACCGCGCCTCAACTGCTCGACCTCTCGAAAACGTTCCTCGCGAAGCTCGGGCCGATCGCGCAGCAGTACGAGAAGGACAAACGTCCGCACTCGGCGATCCGCGTGCACAAGGCGATGCTCGCGCTCGATCCGGAGCTCGAGTCGAGCCGCGCGGCGATCGAAAGGCTCGCCGCGGCCCCCGATCCGAGCCTCGCCGAAGACGCGAAGCCGAAGGACCTGCTCGCCGACGTCTCGAAGGAATGGATCCGCGAGCACGACGAGAAACACTCGACGTGGGATTCGCGCTCCGAACTCGTGCGCGAGAACTACACGACGAAGACCGACGCCGGCTACGAGTGCATGGTGCGCGCCGCCGAGGCGATGGAGCAGATGAACGCGTTCTATCGCGTCTTCTTCCAGTACGGCACCGAGGAGGACGGCCGCGACGTTTCGCGGATCGAGCTCGTCATCTTCAAGAACCGTGACGAGTACCTGAAGCTCGGCAGCGGTCCGCCCGCGGACTGGAGCGGCGGTCAGTTCACCGGCGGTTCGGTCGAGACGTACGTCGGCGCGGGCGGCTTCCAAGAGATGGTCGGCACGCTCTTCCACGAAGCGGCGCACCAGTTCGTCTCGCTCGCGACGAACTCCGCGGGGTGGTTGAACGAAGGGCTCGCGTCGTTCTTCGAAGGCTGTCGGATCCTGCCCAACGGCACCGTCTTGATGAACGAGCCCGCGGACCATCGGCTCTTCCCGCTCGTCGAGCGGATGAAGAACGGTTGGATGGCGAGCGCGTCCGACGGCATCGATCCGAAGGACCCGAACGTCGAGCCGAAGACCGCGCCGAGCTTCCGCATCGTGCTCGAGAACGAGTACGGCTGGGGCCCGCCGTGGTACGCGCCGACGTGGGGCGTCGTCTACTTCCTCTACAACTACCAAGACCCCGTCGACGGCCGGTACGTGTACCGCACGGCGTTCCGCGAGTTCGTCGACGCATCGGGCGGCAAGATGGGCAAGACGGCGATCTCGACGTTCGAGGAGATCGTGCTCGCGAAGCCGAAGCCGCCGATCAAGGGCTTCAAGCGGCCCGCCGACGCGAAGGACGTCGCGTTGCCGCAGACCGTCGACGAGCTCAACGAAGTGTGGAGGTCGTGGCTCGTCGAGCTCACGGACGAACGCACCGGCAAGCTCGAGAAACGCCGCCCCTACCTCGATTGGGCGCGCGCTGCGTTGCTCGAGAAGGACGGCGTGACGGCGCAGGAGCATTTCGAGAAGGGCCTCGTCGCGACGCCGAACGACGTCGTGCTCCTGAAGGAGTTCGCGACGTTCCTCGCCGGCGAGAAGAACACCGACCGCGCGACGAAGTTGATGCTGCGCGGGCTGCAACTGCTCGAGAACGCTCCGAAGCCGGACGCCAAGGCGATCGCGGAGGCCGATCGGCTGCTCGACAAGTGGGATCCCAAGCGTGCGAGCCTCGACCGCGTGCACAAGGAGCTCACCGCCGCCGCGAAGAACTTGGTCGCGCGCTACGAAGCCGACGGCCTGCCGATGATGGTGATGGACGTCGCGTGGCGGCTCGGCACGCAACACGACATTCCCGAGCTCTTCGACGCGTACCGGCGTGCCCTCGAGACGTCGAAGCGTTCGCTGCAGCTCTGGGAGCTCGCCTACAACGAGAAGGACCTCACCGGTTGGAGCGCGGTCGGCGACACGGGTTTCCGCGCGGATGGCGCCGAGCTCGTCGGCAAGTTCGGCGAGTACGCGGCGGATCAGTACGACTTCCAGATCCTGACGCTCGACCGCATCACCGGCGGCGACTTCTCGATGGAGGCCGAAGTCAAGGCCGAGCGCGGGCGCATCAACTTCTGCGGGCTCGTGTTCGGCCGCAAGGGCGCGTCGAACTTCCACGCGCTGATGCTGTTCCCGGGCGGCGAGAAGAAGAAGGAAGGCGTCGCGGACACCGGTTTCGTCGACCTCGCGACGTCGTACGGCAGCGGCACGTTCAAGACGTGGCGCCACTCGCCGGTCGCGACGGCGCTCGAAGAAGGCGCGACGGCGACGGCGCGTTGGTTCAAGCTGCGCATCGACGTCTCCGGCTCGCGCGTCGACACGTGGTTCGACGGCGAGTTCCTCTCGACGCAGGAGTTCCCGTCGCTCGACGTCGTGCGCGGCAGCTTCGGCCTGATCGTCGGCCGCGGCGAGACGCGTTACCGCAACGTGCGCTTCATGGCGCGTGATCCGCGCGATCCGGCGTCGGCGATCGAGCGCGACGTGCGGATGGAGGAGCTCAAGAAGTCCGGCAAGGCGATCAATGGCAGCTACCTCGGCATGGTGCCGCCGTTCCCGCACGTCGAACGGTGGATCGGACCCGAACGCAAGGCGTGGAACGAAGCGGGGCCGGTGCCGCAGCTCCTCGTGCTCTGGTCGATCGACCAGAACGAGATCATCCCGATCGATGCATGGTTGCGCGACCTCGCGGAGAGCACCAAGTCGCACGGACTCTCGATCGTGTCGATCGCGAGCCCCAACGACGCGCCGAAGCTCGACGACTACCTGAAGGCGCATCCGTTCCCGGGCTCCGTCGGCGTCGACCTCCGGCCGGTCGGCACGTTCGGGCTCGGCGAGACGAACGACCTCTACTTCACGTCGCGCTTCAACTTGCCGCGGCTGCTCCTGCTCGACATCGACGGCAGCGTGGTGTGGGAAGGCGATCCGGGGTTCGCGATGGCGGATCCGTACAAGCCGGGCGTCGAGTCGTTCCTCGACGCACCGCTCGCGGACCTCGTCGAGCGCCGCAAGCTCACCGAGTACCGCGCGTGGCTCGCGGATCAGCCGAAGATCGCGCCGCTGCTGCACGACGGACGTTTTCTCGAAGCGCTGCCGCTGCTGCGCGCGGCGGCAGCGTTCGACGCGCGCGTCTCGCCGGAGGTCGCGGCCGCACAGAACGCGCTCGAGCTCGTCGGCGGCGCGTTCGACGCGCTGTCGTCGACCGCACCGACCTTCCAACGCGATGAAGTCGAGCCGGCGTTCACGGTCCTGCTCGAGTGGAACGCGGCGCTCGGCAAGACGCTCGACAAGAAGGAACTCGCCGAGTTCAAAGGGCTCTCCGAGTCGAAGTCCGCGAAGGGCTGGTCGGGCCTCGCGGGAGCGATCGATGGCTACCGCAAGAAGTTCAAGAAGACGCCCGATCCGGCCGTCACCGCCGAGCTCCTGGCGAAGCTCGAAGGGCTTTCCGGCCGCTTCGCACGGGAGCTCGTCGCCGAGCTGAAGGCGGCTCCGGACCAGGCCGCGATCGAGCGGCTGCTCGACGAGGCACCGCGCCGGCCCGCGCTCTGGCTGGCACGCGACTTCTTCCGCTGGTAGCCGGGCGAGCGGCCCGCCCGACGCCCCCCTGAAATACCCAGTACGGCCGCCACGACGGAACCGAGGGACGAGAAGATTCGTCCACCGTCTTCGGCGCTTCGTCGGCGCGACCGCCGTGCATCCCGCGGTCGTGGCACAATGAAGTGGAAGAGTCGATTCCCCACGTTCCTTCTCATTCGGACACCATGAAACAGCTTCGTACCCAAGCGGCGGCAGCGTTCTGCGTCGCCCTATTGCCCGCGGCCTTCGCCCAGGACGTGCAGGTCGTTCCGGCGCCGCAGACGCGCGCGCTCGACGCCGAGGGCGAGCCCCTCGGCACCGTCTCCGGCGAACAGCTCGGCCCGGACGCGGTCGCACCCGGCGTCATCGAGGACATGAGCATCGTGCTCGAGCGCGAACGTGCGCTCGCGAACCAACCCCAAATCACTTCGAAGGCGCGCAACGGCGCGCAAGGCATCTGGATGCTGCCGTCGCGGCGCTTCGCCGAGGCGACGCACTCGGGCTCGCGCTACGCGTTCAACAAGTGGGGCGACACGCGGATGGGCATCGGCTTCGGCCGCGCCACCGACGTCGAAGGCGCCTGGTTCATCGGCCACGGCGATTCGCAGGCGTGGTCGTCCGGCGTGCAGATCGTCGGCTTCTTGGCCGGCGTCGAAGTCGCGCGCACGGATTGGTTCACCGACATCGACGCGACACCCGACTACTTCGCGATGAACTTGAAGGGCGTCGATCGCATCGAAGTGCTCGCGAAGACGGCCGTCGAAGGCGGCGGTTGGTACGGCCTCGACGACCTCGCGCTCACGGTCGACGGCGCCCGGCGCGTGATCGACTTCGAAGACGTGGACTTCAGCACGAAGCTCACGGGCTCGAGCTACGCGGGCCTCGTCTGGGAAACCGGCAGCGGCGACTTCGCGTCGCAAGCGGGCACGGTGTTCGTGCACCCGCCGGTCTCGCAGAAGCTCCCGAACGGCGGCGAGAGCCAAGTGCCCGACGACGGCGTCATGAAGCTCGCCGGCCTCGGCACCAACCCGACGCTCGGCCAGAGCTTCGTCGGTCCGCGTCTCGGCGACAACGGCGCGAACGCGATTCCGCCGGACACGGTCGGCGCGGTCGGCCCGAACCACTTCCTCGCGTCCGTGAACTCGAACTTGTCGGCGTACGTGCGTTCGACGGGCACGCGCGTGCTCAACGTCTCGCTCACGAGCTTCTTCGGCGCCGGCGTCGGTGACCCGCGCGTGCAGTACGACCAGCACCACGGTCGCTGGATCGTCATCGCGTCGAACTTCTCGAACCGCGTGTACTTCGCGTACTCGCTGAGCAACGACCCCACCGGCTTGTGGTTCAAGACCAACGTCAACGTCTCGCAGGGCTCGGACGCCGGCAAGTGGCCGGATTACCCGACGCTCGGCTACGACACGAACGGCGTGTACTTCTCGGCGTACATGGTGCCGAGCGGCATGAGCATCTTCGCCGTCGACAAGGCGCCGTTGCTCGGCGGCACGCCGGCGATGGGCACGGTGACGGCCTTCCGCAACCTCCCGTACGAAGGCGCGATCCAACCGTGCGCGACGTACGGCGCGCCGAGCGGCGAGTACTTCGTCTCGCGTCCGGGCAGCACGACGTTGCGCATCCGCCGCGTCAACCCGCCGATGACGGTCCCGACGCTGACGAACCTAGGCACGGTCAGCGTCGCGGCGAACAGCTCGCCGCCGAACGCGCCCGCGCTCGGCAGCACGACCAACCTCGACACGCTCGAAGGTCGGTTGATGAACTCGGTCTACCGGAACGGCTCGATCTGGACGACGCACTGCATCGCGGTCTCCGGCCGCGCGGCCGTGCGCTTCTACCAGCTCAACCCGTCGACGATGACGAGCCAGCAGACCGGAACGGTCAGCGACGCGTCGTTGCACTACTACATGCCTTCGATCGCAGTGAACTCGGGCGGCGACTGCACGCTCGGCTTCAGCGGCTCGAACTCGTCGCAGTGGGTCGGCACGTACATGTGCGGCCGCGTCGCGAGCGATCCGGCCGGCGAGACGGGCGTGCCGTTCCTCGTGAAGGCCGGTGAAGGCGCCTACAACAACGTCGACGGCAACGGCACGAACCGCTGGGGCGACTACAGCCTGACCAGCATCGACCCGTTGGACGACACCAACACGTGGACGATCCAGGAGTACGCGCGCACCAACAACAACTGGGGCACGTGGATCGCGGAAGGCAAGTTCAACACTTGCCCGCTCCCGACGGTGTACTGCACCGGCAAGGTCAACTCGCAGTTCTGCTCGCCGGCGATCGGCTCCCTCGGCAGCCCGAGCGCTTCCGATCCGACGCCGTTCAACGTCACGGGCACGCAGTTCCTGAACAACAAGAACGGCCTCCTGTTCTACGGCACGCAGGCGAACGGCGCCGCGTTCCAAGGCGGCCACCTCTGCGTCAAGCTCCCGATCATCCGCACCTCGGTGCAAGGTTCGGGCGGCAGCTCGAGCGGCACCGACTGCTCGGGCACGTACTCGTACGACTTCAACGCGCTGATCCAGGGCGGCACCGATCCGAACCTGGTCCCGGGCGCGGACGTCTACACGCAGTACTGGGCGCGTGACCCGGCGGACTTCGCCGGCTTCAACACCAGTCTGTCCGAGGGCTTGAGCTTCAACATCTGCCCGTAAGTCCGCGCGCACGGAGCAAGCTTGGCGGCGAGGAGCGGTTCGAACCGCTCCTCGCTTCCATTTCCACGCTGCCTCCGCGCGTCGAGCTGCGAGTACACTCGGATCCCCACCGTGTCGTCCCCCCCTGCTCGCAAACGCGGCGTCGTGAAGAAGCTCGCGATCGTCGCGGTCGTGCTCGTCGTGCTCATCGCGTGCCTCGAAGGTGCGTTCCGCTGGGTCATCTTCAGCGAGAGCGACTTCGCGAGACGCTGGGGCTACTCGATCCGCCGCGCGTCCATGTACGCCGACCGCTGGAACGAAGACGACTATTGGTACCTCGACCAGCTCTTCCGCGGCGAGCCCGGACTGCTACCGCGCCCTTCGTTCGACCCGTGGCTCGGTTGGCGTTCGCACGAGCTCAAGCCCAACGGTTACGACCACTTCGCCCGCGAGACGCTCGACGGTCGGCGCCCGATCTTGATGTACGGCGACTCGTTCGCGATGTGCATGACCGAGTCGGAGCAGTGCTGGGAAGGTCTGATGGAGCAATCGGACCTCGGCAAACAGTACAAGCTCGTCAACTACGGGATGCGCGGCTACGGGATCGATCAGATCAACATCCTGATGCGCAAGAGCTTGCCGCTCTGGAAGGATCTGAATCCGATCGTGATCGTCGGCATCTATCTCGAAGACGATCTCGATCGCGCGTGGCTCAAGTTCCGCGGCTGGCCGAAACCGTACTTCCGTCTCCAAGACAATCAACTCAAGCTCCAGACTGGCAAGCTCGAGTATTTCGACGAGAACGCACTCGCCGCATACGAAACCGACATCAGCAGTTACCTCGGCCGGTTCGTGATGTTCCATCCGGCGTTCCCGTCGAAACTGCGCGATCGGTTGCTCGGCAAACAGAACCTGAAGACCGACATCCAGAACCTGTCGATCGCGATCCTCGATTCGATGTCGGGCTATCTGAAGCAGCAGGAACTGCAGTACTTCTTCGTGCTCTTCCACGGCGAGAAAGAGGTCGGCGAGCTCAAACCGAAGACTTGGCACGAGCCTGCGTGCATCGATTCGTTCACGCGGCTCGGCTCGGACTGGGTCTCGTCGCGTCGAGTGATCCAGCGCGATTGGCTCGACACCGGGCGTTCACTGGACGACTACTTCGGCCATCAAGGCTACTTGATCGGACACTACAGCCCTCTCGGCCAGCGCGTCGTCTTCCGCGCCATCACCGACGGGCTCGCAGGCAAGTTCGAGCGCGAGTACATGCGCTGCGGCTGTCAACCGGACGGCTTCTACGCGCTGCCCGACCAGGCGCAATCCCAGTTCCTCTTCGCGTCGTCTGCGCCGTGCCAACGGTTCGGCTTCGACCACGCCGTCGGCGTCAAGCTCGCGGCCGGAACGGTCAAACTCGTTTGGGTCCTCGATGGACGCTGCGCGACGTTCCACGCGAAGCTCGTGCTGCCCGAGGCTCCGCGCGCGGAAGGGGCGCCGCCGAGCGAGCCGCGCACCGTCAAAGTGACGGTGAAGAACGGCAACAACGTCCTCCAAGAAATGACCGTCGTCGGCGGCGCGGAACCCGTGCCGCTCGAAGTCCGCGTCGGACGCGGCCCGCGTTTCGAAGTGATGGTCCAGGTCCCGGACGGAACGAAGGACGACGGTCGCCTGCTCCTCGGCGACGTCGAGTTCCGCTGAGCGACTGGCGTCCGAGCTTCGCGCACCGGAGCCGACGGACCGCGCGGGCCCGGCGTGCACCGGAGTGCACCGGCGCAGCTCGGCGACGAGCCGAGGCCGCGCGCCGGACGCGGGCGGCGGATGCACCCATGCGCGTCGCCTCGAACTCGCGCGGCTCCGCGACCGGACGCCGCCGAACCGAGCGAGCGGAGTTAGAGTCAACGGCGCATCGTCCGTTCACGTCGTCCCTGCGCTCGAGTTCGAGGAGCCCGCCATGCGTCCCCACATCGTCGCCGTCCGTCCGCTCCTGACCTGCTCCGCGGTCACGCTGCTTGCGAGCGCCGTGTGCGCACAGTCGCTCGAGCTACCGCGGCTCGCCCCGGTTTCGAACGAAGGCGATCCGACCGAGCTCGTCCTCGACGGCGAGCACGTGCGCCAAGTCGTCGCAGGCCGCGTCGTCTCGACGACGCCGGTCAGCCAGGCCGTTTCGCCCGGTGCGTCCGCCGGCGCGACGGCGGCCGCGGCGTGTGGCACGCTCGCGGAGACGTTCCTCACCAACGCGATCGACGCGGAAGGCGACACGCCGACCGCGATCGCGTTCACGCCGGACGCGACGAAGATCGTGGTCGCGCACCGCACGACGAAGAGCCTGACGGTGCTCGACGCCGTGACGCGCGTCGTGCTCCAGACGATTCCGCTCTCCGGCTCGCCGAACGACCTCGCGATCAGCGCGGACGGCACCCGCGCGCTCACGGCGAACATCTGGGAGGACACGGCGTCGCTCGTCGACCTGAACGCGGGCGTCGAGCTCGCGTCGGTCGCCGTCGGCGCGCAACCGATGTTCGCACGCTTCACGCCGAGCGGCGCGAAGGCCGTGATCGGCAACGCAGTCGATCAAAGTGTCTCGGTGATCGACGTCGCGGCCGCGAGCGAGCTCTTCCGCATCCCGGGAGCCGGCTTCCAGAGCTTCACGACGATCGCGTTCGAGCCCGGAGTCGTCGTCTCGACCATCAACGGCTTCGTCGTGCCGAGCGAAACGCTCGCGATCCACCCCGACAACCTCGCGAACCAGATCGACTACTTCGACCTCTCGGCCGGCACGGTCACGTCGGTCGCGTGCGCCACGGCGCCGCGCGGCATCGCCGTGACGCCGAGCGGCTCGAAAGCGGTCGTGTCGCACTTCGGCTCCGTGCGCAAACTCTCGGTGATCGACGTCGCCTCGCAGACGATCACGAACGTGTTCAACGCGCCGGTCGACCTCGACGAAGCGGTCGCGATCAAGAGCGATGGCACCAAAGCCGCGGTCGCGGTGCTCAACGCGACCATGATCGTGGACCTTTCGACGGGCGTGTTCTCGAGCTCACTCTCGACCGCCGGGGTGAGCCGCCTCCTGCCGACGCCGGACGGGCTCTACGTGCTCGCGGTCGGGTTCAACGGCTCGCTGATCTCGTGGGCGGGTCCGGCGCTCGTGAAGAACCTGAATGGCGTGGTCAACACCTACGTCGGCGCCGTCGCGCCGTCCGGTCAACGCGCCGCGCTCGCGGCCGCGGCGTTCGGCGAGAACCTGATCGTCGTCAACACGAACGGCGCCGCCGGTTTCCTCGAAGCGGACGTGCCGAGCGGTGGCACGCCCGAGGCCGACAACGCGCGCGACGTCGAAGTCTCGGCCGACGGCGCGATCGCGGTCGCCACGAACATCCTGAGCGACACGGTGAGCGTGATCGACCTGGCGTCGGGCAACGTGCTCGCCGTCGTCGCCGTCGGCGACCGACCCGCGGACGTCGCGATCACGCCGGATCGTTCGAAGGCGGTCGTCGCGAATCTCGACTCGACCTTCGCGTCGGTGATCGACCTCACGACGTTCGCCGTGACGCCGGTCGCGATCTCGACGCGCGCGAGCGAAGTCGAGATCTCACCGAACGGGCAATACGCGTACGTCGCGGTCGTCTCGAGCGGCGACGGGGTGTGGCGCATCGACTTGAACACGAACACGGTCGCGGGAGGAAAGCTCGCCACCGGCGACATGGGCAGCACGGGCTACTTGTTCAACCAGACGAGCGGCATGACGCTGAGCCACGACGGCGCCACGCTCGCGGTCTGCGGCTCGTTCACGAACGTCGTCACGTTGATCGACACCGCGACGTGGTCGGTGGTCGCGAACGTGCCCGTGACGAGTTTCCCGGTCGACGCGGTCTTCCAAGCCGACGACTCGCGCCTCTTCGTGTCGCTCAAGAACACGAACCGCGTCGTCGCGATCTCGAATGCCGGTGGCGCCAGTGCCGTGCTGGCGACGTACAACGTCGGCGCGGCGCCCGGCGAGCTCGTCGTCGACGCGGCGGCGACCGAGCTCTACGTCTGCAACTTCAACGACAAGAAGCTCGGTGTCGTGGATCTCTCGAGCGGCGTGATGACGCACAACCTCGCGCTGGGCGAGTACCCGCAAGCCCTCGCGATCGCGCCGTCGGGTTCGTGCGTGTACGCCTCGGCCGGCAACTGGAGCGTGTCGGTGGGACCGGGACCGAAGGTCGTCATCGGCACCTCGGGCTCGGTCTCGGTGATCGACACGGCGACGCACACGATCGCGCAGGTCGTCGCGACGTCGCTGCCGCCCGCCGCGCTCGCCTTCGAGCCGAACGTCCAGCTCGGCTGCGCCGCGTCGCCGTTCGGTGACGGCGTTTCGCGCCTCTCGCTGGCGCCCGACGTGACGAGCTACTGCACGTCGAAGACCAACTCGCAAGGCTGCACGCCGCCGATCGGCTGGACCGGCACGCCGAGCGCGAGCGCAGGCTCGGGCTTCGTCGTCAGCGCGACGCTCGTGCGCTCGAACGTCAACGGGCTCTTCTTCTACTCGACGATCGGCGCGAACGGCGCGCCGTTCCAAGGCGGACACCTCTGCGTGAAGCCGCCGATCAAGCGCACCGCGGTCGTCAACTCGGGCGGCAGCGGCCCGTGTGGCGGCGCGTTGAACTACGACTTCAACACGTTCATCGCCGGCGGTTCCAACCCCGCGTTGATCCAAGGCGCCGATTTCTGGGGCCAATGGTGGAGCCGCGATCCGTTGAGCCCGAGCACGACGAGTCTGACCGACGCGCTCGCCAGCACGATCGGACCGTGAGCGCTCCCCAACAACGCAATCGACGGCAGTCGACTCGAGCAGCGGCCACTGCGCGCAAACAGCCGGGCGGGGCCGTCCTCTCGCGCGCAGCGTTGTCGCGGGCGACGCTGGCGCGTCAACTCCTGCTCGAACGCGCGAAGCTCGACGCGATCACGGCGATCGAACGGCTCGCTGGCATGCAGGCGCAAGTGCCGAAGCCGCCGTTCGTCGGGCTGTGGACGCGCCTCGAACGGTTCGAGCGTTCGGACCTGGGCGCCGGGTTCGCGAAGAAGCGTGTGGTGCGCGTCACGGCGATGCGCGCGACGCTGCATCTGCTCTCGACGCGCGACTACCTCGCGTTGCGGGGCCCGCTGCAACCCGGGCTCACCGCCGGTATGCGGTCGATCCTGCGCGATCGCGCCGCAGAGCTCGACATCGACGCGCTGTGCTCGTTCGCGCGCAAGTTCTTCGATGCCGAACCGCGGCCGTTCGATGCATTGCGTGACGAGCTCGCGGCGCAGTTCCCGAAGCTCGACGAACGCGCCGCCGCGTACGCCGTGCGCACGCACCTGCCGCTCGTGCAGGTGCCGACCGACGACCCGTGGAGCTTCCCGGCCGCGGCGGACTTCGCGACCGCGAAGTCGTGGCTCGGCACGGAACCGAAGACCGCGAGCGATGCGCGCGAGCTCGTCCGGCGCTACCTCGCGGCGTTCGGACCCGCGTCGGTGACCGACGCGCAGGTCTGGTCGGGGCTCGCGGGCCTTCGCGAGACGTTCGAGGCGCTGCGCGGCGAGTTGATCGTTTTCCGCGACGAACGTGGACGCGAACTCTTCGACCTGCCGGACGCACCGCGCCCGGACCCGGAGACGCCGGCGCCTGCGCGCTTCCTGCCGGAATTCGACAACCTCGTGCTCGCACACGACGACCGTTCGCGCGTGATGGACGACGCCGTGCGAGGGAAAGTCGTCACGAAGAACCTGCGGGTGCTCGCGACGTTCCTGCTCGACGGCCGGGTCGCAGGCACGTGGGACGTCGAACGCAAGAAGCGCGACGCGACGCTCACGCTCGCACCGTTCGCCAAACTCGCGAAGGCGGAACGCGAGGCGCTCGCCGCCGAGGGCGAGCGCCTGCTCGAATTCCTCGAGCCCGACGCGGAGAAGCGGATCGTGCGTTTCGGCTGAGCGCCGGTGCGCTCAGCGGACCGTCTTGATCTGCACGCCCTGTCGTTCGCGGCGCAGTTCTTCGCCGAACTCGGCAGCGCGCTGCTGCTGCGACATCTCGTTCAGACCGCGCACGTTCTGGAAGTAGTCGCCGTCGACTTGGCCTTGCGTCTGGATGCGCTTGCCGGCTTGCGCCACGACGTGCGCGATCGTGCCGCGGTGGAACGCGTAGTGCCGTTCGTCGGTGCGCGCGATCACGGTCGCGTTGCCGAGCACGCCGTCGGTGACGAAGATGCCGCGCGGATCGGTGCGACCCGACAAGAAGTTCGGGTTCTGCGCGCCGATCACTCGCACGTCGACGCCGCGCAGGAACTCGTGCGTCTTCTGGTCGGAAACTTGGATGCGCACGTGTCCGGTCGCTGCGTCCTCCTTGACGGCGAGCTCGATCTGCGTGAGCAGCACGAGCCCGGACGCATGGAGATCACCGCCGCGGCACATCACGAGGTACGCGCCGGGGTCCTTCAGCTCGAGCGCGACCTTGGTCTTCGCCGGCCGCATCGCGTCGTCGGTCGAGAGCTTCACCTTGCGTTGCAGCTTCGGCGCGACGCCCGACAGGTTGACTTGCGTGACGCCCGAGAGATTGCGTTCGCGCAAGTAGAGCGTCATCAAGTCGACCGGGTACACGAGCAGTTCCGCCTCGCCCACGTTGCGGTGCGCGACTTCGACTTCGACGCGTTCACCCGGACGAGCGGTCGTCAGTTCCTCGAGGGCGAGCTTGCGCTCTCGGAAGCCTTCGAGCGCTTCGCGCGCGTCGGCGAAGAGCGTCTGCACGCGCTCGTAGTAGCCCGCGGCCTCGCCGAACTCCTGCCGCGCATGGTGGATCTGTCCGAGGATGTAGAGCGCGAGATCGCGGTTCGGCGACGGAGACTTCGTGCCGTCGGCGGCCGTGTACTCGGCCGACGCGATGCGTTCGAGCGCCTTCAAGGCTTCGTCGTCGCGCCCCAGGTACCACTCGGCGACGGCGCGCGAGTAGCCGAACGCGTCCGCGAAACGCGGCTCGCCGAACGCTTCGGCGAACTCGGCGCCGAGCTTCGACGCCGACGCGTAGTCGTCGATGCCGAGATGCGCGGTGACGAGGTTGAGCCCGGCTTCCGGCGCCAACGGATCGAGCGGATAGACGGCGAGGAAGCGTTGGAGCTCGCGCACGCCTTGCGAAGTCAGAGTCGCACGGTCGACGCCGTTCGCGACGAGCTTCGGGAGACTCGCCGCGCTCGGCGCGAGCATCAGGAGCTTGTCGGAGAGCGAAAGCGTCGCGACGACGACCGACGCTCCGTCGGGATACTCGCGACACAGCCGGCGCATGGTCAAGATCGCATCCCACGTCTCGCCTTGCTCTTCGAGCGTGCCGACGACGCGCAGTTCCTTGCCGAACGTCTCGTCGATCGTCGCGCGGAAGATCGTCAACGCGCGCTCGTGCTCCTCGATCTCGCGGTACGCCGCGCCGACGGCCATCACTTGGTCGAAGGGCACGTAGAGGTCGGGGTTCTTCTCCTTCAGGATCTCGAAGTAGCGCACGATGTCGCGCGCGGCCTTGCGTTCGATGTTCGCGAAGAGCAACCAACCGGCCGACTTCGCGAGCACGTCGCTGCGCAGCATCGGCTCCCATTCGTCGACGAGCTTCTGCAGCACTTCGCGCGCGCCTTGTTTGTCGCCGTCGGCGTAGAGCGCTTCGCCGCGGAAGAAGAGCTCGTCGGGTGTCGCGCGGTAAGCGTCCTTCGACGTCTCGCCGCGAGCGAGCACGGTGAGCTCCATCGGCTTGCCGATGACGAATCGTTCGGGCTCGTAGAGGCTCTTCACCACCGGCGGCGCGACGCGGTACTTGCCCGGCACGACGCCGACGAGTTGGTAGTTCACCCAGTTCCAACCGACCGTGCGCCCGAGGTGCAGCACGAGCGTTCCGTCGCGCTCCTCGTGATGCAGCACGTTCGAGCTGAACGAGTTCTCGAGCACGCGCACGCCCGCCGGCAGCGGTTGTTCGACGACGACGTACTGCGCGTCCGTGTCGCGGCTCGACCACGAACCAGGCGATTGGAACAAGAGACTCGCGGCGAGCATCCCGCCGTGTCCGAGCTCCGAGATCGCGTTGCGCCATTCTTCGTGCGGCGCTTCGATGACCGAGAAGCCCGCGGCGAGCTCCTTGCCGCCATGGCGCGGCGGTGCGGCGAGATAGTGCTGCTCGCGCACTTGGAATTCGCGGTCGTCGCGCGCCGAGACGTCCGGCGAGAAGCCGCGCAGCACCGCCGAGAAGTGCGGCTTGCCGCGGCCTTCGAGTTCGAAGCCGATCTCGAGCTTCGCCGGCGCGCCGTCGGCGACGTCGAAGACGAGCGTCTCGCCGAACGAATCCGGTCCGAAGTCGACCGTGATCGGGTCGTTGCCCGGCACGGTGACCTTCACGCGCATGCGCTCGGTCGCGGCGCGGGTGTTCCCTCGCCACATCGCGATCGCCGCGACGGCGAGACCGCGCGCGCGGCCGTCGTACCACGGACGTGACGCGAGCAGCTCCTCGATCGCCGGCGCGAGCTTCGGCGACGTCGGCTTCGCGCGTTCGAACGCGAGCGCCGCGAGCGCCGTCATCGCGAGCCCCGAACGCACCCACGGACCGTTGCCGGCGACGTCGAAGCCGCAGCGCAGCGGCGTGATCGGTTGGTCGAGCGCCTTGGTCTCGAGCACGTCGGCGACTTCCGCGGCCATCGGTCCGCGATTCATCGCGGCGAGCGCGAGCGCCGTGTAGGCCAGCGCGGCCGGAGACGACGAACCGCGTTCGCGGTGCAGGCGGTTCAACGCACCGAAGTCGCCCTGTTGGTGCTCGGAGAGCGCCCACGAGAGCAGCGCCTTGAGCTCGTCCGCTTGTTGCGAAGCGTCGCGGAAACTCCGCTGGAGCGCTTCGAGCCCCTTCGCGAGACCGAGATCGGCGACTGGCAGACCTCGCGCGCGAGCTCGCGACAGCGCGATCATCGCGAGGCACGTCGTCTCGACGTGCGGCTCGCCCTCGCCGCCGATCCAACTCCAATAACCGTCGCGCTCGTGCTGCGCCGACACGAGGCGCGCGACGAGGCTCTGCGCCCGCGCGACGAGTCGCGCGTGCTCGGGATTCTCGGTGCGACCGCTCGCAGCGACGAGCGCGAGCGTTTCGCACGCGCCGAGCAAGTCGGCCGCCGTCGCGGCGTGGCCTTCCGCTCCGCGCAGGAAGAAGCCGCCGTCGCCGAGCGCCGCCGCGACGAGCAGCGCGTCGACGTTCGGACCGAGCGCGATCTCGAGCGATCGACCGGACGCCTTGCGCGTCGGGTCGAGCTCGAGCGCGACGCGCGCGGAGCCCGAGAGCTCACCGCTCTTCGCGGCGACGAGTTCGACGCCCCACGGACGCACGCCGGAGCGCAGCTCGGCTTTCGCGGTCGGTCGGTACGGACGCGCGCTGCTCGCCGCCGCGAGCGTTCCGGGAGTCGCTTCGCCGTCGAGCTCGGCCGTCGCTTCGAGCTCGAAGCGCACTTCGCCGGCGCCTTTCGCCGCGCCCGGAGCCGCGAGCGGCTCGAGCGGCGGGAAGACGACTTCGACGTCGGTCGCGGCGCCGAGCGTGACGTCGAGCGGGTAGACCTTGACGCTGCTGCCCTGCGTCGCGCGCAACACGAGCTTCGCGCTCCCGCGCAGGCCCGTCAGGTTGTGCAGACGCGCGGTGCAACGCGGCGCGTCACCTTCGACGAGCGAGAGCGGCGCGCGCAAGTCGACGAAGAACTCCTGCTTCGTGACCAGCGCGGCGCGCGTTTGTCCGAAGAGCAACGCCTTGTCCGCGCCGACGGCGACGACGCGCCAACGCGTGCTGCGCTCGGGGAGCTTCGCCTTGACGGTCGCCTTGCCTTGCGCATCGGTGACGACATTCGGCGACCAGAAGGCCGTGTCGAAGGTCTCGAGCAACGGTTGGGCTCGGTCGGCGCCCGCCTTGTCCTTGCGAGAAGCCGTGGCGCCACCTGCACGACCCTTGCCGCCTCCCCCGGCCCCTGCTCGACGCGACACCTCCACCCCCCCGAAGAAGTCTTCCGAACCCGTGATCACCGCGCCGGTAAGGATCGATTCGCCGGTGCCTGGTGCGACCCGACCGACCTTGTACGCCGGCCCCGACGGTCCGGGTGTCGCCGGGCCGGACGAGTTCCCGGCGATGTAGCCGAGCCCGTCCATCAACCTCGAGCGATCCTGATCCCACGCTTCCTCTTCCTTCGCGCGCTGCGCTTCGTCGAGCACCGCCCGCGCGATCGCGACCGTCGCGCCGTGATAGACGAACGTCGCGCTCGAACTCGTCGAGAAGTTCCCGCGGCGTTCTTCCGCCGCGTCGAACACTCCGCGCACTGCGGGCAGCGTGTCCGCCCAGAGGCCGTAGATCGCTTCGTCGACGACCGCGAACGAGAGTTCCGCCGACACCGGACGGCCGAGCTGGTCGAGCGTCGTCACGCGGAAGCTCGCTTCTTCGCCCGGCGCGTAGTCGGGCTTCTCGGGCTCGACGAGCACCTTCAGCGCGCGAGTCACCGAGAGCTGCACTTCGTCGGCGAAGAGCTTGCCGGGCCGCATCATCGCGACGGCGGCCGTGAAGCTCGGGAAGTGCGCGTGGTCGATCGCGAGCTCGATCGCGTTGGTGCCGCGCTTCAGTGCGAGCACACGGTGCTCGAGGAACGTGTCCGACTCGATCGTGACGAGCGCGAGCCCGTCGGCCTCGCGGTCCATCAACGTCAACTGCGCCTTCGAACCGACCTCGACGTAGTGCGTGTCGACGATCCAGCGCACACGCTCCGGATCGTCGTCGCCCGAGATCTGTACGACGCGCTCACCCACGATCGGGTTGCCGAAACGATCGACGCCGCTCGCACGGAGCATGTACCAGCCGCCGCGAGCGAGCGTGATCGATTGATGCGCTTCGCCGCTCGTCGCGTCGGTCGTGAGCGACCACTCGCCGACCTGCACTTCGCTCGACACGCCGTTCGCGGTCTCTTGGCGGAGCGCCGTGAGTTTCATCGCACTCGACATCGGCTTGGTGTCGACACCCATCGTGCCGACGATCACGTCGAACGCGGTACCGGCGAGCACCAAGTCGTTCTTGGTGGTCACGTAGGCCCAGAACTCGCGCTCTGCCACGGAGACGCTGTCGTGTTCGGTCAGACCTTCCTCCGTCAGCGTCGCACTGAAGCCGAGCGCCGTGTCTGCCGCGAAATCGCGGGTCTCGAAGCCGAACTGGGCTTCACCGCGCGCGTCGGTGACGAGCGCGAGCACACGCCCGTCGGGCAGGAGCACCGAGAGCTTGGCGTCCGCCACGGGCTCGCCCCAATAGAACTTCGCCCGCGCCGTGACGTCGACGTGCTCGCCGCGGAAGTAGATCTCGCGCGGCGTCGAGAGCTCGAGCTCGACCTTGGGCAGTTGGAACTGCTGCACCTGGAAACCGCCGAAGAAACTCGGTCCGTTCGGCGTCGCGCACGCGATGCCCCAGTCGCCGACCGCCGCGAACTCGTCGAGCACGATGTCGCCTGAGAGCGTGCCGAATTCCGACAGCGCGAGCTTCCGTTTCGCGACGACGCGGCCCTGCGAATCGGTGATCGTGACGTCGTACGGCCGTTTGGGCTCGAAGCCGAAACGTCCGTCGATCACTTCGCGCAGGATCGCGCGCCAGTGCACGAGCTCGCCCGGTCGATACGCGGGTCGATCGGTGTACACGACGCCTCGAGGCAACCGCGGCGTCGAGGTGGAGACACTGCGCGGCGCCGCGCCCGGCGCGGCGAAGTGACCGTCGCGCACGGCGAGCAACGCGACTTCGCCCGTGAACGTCGACGTGTCGATGCGCACCGTACCGTCGTCGCCGGTGGTCGCTTCGCGCACCGTCGGCACGCCGTCGCCGTTCAACCCGGCGGCGAGCACGCGCACGCCTTTCGCCGGCTGTTCGCGCGCCATGTCCTCGGCGAAGACGAGCTGCTCCTTCTGCGCGCCACGCACGATCACGTCGACGTCGCTCGCGAGCACGAGCGTCGTCGCTCGTTGCTCGCCGGCGGTCACGGCGACGACCCACACGCCGGGGCCCTTGACGGGCAACTCGAGGTCGAGCTGGAGCGGCGCGTACTTGGCGTAGCCGTCGACCGCGCGCTCGAACGACTTGTCGGGCGCGATCAAGTCGAGGTCGAGGGTCTCGACCGCGGCGTGCTGCAGCTCCTTGCGGAAGTAGGTCTCGAGATCGAGCGCGAAGAGATCGACCTTGAGCTTCTCGTGGTTGCGCGCGTCGACGCGGATCCGCGGAGCCTGGGCCGTGCGCCACGCCTTCTCCGTCGTGACGACGAGCGCCGGTTGAGTCATGCGCGCGAGTGCTTGCTGCGCCCTTCCGGAGTGCGAGCCGAAGTTGCAGGCTTGGTAATCCTTGACCGCGGCTTCGAGTTCGCCGAGCTCGAGCTCCTCGAGCTCGCCGATCGAGAAGAGCGCCTGCGACGCCGACTCGGTGCCCACGTACTTCGCGACCACGGTGCGCCACGCGGTGACCGCATCACGGAAGCGCTCGTTTCGTTTCGCGTCGGCCGCGGCGAGCGCGCGAGCTTCCGCCGCGAAGCTCGCGCCGATCGCGAACGCCGTCGGTGCCGCGCGCGGATCGAGCGGGTAACGCTCGAGGCACGCCGTCCACACGTTGCGCGCTTCGAACCACTTGCGTTCGTCGCGCAGTGCGTCGCCGCGGGCGAATTCCGCCGCGACGATGCCGTTCTGCGCCGCCGACCACTCGTTGCCGGTCGAATGGCGCGCGACGTACTGCGAGAACGCGCCGATCGCGAGCTCGAAGCGCTTCTGCCGCGCGAGCACGACGCCTTTCTGATAGAGCGCGAACGCAGCCAGACGTTGGAACTCCTCGCGCGAGTCCGGTTCGGTCGGCTCCGCGCGGGCCAAGAACACGTCGAGAGCCTTCAACGCATCCTCGTCGAGCCCCGCGTTCGCATAGCGCACGCCGATCGCCTGCGCGGCTTCGAGCGCTTTGGGATGCGCAGGGAACTTGGTCAGGAATCGTTCGAGCGCGGCGACCCCGAGCCGCACGGAGTGCGGATCCTCGCCATACGTGTCCGCGATCCGACGATGCGCGTCGCCGTCGATCTTCGCGAGCTCGGCGCGCCGCTCGTCGTCGAGCGATTCGATCCACGCGCCCCACGGCTCGCGCTTCGCTCGCGCAGCTCCGAGGGCGGCGATCAGGTCCTCGAAATCGCGCCGCGCGGGCTCGAACATGCCGAGCGAACGCTCGCACTCCCCGCGCCGATAGAGCACGTCGAAGAGCTGCGCGCCGACCGGATTCGACTTCGCGCGCGTCGGATCGAATTCGTTGCGGTACTCGTCCGAGACCTGCACGGCTTCCGCGGGGCGCGCGCTGGATTGCAGACACACCATCACGCGATGCAGCGCGCGCTCGCGGATCGCAGGACCGACGTCGAGCTCGAGCACCTTGCGATACAGCACCGCAGCACGCGCCCAATCGAGCTTCGGTCGCTCCGGCGTCGGCGTCGCGGGCGGCGTCGACAGAGCGTCGGCCGCGTCGAAGTAGATCCGCGCGAGCTCCTCTTGGCGCCCGGTGGAAAGCAGCCGCCGTGCCTCTGCTTCGTAGATCGCCTCTGCTTCTCGGGTGCGACCGATGTCGCGCATGAGGTCGGCACGAGCGAAGCGCGCCTTGTATCGCCACGCGCTCGTCGCGTTCGCCCCGTCCGCCGACTTGGCGTTCTCGACTCGGTCGAACGCGGCGAGTGCCTCGTCGTGGCGCTTCGCGCGCACCAACGTCGTACCGCGCAAATAGTCCCACCAGTCGGCGAACTGCGGCTCGGCCGCCGCCGCCCGCTCGAGAGACGTCAGGGCTCCGTCCCAGTCGTGCGCGAGCAATGCGCGGCGCACGGCGTCCGGCGTGCCGGGCTCTGCTCGCGCGGGTGCGGGCTTCGCCGCGGACTCTTGCGCGGAGTGCGCCGGCGCGAAACACGCCAGCGTGGCGGCGGTGACCAGGAAAGCAGCTTGGAGGAACGAGCTTCGGTGCGGTCGACGTTGCATGGAGCGCCTCGGAAAAGTCGGGGCTGCCAAACGGCGCGCTGGGGCGCGCTCTTGGCTCGAATGGACTAGTCACCGAGGCGCGTTCGGGCACGCACCACGGAAGTTCTTGTCGGTGTCACTTGGACGTGCGCTTCGCGCTCGACCCGATCAACCCGAGATCGGCGAGCAACGCGAGTACCAGCGGCACGAAGTAGAGGCCTTCGACGCGACCGTTCTGGTGGAGCACCCAGGAGTACGTGAGCAGCGTCAGCGGCAGGAACACGAACCCGGCGAGCAGGATCAGGAAGTCGTCGATCACGCGCTCGAACCAATTCGACCCGAAGTAGATCGCGAGGCACGCGAGCCTCGGGAAGAAGAGCGCGAGGCATCCGAGACAGAACGGCATGCGGCGAGTGTCGAGACCCGGAGTGCGCCGCGCAAGCCACGCGCGGATTCCGACGGAACTCGGCGAGAGCTCGCTCGCTTGCGCGGGGCCGAACGACGGGCGACGGGGTCGGCTCCGCACACGGAGCCGGCTGCGCCGCGCACAGGCCGCTCCGCCGCCGCGCTCGCAGAATCAATGAGCGCTCAGGCGGAACGACCCAGGCGCAGCCCTGCGATCACGAGCGCGATGCCGAGTCCGTTCTGCAGCGCCAAATTCGCTGCGAGCAGCCACATTTCGCGGCGGCCGAGCATCAGGCTCGAGTCGAATGCGAACGTCGAGAAAGTCGTGAATGCGCCCATGAACCCAATGAGTGCGTAGATGCGCAGTGCTTCGGCGTGCTCGTTCCAACGCTCCGCGAGCGCCCAAAGGAGGCCAAATGCGAAGCACCCGAGCAGATTGACCGCGAGCGTGCCCCACGGGAACGATCCCGGACTGACTCGGTTGACCCACGTCGACACGCCGTAGCGAGCGAGCGTGCCGACGGCACCCGCGACCGCGAGCAGGCTGAGTTTCACGAGCACGGTTGAGCCTCCGCCGGCAGTCTCGAATTCGACGCGTTCGGCCGCAAGCTCGGGCTCGTGATCCGCGGACGGGCTCCGAGCCTCTCCGCGCGCTAGAATCCGGCCCGCTCGCCACGCCCTGGCAGGAAGCGGCGACCCACCACCCGATGCGACTACTCATCGTCGACGACGACCCGAAGTTCCGAACCTACATCTCGACCGGGCTGCAAGAGTCCGGCATCGAAACCGCAACCGCCGGCGACGGCGAAGCGGCGCTCTCGATCTTGAAGAGCGACCCGCGCGCTTTCGATCTGATCTTGCTCGACGTGATGATGCCCGCGAAGACGGGTTGGGACCTCCTGATGGAGATCCGCCAACAGGGTCGCGAGACGCCGGTGATCTTCGTCACTGCTCGCGATTCGGTCGAGGAGCGCGTGAAAGGCCTCCGGCTCGGCGCCGACGACTACGTCATCAAGCCGTTCGCGTTCAACGAGCTCGTCGCGCGCATCGAGGCGGTCATCCGTCGGCGCAAGTCGCTCGCGCCGATCGAGATCGCCGACCTGCGGCTCGACCTCGCCAAGCGCCAAGTCCAGCGCGCGGGCAAACCGATCGATCTCTCCCCGCGCGAGTTCGACCTCTTGCTCGCGCTCGCCCGCGCCAACGGCAAGGTGCTGACGCGCGCCGATCTCCTGCGCGACGTCTGGTCGATCGACTTCGATCCGGGCACCAACGTCGTCGACGTGCACATCGGTCGTCTGCGCCGCAAGCTCGGTCGCGACGGCAGTCCGTTGATCCACACTGTGCGCGGCGAGGGCTACAAGTTCTCGCTCGAGCAAGAGAGCGCGTGACCGAGAGACGCGCGTCCCTCGCCGTTCGCCTCACCGCACTCTTCGCGGCGGGCACGCTCCTGATCGTCATCGGGAACGCCGTCTTCACGCTCCTCTTCCTGAAGGACTCGATCGAGAAGGAGCTCGAGGAGATCCTCGATCGCGAAACGACGGAAGTCGACTTCGGCATCGAGGACTCGACGCGCACCAAGGATGCGTTCGAGGAGTTGTTCCTCAAACGCCTCGCGGGACGCGGCGATCTCGAACTCGCGTGGCGCCTCTGGAACGGCGACGACGGGACCGAAGTCTCGACGAGTGGCCGGGCGTTGCTCTTCGAAACGGCGAAGCCGCCGGCGACGCCAACGAACGAGATCGGCCGATCCGGCGAGCTCCGTTGGCGGACGACGAAGCTGAGGACCGGATACGTGCTGACGGTGATCGTCGACGGCGCGTCGCGTTTCAAGCTGCTCGGTGAATACGAGAGGCTCGCGCTCAAGCGCACGGTGTTCAGCGTCGGCTTCGCCGCGTTGATCTCTTGGCTCTTCATGCGCCGTGTCTCGGGCTACCTGCAAGGCGTCGCGGACAACTTGCGCGCGGAATCGACCGGCCTGCCACAGCTCGCGTTCGCGAATTCGCCGCGCGAGATCGCCGCGATCGCCGACGCACTGCGCGAGCGGCTCGACCGCGTGCGCAAGGCGTCCGAACAGGCACAGCTCTTCACCGCAAGCCTCGCCCACGAACTGCGCTCCCCGATCCAGAACCTCGTCGGCGAGACCGAAGTCGCCTTGATCGCGCCGCGCGACGCCGCGACGTACCGCGCGGTGCTCCAGAGCAACCTGCACGAGCTGCGCGAGCTCGGCGACGCCGTCGACAACCTGATGACGATCTGCGCCCAGCGCGGAACGGACTCGAAGATCCTCCGCGAGGAGTTCGACCTCGGCGACGAAGCCGAGATTCGGATCGCGCGCGAGCGCAGCCGAGGGCGACTGCTCGACGTCGGCCTCGACATCCATCGCAGCGGCGACACGCGGATCGTCGGCGACCGCGAGGCGTTGATGCGTGCCCTGCGCAACCTTGCGGGCAATGCGATCGACTTCAGTCCACCGGGAACCACCGTCGAGGTGCACATCGCCGGCGAGCAGGACCAGATCCGTATCCGCGTCGACGATTCGGGCCCGGGCGTGCCCGCCGATATTCGCGATCGGATCTTCGAACCGTTCTTCAGCGGGCCGGCGAAGCGCGGCGGCCGCGTCGGCTACGGCCTCGGACTCGCGATCGCGCGCACCGCGGTCGTCGCACAAGGCGGTTCGATCGAAGTCGTCGACAACCCGGGAGGCGGCGCGAGTTTTCGCATCGAGCTCCCTCGTCGCCCCGCGCGTCCGAACGCAGTGACTTGATGCGCGGAGCGCGTTCGATCCGCGCTCGTTCGGCGCGTAGGATGGGCGCCGCATGCCGATCCTGCCCGCCGAGTTCGCGACGACGGTGCGCCAGCGCCTCGATCGACCGCTCGAGCTCTCGCTCGTCGCGCCCGTCTACGAGGAGGAAGGCAATCTCGAGCGTCTGCACGCGAGGATCTGCGAGATCTTCGGGACGAAGCGCGACTGGGAGCTCGTCCTGGTCGACGACGGCAGCAAGGACCGTTCGCCCGAGTTGATCCGCGAGCTCGCTCGCCGCGACAGCCGCGTCTTCGGCGTGTTCTTCTCGCGCAACTGCGGTCAAACGGCGGCGACCGCCGCGGGAATCCAGTTCGCGCGCGGGCGACTGATCGCGACGCTCGACGCCGACATGCAGAACGATCCCGTCGACTTGCCGACGATGATCGCGAAGCTCGACACCAACGACGCCGTCGTCGGCTTTCGTCTGAAGCGACGCGACAACTTCGTCCGCCGCGCGAGCTCCAAGATCGCCAACTCGATCCGCAATCGCATCTCCGGCGACACGATCCGGGACACCGGGTGCTCGCTCAAGGTCTTCCGCGCCGAAGCGATCCGTGCCGTGCCGCTCTTCGAAGGCATGCACCGGTTCCTGCCGACGCTGCTGCGCTATCACGGCTTCAAAGTGATCGAACACCCGGTGTCGCACCACCCGCGGACCGCCGGGAAGAGCAAGTACGGCGTGCTCAATCGCGCGTGGCGGGCGTTCAAGGACCTGCTCGCCGTGCGCTGGATGCGTTCGCGCTTGATCCGTTGGCCGATCGCGGAGGTCACGCGTGGGGAGTGAGCGCGGCGTGCGGCCCGTTTGGGTGCTGCTCGTCTGCCTGATCGTCGCCACGGTCGGCGCGCGCCTCTTCGCGCAGGCTCGCCAAGCGCACGCCGCCGAGCCCGCCGCGGCGACGGTGGCCGTGCCGGCTCCAGTCGACTGGAACGGCCGCATCGACCTCCAGCAGCGGCTGAAGGACGTCGAGGTCGAACGCACCGACGCGGGCGACTTCGTGACGCTGCGCACGCCCGACGGCGACGAACGCGTCAGCGCCGAGGAGTTCCTCGACCGGCTCTGGGGCGCGCAACAGGACGTCGCGAGCCACGGGTGGTTCTATCGCGTGCTCAACATCACGACGCCGCTCGGCGTGGCGTGGGTGGTGCTCGGCTTCGCGGGCCAAGCGCTCTTCACCGGTCGCATGCTGCTCCAGTGGTGGGCGAGCGAGAAACAGAAGCGCTCGATCGTGCCGGAGAGTTTCTGGTGGGCGAGCCTCTTCGGCGGCCTGATGCTGCTCGTCTACTTCGTCTGGCGCAAGGACGTCGTCGGCGTGATTGGCCAGTCGACCGGCGCGTTCGTCTACGCGCGCAACTTGGTCTTGATCCACCGTCATCGCGGCGCGGCGGCGTGACGCCGCGAGCGGTTGCGACGTCCTTCGGCGTCGCTAGTCTCGGGGGCATGAAGCTGCGTATCGTCGTCACTGCTCTCGCGCTCGCATTCTTCGCCGCTGCCTGCAAGACGAAGCCCGACTACGGACGTCCGCTGCCGCCGGGCGCGCCGGCGTTGATCGAATTGAAGCCCGGCGAGCGGCGGCCGGACTTCGCGCGCGAGTTCGCGAATCGCGACGAGCTGATCCCCGCGGTCGAACGTTCGCTCGCGTGGACTCGCTCGAAACACGCGGCGCAGTTCTTCCCGAAGGAAGGCATCACGCTCGAGCGCGCGATCGCGAGCCTCGAACGTTTCCGCGAAGTCCTCGAGCACGCCGCGACGGAACAGGAGTTCCGTGCGCTGATCGACGAGGAGTTCACGATCTACAAGAGCGCCGGTTGGGACGCGAAGGGCGGCGGCGTGCTCTACACCGCCTACTGCACGCCGATCTTGAAGGGTTCGCGTTCGCAACAGCCTGGATACGGCCACCCGCTCTACGCGTTGCCGCCCGACTTGGTGAAGGGCAAGGACGGCGAGATCCTCGGCCGCAAGCTCGCCGACGGTTCGCTCGAGCCCTATCCGACGCGTGAAGCGATCGAAGCCAATCACGTGCTCGACGGCCGCGACTTGGAGCTCGCCTGGCTCGCCGATCCGCTCGACGCGTACATCGCACACGTCAATGGCTCGGCGATCGTCGAGCTCCCCGACGGCGAGCAGATCAAGCTCGGCTACGCCGGCAAGAACGGACACGAGTACACGTCGCTCGGCGGCGAACTCGTGAAGGGCAAGGAACTGAAGGCCGACGAAGTCTCGCTCCAGAAGATCCGCGAGTGGGGCAAACAGAATCCGGCGAAGCTCGAGCGCTACATGGCGCGCAACGCGTCGTACGTGTTCTTCACGCCGATCGAAGGCAATCCGCGCGGCTGCCTCAACTTCGAAGTGACGCCGCGGCGGTCGATCGCGACCGACAAGGAGCTCTTCCCGCGCGCCGCGCTCTGTTTCGTCGAGTCGAAGCCGAAGCAATCGCCCGCGTGGTCGGCGTTCACGCTCGACCAAGATCGCGGCGGCGCGATCCGCACCGCGGGCCGCGCGGACATCTACCTCGGCATCGGGCCGGACGCGGAGCGCGAGGCCGGACGCACGCGCGTCGAAGGTCAGCTCTACTACTTCTTCTTGAAACCCGAAGCGCTCGCGCGCCGACCGCAACCCTGAGGAGTCCCGCCATGTCCGAGCCGGTCGCCGTCATCGCCGTCTATCGCTTCAAGAGCTCGACGGACGAAGCCGCGATCCGCGCGTTGCTCGTCGAACACCGAGCGACGCTGGAGTCCGAGGGGCTCGTGACCGACCGCAAGCCGTGGGTGTTCCAGAGCTTCACCGATCCGCTCGAGATCGTGGAAGTCTTCGAGTGGAAGGACGAAGCCGCGGGCCGCAGCGTCGAAAAGCACCCGCGCGTGCTCGCCGTGTGGCAGAAGTTCGCGGCGCTGTGCGACAAGGTCGGATTGTCGCTCGCCAAGACCGCCGAGGCCGCTGCGCCGTTCGCGCACTTCAAGAGTTGGAGGCTTTGAGATGAGATTCGCGATTCGCGCTCTCTGGCTCGCGTCGATCGCCGCTCTGGCGCTCGGCGCGGGGTGTCGCCAGACCACTCGGCACGAACACACCGCGCCGGCTCACGCGCCTCGAGCCGAGCAACACGCTGCGCCTCACGCCTCGTCGGAGCAGGCGCCCGCGGCAGTCGCCGAGCGCAATCGCGACCGCCACGGACCGCCGACGGTCGACAACTACGTCCGTTCGCTCGAAAGCGCCGCGCGTGTCGCCGACCTCGACGTGCCGACCGTGCTCGAGAAACTCGCGCTCGCGCCCGACGCGACCGTCGCCGACGTCGGCTGCGGCCCCGGCGTCTTCTCGCGCGCCTTCGCGAAGGCGCTGCCGCACGGGCTCGTCTACGCCGTCGACGTCGAGCCCCGGCAACTCGATCGCTTGCGCGAGCACTTGATCGAGGAACGGCTCGAGAACGTCGTCCCGGTGCTCGCGTCGTATTCGACTCCGCACCTGCCGCTCGGCTCGTGCGACGTGATCTTCATCGCGGACACGTATCACCACTTCGACGATCGGGTGAGCTACGTGCGCTCGCTCGCCCGCTTCCTCGAGCCCGGCGGTCGCCTCGCGATCCTCGAGTACAAGCCGGGCCCGCTGCCGGTCGGCCCGCCGCCGGACCACAAACTGAAGCCGGGCGAACTCGAGCACGAGCTCACCGCCGCCGGCTACGAACGCGTCGCCAAGTACGACACGCACGCGAACCACGACTTCGAGGTTTGGCGGGTGCGCCCCTGAACGGGTGCGGATAGCATCGTCGGCCCTCGCCGCGAGCGCACCGATGGCCACCTACGAAGTCACGAGTTACTCCGTCCAAGAAGTCGAAGGCGACGATCAGATCGCCGTGGTCATCCACGCGTCCGACGGCAACAAATGGGAGTACGGCATCCCGTTCAGCCGTACGTCGGGACGTTATCAGTTCCCCGAGATCGACGTCCTCGAAGTCGACTTCGGCTCCGAGTTCACGACGGCGCTCGTCGAGCAGATCGAAGCGCTGATCGCGAAGCTCGTGAAGTGAGCTTCAGCGCACGTCGCCCGAGCGCGGCTCGTCGGCGCGCGCATCCGGCGCCTTGGCGGCTTCCTGGGCGCGCTCGAGCGTCTGTTTGATCGCGGCGAGACGTTCGCGGTCCTTCTCGAACGTCTTGCGCGCGGCCGCGGCGATCGTTTCGGCGGCCGAGAGCTCGCCGCGACGCCCGTGCAGCTCGATCAGGCGCAACAGCGACGGCAAGTGCGCAGGGTCGGTCTCCGCGGCACGCCGATAGTGCTGCATCGCCGCGTCGATCTCGCCGGCGTCCTCCGCGATGACACCGAGCACGAAGTGCGCACCGGTGTGCTGCGGGTCGAGCTCCGTCGCCTGCAAGAGCCACACGCGCGACGACGCGGCCGCTCCGGCGATCTTCGCGCGGCCACGGGCGTCCTGGTACATCGAACCGGCGGCGACGAGCTCGTCCACCGATCCCGGCGAGAGCTCGAACGCCTTCGTCCAACTCTCGTACGCGCACGTGTAGTCGCCCGCCGCCGCGGACGCTTCCGCGAGCACGACGTAGGTCGGCCGGCACGCGCCGGCGAGTTCGAGTCGCTTGCGGCAGGCCGAGCGCGCGGCCTCTTCGAGCCCGAGCTCGAGCCGCACACGTGCGAGCGCAAGCCACGTGTCCGGTTGGTCGGCGTGCATCTCGAGCGAACGCGCGTAGCTCAACTCCGCGGCGCGCCGGAAGCCGAGGCTCGCGAGCAGATCGCCTTGCAGCGAGAGCAGCTCGGGATCGTCCGGCCAGCGCTTCAAGCCGTCGTCGAGCATCGCTTTCGCGTCGTCGGTCTGTCCGAGCTTCCACAACGCGCGCGCCGTTTCGCGGCAAGCTTCGTGCGCGTCACGGCCGCCGGCGAGGTAGAGCTCGTTCCAGCGTCCCGCCGCTTCGAGCCACTGCTCCTTCTTCGTCGCCGAGCGCGCGAGCTTGGCGTTGTTCTCGCCCGCGACGACGAGTCTCGGCTTGTCCGAGGCGCACGCGCCCGCCAGCGACAACACCGCGAGCAAAGCGATGCGTGCGCACGGCGCGAGGAGCGCGAATCTGCCCGGTGACCTGCTTGGCTTCATGATCTCGCGCAGCGCCTGCCCGCCGACGCCGCGAAGCTGTCAGGATCTATCGTCCACGGAGGCGCTGCAACCCCTGCTTCGCTTCGATTTCGCGTCCATCACGGTTCGGTTAGCTTCTGCGTCCTCGTAAGCGTGACTGCTATGGCGATCAAGGCGGTGTTCCTCGACGCGGGCGGAACCTTGCTCGCGGAGAAACTCCCGCGCGCGGCCATCTACGCGAACGTCGCGCGAGAGCTCGGCGTGTCGGCCACCGAAGCGGCGCTGCGCCCTCTGCTCTCGCGCATCGCCGGTGAAATGCCTCGAACCGCCGGCGGGGGATTCCGCTATTCGGAAGCGTGGTTTGGCGAAGTCAACGCGCGGGTCTTCGGCCGTGAATTCGGCCTGTCGGACGCGGCGGTCGCCCACGCGTGCCGGTTGCTGTTCGCCCACTTCGCCGAACCCGCGAACTTCCGCGTGTACGACGGCGCGATCGAGCTCGTCGCGGAGCTGAAGGCGCGCGGGCTGGTCGTCGGAGTCGTGTCGAACTGGAGCGAACGGCTCGAAGGACTGCTCGTCGGCCTCGGACTGCGTCAGCACCTCGATTTGGTCGTCGTGTCCGCGGTCGAACGCTGCGAGAAGCCCGAACGCACGATCTTCGCTCGCGCACTCGCGCGCGCCGGGGCGGAACCCACGACGACGCTGCACGTCGGCAACGACGTCGAAAAGGACGCTCGCGGCGCGACCGAGGCGGGTTTGCAGACGGTTCTCGTCGATCACCACGGCGAAATCGAACCCGGGCCCTTCCCGTGCGTTCGTGGGCTCGGTGAACTGCGCGCCTGGATCTTGGAGCGATGCCCGTGACCGATCCCCGTGAACTGGAACGAGAACTCGCCGGCCTGCGCGATGCGCTGTCGGCGCTCGAAACGACGGTCGGCTCGACGTTCCTCGGGCAGAAGGAGCTCGTCGAAGAACTGCTCTGCGGACTGCTCGGCGGCGGCCACGTGTTGCTCGAAGGCGTGCCCGGCGTCGGCAAGACGACGTTGGTCAAGGCGCTCGCGAGTGCGCTCGAGCTCTCGTTCTCGCGCATCCAATTCACACCCGATCTGATGCCCGCCGACGTGCTCGGCACGCGCATCCTCGAAGAGGACGAACACGGGCGGCGCACGTTCCGCTTCCACCGCGGCCCGGTCTTCGCGAACGTCGTGTTGGCCGACGAGATCAACCGTGCGACGCCACGCACGCAGTCCGCGTTGCTCGAAGCGATGGCGGAAGGCCAAGTCACGGTCTTCGGCGAGCGTTTGGAGCTCGAGCAACCGTTCTTCCTCGTCGCGACGCAGAACCCGATCGAGATGGAAGGCACGTACCCGTTGCCGGAAGCGCAGATCGATCGCTTCACGATGCAGTGCCTCGTGCGTTTGCCCGACCTCGACGGCCTCGTGCAGGTCCTGAAGCACACGAGCGAACGCGCCGCGCCGCGAACGAAGCCGGTGCTCGACCGGGCGCGGGTGCTGCGACTCGTCGAGCTCGCGCGCGCCGTGCCTGCGTCGTCCGACGTCTTGGACACGATCGCGAAGCTCGTGCTCACCACGCACCCGACTCGCCCCGGCGCGCCCGACGAGATCCGTCGTTGCGTGCGGCACGGTGCGAGCCCACGCGCCGGTCAAGCGCTCCTCTGGAGCGCCAAGGCACGAGCCCTGCTCCGCGGCCGCCTGCACGTCTCGCTCGAGGACGTCGAGCGCCTCGCCGCGCCGTGCCTGCGCCACCGTTTGGTGCTCGGCTTCGAGGGCCAAGCCGCAGGCGTCGAGCGCGACGAGCTCGTCCGCGCCGCCTGGGCCAAAGCGCGCGCCTGAGCGCCGAACCGCTATCCTGGAGCGTTCCATGGACTGTCGCGTCACTTTGGCTCAGACGAACCCGACGCTCGGCAATCTCGCAGCGAACCTGCGCGATCACGTCGAGCGCATCCGCGCCGCCGCGGCCGCGGGCTCGCAACTGATCGTGTTTCCCGAGCTGTCGCTCACCGGCTACTTCCTGAAGGACCAGACCGTCGACCTCGCGCTGCGGCTCGACGCGAAAGAGCTCTCCGAGTTCGCGCAGCTCTCGCAGTCGATCTCGATCCTGGTCGGCTTCGTCGAACGTTCGCCCGACGGCCGGATCTACAACACGACTGCGTTCTTCGAGGACGGCCGCGCGCTCGCCGTGCATCGCAAGGTGCACCTCGTCACCTACGGCATGTTCGACGAGCAGCGCGAGTTCGCCGCCGGCGATCGTTTCGACCCGATCGAGTCGAAGCTCGGGCGTTTCGGCGTGTTGATCTGCGAGGACGCGTGGCACGTCTCGTCGGGCTATCTCCACTTCCTGAACAACGTCGACGCGCTGCTCGTGCCGTCGTGTTCGCCCGGTCGCGGCATCGGCGGCGGCGGCGCGGACCTGCAGAGCCGGCGCTCGTGGAACACGTTGCTCGAAGCGCATGGCCGCTTCTTCCAGACGTGGGTCGTCTACGCGAACCGCGTCGGTTGGGAGGACGGCGTCGTCTTCTCCGGCGGCTCGCGCATCGTCGATCCGTTCGGCGAGACCGTCTGCGCGCTCGACGGCTTCGACGCGGGCACGCTCGGTGGACGGCTCGAGTCGAACACGCTCGATCGAGCGCGCGTGATGACGCCGCTGCGGCGCGACGCGAAGCCCTGGATCCTCGCCGACGGCTTGAAGCGCGGCTCCGGGAAGGGCGGTGGCGCGTGAACGGCCTGAAGATCGATCCGGCGCTCGTCGAGAGTTTGCTCGTCAACTTCCTGCGCGAGGAAGTCGGGCACACGGGCTTCTCCAAGGCGCTGCTCGGTGTGTCGGGTGGCGTCGATTCCGCCGTGGTCGCGGCACTCGCCGCGCGCGCGTTCGGACCGCAGAACGTGCTCGGCGTGATGATGCCCTATCGCACCAGCGATCCGGCGAGCGAAGCGCACGCGCGGGTATTGATCGACGCGCTCGGCATCGCGTCGCGCAAAGTCGACATCTCCGGGATGGCCGACGGCTACCTCGCGCCGCCGAAGATCGAAGCGCGCATGCGCCGCGGCAACGTGATGGCGCGGTGTCGCATGATCGTGCTCTACGATCTGTCGGTCGAGTGGAACGGGCTCGTGCTCGGCACGAGCAACAAGACCGAGATCCTGCTCGGCTACTCGACGCAGTGGGGCGATTCGGCGAGCGCGTTGAACCCGATCGGCGATTTGTACAAGGACCAGATCTACCAGCTCGCGCGCCACTTGAAGGTGCCCGCGCCGATCCTGGAGAAGGCGCCGTCCGCCGATTTGTTCCCCGGGCAGACCGACGAGGGCGAGCTCGGCTTCACGTACGCCGACGCGGATCGCTTGCTCTATCTGATGGTCGACGAACGGATGCGCGAGAGCGAGCTCGTCGAACGCGGCTTCGCGCCCGACTTCGTGAAGAAGCTCGCGGCCAGAATCGCCGCGACGCAGTTCAAACGCGTCCCGCCGATCATCGCCAAACTCTCCCACCGCACGGTCAACCAGGACTTCCGCTACTTGCGCGACTGGGGGAAGTGATCCCGCGCCGCGCGAGCCACTCGGCGCGCGTCAGCGACCAGCGTTCGTGATCGCGGCGTGCGCCGCCGAGCTCCGCGTAGCCGCGCGCGATGCCTTCGAACTGGAAGCCCGTGCGCTGCGCCAGTCGCCGCGAGGCTTCGTTCTCCGGCAGGATCAGCGCTTCGACGCGTTGCAAGGCGAGCGCGCCGAACGCGCGTTCGAGCGCGAGCTCGAGGCCGCGCGTCATCACGCCGCGCCGCGCGTGCTCGGCCCCCACCCACCATGCGACTTGCGCGCCTTGGATCGGGCCGCGTTCGACGTGGAAGAACGACACGGCGCCGAGCAGCGCTCCATCGCGCTCCGCGCAGACGAGCAGCGTGACGCGTCGCTCGGGCTTCGTCGGCGCGAGGAACCGCGCGCACCAGCGTTCCGAGAAACGATCGGTGCCGTCGGGCTCGGTCGGCTCCCACGGTTCGAGGAACTCGCGGCTCGCGCGACGCAAGACGAGGAGCTCGCGCAGATCCTCCGCTCTCGGCTCGCGCACGAAAAAGCGCGAGGCCGAAGCCTCGCGCGCTCGATGCCGCTCGTGGGCGGCTTGGGAATCCCGGGCGCGCGGTGTCATGCGCGCACCCAATCTAGCCAAGGGTCAGGATTGCAGCAGTCGGGAGAGCTCGTCGAGGTCGCAAGCTTGCACGGCGCCCTTTTGGATCGGGCCCAGGCTCTGGAACTTGGCGGCCTCATCGCGCGAGAACTCGCGCTTCGGCAAGCGAACGGTGCGCTCGGCTTGCTGACGTTCTTGTTCGGTCGGCTTCAACACTTCGGGGTTGACGACTTGGCTCAACTCGCCGGCGATGCCGTCCGGGAGCTTGCCGCGTTTCTCGAGCGCCGTCTTCGCGCGCAGGCACACGTCGAGCGTGTCTTGGAGGTTGCGGCGAATCTTGCCGAGTCGTTCGACGTCCGCACCGGGCGTGTCCAGCGTGCGGCGAACCTTCGCCGTCGCCACTTCGAGCACTGCGATCAGGCAATTGAGTTTGCGCAGCAGGCGCTCGCGGTACTCGGGAGAGTCGAGGTTCGACTCCGAGAAGGGTTGTCCTTGCGGATCGTACGTCATGAGTGGTTTGGTCCTTTGCGCCCCGAGCGCGCCAGCCCGCGCGCCCTGCGACTTGAGTTCAAGACAAAGCTACCCCGCGTCTGACGTGCCGGCGGGAGCCGCGCAGTTTCCGAGCGCGAAACCGACGAGTTGGAAAAGTCTTCCACTCGGGTGCCCGACGCGCGCCGAAGCGCGGACATCCGCCGTTCACGGCGCCGGGAGCTCAGCCGCTCGCCACCGCGCAGGAAACCGTTGTTCGAACGTGTGGGCGCGAGCCTCGAACGCCTCGCACGGAAGCCGGCTGACGACGTTGCGCGCTCGGTGGGATCGTTCTCGTACGGTGCCGAAGCCGACCCGCGGCACACGCTTCGTCGTTGCTCCGCCGAACGTGAGACCCCGACGCGTGCGATCTCAGTACAACGCGGACTCGACGAGCAGCTTCAACAGCCCGGAGTTGCCGCGCACCGCGGCGAGGATGCGCCGCGAGTCGGCTCGGCCGTCCGCGAGCATCCACGAACCGACTTCAGCGAACCGGAGCACGTCGGCGTTCGGCGAGATGCCCTGCGCGATTTGCGGTTGATCCATCGGGCCGCCGTCCATGAAGACGAACTCGTTCCAACCGTCGCTGTACGTGAAGCGAGCCCAAGTGCGGTTGTCGACGGGTTCGACGACGCGTTCGGCTCGATCCAAACGGAAGCCGAGCGGGAGCAACTTGGGTTTGACCGGCTCGAAGCCGAGTTGCGCCTGGGCTTGATTCAGATCGAGCGGCGATTCTTGGAGCGGGCTCACGAACCACACGGCGTTCGCGGTGTCGGGCGTGTCGTCGAAATCGAGATACTCGACCGAAGCGACCAACGTCTGCGCCGGATCGTGTTCCTCGAACTTGAGGATCACGCCCGTCGCGAGGTCGATCCAGAGCTCCCACGTGTTCGAGTTGCCGGATCCCGTGACGGTCCAGTGCGCGCAGTCGCGGCCGAGCAACTGGACGACGCCTCCCGAGTCGAACGCCGAGTAGTTCTGCAGGAAGAGCTGCGCGTGCCGCACGGTGGGATCGCGCCGGCGGAACAAGAGTTCGGCTCGTCGCGACTGCGACAGCAAGAACAGCGCTTCTTCGTTCGTCGAGAGCGTCGGCACGAGCAAGTCTTCGGGCTTGAGCTCGAATCGGCCGGCGCCGTCGGTCGTCAGCGTCTCTTCGTAGACGAGAGTCTGCGGCTGCCCTTGCACGACGAAGTGGCTCTCGAAGCGACGTCGACCGCTCCATGCGACATGGTCGGGCGCATCGACGATCTTCTGGAGCAGCGCTTGATCGATCGTGCTCGCCTTCGCGATCCCGCCCGCCGTCGGCTCCGTCGCGACGACCGAGCGTTCGCATCCCGAGATCCACGGGAAGGCGAGTGCCGAGAGCGCGAACGCGACGACCGCACGCAGCGTCACTGCCCGCCTCCTCGAACGACCACGTCGCTCGCGCCGCCGGTGAATCCGGCGAGCAGCGACGCCGCGAGCGGCGATAGCTCGTCCGTCGACTCGGCGCGCACCCATTCGATGCGTCCACGCGCAGCCTCGACTTCGCCGCGGTTGCTCGTGAACCAAACGAACGTCGCCGCGATCGCGAGCAGTGCAGCAGACCCACCGAAGAGCAGGCGCGAGCGGAAGGAACGCGTGCGCTCCGGCGCCGCGAGCGCTGCGACCACTTTGGATTCGAGTGCCTCGGGTGCACGCAAACGCTCGAGGGAACCGACGAATCGTCGCGTGCGCGCTTTCGACGGATCGGAGAGCTCCTCTTCGACGAGGCGCCGCAAGACGTCCGGAGCGACGAGAGGTTCCCGCGTGAACGGCGGCGGTGCCTTCGAAAGTTCGCGCGTCACGGCGCGGTCGAGGTGCTCGGCGAGGTGCTCGGGTACGTCGACACGCGCCAAGCTCTGAACCGCTTCGATCGCGCGCTCCTCGCGATGGCCGGCTTCGAGTGCCGCCACCACACGGCCGTCGAGAGCGGACGGCGCAGCGCGCTGCGGCAAGCTCGCGAGCCCCCGCGTCGCGCGCGCGAGTCGCGCCGCGAACGACGCACAGGCTGCGCACGAGCGCGCGTGCTCGTCGAACGACGGAGTGTCGTTTCCGGCGAGCGCAAGACGCGCGGTCTGGCAATGGGGATGCAGGGGGGACACGGGACTAACCGAGATAGAAGCGATCGAGTACGGGCGTGAGCTCGCGATCGAGCGCCTCGTGCGCGCGCGCAAGTCGCGACTTCACGGTGCCGAGCGAGATGTGCAGCGTCTCCGAGATTTGCTCATAGGAGAGATTCTCGACGTACCGGAGCACGGTGATCGCGCGCAGCTTCGGCGACAGCCGTGTGATCGCGCGCTGGATCTCGGACTCGAGTTCGTGGCGGGATGCCGTGGCCTGGGGCTGTTCACCGCGCTCGTCCGTCAGATCGAATCGCGATCCGTCCGGCGCAAGCTCGTGCTCTTGAATCGCATCGAGCGACGGCATGCGACGCGAGACCTGACGTCGTTTCAGATCGATGCTGGCGTTGACCGCGATCCGATACACCCAGCTCGAGAACTTCGACTCGAAGCGAAACTCGGCGAGCTTGCGGAAGACGATGCCGAAGGTCTCCTGCGACGCGTCGAGGGCGTCGGTCGCGCTGCCGGTGATTCGATAGCAGACGTTGTAGACGCGGTCCTTGTAGCTGTCGTAGAGCTCGCGAAACGGCCCCTCGAGCCCTCGCAGGGTCTCGGCTTGGCACGCGAGGACGAGGCGTGCGTCGGGATCGGTCTGGGGGCCAGCCATGTCTCGGAGCTAGGACGGCGAGGGGTCGCCTTGGGTTCCGTCACCTCCAAGTCTGGACCGAGCAGAGACTTCCGGCCAGTGCGTGCAGAAGGAACCGCGCCTGCCTGGCGCCCCAGTCAGGGGGCGCGGCTCGGCGCGTGGGGCCGCCCCGGCCGCCGCGCCCGCCACGGCCCGAGGAAGCTCGGCGCATTCATGCAAGTCGAGGCGCTTCGAATCGCACATGCGAAAGTCGCGCTGGTGCAGCGTGTCGATCACCCCGCCCGCTGCCCATGGCCTCGGGCGCCAGGCGGTTTCGTCAACCCCCGCGTGCGGCGAGCAGCGGTGCGCAGCGGTGAAGGAATGCGTGCTCGCCTCGTCGCGGCTAGCCGCCGACGAGCACCGCGGGGTCGAGGATCGTGATCGTCGTGCCCACGGACGCCGAACAGGTCGGATCGCAGTAGGCGTCCCAGCCGCTCTCGCACCCTGCGGCGATGACTTCTTCGATCGCCGCGGCCCCGCTGTAACCGACGAGGCTCGTCGTCTGATTGCAGATCTCGCCCGGCGTCCAAGTCGCAGGCGGCGAACCGCCGGCGATCGGCTTGAACACGACGCCGCCGGCGCCGGTTCCTTGCTGCGAGCTCACCTGCAGAGTGGTCCCCGTGGAGCCACCCGGCTGGGTGGTCAGGACGAAGCGCTGACAGACCGCGTCGCTGATCTTCGCGAGGTTGACCGCGTCGGCGACCTTGAGGCCGCCGGGACCCGAGAGCATCGAGAACACGGCTGCGGATCCGGAGCCCCGGAGGATCGTCGCCGACAGCGGCGACTCGTACACCGCAACCAATTGACCGGGCACTGCGGCGGGTACGACCGTCAGGCTCGCGCTCATGCCGAGCGCGGCCTTCGGCAGGTACACCGGCGTGCTCGACTTGATCACTCCGAGCTTGAGCGTCTTGTTCGTGAGCGACCCGTCCGCCAGGTAGATCATCGTCACCAAACGGAAGTTCAGTCCGTTGGCGACCACGGCGAGTCCCAAGCCAGCCGTGGCATTCCCCGGCACCGAGCTGCTCTGACTCGGCGAGCTCCGGCGCGCGAGTTCTTCCGTATCGCTGTAGCCATCCCCGTCCGTGTCGACGTGGTACGGATCGCAGCCGAACTCGGGCTCGAGCGCATTGGGCAATCCATCGCCGTCGCTGTCGCTGTTCAGCGGCGTCCCCGCCGCGAGCACCACGCGAGGCCGCGCGAGGTTCCACGCCACGGCGACACCCACGCCCAACGCCACGGCAACGATTCCCGGCCACCGACTCCATTGGAGCCACCGCGAACGAGCGTTCGGATCGCTGTCGTTCATGATCAACTCGTGGTGAGGAACTCGAAGGTGCCGGGCAGCGTGCCAGGCCATGCTACGCTTACCCAGCGGAAACGGTCAAGGTAACCAACTTCTCCCCGACCGCCCTTTCCGGCGCGCCTTCCGCCGCCCTCTCCTGCGCCCGCTCGGGCACCCTGTCCGCCGCCGCTCGCCCAGTCGTCCTCATCGCCTCGGACGACCGAACGCTCCCCCACCATCATCTGCTAGACTCCCGCCAGTCCTTCGGGCGCCCGTAGCTCAGCTGGATAGAGCGTCTGCCTCCGGAGCAGAAGGTCGTGGGTTCGAATCCCGCCGGGCGTACCAACCCCTCGCGATGGCACGAAAGTGGCCTTCTTGGGGTCAGCAGCGCGGTTTTCGGTCGGATCAGGCAGAAGGTCCTCCGTGCAACGCGACCGGCCTTGGCGACCCTTTCCTGGCCGGCACACGCGCGCACTGCCAGCAATGTGCCAGCCTTCTCGCCCGCTCTCACCCGCCTGCGACGCGGATGTCATGTCGGATTCTCCGCTCTCATCCGCCTTTGCGGCATGAGAGAGCGCGTGGCGCGGCTCGCGTTCCGACGCTCGGAGATTCTCCTTCACGCTCGCCCCGGTCGCCCACCGGGCCTACCGTCGCCCGCTTCTCGCTCGCGCCACGGATTCTCGCCCACATGCCCAAGACCATCGAACGCACCCGCCGCTCCCCCGAGCAACGCATCGCCGATCTCCAAGCCAAGATCGAGGCGATCAAGACCAAGGCCGAGCGCGCCAAGACCAAGCGCAACCCTGCGCTCCGCCACATGTCCGCCGCGCTGAAGTCCGTCGACAAGGCGATGGCCGAGTCCGACGACAACGCCACGCGCAAGGCGCTCGACGAAGTCCGTGCGACGCTCAGCGCGACCCTCGCGCTGAACGGCGTCGTCGGAGCCAAGGCCACCGCCGCGCCGCGCGGACGCCGCACGTCGTCGGAGGACCTGGACGATCGTCTGCTCGCCTACGTGAAAGCCCACCCCGGCCAACGCGGCGAGGAGATCGCAGCGGCTCTCGGCACCGACACGTACTCGATGCGGCCGTCGATGAAGCGGCTCATCGAGGCCGGTGAAGTCCGCACCGAAGGCAAGAACCGAGGGATGCGGTACGTTGCGGAAAGTTGACGCTCCGCCATTTGCGAGTCGAGCGGAGCGCCAACGTCTAATCATCCCCGTCGATGGCGATGTGCCGACGGGTTCGTTGATGCCTGACGGCTAGCCCAAAGCACTCCAGACGGCACGGCATTCGAACTCGTTCAGTCGGTCGCACACCATTCGGAGAGCGCAGTCCTCCGGCGCGTCCAAAGCCGATCGCCTAACAACGCCGTACCGGTTCGCGGGCTCAAGGCGCACGAGGTCGACGAGAAGTCGGCCCAACTCAGAGCCGGATGCCGGCGCACCATTCGGAGAGACAACGAGCAGATCTCGCGACTTCGCTACACGGAATGCCGGGTACACGTCGTAGCCCCGAGTCCGAAGCTCTCGCTCCATTGCCGGACTGACGAGGGCGCCGTGCTTGCCGACGCTGTACATGTACCTCAGGTGTTCTCCCGAGATGATGGCGAAGCCGTCCCGATCGACGAGGGATCGCAGCGCTCGCAGCAACCGTCTTGCGCGCTCGTGGGCGTCGAAGCGAAGAAGTTGTTCCCTCATGGGATCAGCCCCCACGACACTCGCGCGCCCCAGACCCGGCCGGCCTCGCGAACACACAGCGCCGCGATGATCTCTCGGTCGGCGACAGGATCGTAGTGATCGCAGGTGCAAGCTTCTGCGGCCGAGTCCGCCTCCGCCAGGCCATTGGACACTAGCTCGCCGACCCACGGGGAAACGTGGCCCAATTGGATGTGCAGCAACTCCTGGCACTCGTGGCCTGTCGGGTTACCGCGAACTCGCTCCAACTCACCGGCATCGATGCCATTGAGGACGGCCCGATCAAACTCCACGCCGAACGTCTTCGCGTAGTACACGCGGATTTCGACCATGAGCAGAGCCAACTGCTCGAGCCAGCGTCGGGTGGCGTAACAATCACTTTCACCGACATAGTCGCTATGCTCGCAGCCGCACCGGTGGTAGAACGCCGCACTGAATAGCACTCTGGCGAACTGCGGTTCACACTGAAGTAGCATGTCCGTCGCGGTCCGCGGGGGCGGGTTGTCGTCGAACTTCATTGAGCCCTCCCGCTTTCGTTGCCAAGCACGCCCGGATCGAGCCACTTCGCCACTTGGTCCACGACTAGCTGCAGGCAGGTTGTCTCAACGGAGTTGCGCTGACCGCGTCGAGAACAGTCGCTGTGAAGGTGCGCCAGAAGCACCTGACTGTCGACGGACCACACCTGGGATACGAGTGCGTGCGTGGCTCCGCGTTGCCACTTGGGATGCCCGTGCTTCTCACGGGATGGGATCAAGACGCGGCCAACTCCCGGCTCGCTACTCAGGGGTACCATCGCGACCCTCCCTCCGGCGCTGGCCAGCAATAGGAAGAAGTGGGGCCCATGCGTAGGCTGACCCACGCCGTCGACCGCGACTTCCACTTGGGGATCAAGACGGAGTGCAGTCGGGTCCTCGATGTGAGCAACCACGCCGCGTCGAAGGTCGTCCAGGAGCCACGATGATCGCTGAATTGGATATCTTGTATTCATTTGAATTTGTATATTTCGATTGGGTCGGTTTCCGAAACGCACCCGGGCCGACACCGCGAACGCGGCATCGGCCCAGGCATGAACCCCAAAAAGAGAGTTTGCGGAAGAAACCGAACGAGCAAACTCTGTAAGGGTCGCCTGTCAGTCTGTAAGACTGATCGGGGCCAACGCCGCGCGGCCCAGAGAGCGAAGTTGGCTCGTGTCCGGCACAGACCGCGGGAGTTTCTACTCCCATGAACCTAGGTCGGCTACATCTCGCGGTCGTGCCCGCTGAAGAGTAACCTCTCGACACCTGCTAGGAGGTTCACATGACTCGCTCGATCTTGAATGCGTTCGCTCGCTTCGCTGTCAGCGCTACGCTCGCGTCTCTCGCCGCGGCTCAGAACCACACGCTCGGCCTCTACCCAGGATCGTTCGTGGAGTTCCCCCACGATCCGATCATGAACACCGGCGATGCGGCGACGATCGAGGCGTGGGTGCTTGGAAAACCGTGGGATGTGCTCGGCTCCTCGCTGTCCGTCTTCTCACGGTACGCGGACATGACCGAACACAAGGAGCTCGTGATCAACGACGACGGCAGCATTCGCTACCTGTATGCCGGGTCACCGTGGGAGCAGCTCCCGAGTTTCGGCGGAGCACCCGCTGCGCCTCCGGGTTCGTTTCCAATCGACGGTAAGTGGCACCACGTCGCGTTCGTCCGGCACCTGGATGGAACGTGGCAGGTCTTCGTCGATGGTCAGGAGAAGCTCGCGATGGGCCCGGGCACCGGCCTGGGAAGCGGCTGCTGGATCACCTGCGATGTGATCAACGCCGCTACCGTGACGAAGATCGCCGTCGCGTCGACATGGTCGAGCAATCTGGGCTGGTTCATCGATGAGCTGCGCGTGTCGAACGTTGACCGATACGCGGCAGCGTTCACGCCAGGCTCGGGTTGGAGTGCTGACGCCGATACGGCGATGCTCGTCAAGTTCGATGAAGGTCAGGGCGCGCTGGTTGGCGACGACGGACCGGCCGGTCAGGTGGGCGCGATCAACGGCGGTTCGGTTTGGCACGCCACCTGCTGTATCCCCGTCGACTACCAGCCCTGCGCCGTCGAGCGGAATCTCGACTACTTCGCGATCATGCCGCAGGGTTCGTACTACTGCGACAACGGCGTCGAAGTCGACCCGGACGTGGTTGGTTGGTACCTCTTCCTGTACTGGGAAGACGTGTCGTGGTTCAACGAGGCATGGTCGAACTGGTGCTTCGTTTTCTATGACACAGTCGAGACGGATTCGTGGAGCGCCTACCAAGCGTATCTCGCCTGCGTTTCGACCAGCTCGCAGCCAGAATCGTGTCTAGCGGACTTCCGCGACACCTGCGAGAGCATCGCGCTGACCTACGACGCGCAGTTCGATTCGGCGGTCATGAGTTTGCACACGTATGTGCGTAACTCCTACGCCCACGCTGTCAGGCAGATCTACGCAAGCTGTCCCTGACGCTCGCCACGGTCCGTTCCGCGGCGTCCGGTGGCTCGATGTAGTCGTGGCCGATGCGGTGGCGCTGAGTCAGTGCCGATGGTGATCGAGAAGCGAGTCCGTCGGAAGGCACAGCGTTAGCCTTCACGCCGACTGCATGCGTGCCGAGGCGCGGGTCGACGGGAGCACAGCAATGCGCAAGTCCTCGACGCCGAGGTGCGTGTACACCTTCGACGTCATCTCCGTGCTCGCGTGACCGAGCACCCGGGCAGCGACAATCAGCGGCACACCGCGACGCGCCATCCGTGTCGCGGCGCTGTGGCGCAATGCGTGGATGTCGATCACTCCATCGGTCGTCTTCTTCGCGATGCCCGCGAGATCGAGGACGCGGTGCAGAATCCTGCGCGCGCCTGTCGTCTCTCGCGGCCAGTCGCTCGCTTCCGGTGTGACGAACACGCGGTCGCCCGCCTGGGTCATGCGCTGCCTCGCGCGCTGATGGACCGCACGCAAGGCCCACAACTCGTCCGCCAGCTCGCGACGCAGCGGGATCACGCGCGACTTGCCGGACTTGGTCGTCGTCGCGCGTAACCGCAGGGTCAGGTTCGCGCGGTCGAGATCGGCCCATGTCGTCGATGTCAGCTCGCTCCACCTCGCGCCGGTTTCGAGCAGCGCGGTCCACAACAGGCGTTGCGGCACGCGTGAGCGACGCGGTCGCTCGTCGTAAGGCGCGCCCTTCGTCCCACTCGCGATCGTCAAGTCCGCCGCCGCGTACGCAGCCTGGTCGTCGTCGTCGGTTCGTGCAGCGGCGAGGAACGCGTCGATCTCCTCGTCGGAGAGAGCGCGACGCACGTGCCGCATGTCCGCCTCACCGTAGCGCAGAGGCTTGAAGTGACGGACCGGGTTCTCGGCGATCAGCCCGGCGCTCGCCGCCCAGTTCAGCATCGCCTTGAGCGCGCCGACGTGGCAGTTGATCGTTCGGTTGCTCTTCCCAAGCGCGAGCTGCGCTGCCCGATAGCGCGTCAGCTCGGTCGCCTGCACGTCCCGCACGCGCGTCGCGTGCATGAACCGGAACATGAAACCGAGGCGGGCCTCGACGTTCACGACGTGGCTCTCGGTGGCGCGCTGTCGAAGATCAAGCAGGTACTGCGGCAGGAGTTCCGCGAGCGGTCGCGATTGACCCTCGACCGAACCCAGACCCGCGAGCTCCAAGTCGCGCTGACGGATTCTCTCCGCGCGCATGCGCTCGGCCACGCGCTTGTCGGTCGAGAGCGCCTCGCGATGGCGCACGCCGCGACCGTCGGTCCAATCGAGGATCCAGCGCGGGGAACCCGGGCGTCGGAAGAGGCGTCCGTCGCTCAATGCTCGGCCGAGGCGACTCACGGCGCACCTCGTTCCGCCAACCAGGCGTCGACGTCCGCGCGCCGCCATCGCGGCCGGGTGCCGATCATGATCGGCGGGGGCACGTCGCCAGCGTGCCGCATCGATCGCAGGGTGCGCTGATCCACGCGCAGCAGGTCGGCGAACTCCGGCGCTGTCATGAACTCGGTCTCGTTCTTCTCCATGGTCACCACAGGCCTCGGCGCCGCGAGACCTGCAAGCGCTTCGGCGAGGTTCGTCGCGAGGCGATCGCACACGGCGGCCTGCTCCCGGTGAAGAGCGGCGAGGCGTGTGAGGTCGCGTTGGACGTCTTGGATCGACATCAGCGAGCCTCCGCCGGCTCGAATCCGAGGTGCCCGAGCACCTGCCGCTCCAGCGCACGGCGAGTGCGGCTGTCGATCGGGCGCACCGCGTAGTGCTCACGGCCCGAGGCGTCTTCGCGCACGGGGTAGGCGAGCGTGTGGCGCCCGTCGGCTGCGCGCCGGACGCCAACCCCATCGAGTCGAAGCGCGTCGTTGACGAGGAACGACGTCCAACCGACGAGGCCAGTGGCTTGGAGGTCCACGGGCGCCGGGAAGAATCGGATGCCGGAGACACGGAGGGTCACGCGGCACCTCCAGCGCGCGGCCCTCGCCGCTTGGCCCGCTTCTTCTTCCTCTGGTGCGGTTTGGATCTGACGTTGGTTGAGTCCGAGTCCGTGGTCCGGTCCGAACCCCCTACGGGGGTTTCGGACTCGGACTGCCGGACTCGTGACGGATCAACGTCTGAGTCCGAGTCCGGAGAAGCGTTCGGACTCGGACTCGGACTCGGACTGACGAACTCGGGTGCCTTGGGAGTGAGGCGATAGCAAGTGCGCCGGTTCTTGGGCTGGGTCGCCGCGATGCGGTCGCCCTCGATCTCGTTCCTCAACGCGTCATAGAAGGTGGACTTCGGCAGTCCCGACGCATCGAGCAGCTGCGGACCGCTGGCCTCTGCACCCGCAAAGATGACGGCGAGCGCGCGACGAATCGCCACGCCAGCGTCCGGCTTCGCCTCGTCCTTGGTCGGTTCCTGCTGCGCGGCCTGCGGTTCTTGAGTGAGGGGCGGGTCGATCTCCTCCAACGCGAGACTGGTGATACTCGCGCCGTCCTCGTCGATGTCGACCCATACCTGGTTTGCTTCGAGGTGGATGCTCGGGAGTGGTGCGTCATCCTTCGACTTGTCGCCGACCAACTCGACTCGATAGCCCTCGCGTTTGACCTCGATCATCACGTCCGCCGCGCCACGGAGCGCAGAGCTGCCTCGCTCCGTCGGTTGGTTCTTCTTCTTGTGATGGATCACCACGATGGTTGCGCCCGTCGCTGCGTGGAGCTCGTTGCAGCGCGCGATGAAGAGCCCCATGTCCTGGGCCGAATTCTCGTCGCCGCCGATCATGTAGCGCGCGAGCGTGTCGACGACGATCACCGTGGGCTTCACATCCAACGCAGCAATTGCTGCAACGAGCGGCTTGAACTCTTCCGGCTGCATGAGCGCGATGGCGCGCGGAAGGACGCGGACGTCGAGTGCGCAGGGGTCGACCTTGTACTTGATCGCCCACGCCTTGATTCGTTTCTTGAGTCCACCCGCGCCTTCGCCTGCCAGGTAGAGCACTGCGCCTTGGATCGTCTTGCGACCCCACCACTGGAGGCCAGCTGCGATCTTCAGGATCAGATCGAGCACCACGAACGACTTCAGGCACGCCGGAACGCCGTACACGACGACGAACTCGCCAACGCGCATGAGCCCCGCAACCACCGCACGTGGCGTAGGCAGCTCGTAGAGCTGTTGGATCGTCAGCAGCTCGCACGCTGGTTTCGGCGGCGAGGAGCGCGGGACGTCTTCGAACCCGCCGTCGCCGGGTTGTCGGTCAACCACGGCAGCCCTCCATGTGGCCCGAGAGGAAGGCCTCGAGCCCGACTAGCTCATGTCGTGCGACCACATCGCACGCGTCCTTGCAGCCGCGAGGCCAGCGGACCTTCACCACGCGCTTGGCACCGGCCGTATACGCTGCCTCGGCTGCCGGACCGAGCGCAGCATCGCCCGCGTCGTCGTTGTCGAGCGCAAGCAGGAGCGTGCGTCCGTGAACCCAGGGACCGATGGAACTCGTGACGAACCCGGTGCCCGGCGCGCATAGGACCGGAATCGGCGTCGCCGCGACGAGCGCGAGGAAGTCGGTGAGTCCTTCGCCGAGAACGACGATGTCGTGCTCCGACAGACCAGACGCGAGCAGTCCCAGTGCGCGCTTCGACGCGAACGACGCACCGTTGACGCGCGAACCCTTCGGGAACAGCGTCTTCGGCTCGCGGCGCGTGATCGCGCGAGCTTGAACGGATACGAGCTCACCGCGCTGGTCGTAGAGCGGCGCGACGAGGCGGTAGCTCGCACGCGGCCACCACCCGATCGAGTCGGGAACCGTCATCCCTTCGGCGAGCACACCGAATGCGCCCAGCTCCCAGGACTCCAGGATTCCTCGCTGCGCGAGATACGAGTAGACCGCGCTGTCGACACCCGCGTACTGATCGTTCCGCGCCCGCGCGAGCGCAAGCGACCAGACGAGCCGCGCGTCCTGCGCGCTGAACGCTGGTGCGGGCTCGATGGGATCTGCACGTCGCATCGGCACTGCAGTCGCCTCGACGCCAGGCCACGCGACTCCGACCGCCGCCGCGAATTGCTTCGCGGACCAGCCGCCGTCCGGCGTGCACACCGAGCAGTAGAAGATGTGCTTCTCGGACAGGAACGCCGATGCGTGCTTGTCGCCGTGGATCGGGCAGCGGATTGGTCGCTTCGCACCACGGTCGGGGACCTCGATCCCCGCTGACCGCGCGATTTCGAAGATCAATCCGGCGGCCAGAGAGTGCGCGGTGTGCGCGCCCGAGCGCTGCATCAACGCACCCGTCCTTGGCCGTCGGGGCGGTGTCGTAGCACCTCTCGCGTGTCCTCCGTTCGCGACGAGGCCCGCCTGGCGAGCGCCTTCAAGAACTCAGTACGCAGGACAGCCGGACTGCCACCGACGAGAAACGAGGGGCCAAAGGACCCAGCTCGAGTCTCACGGTCGGCGAGGTCTACGGGGATGTCGAGTGCAAGCGAGATGTCCGGCGGCAGCATCACCTCGGGGAGCGCGTGCCGCCTCACCACTTCGGAGTTGGTAGGGGTGCTCATGCACCTCAGGGCAGGCGGCGGAGGCGAGTCCGCAGGAAATCTTCAGGATCTAGCCCGCCCGCCTCAGGAGCCTGCCAATGGCCTGGCGCTGCTGTTCGAGCGCTAGCCGCAGCGACGAAGCCGGCACCCCGGAAGCGACCGACAGGGCGTCAACGCTCAGTCCGGCGCGTTGCCGAACGACGCCTTCGGCGAGGCTTTCGAAGTTGTTCAGCACGTGGAAGTCGGCGGAGCCGCGCTCAACAGCTGCGAGCCGCGTTGCGATGATCTCTCGCAGCGCGTGAACCTCGTCCACTCGCGCGATCGCGTCGACTTCCGAGGACGCACTCGTGAGTTCCAGCAGTTCCTCGATTCCACCATGGGCGGCGGCATGCATGGACGGCAAGTCTGTTCGCGCGTACTGCCGATCGAGAGCCGTCTTGACACGGAGCGGATCGACTCGAAGTTTGCCCTCGCTCGTGAACTCCGACACCGTTCCTCCGTCGCAGGTCGCCGCGTCGAACCATTCGAACAACTCGGCCATCGTCATCGGGTCCCAATCCGAGGGTCTCGTCGTCCCCTCGTTGTACATGGCACGGGCCATGGCCATGAGGGCCAGGTCTGCCTCGTGGTCGATCAGCCCAGAGGCGTCCAGGGCGATCTTCGCGGAGATCGCGGGCTCGAACGCCGCGAGATTGGATTCAATCTCGGCCTCAGTTGCGTTCCTGGCTCTTGCATCCGACAGCTTGAATCGACGCCCGTACCATCGATCGAACCACGTGCAGATGCGTGGAAGCGATTCGGGAGTGATCCGCTTGCGCGCTTTGGGCCCAAACGTAAACAGCGGTGCCAGCAGCATCAGGCTGTCGCCGTAGCGCTTCACGTCGTCCCCGACTCCGAAGCGAGCGAACAGCCGTAGAACGGTGGTCCGCCAGCGCACACCCAACGTGTCGAGACGCGACAGCGCGCAGTGCACGGAAATCGTGTCTGTCGTCGCAACACAATCGTCGCTCGGGTCGAACGGATCCCAGCCTGCGCGCTGCATGAGGCTGATCAACTCTCGGAGGACTTCAGGATCATTGCGCATTGCTACGTCTCCACACGCGCGTCCGCGTAAGCGTCGACCTTATTTGGCGACGGGGCTACTTGCAATGATCGGCCCCTTCGTCCGCACCGCCGCGGGTCGGTCCCAGTGCAGTCAGCGCAGCGCCGCCCGCAGCCGCTCCGGGCTGACCCGCACGTAGACGGTCGTGCTGATCACGCTGCGGTGGCACATGGCAGCCTGGACCAACGCGAGGTCCCCCGTTCGGTCGAGCAGCCGCTGGCCGAAGCTGTGGCGCAGCGAGTGTGTCGTGGCTCGACGGGCGCCGGCAGCGCGGAGCCAGGCGACGATTCGACGCTGGGCGTGCCGTCGACCGAGTCGCTCGCCCGCCTGCGACGCGAACAACGGACCCGACGTTCGCTTGCCGATCAGCGACCGGATCTCGGTCACGATTCGGGCGTTCAGGTAGACGCGACCTACGCCCGCGTTCTTCATCGTCCGAAGTGCGAGCTCGGCGCGATCGAGGTCCACGTCCCCGACGTCCAACGCGAGCGCCGACCCCAACCGGATACCGCTCGCGACGAGCAAGCGCACGAGCACGCGATCGCGCTCGCACGACTCACCACGCGCACCGCGCATGATCGCCTCCAGCCGCGCCAGCTCATCGTCGCTGAGTCCGCGTGGCGGAGCCGGACTGCACAGCGCCCGCCTGACGAGCCGAGCCGCGTTGGCGGGCGCGAAGCCTGCGTCGTGCGCGTACCGGAAGAAGCACCGCAGGCTCGATCGCAACGCGTTCGTGGTCGCCGCGCTCTTCGCAAACCCGAACCTCGTCTTGCGCACCGCATCGGACACGAGGAATCGTGCGACGTCATCGTGGCCGACCTCGTCGACGTCACGATCGGCGAGAGCCTCGATCAACCAGCGGATCGATCGCTCGTGTTGGGCGCGCGTGTGGATGGACCGACCGTCCGCGTCGCATTGCGTCAGGAAGTGCGCGAGGCACTCGGAGAGATGCATGGCTTGTCGCCGACGCACGCGGGGCCGGTCGCAGTCGCCCACGACCAGCCCCGCGATCACGTCGAAGCGGGTCAGGCGACTGCTGCGGTCCGAGGTTCGGGCTTCGCTTCCGGCAGCGGTGCCTTCTCGACCCAGCCCTGTTGCTCGGCGAACACCAGGCTCAGGCGCAACACGCGCTGCGTCTTCGCGATGGACAGCGGGCTCTTCGCGCGGCCGCTCTTCAGCTTGTTGACGCGATCACTCGCGAAGAACTCCCCCACGCGTTCGGGCGTCACCTCGCGCAACGGAATGTCCGCGCCGATCTCGTCCAGCGCGACGCGCAGCTCCATCAGGTAGCTCGCGCAAGTTCCCGGCGACTTGCCCTGCTTCTCCATCTCGGCCGCGTACGCATCCGCGAGCAGCCCCAGCGTCAGTCCGTCCGTCGGTTGGTTGGCCTTCGCGGCCTTCGTCTTCTTGGAAGTCATCGTCGGTCCTTCGTTGTGCACCGCACCATCGGGTAGCAAGCCTCTCGCCAACAAGAGGTCAGCGGCATTGCACGCAAGCCATCCAACCGCCGACTCCGGCAGCTGATCTTGCACCGCTTCCACATCTCCGAGGACATCGTTTATTCGCACTATGTCATCCAATCCGCGAGCCATTTCCAATGATGCCGCGAGCACGTCCGAGATCGAGAATCGTGGAGCATCCGCCTCTGTGCTCCGGCGCGGAACTGAGGCTCGGTACGTGCACTCACTATTTATTCGGCTGACCTCGCCACCGTCAGGCGAGAACGCTTGAGTGAGGTACGCGGTTATTCGGCTCTCGACGACTTGGACGCGGTCACCGTGTTTCGATTGAAGTGAATTGGTTCATGTGTCGTTAACTGTTGCTGGGACGCGCCCGGAACGGATCTTGCCTTCGCGTTTCGTCGACCGGCAATCGATCGAGCCAGGGATCGGGTTTGGGCACCCACGAAAAGATCTCCCTCAAGGTCAGCGGCCGATTGAAGATCCCCGCCTGCATGGCGGGTGTGCGAGTCTGCTTGTCCAGCTTCAGCGAGGCGTGCGGCCGCACGAAGTTGTAGTGGCATTGCTGCAGCGCGAGATTCTCGCCGAGGCATCGCCGCTTGCGCATCCGACCGTTCGTGCGGCGATGCAGGTACGAGCAGCCGCGACGCATGGTCAAGTGCAGACGCTCGACGTAAGCCGTGTTCGGCTTCTTCGAGTCTTCGGAGCGTGAGCGAGCTGCGTCGAGTCGCCACCTGGGTCCCCATGTCAGCTTCCAGTTCGTCCGCACCAGACGACCGCTGCTGTAGCGGTTGTCGACCTGGACGTGGACGCAAAACTTCTCGAACGCCCGCTTCAGGCTGACCGGATAGTACTTCATCTCGTCGGACGTGCACAGGACCGGCTCCGTGATGCAGCGCAGACGATCGCGTGCCTCGCGCGCCAGGACGGTCGTCGAGCGCAGCGTGCGACGCGCGACGCGCCAGCTCGTCCACACGCGTGTCGACACTTCGAGGCAGTTGTACACCCAGGTGTCCGACTCCTCCGTCGCGCCGTGTCCCTTGAGCTCGTCGAACTGGAGTTCGACGGGCCGGTCGATCAGGAGGTGTTCCTGCGTGAAGCGCCAGGCATGCCGAGCCGCTCGCGCCTTCCAGCGCGAGATCGTGCCCAGGCTCACGCCTTCGACCCTCGAGATTACGGCAGGTGCCACGCCGTCGACGCTCGCACGGCTCACGCGATCGACGACGGCGCGCGGCCTTCGAAGCCGGTAGTACACGGTCCCTCGCGTGCTGACGAAGGTGCGGTCACAGTGCTTGCAGCGCAGCCTGCGTCGCTCGCCTCGCTGCGTCATCAGGCGCGAGTGCAGGACGAGCTTGGTGCGGAGTCCTTCGCGATTGGAACGGCAGTCCTCGTGAGGACAGCGGCGGCGGCAAATGCGGTGTTGGGGCATGCCGCACTTCCGAGAGTTCTCCGTGGCCCGGGCGTGAAACTCGACGGGGTCTTGGCGCGAAGCACGATTCCTCGCCGCAAGTCACGCATTGCATTCGACTTGCCGCGACGGCGACAACAGTTAGCGAGCGCTCGACCTACCACTGGCCCATCGCCCTGCTGACCCCACCCGCGGCGATCCGGCGTTCGGGGCATGCGCCGCTGGCAGCACGAACGTCGGCGGTCGGGCGGAACAGCGGTCGCCGTGGCTCGTGGCTCGATCGCGTCGCGCTAGAGTCGGAGTCGGAGTCGGAAGTGTGGCGGGAATGGGCAACACATCAGAGCGTCCGCACCTCCCGCCACTGAACGCGCGCACCAAGGCCGCGCGACTGCTGGCGCGAGCAGAGAAGTAGACCTCGGGGTTCAGTGTCTCGGACCTGGCCCGTTCCGAGTCACTTCGCTCGAGGATCTCGTCGGCGGCCGTTACGGGTCTCGATCGGCATCTCGACCGTCCCACACGATGCGCCCGCGCGTTGGAGCCAAGATTCGGTCGACCTCCGGCTGCAATCCCATCGTGCGGATCAGCGCGAAGCAGACGATCTCGGCGCGAGGGAACGCCTGGTGGAGCCGTTGCGCAGCAGCGTACATCGTGCGGCCGCGAGAGATGACGTCGTCGACCAACGTGATGCGCTCGGGCGCGAGCAAGTCACGCTCGACCTCCATGGAATCGAAGTGCTGGACGACGGTCGGTCGTTCGCCGCGCGGCATGAACGCGGACTTCGCGACGGCGTACTTGCGAGAGACACACGGAAGCACGCGGTGACCGAAGCCGGCACCAAGAACCGCGTTCGCAATGACCTCTGCGGGCCAAAGAGCACCCGGAACCAGCGGGGAGCTTCGGGGTACGGGGACAAGATCGAAGCTCGGCCCGAGAGTCTCCGAGAGTCGCGCCGTGTCGAAGTGTTCGGTGAGGCGTCGGATCGCGAGGTCGAGCGTTTCGACGTTGCCCTGTTTCACGTCGTCTCGGACTCGCCGCGAACGAACGGAAACTTCCGAAGTCCCCCTCGGCGAGTAGACGAGCAGCGACGCGAAAGACAGCTCAGAAGGCCACGTGCTCGCCACGCGCGCGTTCCGGGATCGAGGCGAGGAACTCGTCGAAGTTGTCGTTCGACAAGACCTGCGCGCCGTACTGCTGCAGATCTTCGGTCCAGGGGTGCTTCTGTTCGGCGAGCGACTGCAGCAGGTAGAGCGGACGACCCAGGCGCAGCGCCTCCCAACCCTGGTGGACGGTCCCGCTCTTCTCGCCGGCCTCGACGATCACCGTCGCGTCGCTCAGCAACGCCATCGTCCGGTTGCGCATCGGGAAGTTCTTGGCGCCGCCTTCGTGTTCGAACTGGCTGATGGCGAGGTGCTCCCGCATGATCCGCTCCTGGAGCGCGCGGTTCGACGTCGGGAAGTAGCGGTCGAGCGGCGTTCCGAGCACGGCGATCGTCTTCCCGCCAGCGTCGATGGCGCTTTGGTGGGCGACGGCGTCGACACCCTCGGCGAGCCCGCTCATCACCGTCACGCCACGCTTCACCAGCGCCCGCGCCAACCGCTGCGCCCTCGCCTTGCCGAGGTCCGAGACGTTGCGGGAGCCGACGATGGAGACGCGTGGACCGGCGCGGAACACGGACAGATCGCCGGCCAGGTAGAGCTTGGCCGGCGCGTTCTTCTTCTCGACCGCGTTCAGCGGACCGAGGAGGTCTTCGGGGGTGCGTTCGAGGTGGCTCACTGCGTTCACAAGACCCGGTCGGCGGGTTGGATCCGATCCTGTGCGCGCCGCTGACAGGCGCCGCGAGCGCTCCGGGAGAGAGCGTGCGCGCGCGTGGCGACACACGTTGGCTGCACTCCATCTTGCCGCACGCCCGGAAGGCACGGAAGCAGCTTCGAGTGGCTTGTTGCGCTCGCTGGTACGGAACACGTCCGCGAGCTTCGCAGCGCGACACGAACACGACGCCCGCGACGATCGCCGGATTCGCGGCGCAGTCGTCGCTGCCAACTTAGCGCCACCAATCTCGCCCGGGTGAGAGCGGATGAGAGCGGGTGAATTGACGAGGACCTTGGCGCCGGACGTCGCGGATGCGCTCCATTTCCGCTCTCGTCCGCTCTCGTCCGCCTCGCAGACCTGCGGCGGGACGAGCTCCGAAGCAGAAGGTCGTGGGTTCGAATCCCGCCGGGCGTACCAACCTCCAGAAGGCAGGGAATCGGCCTTCCTGACGTCATCCGGGCCACTTTCGGGCGGTGCGGGCAGAAGGTCCTCGGTTCGCGATCGCGCTCGCCAACGTGCGCGCCTGCGCCAACTGCCACTTTGCTGCCACCCTGCGCGCCCGCTCCGGCCCGCTTTCGGCGTCCGCCGCGCCCGAACCTTCCGCTCCCGTCCGCCTTCCACGGCCCGCGAAGGCCGTCGAACCGTCGACCACGTGCCGCCGGAGCAGAAGCTCGTCGGTGAGAATCCTGCTCGGGCGGCGCGGCCTGGCGTTGGGCTGCGACGGGCGCTTTAGGGGGCGCCGCGAGAGGGTTGGGCCGTTGGCGTGGATGGCGAGCGGAGTTCGACGGGACCGCGGGCGAACCCGTGGCGGCGGAAGGACCGGCGGGAATCTGGGACGGCAGGCCGCGAGCACGCCGCGCGCGTGAAGTCGGCCCTGGTCGGTGGCGGACAGGGCGAGTTCTGGCGACGCTCGGGCGCCGGGCCCTCGAACGTTGAGCGGCTCCTGGCCGGTGTCGCGCGGCTCCTGGCGTGCGCTGCGCGGCGGTGGAGCGAACCGGTGAAACGCGCGGCCATCCGCCCGAGCGGGGAGGGCGCTCGCCGGACGCGCGAGCAGCAGAGGTCGTGCTGCCGACGGCGTCGGCGTGGGGTGGTGCGGGCTCCGGGCCTGGGACCGCCAGGTCGATCGCGTCGCGGGACGGCACCGTCGGGCGGGAGCTGCCATGGGACCTTCGATGCGGCGGAATCGTCGTGAAGCTCGACATGGACGCACCTCGCTCTGGCGCCTTGACAGGTCGCGAGCGCGCGCGGACGATCCGGCCGTCGGTCGATCGAAGGGGGCGCTTCGGTCGAGGGGAGACCGACTTCGCCCATGAACTTCGAACCGCATTCGAGCCGCGGGGACGGCGAGCCTTTTCCCGGCGCACGCTGGTTGCGAGGGAAGTCTGCCAAGGAGATCTTCGAGCGACTGCTCGCTGCGAAGGAACTCGAATTGGGCGCGCGTGTCGCCGCACGGCTCGAATCGCGCGCCGTGTTGCTCGATCCCGAACGAACGCTCATGCGGTCGATCGCGCACATCGCGCGCCGCGCCCGCGTCTATGAAGGTGATCCGCCGCTCGAGGAGTTCTTGCAGGATGGTGTGGACCGCGGCATCGACGATTTGATCGAGGAGGATGTCGAAGCCGAGCGCTCGCAAACCCCGATCGCCGACGAAACACGCTATCAGGCCGTGTGCGCCGTGCTCGGCAGCCAGGCGAGCGACGCGCGGCGCATCTGCGTGGTGCTCAACACTCAAGCTGACGAGCTCCGGCACGCCGCGTTCGCAGTTCTCGTCCAGCGCAAGACGCTCGACGAGCACGCGCGCGCGACGTCGATTTCCCGCGAACGAACTCGCGAGCTCGTCCGCGAGAGCTTGCGCAGGCTCTCGCGAGCGTTTGGACGTACCATCGACCCGACGGACTACGGCCTATGAGCACCAAGGACATCGCCGTCCTCTCACCGGAAGTCGAAGCGCTGCTCGCCGAGGCCGCGTCCAACCCCGATTCGCTACTCCTGCGTGCTCCGCGCCACCCGAGCCGCGCGTGGAGCTACGAGCCCGTACGTCCGACCGCAACTGGCCTCACTTCGCTCGAACGCCACTTGCTCGCGGCTCACCAAAGCGAGATTGCGGAGTTCCTGCGCGACGAGTGCCGGGCGAGACTCGCAGCCGTGCGCTCGCCCATGCGAATCACCGCTCCAAACGCCGGCCCGAAAGCGCCGCCGCGCCCTAGTGTCGAGCCACGCGAACGATCCGAGCACGATTTGGGCGCGTCGACTGCTTACCGAGAGACGTTCGGGCAGATAGCCGACGGGATTGGGGTGAGACGAGACATCGAACGGCTCACGATCGAGCAGCTCGCCGAGCTCGCAAACAGATTCGTCCCTTCGTCCTCATCGGTGCTCCACGCGGGACTGGCTGCCTTCGTGCGCGGCCGCCCGGATGCCGCGGAGACGTGCTTCGAGAAAGTCCTCGCCTCGAGTGCTTCGGCACTCCATACGTCGGCTGCTTGGTCCAACCTCGGACTGACGTGGCTGAACAACGGTCGTCACGCGCAGGCGCATGCCGCTTACAAGCGTGCGCGCGCGCTGCGACCGGACAACATGGCAGCGGCTCTGTCCGATGGTTTCATTTCGATCCAACTCGGTGACAAGGACCGCGTCGCAATGCTTGCCAAAGAGCTTGACGCATTGATCGTCGATTCCGACACCCGCGTAGCCGACGAGATCAACCATGAATTGATCCTGGGCCGCCAGGTCGGCCTTTGGTCACCTACCTCGGAGTCTCACGCCATCGTCCGCGCTTTCGCGGACACGGAGTCCGCGATCGTCAGGAGGATCCTGCATGCTTTCGCCCTTCAATAGCTCGAGGTTCTGCCGCGAGCTCGCCTTCGCTGTCCTCGTCAGTGCGACCTGGTCCACGGCCAGCGCGGATGGACGAGATTCATCGACACTCGAACCCGCCCGTTCCCGGGTTCATGGGTCGGACCGGGGTGTGCTTGCGCAGGGTTCCGGCGGCTGGGGAGTGCCGACGTCGTTCGGTCAACATCACGGCGCGCCCGGCCCGACGAACTCGAAGCAGACCGTGCCGTAGGCGAAGTTCAAATGGCGTGGGGACGGGTCGGGCTCGCGGCGCTGGCGATCGCACTTGTCGCTGCGACGACGTACTGGTCGATTGGTGGCGAGCGCGAACTCGCTGGCGTCGCCAACCCAGTTCCGACGAGCCTCGCGTCGAATTCGAGTTCGGCGGTTGCGGGCATCCCACCACACGCGCCCGGCGCCGGGCGCGCGACGTCGCCGACTGCAACGCGGCACGATGTGGTCGTGTCAGTGGACGGCAACGCGATTGGCGGCGCGGAAGTCACGTTCACCGCGCTTCCTGTGGAATCCGCCGCGGAAGCGGACGTCGCCCAGCTTGGCCACACGGTCACCGACGCCAACGGGCGTTTCGATCTCACTTCGTTGACCCGAGCCGAGCCACGCCCGACAGGCATCGTTTGGGCCAGCGCTCCTGGTCATGCAGCAGCTTCGAAGGAGCTGCGCGGGCCAGAGGATTGGTCTGCTGACTGTGTTCTCCAACTGCAGCGCGCGCCCGACGTGGAGGTCGTCGTCGTCCGCGACGATGCCGAATCACCCGGGGGCGCAAGAGTGACCGTATCGGGGCTCGAACTCGCGCCCGACGGCGCAAGACCGATTGCCCCCGCGGCCGGCGCTCGATCGGCGTTCCGTCGTGAGTACACCGTTCCGGACTCTGGTCACGTATCGATACCTCGCTTCGAGGGCTCGCAGAGGATCGAAGTCCAGCTCGGTGCTCTCCGATCGCTGCCGTTCATCGGCACGCCCACGACGCGTGTCGAGCTCTCGCTCGTCGGTTCTTTCGCGGTGACCGGCCGTGTGCGGTCGACCGCGATGCCCACTGCCACCTCCGCGCAAGTCATCGTCGAGGCCGTGCGTTCTGGCGCGAGGAGCGAACTCTCACGCCAGGCAGTCGCCATGGACGGTGGATGGTCGATCGCTGCACTACCGGCCGCGAGCGTGGATGAAGTGCTCGTACGGCTCGAAGGAGACGGGCTTGCGCCGATCGAACGGACGATCGGACGTCCGATCTCGGGCTCGACGTACCACGTCGACTTCGAAGTCGAGCCAGCGGTCGTGGTGCCCGTGTTCGTGCGCGGCCCTGACGGCACGCCGGTGTCAGGCGCTGTGATCCAGGCACGTTGGTACCGAGACACACGCTTCGTCGAGATCGAGCGGTCGACCGGAACCGACGGCATCGCGTACGTGCCGGTCTTGTCCGGATCGGCGACGTACTACTCCGCCCGCACCGCTGCGGGGTTTGCGCCACCGCTCGGACCGATCACGTTCATGACCGCTCCTTCCGAGCCGGTGCTGATCGAGCTGGCTCGTGCCGGCCGCATCAGCGGCCGATGTGTGCGCGACGGACAACCGCTGCGTGACTTCGAGGTCGCATACTGGACGAATCGTCCCGCGGACCGACAGCTCCTACGCGTGGTCGACGCGGTCGACGGCAAGTTCGTCGTCGAGGACGCGCCCATCGGAGAAGTCATGCTTTGCGCCCACTCGAGCGATTGGCCCGTGGGCGAAACGAAAGCGGTGACGTTGGTTGAGAACGGCGAGGCGACCGTCGAGCTGAGTGTCGGCGACGCGTGCGAGGGACGGGGCATCGTCGTCGACGCTGCATCCGGAGAGCCGCTCACGAATGCTTCGGTTCGAGCGATTACGAGTCTGCCAGACGCGACCAGCCTCTTCCGCGGCCCGATCGTGCGCGTCGATTTCGATGGGAGCTTCTCGGTCCGCGGCCTACCGATCGGAGAAGCAAAGCTCTGGGTGACGGCACCTGAGCACGGAGAGCAAGTTGCGCTGGCGCAGTCGCAGCGCGGGACCGTTACGGACTTTGGCGTGATCCCGATGGCGCGCGCCCAAACGCTCGAGATCACTCTCGAATCGCAATCGCCGTTCGATTTCACGTTGGCAAGCGCCCAGTCGTTCAACTCTCCGCTCTTGCCCCTGCGCCGATTCGACTCCACCGGCAAGTTGTCGTACGAGGGTGTCCCGCCACGCGAAGTTCGACTCCACGTGACCGTCGGGGACATGTTGATGGAGTTGGTCGATCTGGACTTGGTGCCCGGTCGTCCGTGGCGCTACGTGATCCCGATCGACGGTGGTCGCGTCGCGACGATTCGTACGAAAGCGAGAAGTTCGTCGACGGAGCCTGCGTTCGTTCAGGCCGTTTTCCGCCGTGGCGCCGAAACTACGAGTCGCTACGTCAAGTTCGATTCGAACGGAGAGGCGCGCGTGAGCGGAATCGTGGGTGAGGATCTCACGGCCGCCGTGTTCGACGCGAACTGGCTCCTGCTCGGTTCGCGAGCCTGCTCGGTTCCTGCGACTGGTGATTTCGAGGTTGAAGTCGAGTGTGAACTTCCGAGGCTGCGCGTGAGAGTCGTCGACGAGCACGACGCGCCAGTGACGTCGGCCACGGTGACTGCGGGGGTGGAGTCGTCGTTGGGCTGGATGTACTCCCACACCGTCGATGGCTCGGGTTGGTGCTCTCTCGACCCGCTGGACGCGCCAAAGATCTGGGTGCGAGCGTTCGCGGCCACGAAGGGTGTCTCAGCGGCGCTCACCGTCGATGTCGATCGAACTGACGAGCAAGCCATCACGATCCGACTCGCGGATCTGCGCTCGGCGAGGATCCGCCTCGACGATCGCGGCACGCCTTGCGTGGGTGTGGCAACTCGCTTCGTCTCGGCGAACGACTTCTTGATCCACGAGGTGTGGTCCGATGCTTCTGGTCGCGCTGTCAGTTTGCCCTACGGTGATGAGCGCGGGGTCGTCGTCGTCGATGACATCGGGTATTGGCCGATTCGGTTCGAGCTGCCGTATCCGCGGAGTGAGGACGAGGTGGTCGTGCCGTTGAGGCGGCTCGGCGGGGTGCGGTTCGAAGCCCGGGCCGTGGACGGGGCGGTCGTGCCGGGCGCCGTGGTCGAGCTCCGCTCGGTCGAGTTCGGCGCGTCGCTCCAGGATTGGATCGCCGAAGGCAAATTCACTGCGCCGAGCTCGGGATTCGTCACGGATGCGAGCGGCGTGTTGATCGTCGACGGACTTCCGAACGGCGATTACGAGTGGCGCGCGACTGCGCCAGACGGCTCGCAAGCAAGTGGTATCGCCAACGTGCCACCTCGGGCTCGTGGCACTCGAGCGATCGTGTTCTGACGTTCCGCGTCGCACGTTCGCGTCCGGGCGCGTCGCCGTCGCCAAGGAACGGCGCGCGTTTGCCGCATAGACGAGTTCGGGTGCTTCGGGGCGCGCTCGCTGGTTCGACGCGGGTGAACTGCGCGGGAAGTCGAATTCGGGCGCGTCGCGAACGCACGCCGCTCGAGCGCTCGACGACGGTGAACGGCGTCGATCGCGCGTGCGGTGCCGCGTGTCGCCGCGAACTCCGCGCCGTTCTGCGTGCGCCTTCGGTTGGCCGTGAATCGGCCACTTGGATTGCGGAAGTGCCGGCGTGACGAACGATTCCGATCGCCATGCGCAAGTCGTGTGGCAGTGACCGAGCACCGGCCGGCGATCGGAAGATGCTGCTCGATTCGTGAAGCGCGTGTCATCGGACGAACGAAATCGGTCCCGAGTGGAAGTCGTCACTCGCCATACCGCTCGATCGCCCGTAACGTCTTTGCCCCGACGCTCGCGCCTCGGATTCTCCTCTCTCTCACTCTCTCGCCATGACTGTCGAAACCAAACGTTCCTCGATCGATGAACGGATCGCGAAACTCCAAGCCAAGATCGAAGCCATCAAGCAGAAGGCCGAGCGCGCCAAGGTGACGCGCAATCCAGCGCTGCGCCACATGTCCGCCGCGCTCAAGGCGATCGAGAAGGCGATGTCGGAGTCGGATGACGCCGCCACGCGGCAAGCACTCGAAGAGGCGCGCTCGACGCTGAGCGCCACGCTCGCGGTGAACGGGGTGCTGACGCCGCGCACGCCGCTGGCGCCGCGCAACCGTTCGATGCCTCGTGAGGACCTCGGCGAGCGTTTGCGCGAGCACGTGCTTGCTCACCCGGGTCAGCGCGGCGAAGAGATCGCGGCGTCGCTCGGCACGACGACGCTCGCGATGCGGCCGTCGATGAAGCGCCTCATCGAGGCCGGCGACGTGCGCACCGAGGGCAAGAACCGCGGCATGCGCTACTTCGTCGGCGTCTGACGAGAAGCAGCGACCACGGCGTGCGCGACGGCGGCGAAAGCCGCGGTCCAACGCCGTGGGCGCGGCTCGGGTCTGCGCGCGAACTCGCGCACGCGACGGCGCGACGCAGACCGCGGCGCCCCGCGCTCTCGTTGCGACGAACGGTGTCGCGCCGAGCGCATCGTCGAACCCTCCACCGTCGCTGCGACGTCCGCGACCGAGCGCCGCGGGACGTGGCGCCTCGGGTTGCTCGTCGAGTTCAACGCACGTCGAGGCGCGCTTCCGCCGGCTCGACGGCGACCGTCACACGCTCCCGTCGCCGCAGCAGCGTCAGTCGCTGTACGCGCCCGATCGCTTGCACGCCGAGTGCGCGATGCAGGTCCGCGACTCCGTGCAAGCGGACGTCGTCGAGCGCGACCAAGAGGTCGCCGGCCCGCACGCCCGCACGGCCCGCGGGCGAGCCCTCGCTCACCGAGCGCACGGCGATCGCGCGCGGCTCGCCCAATTCGAGCTCGGCCGCGAGCGGCTTCGGCAAGAGCACATCCTCCGCGCCGATGCCGAGGAACGCGCGCCGCACGCGTCCGTGCGTCGCGAGCTCGCCGGCGACGAAACTCGCCGTGTTCGCAGGCACCGCGAAACACAGACCTTGGGCGAATTGCACGATCGCCGTGTTGATGCCGACGACGACACCGTCGTGCGCGAGCAGCGGCCCGCCCGAGTTGCCCGGGTTGAGCGGCGCGTCGGTCTGGATCACGCCTTCGATCGCGCGACCGGCGACACGGCTCGGCAAGGTGCGCCCGAGCGCGCTGACGATGCCGCAGGTCACGGTGCGCGCCAGGCCGAACGGTGAGCCCACCGCGACGACGAACTCGCCGACTCGCAGCGTGTTCGAATCACCGAGGCGCGCGTGCGCGAGGCCGCTCTCGGGCAGACGCAACAACGCGAGGTCGGTCGCGGGGTCGTCGCCGACCAGATCGGCGAGGAGCGCGCGGCCGTCGGAGAGCGTCACTTCGATCCCGACCGCGCCGTGAACGACGTGACTGTTCGTCAGCGCGAGCCCATCCGAACTGATCAACACGCCGGAGCCACCGGAGAGCTGCTCGCGTGCACCGCGAGCTCGCAGCGTCGCCACGTGCAGCACGGCGGGCGAAACACTGTCCACGACCGAGGCGAGTTCGTTCGAGAGAGCGCGCAATGTCGACATCGCGCGGCGTCTTTGGGCCGCGTGGTCGGCGATTCAAGCGGCACCGAAACACGGCGGCCCCGCTCGTGACGAGCGGGGCCGCCGGATGAGCTCTCTCGTGCCGAGTTCGATCAGTCCATGTGCGCGACGACTCGCTCGTCGCCCATCTGGAGCTGCATCTTCACTTGGCGAGCCTTCGGCGCCATGAAGCGCTCGAAGATCTTGGCGAAGACCGTCTGGTAGACCCGCAGCACGCCTTTGGTGCCGAGCCGGTACGTGAAGTCGGTGATCGCCCAGTAGCGCGGTCCTTTGAGACCCTGCGCGCTCGAGTAGATGCGCGCTTGCTCGGCGACCATCCACTCGGAGAAGAGCATGTAGGAAATCAGCAGCGGCTTCGCGAGCCAGCGCCGCTTGATCGCCCACGGCGTGATCTTCAGGAGCGACGGAAACCGCACGATCATCGGGAAGAGCTTGTGCAGGTTCTCGATCTCGTGCTTGTTGTCGAAGAGGATCGACGACGTGCGGTTGAACTTCTCGGGGAAGTCGTCGTACGCCGCGATCGCGTAACCCATCTCGCGCGTGATGTCGTTGATGTCGAACGACGGGTACGGCTGCATGATCGAGACCAGCGGGTGGTCGACCTTGCACTCGATGTTGAGCTTGACCGTTTCGAACTCGTCTTCGAGCGTCGAGCCCGGGCCGCCGAGCATGTTGAGCGAGCCCAGCCGGATGCCGTACTTCTTGATGTGGCCGGCTGCTTCGACGAGCTGCTGGCGAGTCGTGTGCTTCTTGAAGACCGCGTTGCGGACGTAGTCGTTCGCCGCTTCGAACGCGACGCGCGCGTAGACGCAACCCGCCGACTTGAGCTTCTTGATGTGCTCCTCGGTGGTCATGTTGGCCATCAGGATCACGTCGAACGGCAACCCGATCTCCTTCGGGTAGCGTTCGCAGAACTCGTCGAGCCAGTCGTTGCGCAGGTTGAAGATGTCGTCGACGAAGTGGACGAACTTCAACGGGTACTGCGCGCGCACTTGCTTGATCTCTTCGAGCACGTGGGTCACGGAGCGCTTCCGGACGTACTCGCCGTTGCGCGCGTTGTAGACCTTCTTCTTCAGCGCGTGGTGGAAGCAGAACGAGCACGGCATCGGGCAGCCGCGTTGGCTCGTGAACACCTTGCGGTGCGTGTTGCGATAGATCTCGTCGGCGTCGTAGACGATCGAACGATCGGGGAAACCGAGGCTGTCGAGGTCCTGCACCAGCGGGCGTTGCGGGTTCTTGTGGATCTCGCCCGTCTTGCGGTCCTTGATCCAGAAGTTCTCGCAGTCGTTGATCGACTTGCCGTCGCGGAGCCGATTGAGCAGGTCGACGATCGCGACCTCACCTTCGCCGCGGCAGATCGCGTCCATGCCCGGCGTCTCGACGTACTCCGGCGCGAACGTCGGGTGCGGGCCGCCGGCGACCGAGATCACGTTCGGGAGGACTTCCTTCACCTTGCGGTTGATGTCCGCGAAGTAGAGGTGCATCCCGGTCGTCATCGAGTAGGCGACGACGTCGGGGTTGTACTCCTTGAGCTTCGAGACCCACTCCTTGTCGGGGAGGAAGAGCGCCTTGCATTCGTGGCCCGCGTCCTTGATGGCGCGCGAAAGCCACATCAGGCCGAGCATCTCCTGCGGCAGATACTCCTCGATGACCAGTACTTTCATCCGGGAACTCGGTGTGGTGCGAAGCGGCGGCGTGCGGATGCAGAGCGGGAGCGCACGTCGCGCCCCCGCCGATGTGTGAGGAAGTATATCGGGCCCCGCCAACGGGCCGCGGCGACGGACCCGGAGCGGCCCGCGCGTCGGAGAAATTATGGCCGCCCAGCGCGCGGAAGCCCCCGGGGGGAGTCGCCCTGGGGGTTGCGCGCTCGGATCGCCGTCAGACGCTCGCCGCCGGCCGCGAGGCACGGAGCAGTACGCCGCAAACGTGCGTGCCAGAACGGTTTTCCACCGGCCGCCCGCCGGACCGCCACCTCAGTCCATGTGCGCCACGACGCGTTCGTCTCCCATCTGCAGCGCGACCTGGATCTGCTTCTCGGTACGGGCGAAACGGCGCGCGAAGCGGGCGAACAGCACCTGGTAGACGCGCAACACGCCTTTGGTCGAAAGTCGGTACACGAAGTCGACCCACGTCCAGTACCTCGGGCCCGAGAGCCCCTGAGCCGACGAGTAGATCTTCGCCTGCTCCGCGACGAGATACTCCGCGTGCAGCATGAAGATCACGAGGTACGGGCGATAGAGCCACCGCGCCCGGATCAGCTTCGGCAGGAACCGCACGAGCCACGGGTTGCGCACGGCGAGCGGGAAGAGCTTGTGCAGGTTCTCGAGCTGGTGCTTGTGCTCGGTCAGCATCGGCGCGGTGCGCCTGAAGTTGACCGGGAATTCGTCGACGCTCGAGATCGCGTAGCCCATCTCCTGTGAGATCTCGTTGATCTCGAACATCGGATAGGGCTGCATCAACGACACCATCGGGTGTTCGACGCCGGCCTCGACGTTCAGCCGGATCGTGTCGAGCTCGTCTTCGATCGTGCCGCCGGGTCCGCCGAGGATGTTGAGCGAGCCGAGCCGGATGCCGTGCTTGCGGATCCAGCGCGCGGCGTCGAGCAACTGCTGGCGCGTCGTGTGCTTCTTGAAGATCTCGTTGCGGATGTGGTCGTTCGCGGCTTCGAACGCGATGCGCGCGTAGACACAACCCGCCTTGCGCAGCTTCACGATGTGCTCCTCGACGGTCATGTTGGCCATCAGGATCACGTCGAACGGCAACCCGATCTCCTTCGGGTAGCGCTCGCAGAACTCGTCGAGCCAGTCGTTGCGCAGGTTGAAGATGTCGTCGACGAAGTGGACGAACTTCAGGTTGTACTTCTCGCGGACCTGCTTGATCTCCTCGAGCAAGTGCGTCACCGACCGTTTGCGCACGTACTCGCCGTTGCGCGTGTTGTAGATCTTCTTCTTCATCGCATGGTGGAAGCAGAACGAGCACGGCATCGGGCAGCCGCGCTGGCTCACGAACACCTTGCGGTCGGAATCGCGGTAGATCGGCGCCGCTTCGTAGACGATGTCGCGGTCGGGGAACCCGAGCGTGTCGAGATCGCGCACCAGCGGCCGCTGGGGGTTCTCGTGGATCTCGCCGGTCTCGCGGTCCTTGACCCAGAAGTTCTCGCAGTCGTGGATCGACTTGCCGTCGCGCAAGCGATTCAGGAGGTCGACGATCGCGAGTTCGCCTTCGCCGCGGCAGATCGCGTCGACGCCGGGCGTCTCGACGAACTCCGGCGAGAACGTCGTGTGCGGGCCACCGAACACGGAGAGCACCTGCGGCAGCACCTCCTTCACCTTGCGGTTGACGTCCGCGTAGTACTGGTGCATCCCGGTCGTCGTCGAGTAGCACACGACGTCGGGCGCGAACTCGCGCAGCTTCTGCACCCAGTGCGTATCCGGGAGGAAGAGCGCTTTCGCTTCGTGGCCCGCGTCCTTGATCGCGCGGCTCAGCCACATCAGGCCGAGCATCTCTTGGGGCAGGAACTCCTCGATGAACAACACTCGCATGCGTGCCTCTGGTGCGTCTCTCGCTGGTCGTCGAGGCACGCACGAACGTCGCGCGATCTCTCGACACGACATAGCGATAAGACGCGCCGGCGACCGCGGCGAGCGAGGCGTGCGATCTATCCCGATCGCGTAGCGACTACGTCGAGCACGCGCGTGCGTCCGACGAGCAGCACATGCGAACTACGCTGTCGAATCGGTCACGAAGTCGCGGTCGACGGCGAAGTGAGTCGAACGCCGGCGACTTCGGCGAGCGTCTGCTCGACTCGCGAGAACGTCGTGGTGCGCGAAAATCGGTCCATGCGCTCGAGACCTTTCTTCGCGAAGCGTTCGGCGAGCGCGGGATCGGCGAGCAAACGCCCGATCGCTTGCGCGAGCGCTTCCGGACTCTTCGGCGGCACCAAGAGTCCGTTGACTTCGTGCTCGACGACTTCCGGATTGCCGCACACGCCGGTCGCGACGATCGGCGTGCCGAGCGCGCTGACTTCGAGCAACGTGTGCGAGAGCCCTTCGTACTCGCTGTTCAGCACGAACACGTCCGCCGCGCGGATGTAGAGCGGGATCTTCGAGTACGGCACGTTGCCGAGGAAATGGACGCGTTTCTCGAGCCCGAGCTCGGCCGCGAGCGCCTTCCACGGCTCCAACATGTCGCCGTCGCCCGCGACCAGCAGCTCGACGTCGTTCGGCAGGCTCTTCAGCGACTTGACGATGTGGTCGACGCCCTTCCACACCATCAAGCGGCAGATCGTCAGCACGTACCGCGGTTGCCCCGGGAGCCCGAGCTCGGCGCGCGCCTGAGGCTTGGTCTGCGAGAACTGCGCGGCGGTCGGTCCGTGATACGCGTTGTTGATGTGCCGGACCTTGTCGCCGGCTTGGCGGTAACGCCCGACCGCGATGTCGCGCAGGAAGTTCGAGCACGAGATGATCCGCGAGCAACGTCCCCACCACCACTTCTGCAGCGTGCGGACGAGCTTGACCTTGAAGCCGTACTCCTTGGTCTCGAAGACGTTGATGTCGTCGCCGTCGATCCAGCCCTTGCGGTGACTGATCTCCCACGCACCGTCGACCATCATGCGGATGACGACGGGCTTGAACGCGAGGCGCGCGGCGAGCACGTGCAAGAGCGCCAGGTGCTCGTTGACGTAGACCACGTCGAACTCGCGCGCGTGCTTCCAGACGAGCCAGAACGCCTTGAGGTAGCGCACCGCGAGCCGGCCGCGGCTGATCGACACGACTTCGAAGGGATGCCCCTTCGGTTCCGGATCCGAGCAGAACGCGACGACGCGCACTTGGTGGCCGCGTTCGACCAGGAAACGGGCACAGCTCGGGACGTAGACGGCGGGCCCGCCGAGGTCCGGCGGGAAGACGGGGGACGTGATCAGGACGCGCATGGAGGGCGGAAAAGGATACCCGCTCGCGGCGCTCTCGGACGGCCGGACCGTGGCGTGGATCGCGCCGCTTCGCCGCTTGGCGGGAATCACGGATACTGTCTCCGGCCGACTACGGCCTTGGGCGAAGTCCTCCACGACATGTCCGACGCGGTCCCGACCGAAGCCACGCTCTTGCTCCGCCGGCTCGAAGCCGGCGATGCGTCCGCGCACGAGCCGCTGTTGCAGATGCTCTATCGCGAGTTGCACAAACTCGCGGAGCAGAGCATGCGCGCCGAACGAGCGAATCACACGCTCCAGGCGACGGCGTTGGTGCACGAAGTGTGGCTGCGGCTCGTCGGCGACGAATCACGCGCGTGGCGCGACCGTTCGCACTTCCTCTGCTCGGCCGCGCAAGCGATGCGTCGCGTGCTCGTCGACCACGCTCGGCGCAAGCGGGCCGAGAAACGCGGCGCGGGCCAAGAGCGCGTGACGCTGGACGACGCGCTCGCCTCGTACGAGGAGCGCGCGCTCGACGTGCTCGCGCTCGACCAGGCCTTGGAGAAGCTCGCGACCAAGGACCAGGAGCTCGCACGCATCGTCGAACTGCGTTTCTTCGCTGGGCTGACGACCGAAGAGACCGGCAAGGCGCTCGGCCTCTCCGTGCGACAGGTCGAAGGTGCGTGGGTCGCCGCCCGCGCGTGGCTGCACCGCGAGCTCAAGGCCTACCGCGAGGACTAGGATGACGTCGGTCGACTTCGCGCGTGTGCGCCGCCTCGTCGAGTCCGCGTACGCGCTTCCTCGTGACGCGCGGGCGGCGTTCCTCGAACGCGAATGCGGCGCGAATCGAGCGCTGCGCACGGAAGTCGACGAACTGCTCGCCGCGGCCGACTCGAGCGAGCACTTCCTCGATCCGGCGCGGCCGCCGCTCGACGTCGCGAGCCTGGTGCCGCCCGAGCTCGACTTGCAGCCGGGGCGACGCATCGGCGGCTTTCGCCTGCTGCACCGCATCGCGGCCGGCGGCATGGGCACGATCTGGGAGGCCGAGCAGGACGAACCGCGTCGGCGAGTAGCGCTGAAGACGCTGCGTTTCGGCAACGGCTCGAACGAAGCGGTCCGACGGTTTCGACACGAGGCCGAGATCCTCGCGCGCTTGCGCCACCCGCACGTCGCCCAAGTCTTCGCGTCGGGCGTGCACGAGAACGGCATGCCTTGGTACGCGCTCGAGTTCATCGAGGACGCACGTTCGCTGACTGAGTTCGCGCGAGCCCGGTCGCTCGACCTGCGGCAGCGCCTCGCGCTGTTCGTCGACCTGTGCGACGCCGTGCAACACGCGCACGAGCGCGGCGTCATCCATCGTGACTTGAAGCCGAACAACGTGCTGGTCGACGCCGAGGGCTGCGTGAAGGTGATCGACTTCGGCGTCGCGCGCATGCGTGCGAACGACGGCACGCCCGACAGCTTCGTCACGGAAGCCGGCCGGGTGCTCGGCACGCTGCCGTACATGTCGCCCGAGCAAGTCGGCGGCACGAGCGACGGCCTCGACGTCCGCAGCGACGTGTATGCGCTCGGCGTCGTGCTGTTCGAGCTCCTGACGCACGAGCTCCCGTTCGACGTGGCCCGCGCGTCGCTCGCGGAAGCCGCCCACGTCCTGACGACCGCGACGCCGCCGCGACCGAGCACGCGCAGCGGCGAGATCCCGGCGGACGTCGACGCGATCGTGCTCAAGGCGCTCGAGAAGCACCGCGAGCGGCGCTACGCGAGCGCGCTCGAGCTCGCCGCGGACGTGCAGCGTTGGCTGCGCGGCGAACCCGTCGAAGCGCAACAACCGAGCGTGATGTACCAGCTCCGGATGTTCGCGCTCCGCCACCGCGTGCTGGTCAGCTCGCTCGCCGTGGTGATCGCCGTGCTGCTCGTCGCCACGGTCGTCAGCGCGCTCTTCGCGCTCGACGCGACGCGCCAACGCGAACACGCCGATGACGCGGCTCGCGACGCCGTCGAGCAGCGCAACGTGGCGCGCCTCAAGCAGTACACGTCCGATCTGTACGCCGCGTACGGCGCGCTGCGCGGGCTCGACTTCGCGACGGCCCAGCAGCGACTCGAGAGTTGCCCCGAGGAATACCACGGGTTCGAGTGGTGGCACCTGTTGCGCCGCGCGCAAGGCGCGTCGTGGACGCGCGCCGTGTTGGCCAGCGAGATTCGCAGCCTCGTTTGGCACCCCGACGGCACTCGCGTGTACGTCGCGACGGCCGAAGGGAAGCTCGAAGTCCGCAACCCCACGAACGGCGCCGTCATCGACTCGCTGTCGACCGGCGAAAGCCTCGAAGGCCGCACGTGGATCACGCCGGACGGTTCGGCGTGGATCAGTTGCTCGCCGCGCGGCCGCGTGCTCGTGTTCTCGACTTGGCCGCTCTGCGAGCTCCGGCGTTTCGACGTCGGCGAGCGCTCTTCGGTCGCGTGTTGCCTGAACCCGAGCGGCGCACGGATCGCGACGGTGTCGACGAGCGGGCGCGCGAGGCTCTGGACGCTCGACGGCGAGCGGCTCGCCGAGTGGAACACCTTCGCGGGCGCAGGCTCGATCTCCGTGAGCGCCGACGACGCGTGGATCGCCGTTTCCGGCACCCGCGGGCAGATCGGGATCTACGAGCACGCGAGCCTCTCCGAGGTCGCGTACCTCACCGAGCACACGAGCGCGATCTCGCGCGTCCGTTTCTCGCCTGACGGCCGCACGATGATCAGCGCCGCCCACGATCAGACTCTGCGCATCTGGGACGTGCCGTCGTTCACGACGCGCGCCGTGTTGCACGGCCACGGCGATCTCGTCTGGGACGCCGACATCGACGCGCTCGGCAAGACGCTCGTCAGCGTCGGTTGGGATCGGACGTTGCGCGTCTGGGACGTCGAGACGGCTTCGCTGCGCGGCATTCGCATCGGCCATCGAGCGCCGGGGCTCGCCGTCGCGCTGTCACCCGACGGCACGCTCGCGGCGAGCGGCGACCAGGACGCGCATCTTGCGGGCTGGCGCGTCGGCGTCGGCGATCCGCGCGTGACGCGCGTCCGGGGGAAGTGGAACTGGACGCTGAGAGTGTTCCCCGATTCGCGAAGCGTGCTCGCGGTGCACGGCGGCTTCGCGACGCGCTTCCAGACCACCAGCGGCGCGGTCCTCGCGCGGTTTCCCTGCCAGTCGGGCGAGTGGCTCTCCGCGGCGATTTCGCGCGACGGCAAGAGCGTCTACCTCGGCGACACGCGCGGCAACGTGGAGCAGTGGCTCGCGGACGGCGAAGAACGCGTCGCGCGGCTGCACGTCGACGAAAGCTCGGTGCGCGCGCTCGACCTGCTCTGCGACGGCCGGCGCGTGGTCGCGGCGAGCTCGAACGGCGTCGCGTACGTGCTCGATCCGCAGCTCGCGGCGGCGGAGCGCGTCGCGGAGCTCGGGCCGTCGCTCGAGACGCTCTCGGCGCATCCAAGCGAGCCGCGGATCGCCCTCGGAGGCCGCGCCGGCAAGTTGGTGATCGTCGACGCGGTCGAGAAACGCGAGCTCGCGTCGAGCGACGCCTTGCACGCCGAGATCCTGCGCGCCGCGTGGAGCCCCGACGGCGAAAGCGTCGCCCTCGCGCTCGCCGACGGACGCGCCATCGTCTGGCAACCGAGCTCGCGCTCGATCACGCATGCGTTCTACGGCCACGAAGGCGCGGTCACCGACGTGCTCTTCACGCTCGACGGTTCGCGCGTCGTCACGAGTTCACGCGACCGCACGCTGCGGTTCTGGGAGCTCGCGCGCGACGAGGAGATGGCGGCGTTCGGCGACCACACCAACTCGGTCGAGGCGCTCGCCGTCACACCGGACGGCTCGACGATCGTCTCCGGCTCCGTCGACAGCACGCTGCGCTGGTGGGACGCCGGACCGAAAGCGTGGCAGACGGTGGAGAAGCTCAAAGCGACCGGAAAACTCTCGCGCGACCTCTGCGACGCGTTGCGAGCCGATGCGACGCTTTCGGAACCGCTGCGCGCGAAGGCGCTCGAGCTCGCCGGCGAGGTCCTCGACGATCCGAGCGAGCTCGCCCGCGAAGCGTGGCTCGCCGTGCGCGAACCGGGCGCCGCGCGCCCGACGCTGGAGCGCGCTGCGGCGGCCGCCGAAAGCGCGTCGAGGCACGCGCCGAATCTCTCGCTCGCCGTGGCGGCGCGCGCGTTGGCGTTGTCGCGGCTCGATCGTGATGAGGAAGCGTGTACCGTGGTCGAGCACGCGCGGGGCGACGATCGGCTGCTCGCGCTCGTGCGTGCGCTGGTCCTCGCCCGCGCCGGACGCGCACGACCCGATCGCGCCACACTCGACGACCTCTCGAAGGCGACCACCGATCCACTGCAGATCCCGACGAAGGATCGTGCGGCGCTGCTCGACGAGCTGGACGAGTTCGTGCCGGACGCGTGACGCGCTTCAGGCGATCGACACGGCCCCGAGCGCGTCTCAGGGCTCGAGCGGCACGTTCCAGTAGCGATCGCTGACGAAGCGTTCCCAGCTCGTCTTCACGCGGCCGACCGGGATCTCGAAGAACGGCGACCAACGCGGCTTCTCGGGCTTCTTCGCGAGCTTCAGCCCCGCCTCGAGCGGCGTGCGATCGCGCTTCCTGCGGTTGCAATCCATGCAGGCGAGCACGCAGTTCTCCCACGAGCTCTTCCCACCGCGCGAACGCGGCAGCACGTGGTCGATCGAGAGCTCCGACGTGCCCGGGCGAATCCCGCAGTACTGACACGTGTTGTGATCGCGGCGGAACAAGTTGCGCCGCGAGAACACCGCCGCCGGATTCGGCAGACCGTCGTAATCGGTGAGCAGAATGATCTCCGGCACCTTGATCCGCAGTCGCACGGTGCGAATCGCGGGCTCGTGCGGCGGCACCGCGAGCGACGCCCACGTCTCGAACGTGTGCGTCTCGAACGAATCGGGCTCGACCGCTTTGGCAGTGCCGTTGAAGACCAAACGCAGCGCGCGACGCACGGTGACCGTGTGGATCGCGGTCCAGGACTCGTTCAGCACGAGCGTGGGCTGCGAAAGGACGCTTGGACTGCTCATGGCTCGTTCAAGGTAGATCACGCGCGGCGGCTTGCAAAGGTGCGAGAGCGTGCGCGCCGCGCGGAGCATCGGTCGGCGGGCGAAGGAAACTTCATGCAGAGTTCCGCGCGTCTTTCCGGGCCGCGTCCGCGGCGTTCGGCGAGCTCGATCTCGGTGTCAGCGCGGTCCCGCGCGAGCGCAGCATGGGCCCGAGAGCCCGGCGACCGGCCGAAGGCGTTCTCGACGCGCGCGTCGCGCGTCGCGAGCGGGCCTGAGTCGCTCGTGACGGCTCGTGTGGCCGCCCATTGGCGCGCGTCGTCGGCCGCCGTCGTCTGTCGTCAGCCGCCGTCGTCGCTCGTCGTCCGTCGCCCGCCGTCATCGTCGCGCGTCGCGTCCGCCACTGCGAGCTGGACCGCGCTCGCCGCCTGTCGCATCCTCTGCGCGTGAAACCGACCGCCGCCGATTTGCGCGCTCTCGCTCGCCGCGACCCTGCGCTCGGTCGCGCGATGAAACGCCTGCCGCGCTTCCCGGGTTTCCCCGGCGCCGCGCAACGTGCGCAGCGCACGCACTTCCACGCGCTCGCGCGCGCGATCCTCTTCCAACAACTTCATTGGAAGGCGGCGACGACGATCCACGACCGCGTGGTCGCGCTCACGCCGGGCGCGGGGTTTCCGTCGGCGAAGGAGCTGCTCGCGCTCGACTCGAGCGCGTTGCGTTCCGCCGGCGTCTCGTCGAACAAGGAGCGTGCGCTGCGCGACCTTGCGCGCCGCGTCGCCTCCGGCGAGCTCGACCTCGCGCGCGTCAGCCGCAAGCCCGACGAGCACGTCATCGCCGCGCTCACCGAAGTCCACGGCATCGGTGAATGGAGCGCGCAGATGTTCCTCCTCTTCCGTCTCGGCCGCCTCGACGTGATGCCGTGCACCGACCTCGGCATCCAAGAAGGCCTACGCCGCCTCGACGGCCTTCGCGACCGCCCGAAACCCAAACAAGTCCTCGCCCGGAGCGACGCCTGGCGCCCCCTGCGCAGCGTGGCGAGCTGGTACCTCTACCGACTCACCGACGAGGGCTAGGTTTCGCGCGGAATTCCGGCCGAGGTGCGTTGCGTTCGGCATGTCCCGCGCAAGCAGCAAGCATGTTGCGCTACCTGCACCTCGCAGCGCTTGCCTGCTCGTTCGGTGTCCTTGTCGCCCCGTCGTCGGCGCAGATGCCCACGGTCGAATTGGCCGCAGGCGATGTCGATGGCGACGGCTACGACGATCTCGCCGTCGCCTATCGCTTCGCCGGGGGCTGGAAGAGCGGCGGTGAGCTCCACGTCGTCGATGGACGGTCGGGCGTCCTGCGTTGGAAGCGCGCGGGCTTCGGAGCGGGTCATGGCGTGCTGCTCGGAACGACGATCCTCGACGAGGGCGTGAACAGCACGTTGGTCGTCGCGGCGGTGCATGATCTCGCCACTCATGAGCTGCGAATCGAGCTGCTTCGCGGCGCCAGTGGTCTGCTGCTCACGACGTACACGCTTCCAGCGACGAGGAGCGAGTTCTCGTGCCGGCTTGCCCCTCTCGACGATGTGGACGGTGACGGCACGGTCGAGCTCGCGGTGGCGCGTCCGTGGTACTCCTCGAACGCTGAGTTCGAAGGCCGCGTTGCGCTCTTGTCCCTGGTCACTGGATGCGAAGTGTCTGCGTTGGACGGTGGTAGCGAGCGTCGGTTCCTCGGTCAGGCTCTCGCCGTGGGTTGCTTCGATCGAACGTCGGGGGTCGACCTCGCGGTGGCCGCATGGTTCGGTGGACGGTCGCGCGACAGCGACTCGTGCCGTTCGGTCCTGACACTGACCGGCCGCACTTTGGAACCGATCTTCGAGCGCCTTCCCGATTCGTGCTCCGTGGCTTTCGAACCAACGCTCGTCACATGCGGCGACACCGACGGAGACGGACTCGATGAACTCCTGTTCGGCTCGCTGCGGGTCGTGGATCCCGAAACCGCCGACTTCGTGGCGGAAGGGCGCGTCGTCCCCGGGCAGCCAGGAAGCACGCGGAAGCTCTTCGCGGTCGACCACGCGTACGACGATGCCGTCCTGATCACGTCCCTTCGTGGAGTCGGAGTCGGATCGGGCTTCGTCGTGGTCGGCACGCCCCGCGAATTCGCTTGGGGAGCAGGAGCCTGGCGCGTCTTCGACGCTACCGGAAGTGTCCTTCGCACGTGCGGCGACGCAAAGCGCGCGTACTATCCGATCGCTCTGGTCGCCGCGGATGTACACAGGGACCCGCCGTCGAGACTCATTGTCGCTGGCGCGCGCGAAGCCGAGGAAGTCGATCATTACTTGGTCGATCTCGAGTGCTGGGGTGGGCCCTCGTGGACGACGTGCCTTTGGAGCTACGAGCTCGAGCCTCGCGCGCGCTGAGCACGGAATTCCGCGGCTGACCTGCAACCGTCGACGCTCGGTGCAGTCTTTCCCTGCGTGCGAAGTGAGTTGCCGCGGCGGCGTGGCGGCTCGCTGCGGGCTGGTTCAAGGTCGGAATCGGAGCGGAAGACGACGTCGGGGGAGCTGCGAGTGCGCGAACGAACCGAACGAGCGTGGACGGACGCGAAGTGGAGCCCCGTGCAGGGCTGCAAGGCGACCAGTCCGGGGTGCGAGCACTGTTGGGCGGCGGCGTTCGCACATCGTTGGATCGGCGTCGAGGGCCACGCGTACGAGCGCGGCTTCGCGCTGCGGCTCGCGCCCGAGCGTCTGCTCGAACCGCTGAAGTGGTCGCGCTCGAAGACCATCGAAGTCGCGTGGATGAGCGATCTTTTCCAAGAACGCGTGAAACCGGAGTTCGTCGCGCAAGTCTTCCAAGTGATGACGCTCGCGGATTGGCACCACTTCCGGATCCTCACCAAGCGCGCTTCGCGGATGCGCGAGTTGCTCTCCGGCAAACTCGCGCGTGCCGCGTCGCGCCCGCACATAGGCCTCGGCGTCAGCGTCGAAGATCGCGAGCACGGGCTCCCCCGCATCGACGAGTTGCGTCGCACGCCGGCGGGTTTGCGCTTCGTCGCGTTCGAGCCTTTGCTCGAGGATCTCGGTCGCGTCGATCTGCGCGGGATCGATTGGGTGCTCGTCGCTGGCGAGAGCGGACCGCACGCGCGGCCCATGCAGAAGGAGTGGGTGCTCTCGCTGCGTGATCAGTGCGCCACCGCCAACGTGCCGTTCTACTTCAAGGGTTGGGGCGGGCCGACACGCGACGCGGGCGGTCGGAAGCTCGAGCGCCGCACGCACGAGGCCGTGCCGAAGGCCGCCAAACTCGACGTGCCACCTCGCGCCGAACGCAGGAAACGCCTGCAGGAGGTGTCGAACACGCGCTGAGCCGCCTCGCGGGCCCGGTCCAGTGCCGCCGAACGACTTGGGCGCGTCAGCCCATCGCGTCCGTCGCCACTGGACCGCCCGGGCGGGCGGCCTACGACCAAATCGTCAACTGCGCGTGGCTCTCGTTGCGCTCGCACTCGATCGCCGTGAGCATCTCGCGAGTCACATCGCCGGTCGGGTAATCGCCGGTGAAGCACGCGTTGCAGAAGCGCTCGATCTTCGGGTTGCCCACGCGCGCCGCCGCGTTCATCGCTTCGCGGTCGAGATAGAGCAGGTAGTCGGCTCCGATCGCGTCCGAGATCTCCGCCGGCGTCTTGCCGGTCGCGACGAACTCGGTCTTGGTCGCCATGTCGATGCCGTACGGGCAAGGCGAGATCAGCGGCGGGCTGGTCACGGCCATGTAGACGTGCTTCGCGCCGGCGTCGCGCGCCATCTGCACGATCCGGCGAGAGGTGTTGCCGCGGACGATCGAGTCGTCGACTAGCAGCACGTTCTTGCCTTCGAACTCGAGCTTGATCGCGTTCAGCTTGCGCCGGACGCCGTGCGAGCGCGCCGACTGCGACGGCATGATGAACGTCCGCCCGATGTAGCGGTTCTTCACCAAGCCTTCGCGGTACGGCACGCCGAGGTGTTCCGCCATCGACATCGCCGCTTCGCGCGACGAATCGGGGATCGGGATCACGACGTCGGGCCGCGGTGCGTCGGCTTCGCGCCACTGCGTCGCGAGCGCTTCGCCGAAACGGCGGCGCGTGCGGTACACCGACACGTTGTCGAGCATCGAGTCGTGGCGCGCGAAGTAGACGAGCTCGAAGATGCAGGGCCGGTGCGGCTTGTCCGCGAGCTTCTTGTGGATGATCTTGCGCTCGGGCGTGACGTAGACCGCCTCGCCGGCGCCGATGTCGAGGGTCTTCTCGTAGCCGGTGACGTCGAGCACGACGCTTTCGCTCGCGCAGGCGAACCAGCGGCCTTCTTCGGTGACCTTCTCGCCGAAGCAGATCGGCTTGATGCCGAACGGGTCACGGAACGCGACCATGCCGCCGTCGGCGAGGGTCGCGCAAACGGAATACGCGCCCTTCACTTCGGCGTACACGGCGCGGATCGCCGCGAAGACATCCTCGGGCGTCGGGTGCACGCCGGGCTTCAGTCGTTCGGCGAGCGCGCGGGCGAACACGAACAGGATCACTTCGAGGTCGCAGTTCGAGCCGGGGCGGACGCCGGAGCGCTGGAGCTTCGTCTTGAGCTCGAGGAAGTTCGTCACGTTCCCGTTGTGGGCCATCGCGATGCCGCACGGGAAGTTGATGTGGAACGGCTGGACGTCCTCGTCGGAACCGACACCGACGGTCGGATAACGCACGTGACCGACGCCGAGCGGTCCGCGCAGGCGCGGCATGTTGCGCTCGTTGAAGACGTCGCGCACGAGGCCGAGCCCCTTCTTGACGTGGAACGAGTCGGTGTAGGTCGTGATGCCGGCCGCGTCTTGGCCGCGGTGCTGCACCGCGATCAAGCCTTCGTAGATCTCGAGCGCGACGTCGGTGCCGTCCGGACCGTAGATGCCGATGAATCCACACATGAGGAGGGGTGCGCGCGCCCTCGGATTGCCCGGCGCCGAGATTCGCGCGGCGAGCATCCTAGCCCGCACACGTCGACACGTCCCGTGTGGCGGTCCTTCTCAGGCGGCGCGCACGGCTCCGGAGCAGCGACGACGCGCCGCGAGCGCCACCACGGCGTGCCTGCGACGGTTGGGCGCCGCGACCCCCTCCATGACGCGTGGCGTGGTTGGCGCTGCGTCGAAGCAGCACACCGTGGCGCCGCGCACTCGCGAGGCCGCGCCGCTTCGGAGCCTCGCTCGACGGATCGAGCCTGACCGCTCCGTGCCACGCTCGAGTGGGACGCCACTCGAGACGGCGTGGCCCGCCGAACGTGTCCGTCTCGAAGGTGGTGCGCGCGCGGCTCACGCGTTTGCCCGACGAACCGACGCGTGACACACGCTTCATCGGCGCTCACTGCACGGCGCACGGGCGGCGCCGGCGCGAGCAGTCCGTGCACGGCGCGCGCGGCCCGTGCCCGGCGCGTATTGCCCATGCACGGCGAACCAGCGACGAGCGCGACGTCACCGAACCGTGTGCGCTGAGCACGACGAAGTGTCAGCTCTCGCGCACGATCAAGTGATCGGGCAATTCGTTGGGCGCGTCGTGTTCGGGCGGGAAGTGCTCGGCGAGCACCGCGCCGACGCGTTCGACGCCGGCGACGAGACCGTCCGCGAGCGCACCCGAACGCACGCGGTCGAGCACGAGCTCGTCGACTTGGACCCAGCCCGAGTCGCCGACGCGCGCGTGGATCGCTGCGTCGCCGAGGACGACGACGCAGCGCTCGAAGAGCGACACGAAGATCAACACGCCGGTGCGACCGCGTGTGCGGTGCAACGCGAGCGCAGCGAACTCCTGGATCGCTTGCTCGCGCGCCATCTCCTCCGCGCGTCGACCGGAGACGAAGCCTCGCTTGAACGCGGGCAACGCGCGCGCCGCGAAGAACCCGATCGCGCCGAACACGACGTTCGCGGCGCCGAGGTACGCGGGGTGCGCGCCGAGCAACTCGCTCGCGGACGCCGTCGACCCGATCGCCATCGCGACGAGCGCCGCGAGCCACTCGGCGTGCGGGTGCGAGTCGGACCGTTCGACGACGACGACGGCGAGTTCGCCTTCGCTCGCGCGCTCGGCGGCGGCGATCGCGGCGCGGATGCGGGCGCGCTCCGCGTCGCCGAGCGCTCGCGTCGAGCGGTAGCGCTTAGAACGGGTCGCGGCGACGGCGATCCAGCCGACGAACACCGCGGCCAACGCGAGCGCGGCGACGCGCACGACGAGATCGGTCGTCTCGAGCGCGTGCCCGACCGCATGCCACTCTTGGACGAGGCTCACCATCGGCCCGAAGCTCCTCCACCGGAGAACCCGCCGCCTCCGCCGAAGCCGCCGAACCCACCGCCTCGGCCTCCGCGCCCGCCACCCGACGCCGCAGCGAAGTGCGCCAGCACACGCAACACGTCGAACGCCGCTTCCGTCGCGAGCTGTCGGCCGAGCGCGTTCGGCCGGTGCTTGCGCAGCGTCGCGACACGCACGATCACGAACAAGGCGAGCCCGCCGATCGCGAGGAACACGGTCAGGATCTGTCCGGCGTCGGGTCCGCGTCTGGGCGGCGCGGCTTGCGGCCCGCCGGCGCCCGGCGTGATCGACTCCATCATCGCTTGCACGCCACCGCGCACGCCGCCGAAGAAGTCGCCTTGCTTGAAGCGCGGCACGATCACCTTGCGGATGATGACGCCGCACTCGAGGTCGGTGAGCTCGCCTTCGAGGCCGCGCCCGACTTCGATGCGTAGCTCGCGCTCGTCGCGCGCGACGACGAGCAGCGCCGCGTCGTGCACGTCGACGCGGCCCATCTTCCAGGCGCGCGCGGTCTCGAGCGCGAAACGTTCGATCGAGCCGCCGTCGAGCGACTTCACCGTCAACACGGCGAGCTCGTGCCCGGTCTTCGCGCGATAGGCGTCGAGTTCGCCTTCGAGCAGCCGCTCCTCGCCGGCGTCGAACAAGTCGCCGAGGTCGGTGACCCAACCGTCGTTCCGCGGCGGGCCCTGGCGGAGTGTCGAGAGTCGCCGCGGCTCCGGCGCACTCGGCTCGAGCCCGCCCGGCTCGCCGCCGACCGCGTCTGCGTCCCTCGATACGTCGAGGGCAGCGTCCGTCGCATGCCGCGCGTCGCGGTCCAGTGAGCTGCTGCTCAGGGCGCCACGGCTCGGCAAGCGCGCGCTCGCCCAACCGGAGCTCGTCAACGAGCCGCTCTCGACGACGCTGCTCGGCAGGAGCAACGCGAGCCAAAGGACGACGGACCCGAACACGGTGAAGACGGTGAAGTTCGAACGCGCGCCGCGCTACTTCTGGTCGCCGAAGTCGATCTTCGGCGTCTCGCGCGTCTCCGGCGCGGTCGAGAACTGCGGCAGCTCGGTGTGGCCGAACAGCGACGCGATCAAGTTGCCCGGGAACTTGACGATCTTCGTGTTGTAGCCCTGCACGGCGTCGACGTAGTCGCGGCGGGCGGTGGTGATCCGGTTCTCGGTGCCTTCGATCTGGGTCTGCAGACCTTGGAAGCTCTCGGTCGCCTTGAGCTCGGGATACTGCTCCGCGACGACGAGCAAGCGCGAGAGCGCGCCGCCGAGCTGATCCTGCGCGTCGAGGTACGCCTTGAGCTTCGCGGGATCGCTGGTCATGTCGCTCGGCAGCTCGACCTTGCCGACCGAAGCGCGCGCGTCGACGACCGCCTGCAGGGTCGTCTTCTCGTAGTTCGCGGCGCCTTTGACGGTGTCGACGAGCTGCGGGATCAGGTCGAAACGACGCTTGTACTGGTTGTCGATCTCGGCGAGCCGGCCGTTGACGTTCTGCTTGCTCGAGACGATGCCGTTGTACTGCCCGACGGCGCACCCGCCGCCGGCGAGGACGACGAGCACGAGCGCTCCGACCGCGACGAGGCAACCGCGCGCGACGGCTCCGCGGCGCGAGGGACGGGGACGGCGAGACGAACGAGTCGTAAGCATGGACGCTCCTTGGTTCACGAGCGGCGAGCTTACGCTCATCGATCCGCTTCCATTCAAGCTCCGCGCGATCCGCTCACTTCGCGGGCGGAGACTTCTGCGCCGGTGCGCGCGTCGGGGGAAGCTTGGTGAGATGGCGCTTGATCCACGCTCCGTGTTCGGCCGACGGCCGATCGTCGCCCGGCGGCGCCGGAAACCCCGCCTCTGCGCCGAAACGATCGAGCTCGTCGGTCAACGCGAACTCGAGTTTCGTCGCGAGCACGGTTTCTTTCGCGCGCTGCAACGATCTCCGCAGGCTGTCGACGCCCTTGGCGAAGTCCTTCGGTTTGTTCGGATCGATCGGGCTCAGCGTTGGAGCGGGTTGGGCTCGGACGGCTTGGAGCTTCGCGTAGAGCCCACACAGCGGCTCGACCGTCCGCCGGGTGCCCATCCGCGTCGCGGCGCGGAACAGCGCGTTCGCGTGCAGCGGATCGTCCTCCTGATCGTCCGACTCCGGGTCTCCGGCGCGAGCCGCGATCTCCGCCGCGAGCTCCCATTCGCGCAGCACGAACAGCACGGCGTCTTCCGCGCGCACGGAATCGAAGCCCCCGAGCGCCTCGACCAACGCCGCCCGATCGAGCCCCCGCTCGCGCAATCCGAGCGCGTCGCCGTCGAACGCGGCCTTCTCGCGTGCGCCGAGATCCTTGTCGCCCAATGCGCGCTGCATGGCCTTGGCGTGCTTCTCGACGTCTCGGCAGACCGAACGCAACCGCGTGTCGAGCGCCGACACGGCTTCCTCGGGATGCTGGTGGTTCGCGAGCGCACTCGCCGCCGCGGCGCGCACGTCGGAGTCGGAGTCCGAGAGGCCGCTCGCGAGCACGCGCGTCGTGGCCCGTGACGGGGCGTTTTCGTGCGCCTCATTCAGCGCAGCGATCTCGAGCAAGGCGGCGAGCCGTTGATCGCGGTTCCCCGTCTCCAGGATCGGCCGCTGGCGCGCGAGCACGCCTTCTTCCTCGGCGCGGTGCTCGGTGCAGAGCTCTGCGTCGCTCTTGCCCGGTGAACAGTGGTCGCAAACTTCGAACGCAGCAAGCGCGAGCATGCATGCAAGGATCGTCATCGAGCTCCCTCCTCGTGAGCGCGCCATTGCGCCGCGCCCACTGACAGGGGTCAAGCTCCCACGGAGAACCACAGGTCGCGGCGAACCACGCGGGCCGCGCCACGGTCCATTCCGCGTCACGGGGCTCGACGCACGCCGAACGAGCGTCCGCGTCGCGAGCGTCCACGCTTGGTGTCGGACGTGGCGTCCGGCGAGGTTGCGGGCGGGAGCTCGGGCACGCTTGGCCGAAGCGCGGGAGCGCAGGTGTGCGAGCGCCTCGGCGACCTGGAATTCCGTTCGTAAGGAATGCGGCGCGCGGAGTGCGGTCCGCTGCGGCGCTCGACGCGCTCGCCTACACTGTGTCCCGCGATGTCGACCGCCTCTTCGATCTCGATGCAGCGCCTCCAGCGCGCCGACCAGACGCTCGGCGCGGTCGCGTGCGTCGCGCTGCAGCCGTGGCGGCTCGCCCGCAAGCTCTTCGCGCGGCCGCGCGAGGCGGAACGCGTGCTGGTGATCAAGTTCTGGGGCATCGGCAGCCTGCAACTGCTGACGCCGGCGATCGCGAGCCTGCGCACGCGCCATCCGGGCGCGGAAATCGTGTTCCTGACGCTTGCGCAGAACCGTGCGACGGCGGACGCGCTCGGCGTGTTCGACCGCGTGCTCTCGCTCGATGTCGCGCGCGCGGGGTGGCTCACGCTCGCGCAGCGCATCGGCGGCTTGCTGCGTCGCCTGCGGCGCGAACGTTTCGACGAGGTCTACGACTTCGAGTTCTTCACGCGCTTCTCGGCGCTGGTTTCGCTCGCGACCGGCGCGCCGCGCAGCCACGGTTTCGCGGCGCCGAACGTCTGGCGCGGCGGCTTCCACACCGACGTCGCGCCGTTCAACCGTTACTGGCACGTCGCGCGCAACTTCCGCGTGCTCGCCGGCGGCGAGAACGGCCGGAACGTGACGGCGAACGACCTTGCGCCGCACCGCTACGACGCCCGCGACGTCGAACGCGTCGACGCGTTGCTCGAGGCGCACGGCATCCCGCGAGAGGACGCGTTCGCGGTGCTCAACCCGAACGCCGGCGAGCTCTCGCTCGAACGCCGTTGGCCGCGCGAGAACTTCACGTTGCTCGCCGATCGACTCGCGCGCGAAGAAGGCGTCGCGGTCGTGTTCATCGGTTCGGCGGCCGAACGCAACCACACCGAGTTCGCGCGCGGAGCGGCGGCGTCCTCGCGCGTGCTCAACCTCGCAGGCGAACTGTCGACGCAGGAACTCGTCGCGCTGCTCGCGCGCGCCGCCGTCGTCGTGACGAACGATTCCGGCCCGATGCACCTCGCGGCCGCGGTCGGTGCGCCGACGCTCGGCCTCTTCGGGCCGGAGACGCCCGTGATGTACGGTCCGATCGGTCTGCGGGCGCGTGCGCTCTATCGCCCGCCGCCGTGCAGCCCGTGCATCAACGTGCACCACAACAAACTCTCGAGCTGCATCTACGGCCACCCGCAGTGCCTCGTCGCGATTTCGGTCGACGAAGTGCTCGCCCACGCGCGGGCATTGTTGCGCGGCGAGGATTTCGAGCTCGTGCCCGTGCCGCCGCCGGCGCCGCATCCGCCGCACGTTCCTCCGGACGGCGCGGACGCCGCGCGCGACGGTGAGCGCGCGAGGAACGACGGATGAAGGTCCTGCTCCTCAACCCGCCGGGCGAGCAGGTCTACATCCGCGACTACTTCTGCTCGAAGACGACGAAGTCGAACTACCTGTTCCATCCGATCGACCTCGTCGTGCTGTCGGGCACGCTCGCGGCGCACCACGACGTGCAGGTGCTCGACTGCATCGCGGAGCGACTCTCGATCGCCGCGGCGCGCGAGCGCATCGATGCGTTCGCGCCGGACGTGATCGTGTCGCTGGTCGGTTCGGTGTCGTGGACGCAGGACAAGGCGTTCCTCTCGGACCAAGCCGCGCGCGGCCGGCGCATCCTCGCGCTCGGGGACGTGCTCCACGAGCGTTCGGAAGAGCGCTTGAAGGAAGAGCCGTGGCTCGAAGCCGCGCTGCACGTCTTCACCAATCAAGACGTCGTGCACTACCTCGCCGGCGACCTCGTCGGCGTCGAGGAGATGACGCTCCGCGACTCGACGGCGCGCATCTGGCGCATCCGCGGCCGGCGCACGCAGCGCGGCGGTTATCGCGTGCCGCGGCCGCGGCACGAGCTCTTCCCGGCGCACGGTTATCACTTCTCGTTCGCGAAGCACGAGCGGTTCGCGACGGTGCTGACCGATTACGGCTGCCCGTACCAGTGCACGTTCTGCGTGATCAGCACGCTCGGGTTCCAGACGCGGCCCGTCGAGGACGTGCTCGAGGAGCTCGACGAGCTGCGCGCCCGCGGCATCCGCGAGGTCTTCTTCCTCGACCAGACGTTCGGCGTGCAGAAAGCGCGCGCACTCGAGCTCTGCGAAGCGCTCGCGCAACGAGGCGACCTGTCGTGGACGACGTTCACGCGCCCCGACCGCGCCGACGACGAGTTGCTCGCGGCGATGAAGCGCGCGGGCTGCCACACGTTGATCATGGGCGTCGAGACCGCCGACGACGAGCTGCTCGCGAAGTACAAGAAGGTCTACACGCGCGACGAAGTCGTCGCGGGCTTCGCGCGCGCGAAGCGCCACGGGCTGCGCACGGTCGGCACGTTCATCATCGGCTTGCCCGAGGAGACCGAAGAGACGCTGCAGCGCTCGCTCGAGCTCGCGATCGAGCTCGACCTCGACTTCATGAGCCTCAACATGGCCGTGCCGCGATTCGGCACGCCGTTCCGAGCGCGAGCGATCGAAGTCGGCCTCGTCGATCCACGCGACCTCGTGATGGACCAAGGCGGCGCGGAAGCGTTCCTGCCGACGCGCACGTTCGACCGCGACGCGATGCTCGCGATGAAGAAGCGCATGGTGCGCCGCTTCTACCTGCGCCCCGGCTACCTCTGGCGCCGTCTGACGAGCGCGAAGAGCCTCTACGAACTCAAGGCGCAGGCCCGCGAAGGTCTCGCGCTGCTCTTGCGCAACACGTGAGCTCGCGCTTGCCGCGCTCCCGGTGAGGGCAACCGCGCGCTGACGCAGCTCGCACGCCACGCTTACGGCTCTCGGCGTCGCTGGCGCGGTAGCGTGGCATCGAACCCTGAGGTGCCCCGGAGGTCCTGATGCTGCGTTGGATCGTGTGCGCATGTCTCGCGCCGTTCGTGTCGCTCCCCCAGTCGCCGACCGACAGTGGTCCGCGGATCCGACGGCTCACGCACGCCGTCAACGCGTACGCGTCGTGGTCGCCGGACGGCAAGTCGCTCGTCTACCAATCGAGTGCGCCGGGGAACTTCGATCTCTTCACGATCACGGTCGACGGTTCGGCGATCCGCGAGCTCGTCGCCGATCCCGCGCACGACATCACGCCGGTGTGGTCGCCCGACGGCAAGACGATCGCGTTCGTGTCGGAACGCACGGGCAATCGCGACGTGTACCTCGTCGACTCGGACGGCGCGAACTTGCGCAACTTGACGCGCGATCCGGCGATGGACATCCATCCCGCGTGGTCCGCCGACGGCAAACGCTTGCTCTTCAGTTCGAACCGGGGCAACGCGAACGCGGACGACTACGACATCTACGAGCTCTCGCTCGCTGGCGGCGAGCCGCGCCGCATCACGGGCGGGCCCGACGTCGACACGTACGCGTCGTGGTCGCCCGACGGCCGACGCATCGTCACGCGCCGCGTGGTCGCCGGGAACAACGAAGTGTTCGTGATGGACGCGGACGGTGCGAACCCGAAGAACCTGACGAACGCGCCGACGTACGACGGCTGGCCGGTGTGGTCGCCCGATGGCAAGTGGATCGCGTACGCCGGCGGGCCGGACGAAGGCAATCACTACCTCTTCCTCGTGCGGCCCGACGGCAGCGCTCGCGCGCAGTTGACCAAGGAATCGCAGCCGCTCGGCTTCTGTTACGACACGCAGCCCGCCTTCTCGCCGGACGGTCGGTCGCTCGTCTTCACGCGGTATCGGCCGATGGCGGACTACGAAAGTTCCGAGCTCTGCATCCTCGACCTCTCGCCGTTCCTTGGCTGACGCGTACGCCTTCGGCGGGCGAACGGCGTACTCGCGCGGACGCTCGCCGCGCCCCATGAGTCGCCGGGCGACAGCGTGACGACGAAGGCGCGCGCGCGGCGGATCAGCTCCGCTTGGCGATCCGATCGGAAGTCCTGCGCGGTGCGAAGGGCACCCGACGTCGATCCTGGAGTCGTCTCGAAACGCCGTCTGCACGGCGGCAGGAGTTCCAGATGACGACGATGGGCATCCGCACGAGCGAATCGACGACTTCGAAAGTGATCCATCTCACGGCGCTCGGCCTGGTGTGGGCCGTCGCCGCGTTCTGGGCTTGGTTCGTGATCGCCTCGCACTGGAACGAGGGCCCCGCGCTGCTCGCGGAAGGCCTGACGATCGTAGTCCCGATCGTCGCGCTCGCGTGGCTCGCGTGGAGGAAGCCGCTGTGGGCCGGTTGGCTCTTCGTGGCGTTCGGCGCCGTCACGGCGTGGCTCTTCCCCAACGGCGCGGTGTACCTCTACATGTCCGGCCCACTGCTGCTCGCCGGCGGCTACTTCATCTGGCGCGGCAGGCGCTGAGCTCGCGCTCGATCCACGCTGCGCAGGCACGCGCCGCGTCAGTCGGGTCGGTTGCGTCGATCCGCGTCGCGTAGACGCGGCCCTTCTCGGAGTGGCGGTAGAGCGGGTCGTAGTAGAGCTCGAGCAACGTCTTCACGAGCTCGCGCTCCTCGCCGCGGTCGAGCCAGCCGACGAGCCGCCCCTTCCACTTCACCTTGCCGAGCCGTGCTTCGATGAACGGCAGCCGCTCGCGGAGCTCGTCGCGGCTCGAAGGATGCTCGAGGTAGTCCGCGAGCAACACGTCGACTCGGCGCTCGACCGACGCTTCGAGCAACACGTTGACTCCGCCGTCGAGCGCCTCCCACAGTCGCGGCGGCACGATGGCGTCGCCGACCTTGCGGCTCTCGCCTTCGAAGACGACGGGGCCCGGGAAGCCCGATCGCAGTCGTTCGGCGAGCCGTGATTCGAACTGCTTCTGCGAACACGGTTCGAGGCCGACCATGCCGAGGATCGAGCTGCGATGTCCGGCGGCGGCTTCGAGATCGATCGTCCAGCCCGGCCGCAGTCGCTCGAGCTCGCGCAGCACCAACGTCTTGCCGACGCCGGTCAGACCGCGGAGCACGAAGCTCCTCGGCGCGCGCCACTCGGCGAGTCGCCGCGCGACCGCCTGGCGGTACGCGCGATAACCGCCTTCGAGCAACCGGACGTCGTCGAGCCCGAGAGAACGGGCGAACGCGACGACGCTGCGCGAACGCAGCCCGCCGCGCCAGCAGTGCAGCACGAGCGGCCGCCTCGGCGGCGCAGCGTCGTGGACCGGGACGAGCCCACGTTCCAAACTCGCGATGCCGTGGTCGGTCAGGCGCTCGAACCGCTCGTCGAGCTCGGTGAGCGCCACGGGCGAACCCGCGAGCTCCGCCAGCCGCTCGACGAGCTCGCGCAACTTCTTCCGGACGAGCACGCGCGCTTCGTCGAAGGCCGCGTCGGGCGATGCACGTCGGTAGAGCGTGCCGACGACCGCGCGTTCGACGTCGTCGAAAAGGGGCACGTTGACCGCTCCGGGCACGTGGTCCTCGGCGAACTCCGCCGGCGAACGCAGGTCGACGCAACGCCGGTCGGCGAGCTCGAGCAACTGCTCGGCGTCGAGGCTCGGAAGCGTTTCGGAAAGCGAGGCGACCACCACGGAAACGGCCACTTTATCCGTCGGCACCGGATTGCCGGAGTTCCGCGGATGGGCAAAACTCCCGGCCCCCTGACGGACACGATCCTCCCGTCGTGTCCATGCAAGCCCGCCGAACCTTCGTACGCTCGCGTACCCCCTGCGCCGCCGCTCCTCGCGAGATCGCATGCGAAAGTCGTTGCACCCGCCTCGCGCCGGTCGCCGCGCGACAGTTCTTCGCTAGGAGACCCGAGTCCAGGGCGTCGCATCGCTGCATGCTGCACACGGGAGAGTCCGGGGAAGCCGACAAGGCGCTGCTGGCGCGCGTTCGCCGCGGCGACGCGATCGCCGTCGAGGCCTTCGTCCAGCGCATGGCCTGCGTCCCGCTCATCCTCGCGGCCCAGAACGCCAGGCTCGGCAAAGTGCTCGGACCGGCGCAGCTCGACGACGCGGCGCAGGAAGTCCTGACTCTGATCTGGACTCGTTTGGAGACCTTCGAAGGGCGTTCGACGCTCGAGACGTGGGTGTATCGCTTCTGCGTGAACACTCTGATGAACGCGGTGCGCCGAGAACGGCGTTCGCGGCGCAACGAAGAGCTCAGCGAGGAGGCCGCGGATCCGACGCTCGTCGACGCCGAGACACGCTACACGCGCTACGACCATCTCTACCTCGGCATCGCGAAGCTGCCCGCCGAAGAGCGCGTCTGCATCCACCTGAAACACTTCGAGGAGCGCACGTTCGACGAAATCGGTGCGCGCCTCGGTATCTCGCCGAACACGGCGAAGACCCAGTACTATCGAGGGCTCCGCCGTCTGCAGGAGCTGCTCGCTCGCGAAGAGAGGGAGACCCGATGAACACCCACGATGCCGAGCACGAGAGACTGCTCGAAGACCTGATCAGCGGTCGAAGTCCGCGCGACGCCGCCGCGGAACGGCGGATCGCGGCGTGCCCAGAATGTGCACGCACTTGGCGCGAGCTCTCCGAGCTCGAGAGTCGCCTGACCGGCGCGGCGGACGAAGAAGCCGCGATCCTGCGAGAGGCCCTCGCAACACCGGACAAGACCGACGCCACCCGGTTGGTCCGCGACTTCGTCCGCAACGCGCCTCCGCTCACCCCGGTCCGCCGGCGGCCGCGCTGGTTCGTCGTCGGCACGCTGCTCGCGGCGGCCGCGGCCGTCCTGATCGTGTTGCTGTTGCGCCCCGAGGAAGACGTGCACCGCGAGCCCGACATGCTGCTCGCGACCGGCGCCCACCTCTCCGTGCGCTACCACGAGCCGTTCACTGGTACGTTAGAGTGGTCCTTCGCTGATGGTGGCTCGGCGCCCGCGTTCGAATTGCTCGTCTTCGACGAAGACGGGAACCGTATCGCGTTCGCAGCTCCCAAGGCTGGAGAGATGCGCTGGACGTGGACGCCCGAACAGATGTCGAGTTGGCCAAAGAGCGTGCGGATCGAAGTGATCGCCGAACCGCTCGGCCTGGATCCGGACGTGGTCCGCTTCAACGTGTCGCGCGAGTAGCGCTCGCCTCGCTGCTCGCGCTCGCGCCTGCGAAGGCGCAGAGTCAGAACCGAACGGCTCACGACATCCTCGACGAGCTCAGGGCCGCCGACGAGGCGCGTTCCGCCGCATTGCGCGAGGAGTACTTCGCGGTCGCGGCTGCGCAGCGTGACGCCGTGTCCGGCGATCACCCGTCCGCGGAGCAAGTCTCCGCTCTCGTCGACACGGTCTACGCGCCTTGGGATGCGGATGCGATCCGAGCGCTCGGCCTCGACGCGGCGCGGGGCCTCGAGCTTGCGTTGGCCGGGTGTCGTGCTGCGGGGAAGCTCGAGGATCCCACACAGCTTTGGGGGGTCGACATTCGGTGCACGTTGGCCGCCGCGCTGTTCGCCCGCCGCGCCGCGCGCGAGGACCTTGCGCTCGTCGAGCTCGACCGATGGCTGACGACGTGGGTGTCTCCGGACCCGGCCGCTCCACCGACTCCGTATCAGGGCATCATGGGCACGCTTGCGGCAGACACTGCGCGGGCGCTGGCGCGCTGGGACGAGGCCGAACGTTATCTGAAGCTCGGTGACACGCCGGAGACCGCCGCGAACCCTCTCGGTCAGCGAGATCTGTGCGCGACGGGCAGCAAGATCTACCTCGAGCTCGGACTGCCGGACATCGCCTATCACTGGCAGCAAAGAGCGGAGTCCGCGCTCGCGCCGTTCGCCAAGGTGGACGAGCGAACCGACGAGAACGCCGCCATCTTCGACAACATCGTCGTTGGCCGCTCGGACAACGTCCGCGCACGCGTCGACATCTGGCTCGACACCGGACGGTACGACCGCGCGATCGCCGACTTGCGCGCCGAACTCGGCCGCAGCGAGGTCTATGCGACTCGCGCGGAGCTCGAGGGCATCCTCGAGTACCGCCTCGGCGTCGCGCTGGCTGCGAGCGCGAAGCGTGGCTCGCCGGAGGATGCGGAAGCGACGCAGCTCCTCGTGGCCGCCATGGAGAACACGGCGCTGAATGTCAGCGAGAGACTGCACGCCGCGATGGCGTTGACTCACACGGCTCTCTCGCGCGACTCGGACTCGACGACGGCCTCGAAGTACCTCGAGAAAGCGAATGCACTCTTCGACTCCGTCCATCCGGAAAGCGAACGAGCGACGTGGGGCCCCGAGAATCGCGCGCCTCGTCACTGGGGCCTGCTCGGCGCGTACGACGCCGAAATCGCGCGCCTGAAGGGCGAGAAGTCGGACGTCGAAGCCCGCGTCGCACGGCTGGAGTCCGCGTTCCGCGACTTCCTCGTGCAGTGGCGGTCGACGCCGGTGCGCGAAGGCGGCGTCGGGTTTCTGTATGCGAGCTATCGGCGCGCGGTGCTCGGCGAGCTCGTCCACGCGTTGACCACGGCGCGCGGCGACCGCGGCTCTGCGGACGCGTTCGAACGTGTCGTCGAGGCCCAGACCTGCGGGACCATCGGCCGCAAGCTCGAGCTGCGTGCCGCGACCGTCGCGGAGGTTCGGAGCCGTCTGTGTCCGCCGAACGGCGGCATCGTCCTCTTCCTGCCGGTCGGCAGGGAGACCCACGTGTTCGCGTTGGACGCGGATCAGGTCGAGCATGGACTCGTGGGTCCGGAATGGGAGCTCGCCGCGGCGGTGCGGGAGAGGCTCTCGGTCGCGCTACCGTCGAAGCGCGACGCAGCCGGCGCGGAGAGGTCCCGCGCGAAGACGGCAGCCGCCGGCGCCGAGGTCGCGAAGACGCTGCTTCCGCCGGCGGTGCGCGCGCGCATCGCGACGTGGAAGACGTGTCTCGTCGTCGGCAGCGAGCTCTTCGGCGGCGTGCCGTTCGAGTTGCTCTCGCTCGACGGCAAACGACTGCTCGGCCTCGATGTCGCGATCGAGTACCTGCCTTCCGTGCCGCTCGGTCTCGCGCTCGCCGAACGTGCGCCTGCTGCGAAGGTCTGGAAACAAGGGCTCGCCTTCGTCGGCGCGCCGCGCACGACGGAGCGATCCGAAAGGGTCTGGAGGGCGAAACCGTTCTCGCTGCGACGGGAAGAGCTCGACGCACTGACCCGACCGTTCGGTCGAGGCTTCACGACGCTGACGAACGAGAAAGCCACGCGCGAAGCGTTCGCGAGTTTGGATCTCGCGGACACGGCCGTGCTGCACGTGCTCTGCCACGGCATGCACGATGCGCTGCGCGAGAGGCCCGCGGGCCTCTTGCTCGCCGAGACGGAGGAAGCTCTCGGCGAAGTGTGGAGCTCCGACCTCGCGACGGCGCCGCGGGTCGTGCCGCCGATCGTCATCCTGTCCGCCTGCGGCGCGGGCCGCGGCACCGAGCGACTCGGTGAAGACGCGCTCAATCACCTCGGCGGCACGTTCCTCGAGCGCGGCGCGATCTGCGTGATCCTCGCGCGCCAAGATCTCGGCCTCGACGCGACGATCGCCTTGACTGCGGCGCTCCACCGCCGGCTCGCCGCGGGCGATTCACCTGCGGAAGCGCTGCGCGCCGCGCGCGTCGAACTCGCGGCGAGCGAGACCTACGGCTACCCGTTCGACTTCTCGACGTTGCACGTCTTCGGTCTCGGTCACGAGCGAGTTCTGCTCCCCAAGTGAGCGAGCGCCGCGACCGCGATGCGGCCACGGCGCTCGATGGGTTGCCGCTCAACTCACTGGAAGCCCTGCTTGATCACGGGCGGCCAGACCAGCGGTTGGTTCTGGAAGTTCGGCAGCGAGCTCATCATCACAGAGCCACCGACCTTCACGCCGCCGCCGGTGCCCGCCACCAGTGCTGCGAAGCAGTTCATGCCGAACAGCGAGTAGTCGGCTTGGGTTTCACTGAACGTAATGAGCCCGTCGGTCGTGGTGTCGTTGGGTTGCGCCGTGTCAGGCGTGCCACTGAAACCGTACTTGTAGATGCGCTTGCGATTGGTGATCTGCTGCGTCGCCTCGTCGAAGTGGCACGCGCGAATCTCGACGTAGAAGCGGAAGTCGCGTTGGTTGATGGCCCAATCGATCGCCGGCATGTCCTGTCCCGTGCCGTCGCGCAATTTGACGTTGACGATGTGCACCGTGTCGGGGAGCGAGAGGGTCGGTTGGTTCGTCGTCGTCGGGTTGTAGAGATCCGAGGCCTTCTGGTACGGGAGGCCGTTGTTCTGTCGCGCTCTGACCACGAACCAGCCGTTGACCGCGCTCGAAAGCGTCATCGACGCGGTCCCTGCGACGTTCTGGCGGTAGGCGTGGACCTCGAATGCGTTCACCGTCGGGTTGGGGCCCGAGAATGCCGCCCACGCGGCTTCGTCGATGATGAGCTGCAGCTCACCGGCTCCGCTCGTCCAGACGTAGTTCGAGCCCGACGGATGCAAGTCCGATGAATCGAAGTTCGCGCCGACGAACGCGACGTCGTCCGACGGACACGCTCCGCCGAGGAACGCCAGGCCGCTGGTCTTCGTGGGAGCATCCCGCATCAAGACGCGAAGCTGCTTCGTGTCGTCCGAGTAGCCGACGACCTCGGGCAAATCGTCGCCGTCGAGGTCGACGAGCAGGCCTTCGGGAGCAGGCGTTGCAGTCCAGTTCACGTCGTACGGAACCTTGGACACGTAGAGCGGCACCGGGGGCAGCGGGGGCTCCGGCTGCACAGGAATGTCCGTCCGGAAGGAAGGAATTCCTGACAGTCGGCGATAGAGGTTGCCCGCCGAGTCGCCGGCGTTCGCGACGAGCAAGTCGTCGAGTCCGTCCCCGTTGAAGTCGCCCGCCGAAGCGAACGTCGGCGTGGTGACGCCGAGCATGATCGGGCCTTCCAGGCTCGCCTGGTCGATCAGATACAGCTTGGTTTGTGCGTTGGGTTGAACGCTGTCGGGCGTCAACCACGCGATCTGGTCCGTCATGCCCGCGCGGTGCAAAGTCGTCATGCAGTATCCGGCGCCATTGAACGCCGAGCGCGCGAACATCGTGACGTTGTTGAGGCTGTCGCGGACGACGATGCCGTTCGGCTGGAGCCCGACGAACTCCGCTTCGGCGTCGGAGTCCAAGTTCGCCATCGTGAAATCGGAGAGGTCCTGCGCGAAGACGGGACCGGTGGTCGTGCTGTACCCGCCGGCCCCATCGTTGGTCCCGATCACGACGGTGCGCAGATTGCTCTGAATGCCCACGATGTCCTCGTCCCCGTCGCCGTCGACATCGAAGTTGCGCAGCATGCTCGCGTTGATCCACTGAGCACTGGCCGCGCCGCCAAACGCCTGACTGGTGCAGCTCCCGGACTTCGACATCGACCAGAACGTCAATCCACTCCCGTTCGTGGTGACCAAACGCTCGTGACCACCCGGCGTGTTCGGAGCGGCGATCGCGATGTCCGTCACCGCGGTGCCCGCCGGCAAGAACGAGAGCGGCAGGCGCAAACCGCCCGGGGCATAGAACAGGCACACTTGTTCGTTGGCGTACTTCACGATCACGTCGCCCGCGCCATGACCGCTGATGTCGCCGACGATGAGTTTCTGCGCCGTGGCGGAAGTCGGGATCCCGGCACCAAACAACGGGACGTCGTTCTGCCGCGTGATGTACGGAGCGGTTGGGTTCTGCGCGAGCGCCGAACTGGCGAGCGCGACCGAAGTCGCGAGGATGGCGTGGAGTCGGTGGGTCATGGTGAAGGGAGGAGAGGTCGAGTCTGAGAGGCGGCGCCGCGTCGTCCTGCATCGGACGGCGAGCTCGCGTCGCCGGGCTCTCCGGTCGTGTCCGAGACTACCCCGGAAGTTCTGCACGAACGGATTTTCCTGCAACCGCGCTGCCTCGGTATCCGAGAGACGCTGCTCGCGACGCGAGTGGTTCGCGTCGACCACCGATTTTCGGGTGACGCGGCTGGCCGAGCGGTCCGAGCTCTAGCGGAACTCGCCGTGCGTCGGCGCGGGACGATGCGGACGTGATCCCGCTTCCTGCTGCTTGCCGTCGTCCTTGTCCGTGCGCCGCAGCGCTTCACGCAGCGCGTCCTGGAACTCGCGACCCTGTTTGGCTCGCAAGTCTGCGAGTTCGGCCGGCGTGACCAGATCCGGCCGTTCGGCCAGCCGTTCGAGCACTCGCTCGCGCACCTTGCTCGCGAGCCACTCACGCCGCTCGGCTTCCGGGAGTTTCTCGGCTTCCTCGCGCCACGCGGGGTCCGGCTCGAACAAGTCGCCGAATCGTCCTCGGCCGAACGCTCCGTGCGACGGCGGCCCGAAGCGCGGCCCGCCCGGCCCACCGTCGTGGTCCGATCCGCAGCGATCGCGGCGCAGGTCGTGGAAGCGTTCGAAGAACTCGCGGGTCGGGAGCTGCTGGAGCTGCGTCCACTCCGCGGGTTCGAGCCACGACGGCGGACCTTCTTCTCCGACGTCGAGGACGATCACCTTGCGGCGCAGCTCCATGATCGCTTCGAAACGTTCCGGCTCGGGCAACGCGTCGACGCGAGCGAGCTCGTCGTCGGGGAGCGCGAGCCGTTTCGCGAGCGACTCGAGCATGCGCCGGCCGTGATCGCGTCGTGCGCGGTCGCAGAAGTCGCGGACCAGCGGTTCGCGCGCTTCCGGCGGGGCCTTTTCGATCCGTTCGCGCAGCTCGCGCGGCAAGAAGCCGCGCACGTGCCGGCCTCGTCCTTCGAGGCGTCGTTCCATGAACTCGTGCAAGGCATTCGCGCGCTCGGCCGGCGACATGCGTTCGAGCTTGGCGCGGACCTCGGGCGGCAGGTCGCGCACGAGCTCGCCTTGCAGTCCCTCGAGACGCCGCGCTCGTTCGAGGAGCTTCTCGCGCTGCTCCGGCGGCAACGCGCGGAACTTCTCGAAGCGTTCGACGAACGTCTCGCGTTCCGCCGCGGACATGCGCTCCCAACGATCGCGCGCGCCGGGCGGCGGCCCTTGGAAGGCGAACGCGGAGCTCGCGAGCGCGCAGAGGAGGACGAGGTAGCGCAGGACGGTCGTCATGGCGTCACCCGTTCTTCGGCTCCGCGGTCGGCGTTTCGGCGGGCTCGTCGTTCTCGGTCGCGAGCTCCGCGGCGAGCTCGAGCAGGAGCTCGTCCTTCGCGTCGAGGTTCGACAACATCACGTCGACGTTCTCGCTGTTCAGCAGCTCCCACGATTCGAGCACGGAGAGCGACGCGAGCAGTTCGTCGCTCGGCGCCGCGGCGGCGTCGCCGTCGTTTCGAAGCGCGCGTTTCGGCGCACTCTCCGGCACGACTCGCGGTGCGTTCGGGGTCGGTTCGGCGATCGGCGCCGCTTCGTCGCGGTCGGCGCCGCGGAGCAACGCGCGCCAGGCCCACACACCACCCGCGACGAGCACCGCTGCGGCAGCGGCGGCGAACCACACGCGGCGCGCAGGCGTCACTCGTCGCTCCGGCGTCGCGAGCGACGGGCGGCGCGCGAGCGCGAGCTTCGCCAACGTGCGTTCGGCGAGACCCGCCGGCGCCTCCGGGGCGGGCACTCGTTCGAGCAATCGATCGAGCGCGACCGCCGCGCGTTCCGCGGCGAGACCGGCGAGCACGCGCCGCGCCAACGCCGGCGCAGCGCTCGCCGGGTCGGCGCGCTCGAGGAGCTCGTCGAGCGCGTCGCGTTGCGTGCGATCCTTCAAGCGGGCGAGCACGCGTTCGGCGAGTTCGCGCGGCAGTTTCGGCTCGGGCAACGAGTCGAGCAGGAGCTCGAGCGCCTCTTCGGTCTCGAGCAGCCGTCGACAGTGGGCGCACGCGAGCAAGTGCTCGTGCCAACCGAGTTCACCGAGCGAGTGGCGACCACCGCGGGCTTCGAGCGCGGCGACCAACCGATCGCGGAAGGCTTGGCAAGCGGTGCTCACAGCCGTTCCTCCGACAAGAAGGGCGCGAGCCGCACGCGCAGGTTCTCGCGAGCGCGGTGCACCATCGACTTGATCGCCTTCTCGCTCGTGCCCATCACGACCGCGATCTCCTCGTACGGCAGCTCCTCGTACTTCGCGAGGATCAGCGCCATGCGTTGCGCGGGCGTCAACTCCGCGATCGCGGTGCGCACCGCGCCGACGACGTCGTCGCGTTCGAGCGCTTGGCTCGGCGCCGCGACGCGCGTGTCGACGAGCTCACGCGGCGCGACGTCCTCGTCGAGCGCGCCGTCGCTGGGCCGATCGATCGAACGAATGTCGCGCGAGCCCTCGCGTTCGGTGCGATTCACGGCGAGGTTGAAAGCGATGCGGTAGAGGAACGTCGAGAAACGCGCGCTCGGCTCGTAGCGTTCGCGGTTGCGGACGATGCGCAGGAACACCTCCTGCACGAGGTCCTCGCGCTCTGGGATGGGCCCGAGGAAGCGCGTGAAGAGCGCGTAGAGCTGACCCGAGTACTTCTCGACCAGGCGATCGAACGCGCGCTCGTCGCCCGCCTGGTAGGCGAGCATCCACGCCGCTCCTTGGTCGTTCGTTCGCTCGGTGGACATCCGCGTGGTGGAACCCGTGTCGGCCGCCCGGGTTTCGCGACCGGAGAGCGTAGCCGCTTCCCCGCATTCGGACGCAACCCCTTGCCGTCAATGCATTTCCGTCCACGGCTTCGGCGGCTTGAGCCACCGCGCCGCGGCCCACGGTCGGACCACGGCGCTCGGCCGACCGAGCAACGCGGACGTCTTGACCGGCCCCCAGTCGCGGCCGTCGAAGCTCGCCGACGACCGATCGCCGAGCACGAAGACTTCGTCCGGACCGAGCGTCACCGGCGCGTCGCCCCCGAAACGCCCCCGGGCGATCCAATGACGATCTCGGACGACCCGCACGTCGCGGATCAGCACGATGCCCGTGACGAGGAGCGTCACGCGCGGCAAACGCTGCTTCAGGGTCGGATCACGCGCGTCGGCGAGCTCGCGACTCGCGCCGACGTCGATCGCGCTCATCGGTCCGCCGTCGAGTCGCGTGATCAGGGAGTTGTCGCAGTTGTCGAAGCCGACTCGGTGCCACGCGTCGAGCGAGACACGCCGGCCGACTCCCGACTGCTCGCGAAATACACCGTCGTGCTCGTCGCGCGCGACGGTGACGCGAAAGCTCTCGTCGGCGTCGGCGCGCGAGACGATCGCCCGATAGCGCTCGCCGCCTTCGGTGAGTTCGACGGTCACGGTCGCGTCCGGCGTCACGAGCCGTACGTCGAGCTCGACACCGAGGTCGTTCGGGAGCTCGCTGCCTTCGATCCACTCGTCGGTCGGACTCCAGAAACCGTCGGTGATGCGCGGTGCGTACGGGAACTCGAGCGTCGCGTGATCGGTCGCTTCGATGCGCCACGCGTCGCCCATCCGAGTCGCGCGCTTCGCGAGTTCCGGGAACGCCCGCTCCATCGGCAGGTGGCGCTCGTCGAACACGAGCAACGGCTCGGGCCGCGGCGTGTCGGCCGGCAGGCGTCTGCCGTCGACGAGCAGGTCACCGCCCGAAAGCGTCACGGTCTCGCCCGGCAAGCCGACGATGCGTTTGACGAACGGCTCGTCTTCGTCGGGCCGTCGCAAGACGACGAGATCGAACCGCCGAGGCTCGTCGACGCCGTAGAGCACCAGCACCGATTCACCGGGCCGAGCACCGTCCGGGCCGTGCAGGACGGGCTCCATCGAGCCCGATTCGACGCGGTAGACGTCCGCGACGAACGCTTGGAGGACGAACACCGCGCACACGCCGAGCACAGCGGCCCACGCGAGCCGGACGAGCCATTTCCTCATCGAGGGCGGTGAGCTTACTTCCGCGGAGCGAGCGCTTCCCGCGTCGGACTCGAGTTTCGCGCGGTCACTCCGCGCTGAGGATCACCGCGAGGGTGAGCAGCGACAACGTCGCGCTGGAGAACACGACGCCGAGCACGGCGAACGTGCGTTTGCGGTCGCGTTGGACCCAACCTGCGATGCCGAGCGCCAGCGCGACGAATTCGACTCCGACGCCGAAGAGGAACGCGAACCCCAGCAACATGTCCAGGAACTCGTTGTGATCGAGCAACGTCGGTCGAATGGTCTCGATCACACCGAGGAAGGCGACCATCGCGCCCAGTCCGAACGATGCGCAGAGGGCCAAGACGAACGACGCGATACCGAAGCGTGTGTGTGGGAGCTCGCGCGGGGGCGCGGAAGCCGGCGCAGTAGCCGGTGTGGAAGCCGGTGTCGGCGTGACGGACTCCTGGTCGGTCATCGCGCGGATCGGGAAGCACGCGGCAGCGCGTTCAAAGTGTAGTAGGCGTCTGGGTGCAACAGCTTGTGCCCGCGCTCGTCGCGCACGCCGTCGGCGTGGAGCTCGTGGACGTATCCCTCGCGCAGGCCTTCGACGGAGAGCCGCACGCTGCGGCGATCGGCGGCGACGCTCGCGAGGGCCACGCGCGGCGCGGCGCGATCGACTTCGTCGCTGCCGTAGCCCTCGTGGTGCAAGTAGGTGTAGCTCTCGAAGCGGTAGCTCGCTTCGAGGCTCGCGAGCTCGACGTCGACGGCGCGCGTGAACTCGAGCTCGAACCCGTCCGCGAGCGCACGCATCGTGCGGATCTCGAACGGCGTCCCGCCGGTCCATACCAGCCTTTCGAGGCCCCACGGTTCGGTGCCGAGGCTCCCCCAACCACGATCGGTCTCGCCGCACCACAGTTCGCCGCGCGCATCGAACGCGACGCGGATCACGCCGCTCGAGAGGCCCTTGCGGAACGGGAAGACCGCGCCTTGCCAACGATCGCCCACGCGTTCGAGCGCGACGCGCACGACGGAAGCCTGGTACTGATCGCCGATGAAGAGTTGGCCCGCGAACGGACCGAACTTGCCTTCGGTCGTGTCCCATGCGAGGCCGCACTGCGAGCGGCCGGTCTTGTCGTACGGGAACCACACCGCGGGCAGCTCGTACGTCGGACACGTCGCGCGCACGTCGACGCTCTTCACTTCGTTCGGTGGCTCGCACGGCTTCGTGAACGTCCACAGCGGATCCGCACACGAGAAAATGCCCCACGGATGGCCGTAGAAACCGCCGTCGACGAGCACGCTCAGCTTGCCGGTGCCGACCCACTCGCCTTGGTTGTCGGTGTAGAAGAGCTCGCCCCACGGACTCTTCGCGATGCCCGCCGGCGAGCGTAGGCCTGCGCACATCGGTTGCATCGTGCCATCCGGCGCGATGGCGAGCGCGAACCCGCGCCACTTCGCGCGGCCGAACGGCTCGTCGCCGAACGGCTTGTTGGTCGTGATCCAGAAGCGACCGTCGTCCGCGAGCACGGGGCCGAAGTTGTACTCGTGGTAGTTGCCGCTGATCGGCCACGCGTCGCACACGGTCTCGAGCTCGTCCACGCGATCGTCGCCGTCGAGGTCGCGCATGCGCGAGAGCTCGCCGCGTTGCGTCACGTAGATCCACCCTTCGTGCGGCAGGAGTCCCATCGGCTCCTGCAGCCCTTCGCAGAAGAGCTCGAAGCGCGGCTTCTCTCCGTACGCGTCGTCGATCACGAAGACTTGGCCGCGCCGCGTGCACACGATCGGCCGCTCATCTTCGAGAAACGTGATGCCGCTGACTTCGAGCACGGTGCCGGCGGGCGGCGTGAGCTTCTCTGCGCGGTAGTAGGCCGCTTCGCTCTCGGGAGCCACGAAGTGCTGCGCGAGCGCGAGGACGAACGCGATCACCACGACACCTCCACTTCGAAACGCGCCACGAAACTCTCTCCCTGCGGTTCGAATACGATCGGCAGTCGGGCCTCGAGCTCGTCACCGTCCACGACGCGGTAGAACTTCGAGCGCGCGGCCACGCTGCGGACCGAAGATTCGTCGCCGAAACGCACTTCGTCCGTCGCGCCCGGCAGGACGCCGCCCAGCCCACTCGCGACCTCGTCCGCCGCCGTGCCGCTCGGACCCGCGACCGCGAAGACCAAGTCGCTCACGGGCCGCGGCGCACGCAGTTCGAAGACGCGCCGCAAACGAGCCGATCCGGGCGACAGCAACGGGTGGTCGAGCTCCTCGATCACGACGTCGCCGAGCGCGTAGCGGAACACCGGCCGCCCCACTGCGTCGCGCTTCCAACCGAGCACGCGATAGCCCGCGTCCTCGCCGAGCTCGTTCGGCCACGGATCGCCGGGCTGCGCGAGCCACGCGAACGGCGCACGCCGCGGGAACTCGAGCACACTCTCGCCCTGCGGCTTCTCGAGCCCGCCCGCGCGCCCGAGCCATGTGCCTTCGCCGCTGAAGAAGTGCCCGCGCCACGCAGCGACGAGCCGCGAGTGCTCGACGTCGAACGCGAGGTGCGTGCGCTCCGGGAAACCGACCAGCATCGTCCGCGGGCTCGCGCCGGCGAAGAACACGCCGACGATCCGCGGCTCGCGTCCGACTTCGACTTCGTACTGGGTCTTCGCGACCACGAGCCCGTCGGGCAGCGGCATCGAGCGCCCGAGCGAAACGTATTGCCACAACGCGTCGATCTGCCGGCGCGGATCGGCGTCGAGCACGTCCTTGACTGGACTCGTGAGCTTGCCGGCGTCTTCGACCCAGAACGTCGACATGCGCGAGTTCATCCCGACCGACTTGGGATCGAGCAGCAGCTTCTCGAACCACTCCGGTCGAATCCGTTCGACGACGTGCCCGAGATCGACCGCGGGGATGCCGAGCGACTTCGTGCCGTTGAACGAGTGGCACTGGATGCACGCGAGGCCTTTCTCGCCGGCGAGCTTGCGTCCGACTTCCGCGAGCGCTTCGTCGAACGGCGGCGACTTCGGTGCGACGTCGTGCGCGTCGACGGCGGCGAAGAGCCGCGGCAACTCGGCGACGCGCCGCTCGCCGAACACCGGCATGCGCGTCGCGAGGTACGGCCGCTCCACGCCGCGGCCCGCGAGCACTTTCTCGATCCACGCGGCATGCAACTTCGCGCCGACGCCGTCGAGCGCGGGCGGGAAACGCCCTTCGTTGCCGAGATCGGCGTCGACGAGCGCGCGGAAGTAGCCTTGGTTCGTCTCGTCGGGTCCGCCGCGACCGGAGCGCGCGTGGCACGCGAAGCAGTTCGAGTCCGCGAGCAACACGGCGATGCGCCGCGCGTCGTCGACGCCGCGCTGAGGATCGCCGACGAGCGGCAAGGCCGCGCGCAACTCGTCGCGAGCTCGCGCGTCGAACGCATAGTGCGGCACGGTCGGCGGCGGAACCTCTGCCAGACACCCGCGGTCGGCATGCGCGGCGATCGCACGCAGATCGCCGGGCTTCGACGCGGAGTCGACGACGCCTTCGAGCTCGTGGCAGCGCACGCAACCGAGCGCGCCGAAACGCTCACGCCCGCGCGCGACGAGCGCCGGATCCGGCGCGGCGCGCGGCACTTCACGCGGCCGCGCCTCGAGCTCCCAGTGCGCGAGTCGTTCCGCCGGAAGCGGCGCTTCGGCGCCGTTCGGCGGTTGCCAACGCACCGCGAGCTCCTCGCCGCCCGCGCTTTCGAAGAACGTCACGCACAGTTCGTGACGGCCCTTTGCGAGCCACACTTCGCCGCTCTTCGCCTGCGGCGCGTGTTGACCGTCGTTGTCGATCACCTGCTTGCCGTCGAGCCACAGACGCGAGCCGTCGTCCGAACGCAGCGTGAAACGGTGCACGCCGGCCTCGGTCACTTCGAGCAAGCCCGTGAACTGGAAACCGAAGGAGTCGTCCGCGTGCTCGGGCAACGTCTCGAAGTCCGCGATCACGCCGGAGCGCACGCTCTTCGCGCCTTGGAAACCGCGCGGCGCGCTGGCGAACGGCTCCTCGAAGTACTCGAACGCGAGCCCGGGCCGTTCGACGACTTCCGCGACGGCCGAGCGACAGAGATACAGCGCGATCGCACGTGCTTCGCCCGCATCGAGCGCGAGCGACGGCATGCGGCCCGCCGGATGGCGCTCGAGCGGCTCGCGCAGGAACTTCGCGAGTTCGTCGACGCTCCACTTCGTCGCGGGATCGGGGAACGACGTCGCGACGTGCGGCGCGAGCGCCGTGTCGAGCGCGAGGTCCCAGATCGGCGCTTCGAGATCGACGACGCTCTCCTGCGGTGCGTGGCACGGCACGCAACCGACCGAGTGGTAGAGCCGCCGGCCGCGCTCGAGTTCCGACGCGTCGAACGCGCGCGTCGGTTCCTCGAACGGCCCGCCGCGCGAACAGAGGAACGCGACGAGCTCGTCGAGCGCCCGCTCGCGCTCCTCCGCCGGCAACGGCGAGACGAGATCGGGCATCGGCGTGCCCGGTTTGACCGCATGCGGCGCGGCGAGCCACTTGCGCAAGAACGCGGGATCGAAGCTCGCGCCGGCGCGTTCGAGACTCGGGCCGGGCTCGCGTTCCATTGCACGACCGGCGTGGCAGTTGACGCACCCCGAGCGCGCGAGACGGACTTCGCCGGCGACGCTCGGCTCGTCGGGCGAACCGTGCTGCGCGAACGCGAACGAGGAAACGACGAGGGCAAGGCTCGCGAACATGCGCGTCGGAGCCTATCCGCAACCCTCGGCGCGCGGCAGCGGCCGCTGCGCCGTTCTGCGCCCTCCGCGCCACCGGCGTACGCAGAGCGCGCCACGGACGCTTCGAATGAAACGACCTAGCTTCCAGGCGAGAGGTCGGTTCGGCGACATCGTCGTCCGGAGCGTTTCGCTCGCCTCTCTCGTCGCAGCGCACGTCGTCGGAGAACGGACATGAAGATCGGCATCCTCGGATCGGGCAACGTCGGCGGAACCCTCGGCGAGCTGTGGGCCGCGCGCGGTCACGAAGTGCTCTTCGGCCGGCGCGATCCCGCCGCGCCGGCGCGCACTTCGGTGCCGAGCGCGTCGATCCGCGAGGCCGCGCAGTTCGCGCAGGTCCTCGTGCTCGCGACGCCGTGGCGCGCGGCGCAAAAGACGCTCGCGGCGTGCGGCGATCTGACCGGCAAGATCCTGCTCGACTGCACGAATCCGCTCGAAGAGGACCTGTCGGGTCTGACGCTCGGCCATCACACGTCCGGCGGCGAACAAGTCGCGCACTGGTCGAACGGCGCGCGTGTCGTGAAGTGCTTCAACGCGCTCGGCGCTCAGAATTTCGCGCGGCCGTCGTTCGACGGGCAAGCCGCGAGCATGTTCTTCTGCGGCGACGATCGCGGCGTGAAGGACGTCGTGTCGAAGCTCGGCCACGAGCTCGGCTTCGACATGGTCGACTGCGGCCCGCTCTCGCGCGCGCGGCTCCTCGAACCGCTCGCGCTGCTCTGGATCTCGCTCGCGTACAAGGAAGGTCTCGGGCCGCGCATCGGCTTCAAACTCTTGCGAGGGTGAGGCGCCGGCTCTCGGTTTCGTCAGATCCCGCCGCGATCGCGCGCGTCTAGCCTCCGAAGCGTTCGCCGATGCTTCCGTCGGCGCGTTCCGCACTCTCGCGAGGATTCCATGGCCAAACGCACCACTCTCCGCAGCTCGAAGGGCAAGAAGCTCTACGCCGTCCGCACCGAAGACGGCAAGTTCAAGGACATCCAGTCCTACGCCAAAGCGCACGCCGCCGACTTGCGCAAGTCGACGAAGGCCGAGAAGACGGCGAAGAAGAAGCGCGCGAAGAAAGTCTGATCGAGAGTCCCTCGATCATGCCAGGCTGGGCTCGCAAGCCTCGAAACAACGCGCGTGGATCTCACGTGCGGCGTGTTCGAGCTCGGCGTCGGGGAGCAGCAGCGAAACGCTCTCCGCTCGACGCCAAACGGCGCTCACGACGCGGCATTCGACTTCCCGGACGCCGCAACCGACTACGGTGATCAAGGCGAGCTCGCGTTCGAGCTTCGCGCGCGATCCTGACGCGTGCAGCGCGTGCGCGAGCTCGTCGCCCTCCGGCGCGACGAGCACGAGTTCGTTCGGACCTTCTTCGAGCGCGTGGACGTCGCACGCGGCTCGCGCGAGTTCCGCGAGCAGTCGCTCGCGCCGGACTTGTCGTTCGTCGAGTCCGCCGAGCTCGACCGTCGCGCGCACCACGCGGCGCCGACACGCTAGCGCGCGCGGCCCAGTCTCCGCCGCACCTTGATCGACGCGGGTGCCCGGCTCGTCGGCACGATCGACGGAGCAGACGCGCGCAGCGATGCGAGCCCGTTCGAGCGGCTCGAGCGCTTCGGGGAAGAGCACCTTCGCGCCGTAGAAACCGAGCAACGCGGCTTCGCGCCAGCTCAGACGTTCGACGGCGCGCGCATGTGGCACGAGCTTCGGATCCGCCGTCATCACGCCGTCGACGGTCTTCCAGAACTGGACTTCGCGCGCGCGGACCGCTTCGCCGACCAACGCGGCCGTGAGATCGGAGCCGTTGCGTCCGAGCGTCGTCAACTCCCCCTGCGGATCGACCGCGAGGAAACCGGTGATCACCGGCACGCCCGGAATCGCGGCGAGCGCGCGCGACATCGTCTCGGTCGCGGCGGGCAACGGCCGCGCGCGGCCGTGGTTCGAATCGCTCTTGAGGCCCAAGTCGAACGCGTCGACCGGCGCCGCTTCGACGCCCGCGCGCCGCAGGACCTGCGCGAAGATCCTCGCGCTCATCCGCTCGCCGAACGAGAGGATCACGTCGCGTTCGCGCGGCGCGAGCGAACCTCTCGAGCGCACGGCGTCGAGCACGAAGCCGAGCTCGGCGAGCAGCCGATTCAAGAGCTCGGGGTCGAGTCCGAGCTGCGACAGGAGCCCGCGGTGGCGCAGCCTTACCGCGCGCACGTCGGCGACCCCCGCGGCGGCATCGCGAGCGACGCGCTCCAGCGTGTCGGTGACGCCCGCGACTGCCGAAACGACCACGATCGGCCGCTCGCCGCGTCGGGCGGCGACCAACTGGGCCGCGTGGCGCACGCGCTCGCCGTCGCCGAGCGCCGCGCCGCCGAACTTCATCACGATGGAGGCGCTCACGGCGGTGGAACGGCTTCCTATGATAGTCGCCCCGCTGCTCCGTCGAACGACTCCGGCGCATCCGCACGAGGCCCACCCATGGCGAACCCGACCCACGACGATCTGATCTACGACTGGAACACCGCCGGCACCTATCCGCCGCGGCCCGCGGAGATCCTGTTCGACGACGAGACCCTGCGCGACGGGTTGCAGAGCCCGTCGGCGCGCAACCCCGAGCTTTCCGACAAGCTCCGGCTGATCCACTTGATGGACCAGCTCGGCATCCACACCGCCGACGTCGGCCTGCCGGGCGCCGGCGATCAGGCGCGGCATCACATCAAGAAGCTCGTGCAGGAGATGCAGGGGCTGAAGATCAAGGCCAACGTCGCGTGCCGCACGCTCGTCGGCGACATCGCGCCCGTCGTCGACATGGTGCAGGCGACCGGTCAGCCGATCGAGGTCTGCGCGTTCATCGGTTCCTCCCCGATCCGACAGTTCGCCGAAGGTTGGGAGATGGAGAAGATGCTCGGGCTCGTGAAAGAGTCCGTGTCGTTCGCCGTGAAGAACGGCCTGCCGTGCATGTTCGTCACGGAAGACACGACGCGCGCGAAGCCCGAGGACGTGCGAGCGCTCTACCTCACGGCGATCGAAGCTGGTGCACAGCGCATCTGCGTCTGCGACACGTGCGGCCATGCGACGCCGGACGGCGTGCGCGCACTGATCTCCTTCGTGCAACAAGTCGTCAAGGAAAGCGGCGCGAACGTCGGCATCGACTGGCACGGCCACCGCGACCGCGGGCTCGGGCTGATCAACTCGATCGCCGCTTTGCGCGCCGGTGCGTCGCGCGTGCATGCGTGCGCGCTCGGCGTCGGCGAACGCGCCGGCAACACCGAGATGGACCTCTTGCTCGTCAACCTGAGGCTGCTCGGCTGGATCGACAACGATCTCTCGGCGCTCGGCGAGTACGTGCGGCTCGCGCACAAGGTGATCGGCGTGCCGTTGCCGTCGAACTACTCGGTCTTCGGCTCCGACGCGTTCGAAACCGGCACCGGCGTGCACGCGGCGGCCGTGATCAAGGCCTTCAAGAAGGGCGATCACTGGCTCGCGAACCGCGTCTACTCCGGCGTGCCCGCCGACATGGTCGGTCTCGAGCAAGTGATCAAGATCGGCCCGATGTCCGGCAAGTCGAACGTGATCTGGTACCTCGAGAAACGCGGCATCCCGGTCACCGACCGCGCCGTCGACAACGTCCTCGCCGCCGCCAAGAACGCGAAGGGCCTGTTGCGCGACGAAGAGATCGTCACAGCCGCTCGGAGCTGAGGCTCGCGCAACGCGTCAGCGACTCGCGCGCACGCCGTCGAGGCGTGTGTTCGCGCCGTGGGAGCGCTCGCTCGCGCTCCCGAAAGGCTCGCGCGCGCCGACGGAGCGTCGACGCGCGCGGCACGAAGCGCATCGCGACGCGTCAGGGCGTCCAGATCACGCGCACGCCGTTCGAGAGGTTCGACGTCGCGGCGGTGCAGAAGCTCGCGTTGTTGCGGTACCAGACCTGGTAGTAGAAGGTGCCGCCCGCCGGCGGGATCAGGCCGGCGACCGAGATCTGCGGATCGCTGCCGACGCCGGAACCGAACGCTTGGAAGCCGTTGTTGCCGGTCTTGGTCGCGAGCCGCTTGATCGGTGAACCGACGCACAAGAGTCCGTCGCCGAACGGGAGCCCGAGCCCGCCGCCCGCCTGCGTCGCGCTCTGCATGAAGACGAGCGTCGTGCTCGCCGGCAAGCCGGTGACGTTCAGCGCGAGCGAATCGTTGCCGACGCTCGCGACGCCTTGCGGCAGGAGCAACGCGCCGCCGGTCGCGTTCGAGTTCTCGCAGCCGTGCCCGCTGTCACCCGCGTTGCCGCACGGGCACGTGCTCGCCGTGCCGTAGCAGAACGTCAACTGATCGAGCGGTCCGTTCTCCATCAACGTGATGACGTCGCCGATCTCGTCGAGCAACGTCAGGTCGAGATCGCGGTCGCCATCCAAGTCGAAGAGCGCCGCACACGCCGGGTTCGACACGGCGGGCAGCGTCTGCACCAACGTGAAGTTCGCGGCGCCGTCGTTGCGCCAGATCTGGTAGACGCCGGCGCCGAAGCTCGACAGCACCCAATCGAGGTCGCCGTCGCCGTCGAGGTCGCCGAGATCGGTCGCGGGCATGTGGCCGATGTTGCTCGACGACACCGGCGCCTGCAGCGTGCCGTCGCCGTTGCCGAGCACGATCGAACCGTGGGCCCAGCCGCCGTTCGCGATCGACACGTCGACGTTGCGGTCGCCGTTCAAGTCGCCGAGCTGGACCATCCAACCGTGCCCGCCCGCGGACTGGACCGCTTGCTCGGTGAACGTGCCGTTGCCGTTCGAACGCAACACGACGACTTCGCCCGACGTGCTCCCGACGACCAGGTCGGTGATGCCGTCGTTGTCCATGTCGGCCGCGGCGAGCGCGTAGTCGGTCTGCACCGAGGTCGGGATCGACAAGAGCGTCGGGAACGTGCCGTTGCCGGCGTTGACGCGCACTTGCACTTCGTCGTTGCCCGTCGCGGCGATGTCGGTGTCACCGTCGCCGTCGATGTCGAGCACCGCGACGCCGTGCGACGGCCCGAGGACCGAGTACGTCGTCGCCGCCTGGAACGTGCCGTCGCCGTTGCCGAGCAGCACGGACACCGAGTTGCTCACCGACTCGCACGTGACCACGTCGATGAAGCCGTCGCCGTCGAAGTCGGCGTTCTCGTTCGGGCTCGGCGTGTTGCCGACCGGATACGCGGTGCCGAGGTGCAACGGCCCGAACGAACCCGTGCCGTCGTGGTTCGAGAGGAACACGCGCACGTCGGAGCTGTTCTCGCAGACGATCGCGAGGTCGCTGAAGTCGTCGCCGTTCAAGTCGGCCGTCTGCCCGCCATAGATGCGCGCGAACTGCGACGGATCGACGTCCCACGTCGCGAGCGGCGTGAACGTCATCGGCGCGGGCGCCGCGGCGACGCGGAATCCGATCGCGTAGCCCTGCGTGCGCAGGAACGAACCGTCTTGCGCTTGAAGCTTCTCGTTCAGCGACACTTCGACGAGCTCGCCCGCGAAGAACGGCTCGTTAGGCGTGAAACGCACGCGCGTGCCGCCGTTCTCGAGACTGAAGCTGCCCGCGACCGGGCCACGGGTGTGGCCGTACACGGCGAAGTTCGAGAGCGACGCGCTCGCGACCGCGCGATCGAAGTCGACGACGATCGCTTTCGTCGCCGGTTGGTGGCTCGCGTTGAGCAGCGGGTCGGTCGCGACCACCGTCAACTGCGCGAACGCCACGGACGAGAGCACGAACGAAGCACAAGTTGCGATTGCACGGCGCATGATCCGTCTCCAGAAGACGTCGAAGACTCGCGGCGCGCCGCGCTCGGACGAAGAAGCGCTCTGCCGCGCGCAACACGAGTCGGGCGCGAAGCTAGCGCGCGAGCGCACGCTCGTGTGTCGCGATCTCGAATCGCGCGATGACGATTCGTTGCGCGTGCGCGTTTCGGGAATCGCGCGCTACTGGAGCTTCGCGACGAGCGCGACGAGTTTCTCGCAGTGCTTCGCGAGCGTCGCGCGCTGCTTTTCGTCCTTGAGACGACCTTCGGAATCGAAACTCTCGTGAGCTTTGGCGACCGCGAGTTGTTCCGGCAGCACGAGCACGCCGAGCGTCGTCAGGATCGCTCGCGTGTGCACGAGTCCGCGCAAGCCGCCGAGCGCGCCCGGTGAGGCCGCGACGAGCAGCGCGACCTTGCCTTGATACGCGGCGAGCGGCTTCTCCTCAGGCTCCGCGCGCGACGCCCAGTCGAGCGCGTTCTTGAGCGCCGCCGTGATCGAGCCGTTGTACTCGGGCGACGAGATCAAGAATCCGTGGTGCGCCTTCATCAGCTCCTTCAAGCGCTTCGCACCCGGCGGTAACCCGTCGCGCGCTTCGAGATCGCCGTCGTAGAGCGGCAACGCGAGTTCGCGCAGGTCGAGGAGCGTCGCTTCGCCGCCCGCGGCGACCACGAGCTCCGTCGCATGCCGCGCGAGCTTCTTGTTCCAGGAGTCCGTGCGGGTGCTGCCCGCGAAACAGAGGATGCGAGGTTTCATCGTCGGAGGTCCGAGTCAATTGGCGCTTCGTTCGAGCGGCTTCAACGCTGCCTGGGCGGCTCGTCGGTCAACTTGCGGAACGCATCGTTCGCGCGCAACGCTGCGAAGCTCGGATCGTCCCTCGCCGACGCTCGGTAACGCGGCAGGATCTCGATCGCGTCGGCGAGCCAACGCAACGCCTGCTCGGTGTCGCCGATCTCCGCGTACGAACATGCCGCGTTGTAGGCGAGGCCGGCGCGCGCGTCGTGGCGCAGCTTCGCGCCGAGCTCGTAGCCGGCGAGGAAGTGCGCGATCGACTCCTTGGTCCGCGCGTCCTCGCAGAGCGACAGGCCGAGGCCGTCGTGCGCGAGCAGGCGGACGAGCTCGGTCGACCGTGACGCGTCCGCGTCCTTGGAAAGGAGCTCGAGCACTCGCTCGTACGCCGGAACCGCATGCGCGCCCGGCGAACCTTGGAACCTCAATGCTTCGGCGAACGCGAACGCGAGCGCCCAGTTCTTGGGCTCGGCCTCGAGGTCGGCGCGCGTCGCTTCGTACCAGTTCGGCATCCGCCGAGCGATCGCGTCCATCCACGCGAGCACGTCCGCGGGGAACTCGGCCCAACTCGCGCGGCGCAGATACGCGAACCGCAGACCACCGGCGAGCTCGGCCAACTCCGCGTGGCCGAACGCGGGCTCGCCGCCCTCCGCCGTCGCGAGCACCTGCACGTCGAAGACGTAGCGCCCAGCGGCGACGAACGCGTGGTACTCGACCGACACGACCGGATCGGCGACGACGCGGGCTTCGAGGCACGGAAGCTCGCCGAGGTCGAAACGTTCCTCGCCGTCGCCGACGCGCGCGTCGCGCACTTGGGCGGCGCTGGTGCCGTCGGCGAGGCGCTCCGCGACGAGCACGAGGTCGCTGCCGGTTGCGGTCAACGCGCCGCAGACGAGCAGCTTCTCGCCGAGCAACTTGCGCCGCGCCGCGAACGTCTCGGCGTCGGGGCGGAAGTCGGGCGCACGGAGCTCCACTTCGAGCGTCGAGTCCGGAACCTGCGCGACCCACGGGGTCGGAGCAGACGGTGAAACGGCTTGTGCCGCCCACGCGCTCGCCGCGGCGAGCCCGAGCCATGGCGCGTTCGAGATCAGTCGAAAGAGCATGCAACCCTCCTTGCGGTCGCGCATCTTCGCTTTCGGCGGCGTCCGCGGCGTGCTCGACGCCACGAAAGCCGGGTCGGACCCGGCGGAGCGCCCGGTTGCCGAATCCGACGGCATGCTCCAAACTTGGTTCACCATGTCGATCCCGTCCGACTTCGCCGTGCTCGCCCAAGGGTCGAGCGACGCCATCCAGGACATGCGCCGCGTGCTCGAGCGCAAGGGCATCCGCACCGAGTTGATGGCGCCGCCCGGTGGCTGCGGGACCGGCTGAGGGACCAAAGTGATGCTCGCGGTCGCGAGCAACGACATCCCCGACGCGCTGCAAGCTCTCGAAGACCGCTGGGCCGGCGAACTCTCGCCCGAGGCTTACGCCGCCTCGCAGCGGGCGATCGACCTCGACGCCGAATCGACGGTGTGCCCGGCTTGCTCGACGCCGTTCAAACCTGGACGTCCTCGCTGTCCGGGCTGCGGACTACGCGTCGGCTGACCGCCCGCTCCCTGCCCCCTCGCCGCCCACTCGCCGCCACGTCGCGTCGGCTCATCAGCGGCTCATCAGCGGCCCACGAGCAGCTGACCGGCGGCGTGGCGCGCGCCCCGCGCGGAACACGCGGGCGGAAAAGCGAGCGAGAGACGTGCTCCTCGACGGAGACGTCTCTCGCGTGTTTCGCGGTCGCCGCGCTTCAGCCGACGCTGACCTTGCTCGCCGGGGCAAGCTTCGCGAGCGCTTCGGCCGCGTGCTTGCCGACTTCGCCTCCGCGCGCGTTGTTGTGCACGCAGGTGAAGCACTTGTGGTAGTGACCGCGCTGACGATCCTGGCACATCGCCTTCGTCACGCTGTGCGCGAAGAGGACCGGTTGTCCGTCGACGCGTGTCGGGCAAACTTGCATCCCGTCGGGGGTGGTGGGCATGGTCTCGATCCAGGTTGGCTTGGACGCGCTCGGTTTCGGCAGCTCGCAGCGATTCCTGGTGTCGCGGCCATTCTGCAGAGGCCGCCACAGGCAACGCAAGCTCACGCGCGGGGATTAAGATCGGCGAGAGTGCGGCGCACCTTGCCCATGGATTCTTGGGCAGCCCACGCACCTCGGTGGCTGTCGCGCGACAGCTCGAGCGCGACGAGCCCGCTGTAACCCACTTGCAGTAGAGCGCTTAAGGTGCCGGGCAGATCCAGCACGCCTTCGCCGAGCATGCGGTGTTCGTGCACGCGATCGCGGATGTCGTCGAGATGCACGTGGCTCAGGTATGGGCCAAGTTGGCGAACCTGTTCGTGCACCGGCTCGTCGCCAGTCACCAGAAGGTGCCCGACATCCAACGTCAGGCGCAGCTCGTCAGCGCGCGGACCGAGCCGACGGCGAAGCTCTCGATAGCCGTCGGGGCGCTCGATGAACATGCCGGGCTCGGGCTCGAAGGCGAGCACGACCGACGCACCGCGCGCATGGTCGAGCACGGCGGCGACCCCGTCCGCGAGCCGGTCCCAGAGCTCGGGATGTCCGTCACCCACCGCGCCGCGGCGGTCGCCGACCTCTCCGCCGGGTGCCGCACCGGACCAGATCGAGACCAGGTTCGCGCCGAGGTCGACCGCGAGGTCGATCGAGCGCCGCAAGTGGTCGATCCGGCGCTCGCGGTCCGCCCGCGCCGTCTCGAGCAGTGTCGGGAAGTGCTTGCGCCGCGGATCGAGCACGTAGCGCGCGCCGGTCTCGATCGTCAGCGCGAGGCCGAGTTCTTCCGCTCGACGGCGCAACCGTCCGACGCGAGTGCGGTCCAAGTCGTAGAGGTCGAGCTCGCCGATGTCCGGCGTGATCGCGACGCCTTCGTACCCAAGCGACGCCAAGAGCTCGAACGCATCGGCCAACCGATGGTGCGCGAGTCCATTGGTGTTGTACGCGAGGCGAAACACCGCCTCCTTCTATCATGGCCGCCCGACCGCGGCGATCGAGCCCGGCGTCACCCACCCGCGAGAGCCGTCATGGATTGGAAAACGCTGTTCACCACCTTCGGGCTGATCTTCTTGGCGGAGATGGGCGACAAGACGCAGCTCGCCGTCCTGACGATGACCGCCAAGACCAAGTCACCTTGGGCGGTGTTGATCGGCGCGTCGCTCGCGCTGTCGATCGTCTCGGCGATCGCCGTCGTCGTCGGCGGCGTGCTGACGCGCTACGTGCCGGAAGCGGTGTTGCACAAGGTCGTCGCGACCGCGTTCATCGCGATCGGGCTCTGGATGCTCTTCGGCAAGGACTGATCACCAGCGCAACAGCGCCGCGGCCTGCGCGTGCGCCGGCATGCGCTCGCGATCGAGCGCGAGCACTTCGCCTCCTCGCGCCAGGACCGCCTCGGCGACGTCGTCGAGCAAGTCATCGCCCTTCACCAGCGCGCCGACCGGCGCGAATTGCACGCTGCCGGTGTCGCGGTCGAAGCGCCCCCAGAGGTGCTCGCCGTCCGCCAGGAAGAGCTCGCGGACCCGGCCCTGCACGGCGCAACGCGCGATCTCGGAGACGTCGGCACTCGCCCGGCCATGGGCCGCGAGCGAGCCGAAGTCGTCGAGCAGGTGGGCTTCGCGGGCCGCGAGCTCGCGTTGCACGATCGGCCAGGCTTTTTCGTGCAACCCGGCGACCGAAGCGGAGTCGTAACTTCCGTGAAGCGCTTCTTCGGCGATGTATCCGTAGCGCGAGACCATGCGGTACGCGGCGATCAGTTCGCGCGGCGCCGCGAGGACGAGCGGCACCTTCTCGAACGCGAGTTCGCGCGAGAGCGCCCGGTCGACCTCGCGCAGGTACTGCTCCAGGTGCTCGTGCCGCCCGACGTCACCGCCGGCGAAGCCGTGGCGGATCGTGGTGCCAAAGCCCGCGCCGCCGGCATGCCGCGTGGACGTCCGTTCGCGGTCTTGGTGCTCGGCTTCGATGCGCAGCGGCAATCCGTGCAGCTCGACCGGGACGAGCCCGACGCGCGTGCCCCGGTACAACGCGGCGCGCTGGTGGTCGAGCGCGAGCAGGAAGTAGTGCCGATTGCTCTGCATCTGCGCGAGCAACGGTCGGACGTGGAACGAGCTCGCGACGATCACGAGTTCTTCCGGCTCCTCGGTGAGGTGGAAGTGCGCGGTGAAGCGCGGACACGCGAACGCGGCGAGGCCCTTGCGGTCGGCGTGCCACAACTCGGTGCCCGCAAGGTGCGTGAGCGGGGCGAGCACCGGCTCGATGTCTCGCGGCGAATACAACGCGTGCAGGTCGTTGCGGGCGTGCGCGAGTTGCGCTTCCCAGCGCAGACGGTTGTGTTCGGCGCTCTTCGGCCCACTCGGTGTCGGCATGTAGATCGACACGCAGGGCGCCGGGTGTGCGCTCAGCAGACTGCGGAACGACTCGGTGGTCAGAAGATGCATGGCGACCTCCCGAAGAGCGACTCTCGACCGCGTGTGCGCTGCTCACCATCCGCACTTCTGGGCAGCGGGCTCCGAAGCCTGGGGCAGGAGGCCGCAGACGCGGTCACTGTCGGTCGGGCGGACCGAGTTTGCGCGCGAGCCAACGATCGGTGGCCTTCGGAGCGATCAAGCCCGCGATGGCGAACCAGCGCCACCGCGACCGCAGCCACACTTCCGGACGCGGACGGCGATCGACGTCGAGGATCACACGGGCGACCTGCTCCGGCGTGTCCGCATGCGCGAGATCCGGCGGTGGCCGTTGGTGCGGGTTCTCCTGCACGTCGAAGAACGGCGTCCGCGTCACTCCGGGGTGCACGAGGCACACTTGGATGCCACGAGGCGCCCATTCGAGTCGCAGCGCCTCGCTCGCGGATGCGAGCGCCGCCTTGGAAGCCGCGTACACGAGTTGGCCGGGGATGCCCCGGCGCGCGATCACCGACCCGACGTGCACGACGACCGGCTGGTCGCCGCGCTCGAGCCACGGCAGCGCTTCACGATTCACGCAGAGCACGGCCGTGACGTTGATGGCGAGCACACGGTCGATCGACCGGGTCTCGAGTTCGTCGAGCCGTGCGCGGTAGCCGATGCCGGCGCTGTGCACCACGAGATCGAGCGCTCCGAACGCTCGGCCCGCTTCGGCGAGCGCGGCGCGGACCGCCGCTTCGTCGCGGAGATCGCAGGTGAGCACGACGTGTTCGTCGCGGCGCTCGAGCGACCGACGCACGCGTTCGAGTTCGTCCGCGCGCCGCGCGAGCAGCGCGACACGATCGCCGCGCGCCGCGGCGAGCCGCGCGACGGCTTCGCCGATGCCCGACGAGGCTCCGGTCACCAAGACGCGCCGCCCGCTCGTCATCGTGCCCTACTCTGTCGAGCCGCCGCCGCCGCCGCAATCGTGCGTCGGCGGCGCTTCACGCTCGGCGCACGAGCCGCGCCCAGTAGCCCCCGTCGACGGGCCCCGTGGAACCGACGAGCGCCGGCAACGACTCGTGCTCGGCGACGAATTCGAAATCGGGGTGCTTCTCGACGATCGCCTTCGCGCGCCGCGCGTTTTCGTCTGCGTCGAGGCTGCACGTCGACCACACCAGGCGCCCACCCGGACGCACCAGCGTGACCGCTCGATCGACGAGCCGCGTTTGCAGCTCGAGCAGCGACGCTTTGCTCGCCGGTCCGTAGCGCCAACGCGCCTCGGGTCGCCGCGCGAGCACGCCCGTGTTGCTGCACGGCGCGTCGACGAACACGGCGTCGAAGGACCGGCCGTCGAGCACCGACGGTTCGCGGACATCGAGGATCTCGACGCGCGCGGCGAGATCGAGACGCCGCACCGTCGACGAAAGCCGCTCGAGCTTCTCGGGCCCGACGTCGCACGCGAGCACGTGGGCTCCGCTCGCGGCGATCACCGCGGTCTTGCCGCCGGGCGATGCGCACAGATCGAGCACGCGCTCGCCTTCGCGAGCTTCGACGGCCTCCGCTGCGCGCAAGGCGCTCTCGCCCTGCACGGTCGCGCGCCCTTCTGCGATCGCCGCGGAGCGCAGTGCGATCTCGGCGTCGGCGAAGTCGACGAGCACGATCCGCGGATGGGTTCCGGCGCGGACGTGCGCGCCGAGTGGCTCGAGTTCCGCGATCAACGCGGGCGCGTCGCCGCGCACGACCCGCAGCGAGAGCGGCGGTTCGTCGAGCGCTTGCATGGCGAGCGCGATCGCGCGCTCGCGGCCGAAGCGCTTCTCCCAGTGCTTGAACACCGCCGCGGGCATCGACAACGCTTCTTCCGCCCAGAGCAGCGGATGCTGCGCCGGATCGTGGAACAACGCCTCGGCGAGGTGCCAACGCCGCAGCGGCAGGTCGACGCGCGGATCGGCGCGCGTGCCCTCCTTGCGCAGCGCGAGCGCCGCGCGCAGCACGGCGTTCGCGAACCGCGCCGGCCCTTCGCCGAGCGTCTGCCGCACGGCCCCCACCGTCTCGTTGACGACGGCGTGATCGGGAATGCGATCGAGGAAGAACGCCTGCACGAGCCCGAGGTGCAGGTGCGCCGCGAGGTCCGGCGTCGGTTTGCGTGTCGCAACTCGCGCGAGGATCACGCGCAACGTGCCGCGGCGGCGCGCCTCGAGGTCGACGAGGCGGCGCACGAGGCCGCGATCGCGCGCGTCGAGCCCGCGCTCCGCGGCGATGGCGTCGACGGCGCGCGTCGGCGCGCCGGTCCCGCTGCGAACGAGCTCCCAAGCCGCGATGCGCGCCAGATTCATCGGTTCGCGACCTCAGGAGAGCTCATCCGGCCGCCCTTTTCGAGACGCGCGCCGCGCAGGAACTCGCTCGCGCCGAGCGCGCGTTTGCCGGCAGGCACGAGCTCGAGGATCTCGAGCGCGCCGGTCCCGCACGCGACGACGAGCCGCTGATCGGCAAGCAGGATCTCGCCTGGAACGCCGGAACCCAAGCTTGCGTCGGCAGCGCCGACGATCCGCGCGCGCAGGATCGAGAGCTCGCGCCCCTTCGGATCGAGCGCGCGGACGAGCGGCCACGGATTCAACGCGCGCACTCTCGCCGCGAGTTCGTTCGCCGCGAGCGACCAGTCGACACGCCCGTGCTCCTTCTTGATCTTCTTCGTGTAGGTCGCACGCGCTGGATCCTGCGGCGTGAAACGAGCGTCGCCGCGTTCGAGCCGATCGAGCGCCTCGAGCGTCGCTTCGCCCCCGAGCGCGGCGAGCCGCCCTCCCAGTTCACCGGCCGTTTCGTCCGCGCCGATCGCCGTGCGACTTTCGACGAGCACGTCGCCTTCGTCGAGCGCGAGCACCATCTTCTGGATGCTGACGCCGGTCTCGGCATCGCCGTGCAAGATCGCCGCTTGGATCGGCGACGCTCCGCGCCAGCGCGGCAGGAGCGAAGCGTGGACGTTGAGCGCGCCGCGGGGCGCGAGTTCGAGTAACACGCTCTTCAGGATCACTCCGTAGCTCGCGACGATGAGCACGTCGGGTGAGAGCTCGCGAAGCTTCGACAGAAAGTCCGCGTCATGCGGATTCGCGGGTTGGAACACCGCGATTCCGCGGGCCGTCGCGGCGGCGACGAGCGGCGACTCTTCGACCTTTCGGCCGCGTCCCTGCGGCTTTGCGGGAAGCGTCACCAAGCCGACGACCTGCTGCGTGCTCGCAGCGAGACGTTCGAACACCGGGACCGCGAACGGCGGGGATCCGAAGAAGACGACGCGCACGCCGTTCGCGCGAAGCGAAGCCTCAGAGCTTCGCGGTCACGGCCTTCTTGAACTGCTCGTACGGCTGCGCGCCGACGATCGTGTGTTTGACCTGGCCGTCCTTGATCAACAGGAAGGTCGGAATGGAGCTCACGCCATACCGCGACGGGACTTCCATGTTGTCTTGCGTGTTGAGCTTGACGACCTTGAGTTTGTCGCCGAGCTCCTGCGCGAGCTTGTCGACGAACGGGCTCATCGCGCGGCAGGGCCCGCACCACTCGGCCCAGAAGTCGACCAGGACCGGGGTCTTGCTTTTCAGGACCATCGATTCCCAAGTGCTGTCGGTGACGTCGGCGGCGGCGCTCATGTCGGTTGTTTTCCTGGAGTCTCGAGTCGTACGCGCCTCTTCGGGGCGGCGCGTCGTGAACGTGTCGGTTGGAGAAGGGCGGAGAATATGGTCTCGACTTCAAGGACGTCCACAAACAAGCCGGGACCGTCTCGAAGTCAGCGTTCGCACACGAGCCCGCCCAGCGGCGCAGACCACGCCCCCGCCCCGCGTCCGGCAAGCGAGAGCGACGACCCACACTGGTTCGTGCCGCCGCGGACGAGTGCCGTGAACGTCACCGTGCGGTGAAAACCGCCGCTGCTCGTCCCGCGTTCACTCAGTTCGCGGACGCATCCGATCGGGCGGCGTGGCCTTCGTTCCGTAGGTCGGAGGGCGTATCGCTTCCGTTAGTCGTGTCGTCCGGTCGGCCCTCGCCCTCGCGAGGTGCGTCGGCTTCGTCGTCGAAACCGGTGAAGCGCACGATGTCGTCGACGTCCTCTTCGATGTCGTCGCGCAGCACGATCAGGATGTCGTCGCCGACATCCGGTTGGTGCGCGGTCACCACGCCGAGCTTCATCAGCTCGAGCAGCGCGCAGAACGACCCGATCAGCATCGACCGCGACGCCTTCGGATCCGCCGCGATGTCCGCGACGAGTCCGCGCAACGAGAGCTCGCGCTTCTCCTTGATCTGATTCGCCAGGCTCTGGACGTACCAACGCAACGGCCGTTCGTCGGGCCGGATCTCGAGCGGCCGGTGGGAGAGCGTCTCGCGCATCAAGCGCGAGAACGTCGACAGCAGGTCCCACTGCGTCAGCTCGCCGAAGTCGATCGTCGGCTCGTCCGGCGTGTGCTCGCGCCAGCCGTGCGGGTGCATCCGCGAGCGCTCGTCGAACCTGTCGCCGAGGTTGCGCGCCGCTTCCTTGAAGTGGCGGTACTCGATCAGGCGCTGGATCAGTTCGTCGCGCGGGTCGAGCTCCTCTTCGAGGTTGACTTCGTCGCGCGGCAGGAGCGAGCGGCTCTTGATCGCCATCAACGTCGCCGCCATCACCATGAATTCGCCGGCGATCTCGATGTCGATCTCCTGCAGATCGCGCAGGTACTTCAGATACCCGTCGATCACTCGGTTGATCTCGATTTCGTGGATGTCGACCTCCTGCTCGCGCACGAGGTGCAGCAGGAGGTCCATCGGGCCCTGGAAGACCTGTTCCAGGCGAACGGTGTAGTCGGGCATCATGCGGGCACCCACGACCAGATGAGTCGCGCCATCGCGTCCACGGCGACGTTCAGGAAGCCACGGACCGGCGTGAAATAGTAGACGCCGATCACGAGCAGCATGCCGAACGCTTCGAGCCGCACGTAGCTCTCGCGCAGTGACGCCGGCAGGAGCCAGGCCATCACGCGCGATCCGTCGAGCGGCGGGATCGGCAACAGGTTGAACACCGCGAGGAACAGGTTCGAGTACATCGCGGCGAACATCACGAGCGGGAAGAGCTGCCCCAATCGCTCGCTCGGGTACTCCGCGGCGCCCGGATAGAAGCCGTGGGTCAGCGACAGGCGGTAGAGCGCGCCGAAGAGCACCGCGAGCAGCCAGTTCGACACCGGCCCGGCGAGCGCGACGAGCGCCATGTCCGAAAGCGGGCTCTTGAGTCGCGCGGCGTTGACCGGGACGGGCTTCGCGCCACCGAAGATGAACGCGCCGCCGCTCATCAGACCGAGGGCGAGCGGCATGATCACCGTCATCATCGGATCGATGTGCGGGATCGGGTTCAGCGTGATGCGCCCGAGGTCCCGCGCGGTGGGATCGCCGCGGCGCAACGCGACCCAGGCGTGTGCGACCTCGTGGATCGTCAGCGAGAGCACCACGAAGGCGATCGAGAGGCCGATCCCGATCGGGCTCATGCCGGCGAACAGCGGCAGTGGCGTGGCCGAGAAGAACAACGCCACGGCGAGCGCGTTCACGAAAGACGAAGACGATCTCGGGCTCACCGGCGGCCTGGGTGCGGTTGCGACGCTCGAAACGAAGCGCCGCGGACGAGCCTTATAGCAAAGCGATACGGTAGCTCGCTCGGCTTCTCCTCCGCCGCGGTCCGGGTCGGGCTCGACGCTCGCCGCCGTGCGGTGAACGCGAGCGGCGGCGGCGCTCGACGCCGGGCCCCGAAACGACCACGGCCGCCGCGCTGCCGGGTCAACACGACGAACGTGAACGCACCGTCGCCGATACTGCCACCCTTCGTTGGGCACGAAATCTCGCACGAGCTGCAACCAAAGCGCGTTGCGCCGGTCCATGCTGGAAGCCCCGCGTCGTGCCCGCAGTCGAACGTGGCGCCGAAAGCGGCGCCAAAAGCGACAGCGACAGCAACGTCGGACCGCGCGTCCGGACCGACGGTGCTCGTCCGGGCCGCGCGCGATACGGCGACTCGGACGCCGCCGCGGCGTGCTCGGCGTCCTCCGCGGGAGTTCCGTGCGCGCCACCGAACGGCTGCGACCGCGGTGTCGGCGCGAGAAGCGGCCGCCAGGCGCGAGAAACAGCTCTCCCGCAGCGTTTTCGTGACCCACCGTGCGAGGCCAGTTCCACCGTCGCCCCGCGCACGAGCACGCCGTGCACCACACGCCGCGCTCGCTCCGCCGTCGCAACGCGGGTCGAGACGCGCACGTTCAGGCGCCTCCGAGCCCGCGCGCTTCGGACAGCACGGCGACGTGCGCCGCGCGAGATGAGCCGCCGCGCAGGACTCTCCGCGACGCCCCCGCTAGAATCCGCCGCGCGGTCGGCGATCAGGCGCCGCGCCGCCCGAAGCGCGCGAAGCCACCCCACTCCGTGCACCGAGACCCTCGAGAATCCATGCACGGTCAGGCCCCGTCGACATCCATGAGTTCGGGAAGCGAGCAAGAGCTCCAACGCGCGCGCCTCGAACGCGCGAAAGAGGTGATCCGCCTCGAAGCGCGCACGATCGCGAGGCTCGAGAACACGCTTTCGCCGTCGTTCTCGCACGCGGTCGAGATGATCCTCGCGCTGCGAGGCAAGCTCGTCGTCACGGGGATGGGCAAGGCGGGCCTGATCGCACAGAAGGTCTCGGCGACGTTCGCGTCGACCGGCACCGATTCGGTCTTCCTGCATCCCGCGGAGGCGCAGCACGGAGACCTCGGTCGCATCCGTCCGGGCGATCTCGTGCTCGCACTGTCGAACTCCGGCGAGACCAACGAGATCAAGGTCATCCTCGGGCCGACGCGCAAACTCGGCGCGAGACTGATCGCGATCACCGGCGCGCCGGAATCGACGCTCGCGCAGCGCGCCGACTGCGTGCTCGACATCGGCAAGGTCGACGAAGCGTGTCCGCTCGGTCTCGCGCCGACGGCGAGCACGTCGGCGATGCTCGCGCTCGGCGACGCACTCGCGATGGTCGTCCTCCAGGAACGCAGCTTCAGCCGCGAGGACTACGCGCTCTTCCATCCCGCCGGTTCGCTCGGCCGCCGGTTGATGAAGGTCTCGGAGATCATGCGCAAGGGCGTCGAGCTCCCGCTCGTCGGCGAAGATACGTCGCTCGCCGACACGCTCGGCGTGATGGGCAAGACGCCGGGCCGGCCGGGTGCCGCGTTGGTCGTCGATGCGACCCAACGGCTCGTCGGCATCTTCACCGACGGTGACCTGCGGCGCCTGGTGCTCGAGCTCGGCGAAGCGCTCGACCGCAAGAAGTCGATCGCGAGCTACATGCACCGCAATCCGAAGTTCGTGCGGCCGGAACAACTCGTCGAAGAAGCCGAGCGCCTGCTGCACGAGTTCCGCATCGACCAGATCCCGGTTCTCGACGCGGATTCGCGCCCCGTCGGTCTGCTCGACGTCCAGGACGTTCTCGACACGCGCCTCTGACGCCATGGCGAAGCGAGCGCGCGACTCGAGCACGGCGCACATCCTCGCGAGGCTCTCGGCGATCGAGCTCGTCGCGTTCGACGTCGACGGCGTCCTCACCGACGGCGGCATCGCGTACGCGGGGCGCACCGAGATCCAGCGTTACCACGTGCACGACGGTTATGGCCTCGTCGCGTTGCGCAAGGCGGGCCTCACGCTCGCGTGGATCACGGGGCGTGGTTCGCTCGCGACGCGGACGCGAGCGCGCGAGCTCGGCGTGAAGGAACTCCACGTCCACGTGAAGGACAAACGCGCGACGCTCGAACGCTTGCAGCGCAAACTCGGCATCCCGCGCGAGCGCACGGCGTCGATGGGCGACGACGAACCCGACCTCGGATTGCGCGACGCGTCCGCGTTCTTCGCGGCGCCGGCCGACGCGCGCGAGCGGATTCGGGCGCTCGCCGACCTCGTCACGAGTGCCCGCGGCGGCGCCGGCGCGGTGCGTGAGTTCGCGGACCTCTTGCTCGCGGCGCGCGCACGATGAGGAAGCTCGTCGTCTTCGTGCTCGTCTTCGCGCTCGGACTCGCCGCGGTCCTGTGGTGGGAACGACGCACGCGCAAGCCGCCGGTCGAGCCCGTCGAACCGCCGACGACGAAAGTCGAGGAGCAACCGCTCACCGAAGTCGACATCGAAGGCGGTGAGAAGCAGGCGAAGTCGCTCGAGTTCGTGATCAAAGGTCCCTTCGATCACGTGCAACGCGACCCGGAGACGTTGAAGAAGCACTACGAGCTCCACGCGAAGGACACTCAGCCGCTCGGGTCCGACACGTACGACTTGGTCGGGCTCTCCGCGAGCGTCTACGACGTGCGCAGCGAGGCGCTCCGCGGCACGTTGACCGCGGAGAAAGCCCGCGTGCGCATCTCGCCGAACACTTCGGGCGTCGACTTCTCGTTCCCGATGACCGCGACCGACGCGCGGTTGCGCGTGGAACGCGACGTGCCGCTCGCGCCGGTGACGATCACGTTGCCGGAAGTCGAAGGTGTCGTCGCGAACGAGCGACTGACGTCGAAGTCGCGCGTCGACATCGCGGGCCGTGGACTCGTCGCGCGTGGACTCGGGCTCGAGCTCGACGCGAAAAGACGCTCGATCGAGCTCGGCAGCGACACGTTCGTCCAGTTCGAAGTCGAACAGGGCCTCACCGCCACGTTGACGTCGGCCGGGGGGCTCGTGATGCGGCGCCTGGACGGCGGCGACGAGACCGGCGAAGAGATCGTCGAAGTCGAAGCGCGCGACCGCGCGGTGCTCGATTTGCCCGGAGCCGAGCCGCTGCACGTCGAAGCGTCGAAACTCGTACTGCGTGGGTCGCTGCCGGCGGGTTCGACCGGTCGCTTCGTGCCGCAGAGCGCGATGGCGATCGGCTCCGCCGTGTTGACGCTGCGCGCCGAGCGCTTCGCCGGCGACCGCGCGACCGTCTCGTTCGACACCCGTGGCCGACCGACGCGCGCGCACCTCGACGGCGCGCCCAGCGTGCGGCTCCCGCTCGAAGCGCCGCCGTCGATCGCGGGTGTCGCGGGTGAAGCGCTCGAGCTCGAAGCCGACGGCGCAGGTCCGCTCGACGTCGTGCTCGATCGTCCGCCGAGCTTCTCGTTCGCCGGCCCCGCGACGGTGCGGGTCCCCGAACTCGACTTGGTGCTCGAAACGCGCGGCGAACTCTCGGGCAAGGGCGATCGCGCGAAGGCGTACAGCGAGTTGACCGCGACCGGCGGAGCCACGATCTCCGCACGCGGCGCGTATCTGTCGGCTCCGACGCTCGTGCTGACGTCGGACCGCGACGCCGAAGGCTCGGTGGTCGGCCGTCTGACGACGCGCGGCGACACGTACGCGTACGGCACGTTCGACGACGGTCGTGCGTGGGAGCTCTCCACCGAGCGCGGATTCCAGCTCGTGCGCACGAAAGACGAGTTCCGCGTGCCGCGCGCGGAATGCGTCTCGCTGCGCGTCTGGGGCGAGAACGGCTTCTCCGCGTCCACGGATCTCCTCTCCGATTTCGACTCGACGACGTCGACGTTCGCTGCGTCGCGCACCGTGTCGTTCTCGAACGCGCTCGGCCACGGGTCCGGCGATCGTCTGCTGGTGCTCGAAGGCGGCGTGTACGAGCTCTCGGGCTCGCCCGCGCGGCTCGACTTCGCGGAAGGTCGCGTGCGCGCGAACACGATCGAGTACGACGCGCGGCGGATGATCGCCCGCGGCGGCGCCGACGCACACGTGACGGTCGACGACCGCACGATCGACCTCGACGGCGATTGGGTCGCGCTCGAGCGCGACCCGCCACTCGTCGTCGGCGCGTTGCCGAAGCTCGCGCTCGACGCACGCGGCAAAGCCCACGCGATCGTCGTCGAGCCGGCGCAGCGTTACGAGCTCCGCGCGGACGACCTGCGCGTGCGCGGCGAAGAGCTCGGACCTCGCGACGTCGAAGCGCGTTGGCTCGAAGCCCTCGGTGCGGTCAGCGTCGACTACACCGGCCTCTACGAGCTCCACGGCAAGGGCAATCGTTTCACGCTTTCGAGCGCGGGGCTCGCGCACCTCGAGCCCAAGGTCGGCGAACGCGCCGAGCTCTCGGGCACGCTGCCGAAGGAACGCATCGGCTTCCGGCTCGTCGGCGACGGCATCGACTTCACGGCGGATCGCCTCGACGCGACGAACGCCGAGCTCGACGTCGACGGCGTGCCGATGCCGCTCTCGGCGCCGTCGCGTTCGGACACCGGACGCCGACTGCGCGCCGTCGCGGGCCACGTCACCTGCACTCGCGACTCGCTGCTCTTCTCCGAGACCGTCTACCTCGGCGGCCTCGATCCGTCGGAGAAGGGTTGGTCGCTCGACGCCGAGAACGCGTTGATCACGTCGACCAGAGCGAGCTTGCGCCCGGGATTCGCGCCGTCCGCCGACGTGCTCGCGTGGGGCAACTGCGTCGCGCGCATGGGCGACGAAGTCGAAGCCCACGGCGACACGCTGCGCATCTCGCGCGCCGAGAACTTCGCCGCGATCGACGGTCAACCCGCGTTCGTGATCTCGAAGAGCGCGCGCATGGAGTCCGACCACCTCGAGTGGGATCTCGAGACGAACTTCGTGCGCTCGACCGGCGGCTTCATCCGCGCGCTCGACGATTCGTGGCGCATCGAATACCAGTCGCTCGATCAGCTCGAAGGCCTCGACGAGACGATCCAGGTGCTGCGCGAACCGCGCTTCACGGTCGTGCGCCGCGCCGGCGAGGAAGAAGCGACCGAGTTCACGCGCGCCGGCTGGATGTTGTGCTGGGTCGACCACCAAGAATGGACGCGCCTCTCCGGCCAGTTCTACTCCGGCGAGCAGCCGCGCCCGAATCCGTCGCGCGAGGCGCGGCGACGCAAACGGCGCGAGACGCCGAGCCTCTTCACGCTGCTCGAAGCGCGTTCCGGGTTCTCCGATCTGCTCGACGAGGTCTACCTCGAGGGCAACATCGAGACGTTCGACGGCGACACGCGCGTCGCCCGCGCAGACTCCGTGTACCTCGACTACGCCGACGGCCACGGTTGGATCGAGAACGCCGAAGTGACGTCGCCGATGAACATCCGCGGGCGGCACATCAAGCTGCGCGCGCAATGGCTGCGGCACTCCGCCGATGGTTCGTTCCGCGCGGACCAAGCCGTCATCACTTCGTGCGACTACGCGAAGCCGCACTACCAGATCAAGACCGCCGACCTGCGGCTCGAACCTTCGAAGACGCGCATCAACGTCTGGGACGTCGCGATCCGCGGGAACGCCATCGTCTTCGAGAACGGCTGGTCGTTGCCGCTGCCGCGCATCGCGTTCCCGATGAAGCCGAAGAAGAAGCTCGGCGAGAAGGTGCTGCGACGCTCGGGTTGGGAGCTCTTCTCCTTCCGCAACCTCTCGATCGATGCGCGAGAAGCGTCGATCGGCGGCGTGCGTTGGCTCCGGTTCGGCAGTCAAGCCCGCTTCGGCACGTTCATCGGCACCGAGATCGACTTCGAGCCCGGCTCGTTCCTGAAGTGGCTCGACAAGTGGCTCAAGGGCCTGCGCGGACGTTCGCCGAACCTCAACGCCGTCGACGCGCCGGAGTTCGACGAACCCGAAGGCGGCACGAGCATCCGACCGCAGTACCTGAACAAGCGCGGCCTGTTGCTCGGTCTCGAAGGCTCGTTGCACCGCGACGGCATCTACGACGCCGACCTCAACATCGACGGCATCTACGATTCGGGCGAAGACCGCGGTCTCGTGCGCGTCGACGAGGACGATCGCTCGTCTTTGCGCGCTTGGTACCACGCGCGCGCTCGCTACTTCCTCGAAGACGACGCGTGGATCGACTTCGTCTTCTCGAAGCAGACCGACCCAGGCGTCCAAGCGGAGTTCTTCGAGTCGGAGTTCCTGCGCTTCGAGGAACGCGAGAACTACGTGCACTGGCGCAAGGCGATCGATGGGTCGCTGCTCTCCGCCACGGTCGAGACGCGGCTCGACGACTTCCGCACCGAAGTGCTCGAGCAACCGTCGTTCGCCGCCTATCGCGGGCGTTCCGAAGTCGCCGAGCTGCTCGGCACACCGTTGCTCTACGCCGGGCGCACCGAGCTCGCGCAACTCGGCCGACTCGAAGGTGATCCGAAGTACGAGAGCCCGTTCCCGGACGGGCTCGGCGAGCGCGATTCGTTGCGCTTCGACACGCAACACCGGCTCGAGCTCACCAAACCGCTCGGCGCGGGCGGACTCGTCGCGACACCGTGGGTGGAAGGTCGCGCGACGGGCTGGCAAGAAGGCGCGGATCCCGTGACGAACCCTTCGCGCGCGCTGCTCTTCGCCGGCATCGATCTCGCGACCACGTTGTGGCGCACGTACTCCGGCGCGAAGTACCTGCACGAACTGAGCCCGCAGGTGACGCTGCGTGGCGATCTCGCGACGACCTACACCGACGGCACGCCGATCGCCTTCGACGAAGTCGAGCGTCCGTTCGAAGGTTCGTTCCTCGATCTGCGTCTGCGCTCGCGTCTGGTGAACCTGCGCGAGCGCGAGTTCCTCGACGTCGAGCTCGCGCAGTCGCACGCGAACGCGACGGCGGCGGGCGAAGCCGAGGGTTGGTTGCCGCTCGAGACTTCCGGAGCGTGGTTGACCCGCATCGGCGACGTTCCGTTCGCGGTCTCGCACGACGGCCGGTACGACGCCGATAGCGGCGAGACCGTCTACTCGCGCACCTACTTCGGCATCCGGCCGCACGAACGCCTCGACCTCGAGACAGGCTACAACAGCGCGCGTTCGCTCGCGGGCGACCGACTGTACGACGCGTTGACGATCGGCGCGCGCTACCGCTTCGACACCGATCGAGCGACGAACAAGTGGGAGCTCGAGGGCCGCGAGACGATCTCGCAGACCACTGGGCGCCTCTCCTCGAGCCTCGCCGTGCGGCGCTTCGGTCACGACTTCGTGTTCGAGATCGAGCTCTCGTTCGTCGCCGGCGAAGGCGCGAACAACATCAAGTTCAACCTCGTGCCGCTGCTCGGCTACCGCTCGCCCAATCTCGGCCTGCTCGACCGCTGGCAGCGGGACGAGTGAGCCCGAACGTCCGGTTCCCGCCACCACCGGCTAGAATCCGCGCGCATGTTCGGACTCGGCGGGCTCGAACTCCTCATCGTGGGAGTCGTCGGACTCCTGCTGTTCGGCGGCAACCTGCCAAAGGTCGCCGCCGAGGCCGCGCGTTGGTTCGTCGGACTCAAACGGTCGTTGAACGACATCCGCCGCGAGACGGGCATCGAACGCGAGATCGAGAACGCGAAACGCGAGATCGAGCGCAGCGTCGAGCAGAGCCACAAGGTCCGCGAGGTCCAGCAGAAGCTCACCGACACCATCGCTCGCCCGTTCCGCGAGGCCGCTCAGGAGACTCGCAGCGCGCTCGACGCACCGCTCACGCCGCCACCACCGGCGCCCGAACCGCGCGTCACACCCGACCCACCGGCGATTCAGCCCATGCGGCCGCCGCCGCGCACGGACGAACCGCCTCCTCCGCAGCCGAACTGAGGCGGCGAACGCCCGCTACGCGTTCGGCTGCGAGCCCGGCAACGGCGGGAGTTCGTCGAGGAACGACGCCGTCGGATTCTCGCCCGGTCCGAGGCCCTGCATCACTGCGGCGTCGCCCGAGTCGAAGATGTTCGACCACTCGCCCTTCTGTCCTTCCGCGGGCAGAGCGGCTTCGACTTCGCGCGCCAGGTTCTGCGCGAGCCAACGGTTGTTCGACTCGACCGAGCCGACGACCGGCAACACGGTGACGTCCGCATCGGCCGCGAGCATGCCGAGCACGTCGGCTTGCACGAGCCCGGGCATGCACACCGTCAGCACTTGGCCGTGCCGATCGATCGGGATCAGCCGGTGCACGCGCAGGAACTCCGGATCGAGGCCCTCGAGCGACTTCGGGTTCGGCGGACAGATGTCGACCGGCAGGAACGGCAGGCCGAAGACCTCGCACACGACGTGCGAGAGCTCCCAGTCGCCGATCGCGCCTTCGGTCACGAGCAACTCCGGCAGCGGCGTGCGCGACTGCTGCGCCGTCTGCACCGCGAGCGAGAGCCGCGCGGAGTCGATCAGGTTGCCTTGGCCCAACGCCGCGGCGAGGTTGTTGTAGTCGAGTCGCTGGCTAGCCTTCACTTGCCTTCCCCACACGTCCCGTGCCCTTGCACGGCGACGCCCGAGGATCGACCGCTCGAAATGCGACTCTGAATCCGGCGGCGGATTCTTGCGCTTCCCACACGGTCGGAAAAGTCTTCCGCCCGCTCGTCGAGCGCGTCGCAGCGGGCCTGCGCCGCGCGCGGCTCGGCTCACACGTCCAGGTTGGTCGCTTCGAGCGCGAACCGCTCGATGTAGTCCCGCCGCGGCTCGACGCCAGGGCTCATCAGGATCGTGAAGATCTCGTCGGCGGCGAACTCGTCTTCCATCTTCACTTGGTAGAGCTTGCGCCGCGCGGGGTCCATCGTGGACTCCCAGAGCTGCTCGGGGTTCATCTCGCCCAAGCCCTTGTAGCGTTGGATGTCGAGTTCACCTTCCGAGCTCTTGCGAACGGCCTCGGCGAGTTCGGTGAGGCTCGTCGCGTCGAACGTCGTCTTGCCGCGCGAGAGTTGCCAAGCGCCGCCGCCTTTGATGACGAGGCCCGCGGCTTCGAGCGCAGCGAGCACACCGGCGAGTTCCTCGGTGTGCGGCAAACGCGAACTGACCACGTGCGCCGCTTCACGACTGCCGCCACCTTCCGGGCCGGTGTACACGACGAGGTCTTCGCCCTTCTTCAGGCCGACCTTCTGCAGCTCGAGGAAGTTCGCGTACTCCTCGTCCGAGGTGAAGAAGAAGTCCTGCCCTTGCGCGAATGCCCAGAACTGCGGCGACGTCTCGCCGTCGAACGCATCGAGCAGCCGTGCCGCGGAGAGCCTCGTCCACACCGGGATCGCGCGCTCGAGCAAGTCCTCGAGTTGGCGCAGGTTGTCGAGGATCGTGGAGAGCTCGGCGCCTTTCCATTCGCGGCCCGACTTCTTGTCGCGGATCGCGATCGAGTGCGCGCCGAGATCGACGAGCAGCTTGCGCAACTCCGCGTCGTTCGGCACGTAGCGCTCGAACTCCTTCGTCTTCACGCGGTAGAGCGGCGGCTGCGCGATGTAGAGGTTGCCGCTCTCGATCAGCGGCTTCATGTGCCGGAAGAAGAACGTCAAGAGCAGCGTGCGGATGTGCGACCCGTCGACGTCGGCGTCGGTCATGATGATGACCTTGCCGTAGCGCACCTTGGTCGCGTCGAATTCCTCCGCGATGCCGCACCCGAGCGCCGCGATGATCGTCTGGATCTCGGAGTGGCCGAGCATCTTGTCGAGGCGCGCCTTCTCGACGTTCAGGATCTTGCCCTTCAGCGGCAAGATCGCTTGGAAGCGCCGATCGCGCCCTTCCTTCGCCGAGCCACCTGCGGAGTCACCTTCCACCAGGTAGAGCTCGCTCTCCTCGCGATTGTCGCTCTGACAGTCGGCGAGCTTCCCGGGCAACGATCCCGACGCCAGCGCCGACTTGCGCCGCACGAGATCGCGCGCCTTGCGCGCGGCTTCGCGTGCCGCCTGCGCGCGCAGCGCCTTGTTGACGATCGTCTTCGCAATCGGCGGGTTCTCTTCGAGGAAACGCGAGAGGCAGTCCCCGACCACCGACTCGACCATGCCCTGCACTTCGCGGTTGCCGAGCTTGTCCTTGGTCTGGCCTTCGAACTGCGGATCCGGGACCAACACGGCGATGACCGCCGTGAGGCCTTCGCGGAAGTCGTCGCCGAGCGGCACCTTGTCCGCGTCCTTCACGAGCTTCTCGTTCTTCGCGTAGTTGTTCAGCGACCGCGTGAGACCGCCCTTGAAGCCGGCGAGGTGCGTGCCGCCGCCCGGCGTCTTGATGTTGTTGACGAACGTGAACTCGTTCTCGAGGTACGTCTCGGTGTACTGCAGCGCGATCTCGACGGTGTACTCGAGCTTCGGGTTCTCCTCGCTCGCGACGACCTTCGTGAAGTAGATCGGCTCGGCGTGGAGCAGTTCCTTGTTCTTGTTGACGTGCTTGACGAACGTCTTGATGCCTTCGGGGAACTCGAAGTGCTCCTTGTGGCCAGTGCGCTCGTCCTCGAGGTCGATCACGATCCCCTTCGAGCCCATCAAGTACGCGGTCTCGCGCAGACGCGTCGCCACGATCTCCCACTCGATCTCCGTCGTGCGGAAGATCGTCGAGTCGGCTTTGAAGACGACTTGCGTGCCGCGTTTGTCGGTCGTGCCGACGACCGCGAGCGGCGCCTTCGGAGTCCCCCGCTCGTATCGCTGGCGGTGCATCTTCCCGTCTTGGAAGACCGTGACTTCGAGCCAAGCGGACAACGCGTTGACGCACGAAACGCCGACGCCGTGCAGACCGCCGGAGACTTTGTACGCGCCGTGGTCGAACTTGCCGCCGGCGTGCAGCTTGGTCATCACGACTTCGACCGCCGACACGCCGTACGGTTGTTTGATCGCCGTCGGGATGCCGCGGCCGTCGTCCATCACGGCGACGGATCCGTCGCGACGGATCGTCACGGAGACCTTGCGCGCGAAACCCGCGAGAGCTTCGTCGATCGAGTTGTCGACCACCTCCCAGATCAGGTGGTGCAACCCGCGCACGTCGGTGTCGCCGATGTACATCGCGGGCCGCTTGCGCACCGCCTCGAGACCTTCGAGCACGGTGATCGAGTCGGCGCCGTAGCTGCTGCTCAAAGTTTCGTTCTCTGCCATGTCAGCGTTTCCTCTGGAACGTCACGCTCTTCACGACCTCTCGGCCGAGCGTCTGGTTGACTGCGCGACGGTAGTTCTCTCCGGTGAAGCTCGTGAGCTCGGCCAAGTGCGGCGCGGAGTCGACTTCGACGATCAACTCGCCGTCGCGGAACTTCACGGCGCGCGCTCGCGCCGCGAGCGGCCCGAGCGTCCGGTCCCACGTGCGAACCACCTGGGCGCCGCGCAGCTTCTCGTCGAGCCCCTGGCGCTTCAGGTACCGCGCCAAGATTTCGCCGATCGGCGTCGGACCCTGGTGCTTCTTCTTGTTCACCTGCTCCTGTCGAGCGTGAATCGCGGCGACCGCGCTCACGCGTCGATCGTGATCGGCATCACGACGTACGTGTAGTTCTCGCCGAGCGTGAACTTCCCGGGAGCGTTCTTCTCGTTGAATTCGAGACGCACGATGCCGCTCTCGCACGTCTTCAGTCCCTCGATCACGTAGTCGGCGTTGAACGTGATCTCGGCGTCCTTGCCCTTGTAGTCGATCTCGAGCTGCGCGGTCGCTGCGCCCTTGCCGGCGGCTTGCGCGGAAAGCTCCATTTCGCTCTTGCGCACGGCGAGCTTCACGGCGCGCGTCTCGTCGCCGGTCGCGTTCGCGACCAGGCGGAGTTTGCGCTCGAGGATGCCGGCGTCGGCTTCGACCAAGTTGTTGGCCTCGGTCGGGATCACGGCCTTGTAGCGCGGGAATTCGCCGTCGAGCAGACGCGCGAAGACCTCGGCGTTCTGCGTCTTGATGCCGATCTGGCTCTCCTCGACGGAGATCTTGATCGGCGAGAGCGGATCGGTGATGACGCGGCAGAAGAGTTGCACGCCCTTCGTCGGCACGATCACCGGCCGTTTCGACGGGAACTTGTCCGGTCCGTTCTCGATCGGCGAACCGGCGAGCGCGAGACGCCGACCGTCCGTCGCGACCATCTGGAGTCGGCCGTCGTCGATCTCCATCAGCACGCCGTGCATCGCGTAACGGCCCTGCTCACGCGCCGCGGCGAACGCCGTGCGCGAGACCAGCGTCGTGAACGTCCCACCCTGCAGCGTCGTCACGCCTTCGTCCGCGAAGCGTGCGACGACCGGGAACTCGTCGGCGTCCGCCGTCACGAGACGACCGATGTCGTGACCCGACGTGATCGCGAGCGAACCGTCGTGGCTCGCGAGCTCGACCGTCTCGCCCGAGAGGTCTCGCACGAAGTCGTGCGCCGTCCGCGCGGACACCACCGCGGTCCCGGGCTCGATCACCTTCACGTCCTCGATGCGGTAGCGCAGCGAAACGTCGAGGTCCGTGCCGACGAGCTCCAACGCATCGGCGGTCGCGACCAGGCAAACGTTTGACAGGATCGGCTTCGGTGTCTTGGCAGGGATGACGGTGTTGGCGACGGCCAGCCCTTGGCGGAGGGCGTCACGATTGCAGAGGACCTTCATGCGGTCGGTCTCCTCGGGGCGCGTGCGCGGCGCGCACGGGGGTGGTCCTCCGGTTTTCCGAAGGAACAGATAGAGATCTCTTTGGGGTCGTCATCATAGAGCCGCGCCGGAACGTGGAATACGTTGCTCTCGACGAGCCTAAAGCCTTGTCCTGAAAGGCGTTGTGTGGCGTGCACCCGTCGTGGACGAAGCGCGTGGCACGGTGGAAAACCCGTGCAGGACCGGGCGGCTTCCCCACACCTTTCCAGAGCGGGCCGGGAGGGAGCGAGACGCGTCGAAAACTGCCGACGGAACATCCGGAAAGGACTCACGGGTTTTCCACGGTGTTTGAGTACGCGGGAAGGCCGGTGGGTCACGCGTTCGCGCGCTGGAGCGCCGTCAAGAAGCCGGCGACGAGCTCGCGGAAACGAGCGTCGGACTTCATCTCGCCCTCCACCTTTTCGATCGCGTAGAGCACCGTCGAGTGGTCGCGGCCACCGAAGAAGCCACCGATCTCCTCGAGCGAGTGCCTCGTGATCTTGCGCGCGAGGTACATCGAGACCTGTCGCGGCAACGCGATGGCGTTGGTGCGCTTGCGCGACTGCAGATCGGTGAGCTTGACGTTGAAGTGCGCCGTGACGACGCGCTGGATGTCCTCCATCGACGGCTGGCCACGGCTCGTCGCGAACACGTCGCGCAAGACGCGCCGAGCGATCTCGCAGTTCAACGGTTGGTTGTTGAGGCTCGCGAAGCCGATCAAGCGCGTCACGGCGCCTTCGAGCTCGCGGATGTTGGTCTCGAGCTGGTCGGCGAGCATCGCGGCGACGTCGTCGGGCAGTTCGCGGCCGCGTTCCTTGCTCTTGCGCTTCAGGATCGCGACGCGCGTCTCGTAGCAGGGTTGCTCGATCTCGGTGACGAGGCCCCACTTGAAGCGCGAGACGAGGCGCTCCTGCAGCGTCGGGATCTCCTTCGGCGGACTGTCCGAGGAAAGCACGATCTGCTTGCCCGCGTTGTAGAGCGTGTTGAACGTGTGGAAGAACTCCTCCTGCGTGCGCTCCTTGTTGGCGAGCAGGTGGATGTCGTCGACGACGAGCACGTCGACGTTGCGGTACTTGTTGCGGAACTTCGCAAGGTCCGAGCTCTCGAGCGCGGCGATGAAGTGGTTGACGAAGGTCTCGCAGGAGAGATAGAGGATCCGCGACGTCGGATCACGCTCGAGGATCGTCGCGCAGAGCGATTGCAGGAGGTGCGTCTTGCCGAGTCCGACGCTGCCGTGCAGGAAGAACGGGTTGTAGTTCTTGCCCGGGTTCTCGGAGACGCCGATCGACGCGGCGTGCGCGAAGCGGTTGCACGGACCGACGACGAACGTGTCGAAGCGGTAGTTCGGGTTGAGCGTGACGTCGCTCGACCAGAGCAGCCGCGGCGTCGCGCGGACCTCCCCGTCGCGCGCAGCGGCCTCGACGGGACGGCCGGACGTGTCGCGGGCCGTCGCGGGTGCCGGCGGCGGCGGTGCCGCGGGGCTCGGAGACGAACTCGACGGTGCGAGCGGCCGCGCGGCGCGCGGCGAGAGCGTCAGCTCCGGATCGACTTCGAGCACGAGCTGTCGACGACCGCCGAAGACCTGCGCGATCGCGGCGTCCAGTGCCTCGGCGTAGTGCCGACCGAGCCAGTCGCGAGCGAAGGAGTTCTGGACGGCGAGCACGACGGTCGCGTCGTCGACTCGCGCCAACGTCGCGCCACGGAACCACGTTTCGAACTGCTCGCGTTGCAGGGAGCGTTGCAGCGCGCCCTGAAGCGCCGCCCAGATCGGCTGGAGCCGCTCGCGGTCGTGCGGACGGAGGGCCTCGCGGGACTCGGAGTGCGCGTCGCCGGCCGACGCGCTCGGACTCGACGTGGCCGAGGCGACAGGTTCCTCGGTCTGGCGCGCGCGCCGGTCGCCCGTCGGCGCTGCGTGTGAGAGCGAAACGGCGTCGACCTCCGTTCCGGACCCGAAACCGGAGTCTTCGGCCGCCGTGGCGAGCGGCGAGGGGTTCGCGGCGGGACGACTGCCCGCGCTACCGGCAAGCGGCGCGAGGGGGGACGTCGGCTCGAGGTTCGAGGACCTCAGCGCTTCCGCGTTCATCGCATCCGGCTGTTGCATGGAATCCAGAAATCGCCCCTCCCGCACCCGGTCGGTCTGTGGGGCACAGACCTCCGGTTCGAGCCGAGTGCTCGTGACAGGAACCCGCTCCGTTCAGCGCTCGCTCAGGGCCTCTCCTCCCCGCCGACGAGGCGCCGTTTGGGAAAGCGCAACTTCCGATCGGAAGCTGCGGGACCCGCCGGACCTCGAGCACACCACGACGCCGTCGAACGCTCGGGACGTGCGACGCGGGGGCGACGCTGGAGGTCCTCCGAGCTCGACGGCGAGCGGCGGCAAGCGAGGCGAAGTTATCCAGCGCGAGCGCGACGAGGTCAACGCTTCTGACGCGACTCTCCACTCCACACGCACAAGTCACGAGCGGACACACACCTCCGCTCGCTCATCCCAAGCTTCTCCGCAAGATCTCCACAGCGTTGTGAACATCTTCGACGCCGTTCGTGCGGCCGAAGGAGATGCGCAGCGCCGCTCGCGCTTCGTCGCGCGAGTAGCCGAGCGCGAGCAGCACGTGCGAAGGCTCGAGCGAGCCCGACGCGCACGCAGAACCCGCGCTGACCTCGAGGCCCGCAAGATCGAGACGCGTTACGAGCACCTTGCCGTCCACATGCGGAGCGAGCACGTTCAGCGTGCCGGGCAGGCGCTCGCCGGATTCGAAGCTCGGACCGACACGGACGAGCGTGGGGCACGCGGCGTGGAGTTCGCGCCAAAGCGCTTGCGAGAGGGCGTCGATCCTCGCCGCATGTTCCGCTCGCTCGCGGACGGCGAGCTCGATCGCGAGCGCGGACGCGACGATGCCCGCGACATTCTCGGTGCCGGGGCGCAGGCCGTGCTCCTGGCCGCCGCCATGGCACAGCGGCACCACGTTGACGCCCTTCCTTCGATAGAGGACGCCGACACCGACCGGGCCGCCGAGCTTGTGCATCGAGAAGCTGGCGAGGTCGATGCCCCACTCGGCGAGGCGGAGTTCGATCCGACCGAGCGCCTGCACGGCATCGGTGTGCAACAACGTGCCGGGGCGTTTCGCCTGCGCGAGCACGCGAAGCGGCGCCAACGTCCCGATCTCGTTGTTCGCGGCGACCACGGAGATCAACCCGGCGTTCGAGGCGTCGGCTCGGCCGGTGAGCTCGTCCGGGGAGACCCGCCCTTCACGGTCGACGCCCACGAATTCGACCCGCCTGCCGGAGCGGGCGAGCGCGTGGGCCGTCTCGAGCACCGACGCGTGTTCGATCGTCGTGGTGACGAGCCCCCGCTGGGCTCCGGCGGCGGTGAGCGCACCCACGAGCGCCAGGTTGTTCGACTCGGTGCCGCCGGACGTGAAGACGAGCTCGTCTTCGTGGACCCCGAGGGCGGCCGCCGCGCGTTCGCGCGCCTCGTCGAGCAGGTGCCGGGCCGCTCGTCCCGCGGCGTGGACGCTCGACGGGTTGCCGCTCAGGCGCTCGAGCGTCGCGACGAGGAGCTCCTTCACCTCGGGGCGCAGCGGCGTCGTCGAGTTGTGGTCGAGGTAGATGCGCTTCATCGCGCGATGGTGTTGCGATACAGCGTTTCGTAGAGCGCGACGATCTTCTCGCGCCGGAAACGGTCGACCGCCGCTGCGCGCGCGCGGCGGCCCATCTCGCGTGCGTCGATCGCGCCGAAGAGCAGCGCCCCGAGCTTCGCCGCGAAGCCTGCTTGATCGTCGCGCGCCGCGAGCAGCCCCGTGACGCCGTCCTCGACGACTTCGTGCACGCCGCCGACGTCGGTGGCGACGACGGGCGTGCCGCAGGCCATCGCTTCGAGCGCAGCGAGGCCGAACGACTCCTCGCGGCTCGTCAGGACGAACACGTCCGCCGGCGCGAGCAGTTCCGGCATCGCGTCGCGTTCCCCGAGGAAACTGACTCGGTCGGCGACGCCGAGTCGTTGTGCGACGTCGCGTGCAGCCGCTTGATCGGGTCCGTCGCCGACGAGCACGAGCTCGGCGTTCCGTCCTTCGAGGCATTTCGCGAACGCTTCGACGAGCCACGGCACGCGCTTCACGGGCCGGAAGTTCGACACGTGCACCGCGCGCGGTCGTGAACGCTTCGGCCGACGTTTCGCCGCGTCCGGGTGGAAGCGTTCGATGTCGACGAAGTTCGGGATCACTTGCACGAGGCACGGCCGGTCCTCGTCGAGACAGAACTGGCGGCGCGTCTCCGCCGCGAGCCAGCTCGACACGGCGGTGACGGCGTCGCTCGCGCGGATGACGAACTGGGTCAGCGGCGCATACGACGGATCGTTGCCGACGAGCGTGATGTCGGTGCCGTGCAGCGTCGTCACGACCTTCGGCGGCCGATGCCCACGATCGGCGCTCGCCGCGCTGCGTGCGAGGAAGGCCGACACGGCGTGTGGCAACGCGTAGTGTGCGTGAACGACGTCGAGACCGATCTCGCGGTGCACGTTCAAGATCTCCGACGTGATCGCGAGGTCGTGCGGCGTCGAATGGAAGAGCGGGTACGGGACACCTTGCGCGCGGTGCATCTGCACCGGGCCGGGCGACGCCGCGAGGCGCGGCGGGACTTCGTGCGAGAAGAGATGCACGCAGTGCCCGATGTCGGCGAGCGAGAGCGCGAGCTCGCTCGCGACGACGCCCGAACCTCCGTAGGTCGGGTGACAAACGACACCGATTTTCAGCGGCCGATCCATGTTCGGCGCTCTCTAGCCGTTCGACGGTTCGTCTTCGAGCAGCAACGCATCGCTCGGCAGTTCCGGAAGCTCGTCGGCGACGATCTCCGCGGCACGCGCGTTTGCCTCGTCGTCGGCGCGCGTGCAAGTTGCGGCCGGCGCGTCCGTGGCTCGCGCCGACGCGGGTTCCGGTTCGGCCGTCGCATTAGGCGCGCCTGTTTCGCCTGGGGCCACCGGTTCGAGCGTCGGCGCCGCGCCGAAGCCGTAGCTCGCGAGGCGATTCTCGAACACGGCGGACTCGGGCTCGACGAGTGCCGTGGCCGACGGGCTCGCCGAGCAAGCGAACGCATCCGCGGAGCTCGCTGCGACCTGGTCGTGCACCGTCGGTGGAGTCACGTCCGTGCGAGCGGGCACGGCGAGAGGCAGCGTCGAACTCGACGCGACGCGCGGTGGCGCGCTCGCCGTGATCACGGCGACGACGGGCCCCGCGGGAACGAGCTCGATCTCACGCAGCGTTTCCTCGCGGCCTGCCGCGACTGCGTCCAGCGACTCGAGCTCCGGTGCAGGCGCTGGTTCGACGTTCGCGGCACGCGCGGCGTCAGGCGCTTCGCCGTGCGACGGCTCGCGTTCGTTCGCGCCGTGCTGCGCCGGCGCCGCACGCGGCGCCGGGGGCACGATGTCGACGTTGCGCAGTTCTTCGGGACGAGGCGACGAGTTCGCCGCTGCGCTCGGCGCGGACGGTTCGGTCGCGGGTGCAGGCGGCTGCTTGCGTTCGCGTCGCGCCATGGGCGCGGCGCTCTTCGCACCGGACGGAGCCGGCGAGACGGACGACGATTTCTCCGAGCCCGTCGCCGGCCGCGCGAGCGTTACGAGCTCGGCGTCGCGAGCTTCTTGCGCGCAGAGTTCGACGGCGAGCTCTTGGTAGTCGCTCGAGCCCGAACATTCCGGCGCGTACTCGAAGATCGTGCGGCCGTAGCTCGGCGCTTCCGCGAGTTTGACGTTCTTGCCGATCGCGCGCCCGAAGACGCGACCAGGGAAGTAGTTCTTGATCTCCGCGAGCACCTCGCGGGCGAGCTTCAACCGGCTGTCGTACATGCACGGGAGGATGCCGGCGATCTCGAGCGTCGGGTTCAAGCGTTTCTTCAACAGCTTGAGCACGTCGACGAGCTTCGACATGCCTTGCAGCGCGAAGAACTCGGTCTGCAACGTGACGATCGTCTCGCCCGCCGCGACGAGGCCGTTGATCGAGAGCAGTCCGAGGCTCGGCGGACAGTCGATCAACACGTAGTCCGCCGGAGCGCGGCCGTCTTTCTCACGCGCTTCGCGCTCCCACGCCTCGAGCGCATCGCGCAAGAGTGACTCGCGACCGATCGCGCTCGCGAGCTCGAGCTCCGCGCCCGAGAGATCGATGTTCGACGACACGATCGAGAGGTTCGGCGTGCGCGTCGGGCGCAGCGCCGCGGCGAGTTGCGTCTCACCGATCAGGACGGTGTAGATCGAGGGCTGGTTCTGCTCGACCGGCACGTCGAGGTGCAACGAGAGGTTCGCTTGCGGATCGAGGTCGATCACGACCACGCGGCGGCCGAGCCGCGCGAGCGCCGCACCGAGATTGGCGACCGTCGTCGTCTTGCCGACGCCGCCCTTCTGATTGATGATCGCGATCCGCCGCATCGCGCCGGGATTGTAGCGATCGAGAGCTCGGCTCGTGCGGTCTCAGGCGAGCATCGCGACGTCGCCGAGCAGCAGCGGACCCGCGTGCAAGAGCGGCTCGCCGTAGCGCACGCCGACCCGTTCGCCGTAGAAGCGGGCGCGGGTCTCCATGCGGGCCAAGATGTCGGCGCCGAAGAGGAAGTGTTGGCCACGATCGGCCGCGCCCGACGGCACGAGTTGCGTCTGATAGCAGTTGACGAGCTCGCGCTTCTTCTCCCAGAACGCGCCGACGTCGACCACGAACGTCGCTTCGAACGGCACGTGGCCCGCGAAATGGAGCAGCCGCTTCGGACGAGCTGCGCCGGGCCCGCCGTCGAGCTCGGCGAGCCGTTGTAGGCCCGACAAGTACCACGCTTCGCGCGCGAGCCGGCCGCACGCGACGTGATCGGGATGCAAGTCGTCCACGTGATGTGCGAGCACCAGTTCGGGTTTGTGGAAGCGCAGGATGCGGGCGAGGCGTTCGCGCGCGTCGAGCGTCACTTCGACGCGTCCGTCGGGGAGCTCGAGGTTCTCGCGCACGGCGAGCCCGATCAGATCGCTCGCGTGGCGCGTCTCGCGATCGCGATCTTCACGGGAGCCACGAGTGCCCATCTCGCCACGCGTGAGGTCGACGATGCCGACTCTGCGGCCCGCGGCGGCGAGCTTGAGCAGCGTGCCGCCGACGCAGATCTCGGCGTCGTCTGGGTGAGCGGCGATGACGAGCAGGTCGAGCTTCATGGTTGGGGTTTCTCGCTCGGCGGCTCGCCGAGTTCCACGATCAAACTGCGCGAATCGAACGGGTCGATCGCGTCGTGCACGGCAGCGATCCAAGCGGTGCCGAAGCGCGCGACGAAATCGAGCGGTCCGAGCACACGTTCTTGCGGCTCGCCACGCGGCAAGAGCGTGTTCGCGACGCGGCGCACGTTGCGACGTCCGCGCCCCGACGCGTTCTGGTGGACACGCTCGGCCTTCTCGCGCGCGGCGTCGACCAACGAGCGCGCTTGGTGCGCCGTGCGTTTGAGCGATTGTGCGAGGCCAGCATCGAGCGGCTCGAGCTCCGTGCGCAGCGCGTTGATGTCGCGTTCGACGGCGCGCGCGAGTTCTCGCATCCGGCCGATGACCGGAGGTTCGGGCGCCGTGTCCTCGCGCTCGAGCACCCGCGGATCCGCGAGCACTTCGGCCGCCGTCGTGCCGAGTTTCGTCAGCGCCTCGCGCGTCGCCGCGTCGAGCAACGTGCACGACGCGCGCGGCACGAAGCTCGTCTTCGGCAGCGCGGCTCGTTCGCGCAACACGCCGAGCTCCGCGTGATACGCGAGTTCGCCCCAGCCGCCGACGTACGCGACTGCGGGCAGCGCGAGGTCCTGCACCAAGGGCCGCAGCAGCGCGCCGGCGGAGTAGTTCGTCGGCTCGCGCTCGATCCCTAGGGCCAAGTCGCGCGTCGTGATCGGGTTCTCGTCGCCATCGAGGCGCCAGCCGTGTTCGGTCGCACGCAGCGCGCGCCGGCCGCGTTCGTCGACTTGGAAGAGCAACGCCGCTTCGCGCGGATCGATCGCGGGCTCGAAACCTGCTCGGCGCAGCGCTTCGGCGCCGGCGAGCAAGCTATCGAGCGGCTCGCTTGCCACGAGTCGGGCGAGTGCCGCCGAGAGCTCGCCGCGCAACGAGTCGGGTTCGAACACGACGACGCCGAAGCGTTCGACGAGCGCCGAGAGGCCGCGAGTGAACGCGCCCGACAGCGTCTCGCCGGCGCGCGGAGCGAGCAGCTCGAGCGCGGCTTCGAGTTCGCGCGCGTGCGGCAGTGACGCGGTGCAGGCCTCGCTCATCGCGCGCAGTCGATGTCGTTCTTCGTCGAGCACGATGCGCGAGAACGGTTGGCGACCGGAAGAGACTCCGGCGAGCGCGACCTTCTGCAGATCGAGGTTGACGTTCTGCACGAACGTGTGATGGACCTCGGCGACGTCGTGATCGTCGGCGTGATTCCAGAAGAGCGCGACGACCGGCGTCCCCCACTTGCGTTCGAGCTCCGCAGCGAGTCTGGCCGTCGTGAGCGCCTTGTAGAGCGAGTAGAGCGGCGAGACGAACACGCCCGGTTGTTGGCCGGTGATCACGACGCTCGCGTTCGGTTCGCGCAGCTTCGCCAAGACCTGACGAGCGAACTCGGAGCGACCGCGGCCGAGCGCGTCGATCAGCGCGGTGCGGCGCCGGGCATCGAAGCGCGCAGCGTCCGGTCGGGCCGAGAACGGTTGGATCGACGCGGCAGTGACTGCGACGTCGACTCCGGCGAGCTCGAGCGAACGCGAGAGCGCGGCTCGCACGAGCGGCGCGAGAGCCGACGCGGAAGGCGCGAAGCGTTCGATCGTGACGTTCACGGGCGTCAGCGCGAGCCGAGCGCCGCGCCGAGATCCTGGACCATCGCTTCGACGGCGGCGCGGGTCGCGTCCTTCCACGGCTTGCCCGCGTACTTGGCGTCGCGGTAGGCGAAGAGGATGCCGCGCGACGAGTTGACCAACGCGCCGCGCGGTCCGCCCGTGCTCGCGACGAACGCACCGACGACGTCTTTCGCGCCGGCGCCTTGCGCGCCATACCCCGGCAAGAGGAACGGCGTGCGCGGCATGCGTTCGCGGAACGACGCCAACTCCGCGCCGTGCGTCGCGCCGACGACGGCGCCGACGCTCGAGAAACCGGATTCGCCGATGAGCTCACTCCCCCAGCGCACGACGGCGTCGGCGACTTGGAACGAGAGTTCCGGCGCGCCGTGGCGTTGGAAGTCCGCGCTGCCCTTGTTCGACGTGCGCACGAGCACGTAACAACCGCGACCGGTGCGCTTGCACACTTCGAGGAACGGCGAGATCGAGTCGCTGCCGAGGAATGGCGACAGCGTGACGGCGTCGGCGAGCTCGTCCTCGTGCACACCCGTCGTACCGCCGAGGAACGCATGTGCGTACGCTTCGGCCGTGCTCGCGATGTCGCCGCGTTTGACGTCTGCGATCACGACGAGACCAAGGTTGCGTGCGGTCGCGACGACGCGCTCGAACTGACGCACGCCGTCGGAGCCGAGCGCTTCGAAGAACGCCGACTGCGGCTTGACCGCGGGGATCTTGCTCGCGACGACGTCGAGCACGGCGCAACAGAAGTCGCCGAGCGCGCGGGCGCGGTCGGCGCGCGGCAGCTTCGTGTCGCGCGCGGCCGCGAACTCCGGCGGCAAGAGCTCGAGGATCGGGTCCAGACCGACCAAGCACGGGTTGCCGCGTTGGTCGATCGCGCGTTGCAGGCGGTCGGCGTAGTTCATGGCGAAGCGCGGATCCTAACCCCACGCGCGGGGCGCGTCGTCGGCGCCGCGAAGTCGAGCGTGCCGAGTACGTGCGGGAGGACGCCTCTCCGCGTGGATCAGCTCGCAGCGTCGTCGACGAGCTCGAAGAAGCGCTTCGCCAGGTAGTCCGCGAGCGGCAAGCCGCGCGCGGACAACGCGAAGGCGCGCCCGCGCCGTTCGAGCCACCCTTCCGCCGCGAGTTCGTGCGCCCGCGCTTCGAAGACGTCCGTCTCCTCGGCGAAGCCGGCGGTGCGGCGTGCGACGTCGGGCTCGACGCCGTCGGCGAGCCTCAGGCCGAGCCACCAGGTTTCCGCCAAACGCAGCGCGGCGTGCGGCGTCTCGCTCCACGCGAGCGCGAACCCGCCGTGTTCGACGGCTCGGCGATAGAGCGCGATCGACCGCGGGTTGCCCGAACGAGTGAAGCCGACCTTGCTGGCGGCGGACGGACCGATACCGACGTACTCGCCGTTGCGCCAATAGTTGAGGTTGTGCCGGCAGCGTTCGCCCGCCCGAGCGTAGTTCGAGATCTCGTAGGCCGGCAGGCCGGCGGCGGACGTCATTTCTCGCGTCCGCGCGAAGAGCTCGAGCTCGCGTTCTTCGGGCAGCGCCGTGAGCTTGCCCTCGGCGAGCCAGCGCTCGAACGGAGTCTCTTCCTCGAAGCTCAGGTTGTAGGCCGCGAGGTGCTCTGGGCCGAGCGCCAACACGCGTCCGAGGTCCGCCTGCCAGGCCTCCGGCGTCTGGCCAGGATGGGCGTAGATCAGGTCGACGTTGACGCGCTCGAACCCCGCCGTCCGGGCGTGTTCGAACGCGCGGAAGCTCTGGTCCGCATCGTGCACCCGCCCGAACAGCGCGAGGACCTCCGCGCGCAGGCTTTGGAAGCCGATCGAGACGCGGTCGACGCCGAGCGCGCGCAGCAGACGGGCCTTTTCGAGCGTCAGACTCTCTGGATTGCACTCCGCGGTCACTTCCACGGCGCTTTCGCGGAAGTTCGTGACCATTTGAAGGCCGTCGAGCAAGTCGCGCAGCTCGCCGACGCTGAGGTAGGAAGGCGTGCCACCACCCAAGAAGACGGTCCGCGGGGCCCGCGGCGCACGCGCGCGCGCCTCCGCCAGGATCGCGGCGACCATGCCAGCGGAGTCCTGGCCCTCGCCGGCGACCGAGAAGAAGTCACAGTAGTGGCACTTCGCGGCACAGAACGGGAGGTGCACGTAGAGCGCCGTGCCCTCCTGCGCGCGTGCGGTCGGCGCCGCCGCGCTCATGTGCCTCGCTCAGTCGCCACTCATCACATTGTAGAGCTTGCGCAGCGCTTCCCGTTCGATCTGCCGAACTCGTTCGCGTGTGAGACCGACGACCTTGCCGATCTCCTTCAACGTCATGGGCTCGGCGCCGTCCGTGCCGAGTCCGTAGCGCAACCTCAGGATCGTCGCTTCGCGCTCGTCGATCACCGAAAGCAGGTGCTCGAGCCGCAGGAGCAGGTCCTTGTTCAGCAGCTTCTCGTCCGGAGTCAGCGTCGTTTCGTCTTCGACGGTCTCCTGGTGCGTCGTCAGCGTGTCCAACGAAAGTTGGGCGCCCAGGCTCGACGTCTGGATCGTGCGTTTGAAGAGCGACCAGTTCTCCTCCGGGATGCCGAGCTCCAGCGCAACTTCTTCCAGACTCGGGGCGCGGCCCAGCATGAAGCCGAGCTCCTGGCTGACGAGCCGCCAGCGCGAGATCAGCTCCGCCATGTACCCCGGCACACGCACGGATTTGACGGTGTTGAGCAGCGAGCGACGGATCGACTGCTTGATCCACCACGTCGCATACGTGGAGAAGCGACACCCGGCGTTCGGGTCGAACTTCTCCGCTGCTTTCATCAGCCCGATGTTTCCTTCGGCGATGAGATCCTGCAGCGACAGACCGCGGTCCGCGTAGATCTTCGCGACCGACACCACGAGGCGCAGGTTCGCGCGAATCATGTGCTCGCGCGCGGCGAGGTCGCCAGCTTGGATCCTCCGACCGAGCTCGCGCTCTTCGTGCGGCGAGAGCAGCGGGATCTCGTTGATCTCCTGGAGGTAGGTCTCGAGGCAGCGTTCCGAGGAAATGGCGGTGCTCCTTACTACAAGCAGAGCGAGGCGGGTGCTCGCGCGGCGTGCGCCCAGGATCGGCGGTCCTCCGTGCCGTTCTTGAGGTTCGTAGGGAAAGCGGGGACCTCGTGAAGAGCCTTCCGTTCGAGCCGCGCTCGCCCCAATCCGCGACGCGTCTGCTACCGTTGGACGGCGCCACGCCCCACCTGTGCAGTCGACCCGCATGAGCGATCGTTCACTCGAAGAAGTCATCCACGAACGCGAGTTCGGTGCGCTCCTTCAGGCACGCGCCGCCTCCTTCGGCATGCTGTGCAACACGCTGCTCGAGAGTGGCAGCAAGGAGTGGAGCAAGAAGCACTACTACCCGCTCGCGAGCGAAGCAGAAGCCGTCGAGTCGTTCCTCGACGATTTTGGCGCGCAGTACAACCGCACGTTCGGGCCCCTGCGGGAGTTCATCGCCTCCGTGCGTTGGTTCGCGCTCTCGGGATTCAGCCTCGGGCACCTGCAGGGAAGGTTCGACGGGTACGGCGTTGCCAACGCGCTCGAAGCGGATGAAGTGGCCGACCTGCGGCGCTCGTTCCACCGTGCAGGCGCCGTCATACGGCGAGCCACGTTGAATCTGCTCTCGGAGGTGCAGAAGGAGGCCAAGGCGGTCGGCATCGTCTTGCCGAGCGACGGCCTTCACGAGAACGACTTCGCCGATGCATTCACGCGGCAGCGCTTGCCACGCAACGTCGGGCAGGAGCAGATCGACGACGAAGAGCAGCGCATCGCGGAGATCGCGTCCAAGTACGCCTCGGCGTGCACGATGTTCGCCGGCCTCGGTGTGCACCGCGTGACCGGCGCGAAGGAACGTGAGCAGTATCTCTCTCGCGTGTGCAGCGAAGAGCGAGCCCGTGTGTACGAGGCCACCGTGCACAACTTGCAGTCGACGTACGACACGCACGTGAAGAACACCGTGCTCGAAGGGCGCGACGAGCGACTCCCGCGACTGCGCGGGCACCTTTCGGCGTCGCTGCACTTGCTCGAGTCGGTGACGTTCCTCACCCACTTCGTCGAACGACACGGTTCACGCGACGAAGTCGCGGAGAGGCGCATCCGCACTCTCGTCGACCGCGGCGAAGTCCAGGACGTGATCCTGAACCACTTGCTGTACTGGGCGGATCGACTCATGCGCGGCGGCAAGCCTCTGGCGGAGGCGCTGCTCCGTCAGTACACGAACGTCCAGGAGCTCATCGTCGAGTTGCCGGATGACATCAAGCTCCACGCGCGGCCTGCCGCGCTGATCGTCAGCATCGTGAACCGTTACGCGACACCCGTCGAACTCGAGGTCGATGGCAGGCGGTGCAACGCGAGCTCGATTCTCGACGTTCTCGTGACCGTCGGCTCACATCCGGATGCACGGCACTACGTGTTCAGGGGCGACGAGAATCCGCTGCGCGACATCGGGTTGCTCTTCGAGCATGGACTCGGCGAGCACGGCATGGATCGGCTGCCGGCGGAGCTTCAGTACCTTCGCAACGCGTGACGGTCGGCGCGACTAGACGCCGAGGAAGAGCCGATCGGCGAGCATTGCGGGCAACCCAGCCGCGTGAATCCGACGCGCTTCGGTCTGGATGTCGTACTCCACCCGCTTGATCCACACTCGGCCGACTTCTGAGTCGTAGATGGCATAAGCCGCACGCGGATCTTCGTCGCGTGGCTGTCCGACGCTGCCGACGTTCACGAGGGCTCGCGCCGTCTCCTCGACATCGATCTCGCTGTCCACCGTGTAGGCGGTGCGAGTCGGATCGTCGTGTAGACGCAGCAACGTCACCGGTACGTGGGTGTGTCCGACGAAGCACACCGGCAGCGGCATCACGTCGAGCGACGGGTCCGCGTCCGTCGGATTCTGGATGTAGTCGAAGAGTTCGGGACGGAACAGCGTGCCGTGGGACAACGAGCAGTGCTCGAAGTGCGTCACGAGAGGTGCGGCGGAGAGCCAGCGACGCTCTTCCTCGCCGAGGTGAGCACGGGTCCACTCGACGGCGGCGCGCGCGTAGTTGTTGAAGTAGCGCGTGTCGAGGAGCTGAAGACACGCCGCGTCGTGATTGCCCATCACTGCTCGCACCTTCCGTTCCCTCAGAAGCGCGATGCACTCCGACGGGGCTGCCCCGTAGCCGACGACATCACCGACGCTCAACAGCGTGTCGACGCCCTCACGATCCAGTGCGGCAAGCACACTCTCGAGGGCCGAGAGGTTGGAGTGGATGTCGCCGAGAACGCCGTATCTCATGCGTTGGTGGTGGGGTGTCGCTCGAGGAGGATAGCCGCCACGCTGAACGCGAGCGCAGCGCCGATATCGGCGACCATCGGCGCAAACGTGTGGTCGTTCGGAGATGCCATGAATGGGGCGAACCGTGCGGGCTCATGCCCGATGAACGGCACCGCCGTGGGGATGACCCAGCCGAGTAGCAGCGTCCACGCGATGCTCGTCGGTGGTGCTCGTCGCCAACAAGTCACAAGCACCGCGAGCGCGCCCCACCGCCACGCGATCACGAATCCCGAGAGCGCGTCGAGCTGCGGCGCGCCTTGGCCGACTCCCACCGCTTCGCAAGCCACCACCACGGCCCAGCAGCCCGCGAGTGTCACACCGCAGTGGACCGCATACGCAGACGCCGCGTAGGCCAGAATCCAGCTCCCTCGTGCGCGCCGGAGCACGCGTCCGTACGTCGCGGCCCAGACCACGACCACTATCGCCGACACGGAGGAACAAGAAGTGATGATGCTTAGTGTTTGAACACCAGATGATTCTTCTGTGGCACCCCACCCGAGCAGCGTCGCCCCTAAGACGAACGCCAGAACGGAGCAGACGCCTGCCCAACCCGTCCGCTGTCGCAGGGGCGCCGCCGCAATGACACCCACGAGCAGGAGCTCGTCCCGAGCGCAATCGAACCGCGGGCTATTCGTCATGAGTTGGGACGAGTATAGTCAGCGCGGTTGATCAGGATGTGTTCCACGTGGAACGGAGGCGGGGAAGATGGAGCGTCGGCTGGGAAAAGGTCTGGGTTCGTTGCTCGGAGGCGATGCCGGAGCCACTGCCGGCGGGCAAACGACGGCCCCGGTTGAAAGCCTGAGGCCCAATCCGTTCCAACCCCGCCGGGTGTTCGACCCGGAATCGCTGCGGGAGCTCGAGAGCAGCATCCGGCAACATGGGATGCTGCACCCCATTACCGTCCGGCGCGCAGGTGGGCAGTTCGAGATCATCTCCGGCGAGCGGCGGTGGCGGGCGAGTCGGGCAGCCGGCCTCACGCAGGTCCCCATCTCCATTCGAGACGACATCGACGACCGCGCGATGCTCGAGCTTGCCCTGGTCGAGAACCTGCAGCGGCAAGATCTCAACCCACTCGAGCGGGCCCGGGGATTCCGAACCATGCTGACGGAGCTCGGGCTCACCCAGGAACAGGTGGCGGACAAGGTGGGGCTACGCCGTTCGACCGTCACCAACCACTTGCGACTCCTGGAGTTGCCCACCGCGGTGCAGGACGCCCTCGCCCAAGATCTGATCCAGATGGGGCACGCGAGAGCGCTGCTGAGCGTCGCGAATCCCCGCGCGCAGGCCGCACTCATGGAGGAGGCCGTCCGAGAGGGGCTGTCCGTCCGGCAAGTGGAAGCGAGGGCGCGGGACCGCGGGCAGGTGCTCGAGCAAGCGGCCGGCGCGGAAGTGGCACGGCCAGCCGCGTGGACGACGGAGCTCGCGCGGCGGATGAGCGAGGCCCTCGGCACGAAAGTGCGAGTCACACTGGGGACCGGCGAGCGGACGCAGGTCACGATCGAGTGCTACAGCCACGCCGAGCTTACCCGAATCGTGGATCGAATCGCGCCGCGCAAGCCCTTGGCGTAGGCGGCGCCCGTCCGGGTTGCGCTACGGCTTCACACTGACCGACTCGAGCACCACGGGGTCCGCGGGTCGGTCCTGGGCGCCCTCGGCGGTCTGCCCGGACGCGATTTGCTGCGCGATGTCCATGCCGGACACCACCCGCCCGAAGATGGTGTAGTCGCCATCCAGGTGATGGGCGGCCTTGACCGTGATGTAGAACTGGGACCCCGAGCTTTCGGTGTCGCCTTGCTTCTTGGCCGCGGCCAGCACACCTTCGAAGTGAAACAGGTCGCTGCGCTCGAGCGGCACCGTATACCCTGGACCGCCTTGACCCCAGGTGCTGGTCGCATCGGTCTTCGAGTTCGGATCGCCGCCCTGAATCATCATTCGTGGATCCACGCGGTGGAACCGGGTGCCGTCGTAGAACTTCTCGCCGACGAGCTTCAGGAAGTTCGCGCAGTGCGCCGGCGCTCGATCTACATACAACTGCACCTCAATGACGCCCTTTGCGGTCTTCATCGACACGATAGGCGCATCCGACGGGGGCGGCGGGTTCTCTCGTAGCGACGGGTGCTGAGCCTCCCACTTGAGGGTCGCGTCGAACGACCCGACGAACGTGTCCGCGAGTTTGCCGGAGCCGCCCGAGTTGGCGACCTGGAGCGCGGGATGGCCCGGGTTGACCTGCTTCAGCTTGTCGATTGCGGCCATTGCACCTTGCACATCGCCGGTGCTGGCCCGTGCGCGTGCCTCGACCAAGCGCGCCCAACCGCCGGTCGGGTCCTGGCCGAGCTCGTCCCCCAAGCGGCCCAGCAACTCAGGCTGCCCACCGGGGAACTGGGTTAGCGGGTGCGGCTCGAGGATCGCCGCGAGCTTGGACCAGGTACCGACGCGAGCCTGACGCGCCTGGTGTTTGCGGTACTCCGAGAACATGACCGCCGCACCGATGCCGACGAGCACCACCAAGCCGAGGAGCCAGTACTTGGCGACCCACGCCTGGAAGGGGGTCTGTTCCGCGCGCGGGGCGACTGTGACGGCCGTGGGGGCTTTGTGCTGCGCCATGGAGGGTTGTCTAGAGAAGCCCGCGAGCGTCGATGCGTTGCGGATGCAGCGACAAACAACAGCGAGCGCGGACGGTACGAACGAGCGGGGAGTCTAAGGGCGGCGCGTTCCCCCGGCAAGTCGCCCCGAAACGCCGTCGAGCGGGCGAACCCTGCCCACCATGACCGCGTTGGCTCAAAGCCCACGGCCGCGTTCGTTGTCCGTCGTGCCCCCAACGTCGCATGCCGGGCCAGCGACGTTAGGCGGTGGATGGTGAACATATGCACCCCTACTACAACCACCATGATCATGAGGATCCAGCTGCCGCACGCGCCGCCCGAGTCGCGGCGAGGTTCTTGCCAACACGCCGGGCGCATGGCGCAGGGATCGGGCAGCCCGGACGTACGCAAGGCCGGCAGATTGCTACTCTTCCCGGCCGGCCGCCGAGCCGAGTACTGCACACGCTCGCAGGCAAGCCACCGTCCCTATTGCTGCCCTACGGCGCGTCCGTCGCGACCCGAACGCGCTTCCACCTGAGAGACACACCCATGATCCTCTGCATGGCCCTCGCGCTCACGGCGCTCCCCCAACCCGGAATGGCGGCGGTCACGATGCCGACGCTAGCGATCTCGTCCCGGCAAGCGGCCGGGGAAGGCTCGACCGAGGAACAGCAGAAGCCGAAAGCGAAGGAGCCCGCCCCGGCCTCGGGCGGCGCGCAGAAGGCGGCGGACTCGGCGAAGGACAAGGGTGACGGCGCGGGACGGGACTTCGAGGCGCTTCTGACCGCGACCGGACGGACCCGGAGCGACGACGGCGATTGGCTGACGGCCGAGGAGCAGAAACGCCTCAAGGACGGTTGGACCCGGCAGGATCTGGAGTGGGTCTCGCCCGAAGAGGCGGAGAACGCCAAGCAAGGGAAGTGGAAGTGCGGCGACAAGTGGCTGTCGCTCGAGGAGGCGAACGAGTACCACTCCAAAGTCGGCAAGTGGTGGAGGCTGCGCGGGAAGCACTTTGACGTCTACTCGACGTGCAAGCGTGACGTGGCGCTCGAAGCCGTGAAGGAAGCGGACAGCACCTTCGCTCACCTCGAGAAGATCTTCGGTCGCGTGCCGCCGATGCGACCGATCGTGCTCGTGCTGAACTCGGGCGAGCAATACAACTCGTTCGCCAACGGCGACGGCCGATCCTCGCCGGACTTGCGCGGCTTGTCCTCAGCCCACGGTGCGTTCTTCGCCGAGCTCTGGACCGAACCGTTCGAACGAGGCAGCTACTCCGGTGCGGGTGTGTGCTACCTCGACGCGTCGAACGACGCCGGATGGAGCTACGGCCGCACGTTCGTGCGTCACGCCGCCGGACAGTCGTTCGGCGAGGCGCTCGACCCGAGCGTCGAGACGATCGGGAGCTTGAATTCGAAACGCTGGAAGGGCGAGGAACTCGCACAGGCGTTCTGGGGGGAGAAGAAGCTCCCGCAGTGGTTCCGTTACGGCGCCGCGGCGTACGTCGAGCGGTACTTCCAGGATCCCACGTCGCGTGACCCGAAGTCGCTGCTGAAGTGGTCCGTGCAGAACATCGCCAACAAAGGTGGACTCGATCCGCTGAAGAAGGTGTGGGGTTTCGAGTTCGGCGGCGACGCGCAGGCGGACGCCAAGCTGATCAACGAATGCGGCTTGATCATCGCGTTTGCACTCGATGGGGGTGTTGCGTCGGTCGATCAGAAGCTCGCGGAGGTCCGCGCTTCGCTGAAGACCGGGAAGAACCTCGAAAAAGCTCTCACCGGGCTCGAAGACGAGCTCAAGAAGAACGAAGCCAAGCTGCGCGAGTTCGCAGGGCTCTAATCACGTCGCACGCAAGGGCACGACCGAAATGATCACCACTGCCTTCCTACTCGCCGCCGCAGCGCAAGGCACGACGTCGCATCCCGCGTTGCATCCTGATTCGGCGTTCCTGTACGCCGAACTACCGGACGTGAAGGGCATGATCCGCGGCTACGAACGCGCGCCGGTCATCCAGTTGGTGAAGGACGAGTCCGTGCGCAAGGCCGTGTACGGCACGCTCGAGTCGTTCGACATCGATCTCGACGAGAAGCTCTCGGAGCTCGGCGGAATGCTCGGTTTGCCCGACGACCAAGCCGCGTCGCCAGTAACGGCGATGGTCGCGTACCTCGGTCGGCTGCAATCGGCATCGGTGTCCTTGACGTTCGTGGCCGATCCGAGTGGCGCGCCCCTGCAGGCCTCCGCGACGACCATGGGCGAACTCGCGCAACTGCAGGCGCTGATCGAACAACACCGTTCGACCAACGGAGAGCTGCCTGCGTCGCTCGACGTGCTTTCGCTCACGGATGCGCTTCAGCAGGACGCGTGGAATCACCCTTACGAGTACTCGCGCTCCGCGGATGGCGAGACCTTCACGCTCGCGTCGCTCGGCGCGGATGGCAAATCCGGTGGGGAGGGTGCGAACGCGGACATCGAGCTTGGCAAGGAAGCCGAAGCCGGCAAGCGGATGATCCAAGGCATCGCGACGCAAATCGGTGCTCTTGCCGTGCTCACGTTCGATCAACCAGCGAACGCGAAGTGGGCTCACGAGCTGTTCGTTGCCGGCACGCAGAAGGCCACGCTGCAGCCCGCGGCGACGACGCCGGTCAAGTACCGCGGCGCGACCGGCAAGCTCGAACGCTGGTCGCCGAGCGCAGACATCGAGTTCCCTGTCTGGGCGATCTCGACCGATCGCGATCTCGTCATCGGTCTGGGGGCGACGACGCCCGAGCAAGCGCTCGCACTCGCGGAGGGTCAAGGCAAAGCGATCGCATCGTTGCCGAAGTTCGCGTCGTTGCCGACGCGACTCCCTGCTCCCGCGGGAGTGCCGATCGGGCACGTCTTCATGCAATCGGAAGGCATGATGCAGTTGGCGTATCAAGGCGGAGCACAGACCGAAGCGTTGCGCGAGCTCATCGAGCGCACGGGCGGCGAGACCTTCGCGCGCATGAACCTGGTCGGCGAGCGTTTCGTGACCGAGATGGTCAACACCCCGTCGTCGAAGAACTACTTCGGCAAGTCGATGGGGCAAAAGCCGCTTCCGCCGGAGCTTTGGAAGTGCATTCCGGACGATGCCATCGCGTTCTACGCGACATCCGTCGACGGCGCGGAGCTCTACAAGGAGCTGATGTTCGCGCTGAGCGGCGAACACCCTGGGCTCGACAAGCGTGTCGCGGAGCTCGAGGCGAAGCACGGCATCAATCTCGAACGAGACCTCTTCGCGAATCTCAACGGGGGTGCCGTCGGCTACGTGCTCGGCATCAAGGGCTTTCCGCCGGGCATGGCGTTGATCGCCGATCTCACCGACCCGCAGGCGTTCACGCGCGGGATGACGTCGCTGCTCAAGCTCGTCTCCGAGCAAGAAGGCATTCCGTTCTCGATCAAGGCGAACCCGTACAAGTACAAGGACGTCGAGTGTCCGAAATGGACGTTCTCCTTCGAGGGGGGCGCGGAATCCGCGGGCTTCGGTGGCGCGATGGTGCCGACACCGACGGTGGCCGTCGTCAAGAACCGCCTCGTCGTCACGTTGTTCTCCGCGCGCGCCACGAAGGAGATCAAACGGCTGCTCGGTGACGAAGGCGAGCCGCACGCGCTGCTCGCGAGCTCGCTACGGCCGCCACAGAACGCGACCGTGGTCGGCTACATGGATTGGGCCGAGCTACTCGGCGGCACGTACAAGACGGCGCTCGGCTTCGCATCGATGATCGGCGGCGCGATGGGTGGCGATTCCGGTTTCGATCCGAGCAAGCTCCCCGAAGTGACCACGTTCACGCGCTTCTTCAAGCCGACCGTGATGTTCGCGCATCCGATCGAGGGCGGGTCGTACATGCGACTCGAATCGTCGTTCGGCCCGGAAACGTGGTGTGCGTTCCTCGGTGGCATCGTCGCCGGTGTCGCGGTGTCCCAGGCTTCCAGTGAGTTCGTGCCTCCGGAGGCGCCCACGGAACCGGACGTTCCGGAGGTGCCGGTTCCTCCGTCCGCCGAGCAGATCTCGACCGAGCTCGCGGCGGACTCGATCCAGACGGCGATCGTCGTCTTCAAGTCGGACACGGGCCGCTTGCCGAAGGCACTCGACGAGCTCACCAAACCGACCAAGGCTTATCCGAAGGGCTTCTTCAACGGCGGTCCCGTTCCGAAGGACGGATGGGGGCGTGACTACCGTTACGCGCCCGCCGCGGACGGCAAGTCGTATCGCATGTGGTCGGTCGGTCTGGACGGCGCCGATCAAGAAGGCGAAGGCGACGACATCGCTTCCAACTGATCGCGCTTGGCGCGCCGGCGTCGTCGAGCGCATAGTCCACGCGCCGTCGTCGACGCACGACGCTGCGATGTCGAACCGCGACACCTGGCACCGACGGATCAAACGCGCACGCAGACGCTTCGGCGCCTGGCTCGTACCACGCGTCGGGGCGCCACTGTTCGGACTGCTTGCGCGCTCGTGGCGGGTGCAACGCATCGATGGCGCACGCTTCGACGACTTGCCGCGCGGCTTCATCATCGCGATGTGGCACGGACGCATGCTGCTCGGCGTCAGGGAGATGCGCGCGGAGAAGCTCCACGTGCTCGTCTCGATGAGCGGCGACGGCGACGTCTCGGAAGCGCTGCTGCAGCGTTTCGGCTACACGGTCGTGCGCGGTTCGCGAAGCCGCGGCGGTGCGCGCGCGCTGCGCGAGATGTTGGAGATCCTGGGTGGCGGCGGAGTCGTCGTGATCACTCCGGACGGACCGCGCGGCCCGAGACACTCCATGAATCCCGGTCTCGCGTGGATGGCCAAGGCGACGGGCTACCCGATCCTCCCGCTCGGCTTCGGCGTCGACCGAGCGTGGCGTCTCGACAGTTGGGATCGGTTCGCGATTCCCAAGCCATTCGCGCGCGTCGCGCTGGTGTTCGGCGAGCCGATTCGCGTCCCTCGCTCCGCCACCAACGAAGAACTCGAGCAAGCGACGCTGCACATCCAAGAGAACCTGATGGCGCTCGAACGGCGTGGTTTCGCCGGACTCGGGGCGGAGCCGGACTTTTGATCCGCGTCGGCCCCGCGGGTTGGTCCTACCCGGACTGGGAGGGCGTCGTCTATCCGCGGCCGAAGCCGCGTGGTTTCGACGCGCTGCGTCACCTCGCCCAAGCGTTCGACGTGATCGAGATCAACTCGAGCTTCTACTCGATACCGAAGGTCGAGCACGTCGCGGGCTGGTCGGCGCGTGTCGCGGATCTGCCCGCTTTCAGATTCACGGCAAAGCTCCACCGGGAGTTCACGCACGACGCTCGAGTGACGGCCGAGCGAGTGCGCGAGTTCCGAGCTGCGTTCGAACCGCTCGTTCGCGAAGGGCGACTCACGGCTTGGCTCGCACAGTTCCCGTGGAACTTCGCGAGCGGCGCGGGCGAACTGGGACTCGTCGAACGACTCGCCGGGAACTTCCGCGAGGTCCCATTGGTGCTCGAACTCCGCCACGTGTCGTGGTTCGAGCCGGCGAGCCTCGCCCGCGTGCTCGAACTCGGCGTGTCCCTGGCGGAGATCGACCTGCCTCGGAGCAAGACCGCGCCACCGTCGAAGCTGACTCGGCACGGCGGGCTCGGTTACCTCAGACTCCATGGGCGCAATGAACGTGCGTGGTTCGATCGCGACGCGACGCGCGACCAGAAGTACGACTACCTCTACACGCCGGCCGAGATCGAGTCGTTCGCCGAACGCGCGCGTGAAATCGATTCGACCTCGGACGACACGATCGTGATCACCAACAACCACTTCACGGGCAAGGCAGTCGCCAATGCGGTCGAGCTCGCCGCCGCGATCACGCGCGCGAAGCGGCGTGTGCCGGAGCCACTGCTCGCGACCTACCCACGACTCGCCGGCATCGCGCTGCCGCCGGAGCAGCGCGAGCTGTTCGACTGACGCTGGCGAGAGACGCGGACGGCGCGCGCAACTCGTTCCGACGACGGGCGCGTGACCAAAACTGCGAAAGCTCTTCCACCGTGCGCGCGGATCGTGATCCACACGCAAGTCGGCCCCGGCAGATGAACGAAACAAAGCTTGCCGACCCGCCCAGCTCCTGCTGGACTGCGGGTCGTCAGGTCTTCGCCCAGAGCATGAAACTCCGGCCGCTGCTGAAGAAACTCGCGCTGGCAGGCGCGTCGCTCTTCGTCGCGTTCGTCGTCGCGGAGCTCGTCGCTCGCGCCGGCGAGCCCGGTCCGTTCTCGTTCGTCGATCGAACGCCGAACGATCCCGATCCGGTGCTCCAACACGTGCATCGCCCGGGCTTCGTCGGCCGCTGGGACGGCACTTGGTACGAGATCAACTCGAAGGGCATGCGCGGTCCGGAATGGACGCCGAGCTTCGCGCCAGAGGAGTACCGTGTCCTCGCCCTCGGCGATTCCTGCACGTTCGGCAAGGGAGTCGACGAGAGCGAATGCTGGCCGCGCCAACTCGAGACGCTCCTGCGCGCCGGCGCCGCGGCCGACTTGGACATCCACGTGGCGAACGCCGGCGTGAACGGGTACTCGGGCAAGCAGTATCTCGAGGTGCTTCGTCGGTACGGGAAGGACCTGAAGCCGCAGCTCGTGCTCGTCGGCTACAACCTCAACGACTTCCCGAACGTCGTCCAAGCGGTCGACCGACAGGTCTTCCAAGGCAAGGACAGTCTGCGCGCGAAGGTGCCGAGTTCGCTGCGCGACAACCTCGGCCGACTCGCGTTGTTCCGCTGGTTGCGCGCGACGTACTACGAGATGAATCGCGAGCGCGATTGGGCCAACGCCGAGAGGCTTGCGCGCGAATCGTCGGGCAAGGAGACCGGGCCGAAGAACGCGCAGCGCTTCGAAGCGGAGAAGCAGCGGCTCGCAGACCTCGTCACCGAGAGTCGCGCGCTCGGCGCCAACGTCGCGATCTTCCTGATGCCGTACGAGAGCCAGGTCTATCTCGACGCATTCGACGACACGCCGGTGCAGAGTCTGCGTGACGTCTGCAAGTCACTCGGAGTGACGTTCGTCGACCTCGCCGAGCCGTTCCGCGAAGCGGCGCGCAAGAGCGATCCGCCGGTGCGCCTATTCCTGCGCGGCGATCGGTATCATCCCACGGCCGAAGGTTATCGGATCGTCGCCGACGCGGTGATCAAGGTGCTGCGCGAGCAAGCGTGGCTCGCCGTGACCCACTGAAGGCGCCGCGCGGCCTTCGGCCGCCCTCGTGGAAACCGCGAACATCGTCCTGGCGACGTACTGGATCGTCCTCGCGCTGCTCTGCCTGCATGGGCTGCATCGTGTGTGGATGATCGTGCGCTTCCGGTGGCGCGGTGGCGCCCGAACGGATGCACCTCGTGAGTGGCCGGTCGTCACGGTCCAACTGCCGATCTACGACGAACGTGCGGTCGCCGAGCGTGTGATCCGTTGCGCCGGCGAGCTCGAGTATCCGCGCGAGAAGCTCGAGATCCAGGTGCTCGACGACTCGACCGACGAGACCCGCGCGATCGTCGATCGCGCGGTTGCGGAGCTCGTCGCGCGAGGTCTGGAGGCGCGCGTGGTGCGGCGCGAAGGGCGACGGGGCTACAAGGCCGGTGCGCTCGACCACGGGCTCTCGACCGCGCGAGGCGAGCTCGTGTGCATCTTCGACGCGGACTTCATGCCGGATCCGAGTTTCTTGCGCGCGCTGGTCGGTCACTTCGCGGAGCCGCGCGTCGGCATGGTGCAAGCGCGATGGGAGCACGAGAACCGCGAAGCGAGCACTTTGACGCGCGCGCAGTCGACGCTGCTCGACGGCCATTTCGTGATCGAACACAAGGTGCGCCACGACGCGGGCCTCTTCTTCAATTTCAACGGCACGGCGGGCATCTGGCGGAAACGCGCGATCGTCGAGTCGGGCGGTTGGCATCACGACACGCTGACCGAAGACCTCGATCTCTCGTACCGCGCCCAACTCGCCGGCTGGCGCTTCGTCTACGCGCCGCACGTCTCCGCGCCGGCCGAAGTGCCTCCGAACATCGCGGCGTTCAAGTCGCAGCAGCGGCGTTGGGCGAAGGGCAGCGTGCAAGTCGCGAAGAAGCTGCTCGGCACGATCGTGACTTCCGATCAGCCGCTGCGAGTGAAGCTCGAGGCGCTCGCGCACTTGACGGGGAACTCGGGCTACCCGCTGGTCTTGTTGCTCGCCGCACTGTTGCCGTGGATCGTCGGCATCGAACGCGGTGCACCGCTCGCATGGCAGGCGGCGGTCTTCGCGGCGAGCACGTGCTCGGTGTTCCTCTTCTACGAGACGGGCCAACGCGCACTGGGCCGCAGTCTCGCGCGGCGAGTGCTCGACGTCGTCGCGGCGGTGGCGCTCGGCATCGGCATGAGCGTCTCGCAGTCGCGCGCCGTCCTCTCGGGCCTCTTCCGCGGCACCGGCGAGTTCGTGCGCACGCCGAAGTACGGCACCTCGGCGGCCGCGCGAACGTATCGAGCCGCGTGGCGCGGTCTGCCCGGCATCGAGCTCGCATTCGCGGCGTGGTTCGGTTGGGGCATCGCGCGAGCCCTCGAGTTCGAGCGTTGGGCGACGTTGCCGTTCCTCGCGCTCTTCTTCGCGGGCTTCGCGTGGGTCGGCGCCCTTTCGCTCTCGTATTGGATGAGGCAACGGCGTGCGTGAGCTCTCCGAAATCCGCGCACTGTCGTTCGACTGCTACGGCACGTTGATCGATTGGCGACGCGGCGTGCGCGAGGCCGCAGCGCGCGTGAAGTCGCTGGCTGGCGCCGACTTCGAGCGGCTCGAGCGCGATCGCGAGCGCTTCGACGCCGAACTCGGGCGTGGGGCGTACGTGCCGTATCGGAAACTGCTCGGCGAGTCGTTGCGGCTCGCCGCGCGCGAACAAGACTTCGACGTGTCGCGTGAAGCAGCGGCCGAGTTCGCCGAGCGCATGCGCGACTGGCCGTCGTTCGCCGATACGGAGCCCGGGCTCGCGCGTCTCGCGGCGCGCTTTCGTCTCGCGATCTTCTCGAACGTCGAGACCACGATCCTCCGTGACACGCTCGCGTCGCGAGGTTGGCCGATCGAAGTGGTCGTCACCGCCGAAGAGGTCGGCTCGTACAAACCCGCGCCAGCGCACTTCGTCGAGGGCCTGCGGCGGCTCGATCTCGAACCGCGACGCGTGCTGCACTGCTCGATCACCGACTACTACGACCTCTCGCCGGCGCGAGCGCTCGGTTTCCGCACCGCGTGGATCGCGCGCTCGGGCGAGACCTTGCCGCCCGGCGCGGAGGTCGACGTGACGGCGTCGGACCTCTACGCGCTCGACGCAGCGCTGCGCGGACTCTAGTTCGCGGGCGCTTCGACGGACTTCGTCAGGTAGTCGACGAGGTCCATCTTGGTGATGATGCCCTTCAAGCGTTGTTGTTCGTCGACGACGAGGCCGACGAGCCCTTCGGCGAACATCTTGGTGAGCGCGCGTGCGTCGTCGTTCTCCTGCGCGGTGCGCACCTTGCGGAACATCACTTCGGCGACGGCGCTCGAGAGCGACGCGCGGCCGTCGACGAGTTTGCCGAGCAAGTCGGACTCCGTGATGATCCCGACGAGCTTGCCGTCGTCGACGACCGGGAGTTGGCTGATGCCCTTCTCCTTCATCTTGAGCACCGAGTCGGCGACGGTGTCGGAGCTCGCGGCGGTCAAGAGCGGACGGCGCGGCAACGAACGCAGCAGGTCGCCGACGGTGTTGGTCTCCCAGCGGCTCTCGGTGAAGCCGTTCTCGCGCATCCACTGATCGTCCATGAACTTCGTCATGTAGTTGCGGACCGAGTCCGCGAGCACGACGACGATGCGTTTGTTCGGGCCGTACTTCTCGGCGATCTTGAGCGCGGCCCACACGGCGGAGCCGGAGCTGCCGCCGCACAAGAGCCCTTCTTGGCGGATCAAGCGGCGCGCCGTCAGGAACGACTCGCGGTCTTCGGTCTTGACCCACTCGTCGACGAGCGCGCGATCGAGCACGTCGGGAATGAAGTCGTAGCCGATGCCTTCGACCTTGTACGTGCCGATCGGACCGGGGCCGGCGAGGATCGAACCGACCGGATCGACGCCGACGATCTTCACGCCGGGCACTTTCTCCTTCAGCTTCTTCGCGGCGCCGCTGATCGTGCCGCCGGTGCCGGCGGTCGCGACGAAGTAGTCGAGCTTGCCGTCGGTCTGCTTCAGGATCTCTTCCGCCGTGCCGTGGTAGTGCGCGAGCGGGTTGTCGGGGTTCGAGTACTGATCGAGGATGTGCGCGTTCGGCAGGATCTTCTGCAGTTGCTTCGCGACGCCGATGTGGCTTTCCGGCGCGTCCCACGCAGCTTCCGTCGGCGTGCGCACGATCTCTGCGCCGAGCGCTTCGAGCACGACTTGTTTCTCGCGGCTCATCTTCTCGGGCATCGTGATGATCATCCGATAGCCCTTGATCGCCGCGGCGAGCGCCATGCCGATGCCCGTGTTGCCGCTGGTCGGCTCGATCAGAGTGTCGCCGGGCTTGATGCGGCCCTTCTTCTCGGCTTCTTCGACCATACGCCGGCCGATGCGGTCCTTGACCGAGCCGCCGGCGTTGACGAACTCGCACTTCGCGAGGATCTCGCAGCCCGTCTTGCGCCCGATCGTGCGCAGACGGACGAGCGGTGTGTTGCCGATGGCGTCGAGGATCGAATCGTAGATTTGGGCCACGTGGGAACTCCTTGGGTCGCGACGCGTCGAGCGCGCGGTTGCGGGCGGCGCATTGTAGGGCGGAGCGAGCCTCACGCCATCGCACGCGACACGGACCGGGGCGCGAATCGGACCTCGACGCGGATCAGACCGGGCGCAGGACGAGCGTGCCGCGCGAACTCTCGCTCACTTCGCAGCGTGCGAGAGGTTTCGCTGCATCACCGAAGCGAGCGCGGAACAGATCGACGCGCGCGCCGGAGGTGACGTCGTAGCGCCAACCGTGCCAGGGGCAGGTGATCACGTTGCCGGCGAGCGAGCCTTCGAAGAGCGGCCCATCGAGATGCGGACAGAACGCTTGGACGCAGTGCACGCGCCCGCCGATCGAATAGAGCGCCATCATGCCCCACGGCGTTTCGACCGGCTTGGGGCGTTCGGGATCGAGCTCGGCGGCGCGGAGTCCGGTGTCGAACGTGGCGTCGTTCACGCACGTGATCGGAACATGCTCGCGCTCCGCGGACAAGTCGTCGTGCACGTCTCGCCAACGAGCTGCCGATGGTCGACGTAGGCGCGGGCATGCGGCTGCGAAGGAGTCTCTCGGCAGCGGCACTGGTCGCCGTGATCGGCGCGGTCGCTTACGTGTTGCTGCGCCCCGATACTGCCTCGCGTCCTGCCTCGCGCGAACGCGCGGCCGAGCCAACCACGGCGTGGAACGCCGGGCCGGGCGCGCGATCGGCGAACTCGGTGATCGACTCACCCCTCGTCGACCGCGAGGGGCGCGCTCGCTCGAGTGATGCCGAAACGAGCGTAGCGGCGGAGCTCACGCCGCCGACTTGTTCGCTCGTGACGAGGGACGAAACGGGCGCGCCGATCGCCGAAGCCGCGTTGTGGGTCGCCGTCGAGACCGGGGTACGCCGGCTCGGTTCGACGAACGAGTTCGGACGGTTCGCCCTCGCTGCAGTCGACGTGGAAGGCCGGCAACTCTGGGCGAACGCTGCGGGGTACGAAACCCGTTCGCTGTGGGTCGCGACGAATGCGTGCGCGGTCGGCACGCTCGAGCTCGTGCTTCCGCGCGCGGCCGAACTCGTCGGCACCGTGTGGCATCGCGGCGCGCCGCGAGCCGACGCACGCATCGTCGCGTGGCCGGCGGGCGTCGGGCCGAGCTGTGAACTGCTGCGCTCCGCGTCGGAGGACGATCCTCGCTTGCTGCAGGCGCGCAGCGGCGCGGACGGACGGTTCGTGATCGAAGGAGTGGCGCGAGGTCGCGAATACCACGTCGTCGCGGCGGTCGACGGACTCGTCACGCGGCGCACGGTGCGCGGCGTCCGCCCCGAGGAGTTGCTCGAACTGGAGCTCGTCGCGCTGTACGGCGCGCGGATCGTGGTCGTCGAACGCGGCGGTTCGAACGTGCGCACCGCAGCGGCGTGGGCCGACGCGAGCGCGGAAGAGTGGCTCGACCTCGACGAGCTCGCGGAACTGGTCGACGGCGACGAAGTGGTGTGCCTGCTGGACCTCGCGGGCGTCCCTGCCGCCGAGACGCGCTTCGATTACGCGTACCTTTGCACGCGCGGCGACGGCGCACCCTCCGCCGGGCCCGTGATGGTCTCGTACCGTCTGCCGAACTACTTCGCGGTGACACGCCGCGTCGACCTGCCGCGCGCGATCGACGCGCTCGAGGAACGGCGCATCGAACTCGAACCGCGCGGCGAGCCCGTCGGCGCGCTGCAGGTCGAGTTCCGGGGTGCGCTCGCGGAGCTCTCGCTCGGCAAGGCGCCGTGCAACTACTTGGAGCTCGTCGACGACCGGGACGCGAAACACAGGCTCTACCTCGAGCACACGTCGGGTACGGCGCGGATCGACGGACTGCCCTGCGGTCGGTACGACGTGCGGTTCGTGGCGGCCGACGGGCTTGGCGATGGTTCGACGACGATGTCGCTGCGCGAAGTACGCATCGATGCGACCGCGCAGCTCGTCACGATCGATTGGAACGACGCTGGCGCGCTGCGCGTGACCGTTCCTCCAACTGCGGATGCGCAGAGCGGCACGTTGTGGCTGCGAGCCGACGGTCGACGCGGCTTGCACCGCTTCGACTTCTTCGAGCGCACCGCTCGCATCGTCGGATTGAGCCCGGGCGAGTACCACTTGATGCTCTGCCGTCCGGGTGACCCGCAACGCCCGGATCTCGCGCCGTTCGAGGCCCGCGCGACGGTTCGATCGCGCGAGGAAGTCACGGTCGAGCTCGCCGCACGCTAGCCGCGCGCCCCACGCGTTTGCGATGCTCTGGCCGTGGACTCCAAGGCCGCCCACGGACCCGACGGCACGGCGCGCGCGTTCGTCATGGAGCTCGGCGCGGCCTTGCACCGGTACGGCGCGATGGCGCCGCGCGTCGAACAGGCGATGGAGCTCGCCGCGGCGCGCTTCGAGCTCGCCGGGCAGTTCTTCGCGACGCCGACGTCGATCTTCGCCGCGTTCGGCGAGCCCGGGCATCAAGCCGTCGGGTTGATGCGCGTCGAGCCCGGCCGCCTCGATCTCGACAAACGTTGCGCGCTCGACGAGTTGCTCGGCGATGCGTTGCACGGTCGCGTCACGCCGCAACGCGGGCTCGAGCGGCTCGCCGAGATCGAGCGCGCGCCGGTGCGGTGGGGGCCCTTCCTGACGACGTTGTGTTACGGCCTCTCTTCGGCGGCCGCGGCGCGTTTCCTCGGGGGCGGTTGGCTCGAGATGGCGGCGGCGACGTTCGTCGGTTGGGTCGCGGGCTTGCTCGTGCTCGCCGCGGAACGGTCGCGTTGGTTGCGCGGTGTGTTCGAACCGACGGTCGCGACGATCGCGTCCGCGCTCGCACTGGTGCTCGCGACGCAACTCGGCGAGCTCTCGACGTTCACCGTCACGGTCGCGGGGCTCATCGTGTTCTTGCCCGGCCTGACGATGACGACCGCGATGAGCGAGCTCGCGTTGCGCCACCTCGCCGCGGGCACGGCGCGGTTCATGGGCGCCGTGCTGACGCTGCTCGCGCTCGCGCTCGGAGTCGTGCTCGGGCGGCAAGTCGAACGCGTGCTCCCGACGCTCCCGCAAGTTGGCGAGCACGCGCCGCCGGAATGGTCGCTCGGCGTTGCGTTGCTCGTCGCCCCGATCTCGATCGCGATCTTGATGCAAGCACGGCCGAGGGACCTCGGCTGGATCGTCGTCGCGGGCGTCATCGCGTTCTTCGGCGCGAGCTCCGGCGGCGAAGTGCTCGGCGCGGACGTCGGCGCGTTTCTCGGAGCGTTCGCAGTCGGCGCGGCGAGCAACCTCTTCGGTCGAGTGCTCCAGCGTCCGTCCGTCGTCACGATGGTGCCCGGACTGCTCGTTCTCGTGCCCGGGAGCCTCGGCTTCCGCAGCCTGCTCGCGCTGCTCGAACGCGACACGCTTTCCGGCATCGACGCCGCGTTCAGCATGGTGATGGTCGCGATCTCGCTTGCCGCCGGGCTCCTGCTCGCAAACGTCGTGATCACACCGCGTAGACTCGACGCGGCGGGCTGATGCTTCCGAGCGACCCGTGCGCGTGCCACAATCGCCCCGTGGCGCAACGCACCTTGGTGATCCAACTCGACGCATCGCGCGCGAGGACTCTGCAGCGCGAGCTCGAACGCGCCGGGTTCGAGTTCCGCGGAGTTCCATACGCGAGCTTCTCCGCCAAACAGGACGGCGTGATCGCGACGCACTACACGTCCGGCAAGCTCGTCGTCCAAGCGGCCGACCCCGACGGGTTCTGCGAGCGATTCCTCGGCATCGCGCCGCCCGAGAAGGAGCACGCGCGCGACGAAACGACCGTCGGCAGCGACGAATCGGGCAAGGGCGACTACTTCGGTCCGTTGGTCGTCGCGGGCGTGCGACTCGAACCCAAGTTCGCGAAGGAGCTCGCCGGCGGCCCGGTGCGCGACTCGAAGCAGCTCTCGGACGAGACCTGCCTGCGCCTCGGCGCCGCGCTGCGTGGCAAGTTGCCGCACGCGATCGCGCGACTCGATCCGCCGCAATACAACGCCGAGCACGCGCGTGTGAAGAACCTGAACCCGATGCTCGCGAAGCTGCACGGCGACGTGATCCGCGAGCTCGCTGCGCCCGGCATGCTCGTGGTCGTCGATCAGTTCGGGCCCGAGGAGCTCGTCGCGAGCGAAGTGCGCGACCTCGGCGTGCGGCTCGTGCAACGGCCGCGCGGCGAGGAGATCCTCGCGGTCGCCGCGGCGAGCGTGATCGCACGCGAGCAGTTTCTCGTCGCGCTCGCCGAGCTCTCGGACCAGTGGGCGCTCGAACTCTGCAAGGGCGCCGGTGATCCGACCGACCGCGCGGCGAAGAAGTTCGTGCGTCTGCACGGGTTCGAGAAGCTCGGCGACGTCGCGAAGCTCCACTTCCGCACGACGCAGAAGATCGGGGGCGCGCGATGAGAGTCGAAATCGTCTCCGGAACCGGCAACACGTTCGCCCTGGTCGACGCCTTCGATCCGCAGACGGCCGCAGAGCTCGGCGACCCCGCGGCGCTCGCGACGGCGATGGTGCGCGCGAGCGGCCGAGCCGTGCCGGGCGCCACGAGTGGCCTGCGCGGGCGTTTCGAGAGCCTCGACGGCGAACTCGTGCCGCTCGACGGCCTGCTCGTGCTCTGCCCATCGACGCGAGCCGACGCTCGGATGATCCTCTACAACGCCGACGGCAGCCGGCCCGAGACGTGCGGCAACGGGTTGCGCGCCACCGCGTTCGCGGCCCGAGTGCACGGACGCGTCGCGCAGAACCGCTTCACGCTCGAGTGCGACGCCGGCGTGCGCGAAGTCGAGCTGCTCGACGCCGACCCGCCGCGGGTGCGCGTCTCGATGGGCGTGCCGAAGGTGCTCGAAGCGCGCGCCCCGTTGTCGACCTCGCGAGGCACGCTCGACGCGACGCTGGTCGACGTCGGCAACCCGCACTGCGTGCTGTTCGTGTCGGACCTCGACGGCGCGCCGGTGACGACGCTCGGGCCGGAGATCGAGCGACTGCCACGCTTCCCGGCGCGCACGAACGTCGAGTTCGTCGCGATCGAACCCGGCCGCATGCGACTGCGCGTGTGGGAGCGCGGCGTCGGCGAGACGGCCGCATGCGGCAGCGGAGCGTGCGCGGCGGCCGCAGCGTTCTGGATCACCGGGCGTGGACCGATTCCGCCGGAGATCGAACTCCGCGGCGGCACGCTCGGCGTCGAGTGGGACGGCCGGGGCGAGATCCGCATCGTCGGCGACGTGCGCCGTCATGCGCGCGGCACTTGGCGCACGCTCGTGGCGGAGGAAGAAGCGATGGACACGGAATCCAACGAAGCCAACGTGGTGCTGGTGCCGCACTCGGAGTCGAAGCCGAAGGTCCGCGAACGCATCCTCGCGCTCGCTGCGAAGCACTCGGTCAAAGTCGAAGCCGACGACGGCGCGGAGCACGGGGTGCTCGCGAAGACGATTCCGTTCCTCGGCCGCGCCGCGGTGCGCTACGAGATCCGCGAACGCACGGTCGCGCTCGAGCTCGTCGAGCGCCCGCGCGGCATGCCCGAGGAGATGATCAAGCGCGCGCTGATCGACGAACTCGCCCGTGCGCTGAAGTCGTGAACGTTTCCGTGCGGCTCGCGTCCCCGTGCGTGTCGCCGCCGCGCGCACCGTGGCGGCGACGCGAGCCGCGCGCCACGTCGTCGGTCGGCGCGCGCACGGCGAACTCGCGCAGCGGACGCGCCGCGCCCGACCGGCGGACTCGCGAGGGAACCTGAAGGCGCGTGGAGCACCTCGTCCACATCGTGCTCGCCGTGTTCGCGCTCGCCGCCGCCGAGATGGGCGCACGCGTGCATTTCGAGCTGCCGGGCGCCGTCGCGCTGCTCGCGTTGGTGCCGTACGCGCTCGGCACGTACTCGCGGGCGCTCTACTTGCGCGGCAGGTTCCGGCTGTCGCAGTGGCTCTGGCGTTCGCTGCACTGGTGTTCGCCGGTGCTCTTCGCGATCGCGGTGTGCGTGTTCGGTTGGGCGGCGACGATCGAACGTTGGACCGGCGCGTCGACGAGCTTGCTCGGCTGGCCCGAGCCCGGGCTCCTGCTCGCGCTCGCGCCGTTCGTCTTCTACGCGCTCGCAGTGATCGACGTCCGCGTGCGGCACACCGAGCCCGATCCCGCGACACGCGCCGCGTCGCGCCGTTTCCAATCGCGCATGCTGATCTCGGCGCTCGTGCCGATGACGGTGTTCGCGCTCGGAGCCTGGCTCGTCGGTCGCCAACCGGCGTGGCGCGTCGGCGTCGAGCACGTCGGACTCTACGGCCTCGGTTTCGTCGTCGTGTCGGTCGGGCTCTTCACGCTGGCGTTGCCGTGGATCCTGCGCGCGAGCTGGGACACGCAGCCGCTCGAGCCGAGCCCGTTGCGCAGTCTGCTCGAAGACGTCGCTCGTCACGCGCGCTTTCGCTACCGCCAGTTCGCGCTCTGGCGCACGGGCGACATGCTCGCGAACGCCGCGGTGGTGGGACTCGGGCCCTTCGATCGAGTGGTGTTGTTCTCCGACGTGTTGCTCTCGACGCTCTCGCCACGCGAGGTCGTCGCGGTGCTCGCGCACGAGATCGGTCACGCGAAGCGCCATCACGTCGTGATCTTCGTCACGTGGACGGGCGCGGTGTTCCTCGCGGGCGACCTCGTCGGGCGCGAGTTCGAGAGCGAATGGATCGCGGGCGGCATCGTGCTCGCGTTGTTCGTCGCCTGGCACCGACTCTTCGGCTGGCTGTCGCGGCGGTTCGAGCTCGAGGCCGATCTCTTCGCGTTGCGCCTGACGCGCGATCCGAGCGGCATCATCGGCGCGCTCGATCGCGTCGGCGGTGCGCATTCGCGCCAACTCGATTCGTGGCGGCACTTCAGCACCGCGAAGCGCATCGCGTTCGTCGAAGCCGTCGCCGCTGACGAGCGTGTCGGCGTCGCGCTCGAACGCAGACTGCGCACGTGGACGTGGATCGGCGTCGTGGCGTGCGTGCTCGCGCTCGGCGTGTCGATCGTGCGCCTCGCCGGCGATCTGCCGCGCGACCGTGTGTCGGCCGCGCTCGCGCTCGGCGAGTGGGACCACGCCGCGGCGCTCGCGGAACGGCTGGGCGAGCCGACGCCGGAGCTCTCGCGGTGGTTGGAGCTCGTCGCCAAGCTCGATGCGACGGAGCGGACGAAACCAGATGCCGCCGTGACGCGTTCGCGCTCGGCGCTCGCCGCGGGCGAGCCGAAGCTCGCGCTCGACTGGCTCACGCTCGAGCTGCATTCCGGGCGGCGCGAACAGATCGCCGCGGCCGACGTCCTCGCGGACTACGTCGAAGCGGAAGCCGCGGACCTCGCGGAGGGCCGCTTGCCCACGGTCGGGCCGCTCGAGCCGCGCTGTGCCGACCTCGATCCCGCCTGGCGTGCCGCCGCGGCCGAACACGATCGCCACTTCGGCCGCTGAGCTGCGCTGAAGCATGGCGTGGAAGCTCGCGGCCGTATCGCCGCGTCTGCCGCAGACGACGAGAATTCGTGTCACGCCCGCCCGGTGGCTCCGTTCGGCGGGTGCCATGACGAACTCGAAGCCCGTCGACCAAGAACAGCTGCTCGCTCAGTCGGGTTGGGTCCGTTCGCTCGCCCGCACGCTCGTGCGCGTCGACGACGTGGACGATCTCGTCGAATCGGATCGTGCGGGTTCGTTCGCCCTGCTCGTGCCGTCGGACCGACCGGCGAAATTGACCGCGGAGTGGCCGGCGGATCGCCGGCACGGCGCTTTCGAGGGCCTGCCCTCCAGCGTGTTCGTCGTGGCGCTGGACGTCGCCGAACCAGGCTCCGCGGAGGTCGAAATCCGTTTCGAGCAGGTCGCACCGCGCCCGCCGGTCGAGAGCGGTCGTAAGTGACCGTCCGGTAGGGGCCCGAGAGCTCGCCCGAACCGCCTTTGGAAGCTGGAATCCGGTCCCCGCGGACGGGATAATCCCCGGGCCTTCCGAAGCTCGCCAAATCCGTGTCCGGTAGGGACTTGGGACGAAAACCAGGGGTCCACCGGGCGGCGTGTTCGGAGAGGCTCGGCCGGCGGGGCGGAGCAGGCGCTCGAAGGCGCTCGTTTGCCCCCGCGATCGGCCGCGGAAATCACGGTCACCCCAGACGATGACGACTACCGAACAAGCCACGCCGCCCGCTCCCGGACTGCCGATCGAACCGCGTCCGATCGAGCGCGAGATGCGCGAGTCGTACCTGACGTACGCGATGAGCGTGATCCACTCGCGCGCGCTGCCGGACGTGCGCGACGGGCTCAAGCCTTCGCAGCGACGGATCCTCGTCGCGATGAACGACCTGAACCTCGGGCCGCGCGCGAAGTACCGCAAGTGCGCGAAGATCGCGGGCGACACGTCGGGCAACTACCACCCGCACGGCGAGTCGGTGATCTACCCGACGCTCGTCCGTCTCGCGCAGCCGTTCTCGACGCGTTATCCGCTGATCGACGGCCAGGGCAACTTCGGTTCGATCGACGGCGATCCGCCCGCCGCGATGCGTTACACGGAGGCGCGCATGGAGGCGTCGGCCGTCGAGATGATGGACGACCTCGACCGCGACACGGTCGACATGCAGCCGAACTACGACGACTCGCGTCTCGAGCCGACGGTTCTGCCCGGTCGTTTCCCGAACCTCCTGTGCAACGGCTCGGACGGCATCGCGGTCGGCATGGCGACGAGCCTCTTGCCGCACAACTTGGGCGAGATCGTCGCTGCGTTGCGCGTCGTGCTCGATCGGCCCGACGTGTCGGCGCAAGAGCTCTGCGAGCTCGTCAAAGGGCCTGACTTCCCGACCGGCGGCATCATCATGGGCCGGCGCGGGATCCTGCAGGCCTACGCGACCGGTCGTGGGCTCGTGCGCGTGCGCGCGCGCTGCCACGTCGAGACGCTGAAGAACCGCGAAGCGATCATCGTCACCGAGGTTCCGTTCCAGGTCCGCAAGTCGGCGATCATCGAGAAGATCGTCGAAGTCGTCAAAGACGAGCGCATCACCGGCATCTCCGACGTGCGCGACGAGTCGGACCGTCAAGGCATCCGTCTCGTCATCGAGCTGAAGAAGGGCGAGGACGCGCAAGTCGTCATCAACCAGCTCTACGAGTACACGCCGATGCAGGCGACGCACTCGATCATCAACTTGGTGATCGATCGCGGCCAACCGCGCACGCTGCCGTTGCGCGGTCTGCTCGACGCGTACATCTCGCACCGCAAGGAGATCATCCGCAGGCGCTCGCGCTTCTTGCTCGCCAAGGCCGAAGAGCGCAAGCACATCGTCGAAGGTCTGCGCATCGCCGTCGACAACATCGACCGCGTGATCGCGATCATCCGTGCGAGCAAGGCCGTCGAGGACGCGCGCAACAACTTGTCGCGCGAGTTCGGGCTCAGCGAGCGGCAAGCGCAGGCGATCGTCGAGATGCGCCTCGGCCGCTTGACCGGTCTGGGCCGCGAAGAGCTCGAGGCCGAGTTCGCGAAGCTCGTCGCCGAGATCACGGACCTGAAGGACATCCTCGGCCGCGAAGCGCGCGTCATCGAGATCATCAAGTCGGACCTCGACGACCTGGAGAAGAAGTACGCCGACGATCGGCGCACCGAGATCTCGGGCGAAGAGATCGACGGCGGCTTCGACATCGAAGAGCTGATCAACGAAGAAATGGTGGTCGTCACCGTTTCGCGCGACGGTTACGTCAAGCGCGTCTCGCTCGAGACGTACAAGGCGCAGGGGCGCGGCGGGCGCGGCATCCGTGGCTCCGACACGAAGGAAGGCGACGTGATCCAGTCGCTCTTCGTCGCCGGGACGCACGACTACCTCCTGTGCTTCTCGAACCGCGGCCAGGTCTACTGGCTCAAGGTCTACACGGTGCCCGAAGCGTCGCGGACCTCCGCCGGTCGCGCGATCTCGAACCTGATCGAGATGCAGCCCGGCGAAAAGATCACCAACGTCCTGCGCGTGCCGGCGTTCGACGCGGAGAGCTCCGTGTTCTTCGCGACGACGCGCGGCACGGTGAAGAAGACCGCGCTCGAAGCGTTCTCGCGCCCGAAGAAGGGCGGCATCCGCGCGATCCTGCTCGAGGAGAACGACGAAGTCGTCGGTGTCGGCGTGTGCAAGCCGGGCGACACGATCGTGCTCGGCACCGCGAACGGTCAAGCGATCCGTTTCGACGAGAAGGTCGTCCGGCAGATGGGCCGCACGTCGTTCGGCGTGCGCGGCATCCGGTTGCTCGACGACGACCGCGTCATCGGCATGATCGTCGTCGGCAACGAAGAGTGTCACATCCTCACGGCGTGTGAACACGGCCACGGCAAGCGCACGCCGATCGCCGATTACCCGATCAAGGGTCGCGGCGGCCAAGGCGTGATCAACATCCGCACGGAAGGCCGCAACGGCCACGTGATCGGACTCGTGCTCTGCAAGGAGCAGGACGACGTGATGTTCATCACGCAGCAGGGGATGATCGTGCGCTCGCCGATCGCGGACTCGCGGCCGATGGGGCGCAACACCCAAGGCGTGATCCTCGTCAACCTGAAGGACGGCGATCGATTGGTGTCCGTCGAGCTCGTGTCGGCGGAAGATCTCGAAGCGTACGGCCACGTCGAACCGCAGAAGCGCATCGCGCCGCCGTCCGCGCTCGAGGCGGACGACGAGCCGGTCGTCGACGAAGAGGGCGGTGACGACGAGGACGAGCCGAGCGACGACGGCGCCGGCGAAGAGGAGGAATGACGATGAGCCTGCGCCAACGTCTCGACACGGACATGAAGGCCGCGATGAAGTCGGGCGACACGGTGACCCGTGACACGCTGCGAATGATCCTCGGCGGCCTGAAGAAGCTCGACGTCGACCTCGGACGCGAAGTGAACGACGACGACGTCACGCAGACGCTCTTCACGGCGGCCAAGACGCGCCAGCAGAGCATCGACGAGTTCTCGAAAGCCGGGCGCGAGGACCTCGCGGCGAAGGAGCGCGCGGAGCTCGAAGTCGTGCGGCGCTACTTGCCGAAGCAGCTCAACGAGGACGAGACGCGTTCGCTCGTGCAGAAGCTGATCGGCGAGCTCGCGTTGACGTCGAAGAAGGACGTCGGGCGCCTGATGAAGGAAGCGATGGCGCGCCACAAGGGCGCCGTCGACGGCAAGCTCGTGCAGAAGCTCGCTGGCGAATTGCTGCCGTGATCGAGCGCGAAACGTCGGTTTCGAGCGTTCCGCACCAAGACCCTGCGGGCCTTGCGCCGGCGTCGGCGCCGCCAGCGTCGGCCACGAAGTCCCGAGCGCGCTCGAGAGCTCGCCACGCGCGATGACCCGAGCCGAGGAGTCTTCGACGACCTCCGCCGACATCGTCGGGCGGCACAAGCGGCTCGTCGCGCGCACCGTGTTGATCTCGGTGCTGACGCTCTGCTCGCGCATCCTCGGTTATGCGCGCGAGTCGCTGACGGCGTTCCTCTTCGGCGATCGTTCGGCGATCTACGACGCGTTCGTCACGGCGTGGCGCGTGCCGAACCTGTTCCGACGCTTGATGGGCGAAGGCGCGCTCTCGACGTCGCTGCAGAACGCCGTCACGGCAGCCGACCACGATCACGGCAATGCAGCCGGACGCCGCGTGTTCCTCGACACGCTTTGGCTCGCGACGTGGATCCTCGTCGGCATCAGCGCCGTCGTGATGGCGAGCGTGTACGTGCTCGGCGACACGTTTCCGTTCACCGATTGGTGGTGGCTCGGCAAGGATCCCGAGCCGGTGCGCGAGCTCACGTTGCACCTGACGCCGTTCCTGATCTTCGCGTGCCTCGCGGGACTCTGCGCCGGCGCACTCGGCGTGCGCGGGCACTTCGCAGCGCCGACGTGGGGCCCCGCGGTGATGAACGTGATCGTGATCGCGACGCTCGCGACGATCTGGTGGCGTTTCGGTTCGACGGCCGACGCGCTCGCGGATCCGGCGCTCGAACGCGAGCGCGAGTTCGACATGGCGAGGTGGCTCGCGTGGGGCACGTTGGTCTCGGGCCTCGCGCTGCTCTTGATCCAAGTGCCGGCGTTGAAGCGCCACGAGCTCTGGCCGACCGGCGAACGCGTGCAACGACGCATGAGCGTCGCGTGGGGCATCTTGAAGCAGAGCGCTCCGCTCGCGCTCGGCGCCGCCGTGTACCAGGTCAACGTGATGATCGACGGCCTGATGGCGCAGAGCATGCTCGACGTCGGTGGACCGTCGGCGCTCTGGTACGCGAACCGCATCCAGCAGTTCCCGCTCGCGCTCGTCGCGACTGCGGCGACCGCGGCGGTGTATCCCGCGCTCAACGCGCTCGGTCACAAGCGCGAGTTCGCGAGCTTGCGCACGCTGCACGATCGCACGCAGCTCGCGATCGTCTTCTTCGCGCTGCCGGCGAGCATCGGTCTCTGGGTGCTCGCGCGTCCGGTGGTGTCGGTGCTGCTCGAGCACGGCGAGTTCGGGCCGGAAGGCGCGGCGCGCACGGCGGCGTGCATGCGTTGGCTCTGCGTGTCGTTGATCCCCGCCGGAGCCGTGGGGCTCGTCAGCCGCACCTACTACGCGATCGGCGACATGCGCACGCCGGTGCGGCTCTCGATCGTGATGCTCGTGGCGAACGTCACGCTCAACTGGACGTTCGTGCGGGTCTTCGGAATGGACTGCGACGGGTTGACCGCGGCGACGGCGATCACCAACTGGGCGAACCTGTTCCTGCTTTTGCCGCCGCTCTGGCGACGGATGCCGCGCGCGGCCGACGCGCCGCAGCTCCGAGGCGGCCTGCTGCGGATCGCCGTCGCCGGCGCGGCGTGCGGACTGGCCGCTTGGGGGGCGCATTCCGCGCTCGGGGCCGGGCCCAAGTCGCTCTTCGCCCTCGGACTGGCGATCGGAGCGGGAGGGGCAGGATATGCCATGGCCTGCCAGCTCCTGAGCGTCCAGGAATGGCAACAATTGCTCGCGCGGGTGCGCCGCAAGGCCTCGCGCTGAACTGGGCTAGGGGGGAACCGTGCCGCGCACGGAAGAGTAACTCGTTGTGCCACAACATCTGGTGGCACCTGACGGGAAAAAACCTTGCGACCCCAACATCCTGAGATACCTTCCGCCCCACCCCTCAACGCGGACCGTTGAGCCTTCGGGAGGCCTGGGGAGGCCCCCGACCGCTCCCTCTCCGCGCGTCTTGTTCTGCCCCCGCGCGACGCTGCCGAAGGAGGAGGGCGTGGCAGCCGATCGCGCCGGGAAGTCGTCGTTTTCAGGTACGGAAGTAGTTCTAGAGAGGCCGGTCCATGCCCAGAGCGCGTGGACCCACGGAGAAGGACAAGCGTGAACACGGTCAGCGTTCAAGCGGAGAAGAAGGCGAACCCCATGGCGAGTTCGAAGGCCGGAGCCGATGCGCTCCATGCAACCCACGCCACGGCGCAGCTCGAGTCCAACGATCCGCCGGCGGATCTGATCGACCCGCAGCTCACGTCGAACGCGCTCAAGGTGCTCGAGCGCCGCTACCTCAAGAAGGACTCCGAGAACGGCTCGGTGATCGAATCGCCGCGTCAGCTCTTCTGGCGCGTCGCGACGCACATCGCGAAGGGCGAGCTCTGCTTCACGGGCGGCACGCCGGAGAAAGCGCTCGCCGTCGCGCGCGAGTTCTACGACCTGATGGCTCGACGCTTTTTCATGCCGAACAGCCCGACGTTGATGAACGCGGGCCGCGAGATGGGGATGCTCTCGGCGTGTTTCGTGCTGCCGGTCGAAGACTCGATCGAAGGCATCTTCGACTCGATCAAGGCGACCGCGCTGATCCAGAAGGCCGGCGGCGGCACGGGCTTCAGCTTCTCGCGTCTGCGCCCGCAAGGCGACATCGTGAAGAGCTCGGGAGGCACGACCGAAGGTCCGCTGTCGTTCATCCAGGTCTTCTCGAAGGCCACCGACGCGATCCAACAGGGCGCGTTCCGCCGCGGCGCCAACATGGGCATCCTGCGGATCGATCACCCGGACATCCTCAACTTCGTCACGTTCAAGGACGATCTGTCGCGCCTGCAGAACTACAACATCTCGGTCTCGATCACCGATCGCTTCCTGAACGAGCTGCGCACGGATCCGGCGACGATCCACCAAGTGATGAACCCGCGCACCAAGCAGTGGCGCGCGCTCGCGAAGCGGGACGACCACGGCAACGACACGAACGAGTTCTGGACCGTCGGCGAGCTCTGGGACCTGATCATCTCGCACGCGTGGCGCACCGGCGAACCGGGCGTCGTGTTCATCGACCGCATCAACGAGAAGAACCCGATCAAGAACGTCGGCTTGATCGAAGCGACGAACCCGTGCGGCGAGCAGCCGCTGCACCCGTACGACTCGTGCAACCTCGGGTCGGTCAATCTCGGGCTCCTGGTCAAGGGCGAAGGCAAGGACGCGCGCTTCGACTGGGACGAGTACAAGCAGATCATCCACACGACGACGCGCTTCCTCGACAACGTGATCGAGGTCAACAAGTACCCGCTGCCCGAGATCGACGCGATGTCGAAGACGACGCGCCGCATCGGCCTCGGCGTGATGGGTTTCGCCGACGCGCTCTACAAGCTCGGCATCGCCTACAACTCCGAAGAAGGCTGCGAGTTCGGCGAGAAGGTGATGCAGGTGCTGAACGACGAGTCGCACCTCGCGAGCGAGTTCCTCGCCGAAGAACGCGGCGTCTTCCCGGCGTGGGAAGGCTCGGATTGGCAGAAACTCGGGCGCCGGCTGCGCAACAGCTACACGACGACCGTCGCGCCGACGGGCACGATCTCGATCATCGCGGACTGCTCGGGCGGCATCGAGCCGATGTTCAGTCTCGCCTTCATCCGGCAAGTGATGAAGGACACGAAGGGCCGTCCGACGATCATGCGCGAGGTCAACTACGTCTTCGAACACCTCGCGAAGGAACGCGGCTTCTACTCGGACGAACTGATCGACAAGATCGTCGAAGAAGGCTCGATCGCGCACCGTCCCGAGATCCCGGAGGACGTGAAGAAGGTCTTCGTCACGGCGCACGACATCACGCCGTACTGGCACATGCGCATGCAGGGCGCGTTCCAGCGTCACTGCGACTCGTCGATCTCGAAGACGATCAACTTCTCGCACGACGCGACCGTCGAGGACGTGCGCAAGATCTACGACCTCGCCGTCGAGCTCGACGTCAAGGGCGTGACCGTCTACCGCGACGGCTGCCGAGACGTGCAACCGATGGCGCTCAAGAAGTCGGGCGACACGCACGCGAAGAAGGCCGAAGAAGCGCCCGCCGCGGAAGAGACCCCGGCGGCCCCGCCGGTCGGCACGGACCTCCAGCCGATCAAGCTGCCGGAGATCATGCCGAGCCTGCGCATCCGACAGATGACGCCGTTCGGCAACATGCACGTGAAGGTCTCCGTCGACCCGGTGCAGAACCGCGAGCGCGAGGTCTTCGCGCAACTCGGCAAGGGCGGCGACGTCGCGAACTCCGACCTGGAAGCGATCTGCCGCATCCTGTCGCTCTGGCTGCGCTGCAACGGCACGCTCGAGCTCGCGTTGAAGCAACTCGAAGGCATCGGCAGCTCGCTCTCGGTGCCGACGAAGGACGGGCGGATCATGTCGCTCGCCGACGGCCTCGCGAAGGCGCTGCAGCGCTACCTCGACGCGAAGAAGCGCTTCGGTCTGCATGCGCTGCTCCTCGGCACCGCGAACCTCGAACAGAAGTTCGCCGAGCCCGCCGCGGAAGCACCGCAGATGCCGAAGGCGCGCAACAACCTCTCGGGCTTCAAGATCAAGTGCCCGGCGTGCCAAGGCGAACTCGCGTTCCAAGAAGGCTGCGTGAAGTGCCACGGGTGCGGCTTCAGTCAGTGCTGAGCCGATAGCACGAGTCGTGAAAGCACCGCGGGCCGCCATCCGGGCGGCCCGCGTCGTTTTCAGCGCTGCTGTTGGCCGGGCGGCTTCGCGCCGGCGGGCTTCACGGGCCGCCCGAACGCGTCGACTTGTTCGACGGCGCCCGGGAACGGCAACTTGCCGAGCTTCTGGAAGAAGAGCCGTGTGCCGTCGGTGCGTTCGAGCGTCAGCTTCTCGCCAAGCAACGAGACCCGGAACCGTCGACGATCCCCTGCGGGTTGGAACTGGATGTCCTCGTCGTCGGTGAGGTTCGTCACACCGATCAGCGACGATGTCTCCATCCCGCCGGTTCCGTCGAGCGAGTAGCGATGGAAACCGGTCTGAAAGAACTCGCCATCGCTGTCATCGAGCCCCATCGGCGTGATGCCGTGTAGCTCGAGCGCCATGTAGCCGTCGTGGAAGAGCGCGTAGCCTTCGGTGTCCGCCGGCATCAGCGGCACGAGCGGCGAGTCGATGCGCTCGAGCTGCCACGCGCCTTGGATCTGCTCGCCGAGCGTCGCCGCGACCGCCGAATCGGAGAGAGGGAACGGTTTGGGTTCCTGCGCGCTCGGATCCTGCGTCGTCGGCGTCTGCAGGTTCCAGGGCACGAGAGCGAGCACGATCAACAGCGGTTCGAAGCGCATGGTGGGTCCTGGTTCCTGCGGCGAAAGGGCGCAGCCTCGATCGGCATCTTAGCCCTGGCGCAGGAGCCTCCGACCCCGCGATGTCCCGTGGAGGCCTCCGCGCCGCGCCGAATCGCCCGCGCCTGCCGCCGGCACAGCCAGGCGGTAAGCTCCCGGTTCGACCGCGGGCCGTCGCCAACCGTCTTCGAGCGGCAGGCGTAGCCCGCCCGCCCAAGTGTCCGTCTGCATGAACGTCCCGCTCCTTCGCCGTTGGATCGCGCTCGCCGGCGCGTGGCTCTCGCTCGTGTTGCCGCTCTTCGCGCAAGGCGAAGCGCAAGCCGAGTTCTTCGCGCGCCGCGACGGCAACGACGTGCGCGCCGCGATCCGCATCGCGATCACGCCGGGGTGGCACCTCTATCACGACGAGCTCGGCCCCGCCGACGCGGTCGGCAAACCGACGACCGTGAAGTTCAAGGGCGACGGCTTCACGTGGAGCGAAGTGCGCTTCCCGACGCCGCTGCGTCTCGAGCAGCCGGGCCTCGGCGCCGACGGCGGCGACACGTGGATCTGGGGGCACGAAGGCACGATCGTGCTCTACGCGCGCGCGTCCGCGACGTCCACGGCGAAGCTCGAGGACATCGAGCTCGTCCTCAAAGGCCTGACGTGCGAAGACGAAGGCTCGTGCGTTCCGTACGCGGAGACGTTGCAGGTCGCCGGCAAAGGCGAGGACTCGTTGTTCGCCGCGTTCCCGAACGAACTCGCGGCGCCGGCGGCGCCGGGCGCTCCGAGCACGGCGGGCGCTGCGAGCGACGCAGGCGCTCAGGGCCAATCGGGAGGCAAGACCGAGTTCGGCAAGCCGTTCGGCCAAGTGCCCGGCGTTCCCGGGCTCGGCCGCGGCGGTCAGCGCGCCAGCGCGAAGCTCTATCTCCGCCAGCACGACGCGGACGTTCGCGCGGCGATCGAAGTCACGGTCCAACCGACGTACCACCTCTATCACGACGAGCTCGGTCCGCCGGACGCGGTCGGCAAACCGACGGTCGTCGGTTTCGACGGCGAAGGCATCGAGTGGAGCGACACGCGCTTCCCGAAACCCCATCGACTCGAACAACCGGGCGTCGGCGACGACGGACGCGACACGTGGATCTGGGGTCACGACGGCACCGTCGTGCTGTACACGCGTGGACGCGCCGCTGCCGGCGCGACGTTGGCAGGTGTCACGGCGAAGATCGTCGGACTGACGTGCACCGACGGCGGCGAGTGCGTGCCGTACTCGCAGACGCTCGAGCCCGCCGGCGCCGGCCCCGATGCGCTGTTCGCTGCATTCCCGGAGGATCTGACGGTCGGCGAGGCTGGCGGCGAGCGCGGCGTGACGTCCGCCGACGCGGGCGCGGGCGGAGAAAGCTCTGCGAGCGGCTCGAGCGACATCGACTGGGATGCCGTCACGTTCCGCGACTACGCGCCGCGCACCGACACGGAACAGAAGAGCCTCCTCATGTGGCTCGTCTTCGCGTTCATCGCGGGCGCGCTGCTCAACGTGATGCCGTGCGTGCTGCCCGTCGTCTCGATCAAGGTGCTCTCGTTCGTCAAACAAGCCGGCGAGAGCCGTTCGCGCATCTTCTCGCTCGGCGTCGCGTTCTCGGCGGGGATCATGGTCGTGTTCCTCGCGCTTGCCGCGCTCGCCGTCTTCGCGAAGCAGGGCTGGGGGCAGCAGTTCCAAAACGAGACGTTCAAGGTCGTGATGATCGCGATCGTCTTCGGGTTCGCGCTCTCGCTCTTCGACGTCTACGAGCTCGGTGTGCCCTCGAAAGTCGGCGAGCTCGCCGCCGTGAAGCGCGAAGGGCTCGTCGATGCGTTCTTCAAGGGCATCATGGCGACGCTGCTCGCGACGCCGTGCAGCGGTCCGTTCCTCGGCAGCACGCTCGCGTGGGCGCTCTCGCAGGAGCCGCTGGTCGTCTTCGCGATCTTCACGTCGTGCGGTCTCGGCATGGCCGCGCCCTACGCGCTGTTGACGTCGAATCCGGCCTTCCTGAAGTTCGTGCCGAAGCCCGGTGCCTGGATGAAGACCTTCAAGCACCTGATGGGCTTCCTCCTGATGGGCACGGTGATCTTCCTGATGGTCAGCGTGCGTCAGGACCTGTTGCTCTTCACGGCGACGCTGCTCGTGTTCGTCGCGCTCGGTTGCTGGTGGTGGGGCGCATTCGCGACGTTCGAGCAGACGCCGATCAAGAAGCTCGGCACGCTCGCGGTCGCCGCGGGCATCATCGCGCTCGGCGCGTGGTTCTCGTTCGGCACGATGCGCGGTTGGTACGCGCCCGTCGACAGCGAATGGGAGGAGTTCGATCCCGTGGCGCTCGAGCGTTATCACGCCGAAGGCCGCAACGTGTTCGTCGACTTCACGGCGAACTGGTGCTTGACCTGCAAGGCGAACGAGAAGTTCGTCTACAACACGCCCGAGATTCGTCGGCGTTTCGCCGAGAAGGGCTTCGCCGTCGTGAAGGCCGACGAGACCGGCGACAGCCCGCGCACCGCCGCGATCCGTCGCTTGCGCGAACAACTCGGCGCGCGCTCGATCCCGTTCATGGCGATCTTCCCCGGCGACGACCCGGGGCGGCCGATGACGCTCAAGGACGTCGTGAAGCCGAGCGAACTGAACGCCTTGATCGACGCCTGCCCCGCGCCGTAACCACGAACGTCGTGTCGCAGGGCGCGCGGAAAAGATTTCGCGCGCGCGCTTCCAGTCGTCCGCTCGACGTCACCGAAGAGGAAAAGCCTGCGTCCGGTATGGACGTGTTTCCCTCTGGAGCGCACCAAGTGAGCAAGGCCCTTCCGGTCATCCTCGACGAGATCAAGAGTCTCGAGCCGCTGCCTCAGGTCGCACTGCAAGTGATGGCGCTCTCCGAGCGAGAGGACGTCACGCCGCGCGAGCTGATCGCGATCATCCAGACCGACGGCGGGCTCACCGCGAAGGTGCTGAAGCTCTCGAACTCGGCGTACTACGGCTTCGCGCGCGAGATCGCGTCGCTCGAAGAGGCAGGCAACCTGCTCGGCACGCGCTCGCTCTTCAACCTCGTGCTCACGTCGTGCACGGGTCGTTACTTCCGCAACTACGGTGGCTGCAGCAAGGAAGCGATGGAGAAGCTGTGGGAGTCGTCGGTGACGACGGCGATCACCGCGAGCACGCTCGCGCGCCTGCACGGCCACGTCGACCGCCACCGCGCGTACACCGCCGGCCTGTTGCTGGACATCGGGCGCATCGTGCTCGAACGGTTCGTCATCCCGTTCCGCGGCGCGATCGACGCGCAGGTGCGGCTCGGTGCGGATCAGACGGAGGTCGAGCAGCGCCTCTTCGGCATGCACCACGCGGAGATCGGTGCCCAACTCGCGGAGCGTTGGGGATTCCCCGGCGTGTTGATCGACGCGATTCGGTTCCACCATGCGCCGGAGCACGCGCGCGTCGATCCGTTGATGACGAGCTTCTGCCATCTCGCCGCGACGATCTCCGAAGCGATGGACCTCGACGGTGGTCCGGACGCGATCCATCTCGATCTCTCCGCGGAAGCGCTGACCGTCGCGGGCCTCGACAAGCGGGCGCTCGCGGACGTCGAGAGTCTGCTCGTCGGCGAGCTCAAGAAGGCTCGCGACATGGTCGAGGCCGAGTGACGACGACCTGCGCCCGACGCAGGGTGGTCGGGCGCGCCACGCGCTCCGTCACGTGGCGCCGAGCAGCTTGCCGCCCTGGTACACGACGAAACTCGCGACGTAGGCGAGCACGCCCATGTAGACGAAGAGGAACGTCGGCCAACGCCAACTGTGCGTCTCGCGCTTGACGGCGGCCAGCGTCGACATGCACTGGCACGCGAGCGCGAAGAAGACCATCACGGAGAGACCGACGAGCGGCGTGTACGCCGGTGAACCGTCACTGCGTTTCTCGGAGCGCATGCGGTCGCGCAACGCGGTCGATTCTTCGTCCGCATCCGAGCCGATGCCGTAGACGGCGCCCATGGTGCCGACGAACACCTCGCGCGCGACGAACGCGCCCATCACGCCGATGCCGAGCTTCCAGTCGAAGCCGAGCGGCGCGAGCACGGGCTCGATCGTGCGCCCCACGCGCGCGGCGATGCTCCGCTCGAGCCGCGTCGCTTCTTCCTTCCGGTCGACTTCGACGAGCGCCTCTGCGCGCGCAGTTTCGTCGGACACGGTCGCGACGATCGTCGCGCGTTCGGTCTCGAACGGCGCCGCGTCCGAAGCGCTCCACGGGAAGCGGAGGAAGAACCACATCAGGATCGAGCAGACGACGATCACCTTGCCGGCCTCGGTGATGAAGCTCTTGCTCTTCGTCCACATCATCCGCAGCACGCTCGGCCAGTGGGGCACGCGGTACGGCGGCATCTCGAGGATCAAAGGCACGCGTTCGGCGCGCAGCAGCGTGCGGCCGAGCACGGCCGCCGCGACCAACGCGATCACCGTGCTGAACACGTACATCGCGACCATCATCAAGCCCGGCACGGGCAGGAAGCCGAAGACCTTCTGCTCGGTCGCGAAGAGCGCCGCGATGATCAGCGTGTAGACCGGCAGACGCGCCGAGCACGTCATCAGCGGCACGACGAGCATCGTCAACGTGCGGTCGCGCTGACGTTCCATCGTGCGAGTCGCGAGGATCGCCGGCACAGCGCACGCGAAGCCGGAGAGCATCGGCACGAACGCGCGACCGTGGAGGCCGATCGACTTCATCAACCGGTCCATCATGAACGCGACTCGCGCCATGTAGCCGGTGTCCTCCATCAGGCCGAGGAAGAAGAAGAGCAGCAGGATCTGCGGCAGGAACACCAGCACGACGCCGACGCCACGGACGAGGCCGCGCGCGATCAAGTCGCCGAACCAGCCGTGTCCGATCGCGTCGAGCGTGCTCGCTTCCAAGGTCGCGAACGTGCCGTCGATCAGATCCATCGCCGGCGACGCCCACGTGAAGAGCGACTGGAAGATCACGCCCATCGCGAGCAGGAAGAGCAGGAAACCGATGATCGGATGCAGGAGCACCTTGTCGATGCGATCGGTGATCGTCGGCGCGCCGGACTTGCGTTGTTTCACGAAGGCCGACGCGCGGGCGTCGATCCAGCCGTACCGACCACGGATGATCTCTCCGTCGATCTCGCGCCCGGCGGCGGCGGCGAGCTTGCGGCGCGAGAGCACGGTCGACCGGAGCTCGGGCGGCGCGTCGGCGAGCTCGTCGCGCTCGTCGATCGAGAGCAGCGCCCACGCAGCGAGCGCCCGCGCGCGCGACTCGTTGCCGTGGTGCCACGCCGCCGGCACTTTCTGGGCGACCGCGCGCAAGTCGGCTTCGAGCACCGGATCGTCCGGTCGCCAACGCGCGCCGGGTCGCCCGCGACGCGGATCCTCGAGCACGCGCTCGAGCGCCGCTGCGAGCACGTCGAACCCCGCGCCGGTCTTGCCGGACACCGAAACGACCGGCACCCCGAGCTCGCGTTCCAGCGCTTCACGATCGAGTGTTTGGCCGGTCGCTTCGAGTGCGTCGCTCATGTTGAGCGCGAGCACGACCGGCATCTCGGTCTCGATCACTTGCAGCGCGAGGTACAGGTTGCGGACGAGCTGCGTCGCATCGAGGACGAGCAGCACGACGTCGGGCGGCTCGAGCGGCGGCAAGCCGCAGATCGCCTGGATCGCGATCTGTTCCTCGCGGCTGCGCGCCGAGAGGCTGTACGTGCCGGGGACGTCGACGACTTCGACCTTGCGGCCGTGAGGCAGCGTCAGCCCACCGATCTCGCGGTCGACCGTGACGCCCGGATAGTTGCCGACCTTCGCGCGCGCGCCGGTCAGCCGATTGAAGACCGTCGTCTTGCCGGTGTTCGGGTTGCCGGCGATCGCGACACGCGCGAGCCGAGCGTCGGGCGGCGACACTTCCCCGTGCGCGGAAGGGGAGGGCGACAAGGCGGTGTCCGGCGGACTAGAGCGGCTCGACGACGAGCTCACGCGCCTCGCCATGGCGCACGGAGAGGCGCGCACCGCGGACTTCGAGCTCGAGGACGCCGCCCAGATCGACACGCCGCACCATGCGCACCGAAGTGCCCGGCAGCAGTCCGAGCTCCATCAACCGACAACGGAACGCACGTTCGCCTCCGATGCGCACGAGGCGGACCGAGGTGCCGGGCAGGACGGTGTCGAGGCTGTGGCGCATGGGGGCCGTATCGGCAGTTGAGAACCGATCTCAGTATACGCCATCCGCCCGGACGCACCAGGCGGACGACGTCGGGTGTTGTGCGTAGGGTGGGGCCACCCACCGCGCGCCGCAGCGCCGGCAAGCTGCTCGACGCCGCGTAGACGACCACGCCATCGACGGCGGACGAGGCCGAGGCGACCCGCTAGCATCCGCGCCCGCCGGCAGGCGCCGGGGAAACGAGTCGAGCGTGAGCAACGTGAAGGAACTGGCGGGGCGAGCGGCCGCGGAGCTCGTCCGCGACGGGATGTGCGTCGGGCTCGGCACCGGGTCGACGGTGCACTTCACGTTGGTGCGGCTCGCGGAGCGCATCCGAGACGAGCGCCTGCGCATCACCGGCGTGCCGACCTCCGAGGACACCGAGCGCAAGGCGCGCGAGTTCGGCATTCCGTTGGTCGAGCTCGGCGCAGTCGCGCGGCTCGATCTGACGATCGACGGCGCGGACGAGATCGACGCACGCTTCGACATGATCAAGGGCGGCGGCGGTGCGCTCCTGCGCGAGAAGGTGGTCGCATCGATCAGCGAACGCGAAGCCATCGTCGTCGGCGAGGACAAGGTCGTCGAGCGCCTCGGCGTGCGCTTCAAGTTGCCGGTCGAAGTCGTGCCCTTCGCGGCACCGGTCGTCGCGCGGGCCCTCGCGAAGCTCGGCGCCGCGCCGAGTCTGCGCAAGCGCGCCGATGGAGCGACGTTCGTCACCGACAACCACAACTGGATCTTCGATTGCACGTTCGCCGAAGGCATCACCGACGCGCGCGCGCTCGACGGCGCGTTGAAGCGCGTGCCCGGCGTGGTCGAGACCGGGCTCTTCCTCGGCCTCGCTCACGTGCTCTTCGTCGGCCGCGCCGACGGCCGAGTGGAGCGACGCGAGAAATGAAGCGGGGCCCCGCGCGGCGTCAGACCGCGCGAGGCCCCGAAAGTCGTCAGCGTTCGCTCAGAGCGAGCTGATGTAGGAGAGCAGCGCTTCGATGTCCGCTTGGACGTTGGTGCTTTGCAGGTTGACCTGCACCTTCGAAGCGCCCTGCACGAAGTCCTCGTGGCCGCGGACGTCGTGGAACTCGTTGTAGAACTTGAAGACGCCCGGGAACGCCGGACCCGACGTGTAGGCGGGCGAACCGTAGACCGGGTCGAACATCTGCGCGGCCGGGTCGAGCAGCGAGCGCAGCGAGTAGGCGACGTGGTCGTGGAAGTACGGGCCGCTCGAGAACACGCCGAGCTTCGTCGGCACGGAGAAGAGCTTCATGTTGCGCTGGAAGACCTTCAGCGGGCTCTGCGGATCGAACGGATCCGTCGGGCACATGTAGCTGTTGGAGTCGTCGCGCGTGAAGTTGTCGTTCTTGTCCGTGTTCATGATCACGTACGTCTCGGTGTCGAGGAAACCGTCGGCGTTGCGATCAGGATCGGGGATCGTGTCGAAGTCTTGGTCGATGTCGCAGCCGGAGTTCACGTTGCGGATGTTCGCCGCGACGATGTTCTCCTGGAGCTGGATGCAGAACGGGTCGACGCCCTGCAGGTTCTCGCCCATGGAGAGCTGCGGATCGATGAAGTCCGTCGTGTAGCCGCGCTTCGTCTGCGTCGCAGTGTCGAAGTCGGGGTGGCATTGCGCGCAACCCGCGTTGCGTCCCGTCGGGTTGAGGCCGGTGTCGTTGGTGCCGAAGAACAGGTCTCGGCCGAGCGCCGCTTGGGCGCTGTAGGTGCTGCCGGGCCCGAGGTTCGGGTTGAGCGGCACCGGCATCGTCTCGTGGAAGTCGACGAGGCCTTGTTGCTCGGCGTTGGTGAACGCACCCGTACCGCCGTTCTCGCCACCGAACATCGGACCGGTTTCGCCGGCGTTCAGACGGACACCCTTCCAGAGGACGAGGCCCGTGAGCAGCGTGCCACCGTACATCGGCATCGTCGCGCGCGGCCCGTTGCCGCGTTGCCAGACGTTGCCGTCTTCACCACCTTCGAAGTGGCACGACGTGCAGCTGTTGTTGAAGTTGCCGGCGGTCTGCGGACGCGACGCGTCTTCGAAGACTTCCTCGCCGAGGCGCACGGACGTGTTGAAATCGTCCGGCGCGATCAGCGTCGGGATCTGACCGCCCGCGCTGTGGATCGTGCACGTCTTGAAGTCGATGCGCAGCTTCGACAGCGTGCGCGTCGCTTCGTTCATCACGACGAGCCAGGCATCGTCGTTCGTCGTCGCCGGATCCGGGATCATCGCGAAGCCGAGCGGGAAGTCACCCGTCGGCGTCGTCGTGTCGAGCGGTTGGCGCGGCTGGAAGTTGTGACGCGGCGGGTAGACCGTCGCGAGTTCCATCGAGCTGCCGTTGACGGAGTAGACGAAGAAGTCTTCGGAGCCGCGGTTCATCATCACCGCGATCGAACCCGTCGAGTCGAACTGGACGCGCGACGGCTGACCGGCGCGGAGGCCCATCTTGTCGACGCCGTAGCCTTGCGTGCCGAGGAAGAGCTCGACGCCGTTCGAGAGCCGCTCGAGCACGCCGGTCGTCGAGTTGAAGAACGCCGCTTGGGCGTACGCCGAGACGCCCGCGAGTTGCGGCGCGGTCGGAATCGTCATCGTCGCTTCGCCGAGGCCGTTGACGTTGTAGACGAAGCGCGTCTTGACGTACTGCTCGCCGATCGTGCCCAGGTTGACGTAGGTCAGGCGACCGACCCAGATCTTCGCCGTTTGGTTCGGCTGCAGGCCATCGACGACGAACTTGATCTGGCTGCCGAGGATCGGCGAACCCTTGACGCCGAGCGTCGCGATGCCGCCGCCGTTCGCGTTGGTCTTGCCGAACGGAATGGTCGCGGCGGGATCGAGCGGGTCCGCGAGCTCGTGGTGCAGGCGGGCCGAGTTGTCACCCGACTGGCCGTAGCTCAGGTTCGTCGCGTCGACCATCGTCAGCGCCGGGTAGACGCGGTTCGCGAACGCGCCGGCGAGCGACGGGCCGAAGTTGAAGTTGACGTCGTGGTTGAGGTTGTGGAGCACCGCGGGGACGAGCGCGCGCGAGCCGTCCGGGGAGAGCGCGATGTCCTCACCGAAGCGCGGCACGCCCTGGCTCTTCAGGATCTGCACCGGCGTCGGGTTGTAGATCGGGTCGAACGGGTAGTCGTTCGTGTTGATCTTCGCCGTCACCGTGGCCGCCGTCGGCAGACCGTTGCCGTCGAGCGTGAGGTCCAAGACCGACACGTACGGCGAGCGGTGGTGAGTGACGTAGAGGCGCGAGCTGTCGGCGCGGATCGTGAAGCCGCGCGGCTCGCCGAGGTCCGCCATCGAATCGCGGTTCGCATCGACGTCCGCGATCGTGAAGGGCGACGGAATGAAGTTCAGGTCCGCGAGGTACTGGTGCGTCAGCACCGGCGCGAACGTCTGCGCGTCGAAGAACTTGACGGTGTTCGAGCGGAAGCCCGTCACGGCGAAGTACTCGCCGTTCGGCGCGACCGCGATGCCGTAGGGCTCGACACCGACGTCGTTCAGCGTCGTGATCACCGACCGCGTCGCAGTGTCGATCACGGTGACTTGACCGCGGATCTCCGAGCCGTCGAACGGAGTGATGAAAGTCTTGTCGAAGGCGACGTTGCCGCGCTGACAGGCGACGAACACCTTGGAGCCGTCGGCGCTGAACGCGAGCGATCGCGGCCAGTTGCCGGTCGGGATCTCGGCGAGAGCGCCGTGGAGCGACAGGCTGACGACGGAGACGCTGTTGTTGTCTCGGTTGCACGTCCAGACTTCGGTGGGGACACCGGGACGGGCGGCAACGCACGTGACCTGAGCATGTTGGGCCGACGCGGCCGTGCTGACGACGACGGCGGCGACGGCGCCGGACAGGAGCTTCTGGAGATTCATGGGCGATGTGGCGAGCAGACGAGGCGACGGAGGCCCCGGGAGTCGGGGCGGGATGAGGATCCTCTTGGACGGAGAGACGCTGATCCGCCGGAAGCCTCAGGAAAGCCCCAGCCAGATACGGCGAATATCCCAGGATAACCGGCCGGAAACCGCCGCGCGGAACCGCCGCGCAAAGAGGTGGCAAGAAGTCGACGCCGCTCGGGTGTGGACGATTCGCACCAGGGCGTAGGGCGGCGAACGCGACGCTTCGCGAAACGGTTTCCGCCGAACGACCGCGAAGTTCGCGACCCGGAAGGAAATGCAGGGAGGACCGGCGGGCTGGTCGCAGGCCGCCTATGGCGCTAACCCCTTTCCCCCGCGTAGTTTGGCGCGCGCGGCGGCACTTGGCCGCAGGCTTGCGAAACAGGCCGCCGCAATGGAGCACTGTCCCAGTCTCCGTTCCTTGGAAGCAGTAGCAGGTCGGCCGTCCGGCACGGGACGGCCGACCTCATCTTCCGAAAGCGAACGCGAACAACCTTTCGAACGAGTGCTGGCGCACCGCGAGGAGCGCCGCACGGATCTCGAGGAACGCCGCGCAGAGCGGCTCGAGCGAGCGCGCGAACGTCGCGCAGAGGCTCGTGATGCGGAGCGCTCGAACCGCGCCGACCGTCCGGAGCGCCGCGAGCGTTCCGAACGCGCCGAACGCGAGCGAGACACGTCGAACGAACGTGATGGCGTCGAGCGCACCGACGAGAGCCCGGCCGAACGAGCGCCGGAAGCCGAACCGACCGACAAGGTGGGTGAGGGGTCTCGCGCCGAGCGCAAAGGACCAGCGGCCACCGAGGCTTCCGCGTCGGCCGGCGCGCCTCGGCGCGCGGGTGGCGACGGAGCGGCGGGTTCCGCCGAGGCCCTTGCTCACGCGGCGTCGCACCCGGCGCTGCACGCCGGTTCGCCGCCGAACACCGCCGCGGCGCGCGCGACTACGGCAGCACCGCTCGAACGCGCACTGGCGTCGGCTCACGCGACGGCCTTCGAAACACCTCTCGACCTCCCCGTGGAAGCGACCGGCGAGTCGAACGAGGCGCTGACGACCGCGCTGCGTCCGGACGCGAAGCTCGTCGAGCTCGCGGCCTCTCCGGACGCGGCGCGCGGTCGAACGGCGACGGAATCCGCGACGCCCGACGCACAAGCGCAACCGGCGCAGCGCCTCGAGCTCGCACCTCGCGCGGACGTCGAACGCGCTGCCGCCGCTCCTCGCGCGGAGCCGCAACCGACGCCGGCCGAGAAACACGCCGCGGACATCCTGCGGCAGTTGCGGCTCGAGCTCGCGATCGGCCGACGCGAAGCGGCGCTGCAACTCGAACCCGCCGAGCTCGGCCGCATCGCGGTCAAGCTCGCGCTCGATCGCGGCAAGCTGCGCGCCGAAGTGCGTGCGGAGTCGAGCGACACGCTCGCCGTGCTCCAACGTCACGTACCCGAGTTGCGCGCGATGCTCGAAGCGCGCGGCGTGACGCCCGAGAGTTTCGACTTCCAACTCGGTTTCCAAGACGACCGCCGCGGCGGCGCGGAGCAGGGCGGTGAACGCCGTGGCTCGCGCTCCGACGCGTCCGAATCCACCGGATTGCTCCGTCGCGCTGCGCGCGAAGTGCGCTCGCTCGTGCGAGGCGTCTGGGGCATCGACACCTACGCCTGAAGCAGCTCGAGGACCCGATGACGATCAGCGGAATCAGCTCGAACGATCCGATCAGCATGTCCGGCCAAGACGCGATGTCGAAGCTCGACAAGGACGCGTTCATGAAGCTCCTGGTGAATCAGATGAAGAACCAGGACCCGATGCAACCGGCGGACAACACGCAGATGATCGCGCAGCTCGCGCAGTTCTCGTCGCTCGAGCAGATGCAGTCGCTCAACGACAACATCGTCGGACTCGCCGTGTTGCAACAGCAGAACGCTCTCTTGAGCCAGTTGACGAGCGCGAGCTCGTTGATCGGCGAGAACATCCGCTACGTCGATCCGGCGACGGAGACCGAGCAGTGGGGCACCGTGTCGGCGGTCAAGATCGTCGACGGCCTCGCTTCGCTCTCGATCGACGGCAAGGACGTGCCGCTCGCGAACGTCGCCGAAGTCGGCGCGCCGCCGCCGCCGAGCGGCGACGACACGAATTCCGGCACCGACGACGACGCCTCCAACTGAAAACGCCAGACACCGCGCCAGACTCCGCGACGGACACAGCACATGACCAGCGCACTCTTCTCCGCACTTTCGGGCCTCCAGGCGCACGAATCCTGGATCAGCGTCATCGGCAACAACCTCGCGAACGCGAGCACGCCGGGCTTCAAGAGCTCGCGCGCTCTCTTCAGCGACCAGTTCAGCCAGACGCTGCGTTTCGCGTCGTTGCCGTCCGGTTCGCTCGGTGGGCGCAACCCGATGCAGCTCGGCCTCGGCGTGCAGCTCGCCGACATCGGCCGCAACATGGACCAAGGCGTGCTCGCCAACACCGGCCGCACGTTCGACCTCGCGCTCAACGGGCGCGGATTCTTCATGGTCACCGACGGGCTCAACACGCTGTACACGCGCGTCGGCACGTTCGGCCTCGACGCGACGAGCCGTCTCGTCGACCAACGCACGGGCTTCCGCGTGATCGGCCTCGACGGTCAACCGATCGACCTCGACACGACCTCGCTCTTCCCGCCGGCGGAGACCGGACAAGTGTCGTTCGCCGGCAACTTGCCCGCCGTCGTCAGCGGCCCGCTCGCGCAAGTGATGACGACGTCGTCGGGCCTGAAGGACGGCACGCCGGCGACGATGACGAGCAACGCGGGTCCCTACGCGTCGACGAGCGGCACCACGTACACGTTCGATCTCGTCGTCAACGGCGGCGCTCCGCAGACCGTCAGCGTCACCGACACCGGCGCCGGCATCGACGCGACCGATGTCGTCAACGCGATCAACGCGCTCACCAACAGCGGTGTGGTCGCGTCGGTCACCGGTTCGAACGAAGTGCAGATCGACACGGTGAAGACCGGAGCCGCCGCGACGATCAAGATCACGCCGGGCTCGAGCGGAACGGACCTCGCCACGCTCGCGGGGCTCTCGACCTCGCTGGTCAAGGGCACGGAGACCGTCGCCACGTCGACGACCGACCTGAACGACCTGACTTCGAACGTCACGGACTACGCGTCGGGCGACACGATCGACGTCTCGGGCATCGACTCGGACGGCACGCCCGTCAGCGCGAGCTTCACGTACGGCAACGGCGTCGGTGAAGACGGCACGACGGTCGCCGATCTGCTCGCGTTCATCGACAACCTCTATCCCAACTCGACGGCGACGCTCGACGCGACGACCGGGCAGATCCAACTGACCTCGGACACCACCGGCGTCACGAGCATGTCGGTCGCGATCACCGACAACGCGGGCTCGGGCTCGACCAACTGGTCGACTCACGCGTTCACCGTCACGACGCAGGGCACCGGGCCCGACACCGCGTCGACGTCGATCGAAGTCTTCGACCAAGCCGGCGTCGCGCACACGGTCAGTTTCGCCTACGCCCGACAAGACGACGGCAGTTGGAACGTCACGGCGTCGGTGCCGTCGAACGAAGGCACCGTGCTGTCCGGCACCGTCACCGGCCTCGTCTTCAACGACGACGGTTCGATCGCTTCGCTGCCGTCGAGCTCGTCGATCTCGATCCAATTCTCGGGTCAGAGCTCGCCGCAGTCGATCTCGCTCGACTTCGGCACGCCGGGCTTGTTCGACGGCGTCACGCAGCTCGGAGGCGCCGCGAGCGTCTTCGCCGACAACCAGGACGGTTTCGGCGTCGGCGAGCTCTCGAACATGTCGGTCAACGCGAACGGCGACATCCAAGGGTTCTACTCGAACGGCCAGATCCGCGTGCTCGGTTCGATCGGCGTCGCGAGCTTCGTCAACGACTCCGGTCTGCGCGAGATCGGCAACAACCTCTGGGCGGAAACGCCGAACTCCGGCATCCGCACGGTGAGCCAAGGCTCGCAAGGCAAGGCCGGCGCCGTGGTCGGCGGCGCGCTCGAGAGTTCGAACGTCGCGATCGCCGAGGAGTTCGTGCGCTTGATCGAAGCGCAGCGCGGCTTCCAAGCGAACGCACGCGTGATCAGCACGACGAACGACGTGCTCGCCGAGCTCAACAACCTGCTCTAGTCCTGATCTCCCGCCCGCCCGTTCAGCGACCGGCTCGGCGCGGAGAGCAGAGGCCACGTTCCCCGGGGTCGGGCGCCGCGCGCGCTCGGCCCCGCTTGCGTTCGCCTGCACCGCGCGGCCCTTTGGGAACGAAGTTCTTTCCCGGCGCGCAGTTCCTTCGTGGTGCGCGAGCTCGCGAATCGGCCCGCACGGGTGCGCCAAGGCGCATCCGCGCTTGGCAGCCGGATTGCTCCCGACGGGGCGACATGGATCGCGGTCTCTACTGGGGCATCAGCTCGATGAACACTGGCGAGCGTGGGCTCGACACGCTCGCGAGCAACCTCGCCAACCTGTCGGTCACCGGCTACAAGCGCCAGGGCATGGCGACGCAGTCGTTCGACGTCGTCATGCGCGGCAGTCTCGAGCGCAAGATCTCGTCGCAGACGACGCTCGACTTCAGCCAAGGCGCGCTGGTACCGAGCGGCAACACGTACGACTTGGCGTTCTCGGGCCCCGGGTTCTTCGCGATCGAAACGTCGGAAGGCGAACGCTACACGCGCAACGGTCGCTTCCGCGTCGACGAGGCCGGGACGCTGCTGACGCTCGACGGTCAACCCGTCGCGTGGGAAGGCGCGCGCGGCAAGATCGACATCGAAGGCGTCGAGGCCAAAGTCGACGGCGAAGGCATCGTGTGGCAGGGCGCGACGCGCGTCGGCCAACTCAAGCTCGTCGATTTCTCCGATCTCTCTCGGCTCGTCACCGACGGGTCGAGCACGTTCCGCACCGTCGGCAACGCGAAGCCGATCGCTCGCCGCGGAGAAGTCGTCCAGAAGACGCTCGAGAGCTCGAACGTCTCCGCCATCGACGAGATGGTCGCGATGGTCGCGTTGCAGCGCGGCTACGAGTCGTCGACGCGCTTGCTCTCCGCGATCGATTCCACCTACCGCCGGCTCACGTCGCCGCGCTGAACCTCGAACCCGCAGCCTGAACCATGATCCGAGCCCTGATGACCGCCGCCTCCGGAATGAAGGCGCAACAACTGCAGGTCGACACGATCGCGAACAACATCGCGAACGTGAACACGGTCTCGTTCAAGAAGAACGAGCTCGCGTTCCGCGACATGTTCTATCAGACGTATCGCGAGCCGGGCGCGCCGACGGGCCAGCAGCGCATGACGCCGACCGGTCTGCAAGTCGGCTCCGGCGCGGAGATCGCGAGCTCGCTCAAGATCTTCAATCAAGGCGAAGTGCAACCGACCGCGGCGCCGTACGACATGGCGATCCTCGGACAGGGGTTCTTCCGCGTGTTGCTCGGCTCGGGCGACTTCCGCTACACGCGCGACGGTTCGTTCCGACCGGACGGCAACGGCACGTTGGTGACCGCCGAGGGTTACCAACTCGATCCGCCGGTGCGCATCCCGCCCGACGCGATCGAAGTGACGATCAGCGAAGACGGCACCGTTGCCGTGCGCAAGTCCGAAGGCAGCGCCGCGGAACCGGTCTCGAACATCTCGCTCTTCCGTTTCGCGAACCCGACCGGTCTCAAGGCCGTCGGCGGCAACCTCTACGTCGAGACGGAGAGCTCCGGCACCGCGCAACAACAGTCGCCGGGCACCACGGGCACCGGCACGATCAAACAAGGCGCGATCGAGCGTTCGAACGTCACGGTCGTCGACGAGCTCGTCGGACTGATCATGGCGCAGCGCAACTACGAAGTGAACAGCCGCGCCATCCGCGTCTCCGACGAGATGCTCCAGCAAGTCAACAACTTGATCCGCTGAGGTCGCGCTGATGTTCCTCGCCGCACTGATCGCTGCTTCGAGCGTCACGCTCAACCTGCCGAACGACGCTCGCGTCCGCGGCACGGAGCTCACGCTCGCCGCCGTCGCGCAAGTGACGTCGGACGATCCGGAACTCGTCGAACGGGCGCGCAACTACGCGCTCGGTTACGCGCCGGCGCCGGGCTACAGCCGGCTCTTGATGGCCGAACATCTCGAGCGAGAGCTCGAGCGCTTCCTCGGCGTCGACGTGGTCGTCAAAGGGCAACCGAGTTGCCGCGTGTACCCGGAGATCGAACGCGTGCCTGGCGCGACGATCGAAGCGGCCGCGCGGCGCGAACTCGAGAACACGTTGCTCGGCAAGGACGCGAAGGCGACGTTGCTCGAGTCGGCCGCCGGGATCGACGTGCCCGCGGGCGAGGCTCCGGCGACGTTCCTCGCGCGCGTGAACGCCGACTCGCTGCGCTCGGGTTCGTTCTCGGTCCCGGTCGAAGTGCGCGTCGACGGCAACGCGTATCGCACCGTCTGGACGAACTGGCGCCTCGACCTCTGGGAACAGCGCTCGGTCCTCGTCCGCCCGGTGAAGGCCGGCGAGCTGATCACGAGCGACATGCTCGCCGAGAAACGCGTCGCGCTCGACACGTCGAACGCGAAGCGCCTCGACCCGCGGCAGATCGTCGGTTCGGTCGCGTCGCGCAACCTGACCACCGAAACGGCGATCGTCGAAGCCGACCTGATCCGTCCCGCGATCGTCCGCAAGGGCGATGCGCTCTTCCTCTCGATCAAGAAGGGCGCGATCAACGCGCGCGTCGCCGGCACCGCGCAAGAGAACGGCGCGATCGGCGACCGCATCCGCATCGAACTCACGGACAACAAACGCGTCCTCACCGCGGTCGTGCTCTCGCGCGACACGGCGGAGATCGACCTCGCACCGAAACCCTGAAGCTGCACCCATGCTGTTCCAACTGCTGCTCGTCACGTTGCCGATCTGCGTCGCGCAAGACCGTCCGGGTTCGATCTACAAGCCCGATCGCGGCCCGGTGTCGATGATCCAGGACAAAGTCGCGATGCGCCCCGGCGACATCGTCACCGTGATCATCGCGGAGAGCCAAGCCGTCAAGAACGAGGAGTCGACCGACCTCTCGCGCGCGACGAACCTCAACTACAAGCTCAACCTCTTCGACGTGAAGCCGAACGCGTTCACGACCTTGCCGAAGGTCGACGCGGACTCGACCGACGGCTTCGTCGGCAGCGGCAGCTACCAGAAGACCGGCGCGTTCAACGCGCGGCTCGCAGCGGTGGTCGTCGACGTGCTGCCGAACGGCAACATGGTCCTCTCGGGTCGTCGCGAGATCCACATCGAGGACGACACCAAGCTGATCGAGTTCACCGGCATCGTGCGCCGCCACGACATCGAAGCGGACAACACGGTGGCGAGCGAGCTCGTCGCGAACGCGACGGTCACGTACCGCGCGTCCGGCCCGCTCTCCGAACACACCAAGCGTTACGGCATCGGCGGCATGGTGCACCGCGCCATCGCTTGGATCTGGCCGTTCTGATGCGCGCCTAGAGAAGGAACGGCTCCATGATCCTCGCTTTGTTGCTCGCTCTCGTCGCGCAGGACGCTGCACCGCAGCCCCAGCCGACCACGCCGGTGCCGCCGAAGAGCGACGTGTTGGTCGCGCCGCGCGGTGCCATCGAGGCACCGACGCAACCGAACCGCAAGTCGAGTTCGGCGATCAGCGTCGGGCCGCGCGTCGAACGCACGCCGGGTCGCGGCAGCACGAGCCGCGTGCTCGCGACCGTCGAGAGCCTCGTCGAAGTGCGCGGCCAGGAAGAGAACGCGCTCGTCGGGCTCGGGCTCGTCACTGGCCTCGCGGGCACGGGCGATTCGCCGACGATCACGCGCGGCATCCTCGACAACCTGTTGCGCACGCACAACGTCAACATCGATGCGCAGCAGCTCTCGCCGAAGAACATCGCGCTGGTGCGCGTCGAAGCGGTGCTGCCGCCGGGGATCAAGCCCGGTCAGCGCATCGACGTGCGCGTGTCGACGATCGGCGACGCGAAGAGCATCGAGAACGGCACGCTCGCGCTGACCGAACTCACCGACATCACCGGCCAAGTCGTGTACGCGACGGCGCAGGGCCCGGTGACGACCGGCGGCTTCTCCGTGTCGGGCGAATCGGCGAGCGCGACCAAGAACTCGGTCACCGTCGGCGTGTTGCCGCTCGGCGGCAAGGTCGAACGGGCCGTCGAATCGCAGCTCGTCAGCGAGAACGGCTTCATCTACCTCGACGCTCGCGCCGCCCACGGTTCGTTCGGGAACATGGTGCGCATCGCGGAGACGATCAACGAGCTCTTCCCCGGCGCCGCGACGCCCGACTCGACCGGCCGCGCGGTGCGCGTGCGCGTTCCGTCGGACCTGCCGGACTACGAGCACGTCGCGTACATCGCCGCGATCCTGAAGCGCGAGATCGAAGCCGACAGCGTGCCGCGCGTCGTCATCAACGAACGCACCGGCGTGATCGTGATGGGCGAAGGCGTGCGCCTGCGGCCCGGCGCCGTCACCCACGGTGCGCTCACCGTCACGGTCGCGGAGTCGAAGGAGACGAGCCAGCCTGGTCCGCTCTCGGGCGGCCAGACGCAGCAGAACCCGCGCACCGACCTCAAGGTCAACGAAGAGAACAACGGGCTGACGATCGTCAACAGCGCCGTGACGCTGCAGGAGATCGTCGAAGTGCTCAACGTGCTCGGCACGACGCCGCGCGACTTGATCAGCATCCTGCAAGCGATGTCGCAAGCCGGGCTCTTGCTCGCCAACGTGGAGCGGATGTGACATGCAGGACGTCACGAGTCTCCAAACGTCGCGAGCGCTCGACCTCGTCGCCGGTCAGAAGCTGAAGGCCGCCGAGCAAGCGCCGCAGGGCGAATCGCGCGCGGCGGCGAAACGCTTCGAAGCGTTGCTCGCGACGCAACTCGTCAAGGAGATGCGGCGCACGCTCGACGACGGCTTCTTCGGCAGCGGCCCAGGCAGCGAAGTGTTCGACGGTTGGCTCGACGAGCATCTCGGCGAAGCGCTGGTGCGCGGCCGTGGGCTCGGACTGACCGAAGGCATCGCGGCGAGCCTCGGTGAGAAGTTCGAGGCCGCGCAAGCCGCCGCGGCCAAGGCCGCCGCAGGGGAGGCGCAGCCGTGAAAGAGCTGCAGACGCTCGTGCGGCACCTCGAAGCGCACCTGCAAGACGAACTCGCGGCGCAGGAACGCACGCTCGGGCTCCTCGAAGCGGAAGAACACGCGTTGCGCGGCCGCGATCCGCACTTGGTGTTCGAACGCACGACGGCGCTCGAGCGCGAGCTCGCGACCGGCGTCGGACGCGCGCGTCGCCGCGAAGAGCTGCTCGCACGTCTCGGCGCGCTCTGGCGCGTGCCGCCGGCGACGCTGACGCTTTCGAGCATCGCCGAACGGGCCGGCGTGGAAGGCGAACGCATTCGGCGGTTGCGCGGCGAGCTGCGCGAACGCGTCGCGAAGGTCGTCAAACTCGCGCGACGCGTCGCGACGCTCGCCCGCACGCACCAACGCTTCTTCTCGGACGTGTTGCAGTCGCTCTTCGCCACGATCGGCGCAGGCGACGTGCGCCAGAACGGCTCCTTGCTCGACGCGGAGGCCTGAGCATGTCGAATCTCGGACTCAACATCGGTCTGCAAGGGCTGCTCTCGTCGCAGTCGTCGCTCGACACGATCGGCCACAACATCACGAACGCGAACACGCCGGGTTACTCACGGCAATCGCTCGAGATCGGCACGAACACGGCAGTGCAGGTCCGCAACCTGCTGATGGGCAACGGCGTGCAGGCGACGATCGTGCGCCGCACCGTCGACCAACTGCTCAACGCGCGCCTGATCGGCCAGCAGTCGGGCGTGTCGCGGCTCGACGCACGGCTCTCGGTGCTCGGCGAAGCGGAAGGCTTGCTCGGCAACACGAGCGAGAGCGGACTCGGCAAGGCGATGCAGTCGTTCTTCACGGCGCTCTCGAACCTGTCGGCGACGCCGGAAGACCCGGTCCTGCAGAGCGGCGCCGTGCAGAACGCTTCGCAGCTCGCGTCGGTGTTCAATCAACTCGCGACGAACGTCAACGTCTTGAAGGACGACACGATCGCGCGCATGCAAGCACACGTCGACGCGGTCAACGAGCTCGCCGAGCAGATCTCGGGCCTCAACAAGCAGATCTCCGCGACCGAAGCGTCCGGCGTGACGGCGAACGACCTGCGCGACCGCCGCGAGAACGTCTTGCGCGAGCTCGCGAAGCTGATCGACGTCAAAGGCATCGAGGACGCGCGTGGTGCGGTCCGCGTGCTCGTCGGCGGCAGCATGCTCGTCAGTCCGACCACGTTCAATCAGATGGAACTCGCGACGTCCGGCGACGGCTCGCTCGAGATCCGCATGCAGGGACAGACGGACTCGCTCGGCATCACCGGCGGAGCGATCGGCGGCCTCTTGCAGGTCTATCAGAACTCGTTGCCGACGATCTCGAACGAGCTCGACGAGCTCGCGAAGAACTGGATCCTCGAGCTCAACCGCGTGCACACCACCGGCGTCGGCGGGAGCGGTCCGTTCACGTCGCTCGTCGCCGCGAACACGTTCTCGGACGTCGACGGCGATGGCGTCGTCACCGACGAGTTGCTCTCGAACTCGGGCCTGCCGTTCGACGTCGTCGACGGCGAGGTGGTCGTCAACGTGACGGACCTCGCGACGGGAGCGATCGACAAGCACGTGCTTGCGATCGATGCTTCGCGCGCGACGGTCTCCGACCTCGTCAACGAGCTCAACTCGCTCGGCCACGTCACGGCGACCGTCGATGGACAGGGCCGCCTGCACGTCTTCTCCGAGCCCGGCTACGGGTTCGATTTCAGCGCGCGGCTCGATACGAACCCCGACGCGGTCGGCAGCTTCGGCGGCGGACAAGCGACGATCACGAGCGCGACCGACGGACCCTACGCGCTCGCGGACGGCGACACGCTGCAACTCACCGGCCCGGCCGGCACGTTCACGGTCACGTTCAGCGCATCGCAGTTCGCGCAGATCGGCGCGGCGACGGCCGACGAGCTCGCGGCCGTGATCAACGCCGACCCGAACATGCAGACGAACGGCCTCGTCGCGACCGTCGTCGGTGAGCGGCTCGTGCTGCAAACCGCCGGCAGCGGCGCGAGCGAGTCGTTCTCGGTCGACGCGGGTTCGGCGCTCGGCGCGCTCGGTTGGAGCGCGGCGACGACCGTCGTCGGTCACGACAGCGCGGTCTCGGTGACGATCGGCGGCAGTTACACGGGCAGCGCGAACGACCAATACACGTTCGTGCCGAACATGGACGGCGTCGTCGGCACGACGGCGGGGCTCAAGGTCTTCGTCTACGACCAGAGCGGGCAGCAAGTGGCGGCGCTCGACGTCGGCGCGGGCTACAACCCCGGCGACGAGCTCGACGTGCTCAACGGAGTCACGCTGAAGCTCGGCTTCGGCACGCTGTCGGCGAGCGACTTCGACGTGTTCCAAGTCGACGTGACGGCGGACTCCGACACGTCGGATCTCCTGCCGGCGCTCGGGCTCAACGCGCTCTTCACCGGCGACGATGCGCTGTCGATCGGCGTGCGCAACGACTTGCTCGCCACGCCGTCGCTGTTCGCGAGCTCGCAGAGCGGCGCGCCCGGCGACGGTTCGAACCTGCTCGAGATGCTCGAGTTCGATGCGGCGGACGTCGCGGGGCTCGGCGGCAGCTCGTTCGGTGCGACGTGGGCGGATCTCGTGTCGAGCGTCGGCCTCGACATCGATTCGTCGCGCAGCGCGTACGACGCCGAAGAGTTCCTGATGCAGAGCCTCGACGCGCGTCGCGACCAAGTCAGCGGCGTCAACGTCGACGAAGAGCTCGTCAACATGATGACCGCAGAACAGGCCTACAACGCCGCCGCGCAGTTCATTCGCGTCAGCGCGGAGCTCGGCGACGAACTGATGCGCCTCCTCTGAAGCATGGCACTCCGACCCACACAATCGTCGACGTTCGCGATGGTCCGCCTGGGCCTGATGACGAACTTCTCGAAGCTCGCGAGCGCACAGGAGCAAGTGGCGTCCGGCAAACGCATCCTGCGTCCGTCGGACGATCCCGTCGGCGCGAGCCAAGCGCTCGGCTATCGCAACCGGCTCTCCGCGTACGAACGTTTCGCCGCGGCGACGCAGAGCGGCCGCACGTTGCTCGACACGGCGGCGAGCAACCTGCAGGACGCCGGCGAGCTGCTCTCGGACGCGCGCGCGACGCTCCTGCAAGCGATGAACGGCACGCAGACGGCCGAGGATCGGCAGCTCTACGCGAACGAGCTCAGCCTGATCCGAGATCGATTGCTCTCGATCGCGAACGCGACTTCGGGCGAACGTTACTTGTTCGGCGGCACGGCGACGGGCAGCGCGCCTTTCCAAGTCACGAACAACAACGGCCGCGAATCGGTCGCGTACGTCGGCAACGACGAAGTGCAGGAGCTCTTGGTGGGCTTCGGCGAGAACGTCGGCGTCGGCGTCTCCGGCGAGCGGGTGTTCGCGCGCCAAGAGCGCACGGGCACGCAGTACGGCGGCTTGACCGGGGCGGCGGCGGGCACGAGCGCCGACCAAGGCACCGGTTACGGCACGTTGTACGTGCGGCACGACGCGACGAACGCGACGTTCTCGAACGGCCTGCAGCTCGCGAACGGCGGTTCCGCGGACACGCTCTTGGGCACGCACACGCTGACGATCGACGCGGCGCTCGGCACCGTGCGCCTGGACAACGGCGTCGCGTTGCAGATCCCGGGCGCAGGCGCCGGGAACGTCGCCGATTTCACCGTCACGAACGAGGACGGCGCGGAGGTCCACCTCGACTTCAGCGCGTGGAACGGCACGTCGAGCACCGACACGTTGGTCGGCGAGGGTTCGGTGTCGATCGACGGCAGCAATTGGACTGCGCTCGATTTCCTCGACACCGACCTCGAGCTCGTCGACGCGACGACGGGCAGGGTGTTGCACGTCGACACGACGGGCATCCACCGCGCTGGGGACGAGCTCGTGATCTTCGGCGGCGCGGTCAACCTCTTCGACGTCATGCAAGGCATCGTCGAGGACCTGCGAAACCCGCAAGGGCTCGATCACGACCAACAGCTCTCGCGGCTCGAGATGTGGCTCGACGAGTTCGATCGACATCATTCGAACGTGCTGTCGGCGACCGGCGACCTCGGAGCGCGCAGCGCGTACCTCGCGGACGTCGGCACGCGGCTCGAAGACTCCTCGCAGGAAGTGAAAGGGCTGCTCAGCCAAGTCGAGGACGCGGACTTCAGTGAAGTCGTGCTCGACATGAGTCGCGCGGAACAGACGCTCCAGCTCACCCAAGCGACCAGCGTTCGACTGATCCAGAACACTCTGCTCAACTATCTGAGGTAGGCGCATGGCCAACGAAATCCCGATCCAGGGCCCGCAGAAGACCGGCCCGATCCAACCGGGCGTCGGTTCGAACGCGAAGACCGGACCGACCGACGGCGGTGTCGCGTTCCGCGCGTTGCTCGACGAGCTCGAAGCGAAGTCGCGCGACTTGCAGGCGCAGTCGAAGTCCGTCGAGAGTCCGGCCGACCTCGCCGGCGCGGTCCAAGGCGCGAAAGCGTCGCTGGACGACGCGCTGTCGATTCGCGACCGACTGCTCGAGGCGTACCGCGAGGCGCGCCAGCAGGATCTCGCGCCGCGCGAGCCGAAGCGCAAGATCTAGTTCGATGAACGCCCGCACCGGTTCGACCGATCGCCGCGCGCTGCGCTTGATGGAGCGTGTGTTGCGCGGCGGCGGTGAGCTGGCGGCGGAATACCCGTTGGTCTTCGGCGCCGACGCGCCGGGCTCCATCGTGACGGTCGGCGAGAACGGCATCGTGCACTCGGCGTGCGCGATCCTCGTGCGCGACCTCGTGATCGGAGCGGAACGCCTGCGCGTCGGCTTGATCGGGTCGGTGGCGACCGATCCGGCGGAACGAGGCCGCGGACTCGCGACGGAAGTGCTCGCGCGAGCGGAGCGCGAGCTCGCGCGCGACGGTGCCGTGATCGCGCTGCTCTGGGCCGACGATGCGGAGTTCTACCGACGTCGTGGGTGGCGCGAGTTCGCGAGCGAGCTCGACTTCGCGTTCGACGCGGACGCGATCGCGCGTCTGCCGCGCCGCGGGACGATCCGTCGGGCCGCGCCGGACGACGAAGGCGCGCTGCATCGGCTCTACCAGCGGCATCGCGCGCGAATCGAGCGCACCGAGGACGAGACACGCGCGTTGTTGCGCGTGCCCGGCATGGAGACGCTCGTCCTGCACGAGGATCGCGACGTGCGGGCCTACGCGTGCCTCGGCCGCGGCGCGGATTTCGAACACACGATCCACGAATGGGCCGGCGGGCCCGACGACGTCCTGGCGCTCGTGCGGGCGCACTTCGAACGCGCGAACGGCGCGGAGAACGTCTTCCTGCTCGCGCCGACCGACGCACAGGAGCTCGCGAGCGCCGCCCGTACGGTCGGCGCGCGCGAATGGCGCGGCGTGCTCGCGCTCGCGAAGGTCGTCGATCCGCTCGCCGCCGCGGAGCGTCTGGCGGACCTGACGCGCGGCGAGATCCGCGTGGACGTCGAAACGACGACCGACGCCGAACACGAGCCGCAGATTTCGCTCGCCGGTCCGACGCGCACGGTCACCGTTCGGCCGAACGAGCTGCTCGAGCTCATCGCACCGGCCCGCGGCGAGTGCGCGCGTCTCGGCGAACTCGAGCGAGCGCTCGACGTGTCGTTCGCGAAGCTGCCGCTCGCGCCTTTCGTCTGGGGCCTCGATTCGATCTGAACGGAGCGCGGCTAACCTAGCCGCGCCGTGCCCTCGACTTCCGTCCCGAAGACGCGCTCAATCGCGTTCCTCCTCGCCGTCGCTTGCGTACTCGCCTTCGCGCAAGTCTTCGTCAACGGGTTCGTCGCGTACGACGACGACGTCTACGTGTACGCCAACCCGGTGGTGCGTGAAGGGCTGACGTGGGCGGGCGTCGAGTGGGCGTTCACGACCCACCACGCCGCGAACTGGCATCCGCTGACGTGGCTGTCGCACATGCTCGACGTCGAGCTCTTCGGCCTGAACGCCACGGGGCATCACGCGAGCGCGCTCGTCCTCCACGTGCTCGCGACGTGGGCGTTGCTCGCGGCGCTCGTGCGCGCCGGCGTGGCGCTCGGCGCGAGTGCATTCGTCGCCGCGGTGTTCGCCCTGCATCCGACGCGCGTCGAATCCGTCGCTTGGATCGCCGAGCGCAAGGACGTGCTCTGTGCGCTGTTCTGGTTCCTCGGGCTGGGCGCTTGGGTGCGCTGGAGCCGCGGCGGTGGTGCGCGCTGGTTCGTCGTGACGCTGCTCTGCCACGCGCTCGCGTTGCTCGCGAAGCCGATGGCCGTGACGCTGCCGCTGACGTTGCTCTGTCTCGATCGTTGGCCGCTCGCGCGCGCCCGAGGCTTGGTCTCGGGCGTCGTCGAGAAGCTGCCGTTCTTCGCACTGAGCGCGCTGTCGAGTGTGATGACGTGGCGCGCGCAGTCCGCGGGCGGCGCCGTCAGCGGACTCGACGTGATCCCGCTCGGTGAGCGCATCGCCAACGCGTTCGCGAGCTTCGCGGCGTACCTCGCGCGCTTCGTGTGGCCGTTCGACCTCGCCGTGCTCTATCCGTTGCCGCGCGCAGGTCGCTCGCCGGCGGAGCTCGTCGTCGGCGTCGCAGCCTTCGCGCTCGCCGTGGCGCTCGCCGTCTGGACGCATCGCCGGCGGCCGGCGATCACGGTCGGCGTCGCTTGGTTCGCGCTGACGCTCCTACCGGTGATCGGACTCGTGCAGGTCGGTTTGCAGGCCAACGCCGATCGTTACACCTACGTGCCGTACGTCGGCGTCGCGTTCGTGATCGTCGGCGCGCTCGAGACTCTCCGCGTCGACCGCGCGAAGCTCGTGCACGCGAGCTGCGCGGCGCTCGCCGGCGTGTGGTGCGTGCTGACCTTCGTGCAGACGGGCACGTGGCGCGACACGCCGACCTTGTTCCGTCGCGCGCTCGCCGTCACCGAGGACAACTTCATCGCGCACAACAACCTCGGCATGGCGTTCCTCGACTCCGGCGCGGTGCCGGAAGCGATCGTGGAGCTCGAAGCGTGCGTCCGCATTCGTCCCGACTACCACCGCGGACAGTCGAACCTCGCGTCGGCGTACGTGCAGGTCGGTCGGTACACGGAGGCCGAGCGTGTGTATCGGTCGTGGATCGCGACGCACGGCGACGAAGCCATGATGCTCGCCAATCTCGGCACGCTCGAGCTGCGAGTCGGTGCCTTCGCCGACGCGCGGCGCACGCTCGAGCGCGCCGTGGCACTCGACGCGGCGGGAGCGACGCAAGCGCGAGCGCGGCTCGTCGATCTGACCGCGCTGACCGGCGACTTCGGCGCCGCCGAGACGTTGCTCGCCGGCGAACTCGCGCAGCGTCCGGACGACCCCGAGCTCGCCGCGCGCCTCGCCGCGGTTCGTGCGCTCGCTGCCGATCCGTTCGTCGCGGACCCGGGCGCCGCCGCGTTGCGAGCCGAGCTAGCGGCGTTGGAGCGCGAGATCGCCTCGGCGCTCGTTTCCCTCGCACGTGCGGGCGAGGCCGTCGCACATCTGCGCCGCGCGAGCGAGCTCACCCCGGCGGATGCGGACGTGCAAGTCGAGCTCGCCGTCGCGGCGGTCGGCGCGAACGACCTCGCGCTCGCGGAGCAGGCGTTCGCCCGCGCGGCCGAACTCGCGCCCCAGCGAGCCGACGTCTTCAACAACCTCGGCTTCGTGCGGTATCGCGTCGGCGAACTGGCCGCGGCGCGCGACGCCTTCCGTCGGGCGCTCGAGCTCGCGCCGAACTACGCCGAAGCGCGCAAGAACCTGGACGCCGTCGAGCGCGAGCTCGCGCAGCGCTGACGCCGCGGGGCGCGGGGAGATTCGCTCAAGCGTAGTTGTCGGGGAAGAGCCTGCGCTCGACCGCCTCGATCACGATGTGCAGCACCTTGATGTGGATCTCTTGGATGCGGTCCGAGCTATCCGCGAGCGGGACCACGATCGGGATGTCGACGAGCCCTTTCAGCTTGCCGCCACCTTTCCCGAGCAGGCCAACGACCGTGATCCCACGCTGCTTCGCCGCCGCGACGGCCTTGAGCACGTTCGGTGAGTTGCCGCTCGTCGAGATCGCGACCAACAGGTCACCCGGCTTGCCGAGCGCTTCCACCTGCCGCGCGAAGATCTCGTCGAAGCCGAAGTCGTTCGCGATGCACGTGATCTGACTCGGATCGGAGAACGCGACCGCGGGCAGCGCCTTGCGGTTGCCCCGGAAGCGGCCGGTCCATTCCTCCGCGAAGTGCATCGCGTCGCACATCGAGCCGCCGTTCCCGCAGGAGAGCAGCAGTCCCCCGCGTTCGAGGGTGGCCGCGGCGGCGTCGGCGAAGCGGCGGACGTTGGCCAGGCCGTCCGGTGAGCGCAGGAACGCGTCGAGGACGGCTGCGGCTTCCATGAACGAACGTTGAACCGGATCGGGTGTCGCTGACATAGTTAGGGAGCTTGCGGTGTTCGACCTGGAGTGTCCATCGATCGCCACGGCCTGCGCTCCGTGGCTCTTCTGTGGCCTGTGCTCGCTCTCGCAAGCGAGCTCACCGGTTCGGATCCACACGGCTCACGAGCTCCGACGCGCCGAATCTCTCAGAATCGAGTGTTGCATCGCTGAACCAACCCTGTGCCAGCACAAAATTTATGAAGGTGCACCCCGTCTACGCACAATCTCCTGCGCGCGATCGTGCGAGTCGTTGCTCTATTGAGCCGATCACGTTTCAGTGATGGAACGTGCCCGCGTCAGCTCGGATGCGCTCCCCACTTCCCAACCCGGAGTTCTACCCATGAATCGCCTTGGATCCCGCCTGCGTTTGCTTCGCGGTGCTCGCTCGCTCGTCGCCTTCTCTCGCGCGCTTGGGCTCTCGTACACCTTCGTGCGAGAGATGGAGCGCGGCAACCGACTGCCGTCCGACGACGTCATCTTGCTGCTCGCCGAGCGTTTGCAGGTCGACTCCGGAGAGCTCGCGCTGCTCACGTACTGCGATCGTGCGGCGTTGCTCGCCGAGCATCTGACGCGCCGCGGGCTCGACACGACCGCAGGTGCGACCGTGATGCCGACCGCCAGCGCCGTCGCTCCCGCTGCGGCGTTGCCCGCCGCGGCGCCGGCCGCGCAGGCGAGCCCCGAGCCGGTCCGCCGCACGCCGTTCCTGTGACGGCCCGCCGCTCGAATCGAGCGGCTCGCTTGATGGAACCCGGCCGTTCGCCGACCCTCTGAGGCCGGCCGGAGACGAACCCAAGCGATGTTGGACGTGATCGTGATCGTCGGGGCGCTCGCTGCGCTCGCGGCGGTGGTCCTGCTGGTGCTCCTGCTCCGGCGCGACCCGCGCTCCGCGCTCGTCGGGCTCGACCAGCGGCTCGACGGGCTCGAACGCGCGAACGAACGCGCCGAGCGCGGGTTGCGGGACGAGTTGGCGCGAGCTCGGGCCGAGGAGCAGGTGCTCGCCAAGGAGCTGCGCGACGAGCTCGCCGCTCGTGGCAAGGACACGAACGACGCGTTGATCGCGGCGATCGGCAAGCTCTCGGACTCGCAACGGCACGCGCTCGAGCTCTTCGGCAAACGGCTCGACGACGTCAGCTCGGCCAACGAGCGGCGCTTCGAGACCTTGCGTGTGTCGGTGGAGAAGAAGCTCGGCGAGATCCAACACGACAACACGCAGAAGCTCGAGCAGATGCGCGTGACGGTCGACGAGAAGCTCCAAAGCGTGCTCGACAAGCGCTTGAGCGACAGCTTCAAGTCCGTGCGCGACATGCTGGAGAACGTTCAGACCGGCGTCGGCGAGATGAAAGCGCTCGCGTCCGGCGTCGGCGACCTGAAGCGCGTGCTCACCAACGTGAAGACGCGCGGCACGTGGGGCGAAGTGCAGCTCGGCGCGTTGCTCGAGCAGATGCTCACGGCCGAGCAGTTCGAGCGCAACGTCGTGACCCGCCCCGGCACCAGCGAAGTCGTCGAGTTCGCGATCAAACTCCCGGGACGCGGCGATGCCGGAGACAAGCCCGTGTGGCTGCCGATCGACGCGAAGTTCCCGCAGGAGGACTACCAACGGCTCGTCGAAGCGAGTGAACGCGGCGATGCCGACGCCGTCGATGCGGCGGTCAAGCAGCTCGAGGTGCGCATCCGCGGCTTCGCGAAGGACATCTCGAAGAAGTACGTCGAGCCGCCGCACACGACCGATTTCGCGCTGATGTTCCTGCCGACCGAGGGCCTCTACGCGGAGATCGTGCGGCGCACCGAGCTCGTCGACGCGCTGCAGCGCGAACATCGCATCGTCGTCGCGGGTCCGACGACTCTCGCGGCGCTGCTCAACTCGTTGCAGCTCGGTTTCCGCACGCTCGCGATCGAAAAGCGCTCGAGCGAGATCGCCAAGGTGCTCGGCGAAGTGAAGACCGAGTTCGGCCGGTTCGGCGAAGTGATCGCCAAGGTCAAGGACAAGCTCGATCAGGCGTCGCGACAGATCGAAGACGACGTGGGTCGCCGCACGCGGATGATCGATCGCAAGCTCAAGAACATCGAAGCGCTGCCGATCGCGGGCACGCCACCGCTGCTCGTCGAACCCGAGGAAGACGAGCCGGCGGCGAAGTGACCGCGACGGGACCAGCCGCCTCGACTTCGGCCGTCAGCCGCCGAGATCCAGTTTCTCGGCCAGCTTGGCGAGCGCGCGGTGCAACAGGACGCGCGTCGCGCCTTCGGTCTTGCCCAACGCTTCGGCGATTTCCTTGTGCGGCAGTCCGACGATGCGGGCGAGCGTGATCACTTCGCGTTCTTCCTCGCCGAGCTCGTCGAACGCGCGTTCGATGCGTTCGAGCTCCTCCTTCGCCATCGCGCGTCGGCTCGGCGACGAGACGTTGCGATAGAGCTCGAGCAGAGCGTCGTCGTTCGCGACGACACGCGCAGCTTCGCGCTTTTGCGCGCGCCAGTGTTCGTCGCGCTTCTGCAGCTTGCGCAGCGCCGTGGCGTAGAGCCAGTGCTTGAACCCGGCTTCGCCGCCGTACTTGAAGCTCGCGAGGTTCTGCAACACTTCGCGGCACGCCGACTGCGCGATGTCCGACGCGGACTCGTGCGCGCGCACGGTCGGCCCCGCGCGCAGTCGCACGAACGCGCGCAAGCCGGGCAAGTAGCGGCCGAGCAGCGTCTCGAGCGCGAGTTCGTCGCCGCGTTGCGCGGACTCGATCAAACGGCTCGTGTCGTCGGCCATGCTCGCATTCTAGCCCCGTTCCCTTCGTCGCCGCCTTGTCGGCACACGACACCGCGCGTCCAATGGCCGGCCGCGATGTCCGACACGGCACGATCTTCCGGCGACGAGCAACTGAACGAGCTCGTGGTGTCGGCGCTCGAAGCGTTGGATCGTGGCGACACCCGTGCCGTCGAAGCGCTCCTCGAAGCGCATCCCGAGCGCGCGGCCGCGCTGAAGCGGCGGCTCGCATTGCTCGCCGACATCGGCGTGCTGGAGGGCGACGGCGCGGGCGCGACGCGTCTCCCGGAACGCATCGGCGAATTCCAAATCCTGGAGCAACTCGGCGCGGGCGGCATGGGAGTCGTCTATCGCGCTCGCGATCCAAAGCTCGAACGCGACGTGGCGCTGAAGGTCGTGCGACCCGAACGACTCTTCTTCGAAGGCACGCGCGAACGCTTCAAACGTGAAGTCGAGACCGTCGCGCGCCTGCAGCACCCGGGCATCGTGCCGGTGTACAGCGTCGGCGAGGCGCAAGGCCTGCCGTACTTCGCGATGGAGCTCGTCGACGGGTGGACGATCGAACGCGTGCTCGCACGCGCGAATGGACGCGACCCGACTCGGCTCGAAGGGCGCGACCTCGCGCCCGATCCCGAACAGGCGGGCTACCTGTTCGAGGGTTCGTGGGAGGCCGCGTGTCTGCGCGTGATCGAACAAGTGGCGCACGCGATCGAACACGCGCACCGTCGTGGCGTCGTCCATCGCGACCTCAAGCCGTCGAACCTCTTGCTGACGCGCGGCGACGCGGCGCGCGCGATGGTGTTCGATTTCGGACTCGCGACCGACGGCGCGTCTGCGGGCCGAACCCTGACGCGCACGGGATCGCGGCTCGGGACGTTGCACTACATGGCGCCCGAACAAGTGCGCGGCGACGCGCACGCGATCGACGCGCGCACCGACGTCTATGCGCTCGGAGTCACGCTCTACCAGATGCTGACGTTGCGTCCGGCGTTCGGCGGCCGCTCCGACGCGGAAGTCGTCGTCGCGATCGAGCGTGGCGAAACGCGGCCCGTGCGTGCGCTGAACCCGGCGATCTCGTGGGAAGCGGAGACCGTCTGCGCGACGGCGATGGAGCGCGAGCCGTCGCGGCGTTACGCGAGCGCGGCCGACTTCGCGCGCGATCTCGCGAACGTGCTCGAGAAGCGTCCGATCGAAGCGCGCCGCGCAGGTTTCGCGTTGCGCACGAGGCGCTGGGTCGAACGTCATCCCGCGCGGGCCGCCGCGGTCGCCCTGGCCGGCGTCGTGTTGCTCGGCGGTCCGTTGCTCTGGGCATGGCAAGAACGCCGCGCCGCCGGTGAGATCCGCGCGCAACGCGACCGCGCGGAGCAGAACCTCGCGCACGCGATGGAAGCGGTCGAGCAGATGCTCTCTCGTGTCGGCGACGTCGATTTGCGCTTCGTGCCCCAGATGGAACCGGTGCGCCGCGGCTTGCTCGAGGAAGCCGTGAAGCTGCTCGAACGCTTCGTCGCGGAGAACGAAGGCGACGTGCGCGTCGCCGCCGAACTCGCGCACGGTCGCGCTCGGCTCGCGTCGTTGTTCGAAGAGCTCGGGCGCAACGACGACGCGGCGCGCGCGCGCGAGAAGGAGCTCGAGAGCTACGCGACGCTGCTCGCGAACGCGCCGGACGATCGCGACCTCCTCGTGGCGCAAGCTCGCGCGGTCGTCGGCCTCGCCCGAGCCCGACTCAACGCGGGCAACGTCGCGACGGCGAAACCCGTGCTCGAGGAGAACGCGCAGCGGATCGAAGCGTTGCTCGCGCGCGAACCCGGACGGCTCGAGTTCGAGAGCGTGCGCATCGAGAACGACATCTCGCTCGGCAAGCTCCAGCGGCTCGCCGGCGAAGTCGAACGCGCTCGGGAAACGCTGAAGGCTGCTGCGGAGCGGTTCGAGCGCGTGCTCGCGACCCGGCCCGACTCGATCGCGCTCGTCAGGATCGGTTACGCAGCGTGGAACGAATACGGCTTCGTCGTGATGGACCACTTCACGGTCGAACGACAAGTCAACGAGGAAGCCGCGCGCGCGTTGACGCGTGCGGTCGAACTCTGCCGCGTGCTCGTGGCGGCGGCGCCGAAGGACGGGCAGCAGACGGCGGCACTCGCGGAGGCGCGCATCAACCTCGGCGGCGTGTGGTTGCGAGCCGGCGAGTTCCTGAAAGCGCGCGAGTTCTACGTCGCGGCGCGCGACGAACTCGACGCGCTCTGCCGGAGGTTCCCGAACACGCCGGTCTTCAAGTTCACGCTCGCGACCGCGCACAATCAGGTCGGGCTGACGGCGGATTGGCTGCAGGACTGGCCGCTCGCGGAGGAGCAGTACACGAAGACGCTCGAGCTCTTGCGCGAACTCGTGCGCACGGGCGCGGAGCCGGTGATCTCCAATCGGCTCGGATTGATCGCGGTGAACCTGAGCTCGATCGAGCTCAACCTCGGCAAGGCGGACGAAGCGGAAAGGCTCTTGCTCGAAGCGATCGAGTCGCATCGCCGCGCGACGCAGGCGGCGCCGGAGAACCGCGAGTTCGCCGGCGATCTCTCGACCTCGTACATGGCGATCTGCACGGTGCGGCGCATCGCGAAGAACTGGCGCGGCGTCGCCGAGTTCGCAGAGCTGATCGCGACGACGTTGCCGGAAGCGCCGCAGAGCCACTGGCGCGCGATGATCGCGTGGGCGGGCTGTGTCGAGCTCGTGCGCGCCGATCCGACGTTGTCGGAAGCCGAACGCGAAACGTCGATCGACAGGTTCGCCGAGCGTGCGGTCGGATGTCTGCGCGCGGCGATCGAGCGTGGCGACCCGCGAGGACAACGCGACCTCGAGACGTTGAACGACCCGAAGCCGCTCCACGGGACGCGCGCGTGGCAACTGCTCGTCGACGAGCGGCGCGCGCCGAACGGTCGCTAGCTCAGCGGCTTTCGATCAGATCGGATCCCAACTCGCGCCGTGCGGCGGAGGCGGAACCGGGAAGTCGGCGCTCTCGCCGTGCACGACGATCTCGTGGTCGAGCGGCGTCGAGAGGCGCGCGGAGAGCTCGTAGAGATCGTCGAGCGTCCAGAGGCTGCGCTCGTCCTCGTCGAGCGGTTCGTCGTGGGGCAGTGCGTACGCGGACCGATTTCGTTGGTGCGTCATGCCCCCGTTGTCGACGGCGACGGCCAAGGTCCGGTCAATGGCCCGAGAAGCTCGGATCGACGCCGCAAGTGCGCACGCCACAAGGTGCTACGGCGAACGTGCTACCTTCGCCGCGCAGCTTCGCAGCGATTGCCGGTGACGCCGGCGCCCGCTCCGACGAGTAGCGCCCATGAGAGATCGAACCGTCGAGCGCCTGTTCGAGCGTTTTCGGTCGCACGGCGACGTGCGAGCGCTCGGAGACGTCTTCGACGCGACCGCGGAAGAGCTCCTGCGCATCGCGACGAGCCTGACGCGCCAACTGCCGGAGGCAGAAGACCTGCTTCAGGCCACGTTCGTCACCGCGATCGAGCGCGCGAAGCACTGGGACCGCGAGCAACGGCTCGTGCCGTGGCTCTGCGGCATCCTCGTGCGGCATGCGCACGCTCGGCGGCGCGAACGTCTGCGCGACGTCGACGCCGAACGGCTCGAGCGCACGCCCGAACGGGCGCCGATCGCTGCGGCATCCGCTGCGGAGTTCGAGCGCGAGCTCGAACGCGCGCTCGGCGAGCTCGCGAGCGACGATCGCGCGGTGCTCGTCGCGTACTTGCGCGAAGGCAAGGAGCCGATCGAGATCGCGCGTGAGCGCGGCCTCGCTCCGGGGACCGCGCGGATGCGCGTGCACCGCGGGCTCGAGCGCTTGCGCAAGGCGTTGCCGGCGGGTTTCGCGCTCGGCGCGGGCGCGTTGCTCGCGGGCCGCGGTCTCGCCGCGGTGCGCGACGACGTGGTGCGCGAAGCAACTGCAGCGGCGGCGAAGCTCGTGGCGGGCGGCTCGATCTCCTCGGCACCGACACTCGGAGGTCTGCTCGTGGTGAAGAAAGCGCTCGTCGCCCTGATCGTGGTCGCACTGTTGTCGTTCGTCGCTTGGTGGCGGTCCACGGCGGAGTCGACGCCCCTCGTGGGCGCGGGCACGACGGCGGTCGCGTCGGCGAGCGCCGACGAGGTGCCGCGCGCGTCGCTCGAGGCGCCGCGCGCCGAGCTCGCGCCGCGCGAGGCAGCGCGAGCGCCCGACGCGGCGGTCGATGTGGCCTACCGCAGCGCGCTCGCCGGATTGCGTGGGCGAGTGGTCGACGCCGAGCGCTCGCCTCGCGCGGGCGTGGAGGTCGTGCTCTTCGAGACGCGCGCCGTCGATTGGTTCCGCGACGAGTTCGACTTGCAAGAGCCGCGCGCGCCGCAGTTGGAGCTCGGCCGCACCGTCACCGACGCCGAAGGGCGCTTCACGTTCGACGGGGCGCGGCCGGAAGCGCTGCACGCGCTCGGCATCGCGCTCGGACGAGGCAACGGCGCCGTGCACTTCGTGCGCGAGCCGTTGGATTCGGCCTCGACACGCGACCTCGGCGATTTCGTGCTCGCGGCCGGCGCGCCCGTGCGTGGCCGAGTCGTCGACGACGAAGGCCGGCCGCTCGCCGGCGTGCGCGTGCGCGCGGGCGAGATCGCGCCGCTCTTCCTTGAGCTCGGACCCGCCGACCTGCGCGCCCAAGCGTTGGTTCTCCTACGCAGCGAGCGCGAGACGAAGGTGTTCGAGCTCCCGCACTGGGCGGAGCCGTACCTCGAGCGCCTGCCGCTCGCGACGACACGCACCGACGAGCGCGGTGAGTTCGTGCTCGACGACGTCCCGTCTGGCCGAGTCACGCTGCTCGCGGACGCGCCGCAACGAGTTTCCGCCGTCGTCGAGAGTCTGGCCGTCGAAGAGGGCGTCACCCGTGACGCTGGCGACCTCGTGCTCGCGCGCGGCGGACGCGTCGAAATCTCCGTCGTCGACGCGTCCGGAGCGCATGTCGGCGCGGATGTCCGCGTCGGCGTCGTGCGTGCGTCGGCGTTGGGGGCGATCGGCTGTCTCGAAAGAGCGCGGGAGCGAGGCGAGGGCATCTACGAGGCCGAGGGACTCGACGCCGACGGCGCGGTCTGGGTCGCGGTGCGCCGCACCGAGCACGATGCATGGACGGCGAGCGAGCTCGGCCGGCGTGACGGCTTGGCGACCGTCACGCTGCCGGCGCTCGCCGAACGCGAGTTCGTCGTCGAGGATTCGGCCGGCGTCGTCGCGGGCGCGACGTTGGCGCTCGTGCCGACCGTGGCGGCGTTCGACGCCGCGCAACGTTGGCTGGCGACACCGAGACCGCGGGTGGTCACGACCGACGCGAACGGACGCGCGCAATTCGTCGACGTCGCCGACGGGGCGTACACGCTGGTCGTGACCGGGCCGAGCGGGGCGCGCACGCGCCTGGAGCTCGAGCTCGCGGCCGAGAGCGGACCACGGAAAGTGCGTCTGCCCGGAGGGCGCGCGGTCGAGTTCCGCGTCACCGACGCGACGTCCGGTGAACCGGTCGCGAGCGCGGAGCTCGCGCTCACCAGTGCGGATCGACGACGCACGGTTCCTTCGCGCGCGACGACCGACGCCGACGGTCGAGCGCGCATCGTCGGCGTCGAGCGCGACGACCCAGCGATTGCGTGGAGCGTGCGCATCGATCATCCGCGCTACGGCCGCACGTACGCGGCCGTCGACTTCGACTGCGAGGTGCAGGAATGTCGTCTGGAGGCGACCGGCGCGGTCGCTGCGCGGCTCGCGAGCCAAGCGCGAGACCTGCCCGACGCCGCGCTCGTCTTGGAACCGCGGCCGGAGCCACGGCCAAACTACTCGCTCGCGAACGACTTCCGGATCGCGCGGTTCGACGGCGATGGACTCGCACGTTGCGCGGGGCTCGCGCCGGGACGCTATCGCTACGAACTCGTCGAAGGGTTACCGTCCGAAGTCGGCGCGCAATTCCTCGCGAGCATCGAGCTCCCGATGCGAACGGTCGGCGTCGGTGAGTTCGTGGTCGAGTCCGGGCGAACGACGGAGCTCGAAGTCGCGCCTCGCGAAGCCACGCGGCCGGAACCGCGCCGCGCGGGCGTCACGTTGACCGGGACGTTGAAGGTCGACGGCCGAACGGCCGCGAATCACGTCGTCGAAGTGCAGGCTCGCGGCTGCGAGCCTCGACAGGACATCACCGACGGCGGAGGGCGTTTCCGCATCGAAGGACTGGGCGGCGGAACGGTCGCTGTCTGTGTGTCGCGCTCCGCGCGACTCGGAGCCGTCGAGTACGTCGGCGTCCGCATGCTCGAACTCCCGAACGACGGCGAGGTCGAGCTCCCGCTCGAGCTTGAGACGCTGTCGGTCACGGTGACCGTGCTCGACGACGTGACCAGTGAACCGGTGCCGGACGCCAGGGTGGTCTGTCAGGGTCGAGGCACCGCAGGGTTCGGCGAGCGCGCGACGGATCGCAAGGGGCGAGCGAAGTTCCAGATCGGTGCGACCGACGGCGTCGTGGTGCGCTGTGTGAAACCCGGCGTCGGCGTGGCGAGCGGAACGTTCGAACTCGACGCGCAGACGACGACGCACGCCGTGCAGCTCCGCCTGAGGTTCGCGCCGCGCTTCGGCTTCCGAGTGGCGTTCGCGGAGGGCGTCGAGGCGCCCGCGAACCTGCGGCTCGACATCGTGGACGGCGCTGGAGTCGCGGTGGAAGTGCTGGTCGTCGACCCGAAGCAGTTCCCGGACGCGGACTACGGCTTCGACTCGCTGGTGCCGGGCCGTTACGAGCTGCGCGCATCCGGCCCGGAGGTCGAGTTCGAGCCCGTGCCTTTCGACGTGACCGACGTCGGTGCAAGCTCGTTCGTGTTCCGCTTGCAGCCGAAGCTCACGCCCGCCGCGCCTGGCGCTCGGCGATGAGTCGATCGAGCTCCTGCTTCAGGCGCGGCAGGATCGCGTCGTACGGATAGGCGCCGAGCTCCTTTTCGCCGCGCTTCAAGTTGACGAAATTCGGGCCGCACCAGAGGCCGAGATCGGCGTCGTCGGTTTCGCCCGGGCCGTTCACGCGGCAACCCATCACCGCGATCGTCAGCTTGTGCTCGCGCGCGTACTCGGACATGCGCTTCACGTCCTCGGCGAGCTCGATGAACTTCTCGTTCTCGACGCGCGAACACGACGGGCACGCGATGATGTTGAGGCCGTCGAAGAAGTTCGGCGGCACCGAGCGGAAGCGGCCGGCTTCGACGTCGCGGACGAGCTCGCGACCGACCGCGATCTCGCGGCCCTTGTCGTCGAAGGGCAGCGTCAGCGAGACGCGCAGCGTGTCGCCGATGCCGCGCGAGAGCAACTGCTCGAACGCGATGCGCGTCTTGATGATGCCTTCGGGCGGCATGCCGGCCTCGGTGACGCCGAGGTGGATCGGCACGTCGGGGCGCGCCGCGGCGAAACGCTGGTTCGCGTCGATCACGAAGCGCGGATCGGAGTCCTTGATCGACACGCAGTAGTCGACGAAGCCGAGCTCGTCGACCATGGCGCAGTGGTCGATCGCACACTGCGCGATCGCGCCGACGTGATCGTCACCGAAGCGCAGATCGTATTCGGGCGCGATCGAGCCCGCGTTGACGCCGATGCGGAGCGCGAGGCGGTGCTGCTTCGCCACGCCGACCAGGTACGCGACTTTCTCCCGGACCGGCTTCTCCTTCTCGTGGTGGTGGAGGTGGCCGGGGTTGTAGCGGAGCTTGTCGACGTAGGGCGCGACCTTCTCCGCGAGTCGGTAGTTCTCCTGGAGGTCGACCGAGAGGCGCGCCTTGGTCTGGCGGCGGATCTCGGCGAGCGCGTCGACGTCGGCCTGGCTGTCGACCGCGATGCGGATCAGGTCCGCGCCGGCCTCCTCGAGGATCCGGACCTGGCGCAACGTCGCCGGGACGTCGCGGGTGCGGGTGGCGGCCATGCTCTGGACGGCGATCGGAGCCGTTCCACCGATGGCGAGGTCACGGACGTGGATGGTGCGGGTGCGGCGCGGAGGGAGCATCGGTGAGGCCGCGCATCCTAAGGGAAAGGGGGAGTCCGCTCGGCGCTCCACACCTCGGTGAGGTTCTTCGAAAAAAACTCGAAGTTTCCTGCCCCGCTCCGAGCGAGACCTGCGGAAGCCTCCCGGGAGAATCCAAGAGGACCTCTGCTGCCCCGGACACGCCCATCCCCTCGCGGAGATCCGGACGTCGGTGGAGTGCGAGCCTCGTGCCTTCCGTGGGCTGCCCCAGCCGTGCGCGAGAACGGCTGGGGCGGCCCCTTTTTCTGCGCCAGGGGCCGCCAGCGTGCTCGACGGCGATGACCGGCGCGCACGCCTGAGGCGGGCGCGGTTCCCGTCGCGGTCAGCCGCGCTAGACGCCTGCTGAGCAAGGATTTACGCGCTCGGCCGGGCCGCGCCGCACACGGTCAGCACTGTGTCCGCACGGCGCCAGCGAGCTGCCAGCGCGATGCTCGCGCCCGGTCGCCCGCCGAAGGCCGGCCGTCGAACGAGGCTCGGCACCCTGGGGGAGCTGCCAGACGAAGAGGCCCATTCGAGAGCCATTCGCGACCCACATCGGGCTCCGATGCGGCCGCAGGCTAAGGCACGGCGTCGCGCAACGGCTGGCGGCTGCGGTAGAGCTCACGCTCCCGTTCGAGCGCCTGGAGCAGCGGCGGGGGGCCGGACGGTCCGATCAGACCGAGCGCTCGCTCGACGGACGCGAGCGCTTCGTCGAAGCGCCCGAGCTCCGCGAGTGCCGCCGCGCGCAGCCGGGCGGTCGACGTCTGGTAGCCGAGCAGACTCGGGTTGGCCGCCTCGAGCAGCCGCAGCGCCTCCGCCCCGTCGCGCACCGCGTCGTCGCTCGAAGTCGCTCGCAGGAGCACGAGGCACTCGAAGACGCCCGGATCCTCGGGCAGTGCCGCCGATGCGCGGCCGAACGCGTCGAGCGCGGCGGTCGCCCGGCCGAGTCGCACTAACGCGCGGCCACGCGCCAGTTGGAACGCGCCGGACTCCGGCGCGGCCGCGACCAATACGTCGAGGTGCTCGAGCGCGCCCGCCGCGTCGCCGCGCATCAAGAGCGCCTTGGCGAGGTTCTCGCGTTCGAGGGTCGCGTTCGGCAGGAGCTCGACCGCTCGCCGCCAGTGCGTGATCGCGTCGTCCAAACGCCCGAGTTGGGCTTCGAAGCGCGCGAGGTTGTTGTACCAGAGCGGCCATTCGGGGTGCAGCTCGACCGCGCGCTGATAGGCGGCGCGTGCGTCGTCGATCCGTTGACGCTTCTCGAATGCATCGCCGAGGTGGGCCCACGCGCGATCGTTCTCGGGCCAGTGCTCGAGCGTCACGCGCCACATGCGCTCCTCGTCGGCGAAGTTCGCGTTCGCGCGCTGCGTCATCCAAGCGCTCGCGCCCGCGAGCAACGCGAACGTCGCCAAGGTCGGCGCGAGCCGGGCGCCGGTGCTGCGGACCAGCACGAACGCGAGCAGGCCCATCAGGCTCGCGAGCGGCAGGTACATGCGGTGGAGCGCGTAGAGCTCCATCGGGATCGGCACGAGGCTCGAGGCCGGCGCGAGCAAGAGGAAGAAGCTCACCGCGATCACGCCGAGTCGCGGCGCACGCCAGCACGCGTGGGTACTCGCGAGCACCAGCAGCGCGACGAACGTGGCGTGAGGCAACCACTCGGCGAGCGAACGTGGGATCGGCCAACCGTAGTCGATCAGGATCGGCGTCGGCCACAACACGAGGCGCAGGTACTCGACGATCGCCGGACCTTGCGCTTGCAGCCACACGGTCCACGTCACGCGTTCGACGAGACCCTCCGCCGTGACGCGGTGGATGCCGCCGAACGCGACCGACAGCGCGACGAGCGGGAAGACCAGCGCGAGCGAGAGGTAGAGCGTGCGATGCGCGCGCCACGCGGCGCTCGCCGACCCGCTCGCGAACGTCCAATCGAGCGCGAAGACGACGACCGGCAACATCGCGATGGATTCCTTGGCGCCGGCGCCGAGCGCCGCGCACGCCGTCGACAGCGCGACGAGCCCGAGCGCGCGTTCGCGCTTGAGGCTCGCGAGCGCCGCCCAGAGCCCCGCGAGGAAACAGAGCCCCATCAACGACTCGCATCGTTGGATCACCAACGTCACGGCGCTCGTCTGCAGCGGATGCACGGCCCAGAGCAGCGCGGTGCCAAACGCGAGCAAGTCGCCGTGTTCGCGCAGAGGTCCGCTCGCGCGCGGCAGCCGCCCGAGCGCTCGCACGGCTCCGAAGAGGCACAGCGCCGCCGCGACGTGGATCGCAAGGTTGGTCGCGTGGTAGCTCCACGTCGCGAGCTCGCTCATCGCGTAGTTCAGCGCGAACGTGAACGCGACGACGGGGCGGCCGGTCAAGCCGCAACCGGGCACGGCCCACCAGTCGGTGGTGGGGGGCCAGAGCTGGCGCAGCGCCGGGTTGAGGACGATGTCGGGGATGTCGTCGAAGAGCAAGACGCCCGAGAACGAGTTCGCGAAGGCGCTGCAAGTCGCGACGACGAGGACGAACGCGTAGAGCTTCGAACGGTCGCGCCGCGGCTCGGTCATGGCGCCCATCCTCCGGCGGCGCCGCTTTCGGTCAAGCTCGGCGGATGCGTCTCGCGCCGGCTACTCCTGGCTCTTCACGCTGGTGATGCGCACGCCGTAGGTCTTGTCGATCGTGACGACTTCGCCGCGTGCGACGACCTTGCCGTTGACCAGGATGTCGGCGGGCTCGTGCGCTTCGCGATCGAGCGACACGAGGGTTCCAGGCCCGAGTTGGATCAGCTCGGCGAGCGTCATGCGCGTGCGCCCGACCTCGACCGTCAGCCGCACGGGCACGTCGAGCAACTGCGCGAGCCCGAGCGGGTCGCCGCTCTTCGGCGCGGGCTTCAGCTCATCGAGTTGGTTCGTCTGCACCGACACGGCGCCTTCGGCCGGAGTCTGATCTTGGTTGGCTTCGTTCGACATGGCTCGTGTCCTCGTTCATTCCTCGCGTCCGCGCGGACGCAATCGTTCGACTTTCACTGCGAGAGTTCCGTCACGCGTGCCGAGCCGGACGTCGGCGCACACGCGATCTTCGACGATCAGGCGCAGCGGTTCGTCGGTGCGCGATCCGAGCGGGATCACGTCGCCGAGCTCGAGATGCAGGAGATCGGCGAGATGGATCTCGGTCGCGCCGAGCCGCACGGACACCTCGAACGGGACTCCGACGAGGTGTTCGGGCGCCTGCGCGGCCTGCGGCGCCTTCTTCGGCGCGGGTGCGGCGGGCGCGGCGGGGACCACGCCGGGCAAGTAGAGCTTGAGCGAGCTCGAACCACCGGCGCCTTGGAGTTTCAGGTGGACCAACACGCGTTGTGCGTCGGCCGTCGGGCCCGCGTCGCGCCAGGAGCCGAGCTCCTCGGGGATCTCGACGACGCGCAGGTCCTTCGGTTCGAGACGCCAGAGCTTCGCAAAGCGTTGCAGCGGCAGCGCGACGAGCCGCTTCAGCATCGTCTTCTCGACCGACGTGAGCTTGCGCGCCTTGCCTTGTTTGACGTCCGGCATGCCGAGCGCCGTTTCGATCGCCGCGACGGCGCCCGCGAGTTCCCAGACGGCCCAACCGGGCTCGCCCTTGATCTCGAAGCGCGCGATCGCGAACGGCGGTTCGACGTCGGCGAACAGACCCTCCGCGTTGATCTCGTCGAGGTCGGCGAGCTCGAGCTCGACCTTGCCGCGCAACGCGGCGCCGACTTCGCGTTCGAGATCCGGAGCCATGCGGGCGACTTGTTCGATCAACGTCGCGCGTTGTTCGCCGCTGAGCCGCCTCGGCCGGTGGAAGTCGCGCGACGACACTTCGCCCGCGGGCGGCTGATCGCCGCTCTTGGGCAAGAGTTCCAGGATCGCCCGGATCTCTTCGGGTAGCAGGTTCTGGGCCACGCGAGGTTCAGGTCACTGCACGAGGAACGAGTCGCGGAAGATGCGTTTCACGCGTCCGGGGACGCCCACGGGCACCTTGCCGACGAAGCCGTCGACGAGCTTGGTCGTGTCGAGGTAGACGAACTCGCCTTTCTTGTTCACGACCTGAAGGTCGCGCGACTTGTCGAGTTTCATCGCCGGGCCGTCGTCGAGCTGGACGGTCTTCTTGACCGAGTCGATGTCGACGAAGTGCTCGTGCAACAACCCGCGCATCGTCGCGGACGCGTTCGACTCGCCGACGCGCAAGCCGGACTTCGTGTCCGGCGTCGCAGGCGCGAGCGAGTCGCCGACGTAGACCGGGAAGAGCACGGGGTCGACCGCTTCCCGCACCTCTTCGAGGAACGAATCGACGAGCACCGGATCGGTGACCTGATTGATCGTCTTGGTCGCGGCGAGCTTGATCATCGCGTCCTTGAGCGACACGAGATACAGCGGATCCTCGGCGCCCGCGCCGCCGTGGCCGCCGCCACCGCCGCCTCCGAGGCGACCGGTGACGTAGTGTTCCTCGTAGGCGAAGTACTCGGCCTGCAGCGAGAGCACGACGTAGCGCTTGCCGTCCGCGCCCGCGAGGTTCGCTTGGATGTCGCTCTTCGAGAGCTTCGCGACGAACGGGCCTTCGAGTTCGGGCTCGGGCTCGTGTTTCGGCACTGCCATCAACGACGCGACGAACGCGAGTGCGAGCACCACGACGGCTCCACCTCCGATGAAGAGCGGCAGCTTGCTCTTCTTCGGCGCGTCGCCTTCCGCGGGCTTCTGCCCTTCTTGCGCAGGTTTCTTCTCTTCGGCCATGGCTGGTTCCGTCAGTTCACTTCTGTGGGGACCGGTTGGATGAGGCGTGCGTCGACCGCAGCAGGGACACCGTCCGCGAAGCGCGGTTCACGTGCCCAGGCGCGAGCTTCGACGCGTTGGTTGACGAACGTGTGCGTCGTGATCAAGTAGTCCCGCACGGCGGCCGCGCGGCGGAACGCGGTCACCGGATCGGTCGCGTGACCTTCGAGGATCAGCAGCTGCCCGAAACCCGGGCGGAGGCTCTCGGCGATCAGGTCGAGGTACTTGGTGGCCTTGGCGTCGAGCTCGACCGAGTCCGCGGCGAAGCGCGCGATCACCGGTTGCGGCAACGCGTTGTACGAACGCAACGCCGTGTCGAGGATGCGGCGCACTTCGTCGAGATTGCGCGCGTCGACGCGACCTTCGAGCAGCTCCTCCTCCGTGATCTCGTCGAGCCCGAAGTTCTTGCGGAAGAGGTTGACGGCGTTCAGGTATTCGGCGCCGGAGAGCGGCGCGCCCATGCCCTTGCTTTCGAGCGCCACGACGAACGTGCCGAGACCGCGCGCCATCAGGCCCGCGTCCTGCTTCTTCGCCATCGTCACGAGGATGATGAAGAAGCAGAGGAACAGGGTCATCATGTCGCCGAACGAGATCAGCCACGGCGGAGGACCGTGGTGACCGTGGTCGTGATCGCCTTTGTGGCCGCCGTGACCACCGTGGCCGCCATGACCTCCGTGCCCGCCGTGTTCTTCGTGACCGCCGTGACCCTCCGCGCCGCCGTGCGCGTGCGGATCGGGCTCGCCGTGGCCGTGTGACGAATGGGCTTCGCTCATGACGGCCTCAGCGGTCGCGGTCCTTGGCGCCGGCCCAGCCGAGCGCGTGGTCGCTGGTCACGGCGAGCACGCGCAGCGTGACGCGGCGATTGAGTTTGCGGCCCAACGCGGTGCTCTCGACCGCGCGCAGTTTCGTGGCGCCCTGGCTCGAGACCTGGAGTTGTTCGGGCCGGAGCTTGCTGCTCGCGAGCAAGGCGCGCGCCGCTTCGCTCGCCCGTTCGAGTCCGAGCCGTTCGACGTCGTGTGATTCTGACTCCTTGGAGTCGGTGTGGCCTTCGACGAGCACCAACTGATCGTGTTTCGCGAGCAGCGGCCCGAGCTTCGCGAGCTCCTTCGCCAGCGTCTCGGAGACTTCGAACGAGCCCACGGCGAACGAACACTCCGAACCGAACTCGATCGCGAGTCCGTCGACGGCTGCGTCCAACACCACGCGTCGTTCGGTGTCCGCCGCGCGGTGGACGTCGAGGTCGCGCGCGAGGCTCGCGAGCATCGAACGGTCGATCTCGATCGGCGGACCGAACCCGGTGAGGTTCGGGAACACGCCACCGCGGCCTTTCAACAGACCGACACCGATCGCCTTGACGTCGCCTTTGTCCGACGTCGAGAACGTCATCATCATCAAGAAGAACGTGACGAGCAGCGAGATCATGTCGCAGTAGCTGACGAGCCAGCCTTCACCCGCGCCTTCCGGTGCCTCGTGCTTCTTCTTGCCCACGGCGCATCAACCCTTGACACGCTCGCGCTCCGCCGGAGCGAGGAAGCCTTTGAGCTTCTCCTTGATCAACTGCGGCTTCTCGCCGGATTGGATCGCGACGATGCCGGCGATCATCAACTCGCGCAGTTGCGTCTCTTGTTTGTTGCGCTGATCGAGTTTGCCCGCCATCGGCAGGAAGAGCATGTTCGCCGCGAACGCGCCGTAGAACGTGCCGACGAGCGCGCCGGCCATGCCCGCGCCGATCTTCGACGGGTCCGACAAGTTGGAGAGCATCTGCACGAGGCCGATCAGCGTCTCCACCATCCCGAACGCCGGCGCGAACGTGCCGAACTGTTCGAGCATCTTCTTGCCCGTCGCGTGACGCTGTTTGGCGATCTCCGCTTCGACTTCGAGGATGTCGCGCACCGTGTCGGCGGAGAAGCCGTCGATCACGAGCTGCATGCCCTTCGCCATGAACTTGTCGTCGACCTGCTTGAGCTTGCTCTCGAGCGACAGCAAGCCTTCCTTCCGCGCGAGCGTCGCGTAGTCGATGATCCGGTCGATCTCCTCCGCGGGGGTCGGCAGCGGATACAAGAACGCGCGCAGGATGACCTTGACGAGGTTCTTCACCTCTTCGATGCGGAAGTGGATCATCACTGCCGCGAGCGCGCCGCCGAACACGACGGCGAAAGCCGCCGGGTGCACGAACAGCACGAGGCCTGGGAGTCCGCCGACGTGGGCCATCGACCAAGTGATGAGGCCGAGGCCGAGCGCGAAGCCGAGCAGTGTGGAGATGTCCATTGGGGCGTTCCGGTGCCACTCCGCGACGGGAGTTCCGGACGTCCGGACTTATCGACGCAGCCCGGGAAACCCTTGACCGCGTGCTGCGCGCGCGCGTCGCGCTTTCGGGCCTCGCGCGGACGAAGCGCTACTTCGCGGTCTTCGCCGCGAGCGCCTTCGTGTAGGCCTCGGCGAACTCGCGCCACTTGGCCTGCGGCAACGCGTCGAGCAGCTCCTTCGCGCGTTCCGGAGTCAGCGTGACGAGGATCTTCGCGGCCTCTTTCGGCCCGTAGGTCGTCAAGCGCGACGCGAGCGCGTCGAGCTCGCCATCCTCGAACATCGCACCGAGCGCCTTGATCGACTTCTGTTCGACCTCGGTCTTCTTCTCGGTTTCGTCCTGGAGCTCCTCCGCGCGCGCCGCGAGTTCGGCCTGCAGCTCCTCGAGCTCGGTCTTCATCGCGTCGAGCGCCTTCTGACGATCCTCGATCGCTTCGAGGCGGTCGTCGGCGAGCTCTTCCTTGGTCGCGAGCTCGGCCATGCGGCGATCGAGCTCGGCGTTCTTCTTCTCGAGCGTCTCGACGAGCTCGCGCAGCTCGTCGCTCGTGTACGGCGAGTCGAACTTGAACGAGCCGAGCAAGTCGGCGGTCGCTTCGCGCGACTTGTTCGACTTCGAGGACGCGTGCGTGCCGGCGGGCGTCGTCTTCGAGCCGTGCGTTTCGCCGCCCGCGACTTCACCGTGCGTCTCGTGCGCTTCGGTCCCGGTGGAGTCGGCTGCGCCTTCGGTCGAGTGTTCCGCGCCTTCGCTCGCGTGCTCGTCGCCGTGCGCACCTTCTTCCTCGGGCGGCGCGGGGAACAGCGAACCGAAGACCGGCAGCGTGTGCATGGGCACGCCGTTCATCTTCGCGAAGCCGATGTAGGCGACGGAGAAGAGGAAGAGTCCGCCGGCTCCGGCCAGCGACATCGTGGCGACCTTGTTCATGGATGACTCACGGTCCGGTCAGTTCGTCGGGGGCCTTTTCGGCGCGACGGCCCGAAAGGTTGTGGGGGGCTCGCGCGCGGCCGGCCCGAATCAGGGCCTGTTCGTCGAGGCGCTGGTTGTCGGCGTGCTCGTCGGCCGCCCGGTGGCCCGCCCGAGCCCGTTCCCGCAGGTTTTCGAGGCTCTTCAGGGCCTGTTTGCGCGCTTCCCAGACCCGGCGCTCGCGTTCGGCGGCGTCGCGCGCCTGCTCGGCGCGGCGGGCGGCGACCGGAACCCGTTTCGCGGCCTGGTCGACGGCGTACTGATCGAGCAACACGGCGTCGGCGTCGAGCTCGCGGGCTTCGACGGCGCGCGCGAGCTCGGCGAGCCCTTCGCGCACGTCGAGCCGCGCGCGCTCGTGCTGGGCCTCGGCGGCCCGGGCGCGCGTCTCGACTTCCATGAACGCGGCGCGAGCGATCTCCTCTTCGAGCCGACGCACGCCGAGCACGCGTTGCAAACGGAAGCGGAAGCGGCTCACGGCGCGACTCCGGCCTTTTCGGCGATCGCGGCGAGCAACGCCGTGGTCTCGGCGAACGACGAGCCTTCGCGCGTGCCTTGGCGCAGGAAGATCTGCAGCGCCGGCATCAACTTGAGCGCGAGATCGAGCCGAGCGTTCGTGCCCGGCTTGTACGCACCGATCTCGACCAAGTCGCGGCCTTCGCGGTACGCGGCGAGCAGCTCGCGCATCTTCGACGCCGCGCGTTGGTGTTTCGCGTCGGTGAGCTGCGGCATCAGACGCGACAGACTCGCGAGCACGTCGATCGCCGGGAAATGCCCTTGGTGCGCGAGGTCGCGCGAGAGATAGACGTGTCCGTCGAGCAGACCGCGCAACGTGTCGGACACCGGATCGTTCGGATCGTCCTGGTCGAGCAGCACCGTCAGGATGCCGGTGATCGAGCCCGTGTGCGTCCGACCCATGCGTTCGACGATCTTCGGCACGGTCGCGAAGAAGCTCGGCGGATAACCGCGCACGGTCGGCGGCTCGCCGGCGGCGAGACCGATTTCGCGCGACGCGGCGGCGAAACGGGTCACCGAGTCCATCACGAGCAGCACGTCGAGCCCGCGGTCGCGGAAGTACTCCGCGGCGGTCACGGCGACGAACGGCGCGAGGAAACGTTCGATCGGCGGCCGGTCGCTCGTCGCGACGACCACGACCGACTTCTTGCGGCCTTCCGGTCCGAGCACTTCGTCGACGAACGCCTTGACCTCGCGTCCACGCTCGCCGATCAGGCCGACGACGATCACGTCCGCGTCGGTGCCGCGCGTGATCTGCGAGAGCAACGTCGACTTGCCGACGCCGGAGCCCGCGAAGATGCCGATGCGCTGGCCGCGGCCGAGCGTGTTGAGCCCGTCGATCGCGCGCACGCCGGTCTGCAGCGGCTCGTCGATCTCCTTGCGTCCGAACGGATCCGGCGCGGCCGTGCGCACGTTGCGCAAGTCGCCGCGTTCGAGTTGGCCACGGCCGTCGAGCGGCCGACCGAAGCCGTCGAGCATGCGCCCGAGCAGCGTGTCGCCGACCGGCACGCAGAACGGGCGGCCGAGCGCGACGACCGGTTGCATCGGTGCGACGCCCGCGAGGTCGCCGTGCGGCATCAGCAGCGTGCTCGAGCCGCGGAAGCCGACGACCTCGGCGTCGACGAGCCCCGCGCGACCACGATCGATGCGGCACACTTCGCCGATCGCGGCGGGCACGCCGACCGCTTCGACCATCACGCCCGACACGATGTCGACGCGGCCGCGGTAGATCGGCCGCGCGCCGGCGCGGATGCGTTCGCGTGCCTTCTCGAGGTCGAACGTCACGTCGTTTCTCCGCGCAGTTCGCCGCCGATCGCGTCCAACGCTTGTTCGAACTCGCGCACGAGCAAGCCGCGCGGCGTCGAGACCTGCACGTTGCCGCGTGCGACCGCGACGTCCGGCTCGATGACGGTGCCGGCGCGGAACGTCAGGTTCTCGAGGGCCTTCGCGTCCTCGGGATTCAGGTGCACGACGCAGCGGCCGCGATCGACGCCGGACACCGCGAGCGTCTCGCGCACGATCCGTTCGAGGTCGTAGTTGCCGGTCTGCGCTTCGCGACGGAGCAGCACCCGCGCGATCTCGAGCGCCAGCTCGACCGCGAGCTTCGCGGCGCGGGCGTGTTCGGCCTCGAGTTCGGCGGTGGCGCGCTCGAGCGCACCGGCGGCCTGTTCGAGCGCGAGAGCGCGGCCTTCGGCGACGCCACGGGCGTGCGCACGTCGCTCGCGCCAATCGCCGAGCTCGCCGGGTACGACACGCGCCGCGGTCGGCGACGCGTGCACGCGAATCCGTTCAGGAAACAAGCTCTTGCCCCGCTCGTGCCGGGCGGAACTCGCCCGATTCCATCAAGGTGCGCACGGCCTTCATGATCTCGTTGCGCGCGTTCAAGACTTCCTGCATCGGCAGGGCGCCGGCGAGCTCGCGCTCTTCGGCGACCATGACGCGGACGCGTTCGGAGAGGTTGGCCATCACGTTGCCTTCGACCTTCGGCGAGCAGGCCTTCAGCGCGATCGACAGCGTCTTCGTGTCCACCGACGCGAGGATCTTCTGCATCGGCCGTTTCTCGACCTTCGCGAGGTCCTCCCACGTGAACATGAACTCGCGCACTTCCTTGGCGAGATCGGCGTCGTCCTTCGCCATCGAGTCGAGCACGTTCGTCTCCACTTCGGCGGGCGAGAAGTTGAGCATGTCGGCGATCGTCTTCTTGCGCAGTGTCGGTTCGGTGACCACCGGACCGGACGCGATCTCCTTCAGGCGCGCCGAAAGGTCCTCGGAGATCGCGACGAGCACGTCGGTCGACGGCGGCGTGACGCTCGCCATGCGCTTGACGACGTCGTAGGCGCGTTTCGGCTCGAGCGAACGCAACACGTCCGCGGAGAGCGACGGATCGAGGTGCGCGAGCACGAGCGCGATCACGGGCTCGCTCTGTTCGCCCAGCGCGATTGCGATGTTCTTCGACGGCTCCTTCTCGATCACCATGAAGGGGCGTTCTTGTTGGAGCCGGTGCTGGATCTTGTGGAAGAGCTCTTGCGCCTGCTGCTTGCCGAGCGTCGACTCGATCAGCGCGTAGAGCTCGGACTCGCTCTTGCGTCGGACGCCGCGCGGGCCGGCGAGCGACTTGATCATCTCCTTGTAGAGCTCGCGCACGCCTTCGGCGCCGGTCAAGTCGGCGGGCAGTTCGCCCATCGCTTCGACGACTTCGACGATCACTTCGGGGTCGATGTGCTTGAGCACGGTCGCCGCGTGCTCCTTCTCGAGCGTCAGCAGGAACGCGGCGGCGCGTTGTGCGCCGCTGACTTCGTCGAGGGTCATCAGCTACCGCCCCGCGCCGCAGCGCGGCTGTCACCGGCCCAACGAGAGAGGATTTCGCCGACGCGCCGCGGGTCGGTGCGGACGAGCTCCTCGATGCGCGCACGAGCCAACGCTTCGGGATCGGGCTCGCTCTCGCCGACCGAGACGGACGAACCGTCGCCGACGGAGCCGCCCAGCGCGGCGGACGGCGAAGCAGCGGAGCCTCCGGACTTCGCGCCCTTCATCGCCTTCAGCAGCACGAAGAGGAACACGATCGCCGCGACGATCTCGACGCCGCGCTCGAGCAGCATGCGCATCATCGGCGACGGACCGCCGCTCTCCTCGGCGGCGGGCTCGGTCGGGTTCGCCGGATCGGCCGCCGTTTCGGTCGCGAACGTCGTCGTGCCCACTTGGATCACGTCCTCGCGACCCTTGTCGAAGCCGACCGCGGCTTGGACGATCGCTTGGATCTCGTCCTTCTTCGCGGCGAGCGAGTCGTCGAGCAACAGCGAGACGGACAGGCGACGCAACATCGGCGTCGCGTGCACCGTCTGCGTCTTCGAGCGCGCGGTCTCGTAGCTCTTCTCGGTCTCGTTCGAGGTCGAGAGCTGGGGCGTCGTGCTCGCCGTGGTCGATTCGCCGGCGACGGCCGCGTTGTCGACGCCGAACGAACCTTCGTTCGGCACGTTCGACGCCGAGCCGGCCGGACCGCCGTTCTGCGAAACGCCGCCCATCGGCGTCTCGCTCTTGATCGTCTTCTCGCTGACCAACGTGCCTTTCGGCGAGAGCGTCTCGCTCACCGTCGTGCGTTGGTCGTAGTCCCACTCGGACGTGACCGCGACGTGCGCCTTCTTCAGGCCGTAAGCGAGCGTGAGCTGTTGGTTGACCTTCTCTTCGAGCCCACGGTCGTAACTCCGCGCGTGGTCCATCAACGCGGCCGGGTCGCTGCCGAAGCTGCCGGCGGAAGCCGGGTCGTACAGCGCGCGGCCGGTTTGATCGGAGACGATCACGTTCTCGGCGGGGACGCCGAAACGGAACCGCACGAGCTTGGCGACGTTCTCCGCGCGGTCGCGCGAGAGTTCGACCAAGTTCTTGAGCTTGAGCGTCACCGACACCGTCAGCGGCTTGCGTTCGCGGATCGGCGACGGGTCGGGCATCGAGCTCGTCACCGTCGCGTCGGCGACGAACTCGAGCGACTCGAGCTGGCGTTCCATCTCCTCCCAATCGCGCTTGAGCATCGACTGAGCGCGTTCCGCCGACGACAGGAAGATCGCGGCGGCGCCGCCGACCGACGAGTCGACGCCGCGCGGCATCTCCTTCAGTGCGCCGGAGAGCGCGACGAGGTTCTGCGCTTCGTAGAACGTGTCCTCGTCGACGTAGACGTTGTACGGTCCGGGCGGCTGGCTGACCTTGTAACGGATCGAGCCACCGGCGAGTGCCTTCTCCACGCCGCCGCGCGAAGGGTCGTCGATGCCGCTGTAGAGCAGCACGAAGTTCGGCCGATCGGCGAGCATCGTGCCGACCGTGATCGCGACGATCACGGCCGCCGCGGCGAGCACGAGCACGAGCTTCGTGCGCGGCGCGGCGTTCTTCAGCGAATCGAGCAGATTGTTGAGGTCCAAGGGAGCAGGCTCCTAGCTCACACGCTCATCCGCATGGTTTCGCGGTATGCGTCGATCAGCTTGTTGCGGACTTCCATCGCGAACTTGAACGAGAGTTCGACCTGTTTGATCTGCACGGCGAGCTCGTGGAAGTCGCCGACCTTGCCCGTGACCATGTCCGCGGGCAGTTCGTCGATGCGGTTGATCGACGCGTTGACTTCGCGCAGGCCACGTTCGAGGCTTTCGCCGAACGCCGGCGCCTTCGGAGCGCCCGAGACGTCGAGTCCGCCCGTCGCGAAGCTCTTCGACACGTCCGCTTCGACGCGTTTGGCGCTCTCCGACTGCGTGCGCAACGCCGCTTCGATGGCGGCGCGGGCGAACGAGCTGGATCCGATTCCGTCGACCATGGTTCACCTTCGGCTGCGCGTCACTGCAGCATGCGCAGCGCGCGTTCGGCCATCGACACGAACGACTCCTGCGCCGACAAGTTCGCTTCGTAGGCGCGCGAGGCCGAGATCAGGTCGACCATCTCGTGCGTCGTGTTGACGTTGGGCATCGTCACGTAGCCCGACGCATCCGCGTCCGGGTGCCCGGGGTTCAGCACCTTCTCCATCGGCGACACCATGTCCGGCTGCACGCCGCGGACCTTGACGCCGACGACTTCGGGGCCGCCCTCCGCGCGTTCGAGCATCGACTCGAACCACACCACCTGACGGCGGTACGGCACGCCTTCGGGCGTGTGCGTGGTCTCGGCGTTCGCCAAGTTGCGTGCGATGACGTCCATGCGCAGACGTTCGGCGGCGAGGCCGCTCGAGGACGCGCGCATGCCGGAGAAGAGATGTGAGATGCCGCCCATGATCAACGCGAGTTTTCGAGGGAGACGCGGATGAGGTTGTACTTCGCAGTCAAGATCGCCGCGTAGGAGTCGTAGAGGAGCTTGTTCTCGCGCAGCGCGTGCATCTCGAGCTCGAGGCTCGTGTTGTTGCCGTCCGCGCGAGCAGGCGTGACGAGATCGAGCTCGATCTCGGGCGCGACCGTCGTCGGGTCGCGCCCGGATTCGAGCGCCTTCCGCACCGCCTCTTCGAAGCGCACCATCCTGCGCGTGTAGCCCGGCGTGTTGACGTTCGCGATGTTGCCCATGACGACCTCCTGCCGACGCACGGAGGCCGAAAGCAATTGCGACAGCAGATCGCCGGATTCGACGCGCAGGTCCATGTCACGCCACCAAACCGAGACGACGCCAGAGCTTCATCTTGTTGGAAAGCGTGCGCGCGCTGACGCCCATGCGGCGCGCCGCTTCGGTCTTGTTGCCGCCGGTCGAGTGCAGCGTCGCGAGGATCGCTTCGCGTTCGATGTCGGCGAGCGGACGATTCGCCAGGCTCATGTTGAGCCCGTCGACCACCACGCCCTGCGGCCCGGTGACCTTGTTGCTCGAGGACGACGGCCCGAAGACCAGATCGTCGACTTGCACCGTGTCGCCGTGCATCAGCACGACGGCGCGCTGGATCACGTTCTCGAGCTCGCGGACGTTGCCCGGCCACGACCAGCTCTTGAGCCGCTCTTCCGCGTCGCGCGAGAGTTTCGCGTTCTCGACGCCGTTCTGCGCGGCGAAGCGGCGCAGGAAGTGCTTGGCGAGAGGAAGCACGTCTTGGGGACGCTCACGCAACGGCTTCAGGTGGATCGGCAGCACGTGCAGGCGGTAGTAGAGGTCCTCGCGGAACGTGCCGCGTTGGACTTCGGCCGCGAGGTCGCGATTCGTGGTCGCGATCACGCGCACGTCGACGCGCAACGTCGTCGTGCCGCCGACGCGTTCGAACTCCTCTTCTTCGAGGACGCGCAGGAGCTTCGCTTGCAGCGCGGGCGAGATCTCGCCGATCTCGTCGAGCAGCAGCGTGCCCTTGTCCGCGAGCTCGAAGCGACCTTCGCGCGTCTTGTGCGCGCCGGTGAACGCTCCGCGCTCGTGGCCGAAGAGCTCGCTCTCGAGCAACGTCTCGGACAGCGCCGCGCAGTTGACGCGGATGAACGGACCGGACGTGCGCGGGCTTTCCTTGTGGATCGTCTGCGCGATCTTCTCCTTGCCGGTGCCGGACTCGCCGGTGATCAACACCGTGCCCTTCGAGCGCGCGACGCGTTTTGCCGCGCGCAGCGTTTCCTGCATCGCCGGGCTCTCGGCGACGAGTTCGTTCGGGCCGCCGACTTCGGCGCGCAAGTAGCGGTTCTCGCGCTCGAGCCGTTGCGCACGATCGACGCGCTCGATCAGGAGCTTCAACGTCTCCGGCGTGACCGGCTTCATCAGGAAGTCGGCCGCACCGCTCGCCATCGCTTCGACGGCGGTTTCGACCGTGCCATGCGCCGTGATCATCACGACGGGCAGGCCGGGAACGTGCTCGTGGATGCGCTTGACGAGCTGCATGCCGTCGGTTCCGGGCATGCGCAGGTCGGTGATGACGAGGTCGGGCGAGGTCGAGGTCGCGATCGCGAACCCTTCCTCTCCGCTCTTCGCCTGCGTCGCCTTGAATCCGAGGGCCGTGACGGCCTCGACCAGGAACTCGCGCGACAGGGAGTCGTCGTCGACGACCAGGATCTCTCGAATCGACATCTTTCTAGCTCTTGGATTGGAAGGGGATGGTGATGCAGAAGTCGGCGCCGCCGAGCGGAGCCTTCTTGGGGGAGAGTTCGACTCGACCGCCGTGCAGCACGGCGATCGTGTTTACGAGTGCGAGGCCGAGGCCCGTGCCTTCGGCGCGCGACGTGAAGAACGGCTCGAGCACGCGAGCGCGGTGTTCGGGCGGCACGCCCGGACCGGCGTCGGTGACGCGGAACGTCACGTCGTCTCGACCGACGCGGACCGCGACGTCGACGGAGCCGCCCGACGGTTGGGCTTGGATCGCGTTCGCGATCAGGTTGCGCAGCGCTTGGCGCAGCTTGACGTAGTCGCCGTCGAAGCTCGGCACCGGTTTCGGCTCGATCGACGTCGTGATGCGCCAACGTTCCACGCCCTCGAGCGCGAGCGTGGCTTCGCGGATCGCGTCGGGGACGAGTTCTTCCGCTTCGACGCGGTCGCGGCGCAGCGCGTCGCTGCGGGCGAGCGTCAACATGCTGCCGAGCACTTGATCGGCGCGCCGCACGCCTTCGACGACGTTGGCGGCGAGCTCGCGTTCGCGCGAGCCCTGCGGCAGACGCTGCTGCAGGAGCGACGCGAAGCCTTGGATCGCGTGCATCGGGTTGCGCAGCTCGTGCGCGATGCCGCTCGCGACGTTGCCGAGCGCGGCGAGCTTCTCCTGCGCGTGCAGCTTCGACGTCAGCCGCGCGAACTCGGTACGGTCGTCGACGATCGCGACCGTGCCGATGGCGGCACCATGCGACTCGATCGGCGAGCGTTTGCACGCGACGACCCGGACGTCGCCGTTCGACGTCTCGAGCTCGCGACCGTCGCCGGCGGCTTCGATCGCGGCGAGGCGTCGCGCGGCCGCGACGTCGAGCTCGGCGAGTCGCTCGGGTCCGTCCACTCCGACGAGCGCGCACGCCGCACGGTTGATCCGCGCGATGCGGCCGTCGCCGTCGCGCACGATCACGCCGCTCGGCAGGGCTTCGAGGATCGCTTCGAGGTGGTGCGAGAGCTCGTCGAGCTCCGCGACCTTGCGCGCGAGTTCGTTCTCGACGCGCTGCGCGCGCTTCTCGATCGCTTGGTAGCTCTCGATCAGCCCGGCGCTGACCTCGGCGAACGAGCGCATCGCCGCTTCCAGGTCGGACGCCGACAGGGCGCCCGTGTTCGTCGGAAGCGTCGGGTTCACGGCTTCGTGACCTCCGTGCGTTTCGCTTCGAAGCGCATCTGCCACTCGAGGAACTCGAGCGCTTCCTTGGCGCGCGCCGCGTCGGCGCCGCCGTCCTTCGCGTCCCGCGCGGCGCGATACGCGACCAGCGCTTCGTCTCGGCGGGCGAGCTTCTCGAGACACCGTCCGCGCCAGTAGTTCGAACTCGCGTCGGCGGATGCTTCGTCGAGCACCGCGAGCGCTTCGCCATAGCGAGCCTGCTTGAAGTAGGCGCGCACGAGCTTCAGCGGATCCGCGACGTAGCCGTGCGTCTCGAACGCGGAGGGCGCGTGCGTGTCGCCCGACTTGCGCGTGCCGGCCGGTCGTTCGTTGCGCGCGGGCTTCGCCGACGGCGCCGACGCGCCGCCGCGCGGCTTCGCGGGCTCTTCGTCGAGGACGCCGACGACGAGCGGTTCCGCGCCGGGAGCGCGCAGCACGTCGTGACGGCCCTGCAGACGCTGGATCTCGTCACGGAGTTCGTCGCGGCGCTGGTCACGCTCCGCGTCGGTGCCGAACGGAGGTTCGGTGACGCGCAGGAGGTCTTGCACCGCGCTCGGGTCCTTCTCGGCGAGGCGCTTCTCGATGCCGGCGAGTTCGTCGAGCACCGCGACGGTCTTCTGCAGCGAATCACCGAGCGACTTCGCGTCGCCGCCTTGGAGCGCGACGGCGGGAACGAGCAGGACGATCGCAGCGCCGACGTTGGTCGCGAACGAGTGCTTCATCATCACAGTCGCCCCTGGTAGGCCTCGACGGCGGCGTCGAGGCGGTCGTGTGCTTCGTAGAGGTCGCCGGCGAGCACGTAGATCGCACGGCGCGCGTCGGCCGAGTGCAGCTCGGGCACCACGGTGCGCAGCGCGTCGATCGCGGAGTCGACGCTCTTCGCTTCGGCGAGGGCGCGGGCGTAGAGCTCGAGCACTTCGAGCAACTCTGTTTCCTCGAGGTCCTTGCGCGCGTCGAACATCGGCTTCAACACGCCGAGTGCGTCGCGGGCCGCGCCGCCGGCGAGCAGCCGACGCGCACGATCGAGGCGTTCGCCGCGTTCGTCGGTCGGACGCAGCAGTTCGTCGATGCCGAGTTCCTGCGCCGCGCGCTGACGGATCTCGAGCGCGGTCTCGTCGGTGCGATCCGCGTCGGCGAGTCGGCTGATGAACATCGCGCCGAGCTCGTCGCCGGATTCGAGCGCGAGCCGCGCGGCTTGCGTGAAGGCGATCGCGCGCTCGGCGCCCTTCGCGGCGCGGCCGTAACGCAGCCACGCTTGCGAAGCTTCGGCGGGCGCTCCGGTGCGTTCGATGGCGCGCGCGCGCAGCTCGAGCAGCTCGAGCGCGAACTCGTCGCGTGCGCCGAGCCGTTCGACGTAGTCCAACGTCGCGATCGCGGCCGTCGTCTCGCCGGCGGCGAGTTCGGCGCGTGCGCGGATCAGTTGGCGGCGTTGGATCTCGGAAGGCTCGGACGCCGGTTGGTACGTGTCGACGACGTCGAGCATGAAGAACGCGTGCTCGTGGTCGCCGAGCATCGCGTGGGCCCGAGCGAGCAGGAGCCGCGCCGGGATCTCGTAGCCGTGACGTCGATCGAGGCGCAGGAGATCGGTCAGCCGCGTGACGACGCTGGCCCACTCGTGCTGCGAAGCCAGGAGCTCCGCGGAACGCATCAACGCGTCCGGCAACTTCTCCGAGTTGCGGTGCCGTTGGATCGTCGCTTCGAGGTGCGCGATCGCCGCCGGCACGTTCCCACGCGCTTCTTCGATCGCGGCTTGCGCGAGCTTCGCTTCGACTGCGCCGGGGTGATCGGGCCACCGCCGTTGGGCGGTGAGGTACGTCGCGACGGCGAGGTCACGCAGCTCGTCGGCGGTCGCGTGTTCGTGATCGAGCGCGTCGACGCGCAGGACGTTGGTGCGCAGCTCGGCCCCGCAGCCGACGGCACCGAGCACGCGTGCGAGCACTTCGTGGAGCTCACGATCGTCGAGTTGCGCCGTGATCTCCTGCTCGGCCGCGACCGAGTCGAGGCCTTCGACGTGCACGCCCAATTTGAGCGCGAGCGAACGGAGGACGTCGCGCAAGTTGGCGCGGTGCGCTTCGAGCGAGCACCACCAGCGGCCGTCGCGCCGCTCGACGCGGATGTCGTAACCGTCGCCGGCGAACGCAGGCGCGGCGAACAGGACGAGGAAGAGCGCGGCGAACTTCATCGGTGCTCCTCCGCGGACTCGGGAGCATGCGCGGCGTGTTCGTCCGGGCTCGCCGTCTGCGTGTCGGCCGTTCCGTGTTCGTCTCGGGCGTCGGCCTGCCGGCGGAACGCTTCGGCGATCAGCAACGTCGCGCGCGCTTCGAGATCGTCGCGGCGCTCGGGCGGCCAACGATCCGCGACGGCGAGCAGACCCCAGAGGAGCTGCCGCGCGCGTTCGTAGTCGCCGCGTTCGATCGCGGCGTGCGCGGACTCGAGCGTCTCTTCGCCCTCCGGCCGCGCTTCGAGTTGCGCCGGGATGTGCGTTTCGAACTCGTCGACGTGGCCGCCGGCGTGCGACGCGCCGTCGCGGCTCGACGGTTCGTCGGCGTGACTCGGACCGGCGGCTGCGCGCGCGCCGAGCGATTGTTGGAGCGTCGCCATCGACTTCCACGTCAGTCCGATCAACCCGAGGTTCGCGAGCGCGAACACGGCGAGTCCGACGAGCAAGAGCGGCGAAGCGCGCAAGTCGCCGAGCGAGCGCCGCGCGCCGCCGCTCGCGGGCTCGAGCGTCGAGCCCGGCTTCGTGGCGTCGTTCGCGCCCGCGCCTGCGGTCGACGTCGCCGCGGTTTGGACCGGGGCCGCGTCCGCCTTCGTCGCCGTTGGCGCAGTGACGGCGGTACCCGGCGCGGGCCCGAGCACGGCGGCCATCGCTTCTTCGTTCGGATCGCGCTGCGCCGACGCACCGCCGCTGCCCTTCGGGAGCGGCGCGACGTCGAGCGGTGCGATCTTCGGCTCCGTCAGCTCGTCGAAGCTGAACAGGTCGTCGTTCTCGTCGATCGCCGACTTCGGCGTGACGTGGTTCGGCGTGTCGCTCATCGCGAGCCTCCGTACGCGGAATCGAGCGCCGTGCGCGCGAGTTCGGTGTGGGTCGGACCGACGAGCAGCCGCCCGACGCTGACCGCCAGCGCGGGAGAGAGTTGATACGCGGGCTCGTCGACGCCGGCGAGCGAAGCGAGCACGCGCGCGGAGAGCTCCGGGGTCAGGTAGTCGAGCTCCGAGAGGTCGACACCGGCCTCTTCCTCGAAGCGCACGTGCCACGCCGCGAAGCGGAGTTGGATGCGCGTGCCGCGCCGCGTGCCCGCGTCGATCCGCAGGTCCTCCGCCAACGCGGCGGCGCGACCCAGGCCGTGCACGGCGTCCGCCGTGACGTGCGGGTCGATGCCGATGCCGTGATCGCGCACCTCGACGAGCAGCTCTCGCGCGGCGAGCGTCGCACGGAGCTCGAACTCGCCGAGACCGTCTCCGTAGGCGTGCCGCGCGACGTTGTCGACGAGCTCGTGGACGGCCGCGGCGACGCGCGCACGCGTCGACGGACCGAACGACCAGCGCACGAGCGTCGCGAGCAATTCGCGCAACGCCGCGTCGACGCCGTCCGCGTCGGTGCGCCGACGCACGACGAGCTCGTGCGCGCGAGCCGCGCCGTGTTCGACGTTGGCGAGAGCCGCGCCGTGTTCCGAGGCGTGGCGCGGAGCGATGCGTTCGATGGCGGCGATCACTTCGTCGACGCCGCACGGTTCCGCGAGGACGTCGGCGAGGCCGATGCGCAGCGCAGCGCGGCAGTCCTCGAACGTCGGCGCGGCGGCGAGCAGCACCAGCGCCGCTTCGGGCCGTGCGACGCGCAGTTCGTTCGCGAACGCGGACCAGCCGCGCGGATCGACTTCGGCGTCGAAGAGGACCACGTCGCAAGCCGAGACCCGCGTCGCGTCGCGCACGTCGTCGACGGTGGTCACGCGCAGGCCGCGGCGACGCAGCGCGGCGCCGATCGAGAGGCCGATCGATGCATCGCGCAGGACGAGCAAGACGCTACGCACGTTCATGCGCTCCTCCGGACGAGCGAAGCGGGTTCGCGCGGCACGCGGATCCGCACGCGCACGTGCGAGGCGTCCGCCGTGTCGAGGTCGAACGTGCCGCCCATGCGGACGACGTCGCGTCGTGCGAGTTCGAGGCCGAGCCCGAGGCTCGCGTCGTGGTGCGAGCTCGGCGTCGAGAGCGCTTCGACGCGCGCGCCGTTCGCGCCGCTCAGGATCGAGAAGCTCGCGCACTCGTCGTTCGTGCGGGCTTCGAGCAACACGTCTTCGCCGGAGCTCTCGAGCGCGACGCGCACGACGTGCGCGAGCGTCGTCGAGAGCAACGGACCGTCGACGTAGAGCTTGGGCGCTTCGCCGGGCCGTGCGAGCGTGACGCGAGCCGCGTCGCGCGGAGCGAGCCGCGACATCGAGCCTTGCAGCAGCTCCTCGAGCGTGCACCAGAGCGGCATCAACGGCCGCGGCGCCGCGTAGGCGGCGAGCGCTTCGACGTCGCGGGCGAGGCGCCGAACTTCGGCGAGCGCGCCGGAAAGCGTTTCGCGGCGCGGATCCGTCGCCTCGAGGTTCTTCGCGAGCGACTCCATCGACGCGCGCAGCGCCGCGAGCGGCGTCTTGAAGATGCGCGTCACGGCGAGCCCGAGCTCGGCGGGCTCGGGCGCCGCGTGAGTCCTCGACGACGAAGTTTCGTCGCGGCGGACGGAGTCGATCGGGGAGTCGGTCATGGGTTTCCGGTGCGCCTCGGCGGGGGGCAAAGCCGTGGCCAGGCGCGTGGATCGACCGGGACCCGGAAACGCTTGATCGGTCGCCCGCCCGTTGGGGAAAAAGGTTCCCAAGAGCGACTCGCGTTCCGACGACGCGGCAAGGACTTCCATGTGGCGCGGCATGGCGAGGGGCAGCGTCAGCCGTCGAGCTCGAGCGTCGCGAGCTTGTTGTAGAGCGTCGCGCGGTTGATCCCGAGCACTTCGGCCGCGCGCCGCTTGTTGCCACCGACTTCGGCGAGCACCCGCCGGATCAGCCGCGCCTCGACGCCGCGCAGCGAACGATCGCCGAGCGGCAGGAATTCGCCGGCGGGCGTCGTACCGAGGTCGAGCTGCAGAGCGAGGTCCTCGACGCCGACTTCGTCGCCGCGCGCGAACAGCGCCGCGCGTTCGACCACGTTCGCGAGCTCGCGCACGTTGCCCGGCCAACGATGCCGCCGGAGCGCGAGCTCCGCGTCGGCGGAGAAACCGCGGAAGGAACGCCCGCACGCGCTCGCCGCGTCGCGAAGCAGCTCGCGCGCGAGGCGCACGACGTCGTCGCCGCGCTCCGCGAGCGCCGGCACCGTGAGCGAGAGGACATTAACTCTGTAGAAGAGATCCTCGCGGAACGCACCGCGCGCGACCGCTTCGTCGAGCTTGCCGCCGCTCGCCAGGACGAGGCGCACGTCGACCGGACGCTCGCTGCCGTCGGCGGCGCGGCGCGTGCGTTCGCCGAGCAAACGCAGGATCCGCGCCTGGACCGCGAGCGAGGCCCGCTCGACGTCGTCCAGGAAGAGAGTTCCACCCTGAGCGGCGGCGACGAGGCCCTCGTGGCCCGCTTCGCGCCCGCCGAAGAGCGCGCTTTCGAGGTCCACGTTCGCGTCGGCGGTCGCGCGGCACACCACGAACGGCGCTCGCGCGCGCGCGGAGCGGGAGTGGATCGCGCGAGCCACGTCCTCGAGCTCGACGCCGAACGCGCCGCGCAGGAGCACGGTCGTGCTCGGCGTGCGCGCGATGCGCTCGATCTGTTCGAGCAACCGGCGCATCGCCGGCGAGTGGCCGCGCAAGGACGCCGGATCGTCGATCGGCTCGCGTGCGGCGCGCCGCGCACGTTCGAGCACCGCTTCGACGCGTTCGCGCGAGAACGGCTTCTCGAGCAGGTCGCTCGCGCCTCGCCGCAGCGCGTCGACGCCGGCGCCGAGTTTCGACTCGGGCACCAACACGACGGTGTGCGCGCGCGGAGCACCTGCGAACCAGTCGAGCGCGACGAACACGAGGTCCGCGCCCCGCTCTCGCTCGCGTGCGAGCTCCGCCGCGTTCGCAGCGACGCGCGCGTCGTGGCCGGCGGCGGCGCAGAGCTCCGCGAGGCCCGCGCACACCCGCGGATCCGCGTCGGCGATCAACACCCGCCACGTCATGGCGCCCTTGTCGGCGCGAACGCCCGGGACCCGAAGTTCTTGCTCGCCTGACCCGGAAACGCGGCCCGCACGGTGGAAAAAGAGTCCAGCGATCGGCCTTGGCGGGCCCGAGAAGGGCGCTTCGGACGCGAAAAGCGCGCGCGCGCCTCAAGCGCGATTGGGCACCTCCGAGAACCCGGCGTGCCCAAGCGAGGCAGAGCTTCGCCAAAGCACGTTCAGTTCAGCGACCCCTCTGTGAATCCACCATCAGGAGCCCGCCATGGGACTTCGAGTCAACACGAACATCGCCTCGCTGACCGCCCAGCGAAACCTGGGTCAAGTCAGCACCCGGCTGCAAGGCAACTTCAGTCGGTTGTCTTCGGGCCTGCGCATCGCCCGCGCCGCGGATGACGCGGCCGGCCTCGGTATCTCGGAACGCATGCGCGCCCAGATCCGCTCCTACACGGCCTCGGAGCGCAACGCGCAAGACGGGATCAGCCTCGTGCAAACCGCCGAAGGCGCGCTCAACGAGGTCAACAACATCCTGAGCCGCATGCGCGAGCTCGCGATCCAAGCCGCGAACGGCACGCTCTCGACGACCGACCGCGCGACGATCGACACCGAGTTCCAAGAGCTGATCAGCGAGATCGGCCGCATCGCGACGACGGCGTCGTTCAACGGCGTGACGTTGCTCGACGGCCAGACCACGACGCTCGACATCCAAGCCGGCATCAACTCCGGCGAGATCATCACGATCACGCTGCAGGACACCACGAGCTCCGCGCTCGGCGTCAACGGCCTCAGCGTGACCAGCGCGGCCAACGCGACGACGTCGCTCAGCGTGCTCGACAACGCGGTCGACCTCGTCGTCTCCGCGCGCGGTGCGCTCGGTTCGGCTCAGAACCGTCTGCTCTCGTCGATCGCGAGCATCACGAACACCCGAGAGAACCTGTCGGCCGCCGAGAGCCGCATCCGCGACGTCGACGTCGCGACGGAAACGGCGGACCTCACCAGGAACTCCATCCTGCAGCAAGCCGCAGTCGCGGTGCTCGGCCAAGCCAACGTGCAGCCGCAGCTCGCTCTGCAGCTCCTGCAGGGATGACAACTAGAGAAAACGGCTCCTGAAGCCGGTCGCTGAACGGGGGGGCCGTCGCAGGACGGTTCCCCCACTACCGACCGCCTCGAGCCACGGGCGCCACGCGCGCTCGCGATCTTTGCCAATCCGCTTTCGCTCATCGAACGCCTCTCGGACGACGTGCCCTCTCGTCCGCGCACGCCGTTCGATCGGAGCGAACCCGCCGCGCCTCGCGCGCTCGCGCATCCCGTGCCAATCGATGCGCGTCCGCTCTCGAGCTCGGCGGTCTCGACGAACGTCCGGACTCGTCCGCACGTGCGCGCTCGTTCACTCGGAGACTCTCTTCCTCCGGGCGGGCGGGACACGCGTGCAACGCGAGGACGGATGACCCTGTCTCCAGTCTTTTCCCTTCGAACCCAACCAAGGAACGCAAGTCATGGGACTTCGAGTCAACACCAACATCGCTGCTTTGACGGCCCAACGGAACTTGGGTGCCGTCTCCTCCCGCTTGTCGGGCAACTACGCCCGACTGTCTTCCGGTCTGCGTATCGCGACCGCGGCCGACGACGCCGCGGGTCTCGGCATTTCCGAGCGCATGCGCGCGCAGATCCGTTCGTTCGGCGCCGCCGGACGCAACGCGCAAGACGGTGTCTCGCTCGCGCAAACCGCGGAAGGCTCGCTCCAAGAAGTGAGCAACATCCTCACGCGCATGCGGGAACTGGGCGTGCAAGCAGCGAACGGCACGCTGACGACGACTGACCGGACGACGCTGGACACCGAGTTCCAAGCGCTGATCCAGGAAGTCGACCGGATCGCGACCACCGCTTCCTTCAACGGTGTGTCCCTGCTCGACGGCACCTCGACGGGTCTTTCGATCCAAGTGGGTGTCAACGCGAGCGAGACGATCTCGATCAGCCTGTCCGATGCGACGGCCTCGACGCTCGGCGTCGGCTCGATCAGCGTCACCAGCGTCCTCAACGCGAACTCCGCGCTGAGCGCCATCGACTCCGCGATCGACAGCGTCACGACGGCTCGCGGCAACCTGGGCGCCGCCCAGAACCGCATGACGTCCGCGATCGCCAGCATCCAGAACACGCGCGAGAACCTCTCGGCCGCGGAGAGCCGCATCCGCGACGTCGACGTGGCGCTCGAGACGGCGGACCTGACCAGGAACTCGATCCTGCAGCAGGCCGCGGTCTCGGTGCTCGCGCAAGCCAACACCCAACCGCAGCTCGCGCTGACGCTGCTGCAAGGTTGAGCGCGCGCGGCGCCGACCCGCGCCGTCCGCGGAACGCGAGTGACTGACCGTCTCTCGCGCGCCTCGAGACGACCGCAGGTGCGACGTCACGCGAGCGACCGCTCTTTCTCACCACCGAACACCGCTCCGACGCGGAGAGCACGCGTGCCTGTGCGCTCCGATCCACGCCGGAAGCTGTGAACCCCATGCGAGTGCACGGCGTGAGTTACGTGCCGTTTCACACGCTCGCAAGCGCATGGAGCCACGGGCAAGCACTCCGCGAGTCGCTCACGGAGAGCGACAACCTCTTCGTGGAGGTGACTCGTGGCGCAGGACCCACCGACGACGTGGCGTCCGGGGCGACGGGCAACCGTCGAAGTGGCACCCCGGGTCAAGTCACGACGGCGGAGTCCTCAGAGCTCTCTAACCAACGTTTCCAACCAAGGAACTTCAACCATGGGACTTCGTGTCAACACGAACGTCGCCGCGATGACCGCCCAACGCAACTTGGGCGCAGTCACCGGGCGACTGCAAGGCAACTTCTCGCGCTTGTCCTCCGGCCTTCGCATCGCGACGGCTGCGGACGACGCGGCAGGCCTTGGCATCTCCGAGCGCATGCGCGCTTCGATCCGCTCCTTCACGGTCGCGGGTCGCAACGCGCAGGACGGCGTCTCGCTCGCGCAGACCGCCGAAGGCGCTCTGCAAGAGACCAGCAACATCCTCACGCGTATGCGTGAACTCTCGGTCCAGGCCGCGAACGGTACGTTGACCACGACCGACCGCGCGACTCTGGATACCGAGTTCCAGGCGCTGATCTCCGAAATCGACCGCATCGCCACGCAGACGTCGTTCAACGGCGTGTCGCTGCTCGATGGGTCGGCTACCGGCCTGTCGATCCAAGTCGGTACCAACGCGGGCGAGACCATCTCGGTCTCGTTGGCCGACGCGACGACGAGCACGTTGTCGATCGGCACTCTCGACGTGACGAGCGTGACGAACGCCAACTCGGCGATCTCGGCGATCGACACCGCGATCGACACGGTGAGCCAGGCTCGTGGTGACCTCGGTGCGGCGCAAAACCGCCTCACCAGCACCATCGCGAGCATCACCAACACGCGCGAGAACCTCTCGGCCGCCGAGAGCCGTATTCGCGACGTCGACGTGGCGCTCGAGACGAGCGACCTGACCCGCAACTCGATCCTGCAGCAAGCTGCGGTGTCGGTGCTGGCGCAGGCGAACGTGCAGCCGCAGCTCGCGCTGTCGCTGCTCGGTTGATGCAGAGAAGGGGTGAGCTCCGGCTCACCTCCGCGATCGAGGCGGTGCCGACGGCACCGACTCGCCCCGAGCTCGGCCCGAGTTCTGGGTTCGGCTGGTGACCGCGTCAGGCGCGCGTTCCAGCCGGGCACGAGAAGCCGGCCAGCCCGGAGCCAACAAGGCCCGCTCGGGGCGCAAGAAGAGAGTCCCGTCCGCCGTGCGCTGCACGGCGGGCGGGATCCTTCTTTTTCCACGTTGCCGGCGCGTGAAAGCCGGGGTCCGGCCTCAAGTGTCGATCGGTTCATGCCCGAAGGAGGCTCCCAGTTAGGAATGCCCAAATCGCTCGGGCACTCGCGTGTGTGGGGAGCGGGCGGTGGGGATGCGGTCTTTCGAAGACCTGCGGGGCGGCGGCTCGCCGGTGAGGCGAACGTCGTCCGGGGATGACGGAGCTGGGGGGCTCCTCGGGTCTAGCGCGGCGTCCAGGCGACGACCGCGCGGGCCCGGGCTCTCGAGCGCGCGCGGCTCTCCGCGGAGCCTTGCGCAGACCGCCCGTGGGCGAGCCGCTCGGCTCGAGACCCGCGAGCGTTTCCGACGTGCGCGACCCGTGCCAGGCGCGCGCGCCGGAGAGGCCCGCGCGGGCGGAGCGACTCGAACCCGCCACGGGCTTCCTTCGGCCTCCGACCCTGACAGCCAAGCACCAAGGACGAACACAACCCCATGGGACTTAGAGTCAACACCAACGTCGCCGCGATGACGGCGCAGCGCAACCTGAGCGCCGTGACCGGGCGCCTGCAGGGCAACTTCGCGCGCTTGTCCTCCGGCATGCGCATCGCGACCGCCGCCGACGACGCGGCCGGTCTCGGCATCTCCGAGCGGATGCGTGCGCAAATTCGTTCCTACTCCACCGCCGGGCGCAACGCGCAAGACGGCGTGTCGCTCGCGCAGACCGCCGAAGGCGCGATGCAGGAGACGAGCAACATCTTGACCCGCATGCGCGAGCTCTCCGTGCAGGCCGCGAACGGCACGCTCACGACGACCGACCGCGCGACGCTCGACACCGAGTTCCAAGCGCTGATCAGCGAGATCGACCGCATCGCGACGCAGACGAGCTTCAACGGCGTGAGCCTGCTCGACGGCTCCGCGACCGGACTGTCGATCCAGGTCGGCATCGACGCGACCCAGACCATCTCCGTGTCGTTGCAGGACGCGACTTCCAGCACGCTCGGCATCTCGGGCCTGTCGGTGACCAGCACGGGAAACGCCAACTCGGCGATCTCCGCGATCGACACGGCGATCGACACCGTGACCACCGCGCGCGGCGCGCTCGGCGCCGCCCAGAACCGGCTCAGCAGCACGATCTCGAGCATCACGAACACGCGCGAGAACCTGTCGGCGGCCGAAAGCCGCATCCGCGACGTCGACGTGGCGCTCGAGACGAGCGACCTGACCCGCAACTCGATCCTGCAGCAGGCCGCAGTATCGATCTTGGCTCAAGCGAACGTCCAACCGCAGCTTGCGTTGTCACTGCTCGGTTGACGCGAAGTTCGTGCAGTTCCTGACGCTCGAAGGCCTCGCTCCGGCGAGGCCTTCGGCATTTCGGAAGGTCTTTCCGGAAGACGCGTCCAGCGCGAAGTCCTTGCGCGCATTTCGTTCACCGCACGGCGGGCCGACGAGCTTCGCAGAAACGCGAGCTCGCCCTCACGCGCTCCCGGGAGCGCTCCGATAACCACGCCGGCGATCCGTGTCCACACGGTACGGACGCCCGCGAACACCGGACACCATGGCAAGCCCCATCACGTTCAGCGGTCTCGGCAGCGGCCTCGACACGCAGGCGATCATCAGCGCGCTGCTGAAGGTCGAGGCGTTGCCGATCAACCAGCTCGAGGACCGCAAGGCCCTCGAGCAGAAGAAGCTCTCGTTGATCGGCACGTTGAAGGGCTACGTCAACTCGCTGAAGGACAAGGCGAAGGCGCTCGCGACGTCGGGCGAGTTCATGAGCTACAAGGCGTCGATCAGCGACGCGAACGCCGCGACGGTCAGCGCGTCCGCGACGGCAACCGCCGGCGCGCACACGATGGTGATCCAGAGCCTCGCCGCCGCCGATCGTTGGGCGTTCGACTCGGTGACGGATCCCGACACCGACCTCGCGACCGCCGACGGGCAGACGGTTTCGTTCACCTACGACGGCCAGAACTACTCGGTCAGCCTCACGGCCGCGGCCTCGAGCCTCACCGAGATCGCGTCGGCGATCAACGGTGCGACGAACGGCGCCGTCACCGCGAGCGTCGTGCAGACGAGCGACATCGGGACGGGCACCTACGAGCTCGTGCTCGCCGGCGATCAGGCCGGTACCTCGTACCGCATCTCCAACATCGCGAGCACGGTCGCCGGCTTGACGATCGACGGTACCGGTCCGACCGGCAACACCGCCGGCAGCTCGAACAACATCATCGTCGGCACGAACGCGATCGCGGTGATCGACGGCCAGACGATCTCGCGCGCATCGAACGACTTCGCCAACGTGATCCCGGGCGTCAGCATCACGGCGCTCGAGGCCGACCCGTTGACGACGCACTCGATCACCATCGAAGGCGACAAGACCGCGATCAAGTCGAAGATCCAGTCGTTCGTCGACACGTACAACGAGCTCGCGAGCTTCGTCAACAAGCAGAACAAGTACGACGAAGAAGAGGGGCCGAGCGGCGAACTGTTCGGCGATCCGATCCTGCGCACGGTGATGTCGACGGTGCGCGGCGCGCTCTTCAACCAGACCGCGAGCCAAGTCGCCGGCGACACGACGGGTTACGGCACGTTGCGGTTGCTCGGCATCGAGCTCCAGAACGACGGCACGCTCAAGGTCAACAACACGAAGCTCGACGACAAGCTCGACGAAGACCCGGCCGCTTTCGCCGATCTCTTCGTCGACACCGACGGTTTCGACAACGGCGGCGCCGCGGTCGGTACGCCCGCGTACTACGTCGACCAGACGACGGACACCGGTCTGATGGACGACCTGGTGCGCGAGATCGACCGGGTGGTCAAGAGTTACCAAGCGTCCAACGGGACGTTCTCGAAGGGGCTCTTCGATGCGCGCACCGACGCGCTCAACTCGAACATCAAGCTCTACAACCAGCAGATCGACGCCAAGGAGCGGCGTCTCGAAGTCTACGAACAGCAGCTCGTCGCCAAGTTCAGCGCGCTCGAAAGCGCGATGGCGCAGTTGCAGAGTCAGCAGGCCTACTTCGGCGGCATCGGCTGATCGCACACCATGAACCACCAATCCGCACTCGACACGTACAAGCGCGACGCGATCGAAAATGCGCCGCCGCTGAAGCTCGTGCGCATGCTCTACCAGGGCGCGATCCGCTTCCTCGATCGCGCGATGGCGTGCGAACCGAAGAACCCGCGCTCGCCGTTCGTCGACAGCGTCGCACGGGCCGATGCGATCGTGTGCGAGCTGCGCGTGTCGCTCGACAAGGAACACGCACCCGACGTCGCGGCGAACCTCGAGCAGCTCTATCTCTTCTGCGAGAGCGAGATGCAGCGTGCGATGAACCACCGTGACGCGTCGACGTTGCCCGCGGTCCGCAAGGTGCTCTCGCAGTTGCTCGACGCATGGAACCAGATCGAGCTGCGCGAGAGCGGCAAGGCCTGACGAGGTCCACTCGTGTCCGGTGACGCGGCGGCGAAGGGCTTCGAAGCGCTGCGCAGGCGCTTGAGCGAGCTCGTCGCGGCGCTGGAACACGGCGAAGTCGACGCGCAGGCGCTCGAAGGCGTGCTGTACTCGACGCGGATCGAGTTCGAACGGCTGCAATCGAACGCGTTCGGTTTGCACGTCGCACGACCGGAAGAACGCGAACGACGCGAAGGCGCGGCGCGCGAAGTGCAACGTCTGGTCGCCGTCGCGCTCGATCTGGCGGCACGGCGCAAGGACGACGTCGCGCGAGAGCTCGAGCGCACGCGCGACGCGAGGAAGCGGTTGGGCTTCTACCAGGACGCCGACACCGGCGATTCCTGCGACGTCCGCGGCTGAGATACTGCCCCGCGTCGTTGCGCCGAAAATTCGGGCGCGGCTGAAACCAAAACGGGTTGTGGCGGTCTTTGTCTGGC
>JAKLKU010000050.1 GCA_023150475.1 Planctomycetota bacterium
ATCGCCGTCGGCGACATCGATCGCGACGGGCATCCGGACGTCGCGACCGCCAACGACGGGTCGAACTCGATCTCGGTGTTGTACGGGACCGGCACCGGCGCGCTCGCTCCCGCGATCCAGCGCTACGTCGGCCACGCACCGATCGGGCTCGCGCTCTTCGACGTCGATCACGACGGTGCGCTCGATCTCTGCGCCGCGCTCAACGACCAGACCCTTGCGCCGGTGTTGCTCAACGATGGACTCGGCGACTTGGTCGGGGCGCGAAGCCTCGCGGTCGGCGCGCTGCCGAAAGCCGTGACGATCGGTGACGTCGACAACGATGGCGACGAAGACTTGGTGGTGACCAACAGCTCGATCGCCACGAACTCCGTGTCCGTGCTGCTCGGCGACGGTTTGGGCGACTACTCGCCGGCCAGCCAGTATCCGGCGGCGACGGGCGTACAAACGGCGGCTCTGGGCGACGTCGACGGCGACGGCGATCTCGACCTGGCGGTCGCTTGCCACGGACTCAGCGTGCAGACGGTCTGCATCCTGCTCGGGAACGGCAGCGGCGGCTTCGGTGCCGCGAGCAATTTCGCCGCGGGCCCGGCGCCCGAGGCGCTGGCTCTCGCGGACTTCGACAGCGACGGCGATCTCGACCTCGCAGTCACCAACTCGAACACCGTCTCGATCCTGCTCGGCGCGGGCAACGGCACGTTCTCCGCGCCGACGGCGTATTCGACCGGCGCGGGCGCGGACGGGCTCGCCGTGGCCGACCTCGATGCGGACGGCCGGCTCGACATCGTCACGGCGAATTGGTTCGACGACGATGCGACGGTGCTCCTCGGCAACGGCGCCGGCGGATTCTCGGCGCCGAGCTCGTGGCCGATGGGCGATGGCGCGCGTTCGGTGACGCTCGCCGATTTCGACTCCGATGGAGACCTCGACCTCGTCACAGGCGATGCGTTCGCCGCTTCGGTCTCGATTCGTCTCGGCAACGGCGCGGGCAGCTTCGGGCCTCGCACGGCGTTCGTGGTCGGCGACACTCCGCGCAGCCTCGCCGCGAGCGACTTCGACGGCGACACCAAGCTCGACTTGATCGTCACGAACTGGAGTTCCTCCAACGCGTGCGTGTTGCTCGGCGACGGCGCGGGCAACTTCGCGCCCGCTGCG
>JAKLKU010000051.1:0-385 GCA_023150475.1 Planctomycetota bacterium
GAGCACGATGCAGCAATATGCGCAAACAGTGGTCGCACTCGTCGACGGGCTGGCGGCGCTGGCGCCGCTGGAAGCCGGCGGGTTGCTCGAGCAGCATGAATGGGAGTACCTGCGTGAGGACATGCCGGCGCTGCTGGACGAGTCGGGCGACGGCATCCGGCGTGTCAAGCAGATCGTGCAGGACTTGAAGGACTTCTCGCATGTCGACGAGCGGGCCTGGCAGTACGCCGACTTGCACAAGGGCCTGGACAGCACGCTCAACATCGTCGCCAACGAGGTCAAGTATGTTGCCGACGTCGAGCGCCAGTATGGCGAACTGCCCGAGGTGGAGTGCCACGCCTCGCAGCTCAACCCGGTGTTCATGAACGTGCGGGTCAACGCCGCG
>JAKLKU010000051.1:395-1060 GCA_023150475.1 Planctomycetota bacterium
CATGCCATCAAGGGCGGGCCGCGCGGACGCATCGTGGTGCGCACTTCCCAACCCGATGCCGATCACGTTCTCATCGAATTCCGTGACAACGGCAGCGGCATTGCGCCGCAGCACCTGCCCCGCATCTTCGATCCGTTCTTCACGACCAAGCCGGTCGGCTCGGGAACAGGGTTGGGGCTTTCGCTGTCCTGGGGTATCGTACGCGATCATGGCGGACGCATCGATGTCGAGTCGCAAGTCGGCGAGGGCACGACGTTTCGCATCGTGCTCCCGGTGCAGCGTCTGGCCGGGGAGGCCAAGCCCGATGTCGCATGAGGGGCGGCGTCGCGAGGCCAAGTCGGCGATCGTGGACGACCGGTTCGTTGCGCCTGGGCGCAGTCGGCGCAAGCAACGGGATGGATCGCAATGTACGGACTGGTGAACAAGCTGGTCGTTGCGACGATCGAGCGGCACTATGGCGCGGACCGGTGGCGAGAGGCATCGCGTGCGCTGCCGTTCGACAGCCACCGCTATGTGGCGATGCAGCCCTATGACGACGACGAGACCTACGCGATCGTCGCGACCGCATGCAGCCACTTGTCGGTGGCGGCGGCCGACCTGATGCGCCTGATCGGGCGCGACTGGGTGGCCCACACCTCGCGCCATGAGTATCGCGAGTTGTTCGC
>JAKLKU010000052.1:0-446 GCA_023150475.1 Planctomycetota bacterium
ATTCTTGTTTATGCGGAATAGGTCGGAATAGGCATCGCGAATTCCTGCTGCCAGAACGCGCTTCCACTCACTGTCATCGAGGAATGTATGATACCGAGCCGTTGGTTTGCCGGATTCATCGAGGAATCGAAGCGCCTTAAGCAAGGGAATGAAAAGACGATCGTTCGTGCTCTTGAAGCCGAGCTCCTCGACGAAACGCAGTCCGATCTTGTCGGGTGCTTGAGCATGTCGGAGAGCCTCCAGGAACTGGGCAAGGTTCTTTGCTGCGACCAAGTAGACCGGCTGAATGGCCATTTTCGAGATTCGCTTTGCGTTGGAGGTAGTTGGATGGCCCGTGGTGAGTGCTGACCGGCGGACCGCGCTGGCACCTGAGATCTCGTGACGGTGAGTTTCGCGACGGCCGCCAAGGCTGTTCGCAGGGCGATACCACGCGAGACCCGGAGCTT
>JAKLKU010000052.1:456-891 GCA_023150475.1 Planctomycetota bacterium
GTTGTATGGAGCGGGCGACGGGGATCGAACCCGCGACATTCAGCTTGGGAAGCTTAGCGCGCGAGCGGACAGAAACGGACAAATCGGACAGTCGCGGACATGCTTCGGACCCCGAACCCGGTTCTCGGGCCTTCTGGCGGAGGGCCGTGTCCGCGAATGTCCGCGAGTGTCCGCTCGAAGCGGGCCACGAAAAAGGCACCGTACCAGATCGCAAATAGGAACAGCCGCCCAGAGGCGGCCGAGCTCGATGCGACTTACGGCGATTCACCCTGCGCAGAGTGAGCCGCTCCGCGACCTCAGATGCGGCGGTCTACCGCCCCCGCCGAGCCGCCGACCGCGCCCACGCGCGCCACGGCCAGTACTCCCCTCTCCCGGTCACGTTCCGCGTGCTTCGCCGGTCGCTGCCGCGATCGATTCGAGCCGCTGTAGCCGGAT
>JAKLKU010000053.1 GCA_023150475.1 Planctomycetota bacterium
GTTGGGGAGGCCGACGATACCGCACTTGAAACCCATGAGTCAAAACTCCGAATATGCCTTTGGAAATTGAAGAGAAGATTTCACCACAGAGACACAGAGTTCACAGAGATGAAGTGACGTCATCGGGATACATCGCGCGACACACACACGACAGCCAAGATTTCCGGCATTTTTCTTCCAAGCTCTGTGGACTCCGTGTCTCTGTGGTAAATCTTTCTTGATTTCGATTACTGGATTTCCTCGTATTGCGGGAAGTTGTCGCGCTCGCCGCGGCCGGTCACCGGATAGTCCTTGCGCAGTGGGTGATACTTCATGTACTCCGGCGTGAGCAGGCGCTTGAGATTCGGGTGGCCGTCGAAGCGGATGCCGAACATGTCGTAGGCCTCGCGCTCGGTGATGTGTGCGCCGTCAAAAATTCCGGTAAGCGACGGGCAGCGGCAGTCATCCTCTGGCACATAGGTCTTGAGGCGGATGCGGCGCTTGTGTTCGATGCTATAGAGCACTGCGACCACCATGAAGCGTTTATCGGGGTCGAAGTCTTTCATCTTCATAAGGTCCGCGGCAGTGATGTCGCTGAAGAAATTGTACTTTAGGCCCGGCGTATCGCGCAGGATGCGCGCCGCCTCGACCCAGCCATCGCGCGTGATTTCAAGAACAGGCTGGGCGGAGTCATAGGCGATATTCACGAGGCGCGCGCCGAGTTTCTCGCGCACGAGTTTCTCGTCAATCTGGTTCTCGTTGTAGGTCAGCGGCTTGAAATCGTGCTCGCTCATAAAGGCTCCTCAAGAAAATCGAGAGTCCGCGGCGTTATGAACCACAAAATTCCGGTTTGCTTTATGCCATCCTGCGCCGTTTTTTGCC
>JAKLKU010000054.1 GCA_023150475.1 Planctomycetota bacterium
AGCGGTCGCGTCGGCCCTGTGGGACGTCGAGGGCGCCTACGGCATCGCGGTCATCTGCTCCGAGGAACCCGGCACCGTCGTGGCGGCCCGGAACGGCTCGCCCCTCCTCATCGGGGTCGGCGACGGCGAGTACTTCGTCGCCTCCGACGCCTCGGCCATTCTGGAGCACACCCGGTCGGTCGTCTACCTCGACGACGGCGAAATGGCGGTCCTCAAGCGGGACGGCTACCGGGTCCGCAACCTGACCGAGACCCATGTCGAGAAGCCCGTCAACCAGATCGAGTGGGATCTCGCCACGATCGAACGGGGCGGCTACGACCACTTCATGCTGAAGGAGATCTTCGAGCAGCCCGAGAGCCTCCACAACACGCTCCGGGGTCACCTGCTCGAGGACGAGGGGACGGCCCGGCTCCGCGGCCTCAACCTCTCCGACGACGAACTGAAGCGGTTCGACCGGATCATCATCACGGCCTGCGGCACCTCGTGGCACGCGGCGCTGATCGGCGAGTACATGATCGAGGAAATGGCCCGGGTGCCGGTGGAGGTCGAGTACGCCTCCGAGTTCCGGTATCGGAATCCGGTCCTCGACGATCGCTGCCTGGTCATTGCCATCTCGCAGTCTGGCGAAACGGCGGACACGCTGGCCGCGGTGCGCGAAGCCAAGCGGCGGGGCGCCCGGGCCGTCGGCCTGGTCAACGTGGTCGGTTCGACCATTGCCCGCGAGGTCGACGGCGGCCTCTACCTCCGCGCCGGCGCCGA
>JAKLKU010000055.1 GCA_023150475.1 Planctomycetota bacterium
GAGCGCTCAAGGGATGGCGCGTCCACCATTGCCACAGCGGAACGAGCTTCGTCTCCTCCGGCTTGCCCGGAACGGGGACGAGCTTCGTGCGGTTCGCGTAGTACAGCTCCATGCCGCTAGGCGTCGTGGGCGTCGTCTTCGGCGCCACGATCCCCGTTGCGGGTACTTGCTCCAGCGACGTGGTGAGAACGCGGACGACCCCGCCGAGCAACGCGATGGTGTGCCGCTCGTTCAACTCCGCCAGCTCCGGGTCGAGGGCCTCGGCGAACGCGCGGTCCACCTGCCGCCGTGCGTAGCGCTCCGCGCCGCTTCCCTTGTCGAGCACGGACTCGCTGATCTTCCAGTCCGGGTCCAACAGGATCGAGTAGACGACCTCGGGGCTCACGCCTCGACGCGCCATCTCGCACGTCGCCCACCATTGCCACTCCGACCGAGACCAGCCCGCGCGCTCCGGGTCCGTGTTCATCTCGTCGAGCCCACATGCGATGATGCGCTTGACGACCGGCGGCACGGTCGAGGGCAGTTCGGCGTCGAGGTCCTGAACGCGCTTGATCTCGCCGCTCAGCTCGGCCGACTTCCCGCCGCCGCGCGACGAGGCCGGAGCCGCCACCGCCGGAGCTTTCTCGAAGCCCGCGAGGTCATGTTGCGAGTCGTTGAACTCGACGACCGAGGCAAGCGCGAGCACGCGACCCTTCTTCCTCTTCGTCGCGTCCGGCCGGTTCAGCGTGAACGGCAGGCGCATAATCCT
>JAKLKU010000056.1 GCA_023150475.1 Planctomycetota bacterium
CTGCAGCACCTTGACCAGGTCCTCCTCGGCCTTGACCGACTCCTTCATGTACTGGCGCAGGCGGTCGATGTCGAACTTGACGCCGGAGATGCGCTCGAGGGTCGGGATCACCGTTTCCTTGAGCTGCTTGACGACGTAGTCGCGCATGTTGGGCGCGATCTTGCCCTCGCCCTGGTAGGGCACGTGCAGCATCACGGTCTCGCAGCCGTACTTGTGGCGCACCAACTCGAACCACTTCATGAACGTGAAGCAGCCGGTGTAGCTCAGCAGCAGCACATCGGGCCGGGGCATCGGGTCACCGGTGGGGCCGATTTCGCCGCCCATCATCATGCCCAGGTCGGCCTTGACGTAGGTGCAGACGTCCTCGGACTGGCCGTCGCGCTCGGCGTCCATGATGAACTTGCCGGACTTCTTGCGCATGCCGTTCTGCAGCGCGTTGGTCTCGGGCAGGCTGCGCGCGAAGTCGAAGCACATCAGCAGCTCGTTGAGGTTGCCCGGCACGAACGTGGCCGACACCTTGCGGTTGTTCTGGCGGGCGGTGGCGAGCTCCATGTAGTTCTTGTTGATGAGCTCCTTCTGCAACCACATCGCGTCTTCCTTGACGACGTTCTGCGGCTTCTTGGCCGACCCGGTGGGGGCCGGCATCGCGATCGGGGATGTATTGGTCATCGTGGGCCTCGTCAGCGGGTTGGGTTTCAGGCGACAGCGTTCCAGAGCTTGATCGAGTCGGCGAAGGTGCCCGCC
>JAKLKU010000057.1 GCA_023150475.1 Planctomycetota bacterium
GTCCACGCATTCCCCTCTGTGTGCTTCGTGCCCTCGGTGGTGAATGATGCCTTTCTCAGATCTCCAGCACGCACAGCTCCGCACTCTCAAAGTGCGTCGCCGGGCGGTACCGCGTGAACACGATCCGCCGCCCGTCCGGGCTGAATGCCGGCTGCGTGTCGTAGCAGTGCGATGACCCCGCCAGCCACGCGAACGTGAGCTGACGCTTGCCCGTCCCGTCGGGGTTGATCAGGAACAGGTAATGGTTCCCGACGTCCGGCCCGCCCCCCGCGAAGCAGATCTTCGTTCCGTCCGGCGACCACACCGGCCACCCGTCGTAGTGCTCGGGCGCCTTCGTCAGGTTCACCGCGCCCGACCCGTCGGCGTTCATCACGAACACCTCGTTGTTCGTCTTGCCGTCGATCACGCGGCGCGTCACGATCCTCTTGCCGTCGGGCGACCACGACGCGTACGTGTCGATCTCCGGCCCGCTCGTCACCCGCCGCACGTTCGACCCGTCCACGTTCATCTCGTAGATGTCGTAGTCGTCCGGGTCCTTGTTCCCGCGGTTGGAGCTGAAGAGCAGCCGCGTCCCGTCGTGCGACCACGAGGGGTGAATATCCATGGCCGGGTCGCGGGAAATGTTCCGCTGGTTCGTGCCGTCCGCGTTGCAGATGTACACCTCACGGTTGCCGTCACGCTCGGAAACGAACAGGATCTTCGACCC
>JAKLKU010000058.1:0-433 GCA_023150475.1 Planctomycetota bacterium
GGCTGTCGAGCATGTTCTCGGTGCGGAGCAGTTCGACGCCCTTGAGCATTTCGGTGATGGTCAGGCCGAACTTGGATCGCGAGCCGCCGGACTCCTGCCACCGGCCCGAGCCGCGGGCGGCGAGCTTCATGCGGAAACCGATCAGGGGCCGGACCTTCAGCGCCGACGCCCGGTCAATGATCCGCTCCAGCTCCGCGAACTCCTCGACGACGAGAATGACGGTTTTGCCGAGCTTGGTGGCCCAGAGGGCCATGTCGATGTACTCGTAATCCTTGTAGCCGTTGCAGATGATGTAGCCGGACGCGGGCTCCATGCTGGCGAGCGCGATCAGGAGCTCGGCCTTGCTGCCCGCCTCCAGGCCGTGCCCGTAGCGGGCGCCGAAGCGCGCGATCTCCTCGATCACCTGGCACTGCTGGTTGACCTTGATCGGGAA
>JAKLKU010000058.1:443-690 GCA_023150475.1 Planctomycetota bacterium
TGCAGATGACGAGCGGGTCGGGCGATTCGAGCACGGCGAGCACGGCGAGAAGCTCGGGCTTGGAGCCGGCCTCGAGGCCGAACGCATAGGGCGCTCCATACTGGACGATCTCATCCACGACGTGGCGCTGCTGGTTGACCTTGATGGGATAGACGCCCATGTACCGGCCGGTGTAGTTGTTCTCCTCGAAGGACTTCTTGAAAGCCTCGCAGAGATGAAGAATGCGCGTGCGGAGAATGTCCGAAAA
>JAKLKU010000059.1 GCA_023150475.1 Planctomycetota bacterium
GGGTCGTGAAGAAGGGGGGGGCCGGGGGCCGCGCGGCGGTCGTGCTCCTCTCGGGCGGCCTCGACTCGGCGGTCGCGGGCGCGTGGGCCCGCGCGGAGGGATACGAGGTCGTCGCGCTGACGGTCGACTACGGACAGCGCCACCGCGCGGAGATCGAGGCGGCAAGGAAGGTGGCCCGCTGGCTCGCGGCGCGCGAGCACGTGGAGCTGAAGGTGGACCTGCGCGCGGTCGGAGGGTCCGCGCTCACGGCGGCGATCCCCGTCCCGCAGGGAGGCCCGGGGGAGGGGATCCCCGTGACCTACGTGCCGGCGCGCAACACGCTCCTCCTCGCCCTCGCGCTGGGCCTCGCGGAGGCGCGGGGGGCGGGCGCGATCGTCATCGGGGCGAACAGGATCGACTTCTCCGGGTACCCGGACTGCCGGCCGGAGTTCCTCGACGCCTTCGCGCGGGTCGCGGAGACCGGCACGAAGGCGGGCGTGGAGGGGCATGCGCCGCGGATCCTCGCACCCCTCCTCGACCTGCCGAAGGAGGGGATCGTGCGGCTCGGCGCGGGCCTCGGCGTGCCCTTCGGGGACACGCTCTCCTGCTACGACCCTGATGCACGAGGGCGTCCCTGCGGCGCGTGCGACGCCTGCGCGCTCCGGCGCAAGGGCTTTCTGGCCGCGGGC
>JAKLKU010000005.1 GCA_023150475.1 Planctomycetota bacterium
TCGAGAGGCTGCTGCGCTGGCGCGTTTTTCGGCCCGTTTCCAAGCCGGTTTTGGCGCAGTGATGCGGGGCAGTATCGCGTGGGGTCAACGCGCGAGCTCGACGTCGAAACTCACGCCGAAATACCTCTCGTCGAGCTCGATGCGCGTGGACTCGAAGCCGCTGGCCTCGACCGTGAGCTCGGCGCCGACGAGCGCGGGGAACGCTTCGAACGCGAAGCGACCGGTCGCGTCGGTCTCCGTGCGCCAACTTCGAGGTTCGGTCGCTTGCGACGCGTCCGAACGCGGCGTGACGACCGTCCAGCGTGCCAGGTGCTCGGCGGGTATGCGTCCGACGAGGGCCGCGCCCGCGATCGGCGAGCCGTCCGCGGAGCGTACGCGGCCGAAGAGCCGCGTCGTCTTCGCCACGACGACCAGCGCGTCGTTGGTCGCGGCGCGCGTCCGCGCCGGCAAGACGGTCACGTATTGCGGCGAACGCACGCCGAAGGTCGCGTCGTCGTCGAGCTCGAGGGCGAACGAACCGTCGGCCGCGGCTTGACCGAGCGAACCCGCGCCGTCGCGCGCCAACGCGACGCGGCCGACCGGTGCGCCGTCGACGTCGAGCACGCGCCCACGCACGACGAAACGCGCCGCGGCGGGCCTCGGCGACTGCTCGGCTGGAGCTTCGGGAGCGGCGAGCGCATCGCGCTCGTCTCCGCCGCGCGCGGGATCGGCGAGGTCGACCGGCGCGGCGCGCGAATCGAGCGCGGCCGCGCCGGCTTTCTCACCGGGCTCGCGCGCGCCGGGCTCGCGCGAACCGGGCTCCTGAACCGGAGGCGTCGCCGGCGCCAACGCCGGTGCAGTGTCGTCGCGTTGCCACACGAAGACCGCCGCGGCGCCGAACACCAGCAGGCATGCAACGACGAGCCAACGAGTCATCGAGGACTCCGATGGAAGCCGCGCGCGGCCACCGAGGCTCTGGACCGCGTGCGGCGTGTCGAGCCGACGCCGACTGCGGCGCTCGCGCGAGGCGGGCGCGGCGCAGTCGACGCGACTCGGGCTGCGCTCACTTCACCAACGGTTGGAGCAGACCCTGCGCGAACTCGTACTCGTCGGGCGCCCAAGTCTGCACCAGCGTCGCCGCGTAGCGCTCGAGCTCGGTGCGGTCCTTCAACGCGACGAATCCGCCGCCTTGCTGCTTCGCGAGCGCGACGTGCTCGGACGCGAACGCACGCACGCCGGCGCGACGGGCGGCCGCGAACTCGTCGGCGATCGCCTTGGCGTCGACTTGTTCCGGCAGGCGCGGCGTGCCGAACCACATCGGGCCGACGAAGAGGTCGAGCGCTGGTTCGCCGCGCGCGTGATCGAGATCCGCCGGCACGATGACCACCAGGTGGCCCGAACCGACGCCGCGGTTGACGCGCTCGGCGGTCTGGTCGCCGACGAAGAGCACGGGCTCGTAGCCTTCCTGCGGCACCACGAGGTCCGGATCGACGTCGAGCACGAGCAACCAACCCGCACGCGACGACGGCTTCTCCGCGCGCCAGGTGTGCTCGAACCCTTGGTCGAGCACGTAGGGTTGCGCGAAGAGCAGACCACGCACGCCGCCGACGGTCGCGGCCGATGACGCGCCGTTTTGCGGTGCGACCGGCGTCTTGGCCTTCATCCACGCGGTGCCCGCGGCGGCGAGCACGGCGACTGCCGCGAAGGAAGAGAGGATCCAGTGAGAGGTGCGCATGGCTCAGTTCCCTTTCGCGATGATCTCGATGTCGTCGATGCCGACCCGGCCGAGCGTCGCGCCCGGCACGCCGAAGCGGAAGCGGATCTTCGCCACCTGCGTGAGGTCGAAGTTCGGCGCGTGCCGCGTGAATGCATCCATCGGAATGCGCAGGGTCGAGAACTCGTTCGCCCAACCGGAACCGGTGCCCGTTCCCGAGCGCTGGTAGGTCCGCGTGAGCCGGCCGAACGCACCGAAGTCGAGAGTGGTCGTGACGTTGCCGAACACGTCCTCGAGCTCGACGCCGAACGTGAGCGGCTGGTTCCACGAATCCGTGTTCGGGTGCCGCGTGCCCTGGCACGCGCGGAACGAAAGTGCGACGTCGTCGCTGAAGTCCTTCTGCGACGTGAGCACGTCGAACGTCAGGCTCGACGGAGTCGTCCAATCGAAGACGAGACCACGCTGCGTGTCCCCGCTGATCGCGCGGCACATGCCGTTCATCGGGACGCCGGAGCTCCACGAGAACGAGCCGTCCAGGTCCTGCATCAGACCTTCGAACGGATTCGCGACCGCGACGTTGACCGCGGCACCGGAGCTCGACGTGTTGAGCGCCGTGTTGGTCTGGAAGTCGTCGACGACGAAGTTGCCGGTGCCGGCCGCGTCCTTGTGCTCGTTCGCGACGATCACGTTCGCCGGGATGGACGCCGAGTGGAAGTCGTCGTACGTCCGCTCGAAGTAGTCGCGCGCGGCGACGCTGCCTTCGGTGTAGTGCTTGACGAGCGCGAGGTAGTTGCTGAGCACGACGGGGTGCGTGCCGGCCTTGCCGATCAGGTTCGGACCGGTGCACCAACAGTTGCCGGACTGATTGTGGAAGTCCGCGTGGCCGGCGCCTTGGATCGAGTGGAACGTCTTGTCGCCGATCGAACGCTCGTAGATCGGCGTCGACTGCACGATCGCGTTCGTCGGACCGCCAGTGACGTCCGAATCCGACGCGCCGACGAACATGTGGTAGTTCACCGAGAACGGGTTGATCTGCGCGACCGAGAGGAACTCGGTCGGTGCGATCGAACTGACGAGCTTCACGCCGCTCGGCAAGTAGTTGACCGGGATGTACGCGCCGGTCGCGATCTTGTTGTAGGCGCGCACGACGCCTTCACCACCGCGGCTGTGGCCGATCCACACGATGCGCGTCGGATCGAGGTGTCCGGCGAGCGCGCCGTTCTGGATCGATCCTTGGTTGGTGAAGATGTAGTCGGTGTTGGTCAACGTCGTGACGGAAGCCGACTCCGGTCCGGGCACCGTGTTGTTCTGGTGGCTCATCACCACGCAGCCCCAGGACGCGAGGTGGTAGCCGATGTGGTCGTACCACCGATAGTCGTGTCCGTTGCCGTGGCTGATGACGACGAGCGGCAGGACCCCGAGTTGATCGATGTTGGTCGGGTAATAGGTGTCCTGACCGAGGAACGAGCCGCCGGAGTATTGGATCTCGGTGACGGCGTACGGTCCCGGCAGGCCGGGATCCTCGACGACGAAGAAACCGGGTTCTCCGGCGAAGCCGTCGATCGCGTCGCCGGCTCCGAGGAAGCCGTCCTGGTCGAAGTCGACCACGACGTCGTACGGCACGCCGAGATCCGCGCCCGCATCGGCATTCAACGTGCCGTTGTCGAGCATCACCGTGTTCGCCTGGATCGTGCCCGGCTGGAACGTGAAGTTCGTCGGCGCGCCACGCGCGTCGATCAGCGTTCCATCGGCGATCCACTGCGCCATCGTCTTGTGCGCGACGACGTAGATGTCGGCGTTCTGCCCGACGAAGCTCGGGTAGCGCGTCGGATCGATCGCGAGCGACACTCGCTTGCCGATCTCGACGGTGCGCACGTAGTGGAAGTGGGGATAGGCGGAGAGCGACTCACCGGCGAGTTCGATGTCGAGCACGCCGAGCCGCGGCTCGGGGGTGACGGCCGTGCCGTGACCGGAGGCCAAGGAGCTGGCGCCGACGGTCTGCGCGGCGGCGGGTGCGGCGAGCGCGCCGAAAGCGAACAGCGCGGCGATCGCCGACGGCGCCGCGACGCGTTGGACGGCTGCGAGAGCCGTGGAACGATCTCGATGCATGACGAGTTCCTGAGGATGCTGGGCTCGACCACCCGACGCTCGGAGGCGCGGCGATTCGCCGAGCTCGTCCCGAGGTCCGCGTGCGGTCTGCCGACGCACCCTGAGACTCTAACCGGGCCTCGGAGCGCCGTGGTCGCGACGGCCACGATTCCAGCCGCCCAGAAGGAGTTTCGCGCTCGTGCAGCCGAGCTCGTCCCGACCGCGTGATCACCCGGCGCGCGGCGCGGCGCGGACGCACGCACGAGTTCTCGGGCCCGAGCGTTGTCGCACGCGGCTTCGCTCCAGATACTCTGCCGCTCGCGCTCCGACCGTGCGCGTACGCCGAGGTGCCCATGTTCGACCGGTATCGATTGATCGCGAGCTGCTTGCTCGCCGTCGCTCTCGCGGGCTGCGAATCCGCCGACAAGTCGCCGAGTGCTCCGCCGTCCGCGGAGGCGCCGGCCGTCGCGCAGGAACCCCAAGTGGGCGAGCCCGAACCGACCGTCACCGAAGTCGTGATGCTCGAGGACGACGAGGACGAACCTCCGCACGACGGTGCGTGGCTCTACGAGCGCAACTGCGCCGGTTGCCACAACACGAACGGCGACGGGCAAGGCCCGACGATGCAGCAGTTGAAGCTCAAGGCTCGCGACTTCAAACGAGGCGGCTTCGCATTCGGCAACACGCGCGAGGCGATCTACCGCACGATCACCGCCGGCATGCCCGGCAGCGACGTGATGCCGTCGTTCAAGGTCTCGCTGACCGAAGAAGAGCGCTGGTTGATCGCCGAGCACGTGCTGACGCTCTGCCCGGCGCCCGAGGAGCGCGCGCAGAACACGCGGCTCGTCGTCGCGCTCGAGCCGCAGATCGCGCGTGGACTCCTGCCGCCGATCGCCGAAGGCAAACCGCGCTGGCCGCGCGGCTTGTTGCTCGGCACGCCGGAAGGACTAACGTTCGAGTACCGCGTCGACGACGTGCGGCTGCTCGCCGTGCGGCAAGGCGAGTTCGCCGATCGCACCGACTGGAACGACCGCGGTGGCGGCGAGCTCGTGCCGCTCGGCAAGGCGTTCTACGTGCCGGGCGCGGGCGATCCGCCGCCGACGTTCGCGCTGCTGCAGAGCGGACAGGAACGTGAGCTCGCGGCGCGGCTCGAGACGACGCTCGCGAAACGCGCCGAGCTCGGGCTCGACTACGAACTCGTCGACAAACGCGGCGAACGGCAGGCCTGGGTGTCCGAGCGCTTGCGCGTCGAAGCGCTGTCGATCGGCGGGGCCTTCACGCGTCGTTTCGGTTTCCGCGGCGGCGCGCAGGCCGCGAACGTGCTCGTCGACCTCGCGCGCAACGGCAGCGAAGGCGCGTGGGTACGCGGCGAACCGAGCGGCTGGCAAGCGGTCGGCCAGTTGATGCGCGGACCCTTGCCCGAGGACGGTTGGCTCGTCGCGCGTCGCGGCGACAGCTTCGAACTCGTGCACGTGCGCGCCGACAAGAACGTGAAGCTGCTGCGCGATTCGACCGGCTTGCGTTTCTTCGTGCCGGTGTTCGCCGGCGGCGACCAAGAGGTCGAACTCGCCGTCACGTTCGTGCTCGCCGCGGAATGGAACGAAGAACTGCTCGCGAAACTCGGCCGGGAGCTCCAACGATGAAGTCCACCTCGCTGCACGCGCTCTGCGCGCCCGTCCACGCCGCGACGCCCGTGGCGCTCGCTCTGCTCGCCTTCTCCGCGCCGGACGCCGCAGCCGCGCCCGCGCAAGTCGCCGACGTCGACGAGAGCGCGTACTACTCCGTCGACTACCTCGTGCCGCCCGACGGCTCACGCGTCGAAGTCGGCGGCATGGACTTCCTGCCCGACGGCCGGCTCGTCGTCAGCACGCGCCGCGGCCAAGTGTGGCTCGTCTCGAACCCGCTCGCCGCCGATCCCAAGGACGCGAAGTTCGCGCTCTTCGCGGAGGGACTGCAAGAAGGGCTCGGACTGCGCGTCGTCGACGGCAAGATCCACTTGGTGCAGCGCAGCGAGCTCTCGGTGCTCAGCGACACCGACGGCGACGATCGGTGCGACCGCATCGACACGCTCTGCGACGATTGGGGCGTCTCCGGTCACTACCACGAGTTCGCGTTCGGCTTGCCGCGCGATCCGCTCGGCAACTTCTACGTCTCGCTCAACGTCTCGTTCGGCGACCCGCAGTGGTGGCACGGACGTTCGACGGTCCCCTACCGCGGTTGGGTCGTGCAGATCTCGCCGGACGGCAAGCTCACGCCGTTCGCCTCGGGCTTCCGCAGTCCCGCGGGCATCGGCGCGAACGCCGAAGGCGAGATCTTCGTCACCGAGAACCAAGGCGACTGGATGCCCGCGTGTCCGCTGTTCCACGTCGAGAAGGGCGGCTTCTACGGCCATCCGGCGTCGCTCGCGTGGACCGACGAGTACGTCGCCGCGGGGAAGAAGCCGACCGATACCGACCCGCCCGACGTGCCGCGCAAACCGGCGGCGCTCTGGATCCCCTACGACTGGGCGCGTTCTGCGGCCGAGATGGCGGTCGACAGCACCGGCGGCAAGTTCGGTCCGTTCGCCGGACAGATGTTCATCTCCGAGCTGACGAACGGGCTCGTCCTGCGCGCGGACCTCGAGCGCGTGCAAGGCGTGTGGCAAGGCGCGATCCTGCCGTTCCGCCAACACGTCGGTTCCGCGGTGCGCTTGAAGTTCGCGGACGACGGCACGCTCTTCTGCGGCTTCACCGATCGCGGTTGGGGCGGCCAGGCGCCGGGCGACGGCATCGCGCGCATCCGTTGGACGAAACGGCAACCGCTCGAGATCGAGCACGTGAGGCTCGTGCCGGACGGACTGCGCGTCGAGTTCACGAAGCCGCTCGCCGAGACGGCGGGCATGTTGCCCGCGCACCACGTGCAGTCGTACGACTACGACTACTGGTGGGAGTACGGCTCGCCGGTGCGCCACGCGAAGGAGCTCACGCCCGCGAACATCGCGAAGAGCGCCGACGGCAAGGCGCTGATCCTCGGTGGACTCGGACTCGAGGCCGGCACGGTGGTGCGCGTGAAGCTCGGTTCGATCGTCGCGAAGGACGGCACGCCGCTCCTGCACGACGAATTCGCTTACACGATCAACCAACTCGTCGACGGTCCGCGAAGCGACGTGTTGGTCGCGAAACGCGTCGAGCCGCCCGCGGTGCGCGAGCGTTGGGAGGAGGGCATGCTCTTCCTGACCGACGGTGACGCGCTCGACGCGTGGCGAGGCGACGGCTGGCGCGCGGCACGCAGCGTCGAGCTCGACGGCGCGGAGCCGCGGCGGCTCGCGGCGACGTTCCCGAAGCCCGACACCGACGAACGCGGTTTCGTGCTCACCAACGTCGGCGCGGACGCTCCCGCGGCGCTGCACGACCTCGAAAGCCGTTTCGCGTTCGGCGACGTCGACCTGCACGTCGACTTCATGCTGCCGAAGGACGGCAACTCGGGCATCTACCTGATGGGCCGCTACGAAGTGCAACTGCGCGACTCCGCCGGCAAGTCGCCGCTCGAATCGGGCGACTGCGGCGGCATCTACGCAGGCGAGGGCTTCGACGGCTCCGCGCCGCTCTTCCAAGGCTTCCGCGGCGCCGGCGAGTGGCACGGGCTCGACATCCGCTTCCGCGCGCCGCGCTTCGACGCGAGCGGCAAGAAGATCGCGAACGCGAAGTTCGAGCGCGTGCTGATCGACGACGTGCTCCTGCAGGAGAACGTCGAAGTGCCCGGTCCGACTCACGGCGGCGTCGGGGGTCCGGGCGGCGAAGTCGCGTTCGCGCCGCTGCGCATCCAAGGCGATCACGGGCCGGTCGCGATCCGCGGCGTCCGTGTGCGCGCGAAGACTCCGCCGGACGACCAAGGTTGGACGCGGATCTTCAACGGCAAGAACCTGGACGGTTGGCAGATCTCCGACGGCGGCAAGTGGAAGGTCGTCGACGGCGCGATCGTCGGCACCGGACCGGCGAGCCACCTCTTCAGTCCGCGCGGCGATTACCGGAACGTCGAGTTCCGCGCCAAGGTGAAGATCAACGGCGGCGGCAACTCCGGCATGTACTTCCGCGCGGCGTTCGGTCCGGGCTGGCCGGCCGGGTACGAAGCGCAAGTCAACTCGACGTTCCCGCCCGATCCGCAGCGCACGGGCTCCTTCTACAACCACGTGCCGATCAAGACGCGTCTCGTGCCGCCGGACACCTGGTTCACGCAACACGTGATCTGCCGCGACGAAGCGGACGGCGTGCGCGTGATCGTCGAAGTGAACGACGTGGTCGTCGTCGACACGCTCGACAAGGAGCGCAAGTTCGCGAGCGGGCACGTCGCGCTGCAGCAGCACCACGACGGCTCGGTCGTCACCTACAAGGACCTCGAGATCCGCGAGTTGCCCTGAACGAGCGCGCGCCCGAGCGTTCGCCGCGAACCACGTTCACGGGTCGCGCTCGGGCCGCGCACGGCGAGCTCGATCAGAACGAGATCCGCGCGTCGAGGCCGATGCGGTCGTCGTCCTCGAGGAACGTCGCCGTCGCGCCGACGCTCAGGAACTCGAGGACGTGGACGCGCAGCCCCGCCTCCCACGCGCCGATCCGATCGTCGCTGAAGAGGGCTTCCCGGTCGTGCCAGCGGTAGCCGCCGTCGAGCTCGAGTCCCCCGCCGGCCCACGGCACCGCCATCCAGCGCCCACCGACGAAAGCCATCACGCCGGAGTTGGTGTCGTCGAGGTTCGAGAAGTCGTCGCTCGAGAGGTCGTCGTAGACCCACGCGGCTTCGCCGACGACGTCGAACCGTGGCGACAGCGAGAAGTGGAGCCCCGCGCCCAGCGCGAACGTGTCGTTGTCGACGTCGCCGGAGCCTGCGCCGACTTTCGCGTCCTTCAACGTCTCCGCGGAGTACTCGCCGAAGACGTGGAGCACTTCGAAGAGCCCGAGCGACACGCGAGCGTACACGGCGTCGCTCGATTCGTCGTACGCGTCGACGTCGGTCGAGTAGTAGCCCGCTTGCAGGTACGTGTAGCTGAAGCACGAGTCGGCGTTGGTTTCGAACGGGCTCGGCGAGCTCGCGACGGAGCGGCTGAGCGCGTCGAGCCGCGGCTCGAGGAGCGACGCGTCGGCCGACGTGTTGGCGAGGAGTTCGGCCGAAGCCGCGGACTCGGCCGCATGCACGGCGACGAGGCATCCGACGATCGAAAGGAACGGCAGCATGGTGGAAGCTCCGAAGCGGGTCCGTGGGGATGGGCGCGAAGGGTAGCGCCGTTGGTTGCCCGCCGCAGCCCGAGCTCGCGCCGCCGGCGCTCGCGTGGCCCGCGTTCGAGCCCCTCGCCCCGCGCCGCCACCGCGCTCGATGCCCGAGGGAACGTGGCCAAGCGGTGCAGCGCGCGCTCAGGCGCTCGCGTCCGGCGGCCGATAGTTGGAGCGCCCCCATGCCCCCGCTCGCGGATCCTCGTCGCACGGCAGCCGGCCGACTCGCGCTCGACGTCGTCGACGGCGGCGTCGGACTCGCGTGCGTGCTGATCGTGGTGCGCGCGAAGACCGTCGGCTGGGGCGGCGCGTTCTTCGAGGACGTTTGGGGCGAACTGCCCAAAGTGCTCGCGAGCGCGACGTACGACTTGCTCGTCGCGAGCACGCTCACGGCCACGTTCGTGATCGCGCTCGGCTTCGTCGGCGGCGTCTGGCCGCGACGCGTGCTGCGCGGTGGCTTCTGGGTGCTCGCGGCCCTGGTGCTGCTCGCGAGCCTCGCGAACGTGACGGTGGTCGAGATGCTCGGCAAACCGTTCACGTACCAGTGGCTCTACTACTCCGATTTCCTGAACTCGGCCGACGCGCGCGCCGCGCTCGGCGCCTCGACGACGTGGAGCGGCGTCCTCGCGACGCTCGGCGCGCTCGCCGCCGTGCCGCTGGTCGGCAAACTCGTCGGCGCGAGCTTCCGTTTCGCGACGCGCGAGTGGAGCGCGCAGCGGACGGCGTGGACGCTCGCCGTGCTGCTCGGACTGCATGGCTGGCTCGGGCACTGGTACCTGACGACCGAGCAGTGGCCGAGCGCGCGCACGTCGAACCCGATCGTCGTCTTCGGCGAGTCGTGGCTGCAGTCGTTCCGTTCGCCGGTGCTCGGCGAGCTCGAGACTCCTTACGACGGCGCCGATTTCGAAGCTCCTCCCGTGGAGTCGAACGCCCCGCGCGGTGGGCTCGAGAACGTGATCGTCTTCGTGTTGGAGTCGGTCGGCGCGCGTTACCTGGACTCGTTCGGCGGCCAACACGCCGTCGCGCCGAACCTCGCGCGGCTCGAGTCGCGCTCCGCGATCTTCGAGCGCATCTACGCGCACATGCCGGGCACCAATCCGTCGCTCGCGTCGCTGCACGGCGCGGTCTACCCGTGGATCTCGTTCAAGACGGTGACCGCCGAGCATCCCGACGTGCGACTCGAGGCGTTGCCCGCGCTGCTCGACGCACGCGGCCGACGCACCGCGTACTTCTCGTCGGCATCGCTCGACTTCCAAGGCGCGCGCGAGTTCCTCGATCACCGCGGCTACGACGTGGTGCAAGGTCCGGACACTCGTTCACGCTCCGCGCAACCGCTGCGTTCCGAGTGGGAGTACCTGCACGGCACGAGCGACGCGGACACCACCGACGCGGCGATCGAGTGGCTCGCGAAGAACCACGCGGAAGGCGCGATGAGCTTCGCGATGATCTGGACGTTGCAGGCGCACTACCCGTACTACGTCACGGGCACCGCGCGTGAGTTCGGCACCGGCGACGAGCTCCTCGAGCGCTACTTGAACGCCGTGCACGAAAGCGACGCGGCGCTCGGGCGCTTGATCGACTGGCTCGACGCCGCGGGGCTCGCGGACTCGACGTTGCTCGTGGTCGTCGCCGACCACGGCGAAGCGTTCGGTCAACACGGAAGCTATGGCCACGGCTCGACGCTCTTCGAGGAGAACCTGCACGTCCCGCTCTTCCTCTCGAACCCGCGGCTCTTCCACGGCGAGCGCCGGCGCGAGCTCGGGGGGCTCGTCGACGTGCCGCCGACGATCCTCGACTGCCTCGGGATCGACGCGCCGAAGACGTGGCAAGGCCGCAGCCTCTTCGCCTCGAACCGCCACGGCCGGTTCTACGCGTGTGCGCCGTGGACCGACTTCCTGCTCGGCTTCCGCGAAGGCGACTGGAAGGTCGTGCTCGACACGTTGACCGGCGACGTGCAGGTCTACGACCTCGAGGCCGATCCCGGCGAACGTGTGAACCTCGCCGCGGATCACGCGGACTACGTCGAGTACGCGAAACAGCGCCTCGCGTCGTGGATCCAGCACCAAGCGTCGTTCTACGCCGACGCGTTCCGCCATCGCGCCGAGTGAGCGCGCCGCGCCTCACTCGGCGAGCAACGTCGACAGTCGCGCCATCGCGCGGAAGAGCAACGCGCGGACTGCCTCTTCGCTCTTGCCCATCTGCTCGCCGATCTCCTTGCGCGAGAGCCCGACGAAGTGCGCGAGCGCGACGACTTCACGATGCTCGTCCGAGAGTTGGTCGAACGCCGCCTCGACGCGGCGGATCTCCTCTTCGCGGGCGAGCCGACGGCTCGGTGACGACACGCTCTTGTACGCGTCGAACAACGCGTCGAAGTCCGGTTGGCGCAGTTCCTCGACGCCACCGCGCTTCTCCGCCGCCCAGTAGGCGAGCCGATTGGCGATCTTGCGCTCGGCGGTCAGGAAGAGCCAACTCTTGAACGCGTTGTCGCTCGGGTGGCGGAAACGTTCCTGGTGCGTCAGCACTTCACGACACACCGACTGCACGAGGTCCGACGCGGACTCGCGCGCACGCAACGCAGCGCCCATCCGCACGCGCACGAACGCGCGCAGCGACGGCAAGTGGAGATGCAGGAGCTCCTGCAACGCCGCTTCGTCGCCCGCGGCGGCGCGTTCGGCGAGAGCGCGTAGGTCCGGTCGTTCGTCCATGCACGCGAAACCCGCGCCTCGCGCAGGTCCAGCGGTTCGATTGTAGGCTTGGGGCGTCCGCCAGCGCCTCCCATCGGTCCACCGTGCCGCAAGACCCGAACGCCGTGCCCGAGCCCGAACCTGCGTCCCCATCCGCCGGACGCACACCGTCGTCGCAGGACGCAGCGCTCGAGGACCTGGTCGTCCGCTGCCTCGAACGCCTCGAAAGCGACGGCCCCGCCGCGCTCCACGAACTCGCGCGCGAGCATCCCGAGCACGCCGACGCGTTGCGCTCGCGCATCGCCTTGCTGCAACGCGCCGGGCTCTCGCCGCGCGCCGGCGCGAGCGACGACTTCCCCGAACGCCTCGGCGACTTCGACCTCGGCGCGCGGCTCGGCGCGGGTGGCATGGGCGTCGTGTTCCGCGCGACGCAGCGCTCGCTCGGCCGCGAAGTCGCGCTGAAACTGATCCATCCGAGCGAGCTCTACTTCCCCGGCGCTCGTGAGCGTTTCCGCCGCGAAGTCGAAACCGTCGCGCAACTGCGCCACCCGAACGTCGTGCCGATCTACGCGGTCGGCGAGGAGCGCGGCATCCCGTACTTCGCGATGGAGCTCGTCGACGGTGCTTCGCTCGCCGACGTGATCGACGCGTTGAAGCCGAGCGCCGTGCGCGAACTCGACGGCACCGCGTTCGCGCGCGTGCTCGCCGAACGTGCGCACGTGCAACCCGCGGAGTCGGCGGTGTGGAGCGGCTCGTGGATCGACGCGTGCCTGCGCATCGTGCGCGAAGCCGCGGAGACGCTCGAATACGTGCACCGCCGCGGCGTCGTGCACCGCGACGTCAAACCGTCGAACGTGATGCTGACCCGCGGTGGCCGCATCCTGCTCGTCGACTTCGGCCTCGCGCGCGGCACGAACGATCCCAAGCTGACGCGCACCGGCTCGCAGCTCGGTTCGCTCGCGTACATGGCGCCCGAACAGCTCGCGAGCGGCGCGGTCGACGCGCGCGCCGACGTCTATGGCCTCGGCGCGGTGCTCTGGGAGCTCGTCACGCTGCGGCCGGCGTTCTCGGCGCCGGACGCGACGCGCCTCCAGCACGCGATCGCGAGCGGCACGCGGCCGGCGCTCGCGACGCTGAACCCGGAAGCGAGCGCGGCGCTCGCGACCGTGCTCGACAAGGCGCTCGCGGTCGAGCCCGAACGGCGCTACGCGAGCGCCGCGGACTTCGCGCGCGACCTCGACCACTTGCTCGCGCGCCGGCCGATCGAAGCGCGGCGCGCGAACGTCCTCGAGCGCACGAAGCTCTGGGCCGCGCGCCGGCCGGCGGAAGCGACCGCCGTGGCGCTCGGAGTGCTGCTCTTCGTCGGCGCGCCGACCGTGATCGCGTGGCGCGAGATGCGGGCTCGCGGCGCGCTCGAAGTCAAACAAGGCGAGCTCGAAGTCGCGCTCGGCGACGCGCGCGACGCGAACACGGCGCTGACGGCGAAAGGTCGCGAGCTCGCCGCCGCGCTCAACGAGGTTGCCGCCGAACGCGACGTCGCCGAAGCGAACTTCCGCGCCGCGCTCGACGCCGTCGACCGCATGTTGATCCGCACCGGCGACGACGTGCTCCGACGCGTGCCGCAGATGGAGCGCGTGCGCCGCGGCTTGCTCGAAGACGCGCTCGAGTTCTGCGAGCGTTTCCTCGCCGAACGGAAAGGCGGCGTCGAGCTGCGGCTCGAGACCGCAGCGACGCGCGTGCGTGTCGCCGAGATCCGCGCGTGGCTCGCGGACTACCCGGCGGCGCGTACCGAGCTCGAGCGTGCGCTCGCCGAGTTCGACGATCTCTTGACCGCGCGACCGGACGATCGGCCGACGCTGCAGAAGGCGATCGAAGCGCGCATCGCGTACGGCCGCATCCTGCGCCTCGCCGACGAGCCGGCGGCGGCCGAACGCGAGCTCCAGAGCGCGCTCGCGCGGCTCGACGCCGTACCGACGCTCGCGCCGAGCGTGCCGGCGAACGTGCTCGCGATGCTCCGGTCGCGCGCACGGCTCTTCCTCGCGCAGACGCTTGCCTCGGTCGGTCGCGCGAGCGACGCGCTCGATGCGCTCGCGGCAGCCGCACGCGAGCTCTCTCCGCTTGCCGACGATCAGGCGAGCGATCGCACCGCGCGCCGCTTGCTCGTCCAGGTGCGCTTCCAAGCCAGCGCCCGTGCCACCGATCTCGCGCGCGCTGGTGATCCCGACGGCACGTGGACGACGGCCGCGAACGAAGAAGCGCGGCTCGCCGTCGAGCTCGCCGAGAAGCTGCTCGCCGAAGAGGACGACCCGCAACTGCGCGCCGATCGCGCGGCCGCATTGAACGAGCTCGGCATCGGCGCGGCCTCGAGCGGCGATCTACCGACCGCCGCGCGCTGGTTCGAAGCCGCGCGCGACGAACTTGCGCGGCTCGCGCGCGACTTCCCCGGCCTCGTCGGGTTCGCGACGGACCTCGCGGCGGCGAACTCCGCGCTCGGAGCGATGCTCGGTGCCCTCGGCCACGACGAAGACGCGTTCCGCGCATTGCGCGGCGCCGTCGAAATCGGCGAGCGCCTGCGGACCGAACATCCCGACGTCCACGAGTACGCCGTGCGCGCGTCGGGCTACCGCGCGAACCTCGGTTGGGCGCTGCTCGAACGTGGTCGCGTCGACGAAGGCTCGGTCGAGATCCGCCGTGCGGTCGAGCTCGCGCGCGCGACGCTCGCGGCGGCACCCGACGACGCCCAGACGCGGGCGTCGGCCGCGCAGCTCTTCGTGATGGGCGGCCGCGTCGCATCGCTCACCGGCGAGCACGAACGCGCGTTCGCGAGCCTGCGCGACGCAGCGGCTCTCGGCCTCGCGGTCGAACACTTGCCCTATGTCGCGACGTTGTGGACGCAGGCCGCCGAAGCGCTGCGCGCCGACGAACGCCGCGACGCTGCCGAACGCGCGAGCGCCGCCGACGCCGCGCTCGACGAAGCGCTCGACCTGCTGCTCTCGAACGCCGCGCGAGGCCTGACCCGCGACGTCCTCACCGACGGCGACCTCATGCCCCTCCACGCACGCCCGGCGTGGCAATACATCGCCGGCGCGTTCACATCGAAGCACGCCGATGTGAAGTGAACAGATGAGGTTCCTGGTCGTCCACTCGATCTTGCGTTCCTGCTTCACCTCTGCCGCGTTGGCGGGCCGGTTGTCCCTCGCGACGGCAAACGGGTCGGTGCCGATCGCCTGTCTCGAGTCCTGTCCGGAGTCTGCCGAGCGCAGCTAGTGCCAGCGGCGCTCGGCACACCCGCTCGACTACGGACAAACGTCCACGTTTGGTGGCGACCGATCCATGTCGGCGGCGTTCCAGTCGTCCATCGTGGTCGTGTACGGCGCGTCGAACTGGCCGTCGTTGTTTGCATCCGGCAGGACGATGAGCGTCGTGTTCGAGTAGTCGAACATATCGGAACGACGGTCGTCTGCCCGCAGCACGTAGACTCGCCCGAGCGTCGTGAACTGCCGCACGCCGATCGATTTCATCTGCGACATCGCCGGGATACTCGCCGGCGTGATCGCAGCTCCACCAACATCACCGGACGGCAGTTCCATGCGCATCAACGTGCTGGATTCTGCTGTCAGAAAGAAGAGGAATCGCTGCTCCGGGTCAGCTTCGAGAGTCCGTATGTGTCCGTAGTCGATGCCCTGAAACAGTACACGTCGGCGCACTTTCGGAGCGTGTTGAATTCCGGTGCCGCCACCGATCGGGTAGACGATTGGTGGGTAGGTATAGGTCCATCGCTCAATCGTCGAACTACCATCTGGGTAAACCCCCGTCACGTAGAGGATTTCGGCCTGGCAACCGGCGCTGGCATCAACGACATGAAACGACGCTGATTCTGTGTGGCTCGAGACGGTCCATTCGGAACTGCTCGAGAGACGAGACTGTCGCCTGACGGTTAGTTCCTGGTTGAGAGTGTCGATGTCGACGAATACCCGGAGGTTCTCTGCGCTCTTGATCTTGCGTCCCGTTCCCATCCAAGTCGGCGTTGTCACAAGTTCCGGCAGCGGCTCCGGAGACTGAGCGCGACGACTCATTCCATATCCGATCAAGACCAACACCGAGCCCGCGAATATCCCAACGGCGAGACTCACCTTCGTGCGCGTGTTCATTAGATCGTCCTTGCGACAGTACTTGGAGTCAAGGGGTACAGGGCCCGCACGGAGGCACCGACACACTCGCTGGACAGTTGGGATTCTCCTGCAACGCTGCCTGGACTTGGATGACTTGCGCGTTCCGGATCATCTCGTACCATGCACAGAGCGAATCGAGCGGACCACCGCCGGATGCAGCGATCTGGGTCATCATCGTGCAGTGAAAGGCCGCTGTATCGTTTTGAATTGCCAGTTCTTGGCAATGGTATCCATACTGCAGGAAGGTCCCCAGGGTGTGTAGCCGTTCGTGATATAGAATCACCGCGATTACACCTGGTTTCCCTGGCAGACCTGGTATGCTCATTGGAGAGATCATCTCAAACTGGTCGAAGTCGAGGACGATCTTCTGCCCATCACGGGTCGTCATCGCCGCCGTAGTCTTGGCGATATCGCCGCCGATGATCTGAACGTTGGTTGGAATCTGCACGTGAACGCTCGAGAGATACGCCACCGCTGCGTCGATGGTCGCCTGCTGCTCCGGGGTCTTCGGCTTTTCCTTATACCAAGAATCTCCCTGCGCGGTTGCACTCGACGCGATGCAGACGACCGCGGCAGCAAGGACGAGGAAGCACTTTGCACACTCCAGCATGATTCGCGGCTCCCATGGATTAGGCGCGTGTTACGTCTCCCACATGCACACCGTCGGCGGACTCGAACCGAGCTACGCATGTACCTGGACCGGACCCCGACTGTTTGGAACACCGTAGACGCTACCCCCCCCCCGTCAATACGCCGTTCTGCGTGCGTCGAGGCCGCGCGACCAGTCTGTCTGCGGCGCGGTTGTGCGCACCCTGGTGAGCTCGTTGGGTCCTCACGTAGTACCGACCGGCCGTACGTTGAGCCGTTCACCGTTCACCAGGGCGAGCTTGCGTGTCAAACCACCGGAGTAGCCCGTGAGGGACCCGTCGGCACCGACCACGCGGTGGCAGGGGACGACGATCAGCCAGGGGTTCGCGCCGTTCGCGGCTCCCACGGCGCGCACGGAATTTTGGCGGCCGATGTTTCGCGCGAGAGTGGCATAGGTCGTCGTCGTGCCGTATGGGATTTCGGCGAGGGCGCTCCAGACCGCACGTTGGAAGTCGGTACCGCGCGGAGCAAGCTCGATCCGAAACCGCTTGCGCGTGCCGACGAAGTACTCTGCGAGCTGCTGTCGCAGATTGGCGACAGCCTCATCCGTTGTCGAGTCGACGAGGCTGAACTCGTGCACGGCGTCGCGCGCGCCACGACCTCCCCCAGCGAGCCCTCTCGTCCTCCGCGGGCTTGACTGGGCGCGACTAGTCGTGCGGCTGAGTGCGCGACGGTCTGCGTCGCGAAGCGCGACAGGTTCTAGATCAGGAGATGCTTGGGTCGTCATGCATGCGAACTCATGACCAGCGACGAAGGTGAGTTCGAAGAGGCGGCCTTCGGCGTCAAACGTGGCGGCGAGCGGGCCGAGCGGGGTTTCGATCGTCGTATGGAGGTGGTTCATGGCGCGTTTCCCAAGGACTTCCAGAGATGCAGGCTCGCGAGCGACCGGTGCGGCGCGCACGGCGCGAGCAGTTCGAGCACGCGTTCGTCGTCGGGCCGTTCGTCGAGCCCGGCGAGTTCCTGCGCGGCGCGCGCGAGGCCGACGTCACGGAGCGGCACGCAGTCGGCGAAGCCGCACGCGAACATCGAGAGCGCTTGCACCGACCACGGCCCGAGACCGCGCAGCTTTTGGAGCTCCTTCGCGGCGCGCGTCGCCGAGCCGCGGCCGAGCACGTCGAGCTCGAACTCGCCGCTCGCGACCCGACGCGCGCCGTCGATCAGGAACTCCGCCTTGCGGCGCGAGAAGCGCAGTCGCTCGAGGTCGCGGTAGTCGAGCGCCGCGAGCTCGGCGGGCGTCGGATGCGCGGCGCGACCGTCGCCGAAGCGTGCGCCCGCACGCAAGACCAAGTCGCGGCGGCACTCGAACGCGAAGGCCAGGTTGACCTGTTGCGCGCACACGGTGCGCACGAACGCTTCGAACGGGCTCGGCGAGAGCGGCACGCGCATGCCGGCGCGGTCGCCGAGCAGACGAGCGAGTCCGCGCGTGCGCCGCACGCGCCGCTCGAACGGATCGGGCGCGGCGCCGAGCCCGCCGAGGCCGAGGATCCGCGCGGCGAGCGTGTGCACGGAACGCAGCGCGTCACGCGACGGCGCCCGTTCGCTTTCGACGCGGACACGCACGCGTCGTTCGGCGTGCTCCAACACGATCCGCGCGGGCCGGCCGTCGACGAGCTCGAGCCGCTCGAGCCGCGCACCGACGAGCCGCTCGGTCGGACTCTGCTTGTCGCGTGCGGTGTGCGCGAACGCGAGCTCGGGCCGCGCGTTCGGCGCGAGCACGAGCTCGAAGCCGCGGCCGGAGAGCATGCGCCGGTACTCGCCCGGCGCGAGCCCGGTGCGCGCGACGAAGTTGTCGTGGAACGCCGACAGGCTCTCGAAGCCGACCGAGAAGCCGACGTCGGCGGCTGACGCACGCGTCGTCGCGAGCAGCTCGCTCGCCCGTTCGACTCGCGCCCTCGCGAGCAACTCGAGCGGCGTCGCGTGGAAGTGTCGGCGCGCGAGCAGGGCGAGCTTGGTCTGCCCGACTTCGCACGCCCGCGCGAGCGCCGCGACGTCGGCGAACTCGTCGGGCGCCGACGCGAGCCGCGCGACCACCGCTTCGAGCCGCTCGCGATCCGGATCGTGATCGCGATAGAACCGATCGGGCCGGCAGCGGCGGCACGCCCGCAAGCCCGCCCGCCGAGCCTCCTCCTCGCCCGCGAAGATCACCAAGTTCTTCGCCAGAGGCTTGCGCGCGGGGCAAGAAGGCAGACAGTAGACGCCGGTCGTGAGCACGCCGCCGACGAACCGCCCGTCGGCGCTCGGATCGCGCGCCAAGAACCGTTCGACCATCCGTTGCTCGGAGAGTTTCACGTCGTGCCCAGTGATATCCGCCACCCCGCGCGTCCGTCTTCCGGATTCCTTCGCGCGTTCTCGGGTTCGTTGCTCGCGCTCGCGGCGAGCGTGTCGGTCGGCGCGGTGTGCGCTCACGCCGCGCCACAGGACGGCCCGCCGCCGGAGTGGGAACCGCAGGATCCGTTGGTCGAGTTCGTGGAGAGCTGCAAGGCCGCGTTGACCGGCGGCGGACCGGTCGGGGCGCACACGGCGCTGCTGACGGGGCGTGGAACGCTCTACGGCAAGCCCGCGAAGACGCAGTTGCTCGTCGAGCCCGGGCCGCGCTACCTACTCGAAGTCGACTCCGACCTCGACTTCACGTGGGCGTACTCGCCGAACGCGAGCTGGGAGCTCGACGAAACCGGCGCGCAGTGGCCGCTCGAGTTCGCCGACGCCGAGTTCGTGACGTGGATCTTCCTCGTGATGAGCGGCGACTGGCTCTTCGATCCGGAGTTCGCGCCGGCGATCACGGTCGAGCTCGGCGACGACGACGGCGAAGGCGAGCTCCAACACGCGCGCTTGTCGCTCGAGCGCGGCGTGCTCGACGCGCGGCTCTCGGTGTACCGCGCGTCGAAGCTGCCCGCGAAGCTCGTGCTCGACGACGGCGAGAGCGAGACGACGATCGAGTTCTCGCGCTGGAGCGAAGGCCCCGGCCACCTCTGGCCGATGCGCACCGTGATCGGCGACACGAGCGGAACCGTGATCGAGTTCGAGCGCTTCACGCCGCCGCCGAGTTACCTGGTCGATCCGTTCGCGCGCAAGGTGCCGATCGAGGACACGACGTTCGACGCGAAAACACCCGAGGCCGTCGAATGCAAACGCGCGGCGAACGGGCAGTGGCTCGTCCATCCGCGCATCGACGGCCGCGACGTCGGTTGGTTCCTGTTCCAGCCCGGCGCGCCGAGTTGGCTCGACGCGAAGGCGGCGAAGCTCGTCGAGCCGACGATCGTCGGCCGCCGCCCCGCGCCGGACGACGAGCTCCGCCTCTCCGACGTCGTGCGGACGAAATCGCTCTCGCTCGGCCCGCTGACCTGGCGCGCGCCGGTGTTCGGCGTCGCGGACACTTCCGGTTGGACCGAAGTGTTCGGCGTCGAAGTCGCGGGTTCGCTCGGCTCCGCCGTCCTGCGCCGCGCCGTGGTGACCGTCGATTTCGCGAGCTCGACGCTCGGCCTGCGGCCGACGGTGGGATCGGCGCTCGAGGAGGCGAGCTGGAGCCCGCTGCATTCGATCGGCTACGCGCCGTGCACGCTCGCCAAGATCGCCGGTGTCGAGGGTCTGCTCGAGCTCGGCATCGATCCCGACGGACAAGTCACGTTCCACGCGCCGTTCGTGCGTCGGGCGAAGCTCGTCGAACCCGAGGACTTCGCGCGCGCGGAGACGATCGGCGTCGCGGGCGAGCTCTCCGCGCTCGAGATCGGCGGGACGACGCTCGAGAAAGTCACCGCCTATTTCTCGACCGACGAGAGCCGACCGTTCGCCGTCCGCTCGGTCGCCGGTGAGTTCCCCTGCGAGCTCTTCGGCTCGCGCGCGCGGATCGTGTTCGACCTGCCGGCGCGACGGCTCGGAGTCCTACGCGCTCCGAAGTGATCGTGCGCGTTGCGCGCGGCTTGCGCGACTTGGCTCGCGAGGTACGCTCGCCCGCCATGAAGCACGTGCGAGTAGCGGTCGTGGCGGCGTCGCTCGCTGTCGCGGGTTGCAGTGAACGAGGCGCGCAGGCCGAAGGGCCGCAGAACGAGACGCACCCGGCCGGTGCGACGCAACCGAGCACGTCCAAGCTCGAGTTCGTCGACGTCGCGGCCGCCGCCGGCATCGACGTGGTCGTCGAATGCGGCGATCCGCGCCGTTGGTACATCCTCGAGAGCAACGGCTCGGGCGCCGCGTGGCTCGACTACGACGCCGACGGCGACCAGGATCTGTTCGTCGCCAACGGTGCCAAGTGCGTCTACGTCGACGACGGCAAGCGCATCGAGCTCGCCAAGTCCTGGAACGGCGCGCGGCTCTATCGCAACGACGGCAAACTGCGCTTCACCGACGTGTCGCGGGAAGCATTGCCGGCGCTCGCGATCGACCTGCAGAACGGCGTCGCGACCGGCGACGTCGACGACGACGGCGACACCGACCTCTACCTCGCCAACTTCGGACGCGACGTGCTGCTCGTGAACCAAGGCGGCAAGTTCGTCGACGGCACGGCCGCCGCCGGGCTCGGCTGCGAGCTCTACGGCGCGTCCGCCGCGTTCGGCGACGTCGACAACGACGGCGACCTCGACCTCTACGTCGCCAACTACGTCGAGTTCGACCTCGCGAAGCCGCCGCTCGACGGCAAACGCGCCGTGCACGAAGGCGTCGAAGTCGGTTGGGGGCCCGTGCAGGAGAACAAACAAGGCTTCAACGTCGGAGCGCGCGACGTCTTCTACCTGAACGACGGTCACGGACGCTTCACCGACGCGACGGCGAGCGCCGGGCTCGAGCTTCCGACCGCGCTCTGCTCCTACGCCGTCGTGTTCAGCGACGTCGACCGCGACGGTTGGCAGGACATCCTCGTCGCGAACGACATCGAGCCGTGCAACCTCTTCCGCAACCAGGGCGGCGGCAAGTTCGTCGAAGAGGGCGCGGTGCGCGGCTTCGCGCTCAACGCCGACGGCAAACCGACCGGCGCGATGGGACTTTCCGTCGAGGACTTCGACGGCGACGGCGACATGGACGTCCTGCGCACCAACTTCGACTTCGAGGCGAACTCGTTGCACGTCAACGACGGCAAGGGGCGGTTCGTCGATCGTGCGGCCGCGTTCGGCCTCGCCGAGCCCTCGATGAACGTGCTCGGTTGGGGCGGCGGCTTCTTCGACGCGGATCTCGACGGTGATCTCGACGCGCTCGTCGCGAACGGTCACGTGTATCCGCAAGCGAAGGAGATCGGCATGAGCGGCTGGACGATGCCGACTCAGCTCTACGAGTGCGTCACCGGCGCGAACGGCGCGCCGACGTATCGCGACGTCACGAGCTCTGCCGGTCCGGGCCTCGCGCCGCTGACGAGCGCCCGCGGCATCGCGTTCGGCGATCCGGACGACGATGGCGACGTCGACGCGCTCGTGATCGACCTCGACGCGCGCCCGCGGCTGCTCGAGAACCGCTCCGAACGCCGCGGCCGGTGGCTCGCCGTGCGCACGGTCGGCACCGCGTCGAACCGCGACGGGTACGGCGCGGTGATCCAAGTCGAAGCGGGCGGCAAGGTCTGGACCCGCGAGATGCGCTCGACGCAAGGCCTCTATTCGTCGCACGACACGCGCCTCTCCTTCGGGCTCGGGCCCGTCGAGCGGGTCGACAAGCTCGTCGTGCGTTGGCCGAGCGGACGGCGCTCCGAACTCACCGACGTCGCGCTCGACCGCGTCGTGACCGTCACCGAACCCGAGGAGATCGCGCGATGAAGACGCTGCTCATCTATCCGCCGCAAGGTCACTTCACCCAGCCCTACCTCTCGATTCCGTCGCTCGCGGCGTACCTGCGACAAAAGGGCCTGAAGGACGTCAGCGTCCTCGACCTCAACATCGACGCGTACGACTCGTTCCTCACGACGCCGCGGCTGCAGCGTTCGCTGGATCGTGTGCGCGCCGGCGAAGGACTGGCGCGCCTCGAAGCGCAGGAGTCGCTCGGCTTCACCGAGATGGAGCGGTACCAACTGCTCTCCGAGATCGCGCTCGCCGGTGACGAGATCGCGTCGCGCATCGAAGAGGCGAAGAACGTGCTGCGCAATCGCGAGCACTTCTACGACTACCAGCGTTATCTCTGGGCCGGCCGCACGATCGAACAAGGCCTGCGACTCTTCTCCGCGGAGTTCGCGCCGACCAAACTCTCCGCGCACGGCTTCGTGATGCGCAAACGCATCGAACGCTCGAAGGACATCGTCGCGGCGATCGACGACGAGCGCGAGAACCCGTTCGTCGAGTACTTCCGCGAGCGCGCGCTGCCGCGGATCCGCGAGCTCGACCCCGACGTGATCGGCATCTCGGTGACGTTCCCGAGCCAAGCGATCCCGGTGATGACGCTTGCGAAGCTGATCAAAGCGTGGAAACCGAGCGTGCACATCACGCTCGGCGGCGGGTTGCTCGCGTACGTCGGCGAGAAGCTCGCGAAACGGCCCGAAGTGTGGAGCCTCGTCGACAGCTTCATCCTGCTCGAAGGCGAAGGGCCGCTGTGGCGCCTGATCGAGGAGCTCGGCTCGAAACGCGACCTCGCCAAGGTGCCCAACCTGATCTGGTGCGAGTCGAACGGCACCGTGCGCAAGAACGAGCAGGCCGAGCCGCTCGACATCAAGACGTTGCCGACGCCGGACTTCTCCGACCTGCCGCTCGACAAGTACTTCTCGCCGGAGCTCGTGCTGCCGCTCGCGGCGACGCGTGGCTGTTATTGGGGCAAGTGCGTGTTCTGCACGCTCTACACGGTGATCGGGCCGGGTTACCGCGGCCGCACGATCGAGCAGACCGTCGATGACATGCGCGTCTTGAAGGAGCGCCACGGCGTCAAGAACTTCTACCTCGCGATCGAGGACTTGCCGCCGAACATGATCAAGGCGTTCCCGCGCGAGATCCTGAATCAGAAGCTCGACGTGCACTGGTGGGCGGATTCACGACTGGAATACGAGCACTACACGCCCGAGCTGCTCGACGAAATGAAGCGCTCGGGCTGCGTGCGGCTCGCGTTCGGTTTCGAGAGCTCCGTCAACCGCGTGCTCGACCGAATGTGCAAGGGCATCGAAGCGCAGAAGGGCGTCGAGCTGATCCGCCGCGTCCACGACGCCGGGATCTCGGTGACGCTCTACGTGATGATCGGTTTCCCGACCGAGACGCGCGACGAAGCGCTCGACACGTTGAAGACGATCGTCGCGAACCAACGCTGGATCCAAGAAGTCAGCGTGCGTGTCTTCTATCTCGACGAACGCTCGGAGATCTTCCAGCGTCGCCAAGAATTCGACATCGCGGAGATCTTTCCGGATCCCGAAGCCGACCTGCAGGTCTACTACGACTTCAACACGTCGAGCGGCATGAGCCGGCGTGAAGCGCGCGACGTCTATCTCGAGTTCACTCGCGCGCTGCGCTCGCACTTCCCGGTGTTCCAGAACACCAACATGCTCTACCACGAGCTGAAGAGTCACTATTTCCTCTACCTCGTGCGCCACGGCTCGTGGCAAGGGCTCAAGACGGAAGTGCTCGACCGACCGGCGACGCCGAAGTTGCCCGCGGCGCCGAAACGCAGCGCGAGGCTCAAGACGATGGAGCTCGCGTTCGATCGCGGCGAAATCGATCGGCGCCTCGGCGCCGTCGACAGCTTCACGCTGCGGCCGCGTTATCAGTCCGACCTGATCGAGGACGAGGACCGCGCCAAGCTCGACCGCGAGTTCGCGCGCGAGCGGCACGCGCCGTCGACCTTGATCTACGACCGAGCGAGCGGCGAACTCCGCGCCGTGACGCCCGACGTCGCGGAACTTCTCGCACGCTGCGACGGCAAACGCACCGTCGAACAAGTCGTCGAGCTGATCCCGCAGCCCCACCGGGATGCGGCGCTCGCGTGTGTGCGGGAGCTCGCCCAAGCCGGTATGCTCGTCGGCGAGGAGCAGTCGCGATGAAGGAAGAGAAGCGCAACGACGAAGCGAAGCCGTCGACTCCCCCGCCGACGGATCCGAAGAAGGCCCACGCCGAGAAGGATCCGGCCGCGCCGAAGCCGAAGTACGTGTTCAAGATCGTCCCGGCGGACCCGAAGAACACGCTCGACTTCGAGGACACCGCCGACAAGTGATCCGCACGTGCGCCTGGGCGAGCGGCGGCGGCGAACGCTGCCGACGCTGCTCAGCGGTGATGGAGCGCGCCCAACGCGGCGTGCTCGCCGTCGGTCGTGCGCTCGACGTCCACGGCGTCGGGTCCGTCAGGCTCGCGCTCGACGAGCGCCTCGCGTTCCACTTCGACGACACGGTCCCCGATGCGCACCGTCGCGCCGCCGAAGCCGTGGTACACGCGCACGCGGCGTGAGCGATCGAGCGGCTCGCCGTCGAGGCTCGTCAGCGTGAAGAGCGCGCCCGTCGGATACTCGACGCCGCGGTACGCGAGCGCGTAGAAGCCGACGAACGTCGGGCTGTCGATCCAGACACCGAACTGCGGCAGACGGACGTCGCCGACCGTGACGACGTCGCCCGAATAGTTGCCGACGATCGTCGCGTCGCCGAAGCGCGTGCGTTCGACCGTCAGAGCTTCGTTCAAGAAGCGGTGGTCGCTCATCGGCACGTCCTCGGTGAGGCGCGCGAGCGGACTCAAGAGCTCGTAGACGTTCTTGATCGAGCGGTCCGCGCGGCAGAGCTCGCGCCCCCAGCCATCGGCGCCACGCGCGTACGCCGCGCTGCTCGAGCTCCACGGCGCGGGTTCGTAGCTCCAGCGACCGTTCTCGCGTCGCAGCACGCCGATGCGGTGCCGGCCGCGCTGCGACGGGAAACCGACCAGGCTCCGCCGCGACCCATCCGACGTGAAGCCGACCAAGACGTCCCAAGCACCGTCGCGCGGCGCGCGGAGCTCGAGTTCGCGCGGCGCGAGCTCGACGACGTCCCCGCGCCGCCACAGCGCCGTCGACACTTCCGGCGCGAAGTCGTCCTGGAAGTCGATCAGCTCCGTCATCGGCGCGTCCGGCGCGCGGAAGTGCGCGAAGAAACCGAGCTCGGTCGCGAGGTCTTCCGAGACGCGGAAGCGCCAACGCAAACGGGGCGCGCCGTTCGCCGCGGACTCGCAGCCGACGATCTCCGGCACGATCGCGAGTTCGGCGCCGCGCTCGCGCGAGTCGTAGTCGCGATCGTCGAACCAGAACTCGGGCGCTTCGGCGTAGAGCGCATGATCGACGACGCGTTTCGCGTCGCACACGTCGATGCAGTCCTCCTGTTTCGCTTGGAGGTGCACGCAGTCGCCGTAGACGAGCTCGAAGAGCGGGATGACGTTCTGGTACGTGCGCTCGAAGAGTTTGTACGAGAGCAACCCTTCGAACGTGTCGAGCAACGGCACGCCCCACTCCTTGCCGCCTTCACCGCCGACGATCGGGAAGCTCCGTCGCGCGAGCTCGCAGAGCCGTTGCTTCTCGCTCACGTCGCCGCCGCGGTCGAGCGGGTGCTCCGGAGCCGCGCACGTGCCGAGTTTGACCGAGAGGATCGTGTCCGAGAACACGTGGTCGACGCCGTAACGCGCCGACATCTCGCGCCAGTTGGGCACGGCGAAGTCGGCTTGACGCGCGGAACAGATGCGGAAGGCGCGACCGCCTTCCCACAGGCCCGCGGTGCGCGGCTTGCCGTCCGGATCCGCCTCGAGCACGCATTCGTCCCACGACGGCGCGTCGGCGTACATGTCCTGCGTGTTGTCGTGGAGGCCGAAGAGGAAGCCCTCGCGCCGCACGCTCGTGGCGCAGGCCGCGAGCGCTTCGTCGCCGCCGCACTCGTCGTTCGCCGGCAACACGTCGGGCAGTTGGTTGTCGTAGCCACGCCGGTTCCAACCGCGCACGATCACGAGCGCACGTTCGATGTCGAGATCTCGCCTCCAGTGCGTCGCGGCCGCGGCGATGTCCGCGAAACGGTTGTGGAGCCCGACGACCTCCTCGGTGCCGGTGTTCAGGAGCCCGCCGGGTTGCGAGCGCATCAACGCCGTCGCGCGGAACAGCGCGGCGCCGGAGAAGCGCTCGAGCTCCGGCGAACTCTCGCGCTTCTTCGCGAGCGGCACGACGAGCCCGCGCTCGGTCGCGAACTCGCGGTACGCTCGCGCGACTTCGACGTAACCGCCGCGGCCGAGCGGCCAGAGCTCCGCATGCCCGGTGCCGTCCGCGAGCTCGAGCGTGAACGACAGCCAACGCGCTCCCGGCACGAGCGGTGCGTCGCGGACGTCGACGTGCGTGCGCATGATCGTCCGCAGGTCGTCCCACGCGACGAGGATCGCGCCGTGGCCCTGCGTCGCGCCGAACATCGCCATCGACGTGTCGTCGTAGGTCACGTACCGCCGTTCCTGCGGCAAACCGCGCGTCGTCGGCAGGATCGAACCGATCTGCCGCGGCAACACGCCGTAGCCGCGCTGCGCGTCGGTCGTCACCAGCGCGCGATCGAGCACGGCGAGCGAGACGACGGTGGCACCACCGGTCGACGTCGAGGCCGAATCGACGAGCAGCCGGCGCCGATCTGCGGACACCGAGAACGTCACGCGCACGTCGACGCCCTCGAGCCCGGCTTCGCGCGGCGGCCGCCACTTGCAGACGAACGAGCCGCCTTCGTCGACGACGCTCGTGAAGCGTTCGAGATCGACGTCGACCGCGCTACCGTCCGGCTTCGCGACGCGCACCCAACCAAAACGCGGCGTGAGAGGGTTCGAACACCACAGCGCGTCGACGCGGTGGTCGACGAGCATCCAACTGCTGCGATCCAAGTCGATCGCGAAGCTCCAGCCGTCGCCGGAGAGCGAGACGGGATTCCGCAGCCGTCCGAGCAGTGTCTGCCTGCGAGCATCGCAAGTCGTCGCGTCGAGAGCGCGCGGTTGCCAATCGTCGGACGACGAAGCAGCGCGATCGACGCGCAACGTTCCGAGGCTCGACTCCGACACCAGCGCACTCGCGACCCGCGAGTCGTAGAGTCCCGCGTGCACTCGGTACTCGCCGTCGGGCACGTCCTTCGGCACGACGACGATGCGCGGGCCGATCTCGACGCGCCGGCCGGCGGACCAGGTCCGCGCGGGCGGATCGGCGGCTCGATCGTGTTGCGCGACGATGCGCTCGCACGTCGGGCGCGTCGGATCCTCGAGGTGCACGAAACTGACGCAGTCGCTCGTCGCGGGCAGGCTGCCGTGATTCTCGAAGATCAGGAGGTACGAGAACTCGTCACCCGGACGGACGACTCGTGGTTCGAAACGCACGTCGACGAGCTTCGGCGCGAACGTCGGCGGCGCCGACGAAGCCACGACCGCCGCGTCCGACTGCGCGGTGGACGGAACGGAAGAGTCGGGCGAGCAAGCGTACGCGGCGACGATCGAAGCGAGCGCAAGCGACGTCCGACGGACGTGCGAAGCGAGCATCTCGAGCCTTGCGACGGCTCGACTCTAACCGCGGGCTCCCGAGAAGTGCGGCGTGAAGGACTGCGCAGGCGCTTCGGTCAACGTGCGTAGACGCCGGTCGGAGCCCACACGGCGGAGGGGCCGCCCCCGATGCCCACGGGCGGCAGGGTGACCGCGATCGGCTTGCCATCGACCTTGATCTCGGCCTTGCCGGCGCGGCCTTCGACGCCCTGCTGCGCGAAGGGCATCGGCGAGCCCACCGGACGGTGGATGAGCTCGCACGGACCGAGCTCGGTCAACGTCACTTCGAACACGTGCCCCGCGACGTCGATGCGTGACGCGACGGCGTTCGGCAAGTCGACGCAGATCGCGATGCGAGCCGCGAAGAGCGGCGCCTTCTCGAACGGCGTGTCTTTGAAGATGCGCGGCCCGAAGTAACCACCGACGGTCGCATCGGTGCACACGAATCCGGCGAGCACCGGCGGCGCCTTCGGATCCGGCTGCCACACGATCATGCCGGCCGGCGCGGAACCGAAGGGCGTGTGCACGACGCGCGCGACGTGCACGAGCACGTTCGGCATCGCGAGCCCGCTCGCCGTGAAGCCTGCGACGTCGACGCCGCCTTCCCAGGACATCCATTCCTTGATCGCCATGAGCTCAGGGGTTCCTTCGTGTTCGGGGACGCGTTTCGGGGCGTGTTCCAGCGTGTGTTTCGCGGTGTGCGGCCGAGCCGAAGCGCAGGCGCGGCCGGCGCGGACCGGTCCGCGTCGTTCGGGTGCGACGCGCGTTCGAGAGCGTAGCAGCCACGCCGGGCGCCGCGCCGTCGCGCGGAAGCTCGGAGCGAACGTGTGCCAGGCCGCGCTCACGATCGGGCGCGCGTCCGCGCCGCAGGGCGACGAGCTGACCAACGCTCGCGGACTCGCGCTCTCGGCCGAAGGACGTATTCGCGGCGAATCTAGGCGCAACGTCGAGGCACCGTCGAGGCCGGGTGCGGCGCCGTGCGTCACCGATGCAGGCCTCGATCGAGGACCGACCGCCGGTGAGCGCCGACGCTTCGCAAGAACCTCCACGCTGGCTCGCGTCGCACGTCAAGCGCACGCGGCGTGACCCGCGACGGTCGCCGGGGCTAAGTGCGCGGCTTCGCTCGCGGGTTCGCTGTACGGGCGCTCGCTTCCCTCAGGCCCTTGCGGCGTGTTCGCCGCCGGGCGCCTGGTGTCGGACCCGCGGGCGGAGCCGTTGATCGCGCGGCGATACTGCCCCGCCTCGTTGGGCACGAAATCGCGCACGAGGTGCAACCCAAGCGACTTGCGCCAGTCCATGCAGGAAGCCCCGCTTCGTGTCCGGCGCCGAGTGGGGCCCTGCCCGCCACGTCGGCACGAGAAGCGTCCAACCGCGACGCGCGAGACGCATCGACCCGGCGACGACGGCGAAGCAGCGCGCGCCCGCTCAGGGGCTGACGAACACGCCGACGAACGGGACCGGCCGAGGAGCCCGCGCGTGAAGCGGTCCTGCGGCGCCACGAGCGGGCCGGACGAGGCGCTTCCGAGGCCCAACGTTCGCGGCCAGTATCCCGCGGAGCGAACGTCTGGGAGCAGTGGATCGCCGCGCTCGGCTCGAGGGCTCACTCCCCCGGCGGTTCGGGCTGCAACCAGAGGATCGAGTGCACGAGCCCGTACTTCGCGATCTTCTCGCCGTCGTCGAAGTCGCGCATCGGCTCGGGATCGATGCCGAACGCGTTGTGGCCGACCAGGATCGTGTTGTTCTTCGTCCAGCCGTCGGCGTCCCAACGGAACGCGTAGATCGCCCCTTGCGGCCCGGTCGTGGCGCTGACCGCGCGGCGCGAGCTCGTCCAGATGTCGTAGAGCATCGACGTCAGCCAGCCTTCGTCGAAGGCTTGGTTGCCGATGCGCCGCGTCCGCCAACCGGTCATCAAGCCGTTGCCCGCCGCGATCACCGTGTGGAAGACGTTGAGCTGTCCGTCGGCGTCGAAGATCACGCTCGGCCGCGTGCTGCACTGCGTCCCGGCCGCTTCGCCGCGCACCCATTTCGTCTCGACGTCGACCAGCTTGTCGCCCGCGAGCTTGAACCACGTGACGCGCATGCACATCGGCGCGCCTGCGGAGTTCGTCATCGCGCTCGCCATCACGATGCGGCCGGTGCCGGGCTCTTCGGCGATGCCGGGCGCGACTTGCGAGCGCAATTCGAGCTCCTGCGCAAGGCTCGCGTTCGCCGCCTTGCCGTCGTGCGCGAACCAGAACGCGCGCAGCGAGTCGTCGTCCGAGCGCGCGACGAGCAGGATCCTGCCGCCGACGAGGCCGGCACCGAGCTCGCTCGCTCCGACGAGCCCGTTCACTGCGACCGGCGCATCGATCGAGCTCGCGTCGAAACGCGCGACGAGCCAATGCGGCGCGCGCCGGAAGAAGAGGAAGCCCTGCTCGGCGTTCCCGACGAGCAGCGGATCGCCGTTGGTCGCGGAATCGGGCACCACGCGCGGCTCGCTCCACTCTTCCGAGCCGAGGTACGTCTTCAGCGTGATCGCGCCTTGTTCGGGCACGACTTGCGCGAGGTAGCACGTCCCCGCCGCGTACCCGAGCGCCGGCGCCGCCGCGGTCAGACCCGCGTCGCGCCGGATGCCGCAGTTCGTCGAACTGCCGTAGTTCACGTCCGCGCTGACCGGTTGCTCGTCGAAGCGCCCGTTCTGGTTCCAGTCGATCAGCGTCTCGTTCGGTCCGTTCTCCTTCAGCGTGAAGCGGAACGGCCACGTCGCGAGGTACGCGAGCTCGGCGTGCGGGTACGGGAGCTTCTCGACCAATCGTTGCTCCTCGAGCACCGTCGCGCGGAAGCGTCCGTCGGAGAAGCGGATCGCGTTGCCGTCGCCGTTCAACGCGTAGCTGAACGCGTAGTTCATCAACGACGGATAGAGCGGACACCACACCGGCGCCGAATCGCCCGTGTGACCGAGCGAGAGCTGATGGCCGAACTCGTGCGCGAAGACGGCGAAGCCCCAGCCTGCGCCTCCCATGTCGCTCGTCTCGCTCGATTGCCCTCCGCCCCACGGTGTCACTTGCATCCAGTGCAACATCCCGCGCTCCTTCGGCGCGAAGTACGCGTTGCCGCACTGCCCCCAATCGCCGCCGAAGTTCTTCGCGTTCGGGATCACCGGGTCGATGCGCGGATGCACGCGCACGCCGCGCGTGCCGTCGGGGTTCGTCGTCGCGAGCGCCGCGTAGAGCTGCTTCACGCGCTCGAGCTCCGCCGGCAACGCCGCGAGATCGACGCCTTCGTACGGCGCGACGGCGCAGATCACGTCTTGGTGTTTCGGGTCGAGGCTGTTCCCCGGACCGATCGAGATGCCGCGCGGCAGACCGAAGACTTCCCAACCGTCGAGCAGTCCGTCATCGTCGGTGTCGCGGTCTTCGGGATTCGAACCGAGCGCGAGCTCCTGCGAGTTCGGCACGCCGTCGCCGTCGGTGTCGTCGGCGTTCGCGTTCGGCGCGAACCCGACGCGCAGGTCGAGGAAATCGTGCGGCCGCGAGCAACGGAAGAGCGAGATCGTGTCGACGTGGCCGTCGCCGTCGAGGTCGCCCGGAAAACTCGCGAGCGGGGCGAGCGTCGGCTCGTACGGCGGTGCATCGGAGACGCGCGCCGGCGCGAACGGCTGTCGAGCGGCCCGTTCGAAGCCGTCGAGCCCGCCGGGCCAAGCGCTCGGATCGAGCGCCTTCCACGGCGACGCCTTCCAACCGCGCACGGTCTCGGCGACGAGCAACGTGCGCTGCGGCGTCATCACGACGACGTCGTCGAATCCGTCCTTGTTGACGTCGTGGCAAGCGAAGAGCGAGTGCTCGCTGCCCGCAGTCGCCCAGGTCTGTCCAGCGACGACGACCGGAGCACTTGGATCGCTCGGTGCTACGGGCTCTGCGTCTTTCGAAGCGGCGTCCTGCGGCACGAGCACGGTCTCGGCAGGCGGCGTTTCGGTAGGCGGCGTCTCGGCGGGAGGCGGCTGGGCTGGCTTCGATTCCTGCAACCAGGCGAACGCAAGCGCGATCAACATGGCCCGAAACGTATCAGCGCACCCATCATCCAGCCAGTCGGCAACTGCCGACGCGCGCAATGTACGTGATCGCGCCGTCGAGCCAGAAGTCGGCGTGGAGTTCGAACCACTCAGTCGGATCAAGCCACCCACACACACGATCCGAGGCTGATCGATCGAGCAGCGACCGACTCGCGACCGAAGGACTCAGACTCAGCTACGACGCACGAAACGCAGCGTTCGCAACGCAGTCCCGTGCGATCCCGAGGCGGCAATCGCACGCAGGACCTCCCTCGGCACCGAACCGCGCTCGCGATTCGATCAAGCCAATCCCTGTCGAGGTGCTTCGTCGGGTCAAACCCGGAGCTCTCGTGCGCGCGGCAGACAGATTTGCGCGAAGAGCCAGAGCTCCATCGCGAACGGGAAGTAGCCGAGGAAGCCGAGGATCGGCATCTCGAACACGTGGCCGAACTCGACGCCAGGCGTGTGGTAGATCCACTTCGGGTCGCTCCAGTAGTTCCAGAACTCCCAGAAGAAGCCGCACACGAGGCAGCCGAGCCAGAGCGCAACCCACGTGCGCCAGTCGCCGCGCTCGAGGTCGCGCGAGAACGAGCGGCGGCCGAGCACGTGCGCGAGCGGCTCGAGCAGGAACACGAGCGCCATCCACTCGAACGGATAGAACCAACGCGGCCACGCGAGCATCGCGGCGACCATCGCGACGCCGAGCAGCGCGTAGCTCGCGAGCTTCGTGCGCGAGACGCTCCAGTGCGGACCGTGCGCGCAGCGTTCGACGAACTTCGCGCCGCGGACGAGCTCCGCCGTCGTGAACACCGCGGGCATCACGGTCGAGAACGACAGCGTCGCGAGCGCGAAGTACTCGAGGTCGGTGAAGCTCTCTCGCGCGGTGTACTCCCAGTTCGCGAGCCGCAGATTGATCCACTCGAAGAGCCACCAGCCGGGCGCGGAAAGCACGAAGAGCTGGAACCAGAGCCGCGGCGAGCGCGTCAGGATCGACGAGCCGTTCCGCCACACGCACAACGCATCGACGACGAGCACGTACCCGAGCCACAACGGGAAGAAGAGGACGTGCGTGCGCAGCCCGTCGAGGCCCCAGTTGAGCGGCCACACGATCGCCACGAGCAACAGCCCGAGCCAACCGTGCCACGCGAATCGTCCACGCGCCGCCGAGGTCATCGCGGCCAAGATAGCGCGCGACGCACCGTGCACCGCGCTGCGCGATGGCACGCACGCAGGCCCCCTGCGTGCGCTACGCCCTTCGGCGAGCCGAGCGAAGTCCCGCCGCCGCTAGACTGCGGCCATGGCGCTCTCCGTCACCGTCGTCGGCGCAGGCGTGATCGGACTCACGACTGCGTTCCGACTCCAACTCGCCGGCGCGCGGGTCTCGATCGTCGCGCGCGACCTGCCGCCGAACACCACGTCGAACGTCGCCGCGGCGTTCTGGCATCCGTACGAAGCGGGGCCGATCGAAGCGGTCGAGCGCTGGTCTCGGCGCTCGCTCGACGTATTCCGCGAGCTCGCCGACGCGCACGTGCCCGGCGTCGAGGAACGCGAAGGTCTGATGGTCTTCGCGGGCGGCACGAGCGAGCCCGCGTCGCTGCGCGGCCTGCCCGGCGTGCGGCGCGCGCGCGGCGAAGAGCTCCCCGATGCACGTTTCCGCGCCGGTTGGTTCTTCCCGTCCGCGCTCGCGGAGACCGGGCCGTTCCTCGATTGGCTCGTCGAACGCGTTCGAGCGAACGGCGCGACGTTGGTGCAACGCGATGTCGCGACGCTCGAGGAGTTGCCGGGCGACGCGATCGTCCACGCGAGCGGCGTGTGGGCGGCGGCGTTGACGCGCGACACGGACATCCGGCCGCTGCGCGGACAAGTCGTGTCGGTCGCACCGATCGAATCGCGCTGCATCGTCGTGCACGACGAGCCCGGTCAGCCGATCGCGTACGTGGTGCCGCGCTCGCGCGACACGATCTGCGGCGGCAGCGCCGAGCTCGATCAGTGGGAAACGCGACCGGACGACGCGCTGACGCAGCGCATCCTCGACAGCTGCGCGCACCTCGCGCCGGAGATCCGTGGCCGCCGCGTGCTCGGCACGAAGGTCGGCTTGCGACCGAAACGACCGAACGTGCGGCTCGAACGCGCGACACTCGCCGATGGCCGGCCCGTCGTGCACAACTACGGCCACGGCGGCGCGGGCATCACGCTCGCGTGGGGCTGCGCGGAAGACGCGACGAAGCTCCTCCTCGCTTGACGCGCGGCCCGGGCACGCCAATCGCGCTGGCGAACGCGGACGGTCGGGCGGAGGCCGGCGCGACGCCGTGACGCCGTGAAGCCGGTCACGAGCCTCGCTTCGCGGGCCCTAGCTCACTGCGAGCCCGGAGCGCGGGGCGCACTGGCCTCGATCACGCCCGACGAGACGGGACGCACGTCCGAACGCAGCAACTCACCCCACAGCCGATATTCGAGATCGAAGAGCTCGAGCTGCGCGGCCGTCGGTTCCGAGTTCCCGTGACCCAACGTGTCATCGGAGAGCAAGTCACCGAGACCGGCGACGATCAGACGTCCACCCGACGCGAGCTCCGACGCAGCGGCCACCACGATGGTCGAGTTCAGCGTGAGCAGCGCGTCGCCACCTTCTATCGCTGGCCACGACCCCGCGAATTCGCCACGCGACGCCGATGCCGTCCATTCGTTGCCCACCCAGCCCACCGTCGCCGGAACCGGTCCCATGTCGACCTCAGGCGGATTGGGTGTCCCGGGCCGCGGAAGCTTCGGCCGCGGGGTCTCCGAGCCGGGCTGCCAGCGCATGCCGCCCAGCGCGAGCAGCGACGCGGTCGGCGCGACGGCGCCGGCGTCCGCCACCACGAGCACCCTGCCGCCGCGGTCCAGGTACGACCGGATCTTCTCGATGGCAGCGCCGTCGATGCTCGCGCGCGGGCGCACGAGGATCAGCGACTCACCTCGAGCGAGTGCGTCGTCCAGCACGTCGCTGACCCGCGGCGTCAAGTCCAAGCGTTGCGCCCAGTTGAAGAACGTGAGCCACGTCGGTTTGGACTCGTCGATCAACTGCGTGATCGGCAAGTGGTAATCGGAGTCCCCCCGATAGAAGTACATCTCGGGATAAGGCTCACGCGGATCAGGCAGCTCGTAGTGCGCGCGATTCCATGCGTCGACGCACGGCGTCCAGATGACCGCCGCGAGCGCCGCCGGCGCGATGAAGTCCCCGATGCCGCGTTGGAACGCACTCGTCCTCCGCGATGCGATCCACGCGGCGGCGAGTCCGACAGCCGAGAGCGACCACCACAGTCCATCCCACGCGAGCCAAGTGTTGGTGCGGTTCAACCACTCGATCGCGCCGAGTGCGAGCTCGGGCTTTCCGGGCAGGTAGACGAAGAAGTTCGACCACACGGTGCTGTCGCTGAACGCGAGCACTCGCCCGCGCCCTTCGGTCGTGGCGACACATTGATGGAACACGCCGAACGGGTAGTGGCGCCACGCGTCGCGTTCGGCGAAGAAGCTCGGCTGGGAGTAGTCGGCCGGGAGCGTCCTCAACGCCGGACCGGTCTGTACCGGTTGGACCCCAAGACCTCCGCGCAGACTGCATGACGTGGCAAACAAGAACGTCGGTAGCTGCGCGATCGCGGCATGCCGCCCGACGGACGGAGGGTCGTAGCGCGACAGGCCGCCATGGTTGTTGTCGTACGTCGCGTCGTGGACGAACTCGATGTCGTAGTCGGCGGCGATCTGATTCAGGTAGAACGAAGTGCCGAAGACATTGGTGTGGTCACCGATCAGGAAAAGCCCGCCGCCGCCCGCGACGAAGCGACCGATCGCCGCCACTTCTTGCGGATCGTAGGCCTCGGTCGGCGTCTTGATCACCAAGACGTCGACATCCGCGAGCCGCGCGTCGTCGATGGCTTCTCGGTTGATCCGCACGTCGAAGTACCTCGCGAGGAACTTCGAGAGACTCGAGTAGTTGTAGGTCGTCCGCTGTCCGTACGTTTCCCGATCCATCGGAACGTCGGTCCACTCCCAGTCACTGTGATTCTCGTCGATCACGATCCGGCCCGGCTTTCGGAGCCCCGGGTCGACGGGAACCCACGCGATCCAGAACGACGCAACGGCCACACTGACCGGGACGAGCGTGCGCAACCGCAGTTCCAAGGGAACGTCGCTCGCCGGACTCCCGATCGACGCCGACGCGGGACGAGCGAGCAAGACGACGAGCGGCAAGAGTGACATCCAAGCGAACGTCGGTCGCCAGAGCATGTCGACATCGCTCGCCGAGATGCTCCAAACGAAGACGACGACGTACCGGGCGCACAAGTAGCCGAGACTGATCCACGCCGCGCGCCACACGTAGCGCATCGAGATGCCACCGGTGAGCCACAAACCCGGAAGCGCGCCTGCGACCAGCATCGCGAACGGATAGACGCAGAGCCCTTCCAGCGTCGGCGTCACGCGGTATGCGAAGTCCACGTCGGTGAGCAACAGTCCGTCGTCAGGGCGAGTCGTCGGCGCTCCGATCAGCGCCAACAGTCCGCGGAACACCGGCGTGAGGGCGGGCAGCTCGTGCACGTTCGCACCGAATCGACGATTGAGCAAGTCGACGACTCCGCCGCACGCCAACGCGCCGGCGAGCGCCAGCCCGACCAACGCCAGGCGTCGCACGATCGTCTGCGGAAACACGGCGAGCCCGAGTCCGAGCGCGAGCAGCACCGCAACTGCATTGGCGGGCCACGGCCAGACGAATGCCCCGGCGCAGGCGATCAACGCGAAAGAGCACGTCGCCGGATGTGCCTTGCGAATCGCCGCGTGACGGACGAGCACCGCCAAACAGACTGCCGCGCCTGCGAGCGCCCAGCCACCCGGCCAACTTCCGGTGCTGGCACTCCAAGCGCCTCCACCGAGCAACCAAGTGCCGCAGACGAACCAACCGACGAGCCACGCCAGCGTTGCGTTCATCGCGCTTCCACCTGTTCCAGGGCCCGCCGAACGAGCGCAGGCAGAAAACGAGCGTTCTCTTCTATGAACTCGTCATCGTCTTCGAGGTTCTTGTTGAGCAGGTACTGCGAATCGGACACGAAGACGAGTCCGCCCCGGCCACGCGGCAACCACGTGATGACCGGCAGACCGTGCACGGACGCCCACGCGACTGCGTCACTTGGATGCGTCAAGGTCGGATACGCGTCGTAGAAACGCATCGCTCCCATCTCCGTCTCCGCCTCGGCGGGACCGAGTGGGGTTTCGCCGACTTGCAGCGAGAAGCGTTCGAGCAAGGGACGCTGGAGCCGCTCGTGTGGCTGGCCCAACGTGATCAACGCAACGCCCCCGTCCTCGATCCAGCGTTCCAGTAAGTCGAGTTCCTGGTCCGTGAACGTCCGCGTGGGTGTCGCACACACGAAGACGCTCGCTTCGTCGAGTAGGTCGGCGCGAAACTCGGAGGGAAGGAACGGGCTCAATCCGGCCCGAAACAGCGATTGCTGAAGTCCGCCGATTCCGTCGCCGTACCAGCCCAAGCGAGTCACACGAGGCGCATGACTGAAATCCACGTGGGCGATCGTCGCCGTCTCCGAGCGGCTCGGCGTCCACTGCGCCTCCCGATCGAAAGCCACCGACGGAATGGGCGCGCACGCCAGCAAGGCGGTGGCGAACGCGCTGTCCGCGCGCTGCGCAAGCGCTAGCAACAGGACCAGGCCGAGCGCGATCACGCCCATTGCGTCCCTCGCGCGCGTCGACAGGCGACTCGAGTCGTCGCCTGCGAGCCAACGGATGCAGCGATCCGCGAATGCCCGTGATCGACCGAGCGCCAGGTTCTGGAACGGCGAGGTGTCGCCGAACACCAGGACACGCCCACTCTTCGGCTCGGCGGCCGCGACCAGCACGATGTCCCCCAAGTGTTCGTCGATCGAGTGGCGCATGTCGCCTAGGTAGGCGTTGGACTTGTTGTGCGAGTCCCCTGGATCGGCGAAAGCATCGCGACCCAAGACCACGGGTTCGGCGGGCCACCGCGTCCGAAGACTCGCGCCGGTCCAGATCTGCAGTTGCTCTTGGCTGTTCACTCCGCGCGTGACGGGGTGGGGTCTCACTTCGACGCCGTCGGCCCAAGAACGACGGACGGCGACCGCCGTGTCGAAGTTGACTTCGATCCCCCAACGTGACACGACCTGATTCGACGGCTCTCGAATCGCGTCGAAGCCCGTGTGGTCGGCGAGCACCAGCAACCCGCCACCGGATTCGACGAACTCTTCGAGTGCGGTCCTGGTGGCTTCGGGCAACGGGTCGATGACGTTGATCATCACGACGACGTCGCACGCTTGGGGATCGAAGCTCAGCGAAAGATCCTGACGAGTGACGTCGAATCCCGCGATGTCACACCAAGTGTCGAAGTAGCCGAACATCCCGCTCGCGCGGCTCCCGAACGTGTCCGGGTCCGTGGCGGGAGTGCGTCGGTCGAGGTAACCCGGATCGTGTACGACCACGCGGGGACGCGACGCGGCACCGACGCCGGCTTCCTTCCACGGCAGGAGCGCTGCACACGCGATGGAAGCAGCCACGGCCACCGACACGGGCGCCCAAGACGAACGCACGTCGCCGGGCTCCGGCGCGATTCGTGGGTTCCTCGCGAGCACCAGGTACAACCACGCGGCGACGACGAGCAGCCACACCCAACTCGTGTCGGTGATCATCAGCCCTCGGAGCCCGAACGTCTCGTTCGCGAATCGCAGCAGCGGGGCGGAGCCCAGCACCCACGCACACTGGAGGCAAACGACCGAAACGGCGGCGACGATCGCGCCGCGAATCGATTTCGAGGGCTGCAGCCCGATCGCGATGAACCACGCGAGGATGGCCACGTCGACGCCCGCGGAACGTGCTCCGAAATGAACGTAGGCACCGGGCACGTGCTCCGACAGTCGAGTGAGCCAGTGAGCCCACTCGAGCGTCGCTGCGAATCCGGCGGCCGTGCCGTGGACGACGAACCAGACCGGCGTCCAGCACGCGACGCCGAACGCAAGTCCACTCAGCGCACTGCGAACCTCGGTGCGCGCATCGACGCACGTCCGTGCGAACTGCCAGCCGGCCACGAGGACGATCGGGCGCGCGGGCACCGGGAGCAGCGCGATCATCGCGACGACGAAGACCGTCGCCAGGTCGAAGAGCCGCTGCCGAGCGACGACGTGCGGGCGGGCGCACCAAAACGTCGCGAACGTACTGACCGCGCCCAAGGCGTTGTCCAGCCAGTAGCGGTTGTCCCCGACTGCGCGCATCGAGTACGCGACGGCGAACAGCCCGAACGCGAACAGCGGCCCGGTTCGGGCCATGCCGAGCAGCGAGTGGACGATCCTGGATGGCCACGAATCCGAGCGCCGTGCGTGCCCGGCCGTCAGAGCGAGATCGTCAGTCAATTTCGACCTCCACGTCGTGGACCTGGCGGTCCGCGGACAACAGGAACGCGTGCGACATCGGTACGCCCGCGTCGTTCGCGGTGCCCCCCGAGCCCACGGTCTCGGACAACCAGAGTCGAACTTCGTAGCGGCCTGGTGAGAGGTCCACGAAGTCCGAGCGCCCGTCGCGGTCGAGACGGGATTCCCTGAGCTCGTCGAGCCCGGCGAGGAGCACGCGCTGACCGTCGAGCGGCCTACCCGACTTGCTCCGGATGCGCAGCTTCAGCCACACGGCGTCCGCGAGCCCATCGAAGTCGATCACGGTGGCGACGGAACTCCACGGCGCGATCGATCGCGAATGGCGCACGTCGGCCCAGCGAATGGACACGGTCCAACCACGACTGACGTCCAACGCGACACGCGCGCAGCCGGAGGCGTCGGACTTCGCTTCGATCGGCTCGACGTCCGCACCGGACTCGCTCACGGGCGTGCAGACGATGCGCAGCCCTGCGAGAGGTGCTCCGGACGTGCTTCGACAGCGCACCGTGCGCTCGACGACGGCCGCGAGGACCAACCGACCGAGTTCTCGATCGAGACGCTCCGCGGGGATGGCTCGACTGTGACGGCCGCGACCAACCTCCTCGGCGAGCAACACGCCCGCGACGTCGACGGGAACTCGAATCGAGAACTCACCGGAGCGCGGATCCACTTCGAGCCGACGGACTCGAGCCTCGTCGGCGACGGCAGGCATCCACGCGACGGTGGCCTGCGTCGCCGCGCTCCCGTCCTCGCGAACGACCTGGCCGACGATGCGCCGCGAAGCGCGCAGGACCAACTCCGGCGACGGATCTCCGACGTGGACGGTGACCGGGCCCTCTTGGAGCAGGTGTGCACCGTCCGGCGCGACGTCGATCTCACACTCGAACGCGTGCAGGCCCCCGACGCGGAAGACGCCGTTCGCGTCGGTTCGCACCTTGGACTTCGCGGTCCACCTCGAGGCCGGTAGTTCCGACACGGTCAGTTCCACCCCTTCGAGCGGGCCGCCGAGTTCGTCGACGCACGAGCCGGTGAGCGCCCACGTCGACCGCGCGCGCAACACGAGTTCGATGCGCTCCGTCGACGGGCTGACCACGGCCTGCGCCACCCGCTCGTCTCGCTCGGTGGTGACCACGATCTCCTCGTCCGGCAAACACGCCAGCACGAACCGTCCGTCTAGATCGCTCTCGGCGACGCATCCGCGAAGAACGAAGCCTCCTTCCGCGAGCGTCGCGGAAGTGAAGATCGCGGCGCCGGCCACCGGTTCGCCGCTCGCCTCCGTGACCCGCCCCGTCACCGACCGGCCGCGTTGGAGGACCAAGGTGCCGACATCGAGCACCTCGCCGCTCGCCAGCACGAATCCGGACGCTCCGTCTCGAGGCGCGAATCCTGCGCACTCGGCCACGACTTGGTAGCGAACACCGGGGATCAACCGTCGGCACGCGAACGCCCCGTCGGCCGCGACGGCGCACGACAGCGGCTCGAGGTCCGTGCCCGACATCGCGAAGTCCGACGGCAGTCCGTCGACCCGCACGAAGCGAACCGTCGCACGAGAAAGCTCGACCGGCGCGCGAGCAAACTCGACCGGCGCGTCCCCCGCTTCGACCGCGATGCGTCCAGTCACCGTCGGCGCTGGCGCGAAACGCAGCACCACCTCGCCCACGCCGCTGGTCGGCTCGTCGGAGCCGGACGCAGCGACCTCGGCCGACTGAGTCACCCAGCCCTCGGCGCTGCCCACCACGCGGAACGCGCGATTCGGCGCGTTGGCGAGCACCAGCTCGCCGCGAGCGTCGCTGACGTGCCCGGACTCGCCCCCCGCCGCATCGTCGAGCCGCACGAGCGCGCTTGCGATGGGCGTCCCGTCGAAGGCGACGCAGCGCACTCGCAGCGAGCGCCCGGGCTCGAGTTCGAGCAGCGCCTCGTGAACCGATCCTGCTTCGAGCGGTGGCAACGAGCGGGTCGCCGGCGCCCATCCATCCGCCACGGCGGTGACACGGAGCCGCGGAGTGCGCGTCGGCAGGGACGTCATCGTGAACCTGCCGAGCGAATCGGTCCGCGCGTTGCCCCACTCGCTTCCGACGTCGTCCACGACACGCACGACGACGTCCGCGATTCCGAGCTCGCCCGCGCGAACGACGCCTTCGACGGAACCTCGACAGCGCGCCAGCCGAATCACTGGGTCGGGGTCGCTCGCGGCGACGCTGCGACTGTGGGCTTCGTAGCCCGGCGCGGAAGCGCGCGTGCGCAGCGTCGTTCCGTGGACACCGAGGAGTTCCACTTCGCCTGACGCGTTGCTCCGCAGTCCCGTCGCGGTCGCGGTCAGCGCACCGTCGAGAGGACGGACCGAGACCGTTGCGCCCGAGAGCGGCGAGCCGTCCTCGGAGTCGACGACGCGCAGCACGGTTCGCCAAGAACCGCGTGTGCTCTCGGCGACCGCTTCGGCGCCGACGTCTCGCCGCGGATCCGGTTCGGCGGTCGATCGGAGCGCTCCGCCGGAGTCAATTCGTGCTGCACGGGACTCGGGCTGGGCGCCAGCGGGCCGTTCGGTGGGCTCGACCGAATCGTTCGAGCTGATGCGCAGGGGCCGTGACTCCGAGTACGCCCGCAGCCACACGGCGAACGACACGCCGCCGAGCGTCACCGCGAGCGCTACGAAGAGCAGCTTGCCTCGCATCGTGCCCATGGGGCGACCTTCGGGGCGGCGTCGACGAATCTCGGCTCCCGACCGACGCTGAGCGGCGTACGGTCAGGAGCCGACGATCGCGTCGAATGCCTAGCCGACTCGGCTCCGCCGAGTGGAGATCATGCCGAGACACGCGAATCCGAGCGATGCCAGCATCGTCAGCGGAGAAGGCGATTCGCGTCGCCCGGGGTGATGATGACCGTCGCCGACCGCCGCGACGTCCGTTTCGTGCGGCAAGCACGCCGTGGCGTTTTCCGCGCACGACGGCGTGCCAGCGCAGGTAGCGAAACCAGTGCACGTGTTCACGCACGTCTCGCTGCCGTTGCACGACACTCTGCCGTTGCACGTCGCCGTGCCGTTGCAGGTCTTCGGCCCCTGCAATCCTTTGCACGTCGAAGCGCCATTGCACGTCGGTCTGCCATTGCACGTCGTGGTGCCGTTGCACGTGGCGAATCCATTGCACGTGTTCGCGCCGGTGCACGTCGTCGTGCCGTTGCACGTCGTCGAACCGTTGCACGTGGAAGTGCCATTGCAGGTCGTCGAGGCATTGCACGTTTCGGTCCCGTCGCACGTGTCGATGCCCTGGCAGGTCGTCGTGCCATTGCAAGTCGAAGTGCCACTGCAAGTCGTCGTCCCGTCGCACGTGTTCGTGCCGTTGCACGTGTTTCCACCATTGCAGGTCCATCCGCCATCACACGTGGACGTGTTGTCGCAGGTCGAACCTCCCGTGCAGGTGGCACCGGCATCGCACGTCGGCACGCCGTTGCACGTTTCGGTTCCATCGCAGCTCGGAACGCCGCCGCAAGTGGAGGTGCCGTCGCAGGTGGAGTTCCCGTTGCACGTGGTCGTCCCATCGCAGGTCCCCGACCCGTTGCACGTCGCTTCGCTCGCGCACGTGCTTCCGGTATTGCACGTGACCGAGCCGTCGCAAGTGTCTTTTCCGTCGCACGTCGTACTGCCGTGACACGAAGGATTCCCAGTGCACGTGGCGGTGTTGTCGCACGTGGCGGATCCGTCGCACGTGACGTCCGGGATCACCCGCGCACTCGCAACCGCCGCCCGCGCGAGCACTTGCTCGGCGCGTCGAGCCGTGATCACTCGCACGTCGAGGCCGAGGAACTTCGCCTTCGTCGACTCGAGCGAGTCGCGATAGAGCGGATTCTCCGCCGGCGAAGGTTCCACGTGGCGCACGACTCCGGCCGAGCGCGACACACCCGCGAATCCGGGCGTGCCGAACGTCGCGACGACCAACACGGGGAGCATCCAACGCAGCAGGCGCGACCAGCGCGTGCCGGCGCCTCCAACGCGGCGCCGCCGAGGCGCGATGCCCACACCCACCATTCCGAGAGCGCAGAACCCGAGGGCCGCCAATCCTCCGGAGCTGCGCTTCAGCATGCCGGCGAGCAGGGCTGCCCCCGACTCTCGGGTCGCAGCCCGAGCGAAGTCGTGCCCACACGCCGGAGTCTGCTGGCAGGTCGGAGACGTCGCACACGTCGAGACACCGTTGCACGTGAACGCGCCATCACAGGTCGCCGTCCCGTTGCAGGTCGCCATACCGATGCACGTGCCCGAAGATCCGTTGCACGTCGGCCCTCCGTTGCAGGTCGCACCGCCGTTGCAGGTGGCCGTGCCCTGACACGTCGGGCCCGAGCACGTGAAGCCCGAGTTGCACGTGTTCGATCCGTCGCAAGTGGTCGACGCATTGCACGTTGCCTGGGTCCCGCACGTCGCGCCGCCCATGCACGTCTGGGATCCATTGCACGTGAAGTAACCCGTGCACGTGTACTGACCCGTGCAGGACGGCGTCCCCGAGCAACTCGTGCTTCCATCGCAGGTGTCGGTGCCCGAGCACGTCTGCCCGCCGGTGCAGGTGTACGCACCATTGCACGTCGGCTGCCCGTCGCACGTGCTGGTTCCGCCGCACGTCCAGCCTCCGCCACACGTCTGGGCCCCGGTGCACGTCGCTGCGCCATTGCACGTCCATTGCCCGCCGCACGTCAGTGCCGCGCCGCACGTGGACGTGCCGTTGCACGTGGCTGCGCCATTGCACGTCGTCGCGCCGGAGCACGTCGTGCCGCCATTGCAGGTGTCGATTCCCTGACAAGTCGCACCCGCGTTGCAGGTCGGCGTCGCATCGCACGTCGATCCGCCGTTGCAGGTGGATTGACCACTACAAGTCAGCGTGCCCTGCTTGGTCGGCTCGTAGGTCTCCGCGACCCAGAACGCCTTCGGCGCCAGGCTCGCCGTCGATCGAGGGACGATGTAGAGGACCGGTCGCTTCTCGAAGCGCGCTTTCGCTTGTGCCAACGAGTCCCCCCAAACCGGCGGGACGCTCGGTTCGGACCACGAGCGCGCGGGCACCCGTGGCGATGGTTCATTCGAGCGGCCGAGGCCGGCGGCGACCGCGTGAGTTCCGACGAGGAGCAAGACGACGACGATTCGACAGCTCGAGAGCAAAGGTCTCATCACGTTCTGGACTCCGATTGCGTTCAAACCGACGAACGGTCTGAACCAGTAGTGACTCGCCACGTCCACCGGTTCGCGGTCCCCTCTGCTGCGCCGGTCGACTCGAGTTCGACGGTAGATGGGCTCACCGAGGCGTCAAGCACCCGAGCAAGTCGATTCTTCAACTTCTCTCACACGGCACTGCGATTCGATTTCGCGTCCCGCATTCGCATTCGCATACCTATCACGCGACTCGTTTTCGATTTCACCATCTCAATAGGAAGACGACGGTTCGTCGGACTCCGCGCGTGATCGCCGTGAACCGCGAGGTCGCGGGGCGTGGCGACGAGCGACCCGCGCGAACGGTTCGCGAGTTCCTCGGAAGTCGGCGTGCGCGCAGTGCGCGTCCCGAGCTCGGCTCGAGAGGACTCACCGAGTGTCGCGGTGCAAGATGCACTGCGGGAGCGACGCGGTGCGGACCATCGTCGTGCGGGTGGAGCGAAGCGGCACCGAGTCATCGCCGCCGTCGCGGGCGCCGCGATCGTCGCCGTCTCGACCGGCGCGGCCGGCGCACGGGGTCGTCACAGGGAAGCGAAACGATCCGGCGCCGCAAGCGACGCCGGATCGCCATGTCATCTCTTCAGGAGTTGCACACCACCCTCCTCTGCGCGGGGTGTACGCTCCCCGCGCCGGTTGGAGCGGCGCGCACGATCCGTGTCGGCCGCCGACGCGCACGGCTTGAAGTCCCGCGTCGGAACTCGGGATGTCGCCGGGGTCATCCGCGAGATCCGAATTGCGGCTTCGCGCACGATCGCGAGCCCAGACGGCTCGCCACGAACTCCCAAACCGTCGCTGCGAACGGTCCCGCGGCCCGAAATCAGCACCGGTGACGCGCGCGAGGCGCGCCGCGCTCACTTCGCGCCGTCGAGCCGGCGGTACGCCTCGGCCTCGCCGAGCAACCAGAAGAGCCAGCGGCGGACCTCGTCGCCGTTCCTGTCGAGGGTGTCACGGCGACGCAGGCCCCGCAGCGCGAAGAGCTCGTCGGCGCCCGCTCGCTCCGACAGACCCGTCAAGAATTCACTCCACTGCGCATCGGCGGGCAGGACCGCAGCGAGCGCGCCGGGGTCCGACGACACGCTCTCCCACAGGCCGTGGAAATTGTCCTGGTGCTGCTGATAGCCGTCGCGCAACTCGGTCGAGCCGCACACGAACGTCCGCGCGAGTGCGTGGCGCAGACTGCGATGGTGGTACGCCGGCATGACGAGTCCGCCGATGCGACCGAAGAGCCCTTCGTGCTGCGACTCGGGCACGATCGACTGGAACGTCTGCCAGTCACCGACCACGTCGTGCATGATCCCGAGCGTGTCGACGTCCGGCGCTTCGATGGGCGCGCGAGAGATCCATGCGTCGTAGAGCGTGATCGTCGGGTACACGCCGCCCACGCGGTCGGTGTACGCGTGACCGAACGCAGCGAGCACCTTCTGGTGCGCCCCGTCGTCGAGCTTCGCTTCGACGAGCGCTTCCACGAGATCCCAGTAAGGCGGCAGTCCGAGCAACGCGTTCTCGAAGATGCGCCACGGCTCGCGCTCGTTCGGCAGTCGCTGCACTTCGCGCCGGCCGTAGTCGTACGTCCAACCGCTCACGGCGCGGCGCGGCGCGATCGGACCGAGCAGCTCGCGTTCCGCGATCGCGAGCGCGGGTGAGTCGGCCGCGAGCACCTTGCGCGGGATCGGTTGTTTCGGCGCGTGCGTCTCCGGATCGAACCAGCCGAGCGGCGGCGCTTCGGGCCGCAAGCCCGGATCGATCTCCTCTTGCGCGAGCACCCAGTTCACGAGCTGCATCTGGAACGACTGGATCTTGCGCGCTTCGGACGCGAGCGCTTCGACGAAGCCCGCTTGTTCTTCGGGCGACAGCGTGGCGAACGCAGCGCGAGCTCGCGCAGTCTCTTCGTCCGCGAGCAGCAGTCCGCCGACGTGCGGTCGCCGGCGCGGCGCGAGCCACGCCGGTTGCGCGTCGCGCGCGTGCGCGCCGGGCGCGTGCTCGGCGACATCGGAGGCGGCGTCGGGCGCGTCCGGCGTGTTGGCCGAAGGCTCGCTCGCGGCCGCAGTCGCTCGCGCGTCCGGCGCAGAGTCCTGCGTGCCGGCCTGCGTGCCAGGCGACGTTTCAGGCGACGTGCCGGGCGACTTGATCGACTCGGCGACACGACCGGCGGATTGCGGACCCGTGGGTTCCGACGAGCCGCGCGACTCCGGCGCCGAACAAGCGAGACAGACCAACCACGACAGTGCGACGAGCGTGCGTTCCATGGCGTTCGAGGGGCGAGAGTTTGCCACGGGCTCCCCGCGGAAAGCGAGCGCCGCCGTGCGCACCCTCGACGGCGCCGCGCGCTCACTCGGCGGCGCGCGGACGCGCGTTCCGCGTCGGTCGCCGAGTCACCGCCGAGCCACAGGGGTGCCGCCCCCGACGAACGCGCGCGGCGGCGCCGAGTCGGACGACTCACCTGCCGGCGTGCCACGCTGCGCGGCGGCGTGCAGCGCGGGATAGACCTCGCGTGCCCACGCCTCGAAGTCACGCGCGCCCCGCGTCGACCGGAAGAGCTCGAAGAAACGGTCCATCGCACGCTCGCGGCCGAGTCCGACGTGGCCGGTGCGCCACGACAGGTCGTCACGCAACGCGAGGTCGAGCTCCTTCTGCGCGATGACGAGGTCGTAGACGACGCTCGCGAGCCCCGTGCGGTCGGCGCCGTGCTCGCAGTGCACGAGCAACGGATACGGACCCGCGCGGAACCGGTCGATCAACGCGACGACCGTCTTGGGCTCGGGCAACTTGGAGGGACTGAACGGCAGGCCGACGAACTCGACACCGAGCTCCGCGCACAGCGCGCGTTCCGCGCCGTACTCGGGCGTCGGTGCGCTCGCTCGACGCAGATTGAGCACACAACGAATGCCGTGGTCGGCGACGAACGTCCGCAGCTCTTCGGTGGAGAGCTGCGCGCTGCGATAGACGCGCTCGGCGGCGACGACGTGCACGTTGCCGTCGAAGACACCGACGCGCCAGGCGACGAGTGCGACGCCTGCCACCACGGCGAGTGTCGCTGCGCCTGCGCAGCGCAGGGCGATCGCGCGCCAGCCAAGCGGGCCATGCAGCGTGTGGAACACGTCGACTGCCTCTCGAGGGGACTCGCCTGTCGGGCTCGACGTTCAAGTACGCAGCGGAGCCGACGGTGCGCGACGCTCGTCCGCCCTGCGGCGGAGGCACGCCGGCGTGTGGGTTCGGCGGCGTGCCGCATGGCCGGCGGCTGCTCAGCGCGCCCGGAGCACACCCGAAGCGCGGCCTGAGAGTCGGGGCCCCGTGGGGATCGCGCCGGCGCGATCACGAGGAGGCTGACCGCTCGCGCGGTCAGCCTCGAACCTCACAGAGGGTCCGACCCGCCGGTCGACCGACGGGCCAGTTCGCAGCGCGGCGAGGCGAGTCCACGCGCGGCCGCGATCCTGCGCGCGGTCAGGGCGACTTTCGGACTCGCCCGGCGCGGCGCTTTGGGCTTCGCGGCGGCGCGAGCACGGGCTCGCGCGCTCCTTCACTCTGTCTCGAAGGGGAAACACGCGCCATGCGCCCAACGGGGCAGCAAGGGGTAGGAAAAGCGGGGTATCAGCAGCTCGTGCGCGGCGCCGCGCCACGTTCGACGAGCCAGAGCCCGTCTCGCACGAGCTGCGCTGGGCAACCGCGCGGATCGAGCGGACCGAGCAATGCACGTTCGACGGCCGCGGCCTTGTCACGGCCGTGGGCGTAGAGGATCGCGAGCCGCGCGAGCGCGATCGCCGCCGGCGTCAACGTGATCCGTCGCCTGGGCTTCTGCTCGACTTCGAGCGGCATCACGAGCCGTTCGGTCTCGTCGAACGCCGGCGACCCGGGGAACAGCGATCCGATGTGCCCGTCGTGTCCGAGCTCGAAGAGCATCACGTCGAAGCCTTCGTCCGGCAGCTCTTCCGCGTAACGCACGGCGGCACGTTCGAGGTCGTGATCCTCGGCCTCGATGCGATGCAGTTGGTGCGGGCCGATGCGCGGGTTCTTCAAGAGGATCAGGTTCGCCGCGGCGAAACGGCTCGCCGGATGTTCCGGCGGCACGCCGCACTCGTCGATGAAGAAGAACTCGACCTTGTCCCACTGCAGCGAGAGTTGGATCAGCTCCTCGAAGATCTGCCGCGCGAACGAGCCGCCCGGCAAAGCGACGAAGCCCCACGCGCGCTCGGCGATCGCGAGCTCGAGCTCACGTGCCGTGCGCAACGCGACTTCGCGCGCGAGCTCGGCGGGATCACGAACGACGACGATGTCGGGCATGGCGAAAGCGCCTCCCGCGAGCCGCGGTCACTGCGCGAAGCCGGCGAGCTTGCGCAGCACGTACTGCAGGATGCCGCCGTGGCGCACGTACACGACTTCTTGCGGCGTGTCGATGCGCACGCGGGCCTTGAACTCCTTCACCTTGCCGGCGTCGTCGGTCGCGCGCACGACGAGCTCGCGGCCCGACTTGAAGCCCGCGGCGAGGCCGTCGGCGAGACCGACGATGTCGTAGCGCTCGCGTCCGGTGAGCCCGAGCGAGTCCGCCGTCTCGCCCGCGAGGAACTGCAACGGCACGATGCCCATGCCGACGAGGTTCGAGCGGTGGATGCGCTCGTAGCTCTCGGCGATCACCGCGCGCACGCCTTGCAGCAACGGACCTTTCGCCGCCCAGTCGCGCGACGAGCCGGAGCCGTACTCCTTGCCCGCGAGCACGACGAGCGCCGTCTTCTCCGCCATGTACTTCGCGGCGGCGTCGTAGATCGGCATCTGCGTGTTGGTCGGCAAGTGCAGCGTCTCGCCGCCTTCGACGCCTTGGAGCAGCTTGTTCTTGATCCGCGCGTTCGCGAACGTGCCGCGCGCCATCACTTCGTCGTGACCGCGGCGCGCGCCGTATTGGTTGAAGTCGGCGGGCTTCACGCCGCGTTCCTGCAACCACTTGCCGGCCGGGCTCGTCGCCTTGATGTTGCCGGCGGGCGAGATGTGGTCGGTGGTGATCGAATCGCCGAGGTAGGCGAGCACGCGCGCTCCGCGGATCTCCTCGAAGGGCTTCGGCTGCTTCGCCATCCCGTCGAAGTAAGGCGCGCGCTTGATGTAGGTCGACCGCGGATCCCACGCGTACGTCGCGCCTTTCGGCACTTCGAGCGCGCGCCACTCGGCGCTGCCCTCGAAGACGTTCGCGTACGTCGTCTTGAATTGCTCGGGCTTGACCGCGCGAGCGATCGCGGCGCGGATCTCCGCTTGCGTCGGCCACACGTCGCGCAGGTAGACGGGCTTGCCGTCCTTGCCCGTCCCGAGCGGCTCGGTCTTCGGATCGAAGTCGACGCGTCCGGCGAGCGCGTACGCGACGACGAGCGGCGGCGACGCGAGGTAGTTCGCGCGGATCTGCGCGTGGACGCGGCCTTCGAAGTTGCGGTTGCCCGAAAGCACCGCCGCGACCACGAGCTGACCTTCGTCGATGCCCTTCGCGACCGGCTCGGGCAACGGGCCCGAGTTGCCGATGCACGTCGTGCAACCGTAGCCGACGGTGTGGAAACCGAGCGTCTCGAGGAACGGCGTCAGCCCCGCTTCCTGCAGGTACGCCGTGACGACCTTCGAGCCCGGCGCGAGGCTCGTCTTCACCCACGGCGCACGCCGCAGGCCTTTTTCGACCGCCTTCTTCGCGACGAGGCCCGCGGCGACGAGCACCGACGGGTTCGACGTGTTCGTGCAGCTCGTGATCGCGGCGAGCACGAGCGAGCCGTGGCGCAACGTGCACGTCTCTCCGCCGATCGTCACTTCCACTTCGGTCTTCGTGCTCGGCTCCGCGGTCGCGACGCCGCCGCCTTTCGCGGGCTTCGCGCCGACGAGCATGCCGGGCAGGTTGCTCTCGAAGTTCGCCTTGAGCGCCGTCAACGCGACACGATCCTGCGGGCGCTTCGGGCCGGCCATCGCGGGCTCGACGGTCGAGAGCTCGAGCTCGAGCGTGTCGGAGAACTCCGGCGTCGGCGTGTTCGGCCCGACGAAGAGCCCTTGCGCCTTCATGTACGCCTCGACGAGCGCGACTTGCGCTTCGCTGCGGCCGGTGAAGCGCAGGTAGTCGAGCGTGACTTGGTCGACCGGGAAGATGCCGCACGTCGCGCCGTACTCGGGCGCCATGTTCGCGATCGTCGCGCGGTCGGCGAGCGAGAGCGCCGCGACGCCAGGGCCGAAGAACTCGACGAACTTCCCGACGACGCCCTTCTTGCGCAGCATCTCGGTGACGCGCAGCACGAGGTCGGTCGCAGTCACGCCTTCCGAGAGTTCGCCGACGAGCTTGAAGCCGACGACTTGCGGCACGAGCATCGACACCGGCTGACCGAGCATCGCCGCTTCCGCTTCGATGCCGCCGACGCCCCAACCGAGCACTGCGAGGCCGTTGACCATCGTCGTGTGCGAATCGGTGCCGACGACGGTGTCGGGGAACGCTTCGAGCCCGTTCGGGCCTTCCTTGGTCATCACGACGCGAGCGAGGTACTCGACGTTGACCTGGTGCACGATGCCGGTCGCGGGCGGCACGGCGCGGAAGTTCTGGAACGCTTGGCCGCCCCAGCGGAGGAAGAGGTACCGCTCGCGGTTGCGCTCGAACTCGAGCGCGCTGTTCTTCGCGAGCGCGTCGCTCGCGCCGAAGTGGTCGACTTGCACCGAGTGGTCGATCACGAGCTCGAGCGGCACGCCCGGGTTGATCTTCTGCGGATCGCCGCCGAGCGCGACCATCGCATCGCGCATCGACGCGAGGTCGACGACGACCGGCACGCCGGTGAAGTCCTGCAGGAGCACGCGCGCCGGCGTGAACGCGATCTCCCGATCGGGCTCGGCCTTCGGATTCCACGCGAGGATCGCGTCGATCGCGCCCTTCTGGACCGCGACGCCGTCCTCGTTGCGCAACAGGTTCTCGAGCAGGATGCGCAGCGACCAGGGCAAGCGCGCGAGCTCGTGGCCCTGCTTCTCCAGAGCCTGGAGGCTCGCGATCTTGTACGTCTTGCCGCCGACTTCGAGTTGGGTACGGGCGCGGAACGAATCGTGCACGGGGAGCTCCTCTGCGTAACGAAGGGCGAAGATGATACGAGAACGGGCCGCGTCCGCCCATGGCGGCCGCGGCCCGTCCCGAACGCGCTCTCGGCGTGCTTCAGCCTTCGAGGTGCCAGTCGCGCTCGAACGAGGGACGTTTCCCGGGCTTCAAGAAGAGCTTGCCGCCGACCGGATCGCGCGTGGGCAGGAACCGTCGGTCGATCCGCCCTTCGAGCGTCATCGCGAGGTCGAGCGCGAAGACCGGGTCGCCGATGTGCCAGGAGTGCGCGAACGTGCCGAAGAACGTCGCCTTCTTCGGGTCGATCGACTGGAAGTGGCGCGAGCAGTCGACGTCGACCGCCTTCGCATGCGCGTTCGCCGGCAAGCCGACGCGCCCGGCGCGCGGCGCGACGCCCATGCGTTTCGCGTTCGAGACCGCGAGCACGTGGTCGAAGCCGTTCGCGTAGTTCGTGAGCCGCATGCAGCGCTCGTACATCGGCCGCGCCCACGCCGAATCGGTCGAGAGCGAATTCGCCGAGACGTCGCCGCCGATGAACGCGATCTGCGCGACGCGCCAATCGCTCTTGAAGAGCGAACCGTGCTTCTCCGCTTCGGCGAACGCCTCCATGATCACGAAGGCGCCGGTGCTGTGCCCGATCAAGTGGATGTTGGTCTGGCAGCCGTCCGCTTGGCCGCGCGCGAGCACCGAGATGCCGCCGGTGACCATCGAACGCGCGACTTCGGCGGCGTCGCCGCGGTCTTCGTAGTAGTTGAGCGTCGAATCGTCGCTCGGCCAGTCGAACGAGATCACGACGCCTTTCCACCCGACGGTGTGCAGATCCTTCTGCAAGCGCATCTGTCGCTTGCGGATCACCTCGATGTCGTTGTTGTAGCCGTGCACGAAGATCAGCACGTCGCCTTGCCGCTGCACGACGCCGTCCTTCAAACCGTCGGCGAGGTCGCGGACTTCTTGGACCCATTGCTCGACCGGCAGCGCGTGCTCGGGCTTCGCGAGCGTCTTCCCCGGCACCTTCAGGTAGCGCAGCTTGCCGGGCTCGGCGACGAAGTCGTTCTTGTGGACGTCGCGGGCGCAGATCACGTACTGGTCGGGCACGGGCTCCTCCTGTTGGGTGGCGCGCCAGGCTAGCGGCGAGCGGATGCTCGAGCGCGGCGAAGTCGAGCGCGGCGAAGTCGAGTTGGCCCGAGTGAGGCGGACCTCGGTCAGGCCGGCCTCGGTCAGGCGTGCCCAGGTCAGGCGTGCCCAGGTCAGGCGTGCCCAGGTGAGGCGTGCATCCGTCAGGCGTGTCGCGACACCGCGACGCACCCCACTCATGCGATCCGCCACGGTGCCGGCGCGCACGGTGGCGCCCGGCTCGAGCTGACGCCTGGCGCACACGCCCGGCGGACGCGGGCGTCGTGCGCCGGCCGGTAACGCGACCCCGCACGCGGCGAACGCCTCGGCGTCGCGGCTCGCAACGCGCGGCCCCAAACCGGCCCGGAACGGGGCGCGGGCGGCGAAAGCTCGCTCTTCCAACCTCGCGGAGCCGACGCTATCCTCCCCGCCCTCTTCGGGGGCTTAGCTCAGTTGGTAGAGCGTCGCGTTCGCAATGCGAAGGTCGAGGGTTCGACTCCCTTAGCCTCCACCACCGAATGACCACGGGCCCGGGCTTCACGCTCGGGCCCGTTGGTTTTCGGTCTGCGGTTCCAGCGCCGCCGGAGCACATCGCGCACTCGCTCGGCGGCCCTGCGCGGGATCGCTGGACGCGTCGGGGACCGCGTCGGGCCGCCCCGTCGCCGACCCGCGCACGCCCGTCGCTCACTCCGCAGCTTCGGCGTCGTCGTTCTCGGGCGGCGGCGGCTCGCCACCGCGTTTCGCGAGCCGTTCGATGTGCGCCGTCACCAGCATCGAGAGCACCACCGCGGCGCCGAACACGTAGATCCCGAACTCGGGTGTCACGTCGGCCACGGGCCCGAGCTTCGCCGCGACGATCAACACGGCGACGATGTACACGTCGAGCATCGACCACTTGCCGAGCACGGCGAGCCGGTGCAACGTCCGCTCGCGTTGCCCCGGATCCATCTTGCCGAACCAGATCCAGTAGAGCAGCGCGAGCTTCGCGATCGGAAACGCGACCGACCAGAAGAACACGATCGCCGCGAGCACCCACTGGCCGTCGTCCCAGAGGCCGAACACACCGGTCGCGACCGAATATTCGTTCTCCCAGAAGACCATCTTCTCGATCTTCAGGAGCGGCACGTAAAGCCCGAAGGCGAGCAAGACGCTCGCGGCGAAGAGCCCGAGCGGTGCGATCCAACGCCGCGGATGGATCTCGCGCAGCGAATAGTACGGACCGGTCATCGCGCCCCGATGATGGCAAACGAGCGCCGCAGTTGAAGGGGCTTGGTCGCGCCGAGCGGGCGCGTCACGCCTTGCGACCGCGACGGATCACGCGCCGGGGGCTCTTGGGCAGGCCCTTCGACTCGAATTCGCGCAACGATTCGTCGATCAGTTTCACGATCGCGTCGCCGAACGTCTCGATCTGCCAGGCTTGCACGCCATCGACTTCGACGAGCTCGTAACGAGTACGAGGCTTGAGCTGCGCGAGTCGCAACAGGCCATGGCGGTTCAGCACCAACGACGCGTCGAAGCCTTCGTGCTTCGCACGCTCGGTGCGCCAGAGTTTCAGCCGTTCGTGCAGCTCGAATTCGGTGTCCGAAAGGCCGCTCGTGCCGTCCTTCGACGGCAGGTTCGGCGCGCGCTTCAGCGGACCGAGTTCCTTGGCGCGCGCGAGTGCCGAGAGGACCTGGTCGCCGAGTTTGCGCGCTTGGCGCGGCGAGAAGCCCGGCACCTGGGTGAGCTCGCGCATGCTCCGCGGCCGACGTCGCGCGATCTCGATCAGGACCTCGTTGTTCATGATCTTGAACGGCGGCAGGTCCGCGGCGTCGGCGGCGCGGTGGCGTAGCACGAAGAGCTCGCGCAACGCTTGTTGGCCCTCCGGATCGAGCGCCCGTGCGCCTTTCAGCCGCACGTACTCGTCGGGATTGAACTCGTTCGGCGGCGGCACGAGCTGTTCGAGGCGCGCGCATTCGCCTTCGACGATCATCGCGCGCCGTTTTTCGGCGAGCTCGCGCTGCTGCTCGTGCATCAGCGGGATCAAGAAGTGCGTGTCGAGCCGCGCGTAGCGCAACTGTTCGTCGGTGAGCGGCCGCGCGGCCCAGTTCGACCGCTGCAACGACTTGTCGAGCTCGACGCCGAAACGGTTCTTGAGCACGGTCGCGAGCCCCGGGTTCGCCTCGCCGAGCGCCGCCGCGGCGACGCGCGTGTCGAACAGCGTCTTGAACTCGAAGCGGAAGCCCCGCTTCAACATCAGGATGTCGTACTCGCCGTCGTGGAAGACCTTGAGCTTCTGCGGATCGGCGAAGAGGCGCCCGAGCGGTTCGAGGTCGACGTCCGCGAGCGGATCGATCAGGTAATCCGTGTCGCCGACGGTCATCTGCACGAGGCACACGCGCTCGTGGAAGTTGAAGAACGAGTTCGCTTCGGTGTCGACGGCGATCTCGCGCTCGCGATCGAGGGCGGAGACCAACCGCTCCATCCCGCGGCGCTCCTCGACCACGACCGGCGGCGGCAGTTCGGGCGGAGTCATCGAGGTCGGCTGGACGCAGTGGCGGTTGGGACGTGCGGAGAGCGCCAGGGTATCGGCCGACAGCGCCCGGGCAAGGCGCCGGCCCGAGCTCCGTGACGCCCGGAAACGACCACGGCCCCGCAGGTCTGCGGGGCCGTGGAATGCGGGTGGCGAGGATAACGGGACTCGAACCCGCAACCTCTGCCGTGACAGGGCAGCGCTCTAACCAATTGAGCTATATCCCCGCGGTTGGGGCGAGAACTCTAGCGAGCGGATCCCGCCGCGCCAACTCCCTCGCGCCACGTTTTGGCTTGGGGTCCGCGCGTGGCGAACGAGCCCGCGCAAGCGCCGACGAGAGGCCGGGTTACCGCTGGATTGGGTCCGCTGTCGGAGCCCCGCGCCCGAGCTCCGCGGCGATACTGCCACCTCTCGTTGCGCAGGAAATCGCGCACGACGTGCAACCGAACGGGCTTGCGTCGGTCCATGCAGGAAGCCCCGGGTCCTCACCTCGTCGGGACGCCGCCGTCCGCCGCGCGTCGGACCCGATCGCGCGCACCGGCGCCGCGCTCGACGCGTCGGTCGTCTCGCTGCGGCGGCGCCGTTCGCCTCCCCAAGGACTTCCGCGCCGGTAGCTGGAGGAGTTGAACCGACGCCGCCACGCGCCACGCGTCCGCCGAACGCGCCGGAGAACGTCGCCCGCGCGGCTTTCGTGACCCAACGTTCGAGGCCACTTCCCTGATCGGGGGCTCGAGCTCAGTCCACGACCAGCGTCATCGGGAGACGGGCTCCCGCGACGAGTTCGCATTCGGCGCCGTCGCGCACTTCGATCGCACGCCGACCAGGCTTCCAGGCGTACTCCCCCGTCCCGAAGGCGTGAAGCGACCAGGTGCCGGGCGCGAGTCCGCGCACCACGGTCGGTCGTCCGGGCACGAGCAGCAGATCGAGGCTCTGGATCTCGCCGCGGGAGCCCGCGCCGGCGCTGCGTCGTGCCAGCACGGCGCGGAACCCGGACTCCTCGGACGTGACCAGGCAGTCCGTCGGATCGAGCGAGCGACCGGCACGGTCCACGAAGTCGAGTTCGACGAGCAGCGGGGGCCCATCGAGCGGCGCCAACTCGCCGACGTCGTTCGGACCTTCTGCGAGCGTCGTGTCGACGCTTGCGACGACGGTCGCGCCGCCCGCGTCGCGCCACTCGGCGCGCAACTGGGTCCGGCCCGGGCGCCAGCGCTCGACGCGGAACGCGCCGTCGGCCGCGACCGCGCTCGCGAGCCCCGAGCCCGCGACGAACGCGGAGCCCGGACTCGCCGCGTGAAGGATCTCGAGCCGCGGCGGCTCGCTCCACGGCAGACCCGCGGCACGCACGCGTCCGACGACGCTCGCCGGTCGGCTCACGATCAACCGAACGGCGGTCGTCGGCCCAGCCGTCACCGTCAACGTCGGCGAGACGTCGAACGGTCGCGGCACGGTTCCCGGCCCGAGCTCTCGTTGCACGTCCGCGCCGATTCGGCGCGCGCCTTCGTCCGCGACGAGGTCGGCGAACACGTGGTCCGAAAGCACTCGCACGGCGTAGCCACCGGACGCCGGCAACAGGCTCCAAACGGCGCGTCCTTGCGCATCGGACGTCAGCGTCCGCGGCACCCGTGATTCCGGATTCGCTTCGAGCACCACACGAGCGAACGACGAGGCGAGTTGCGCGCGCTCGAGCTCGTCGCCGAGGTCGAGCGCCTCGAGTGCGCTCGCTTCGCCCGCGAGCGCCCGCTCGAGCCGCGGCCGGAGCGGAGTCGCCGGCGCACCGACCACGGTCGAGCGCGCTGCGTCGGCGACGAATTCGCCGCCGAGCGCCGGCCCCATCTGCACCAGCGCGAGCTCCACGCCCGGCAGCGGCGCGCCGCTTCGATCGAGGCACGTGACCTCGAGCGCGCCACTCGGCGCGAGCCGCACGCTCGCGCTGCGACCGAATTCGCCGGAGACGACTTGGGCGAGTCCGACGCTCGGCGTGATCTCGACGAGATGCGCGCCGTGGTTCGGTAGATGGAACACTCCGGACGAGTCGGTCACCGCCTCGCCGTGTTTCGGCGAGACGCCGAATCGGACTTCCAACGCGTTCGGCCGGTCGGTGGCGACCCAACGCACGCGCGCGCCGATCTCCGGCGCACCGTTCGCGCCCAGTACGACGACGGGCTCGCCGGCGCGCGCCACCGACGCCGCGGCCGGCATGGACTCGTCGAACGACGGCAAGGCGCGCGCTGCGGCCCACACGCCGGCGCCGAACGCGCCGAGCGCGAGCACGTGCACCAACTTGAGGTCGAGCCAACGCGTGAACCACGGTCCGAGCGCACGTCCGGGTTCCGCGAGCGGCAACAGCGCGACGCCCCAGTTCGTGCGGTCGCCGAAGCGCTGGTCGAGTCCGACGCGCAGTCGTTCGAGCGCTCGTTGCAGGCGCGACTTCACGGTCGCGACCGGCACGCCGAGACGCTTCGCGATCTCGCGCGGCGGGAGAACATAGGGACTCGTAAGTTGTTACTCCTCCACGGTCCGCGTCGCGGTGCCCATCGCGTCGGTAGGTGCGCGGTAGGAATCTGAGAGCGGTCGGGAGGAACGTCTCCGAGCCTACCTGTCGGGCTCACGCCGGGTACGCGCCGGAAATCCGAAAAACCCGCCTCGCCGCTCGGCCACGCTCGGCCGATACTTCGTCGGGTACCGAAACCCGCTGGGGTACCACAGCAACAGCCCTCCCCAGCTCAGCGACCCTACTGGGTTCGTCCGCTTCGGCGGGCGCGCCTACGGCTGGACACGGCGCTGATCCAACTCAACCCCTCTCCACGAGAGGCTTCAATGGATCAGCAAGCCGTACTCGCCCCCGCACCGGGCGAGATCATGACGCGCGACGAGGCCGCCGCGCTTCTCCGAGTTCACGCACACACCCTCGATCGCTGGCGCTACACGGACGAAGGTCCGCCGTGGCACCAACCGCGCGGCAAGCGCGCGCGCGTCGTCTACTTCCGCAGTGAGCTGCTCGCGTGGCTCCGGGGGGCAGCATGAAGCTCCTCGATATCAAGGCCGTCGCCGAACGGCTCTCGTGCTCGGTGCGCACCGTCGAGCGCCTCAAGAAGGACGGGAAGCTCCCGCCGCATCGGCTCGTGCTCGGTTGCCATCGCTGGCCCGAGGAAGAGATCGAGGCGTACATCCGCGCGCTGCCGCGCTTCGATGCGGTGGAGGTGCGCTGAGATGGGCACCGAGAAGTCCGACGAGTCGCCGACGCCCGACTACTCCCAGTCGGAAGCGTTCCTCCAGAAGTGGTGCAAGGGAGGCCCTTGGGTGCTCGTCGCCCTCGCGCCCGACAAGAAGGAGATCGAGGTCGCGACGTTCGGGCAACCGACGATCGCGGGGCTCAAACCTTGGCTGGAAGAGCAGGGCACGAAGCTCAAGCGCAACATCTACTTCACCGTGAATCCACTCGTTCGCGCGCTCAAGACGAAACCGAGCCGCGAACACATCGCGGCGCTCGCGTGGCTACACGTGGACCTCGACCCGCGCGCCGGGGAGGATCACGTGACCGAGCGCGCACGCATCCTCGACAGGCTCCGCAACTTGCCCGAGGGGATCCCGCCGCCGACGTGCATCATCGACTCAGGTGGTGGCTACCAGGCGTTCTGGCGATTGCGCGACCCGCGCTTGCTGACAGGCTCCGCCGACGACTACGAGGACGCGAAGCTCTACAACAAGCAGCTCGAACTGCTCCTCGGCGGCGACTCGTGCCACAACATCGACCGCATCATGCGCCTTCCGGGCACCGTGAACTGGCCCAAGGCGAGCAAGCGCAAGAACGGTCGCGTCCCCGCGCTCGCGAAGCTCGTCGAGTTCAACGACTCGCAACATGACCTCGCGGGCTTCGAGAAGGCTCCGGCGGTCGCCGTGCCGAGCGTCGGCGCGTCGTCGTCGGTCACGATCGACACCGCCAACGTCAAGCGCTTCGAGTCCGTGGACGACATCCCGGAGCTGCGCGACGAGATCGACGGCCGCAACGCGAAGTGTCGCGTCTGCATCGTGCTCGGCCACGATCCCGACGACCCGAAGAAGTCGCGCTCGGAGCCGCTCCTCTTCGTGTGCTGCCAGATGGTGCGCGCTGGCTGCTCGGACGATGCGATCTACAGTGTCATCACGGATCCGAGCTTCGGCATCTCGGTGTCCGTGCTCGACAAGGGCGCGGGCATTCAGAGCTACGCCGAGCGGCAGATCAGGAAAGCGCGCGCCCTGGCCGGAGAACTCGTCCTCGATCCGAGCGACCCGATGCCGTCGGCCGAGTCGTTCGTGTCCGTCGAGGCTCCCGAGCTGATCCTCTACAACAGCGATTGGCTGGACTACGACGGTGCGGCCTACCGCGATGTCGAGGGCGGCATCATCGAATCGCGGCTCTACCGCTTCCTCCAGCGTGCGAAGCGGCGCGAGCTGCGCGACAAGAAGTGGGAGACCGTCCCCTTCAAGCCCAACAGCGCGAGGGTGTCCGACGTGCTGCGCGCGCTCGAAGCGGTCACGATCCGACCGCGCGACAAGTTCGAGCCGCCGTGTTGGATCGCGGAGCCCGGACCGCCGCCGCGCGAGATCATCTCGTGCGCGAACGGCTTGCTCCACTTGCCGACGGGCTCGCTCCTCGCGGCCACGCCGACCTTCTTCACGCGGAACGCGCTGGAGATCGCGTACGACCCGAGCGCGCCGACGCCGAGCGCCTGGCTCGCGTTCCTCGCGCAGCTCTGGCCGAACGACCGCGAGAGCATCCGCGTGCTCCAAGAGGTGTTCGGCTACTTGCTCGTCCCGGACACGTCTCAGCAAAAGGTGTTCTTCCTCAAGGGACCGCCGCGCTCGGGCAAGGGCACCATCGCGCGGATTCTGCGGATGCTCGTCGGAGCGTTGAACGTCTCCGCTCCGTCGCTGCCGAGCTTGGGCACGCGGTTCGGACTCGAACCCCTCGTAGGCAAGTCGCTCGCGATCGTCTCAGACGCGCGCGACAGCGGCCGGATGGAAGTGCAGGCCGCCATCGCGGAGAACCTTCTGCGGATCAGCGGCGAGGACCTGGTTTCGATCGAGCGGAAGTTCAAGGCAGCGCTGGAGACGCGCCTCGCTACGCGCTTCCTCATCATGAGCAACCTCCGGCCGAAGCTGCCGGATGCGAGCGGCGCGCTCGCCAACCGCTTCGTCCCGCTCGTCATGACGGAGAGCTTCCTCGGGCGCGAGGACCCCGCGCTGACCGACAAGCTGCTCGCCGAGCTGCCGGGCATCCTGAACTGGGCGATCGACGGATGGCGACGGCTCAACGCGCGCGGGTACTTCGTCCCGTCGTCCTCCGGCCGCGCGCTGCTCGTCGAGATGATCGAGGACGGCGCTCCGGTGATGAGCTTCGTTCGCGAGGAGTGCGAGCTGGAGCCGCTTGCCCAGGTCGAGACCGCGACGCTGTACGAGGCGTACATGGCGTGGCGACTGATCCAGGGCATGTCGCACGTGGACTCCCGCGTGTTCGGGAAGGACTTGCAGGCTGCCTTCCCCAAGGTCGCCAGCTCACGGCCGAACGTCGGCGGGCAGCGCGTCTACGTCTACACGGGCATCCGGCTCGGGCGCTCCGACGTGGACCGCGCGCAGACGCTCCTCGACGCCTGGGCGAAGCTGCCGGGGACGGCGTTCGCCGCGCAGCACGAGGCCGCGTTCGATCGCCTGTGGGGGTCGGAGTCCTTCTACAGCGGCGGCGCGTGGACCCGTCCGTAGCCGGTCCGATGGCGGTCCGGTCTCGGTCTGGTCGCGCGCTCTCGTGAACCCCAGCGCGCGGGGTCGCGGAGTGGGCTCGGTCCGGTCGGTCCCATCGGTCTGGTCACTTCCACGCGCACTCCCTTCCGAACTATCTCCCTCTCCTCTCTCGCCCCTCTCTACCCCTGACTTTTTTCTACTGAGTTGGAAAGAGACCGGACCGAACAGACCGAGCGGACCGATCCATGTTCTCGGTGTCGAGAGTGGTGATTCTGCGACGTGGCTTCATGGGACCGAGATGGGACCGAACCAGACCGAGATCGGACCGCGCCGCTCGCGCCTCCTTGGGCAGGGGAGGAACGCCGCCCGTCCCGGTCCGTCCGATCTGCCCCAGAAAACGAGGGGCTGTGAAATCGCTATTGCCTCGTGTCCAGCGCTCGACCTATTCGGAAGGCGATGGCTCGACGATCCGAACGAACGCCGCTGACTGCAAAGCGCAAGGCTCACTTCCTGAGCGAGCTTGCAAAGCACGGCGTGTTCGTCCGCGCCGCGCGCGTCGCGTCGCCTGGGTCGCTGACCGGCGCGGTCGCGACGTTCCGCGAGGAAGCGCGCCGCAACCCGGAGTTCGCGGCGCAGATCGCGGAGGCGATCGAGGCGGCCGACGGTGAGCTGCTTGTCGAGCTGCATCGCCGCGCTGTCGAAGGCGTGCCCACCGACATTCGCGGTCCGAACGGTCAGATTGTTGGCCAGTTCATGCGCGTTTCGGATCGTCTCTTGGTTGAGAAGCTGCGCAGCCGGTTCCCGCGCGAGTTCGCGACGCACACCGTTACCGAACTCACCGCCAAGGTGAAGAACGAGCCCCTGCACCTCGACACGCTCTCGCCCGAGAACCAGGACAAGCTCGCCGAAGTGCTGAGGTCAGAACTCGCGCGCCGCGCGCTGCCCGCTCCGAACGGGTCCGACATCACGCCTGCGACCGATCGCCTACCGATCGAGGAGCGCGAGCGTTGATGAACACCACGCGCGACAACTCGCCGCTGGAATCACAAGCACACGGCGACCTTCCGAGAAGGACGGTCGTCCAGAACAAGAACACGCCTTGCCACCCGGGGGAGTTCCTTCGTCGGGCTTCCTCCCTCGAAGCAGAGCGTCGTGAACCGAACCGGGTCATGGTTCGGCTTCCTTGGAGCCCGTCGTCGCCACGAACGGCGGCGGGCTCCCCTTCGCACACCTCCTTCGCGTTGCAGCCGCGCGGGCTCGTCGTCTCTGCATGGGCGACGAGCCCGCATTCCCTCTCCCTCCAAGCCTGACGAACGGAGCCCGACACCATGACGAACACCCTGAAAGCACAGACCCGCGCGGCCGAGATCCGCGACGAACTCGCCCGAGCCGAACGCGACGCCGCCGAAGCGCGCGACCGCCTGGGCATCGCCATCGCCGACGCCGACGAGCGCGCCGCGAAGTCCGCCCGTGAGGATGTCGCGCGCGCCGAACGCCTCGCCGACGAGCTGCGCGCCGCGCTCCCGATCGCGGAGTCTCGTGCGCGCCAAGCCGCCGACGCCGAACGCGAAGCACAACGCCGCGCCGCCGAGCGCGAGGCCAACAAGAACCGCAAGGCACGGATCGCCGCCGCGCGCAAGGTCGATGCCGCGCTCGCCGCGCTGGGCAAGGCGTACACCGAGTACCTGCGCACCGCGCCGGGTGGAACCAGCGCCGATGCGAACCGTCTCGCGCGCCGGTCGCGCCACGCCATCGCCGCCGCCACGTTCACCGCCGCGCCGGAGTTCGCCGATGCGATGGAGCCGCACCGCCGCCCGCCGCGCCAGCACTGGCAATCCCTCGCGCGCTCCGTCGAGGGCTCCGTGGGCGAGTTCGCCGTCGAAGCCGACCCCGAGACCGAGAGCGCGTGACGATCCCGCCGCTCTTCCCCGAGGCCGTCGCGGTCACACGCGGCGAGTTCCAACCGACGCGCCCCGCAGACGACTACCGAGCTGCGGCGGTCGAGGCGGCCAAGTCCTGGGCACAGCCTGGGGACTCGGAGACGGTGGCGCTCGCGCGCGCCGTCGTCGGTGGCTCGGAGGTCGTCTCGACACTGTACAGGGCGGCGGGAGTGGCTCACCTCCTCGAAACGCTCGACATCACCGAGCTTGTCCCAAGCGATCAACCGAACGCGCGCCTGCGGTACCTGACGTGGGCCGCATTCCTTGAACTCGTCCGACCACACCGCGCGCAAGACGAAGACTACACCGACACCGTTCGGCGCTTGCTGAACGGGAACGTCGCCGCACGCGCCATCTACCTCCTGCTCCTCCAAGAACCCGGACCCAAGCAATGAAGACCACCCCCGAAGAACTCATCAAGGAAGCTCTCACCGTTCGAGACGACGGCATAGAGCCAAAGTACAAGGCCGACGAGTACGAGAGCGCTCTGCTCCACGTCGCGCGCTCTGTCATCACGAGCGACGAAGCCAACGCGCTGATCGTCGCGGCGGATCGCGCGCGCGCCCGCGACGAGCTTGGCAAGGCCGCGCCTTCGAGCGCTATCGGGCTCGACGCCGAGCGCGTTGCGAAGTCGGGCTCCGCGCCGCGCTACACGCGCGACGACTACCACGGCGAGATGCTGGAGATCAGCAAGCGCGAGGCGCGCTCGGGTGAGACCCCGGCCGCCGCCTTCACGCGCCTCATCGACGAGGGCCGCTTCGACGACCTGTACGCCGCCGGGGAACGTGCCGAAGTCGTCGAGGTCGAGGCCGCGATGACCAAGGCCGCGCCCGAGGATCGCTTCTACCCGATGCTGCTCGACCTCGCGCAGATGCGGAAGCGCGCGGGCGAGACGATCGAGGCCGCCTGCGCTCGACTCCTGAACGAGGATCCCGTCGTGCGCGACGCATACGCCGCGACCCAGGGGCTCTGACGTGCTCTCCGAGCCGACGCGCCGGGTGATCGCCGCCGCTCGCGCGTTCTATGACCACTTCGGCGAGTCCATGCACCCGCTACAGCTGCGCCAGCTCGCACACGACACGCCCGGCGCGAGCTACCACGCCGCGTTGATCGTCCTCATGGGCTGCGGCCTGGATCGAGACGGCGAGCGCGTCTGGCTCGCGTGTCGAAGTCCGCGAGCCGTCCACGTCCGCGACCGCGAGGCGAGCACTGCGCTCGTCCTGCATGGACTCGACCGGATCCGCGCGCCGCTCGTGGGCCGCTACGCGCCGAAGGTGGCGCGCTCCGCGTGATTCGCCGCGTTCTCGCCATCCTGGCCTTCTTCGCCAACACCTTCCGCCACGTCCGCGAACGTCGCGAGGAACGCGCCCGCGCTGGACGGCCTTCCTCGTCGCGAGGTCGCGCGCACGGCCGAGACACATCGCGCCGCGCGCGCGTTGGGCTTCACCGCTCCGGGCGGTAGGCGCGCGGACGCAACGCACATGATCGCCACACTCTCCCGCCACGCTCTCGCCGCTCGCGAGCAATGGAGCGACCCTCGCCGTCGCGCGCGCCTTCTCGCTGGGCAACTCATCGCCGCCGAGCGCCGTCGCGTCGAGCGCCTCGTGCGCGACCACCTCCACCTGCTCGAACCCGCTGGCGGAGCCGCCGCACACGTCACGGGACTCGACAAGGCCGACATGATCCAAGCGGCGTTTCTTGGTCTCCGTAGAGCGGCCGAGACGTTCGACCCGACGAAGGGCGCGGCGTTTCCAACGCATGCCTACTGGTGGATGAAGGCCGAGTGCCAGGCCGAGCGCTTCCGAATGCGGTCCACGATTCGAGTGCCGCGCTACCCCAGGGCGCCAGTCCCGAAGTGCGGCTCGCTCGACCTGGACAGCGACGACGGCTCGACGATCAGCGCATCCATCGTGGACGAACGCACCGACGATCCGGCCGCCGCTCTGCATCGGGCCGAACTCCCGCGCGCGGTCGCTGCCGCGCTAGGCTCTCTGTGCGAGCGAGACCGGCTCGTGGTCGCCATGCGTTTCGGCATCAACGGGGCCGAACGACCGCACACCTTCGTCGAGATCGCCGAGCGGATCGGCGTGTGCCCAGAACGGGTACGGATGATCGAACTCCGCGCGCGCGGCCACCTCCGCGAGGCGCTGGCCGAGTTCGCGGTGTAGCGCGCGGTCCGCCAGGTTCCGCCACGCGCCGACAGCCAGTCAGCATCTCTCCTCGCGCTCGGGAATCGTCCTACCTCGGGCCTCGGAGTGGGCGATGGTCGTTGTGAAGCCCGAGCGGATCGAGCGGCGAGCGCCGCGCCGACGTGAGGGCAACAACCTCTTTCGTGGAGAACGACCGATGGGCACCAAGCCCGATTCAGTTTCGCACCACAAGGTTTCCCTCTGGGGGACCGAAGCCAACGGCCTCCGTGCGGACGTTGAGGTCACGCTTGAGACGTTCGACCGAATCAGCGCGCACGTTCGCACGGGCGCGCCCCTCGGCGACGCGCAAGGCGTCATGGCCTCACCCGTGCTGGGGATCGACGGCGAGATCCCCTACGGCGCGCCCGTCCGCATCCGTGTCTTCGTCGAGTGCGACGACCACCCGATGTACGAGTTCCAACGCATCGAGGTCGTGTGATGGACGCTGACACCTACCCGGACATGATCTTGCACCTGCCGAGTTCCGCGAACCGGACCTGGCGGCCCTACACTTCGGTCCAGTTCCCGAAGTTCAGCGACGAGCACTACACGGCGCGTGACCCCCACCCCGAGCTGTACCACCCCTTCGCGTACGCCGTGAACTCCACGGGCGGCATCGGGTTCTTCATCCGAGGATGGCGAGAGCGGAACCTCGCGGGCTGTTTGCTGACCGAGCTGCCCGAGGAGGAGGAGGTCTGGGTCCGCATCTCGAAGGAGGACTGGGACCGCGCGCGGGACCTGTTCTACGGGGGCGAGGACTACGCGGAGGAGGACTACCGCGAGACGTTCGTCGAGGGCGTCCTCGCCAACTTCGAGTTCCAGCGCGTCCGCGTGCGCCTGAATCCCATGTTCGAGCGAGGGGAGATCGAAGTCCACGTCCAGTTCCTCGACGACCTCTGATCCGAACGCAGGCCGACGCGATCTACGTTCCGATCGGCGTCCCACGGCTTCCGGGTCGCCACCAACGGCCCCGGTCTCGCCCTCACCGGCGCGGTCGGGGCCGCTCCTGTTCCCGACCCCACGCGCGCGATGCCTCTGCGCTCACGATCGCCCCGCTGTCTGGGCCGTCGGCCACGCGCGCCGCGTGCGATGTGCCTGCGTGATCTTACGTGGTCGGCCGCGCCCGCTTCGTCACGTCGCGGGTCTGCGCCACGTCTCCACCTCGACCTGCTCCAAGAAGTCGGCGGGCAGTTCCTTCATGAACTCGAAGGACGCGCCGAGCTCACGAACCAGCACCCAGAAGTCCGCCTCGTACTCCGGCGACCACAGCGCGGTCGGGTCGGGCTCGTTCTCGCGATGTACGGCGAACCGCTGGTAGTTGGTCGGCACCGGATAGCGCCCCAAGTGAAGGATCGCGTTCGTCAGCGATCGGAGCATGTCCCGGCGGATGTTCCCCGGACGATGGCCGAGCTTCTCGTACAGCGCGTGCAGGTCGTGGTCCGCGACCGAGGGCACGCGCTGGAACTTGCCGTTGTTGGAAAGGCGGTTGCCCGCCTGGAGCCACAACCCCTTGAGGAGGTTCTCGACGGCGTAGCCTCGAAGCATCAGAGCGACCCAAACGCTGTGGGGAATCCGATCTCGTTCCGGCCAGACGAGGGCCGCCGACTTGAGGAGCGTATCGGCGTTTCCGAACCAGGCCGAAGGTTCGTTCGCCATCCACTCGAACAGCTTGAGCTTGACCACGAGCCGCGATTGTAGGCGGTCGTCCCGATGGTCCGACGCCGACGCCCGCCTACCGCGTCGCCGTAGGCAACCCAGCCGGTCCAGTCGGCCGTCCGCGCGGGCCGGGGTCGCGGACCTCGCGGCGGGGAAGGTCGTCCACGAACCCCTAGACGCGCTGTTCGGCATTCGTTAGGGTCCGCCATATCGACCGGGAATCCACCCCGGCAAGGAGCCCGACATGGCCAAGACCCCGAAGAACCACGGCAAGCCCTGGACCCCGCCCGAGAACGCGCAGCTCCGGCAGCTCGCGCGCGAGAACACGCCGACCCGCGTCATGGGCATCAAGCTCGGTCGCACCGAGGCGTCGGTCCGGTCGCAGGCGCACGAGGCGAACGTCTCGCTCAAGCCGACCAACCAGCGCCCCTACAACCGGCAGAAGAAGTAGCGCTCGCTCAGCGAGCGCGAGTTTTCGCTTGGCGACGTGCATTTCGTCCGCGATCGTCTCGGCCTGTCCTGAACATGAAGCTCAGCGTCATCAGCCTGTACACCGGGGCGGGCGGCCTCGACCTCGGCCTTGAGGCGGCCGGGTTCGAGCCGCTGGCATGCGTCGAAATGGACGGCGAGGCCGTCACGACCCTCCGCGCGAATCGGCCCTCGTGGCCCGTGATCCACGCGAAGCTCTCGCCGAAGGGGTCGCGCAACTTCGTCGGCATCACGCCCGAGGAGGTCGTCGAGGAGTCGAAGGGCGACGCAGACCTCCTCGCCGGTGGCCCGCCGTGCCAGCCGTTCAGCAAGTCGGGGTACTGGCACAACGGAGACTCCGCGAGGCTCGACGATCCGCGCGCTGACACGCTGGAGTCCTACCTCCGCACGTTGGAGCTTGCGAAGCCGAGGGCCTTCCTGCTCGAAAACGTCCCCGGCCTCGCGTTCAACAACAAGAGCGAGGGACTCTCGTTCTTGCGCGACCGGATCCGGACGATCAATCGCAGTGCTGGCACGTCGTACAGCTTCCACGCCGCGCGCCTGAACGCTGTCGAGTACGGCGTGCCACAGCTCCGCGAGCGCGTCTTCGTCGTTGGCCACCGCGACGGGATCGAGTTCGAGTTCCCGAAGCCGACGCACGTCAAGCCGCCGCCGGTGGACATGACCGACCCGCGCCCTCATGAGCCGATGCGCGAGCCGGTCGATGGTCTAGAACCGTACATGACGGCGTGGGATGCGATAGGGCACCTCGACGACTCGGCGCTCGACGAGGACGACGACCTCCGCGTCCGTGGCAAGTACGCCGACCTGCTTCCGACCATCCCCGAGGGCTGCAACTACCTCTTCCACGCGGACAAGGACGGTGAGGAGCGGAAGCTGTTTGGGTGGCGCACGCGCTACTGGTCCATGCTCCTCAAGCTGGAGAAGAGTCGCCCGTCCTGGACGCTGACCGCCCAACCAGGTCCGGCAATCGGGCCGTTTCACTGGCGGAGCCGAAGGCTCTCGGCCGCCGAGCTGGGCGCGCTCCAGACGTTCCCCGCCGACTATCGAATCGTCGGGAACAACCGCTCGGCCCACAAGCAGCTCGGGAACGCAGTCCCCTCCGCGCTCGTCGAGCTACTTGGCCTGGAGATTCGCCGCCAGTTCTTCGGGCAGCGCGTCCGCCGCCGCCCAAGTCTCCTTCCCGTGCGCCGCGACCCGATCCCGAAGCCCGAACCGCCCGCGAAGTTGATCCCCTCCGCACTGCGGCGCGAGGTCAAGGTCTACGCGCCGCACGGTGGCACCGGCCTCGGCCCGTCGGCAAGTCGTCGTGTCGCTACTCGGTCGTAGCCTCGACCCACGCTCGCTGTACGGCCTCGCTCGCTTCAATCTCCTTGAGCCGCTGGAGTCCGAGCTTGGGCAGGAGGGCCATCGCCTCGTGCGGATCACCGGGGATGTGCCGGATCACGTCGAGAAGTAACCGGCGGACACCGACCACAATGTCAAGGGCGACTCCATAGCGAGTTGCGCCTTCCGCAACCCGATCGGCGTCGAGGTGGACACCGCCTTGAGCTAGTGCCGCGACCACACCTCGGGGGACTCTATCCGCGCCGAGGCGGTCGATGAACTGGAGCACTTCGCTCTCTGTGAACGGGCGCTGCTTTACCTCGACCGAGAGGCTGATCCTCCCTTCGACGAACGCGCCCACGTCGCCTCTCCATCCACGGCCCGGGTCGTTGATCTTCCGCGTCCGCACTTCCTTGTGCACGAGGTCGAGGATCGCGGCGACGATCGCCTGTCCCACCTTCCCACCCTCACTGTGTGCCTCGACGAAAGCGGCAACGGAATCGACGAGCCGAATCATCGCCAGCGGTCGTCCCTCGATGCCGACCTCCTCCAGGTCGCCTGTGGCCTTGATTCGCGCTCGAAGGAAAGCCGCGAGTGCTGCAACGGCCGTCTCGTTCTCCAGGAAGTCAGCCCGCGCCAAGCACTCGCAAAGGTAGGCGAGGTCTCCCTCGGTCCCGCGCCGCACATTCATCTCGACGCCGATCCGATCAGCCCGAAGGAAGGGCTGGTTGTTCAACGGCTCTGCGCCAGTCGTTCGGATGTCGATGTCCGCCACCTTGCAGCACGGCACGAACACGTCCTTGGCGAGGCTGCGAGCTGAGTAGCTCTTGTGGCTGCCGTCCTCGCGTAGGGAGAAGGCGTCGATGTGCCGATCGGTAGCCTTGGCAAGGAGCGCGGTCCCGAGTACGGGCGTGAACGTCTTGTTGCCCGAGGAGGCAACCCTGTCGGTCCTTTCGATCCACTCCGCTGGTAGCTCCGCATCGCTCCGGGCGAGGTGGAGCGCCCGCTGGAAGACCTCCTCGGCTGCGTGACGTCCGATCGTGATGCCCATGCGGACGTGCACACTATCGGACCGGCGCGCAGGCTTGAAGCGTCAGCGGGCCAGACGGGCCGCGAGGAGCCCCGAGAGCCCTTTCTCCTGAGTCGTCTCGCACTCCCAGACAACCACGGCGGACCACCCGACCTCGCGAAGCGCTACCGCGTTCCGAGCGTCCCGCTCCCTGTTCCTTCGGAGCTTCGGGAGCCAGTAGCCCTGATTGCTCCGGGGCTGCTTCCGGCCGAGCTTTGCAGTCATGTTGATGCCAGAAGCAACCATTGACCAGGACGACGGTCCGGTGCCGGGGCAGGACGATGTCGGGCACGCCGGGGAGGTCGCGCCGGTGGAGCACGAATCGGTAACCCATCCGGTGGAGAGCAGATCGGACGCGGACCTCGGGACGCGTGTCGGTCTTGCGGATGCTGCGCATGATCCGCTGCCGTGCAGAGAGGTTGCCCATCGTCAGCAGCCTACCGCGATCCTCCCGACGGCCACTCCTCTCGTGGGCGACTCCATCGCCGTGCCCAGAACCTAGGGCCGCGCGAGCTTCCTCCCCGGAAGAACGTCACGATGAAGCCCAGCCCGGACCAGGACCCGATGGACCCGCAACACCTGTTCGCCGACGAACGCCTCCAGGGCTTCTGCGTCTTCTGCGGTGAGGCCCCCTCGACTGCCGATCATGTGCCCGCGCGGATCTTCCTCGACGAGCCGCACCCCGAGACGATGCGCGTCGTCGATGCCTGCGCGAAGTGCAACACCGAGGCGTCGCTGGATGAGCAATACGTCGCGTGTCTCATCGAGTGCGTGTTCTGCGGCTCGACCGATCCGAACGACCTCCAGCGCGCCAAGGTGCGACGGACTCTCGCGCACGCTCCCGACCTCGGGCGCAGAATCGCGCGCGGACGCTCGCGCGACCTGTCCGACGGCCTCAACTGGACGTTCGAGCGCGAGCGGGTCGAGCGCGTCGCCGTGAAGCTCGCGCGCGGCCTCGTCGCCTACGAGGAGAGCAACCCGCAGCTCGACGAGCCGGAGCGCGTCTGGATCGCGCCATTGCTCGCACTTGACGCCGCGCAGCGCGTGGAGTTCGAGGCGACAACGACCCCCGGCGTCCTACACCGATGGCCCGAGGTCGGGAGCCGCGCGTTCATCGGCGCGTGCAAGAACCCCGGAGCGGGTCCGTGGGTTGTCGTCCAGCCGGAGCGCTTCCGCTACCGCGTGGACGGCACCGAGGTCCGCATGGTCGTGCGCGAGTACCTCGCGTGCGTCGTCGCCTGGGCGTGACTCACGTCCGAGACGGCCTCAGCCGCTTCTTGTAGATGCAGAGGCAGTCCTCGGCCTCGGCCGGGCTGAGCCGCCCGAACTCGTCGGGCAGCTCCGCGAGGTCGATCCACTCGCGACCCCGACCGAGCCCAAGCGCCAGCGCGCCGTCTCGCGTTCCGCGATGGAGGTACACGCGCTCGGGTTCGAGCTTGAGGAACGCGCCGATGCGGTGTGCCACGTCGTAGACGACGAGCGCGCCGATCATGTGGATGTCGCGGATCGTCGAGTTGACCGTGGTGTGTAGCTCGTCGAACGAGCGGCACGAGTCGAGGTCGGCGACAAGCAACCGCGCTCGCGCCTCGTCGAGCGATTCGGCAGGGATCCACCGTTGATGCGAGTGCCGCTTCCCGTTGGGCCGGACGCATCGCGCCGCAACGTCAACGGCGTCGGCGAGGGATCGCTGGATCGCGTAGAAGCGCATCCCGCGCGCGACACGGTCTCGGTGGTCGCGGATGTAGTCGTCCACGATCGCGCGGAACTCCTCGGGCGAAGGTGTCATAGCCGGATGCGATGGTACGCGTCCGCGCCCTGTCCTCCCCCCGTCGGGGCGTCGCGCCCCGCGTTGGGGCCCCCCCAGCGCCGATGTTCGACGACGCCCCCCACGGGAAAGTAGGCTACCCCTCCATCCCGGGGCCCTGGTCTTCGCCCCGCCAGATCGATCACACCGCCCATGGCCGACCTAGAACCGCGTGATGTGTTCGTCCCCAACGGCTTCCCTGTTGGCGACACGAATGTCTTTGCCGATCGCGGACTCGCGCAGGCGGACTTGCAGAAGGCGATGGACCGGGGATTCGTGCCGCTTGTGTACGGGTCCTATGGCGTGGGCAAGTCTTCCCTCGTGCTACGCGCGGCGCTCCCATGGAAGGCCAAGAACAACCAAGTCTACGTCGAGAGCGTGCATGGCAAGTCACTCTCGGACATCTTCGCCGCACTCCTGGAGCATCTCGGCTACGAGATCGTCGTCAACAAGGTCTCGTCCTCAAATCGAGGGGGCTCTGGTGAACTGAGCGGTGAGGTCGAGGGGGGCATCATCATGATGCTCAAGGCGAAGCTCGCCAGCACGATAAAGCGCGAGTGGGCCAAGGAAGACTCGGTGGAAAAGGAACTTGCGGTCAGCAGCCCGACTGACAGCCGCATTGTTCGACTTTGCGACGCAGCGGGGTTGCTGCTCATCATCGACGAGCTTCACCGAGGCACGCCCGAGTTCACGCGCGATCTTGCAGCATTCGTCAAGGCGTACGCGAACAGCAATTGCAGGAGCTTCCGCATCTGCCTCCTGGGAACGGAGAACGACCCGAACCGCCTTGTACTCAGCGATCCGGGAATCGGCCGTACCCTCGACGAGATTCAGTTGAAGCCCATCACTCAGAGTGAGGCGCGAGCGATCATCGAGCCCGGGATGAAGGCACTGGGCATCTCCATCCCCGAAGCTCTGGTTTCCGCCACTGTGCAGGCCGGAGTTGGCTCACCCTTTATTGTGCAGTACCTGTGCCTGGAGATGGCCGAGCGCGTTCGACGCGATGCGAGAACAGTGCTTGTGAAGTCCGACCTCGACGACGCCATCGCCGACTACGCACGGAGAAAGGCTCAGCAGTCGATCCTGCGCTACAAGGCTGCGATCGAGACGACGGGACCGAAACGCTACAGGAAGCAAGTTCTCCACGCGATGGCCGAAATCGAGGACGAGTACGTGACGATGGATGCGCTCGTCGAGCGTGTCTCCGCCCGCGTTGGAGAAGACACTCCGAGCACTGCCTTGTCCGGTCCCTTGCGGCAACTCAAGTCAAAGGAGTACGCGGAAATTCTGAGAGACGTTGACCATCCGGGGAAGGACGGACGTGTATTCAACTACTCCTCGTTCAGCGACCCCGCCATGAAGTCCACGATTCGGATGATTGCGAGCATCAACGTGGACAACCTAGTGAAGTAGTCGCGGGCTCCCGGGCTGACGGCGCGGCGGCCTCGCGCTCGTCGTTGCCGCTGCGCGCTTACGCACGCTACGCCGCCTCGGCCTTGGCCTTCGCCTTGCCCAGGAGGAAGCGCGCGACCTTCTCCGCCTCGCCGCGCAGGAACTCCATCGAGAGCTTCTGGTAGTGCTCCGTGATGTCCTTCGAGCGGTGGTTGAGCAGCGCCTTCTGGGCAACGACCGACAGCCCGGCCTCCGCTGTCGCCGACGCGAACGTGTGTCGCGCGATGTGCGGCGTGTAGCCGAATCCGCGCAGCGCGTCCTCCTCGCAGTTGTGGACGTGCGTCACCTTCCCGTCGCGGCCGATGGTCGGGAACACGAACGCGGAGTTGGGGAACAGCACGGAGTTCTCGTCGCGACGACGGCGGAGGATGCGCGCGACCGGCGCGCTGAGCGGGATCGTGAACGCAGCCTTGGGTCCGCCCTTCGGGTTGGGCCGGTGAAGCGTCGGCGTGTCGGAGTCGAGGCCCGCGATGTCCGACCACACGATGCTTCGGCAGTCGAGCGACCGCAGGCCAGTGAGGCACAACATGCGAACGAGGTCCGCGCGGACCGGGTTCTTGACCTCGCGCTCGATCGTCGCCCAGAACTCGGGGAACACGCTCCACGCGATCGGCTTCCGCTCCTCGCTGTGGCCGTTCGAGATGATGCCGCGCGTGGGCGAGTCGGGCAGCGTCTCGTGGAGCAGCATCATGTTGCGCCATGCAGCGCGGAAGAGACGGCACGCGCGGTCCGCCGCCGACGGTCCGTGAACCTCCTTGTCCGACATCTTCATGTGGATGTCGAACAGCTCGACGCGCGTGAACGTGTGAAGCTCGCGGTCGAGGTAGCGACCCCAGTAGTGCTTCGCGTCGTACTCGGCGTCGGAGATAGAGCGCGGCTGCTTGCGGCGCACCTTCATCGTTTGTACGTGGCGCACGAACGCATCGCGCAGCGTCGTTCCACCGGCGGGCTTGGCCTGTGGATCGCGCCCCGCCTTCAAGTCGTCGCGGATCTTCCGGGCCTCTGTCCGTGCGTCGTCGAGGCTGATGTCGTCGAGCCATCGCCCGAGCGAGACGCGCTTGGTCTTGCCGCCGGGGAGGTCGCGCTGGACGACGAACGTGCGCGTGATCCTGCCGCCCTCGCGGGCCTTCCCGACGCGGAGGCCGAAGCCCGGCGGCGAGTCGCGGTCGTCGTCCCAGTAGATGATGTCCTTCGCCTTCGAGTCGGGCTCGGGCGGAAGGGCCTTCTTCGGGATCGAAGTGGTGGTGAACGAGAAGTGTCGCTTGGTGCTCATGGGAAACCGTACCTCTGCCGTATCGGCTCGGCGGTAGGTTCTCCCGGAGTCGCGGTAGGGAATCGTCCGGTTCGGTAGGCGGTCGAAGTCGGTGCGCGGCGGCAGACGGCGGAGAGAAAACCCTCTCTGAGGGCCATTCCCGGCCACTTCGTCGGCGATCGACGGTCGAAGGCGGCGCGAGTCGGAGCGAATGCTCTAACGCGGCGGCAAGTCGTCGTAGAACCGCAGCAACAGCGCGGTCCGCTCGTGCTCGTCGAGCGCGAGCACACGATCGAGCAGATCGCGATGCAGCTTCGCGCGTTCCTCGATGTCGCGTTCGTCGGGCAACGCTTCGGGCCGCGCCGCGGCGAACTCGCGCGCTCGCCGCCGTGCCTCCGCACGACGCAGATTCGCCGCGATGTGCCGGATCGAGAGGTTGAGCCAGCCGCCGCCGCGCGCTCCCGTCGCCGGACGCGAGAGGGTTTGGAGCCAGAGCTCTTGGACGACGTCGTCGACGCGTTCGGCGTCGAAGACGAGCGAGCGGGCGAGGGCCGTGACCCACGCGTGGTGGGCGAGCAGATCGGCCGAGGGCAAAGGTTGGGTGTTCATGGCGTTCGGCCGGTTGGCACCGCCGCGGATCGATCGAACTCGCGCGCCGAGCGTCTCACGCTCGGCGCACGCTCCAACCCATTGTCCGCCAAGGACCTGGCTCGCTAGCCCGGCGCCCGGACCGCCGCCGCCGCGCTCATCCGGCGGATGCGCAGGATCGGGTAGACCGAGGCGAGCAGCGTCACCACGATCGCCCCCACGCACGCGAGGCCGAGGTGCAGGCCCGGGCCGGTGAGCGGCAGCGGCAGACCGGAGATCACGACGAGCGCGCGCACGATCACCGGCGTCACGGCCCAACCGAGCAAGGCGCCGAGTGCGCCGCCGACCGCGCCGATCACGGCTGCTTCGAGCAGCACCGAGCCGGAGATCTGGCGCAAGCTCGCGCCGAGCGCCTTGAGCACGCCGAGTTCCTTCGCGCGTTCGAGCGCGGCGAGCAACTGGCCGTTCAACACGCCGATGCCCGCGAGCGCGACGGTCAACGCGACGATCACGTCGAACAAGACGAAGTCGCGCCGGATGTCCGTCGTGAACCACGAGTAGAGCGACGGACCACCTTCGACCGAGAGCTGCGCACCCGGCAGGAACTCGGCGAGCGCGGTGCGAACCAGTGGCTCGCGATCCTTCGGAGGCACTTCGGGCCGCAAGCGCACGGCGATCGTCGAGACCGTTTCGTCGTCGATGCAGAACGTGCGCTTCGTGTGCTTCGACGACGTGATCGCGTAGAGCCGCTCGTCGGGGTGCGGGAAGTAGCCGTACTCGTCGGAGATCGCGACGATCGGCCAGCTCTGCACGTCGCCGCGCGTCGGCGCGACGTGGATGAAGTCGCCCACTTGGTACTTCTGCTGGCCGGCGAGGCGCTTCGAGACGATCACGCCGTTCTCGCGGCGCAGCTTCTCGATCAGGATCGGTTCGTCGCGGCACGGGCCGTACGACGCGAGTTCGTCCTCGTCGACACCGAGCAAGAGGAACGGCACGTAGGTGCGCGAGTCGCCGGGCTCGACGCCGAGCACTTCCGGGTACGTGCGCAAGTGCTTCGCCAGTGCCTCGAAGTTCACTTCGGGCAGGTTGCGGACGTAGACCTTGTCGTAGAACGCTTCGCGCCCCCACACGGCGATCTCGCGTTCGAGGCTGCGGGTCATGCCGCGCAAGCCGACGTAACCGCTGGTCACGAGCGCCATCGCCGCGACCGAGCCCGCGATCCGCGTCGGGTTCTGCACCAACGAACGGCCCGCGAACTTGCCCGAGAACGGCCAGAAGAGCTCGAACGGCTTCGCGAGACGCGCGCAGATCCACGCGACGAGCGCCGGCGCGACGAGCGGCACGCTGACGAACAACGCAACGACGCCGAGGCCCATCAGGAGCACGCCGACGAGCTCCGCCTGCGCTTCGCCGATCACCGGCACGAGTTGGAAGTAGACGAGCGGCAGGACGACGGCGAGCAGGAGGAACGCGAGCCACTGGAAGCCGCGCAGCACGTTGGTCGCGCGCGCCGCGTCGTCGCCGCGCAGCGCCGCGACGACATTCGCGCCGCGCGCTTTCATCAACGGATAGATCGAGCCGGTAAGTGCGATCGCGACGCCCGCCGCGACGAGCGGCAGGATCGTCGGCCACGGCACGTCGAAGACCTTGATGTGCTCACCCGCGCCGACCGTGGTGATGCCGTGCAGGAGCAGGAACCGCGCGCCGAGCAAGCCGGCGACGAGCCCGACCGCGCCGCCCGCGCCCGCGATCAACGTCGCTTCGGCGAGGAACACTCGAGCGATCTGCCCGCGGGTCGAGCCGAGGGCGTTCAACACGCCGATCTCGCGCACGCGCTCGACGAGCGACATCGAAAGCGTGTGGAAGATCACGTAGAGCCCGAGCACCATCGCGAGCAGGCCCGCGAAGCGCACGCCGTTGCGGAACGCACGCTCGTCCGCGGCTTGGCCGACGATCACGCTCTTCTTGAGCTGGTACGACCACGCCTGGCCGAGGTTCGACTGCAGGTTCTCGAGGTCGACCTGCGGGTCCTTCTTGAGCCAATAACGCGTCTGGACGTGCGCGCCTTCGTACAGCGTCGCGCCATAACGGTAGTCGAGCACGCACACGTCGCCCGCGCCCTTGCGGCCGAGCCCTTCGCGCGTCAACACGCCGACGACGGTGCACGTGAGCGGTTCCGACGCGCGCTCGGCGAGCTTCTGGCGCTCGCGCCACTCGCCGTCGACGCACTCGCGCGCCGGCGCGCGCATCGGTCGCGCGACGAGCACGCTGTCGCCGAGTTCGAGCCCGAGCCGCTCGGCGAGGTTCTGACCGATCAGCGCTTCCGCGACGCGGGCTTGTGGGTCGATCAACCGGCCGCTCGCGACGCGCAACGCGCCGAGCTCGCCGACGTGCCGCGCGTCGAGCGCAACCAAGTGCACACGGTCGGGCGCGTCGCCGGCGCGCGCGCCGGGTACGAGCAATGCATCGCTCTGGAACGCCGCGGTCACCGCTTTCACGCCGGGCACCCGCGCGAGCTCCGCTTGCGGGTCCGCGACGATGCCCGACGGCGCGACTTCGATCTCCGCTTGCCAATCGGGGTCGGCGGAGAGCGAACGGCCGAGCACCGTGTTGTGGTCCAGCGCGAACACGCACACGGCGGTCGCGATGCCGACCGCGATGCCGAGGATCGAGAAGAACGTGCGGCTCGGCTTGCCGAAGAGACTGCGGTACGCGAGCGTCGAAGCGAGGCCCATCAGATCGCGAGCTCCGCGAGCGCCTCGTGGACGTCGGCGACGGCGATGCCGGGCCCGCGCAGGACCTTCGGACTGAGCTCGCCGTCGACCAGGAAGAGCACACGATCGGCGAACGTCGCGTCGCGTGGGTTGTGCGTGACGAGCAAGACCGCTCGCGCGTCCTCTTCGCAGACGCGCCGCAAGAGCTGCATCACTTCGAGGCCCGCCTTCTGCGACAGGTTGCCGGTCGGCTCGTCGGCGAGGATCAACGGCTGGCCTCCGGCGAGAGCGCGCGCGATCGACACGCGCTGCATCTCGCCGCCCGAAAGTTGATGCGGGAACGCGTTGACGCGCTTCTCGAGCCCGACGCGCGAGAGCAGCGAGCGCAGGTACGGTTCTTCGAGCGTCGGCCGCTTGCCCGCGATCGCGAGCGGCAAGCCGACGTTCTCGAGCACCGTCAGGTTCGGCAAGAGGTTGAAGAACTGGAAGACGTGCGCGATCGCGTCGCGACGCAACTTGGTGCGTTCGCCTTCCGCGAGCTTCTTCATGTCCTTGCCGCGCAGCTCGATCGCGCCGGCTTGCGATTGGTCGAGGCCTGAGACGAGGTGCAAGAGCGTCGACTTGCCCGAGCCGCTCGGCCCCATCACGCACACGAACTCGCCTTCGTCGACTTGGAACGTGACGTTCTTCAGCACGGGCGCGCTCTGGTCGCCGCCGTCGTGGAACTTGAAGAGGTCGCTGACGCGCAGGATCTGGGCCATCCCGTCATCGCACACGCTCTCACGGCACGCCGTCAAGCGCTTCGTGCGTCAGAGTTCGCGCGAAATCCGCGCGAGCTCGCGTTGCGTTTCGAGCGCTCGCGACAAGCAAAGTCGTCGCGTACACTTTGTTTGGCCAAGTGCTTTTCACGTGTGTCGCGAGCAACGCGTCCGCGCGCATCCACACCGACGACGCGCTTGCCGCGGCCGTGGAACGGCACACGAAACGAAGTCGCCGCTGGAGGCACGAGGCGGCTCCTCCAGCGGCGAACCCGCGACGGCGTCAGGGCGCGCCGAACACGAAGCGGATGCCGTTCGTCGCACCGAGGACGCCACCCGGGCCGATGAAGTAGGCCTGCGCGTAGCTCACCTGGCCGATCAGACTCGGATTGGTGCCGAGGTTGATCGTGAAGACCGGCTGCGTGACGGGCTGCGTGACTTGGTACTGCGTGGTGCCACCGAGAAGGAGCTCGATGCCTGAGAACGGAGCACCGCACGGATACGCCGGATGTGGCGCCGAGTTGAACACGAGCACGATCGAGTTGGCCCCGACGGGCGGCGTCGAGTCGACGCTGACGAAGAAGTTCTTGCCGTTCACCAACGGGAAGCCGCCGAAGCCGACCGGGTCACCGAAGTGGATGTCGTCGCTGACGTGCTCGAGGCTCGGCGGCGGATAGGCGTAGCTGCAGCCTTCCGTCGACAAACCGAACGGCACCGACTCGCCGAGGTCGATGCGCAACACCGAGTCCGAGAGCGTCGTGCCGGCTTCGAACAGCAGGTAACGCCCGTTCGGGCTTGCCTCGAGCTCGTAGCGGAGCTCGGCGTCGAGACTGCCGATGCGATCGATCGTGGATCCCTGCACCGTCGTCGATCCGATCTTCGCGACGCACTTGTGGTTCACGAAGATGCCGGACTGGCGGAAGAGGTTCCCCTCTTCGTCGAACTCGTTCCATTCGCCGAACCACACGATGTCGCCGCCATTGGTCATGATCGCCGGCGCCCAGTTCTTCGCTGCGCCGTTCGCGAAACGCCAACTCGCTCCGATGCGAGCCAACGTCGCCGCGCCGCCGGCGATGTCGGGATCCGGCACCGGATCGCCGACCTGGATGAACTTGGTCTGCGCGGAGGGTTGCGTCACCGAACCGCGAATCAGCACGGTGCCCGTGTTCGCCCGGGTCTGGATGACGTAGTCGCCGACGTCGTTGACGTCGACCGTGGCGAGTTGGAGGCTCGTCACGGCGCCGATGCCGCCCGGCACCGGTTGCGTCTCGCTCAACACGCCGCGCCCGTTCAACACGATGCGACGGTCGATCGACGTGCTGAACGCCCCGACGAACATGTAGTCGCCACGCGCGTTGTAGTCGAACGAACGCTTCTCCGTCGCTGCGAAGTTCGAGAAGACCGCGCCGGAACTGGGCAACGCGTCGCCGGTCTTGAACAACACGTGCTGGTTGGCGACTGCAGGCGTCGACGTGCACGTGGGATCGATGTCGACGGTGACGACCGCCGAGTAGTCGACGCCCGTGACCGGGTCCCTCAGAATCGCGAGTGCGAGCGAATCCTGGTGCTTGTTCGACGTGCTGCGCAGGAGCTCGCGAATGATCGTTCCGGCAGCCACTTCCGGCGCCGTCGTGACCTGCGATTCCTGAACGAGCAAGTCGCTCCCCCACGCCAACGCGCGATCGTTCGCCGTGGTGATCACGGGCGGAGTGAGCGGATTCGCGTCGTCGACGAGCCCGAGCAGGCCGAGGAACGGCTGCGGGCACAAGACCGACTGCCCCATGCTGACGAAGGGTTGGTGCGGTGGAACGCCACCTCCGTCGCCGATCACGGCGCCGACGAGGGAGGTCGGAGAGCCTTCGGCGTAGAGCGTGATCCCGCTGCTCCAGAGCTCGTAGCTCTTCGCGGGTGGGAGTGCCGTGTTCACGATCGTGAACCACTCCGCGTTGTCCAGACCGTCGATGTCCTTGAACGCCGTCGCCGTGGGGCCGGTATTCGCGAGTTCGACGATCGATTGGGCGTGGGCCAGCGCTGCGATCGGGACACAGCAGAGAGCTCCGAGCAGTCGACGAGTTCGTGAGCGCATGACAGTCGTTCCAAGAAGGGGCCGACACGTGCGCGCCGGAAATCGACGCGGTCCGTGTTGCCTCGTTCGAGGGGCTCCGCACGCGGTTCGTTTGGGAATTCCGATCAAACCGCCGCACGCGCGGCGCAAGTCCCAAAGCTGTCGTCCGGCGTCGGCGCCTCAGCGCCGGCGAGCGAATTCGATCCAGTCGAGCTCGAACCAGAAGCTGCCGACCTCGTTCGAGCCCCACGGCGCGCGCGCATCGAGCTCGAGGCCGGTGAAGTCGTCGGGCGCCCAGGGCACCGGCTCTCCGAATCCGACTTGCTGCAACGTCTTGAACGGGATCTCGACCTCGCGCCACTCCGGCCCCAGCTCGAGCTCGGTCGCGAATACGTTGAAGTCCTTCACCGCCGCACGGTTCAACGTGAAGCTCCACGAACGTTCCGTGCCGCGCACACGCAGCCGCAGTCCGTCGAAGTTCGTCGCGTCGAGCACGCGCCGCTCGTCCGCGTCGAAGCGCAACGCGGCGCCGGCGAACGGCCCGTACGGGAAACCGGCGCGCAGCTCGCCCTCGGCGCGCAACACGCCGTCCTGCACCGAGATCGTCACGTTCGACTTCCCGCCGAGCGCGCTGTCCTCGGCGCCGAGCCACGACGTGCCGCACGCGCTGGTCAAGTCGCCGTCGTCGAAGTCGTCGAGCCGCGCCGGCACGTCCTTGCCGACGCTGCGCTTCGCCTTGGGCGCCGCGCGCTCGGCGATGCGGCGCGCGAGCGCTTCGCGGTCGACGCGCCGGCCCGCTTTGAACACGTCGACGACGTTCCAGAGCTCGTCGATCGAGCGCAGCGGGTCGCCGCGCAGCACGACGACGTCCGCGACGCGGCCGGGCTCGAGCGCACCGAAGTCGCGTTCGACGCGCAGGATCTTCGCCGCGTCGAGCGTCGCCGCGCGCAGCGCTCGCGCCGGCGACAGGCCCGCTTCGACGTAGAGCGCGAGCTCCTCGAGCAACGCCGGCCCGTGCGGCGTCAACGGATTGCCGGCATCGGTGCCTGCGCCGATCGTGACGCCGGCGTCCGCGAGCTTCTTCAGGTTCGCGAACCACTGCGCTTCGCCGCCGCCGAAGTCCGCGCGCGACGACCAACCGCTGCCGTGGCCGGAGGCGACGCTCGCGTAGACGTCGGGATGCAGCACGCTCCTCGCGAGTTCACGCGCGTACGGCGTGCGCTCGCTCGCCGCGCGCCGCGAACCGACCACGACGGCGAGCGTCGGCACGTACGCGACGTTCCGCTCCTTCAGCGCGGCGACCAGCGGCTCGTCGATCGCGCCGACGAAGACGCCGTGCGCGAGCACGTCAGCGCCGCGCTCGACCGCCGTGCGCGCTTCGTCGAGCGTCCAGACGTGCGCGAAGAGCGGCAGTCGTGCCTCGTGCGCGCGCCGCGCGATCGCGCCCGCGAGCTCGCCGTCGAGCGTCGGCAGCTTGGGCACCGGCCCCCACTCGCCGTGCTCGAGGATCAGCTTGATCACGTCCGGACGCAGCTCGAGGAGCTTCGCGAAGCGCGCGTCGACCTCCGCCGGCGTGGTGACGACGTTCTCTTCGATGCCGAACTGCGTGCCGTGGCCGCCCGGCGCCGTGAACGCGCTGCCCGCGGCGTGGAGGCGCGCGAGGTCGGGCTCGCGCAGCGAACGTTCGCGAGCAGCGAAGACGGCGGTCGCATCGTCGTGCAGGTCGACGACGTGCGTGATGCCGCACGCGAGTTGCGAGCGCAGGTGCTCCTCGCGCTCGAGCGCGACGAACGCATCCATGCCGGTGCCTGCGACCGCGACGTGCACGTGCAAGTCGAAGAGACCGGGGAGGAGCGTCGCGCCGCCGACGTCGCGGACCTCGACGTGCGCCGCATCGCTGGGCAACGCCGCGCCGAGCGGCCGCTCGCCGATCACCCGTTCGCCGCCGATCCAGAGATCCGCCGGCGCGCGCAGCTCGAGCGCCACGGGATCGAAGACGCGGCCGTTCCTCAGGACCAGCGTCGGCATTTCGACTTGCAACGCGATCGTCAGCAGATGGACCAGCATCGTGGGGCGCATCGTAACGAGTCGACGCAGACGCTCCGCGCGACCCACGGCGCGCATTCCGCGTGGCGTGCGAAGCACTCGTGCGAGACTCGCCGGCGCTAGCGCTCGACCGAGAGGCCCACGAAGAGGCCCTCGCTCGCCCACTCGCGGAACCAGTCGCCCAGCGAGCCGAGCTTCGTCGCGTCGAAACCGGGCGACGCGACGCACGCTTCGAGTGCGCGGCCCAGCGGGGCGCCGCGCATCAGTTCGGCGAGCAGCGCGTGCTGTTCGTGCGTCAGGTTCGCGCGCCAGACTTGGTAGTCCTTGCGGTAGACCGCGCACCACGTCGTCGGGCCGTGCGACGCGACCGCTTCGCTCGGCGCCTTCGGGCGGCGGCCGTCCTTGAACGCTTGGTAGTAGCGATTCACCGGATAACGGAATGCGAAAAGGCGCAACGCCGGCGTCGTCACGAGGCGCAACGACGGCCAATCGCTCTGCGGCACCGCTTCGAGCTCCGCGCGGCCGATCGCGGGGCTCGCGTGCTCGTCGAAGACTTCTTGGATCGCGCGTTCGAGCGCGGCGAGCTCCGCGAAGAAGCCGCGCTTCTTCACGTTGGTGGTCGCAACGTGACTCGCGAGCTTCGCGCCGAGCTGATTGAGGCTGAAGTGCATCGACGGGCACGCCGTGACGTAGCCGCGCGTGAGCTTCTCGAAACGACCGTCACCGAGCGTCCACGCGAGGCACGGAAAGTCCTCGCGCAGACAATCGACGAGCCGCAAGAAGTACATGTCGGAGTAGATCTCGACACGCTCGAGCGCGGAGAGGTGCTCCGACGGCGTCACGACGCTTTCGAGCTCGCTCTCGTCGACGCATGCTCCGCCAGCGACCAAGGTGTTCGCGAGCCCGGCGCGCACGCCTTCGGGGTGCGTGATGACGCCTTGCAGCCAATGCTCGAGCAGGGCGAGCTTCATGCGCGCACCTCGAGGGTGGCGCGGAAACGAGCCGCTTTCAGCACTTCGGCGTGCACGACCTCGAACTCGGGGATCTCCTGGTCCCATTCGAGCAGCGTCGCCCGCGGGCCCGCGCGGCGCATGGCGTCGGCGTAGAGCTTCCACACTGGGTCGATCACGTTGCCCATGTGCGTGTCGATGCAGTGCGTGCCGTGATCGGTGTGACCGGCGAGGTGGATCTGGACCACGCGCTCCCACGGCACGGCCGCGAGGTACTCGTACGGATCGAAACCGTGGTTGCGCGAGCTGACGTAGACGTTGTTGACGTCGAGGAGCAGCGCGCAGTCGCTCTCCTCCGCCATGCGCGCGATGAACTCCCATTCGCTCAGCGTCGACTCCGCGAACCCGAGGTACGTCGACGGATTCTCGAGCACCAACGGCCGCTCGAGGAAGTCCTGGACTTCGCGGATGCGGCGCACGACGTGCGCGAGCGATTCTTCGGTGTACGGCAGCGGCAACAGATCGTGATTGTTGCGGCCCGCGACGCCGGTCCAACAGACGTGGTCGCCGAGCCACACGGCCTTGCAGCGTCGCGCGAGCTCCTTCAGCTCGCGCAAGTACGCGCGATCGAGCGGATCGGTGCCGCCGATGCCGAGCGACACGCCGTGCATCACGATCGGATAACGCTCGGCGACTTGATCGAGGATCCACATCGGGCGCCCGCCGGTCGCCATGAAGTTCTCGCTGAGGATCTCGAACCAGTCGACGCGCGGTCGTTTCTCGAGCACGTGCGCGAAGTGCACCGTGCGCAAGCCGACGCCGAGCCCGAGGTCCGGCAGCTTCCAGCGGTTGGCGATTCCCATGATGTGGTGCGCGAGCGATCGACGAGAGCGAACGAGGTTTGATGAGTCGATGCGGACGAGCAAGCGGCTCGCGCCGTCGAAGACGGGCGAGCCGCTCGCGTGGATGCGACTAGTGCTTGACCGGGACGGCGCAGCCGCCCTTGCCCTTGCACGAGTTCTTGCCGGCGCAGCCGTTGTCACCGGTCTTGCAGCCGCCTTGGCCCTTGCAAGCGTTCATGCCCTTGCACGAGTGCTTCGTCGCCGTCGCGCAGCCGCCCATGCCCTTGCACGAGTTCTGACCCGCGCAGGCGTTCGACGCGGTCTTGCAGCCGCCCATGCCCTTGCAGGCATTCATGCCCTTGCAGGCGTGCTTGTCGGCCATGGCGTGCATGCCGCCGTGGTCGTTCGAGCTCTTACAGGAGGTGCTGACACCGGCGACCAGGCCGGCGACGGCGAGCGCGACCAGCGCGCCCGAGTTCTTCAGATTCACGTTCATCGGATGACTCCGTCAGGGGGTTCGTTTGCGGAAGGTTCGGGCGACAGTACGTCGCTCCGGCCGCCCTTGGATGCACGATTTCGAGCCCGCTTTCCAGCCGAGACGGAGAATCCTCACGTCCGTCGGCGAGGGCGCCGAACCGCCGAGGAACGTGTCAGCGCTCGAGCTCGTTCGCCGCGGTTTCGGCCGCCTTCGCGCGCTGCCACGCGGCCATCAGCGCGTCGAGCGGCTGGCCCGCGAGCGACCCGCCGAACTCCGCTTCGACCGCGCGGAAACGCCGCTCGAAGCGCCGCAACGCTTCGCGCAACGCGCGTTCGGGGTCGAGTTTGACGTAGTTGCCGAAGAACGCGGCGGCGAGCAGCACGTCACCGAGCTCGTGCTCGAGCCGCGCGCGCGCCGCATCGTCCTTCGACGCGCCGACTTCGGCGAAGACTTGCTCGAGCTCGCGCGCCTCTTCGCCGACCTTGGCGAGCGCGTCCTCGCGCGTCGTCCACTTGAAGCCGGCGGACATCGCCTTCTCCCCCATGCGTTTCGCACGCTGCAACGCAGGCAACGCGACCGGCACGCCGGCGAGCGCGCTCGCGTCCGTCGCCTTCGCTTCACGTTCCTTCTGCTTGATGCGCTCCCAGTTGTCGAGCGCTTGCTCCGCGCCGTCGACCCGCACGTCGCCGAAGACGTGCGGGTGGCGGCGCACGAGCTTCTCGGACACGGTGTTCGCGACGTCCGCGAGCGAGAACGCGCCGCGTTGCTCCTCGATGCGCGCGAGCAGGCAGATGCCCATCAACAGGTCGCCGCTCTCCTCGATCACGTCGGCTTCGGTCTTCGCTTCGACGGCGTCGAGCACTTCGTGCGCTTCCTCGACGAGGTGCGGCGCGACGGATTTCGCCGTCTGCTCGCGGTCCCACGGACAACCGTCCGGCGCGCGCAGGCGATCGACGATCGCCACGAGCTTCTGGAGCGCGTCGATGCGCGCCTCGCCGATCGCGGGCGGGACTTCGAGCGGGCGCGGAGCGGACGTCTCGGGCGTTTCTCGGCTCATGGGCCGAGATCCTACGCTCTGGTCGGCCGGGTTCGCGCGCGCCACTTGCCGAGCACGCCGTGCGCCGGACCGAGCAGCGCGTATGCGACGCCGGCCCAGAGCGACTGCTCGACGCCGCCGAACCATGCGAGGCCGAGCGACAGGAGCGCGACGCCGATGTCGACCCAATGCGCGTAGAGCGAATCGACGGTCAAGTGCCGTTCGAGCGCGTCGAGCTCGAGCGCGTCGCGCAACTTCCACGCGTGCCGGTAGAGCAGGAGGAACACGACGGAGACCGCGAGGTAGCCGCCGCTGTAGATCAACATCAGTTGCCGCGGATCCCAGCCGTGCGCTCCTTCGCGCACGCGTGCGACGAACTCCGGCGACGTCTCCGGATCGATCCAACCGAAGTTGATCATCCACACGCCGAAGAGCAGCGAGAACAGGAACTTCAGCGGATAGACGAAGAACAGCACCAGGAACACGAGCACCGCGTTCCACACGACGACGAAACGATCGACGAGTCCGTAGCGCCGGAAGTACGTGTAGTGGTGGTACCACAGCATGTAGAGCAGCGCGAAACACGCGGCGAACGCGGGGAAGCCGCGCACGGCGTCGATCAACTGCTGGTACGTGCGCGGCACTTCGAGCGCGACGACGAGCAACGTCAATGCGAACGCGAAGACGGCGTCGCTGAACGCTTCGAGCCGGTTGACTTCGTGACTGCGCCACCGGAAGAGTCGGTCGCTGCCGAACTGATTGGCGACGAGCGGTTCGCGGATCATCGGATCGCCATGCGAGCAACAGCGGGCTCGCCGAGCCCTGGAGCGCGCGACGGCGCAGAAGGCGGCGTCGAGCGCGAACCGCTTGCGTGCGCTGCGTCGGCTTCGCCGATTGCGAACGCGCCCCGACGAGGAAACCGGAAGGAAGTCGCGGCGGGCACACGCGCCGACGATGCGTGCCAGGGAACCGGTGACACGCCCGAATGCTAGCGCGTCGCCGAGGCGATTGCGCCGAACCGCTCGGCGCCTCCGAGCGAATCAGCTCGCGTCGCCCCGCCGCGGAGCATGGCTCTCGAGACCCACGCGCGCGCGCAGCGGGCACGAGGCTTGCGCTGGCGCGCGGCCCCGCATCGAGACCCGGCCTACCCACCGACGGCCATCCACACCACGGACCTACATGCGCTCGATCTCGCTCTCACGCATCCCGCTCGCCCTGCTCGCCGCCACGTCTCTGGCGCACGCCCAGATCCACGCCGAACTGGTCAGTGTCAACGCGCAAGGCGTCTCCGGCAACGGCATGAGCGGCGCTTATCCGGCAGCGCTCTCGTCGGACGGCCGGTTCGTCGCGTTCGACAGCGGCGCGACCGATCTCGTCCCCGACGACACCAACGGCCGGTTCGACGTCTTCGTGCGCGACACGCGGCTCGGCACGACGCGAGCCGTCAGCGTCACGCCCGCCGGCGCGCCGGCGAGCCTCGGCGGCGTTGCGCCAAGGATGAGCTGGGACGGTCGTCACGTCGCGTTCCTCTCGAACTCCCAGGATCTCGTCGCCGCGCCCGTCACGCGCACGTGCCTCTTCGTACGCGACATGCAACTCGGCACGACCGAGTTGATCACGCTCGGCCACGACGGATCGGCGGCCAACGGCGACACGCTGTACCTCGACATCACGCCCGACGGACGCTTCCTCGCGTTCTCGAGCGCCGCGTCCAACTTGCTCCAGAACGACTCGAACCTCGCGATCCCGGACGTGTTCGTCCTCGACCGAGCGACCGGGATCCTCGAGGTCGTCAGCCGCGCGAACGACGGCGCACAGGGCGATTTCGATTCGTGGGAGCCGTCGATCTCGGCGGACGGTCGTTTCGTCGCGTTCACGAGCTGGGCGAGCAACCTGTCGGACCTCGACGGCTTCGACTGGGACGTGTACCTGCGCGATCGGACCGCGGGCACGACGGCGCTGGTCAATCGGACCGCCGCGGGCGTCGGTTCGACGTACTACGCCGAAGCTCCGACGATCTCGCCCGACGGCTCGAGCGTGTACTTCAACAGCTTCTCGGCCGACCTCGCGAACTTCGATGTCGACGGACAGTTCGATGCGTTCCGCTGCGACCGACTGCAGCAGAAGGTCGGGCTCGTCTCCACGGTCGGCAACGGCGACGCAAGCGATCTACCGCAAGTCGTCGGCTCCACCGATGCGTACGGGCGCCTCGCAGGGCTCGACGCGCTCGGCGACGGCGTGCTCGATCCGAACGAGCAGAACGGCTTCCGCGACGCCGGTTGGGTCGATGTGGCGAACGACCAGATGCATCTCGCGAGCGTCGCCGCGAACGGCTCGTGGGGCAACCACGAGTCCTTCCTCGCCGAGCTCTCCGCCGACGGCCGCAGCATCGCGTTCGGTGGACGCGCTTCCAACCTGGCGGCGGGCGACGTCAACGGCAACCAGATCGACGTCTTCGTCGCGCGCATCGGCGCACCGACGGTCGTCGCGTACTGCACCGCGAAGACGAACAGCCAAGGCTGCGTGCCGCGGATCGATGGCGCGGGCGCGCTGTTCGTCGGACTCGCCGCGCCGAGCACCGTGCGCGTGACGGGCTTCGTCAACCAGAAGACCGGGCTGTTCGTGGTCGGCCCGAATGCGCTCGGACTGCCGTTCGGCGGCGGCACGCTCTGCGTGGGCGTGTCGAAGCGCACCGCCGCGGGTTCGACCGGCGGATCGGTGGGTGCGGCGGACTGCAGCGGCGGGCTCGAGCTCGATCTCGCCGCGCTCGTGAAGTCCGGTGCGTTGCCGTGGGCGCAAGTCGGCACGTCGCTCTGCATCCAAGGCTGGCAACGCGATCCGCTCGCCGCGGTCGTGCCGATCGGGCTCAGCGATGCCCTGCGCTTCGAAGTCTTGCCGTAGGCGTCGCCGCAACCGCGTTCGAGTTCAGCGCCCGCGCGTTCAACGCCGAGCGTCGAGCTCGATGCGCACCAGGCGATGCTCGGTCAGCGGGCGGCCGGCGCCGTCCGCGCGCTCGCCGGTCTCGGTGTAGTCGCCCCAACCGCTCGCCGCGTTGACGAAGAACGCGCCTTCGGCGAAGACGCCGAGCGTCGGATCGTCGAGCGGCGGGCCTTCGAGCAGGACGTCGATGCGCTCGACCGCCGTGCGGCTCGCGTCGAGCACGACGCGCAACACACGGTGCGTCTTCGTCCCGTTCTGGATCGCGTAGAGCGCGCCGTCGTGCCAGTAGAGCCCGTCGACGCCGCGCAGGCGCTCTTCGCTGCCGGCGAGAATGAAGTGCGAGCCCGCGACCGGGTCGACGCGCGCGATGCCGCGCGAGTAGTCGGCGACGAAGAGCTCGCCGCGGTCGCCGAAGGCGAGGCCCTGTGGATTCCTCCAGCCGTCGCCGATCGGAACCGGCTGCAGGCGCTGCTTCGATTCCGCGTCCGGGTCGAGACGATAGAGCCCGGGCGTCTTGCTGTCGGTCGCCCAGATCGCGCGGTCCGGACCGACCACGAGATCGCCGAGCACGTGTTCGACCTCGTCCGAGAAGGAACAGCCGATCATGCCGCCTTGATCTTCGCCGAGCGCGAACTGCCGCATGCCGCTCATGCTCTGCGAAGTCGTCCCGTTTGGGTTGGCACCGCCCGGCCAGTTCAACGCGACCCACAAGCAATCTCGCGTTGGATCCACGGCCATCCCGAACGGCTGGCCGTCCTGCACTCCGAACTCGTGGAAGGCGCCGTCGGGCGTCACGCGCCAGATCTTGCGCTCGCGCACGCTCGACACGAAGAAGTCGCGGCTCACCGGATCGAACGCGACGCCCTCCGCGATCACGCCCTTCCGCGGCCAGACGAAGCCTCGAAGCGGCGGCGGCTCACGCTTCGGGTCGCTCGCGCACGCAGCGAGCAGCGCGAGCGCGCAGCCGAGCGCGAGCCGGGACGGCGCGAAGCGGCTCGACGCCGGGCTCACGCGCGCTGCTCCGCGTACGCGATCGGATCGCGTCGGCCAGCGTCGCGGAAACCCCTCAGGCGCAGCACGCACGCGTCACAGCGGCCGCACGCGAGCACGCGCCCGCCGGGCTCGACGCGCGGGTCGTAACAAGTGTGCGTCAGCGCGAAGTCGACGCCGAGCTCGAGCCCACGCGCGACGATCGCCGCCTTGGAGAGCTCGAGCAGCGGCGCGTGCACCCGAAAGCGCGCGCCCTGCTCGGTCCCGACCGCGGTCGCCACGCGCGCGAGCGCCTCGAACGCGTGCAGGAACGCCGGGCGACAGTCGGGATAACCGGAATAATCGAGCGCGTTGACGCCGAGGAAGAGCTCGCGCGCTCCGAGGATCTCGGCCCACCCGAGCGCGATCGACAGGAACACCGTGTTGCGCGCCGGCACGTAGGTCACGGGCACGCCGGTGCCGATCGTCCGTTCGTCGCGGTCCTTCGGCACGTCGATCGCGCCCGTCGGATCGGTCAACGCCGAGCCGCCGAGCGCGGAGAGGTCGACCGTGACGACGCGGTGCTCGCGTGCGCCGAGCTCGCGCGCGACGCGCGCCGCCGCCTCGAGTTCGACCGCGTGCTTCTGCCCGTAGCGGAACGAAAGCGCGTAACACTCGAAGCCCGCCGCGCGCGCTTCGGCGAGCGCGACCGCGGAGTCCATGCCGCCGGAGACGAGGCACACGGCTTTCGCGGACTCGGCGTTCGACGTCACGCGGAGAGCGTATCGCCCTCCGCGTGGCGGTCCAACTCACGCTGCGGCCCGGCGTGACCCGCGTGGCCCGCGTGCCGGGCGTACTCGGCATCGCGAGTCACCCACCACTCGGTGCGCGGAGCAACTCGATTCAGGGCGCCGCCGGGCTCGCGCCGCGGCTCGGTTCGCACCGCGCCGTCGCTCGCGCCACGGACGCGACGCAGGCGCTCAACGTTGCGCCGCCGGAGCGGGTTGTGCCTCCGGCGGCGGTTGGTTCTTGAGTCGCGTGAGCTCGTGCTTGCGCGCTTCCTCGAGCAGACGCAGCAACACCGCGACTTCCGCACCGCTCGCCGTCAACACGACCGACGACTCGCTCGGCGCGGTGATGAAGCTCGACGTGTCGCCCTGCACCGTCGGACGCAGACTGTTCATCATGGCGCGAGCGTCGAGCGGTGCGACGTCGACCGTCGTCTGCACCACGAGCGCCGGATGGCGATCGAGCGCCGCGAGATCGCTCGAACTCACGGGGTACGGCGTCCCCGGCAAGTCGTTGTTGTTGAGGCGGCTGACGAGCACGAGCATGCGTGGCTCCGTGTGCGTCGCGACGTAGAGCCGAAAGCCTTCTCTGGCGACCAGTGCCTCGAACCACGAATAGACCTGATCCGGTGCGATGGTCGCGTTCGTCGTCAGACCGACGATCGCGCTCTCGAGCCGTCCGCGCGCGAACTGGCTGAAGGCGACGCGCTCGCCGGTCGCCGCTTCGAAGCTCGCGACGAGGTCGATCAACTTCGCGTTGCCGCCGCGCAAGTCGATCGTCCACGGTTGGTCGGGCGTCTTGAGTCGCTCGGCGAGCCCGCCGGAGCGTTGCGCCGCGCCGGAGGAGCTTGCAGGCGTCACGCGTCCGACGGAGGAGTCCGCTGCGACGAGCGCTGAACAGGAAGCGAAGAGCACGACGACGGCCAAGAGTTGGGTGCGCATGGTTTCGAGCTGTGGATTCGGGAAGGGTGCGGCCCGACAGATGCCGGAAACGCTCGCTTCTTCCACGAATCTCGGGCGATCCGCGCGGCCACCGACGCGCGCTCGACCGCCAAGGCGAGCTCGAGCAAGCCCCAGGCTTGTCGCTCGGCCGCGTCGACCTAGAGTAGTCGCCCCGATTCGTCCCCCACGCCCATCCGGAGCGCACCGTGAGCCCGACCGCAGAGCTGAGCAAGGAGTCCGTTCTCGAAGTCCTGAAGCAGGTCGTCGATCCCGACTTGCACCAGGACATCGTGACGTTGGGCTTCGTCAAGAACGTCGCCGTGTGCGACGGCGTCGTGAAGACGACGATCAACCTGACGACACCTGCGTGCCCGGTGAAGGACCAGATGAAGGCGCAGGCCGAGCGGTTGATCCGCACGCTGCCCGGCGTGCGCGAAGTCAACGTCGAGATGACCGCGGAAGTGCGCGCGCAGTCCGGCCCGCCGCGCGAGCTCGCGAAAGGCGTCAAGCACATCGTCGCCGTGTCGAGCGGCAAGGGCGGCGTCGGCAAGAGCACGGTCGCGGTCAATCTCGCGGTCGCGTTGCGGCAGACCGGCGCGCGCGTCGGCTTGCTCGACTGCGACGTCTACGGTCCCGACATCCCGATGATGATGGGCCTCGCCGGCGAGCCCGACCAAGTCGAGCGCAAGCTCCTGCCGAAGGAGCGCCACGGCGTGAAGACGATGTCGATCGGCTACCTGTTGCCCGACGAGAAGCCGGTCGTGTGGCGCGGACCGATGGTGCACAAGCTGATCGAGCAGTTCCTCGGCGACGTCGTGTGGGGCGAGCTCGACTACTTGCTCGTCGACATGCCGCCGGGCACCGGCGACGCGCAGCTCTCGCTCGCGCAGATCGTGCCGCTCTCGGGCGCCGTGCTCGTCACGACGCCGCAAGCGGTGTCGACGTTCGACGTCGGCAAGGCGATCGCGATGTTCCGCCAGGTCAACGTCGAGATCCTCGGCCTCGTCGAGAACATGGCGGGCTTCGTCGTGCAGGGGCGCGTCGCGAGCGCGCCGAACGCGGAGCTCGAGCTCGAGACCGGTGTCGGACCGCGCAAGGTCGCGCTCGACGCGCAAGGCCGGTTCTCGACCGTGATCGACGTCTTCGGCGCGGGCGGCGGCGAGCGCCTTGCGCAACGCTACGGCTTCCCGCTGCTCGGCCGCGTGCCGCTGAACCCGGTAGTGCGCGTCGGCGGCGACGCGGGCGATCCCGTGGTGCTCTCGCAGCCCGATTCGCCGATCGCGCACGCCTTCCGCGAAATCGCCGGCAAGACCGCCGCGCGCGTCGCGATCAAGGCGCACCAAGCGCTGCCGATCTTGCAGTAGCGACGAGAATCGTGGGCGCGTTCACGATCCTCGCCCTAATCGTCGGCGCCGCTTTCTTCGCGCTCGGCGCGGTCAGCGACGCGCTGTGGAGCCTCGTATGGGGAGCGGTGTGCTGGGCTTGCGCTCTCGCTGATGTCCCACACGGGCGCGCCGCCCGGGCCCGAGTCTGGCGACGCGCACTGGTTCGCACCGTCACGCTCGCGAGTGCGCTGTTGCTCTCCTTGCTCGCCGCGGGTCACTGGTACGCCCGCGCTGCGACGCCCGACCGCTTCTACACAGTTCGACGTGATTCGGCCGCCGAGCCCGGCGCATTGCTCGCACTCGAATCGTTCAGGCGCGACGTGCCGGCGAGCGCCCGCGCATGGCGCATGCTGTATTCGACGACACGCAGCGACAACTCCCCGACGGTCGGCAGCGCAATCGTGCTCGTGGCACGCTCGCTGCCACCCGGTCCGCGACCGACGCTCGTGTGGTGTCACGGCACGACCGGAGTGGTGCCAGGTTGCGCGCCGTCGCTGCTCGACCGACCCTTCGATTGCTTGCCCGCGCTGGACGGGATCATCTCGCAGGGTTGGATCTACGTCGCGGCGGATTACGTCGGGCTTGGGACCGCCGGCCCGCATCCGTACTTGATCGGCGAAGGAGAAGCGCGCTCGACGCTCGACGCGGTGCGTGCGGCGAGACGAATCAGCGAGTTGAGCTTCGACGATCGCTCCGTCGTGTGGGGTCATTCCCAAGGAGGCCACGCGGCATTGTGGACCGCGATCCTCGCGCCAAGTCACGCGCCCGACGTTCACATCGTCGGCGTTGCGGCGTTCGCGCCGGCATCCGACCTGATCGGATTGCTCGCCGCGACAGCGGACCGTCCGGTCGGCCGCATCTTCTCGTCGTTCATCGTGACGGCGTACGCCGCGGCGTACCCCGACGTCGACTTCGACGATTGGGTTCGGCCAAGCGCGCGCCTGGTCGCGCGGGACATCGCCAGTCGATGCCTCGCACCGCCCGAAGCGTTGTTCTCCGCTTGCGAGGCGCTCCTCTTCCTCGATGGCTCGATCTTCGCGCGAGATCCGACGACGGGGACGCTCGGCGATCGATTGCGCGCGAACGTGCCGCGAGCGCGCTTCGACGCACCGCTCTTCGTCGGGCAGGGAGAGCGTGATGATCTCGTGTTGCCGTTCGTGCAAGAGCGCTTCGTCGCAGAGCTCCGCGCACTGGGCCAGTCGGTGGAGTACCGCACGTACGAGGGGCACGACCACTTGAGCCTCGTCGCGGTCGGATCTCCGGTCGGGGTCGACGTCCTCGCGTGGACGGCGGCATGCTTCACCGGTGGGACGCTCGGGCAAGGTGCGCCGAATGACGCGCGCTGACCGCGACGGAACCTGCAACGCCAAGAATTCGACGGTGTCGGGTCGAAAGCGCAAGGAAGCGTCCGCGACGACGAACCGTGGCGGATCGACGCGCGGCTCGGCATGCTCGCGTGCGGAGGGTGGTCGCGGGCATCAGCTTCGGTTGCCGTGGTTTCGCACACGTAGCCGTCGATTCCGACGCTCGGGATTCAGCGCGCGTCCAGGGACGGCCGGTCGAGTCTGCGCTCGCCGACCCTGCGACTCGCATTCGAAGCGATTCGTGCCCGGTCGCCAGCGGCTCTCCGGCGCTCGGCGTCGTACTGCGAACCCGAAACCACTCCCGACGTTTCGTACACTCCGCGAGTCGTCGGGCGACGCTCGACGCGGCGCTTCCCACGTCACCTGCCCTCGCGATGATCATGCACCACGCCTCGGCGTCGATTCCGGTACTCCTCACGCTCGCCACCACCGCGTCCGCCGGGGGCGGACACGTGAAGAGCGACGGTGCTTCGCCGGCTCCGCTCGAGAGCGAACTCTCGCTCGATTCCGACTCCGCGTTGGCCCTGATCGGCACGGACGAGGCCGTCGCGCCGCGGACGCGAGTGGTGCAACAGCCGAAACTCTGGAACGTGACCGTCAAGGCGACGTCCTACGCGAGCGCCGACTTCGCCGACATCGACGATGAGCTCGAAGTCTCGCGTCTCGGCGTCGACGTCGGTCACACGCTGCTCGGACAAGGCGGCGTCTGGAGCCTGCGCATCGGCGGCGAGCAGTCGAAGTACGAGACGTCGAATGCGGTCTTCGACGATGCCGACGAGTTCGGCTTCGGCGCGACCTACTTCCGTCCGGGAAGCTCGTGGAGCTGGTTCGCGACGCTCAACGCGAACTCCGGCACCAGCGAAGGCGCGGATTTCGGCGAGAGCTTCTACTTCGAGGGCGGAGCAGGCTTCGTCTACGCGTTCAGCAAGGATCTCCAACTCGGCCTCGGCATCGTCGGCCGCAACGAGCTCGAGGACGACGTGTCCTTCTCGCCGATCCCGATGATCGAGTGGGCAATCACCGAGCACGGCCACATCGGCACCGTGCGGTCGAGCGATCCGTCGCTCGGCTTCACGTACAACTTCACGGACCACTGCGACGGCTACATCCAGCTCCAAATGCAGCAGCGCCAGTATCGCGTCGACGACGACGTACTCGCGCATGCCGCGTTCATCGACGAGGAAACCGGCGTGCGCATCGGCGGCATCTATCGTTCGGACGCCGGCCTGCAGGCGGAACTGTTCCTGGGCGCAACGGATCGCAGGCTCTCGATCGACGTCGACGGCGACGAGATCGCCGACGAGGACATCGACACCGCGGGGTTCGTCGGGGCGTCGCTCAGCTTCGCCTTCTGAACGAGCGCGCTGCAGCCGTCTGGTGTTCCGGCGCAACGGCGGGTGCGACGTGCTGGATCCACGAGTCGCGCCGCGCCCAAACGAGGCCGGCGGATCGAACTTCGAAGAGTCCGTCGCAGCGCTGCTGAGCTTACGTCTTGTTCGCGGTCCTCGCGCGGGCCAGCTCAGAAGCGTTTGATCGCCGCGAGCACCGAGCGCGTCGCGTGGCTCTTGTTCAGCGTGTAGAAGTGGATGCCCGGCGCGCCCGCTTCGAGCAGGCCGCGGCATTGTTTGATCGCGTGCTCGATGCCGATCGCCATCACCGCGGCGGGATCGACCGCTTCCTCGCGCAGGTTCTCGAGCAGTCCGTGTGGGATCGACGCGCCGCACATCTTCGTGAAGCGCTCGATCTGCGAGACGTTCGTGATCGGCATGATGCCGGGCACGATCGGCACGCGAATGCCGGCGTCGCGCGCGCGCTCGACGAACTGGAAGTAGTCGCGGTTGTCGAAGAAGAGCTGCGTCACCAGGAAGTCCGCGCCCTTCTTCACTTTGTGCACCGTCCACTCGAGGTCGGCGCGCTTGTCCGACGACTCCGGATGCCGCTCGGGATAACACGCGCCGCCGACGTCGACGTCGAAGCGCCCCTTCACGAACTCGATCAGGTCGCTCGCGTGCTGCAAGTCGGTCGCCAACGCTGCCGGTGCGTCCTTCGGTTTGTCGCCGCGCAGGCCGAGCACGTTCTCGATGCCCTTCTTGGTCAGCGCGCCGACGATCTGCTCGATCTCCGCGGGCGACGAGCCAACGCACGTCAGGTGCGCCATCGCCGTCAGGTTGAGCTCCTTCTGGATGCGCGCGACGACGTCGAGCGTGCGTTCGCGCGTCGAGCCGCCCGCGCCGTAGGTCACCGAGACGAAGTCCGGCGCCATCGCCTTCTTCAAGCTCGCGACGGTGCGCATCAGTTGCTGCGCGCCTTCGTCGGTCTTGGGCGGGAAGAACTCGAAGCTGAACACCGGCCGACCGCGGCCGAACTTGTTTCCGATCCTCATGGGCGCTCCAAGATCTCCTCGAGCTTCTTCCGGTATTCGTCCGGAATCGGACGGCTCTTGAGCGGTTTCAGGTCGACGCACACCGTGGTCATGCGCGCGTCGACGGCGACTTCGTCGTCGACGGTGTAGACGTAGTGCAGCGTGAACGAGCTCGTGCCGAGCGCGAGACACGTCACGCGCACGACCGGCCGATCGCCGAAGTGCAGCGGCCGTTTGAAGTCGACCTCGGAGTGCACCAACGGAAAACCGATCTGCTGCTCGAGCAACAGGTGGTCGTAGCGCACGCCGACGTGCTCGTGCCAGAGCTCCTCGAACGCTTCGTGGATGTAGTCGTAGATCTTCGGGAAGTACGCGATCCCCGCGGGATCGACGTGTCCGAAGCGCACGCGAAGTTGCGTGACGAACGCCTTCTTGCGGCGCGGCTTCACGGTTTGTCGTCGGGCCATGTCTCTCGAATCGCTTCGAACATCAGATCGGCGAGCGTGTCGACGAGCTCCGCGCCTTCGCCCGCACTCGCCGCCGCGGGATCGCCGCAGTAGGCATCGGTCGCGCCGGCGTCGAGGAAACTGTCGACGCCGCGCTTCATCTTGTCGATCAAGTCGATGCGCACCGGCGCGAGCTCGCGCCGCGCCGCTTCCTTGACCGCGCCGGGATCGGCGGCGAGCACGATGCTCGTCTCGTACCGGCCCGCGTGGCAGTCGCCGCTCCTGAACTCGTCGCCGAGACGCTCTGCGAAGCGCCGGCGCGTGACGTCGGGGAACAGGACGAGCGCGCGATCGTGGGACGCGACGGCGTGATCGCCGGCGACGCCGCGCAGGATCTTGACGTGCGCGGGCTCGAGGTGCGCGTTGGAGAACACGATGCGCCGCACGCCGTTCTGCTCGAGCGCGCTGACCAGGTCCTCGAGCAACGCCCACAACGTGCCCGGCCGCAACGTCAACCGCCCGGCGAAGCCGTCGGTGTACATCGTCAGTCCGTACGAGAGCGGCGGCGCGAGCACACAGCGCGCGCCCACACGTTCGAGCTTCTCCGCCGCGCGGCGAGCCTGCGCCAGCGCGATCGTCACGTCGGTGTCGAGCGGCAGGTGCGGACCGTGCGGCTCGGTGCAGCCGATCGGCAGGAAGACGATCGTCCGCGCGTCGAGCGCGGCCTTCGCTTCGATCCAAGTGAGCTTGGCGAGCTCGAGCATCGGGGTGGAGAGCTTAGCAGCGCGCCCGCCGCGACCGACACGGCGGTCGTGCGCGGAGCGATTCGTTCAATGCGCTGCGAGCAACGCGACCGCCCACGCGCCGCCGATCGTCGCGAGCGCGAGTCCACCGAGCAGCGCTTGCACCCGCGGGCTCGCCTGCACGCCGCGCGGACCGCTCCCGAGGAACCACCCGACGACGAGGCCCATCACGAACCCCGCCGCGTGACCGAGCACGTCGATCCGCGCGACTTCGTGCGCCATCCACTCGGGTGCTTGTTTGGGGTCGCTGATGCCGAGGTAACCGAGCAGCACGAAACCCGCGAACACCGGTGCCCAACGTTTCCACGCGACCATCCGGTGCACGCGGCGCATCCGCCATTGATGCGCGACCTGCACGCCGAGCGCCGCGAAGACGCCGGTCGACGCGCCGATGCTGGTGAAGTCGCCGCGCACGAGCGCTTCGGCCGCGAAGCCGAGCGAACCCGCGAGCACGATCGCCGCCCAACCGAGGCCGGCGCCGAGCGTCTGCGTGACGACCCACGCGAAGAAGCTGCCGAACACGAGGTTGCCGAGCAGGTGTTCGAGACTCGCGTGCAGCGTCAACGCCGTGATCGCGCGCCACCATTCGCCGGCGCGCATCGCCGTGCCGTCGGCGGCGCCCGCCGCGTACCAATCGAAGCCGAACGCGCCACGGATCGCCGCGACGTGGAAGACGACGAGCACGGCGACCAATGCGCCGACCGACGTGATCCAGTCGCTCTTCGCCGGCGCGGCGGTCTCGCGCGGCGGCCAACCGCGGTTCTCCTGCTCGTAACGCTGCACTTCGTCGAGAGCGCGCGCGAAGTCGGACTCGAGCACGACGATCGCCCACGTCGACGGCCCTTCCTGGCGGACCGCGTGCTCGATCGACGTCGCCTTCAGGACGAGCGCGAGCTCGTGGATCTTCTTGGGCGAGCTCGCGCGCAGCAGCACGACCTCGCCGAAACCGTGCTGCTCGTAGTCCATGGCCGGGGGCGGAAGAGCGCGCTCCTTAGAACGAATCCGGACGATTCCAAGCGCGCTCGTCGCACTCGCGAGCCTATCCCGCACGCCGCCGACACGCATGCGGCTCGTGCGGATACTCTTTCCGCCCATGCCTGCCCCCGACTACGACACGCAGAAGGACGTCGCGCGCGCGAACCGCGACTTCTACCGAGCCTTCGAGCGCCTCGACCTCGATGCGATGCGCGCCACGTGGGCGGACGACGAGCGCATCCAGTGCATCCACCCCGGCGCGGAGACCTTGGTCGGACCCGCACGTGTCCACGCGGCTTGGGAAGCGATCTTCCAGAGCACGACGTGGATCCGCTTCGAGCTTGCCGACGTCTCGGTGCAGGTCTTCGGCGACGTCGCGTGGGTCAACGCGATCGAGCGCATCCACTCGCGCGGCGACGCGGGACCGGAGACCGCGAGCGAGGCGACGAAGGAGCCACGGCCGGCGAACACGCTCGTCGCCGAAGCGGTCGCGACGAACCTCTTCGTGCGGCGCGCGGGAGCGGACGGCAAGAGCGACGGTTGGAAGCTGCTCCTCCATCACGCTTCGCCGCTCGCGCGGCGCATCTTGCGCGAGCCGTGAGCAGGTCACGCGCGCGCCGGCATGCATCCCCGGGCCGGCCGCTCTTGGGCCGCGCACCGGACCGGCGCGCGCTCTGGAACGAAGTTAGGCGTCGATGCACGCGCGCTGGAGTCGGAATTTCTGCGTAGGAGCGCCTGGGTTCGCGAAGAGCCGCAATCGCGCGTGCGAGTTTTCGGTGGCACGCCGCGCACCATCGACCGCGCGCGAGTTCCAAACTCCAGTTCTGCAACACCGTGATTCGCACCGCGTCGGTGGAACCGGCGTCGCGCGACGTGGAACGACCGCGGCCTCGCGCTCGACAGCGCCTCACTCGGTTCGCCGTGCGACGTTCGACCGCGCCCAGTTCGCGGTGCTCGCGGCGCAGTGCTCGCTGCGCAGTGCTCGATTCGCCGCGCTTGCTTCGCCGCGTTCGCTTCACCGCGCTCTGGGCAGCCGCGCGCGAACTCGCGTAGTCGCCGAGAGTGCTCGGCGAGTTCCCACTCGACGGCCCGCGAAGGCCCACGAAGTCCACGGCGCGGCACCGCGCGGCCAGTCGGTCGCGACCGCGACGACGATTTCGATCATGCGCTCCACGCGTAATGCGAATGAGCTTCGCGTAGTGATTCGACGAAGACGTCGACGATCGGTGTGGTCGCGCGGACGAGCGCGCGAGTGAATTCGTCGTGGTGCGCGTGCTGTGGTTGGCCTCGACGCTGACGAATTCTCTCGACGAAAAGACCGCGACGACGTTTGCGCGCTGCTCGTTCGCACTCGTGAGTCGCCAAATCCCGGTTGCGGGCTGCGAGCGAGTAATCCGCGGATCTCCGACTCCGACTCGGAGTGCCGTGGCAAGCTGCGAATGAACTCCGTTCCGGTCTTTCGACCAGCAAGGAATCTCGATGATGTCGATTTCGCGGCTACTTTCGTGGCGATCCCTCGGAGCACTCGTCGGCTCGAGTGCCCTGTGCGCCGCACCAGCGTTCGCGCAGGTGACGTCGGTCACTTGGGCGCCTGCCACGGGAGCGACGACCGTGCTGCAACCCACGCCGACACTGAACGAGCTCGACACCGCGGCCGCAACCGGCAACATCGTGGCGCTCGCGACACTCGCCGGGGTCGGTGCCAATCCGGTCGTCGCGTACGCGATCGAATTCGAGGCTTCACCCACGGCCTGGTTCGAAGTGGCGCCGAAGGAGAGTTACTTCGGCGCGGAGCCGGCACGAGTTCGTTCGCGCGTGCTCGGCGCGAACACCGGCGTCAGTGCCACGATCCCGATGATCGACACCGTGTACTTCATCCCGAACATGGTCGAAGTGCAGGTCCTCCACGTGTGGGTGGGCCGCAGTGGGACGATGAGCGTCGACCCTGCGAATGGCGTCACCGGCGCGGAACTGCATTCGACGTATCGAGTGCACACGTCGCTCCCGGCATGGACGGTGGTCCCCGATCGACGCAGCGTCGAGGGCGGAATCGACCGGCCCGGCGCAGTGACGGTCTCACTCTTCCGCGCCGCGGCTCTGGACTACGACGAGACCTATACGGTCACGCTCGCAGGCAACGCGCGTGTGCTCGAAACGCTGAGCGGGCCGTCCACGGTGACGATTCTCGCCAAACGTCACGAAGCCGCGCTCGAGTGGATCTTCGATCCGACCGCAACCCAAGAGTGGCCGCGCTCCGCAGCCCAGGTCGGCGTGACGTTCACTTCGGCGTCCGGCTCGGTGACGTCGAATCTGAACTTCAGCGGCGCGCAACTGCTCGGCGAGTTCGACTTCGAGCCGGGATGTTGCGAAGTGGAACCGACCGCGAACAAGGACTGCATCCCTTCGTCGGTGCTCGGCCCTCAACCGACGATTCCCGAGAAATGCGGGAAGTGCGTCAAGCTGAGCGTCACGCCCGAATGCCCGCCGGACTCTCCCGGATCGAGTGGCTCCTACCTTTGGTACTACCCTTATCAATGCCCGTCCGGCGAGAGCACGTGCACCGTGACGTCGCATACGGGCACTTACGCGGGCACCGACTGCTCGCAGTACAACAAGAACTGCAAACCCGACGGCGGTCTCCTCGCGCACCTGTTTCCGGCGACGGTCGGTAGTCAGGTCGCGAAGCACGGGCACCAGTGTTGCTTCACGTGCACGCCGTCGACCGTGCTCCACTCGTACACGTTCCCGACGTGTCAGTGATGCCGGCGGTGATCGAACCGCATCCGTCCCGGCCGCGAGTTCGCGCGGGGGTCGCGCGGCGCTTCGGCGCCGCGTGGCTCGCGTGCGCGCTCGCGGCGCCGTCCCCCGCCGGCGCGAGCACGGTTCAAGACGAGACCGATCGGTCACGCACCGCGGAGTCGGTCGTGTCGTTGCTCGCGACCTATCTCGCGGGATTGCCGCGCGGACGCTTCGAGTTCGAGGTGAACGAGCGCTCGTTCGCGCCACCGGCCGAATGGCGAGAGCGAGCGGCGGCGCAGTTCGCGCGCTGCATCGCCGTCGAACGAGACCGCGGGCCCGCTGCCGGAGTCGACGTCGCTCCGGCCGACTGGGAGCTCTTCGCCGATCAACACGTCGCGTTCCTGGAGAGCAGCGTGCTCGCGGACGCTCGCGTGCGGCGCGGCTTCGAGTACGAGTTCGGTCCGGACTTCGTCGAGTTCCGCGCCGAGATGCAGCCGAGCGCGGCACTGCAAGGCACGGTCGACGCGGCATGGATGACCGTGCTCTACACGGACGACGAGCGCCTTCAAGTGATCGCGCTGCGCCCCAAGCCGGACGCGTTCGAACCACCACCGAAACGGCAAGCCCAACGCACGGCCCGCGAAGTGCAAGACGTCGAGCGCGCGGACAACACGCACTGGCTGATCCATTCCCGACGATTCGTCCGCAGTTGGGTCGAGTCGTTGCGAAGCCTCGCGGCCGCGTGGAATTGCGAGCGCGACGGCGCGGACGTCGTCGCTCGGTGGACGATCGACGAACCCGGCGAATGGCCGAACTTCCCGTTCCATCAAGGCTTGATCGCCGGTGTGCTCGAGCTGCGGATCGACGGCACCACGGGAGCACCGCGCACCTTCGAGTGCCGCGACTCGACCGGCGAACTCGTGCAACGCGTGCGCTTCGCCGACTACCACGACGATGGTCGCAACCGTCTGCCGCTCTCGATCGAACTCGAGACCTGGTACGTCGGCACGGGACAGCCGCGAAACGTCGTCACGTTGCGCGGCACGAGCACGACGCCGCGCGGCCGAAGCAGCTACGCCGAGCTCGTCCCCGCCGGCACGCACGTGACCGACGCGCGCTTCCACCCGCCCGTCAGTTACGTCGAAGGACTCGTGCCCCTCGACGATGCCGCCGTGATGGAGCTCTCGAGCCACGTCGCGGAGAACGAGGGCCGCGAGCAGCGCACGGATCTCCACCTCTCGAGCGAGCCGGCCCAGCCGCCGACACGCGACGCTCCGCCGTCCGAGCGATCGAACGTCCGGATGTACGTCGGCCTGGCGCTGCTCGTCGCCGGCGTGGGTTGGCTCCTCGTCCGACTCTCGGCGCCTGGGCGGCGTGGCGCATGAAGCGCTTCGAGGTGGTCGGACCGCTGCTGCTGTTGGGACTCGGGGCCTGGCTCTGCGTGCCGACTGCTCGCGACGACGTCCGCGGCGCGACGGGCGGTGCCTTGATCGTCGAATCCGCGCGCCTCGTCGACTTCGGGACCTTGGCGAAGGGCGCGGACGTGTTCGCTCTCGCGGTGGTCTCGAATCCTGGGGGCGAGCCGGTGCGTGTCCGTCGGATCCGCACGACCTGCGGTTGCACGGTGATCAAGCCCTCGACCGACGTGATCGACCCGGGCGCGACGTTGGAGCTCGAGATTCGCCCGAACACCTGGACGTTGGGTGCGCAGGCGTCCGACGTGTACGTCGAAGTCGACGGATCGCCGGTCGAGCTGCTCGCCGCCGAAGTGCGTTTCGCCGTCGTCGAGCAAATCTCCGTGCTCCCGAGCGCTCCGCGCATCGAGGTCCGACACGGTGCACCCGCGGCGGAAACGGCGCTCGTCGTGCACGCGCAGCGAGGGCCGCTCCCGCACGGACTGACGTTCGCGATCGACCGACCCGGCGTCGCGGTGCGCTCGACGGCGGAAGCGGGTCGCGTGCTCGTGTGGCTGCGGCCGGAGCCGGCCGAGCTCGCCCGCGGTGTCTACTACGCCACGCTCTCGATCCGCGCGGACTCGGAGACTCGCACCCTCGACGAGCGCGCGGTGCTCGTGTCCCACGACGCCGAACGTGTCCGGTTCGAGCCCGTGCTCCTGTACGGAGAGTCGAGCGGCGACGCACCGGTCCGTGTTTCCGGCCGCTTGGATTGGGACGGCGTGCCCGTGATTCCGACCCACGCGAAGAGCCTCTCGCCCGACGCGACGGTGCGCTCGTGCGTGGCCCGCGACGACGGCGGGTTCGAGCTGGCGGTCGAACGCACGTCGACTCGCGACACGAGCGTGCGGTTCGACGTGCTCTACGAAACTCCGCTCGGTCCCGTGATCGGCGGCGTCGTCGTGGGCGCGCGCTTCGACGCCGCTGGAACCGGCGACCGGCTGCAGAGCGTGCCGATTCGCTGAACGGCGCGCGACCCCTCGCATCGAGGCGGCCGAGCAAGGACGCCTTCGAGCGCGAGAGCCTGCGAACCTCCGGGAGCAATGCTGTGCCAGCACGTAGCGAAAACCCAAGTGCGGTGACTTGCTTGGTTGGAGCGTTTGCATGCCGTGAGCATCGCGAACGGTTCGGCAAGACGACGGTTCATGCGCCACCGGGCGGCCGACGCTCGGCGGAAGCTACGTGCGTCAGCGTTCCGGGATGAAACGAGTTCGCGCCACGCGGCTGCCCAGGCCCGAACGGTCGAAGACCACGAGGCGGAGTTCCTGCGAGCCGGCGCCCGGAGTGCGTGGCAGCCGCAGCGTGACGCGCTGCGGCACGGCGCCGGCGCCCGACGGGTTGGCCGAGGTCGCGTCGCGCGCGAGCGCGCGAGTCGCGAGTTCGTCGAGCGGCACGCCGTCGAGATCCGCTTCGCACGCCGCGATGCCGCGCGGCGCGACCGTTTCGAGCTCGAGCTCGATCGTCGTCGCGTCCGCGGCGAGCGAACGGATCGGTTCGCCGATGATCCGCACGGACGGAGCGAGCCCGAGCTCCGCCGCGCGCACGCCGACGCCCGCGGCGGCGGCGCGGACACGCTTGGGATCGAGCAACTCGCTCGCGCACGATGCGAACGGGTACGTCTCGTCGCCGCGCACGACCACCGCCCACCGCAACGCGCCGACGGTGCCGATGCAGTGCAACGACTCGGTCTGCACGAGGAAGCCGCCGTCCACGAACGGCACGTACGTGTAGCGCGGATCGAGGCTCTCGCCGAAGACGCGCATGCCGTGGTCGATCGTGCCGACCACCCACCGGTCGTCGCGCGTGCCGTCGACGAAGCCGAGCCCGCGCCCCTCGACCTTCAAGAGCGGCGCGCCGTTGCGCGCATCGAGCACCGGCTGATCGCCCGCGACCATGCCGTGGACGTAGAGGCGCTTGCCCGACACGCTCGGCCGCGCGTACATCGTCCCCGCGTTGCCGCCGCTCGTGTCGTAGAGCAACTGGTCCGAGCCACTCGCGAGGTCGAGACGCCTCGCGGTGCCGTAGTCGCCGGTGGTGTAGACGAGCGTCTTGCCCTCCGCCTCGAACTCGAGCGCGCGCACGTCGAGCGACGCGTCGAAGACGTCGGGTACTTGATGCCGGCGCAGGAGCTCGCCGTCTTCGACACGCCAAACGAAGAGCCCGGCATCGACGGTGCCGCACGCGAGCGTGGCGCCGTCCGGACTGAGCGCGAGCGAGCTCACGTGATCGCCGGTCGCGAAGGTCCGCGCTGACCGCACGCCGGTCTCGAGATCGAAGAGCGCGACCGACCCGTCGGATTGCGCGGCCGCGACTCGGCGTGTCGCGTCGTGGATGACCTGCGCGACGTTCCAGCCCGCGGGCCCGAGCTTCGCGAGCTCCCCGCCGCTCTCGCCGTCGAGCAGCAGCGCGTCGCCGCCCGACCATCTCGAGATCACACGCCGTCCGTCCGAGCTGACGGCCGCGTCGGTCCAATCGACGTCGAGCGTGCGCTCGAAGCTCCGCACGAGCGCCCCGCTCGACGCGTCGACCCAACCGAGCGAGCCGTTGTGCCAACCGACGAGCACCCGCGCGCCGTCTGCGACGAACCTCAACGTGTCGATGCGCTGCGCGCGCGGCCGGTACGACGCCACAGTGCGCCCAGTGGGGAGCTCGATGACGCGCAACGTGCCGTCGTCGGTCGCGACCCATGCTCGCTCGCTGTCCGGACTCGGCACGAGCGCCTCGATGTTGAGCGACGGAGCCGCGAGCGTGCGTAACACCCTGCCGGTGCGCGCATCATGGATCACCAGCGCATCGCCGAACGGCAGAGCGAGCTCCTCGCCATCGTCTCGGAACGCGCCACCGAATACCCACCTCGAAGAACGCTGCGCGTCGATCTGCCAGAGCCGCTCGCCACTGCGCGCATCGAGCACGCGCAGTGCATCGCCCCACGAGCTCGAGAACAAGCGGTCGCCGCGCGCGCTGACGTCGAGACCGCCGTAGTTGCCGTGCGCCAGGTCGACTCGGCGCAGCTCCGCGCCGTTCGCGAGATCCCACCACACGAGCTCCTTCCCGCCGTCCACGCCGACGACCTCATCGCGGTCGGGCATGCCGAGCGCGTGCTGGACCTTGCCGTTCCGCCCCCTCAGCACAGCGACTTCGCGTGCGTCGCGTGCGTCGAACACGTGCACCTCACCGGCGTCCAAGGAAAGGCACCAGAACCTGGTGCTCGAAGGCGCGAAACCCCCTTGGTGCATCGGCATCCCCGCGACGTCGAGATGCACGATCTCGCCGCCGGTGCGCGCGTCGCGCAGCGCCAGGACGCTCTCTCGCTCGCCCGTGCGCCGCAACGTGAAGACGCGGGCACCATCCGGCGAAATCCACGCGCCTTCTGGCGCGTGTCCGAAATCCGCGAGCCTCGAGCCGGTCGTCGCGTCCAGCCGCACCGAATCGGCATCCGGCGTACGCCCGGCGCACAAGAACGACGCGCCGCTCCGCTCCCACTGCGGCGTGCACGCCCACGTGCCCGGCACGTTGCGCCGCCAAAGCAATCGACCCTCGAACGTGTCCCACACGGCGACGTCGAGATCGAACGCGGTCGTCGCGGCGAGCGGACCCGCGGCTTGCGGCGTCACGCCGGCGAGCCCCCGTTCGTCGTACGTGATGCACGCAACGAGCTCGCCGTTGCGCGCGTCGAGGATCGATCCGTCGCCGCCGCGGCCGGCGACGAGACGCGAACCGTCGCTCGTGTACGACGCGAACTGGTTCTCGATGGTCCATACGAGGCGCGCTCCGAGCTGCGCCGGAGCGGCGCGGCGCGCCATCGTCGTGAGGAGCTCGGCGAACCGCGGCAACGCACGCAGCGCGGCGAGGTCTTCGTCGGCCCCGGCGACGAGCGCGTCGGCGAAGCCGAGTTCTACGGCACGTCCGAGGTGTGCGAGCGCCTGTTCGAGCGCGCCGCGACGCGCGGCCACGCAAGCCAGCGCGTAGGCACTGTTCGCGTCCTCGGGGAAGCGCGCGAGCTCGGCGGTGAAGAGCTGCTCCGCTCGGTCGAGCTCGCCTGCTTCGAGCGCGGCGTACGCGACGAGCCGACGCTCGAGCGAACGCTCCGGCGCGGCCGACGCCGCCGAGCTCGGGAACGACGCGCCGACCGAATCCGCGGGCGCGCCCGGCCGCGTCGACTCGTCCTGGGACTCGTTGGCCGCGCCGAGCGGCGACGAGGGCGCCAGCACCGACGGGACGGCCGGGACCGGGGCCGCCAGTGCCGGCGAAGCCGCCAACGGCCCGACCACGGTCGACCCCAACACGCACGCTGCGAGAACGAGCTTCATCACCGCCACTTGCCGCGGCGGCCCGCCGCGCAACGCGCTGCGTCGCCTTCTCGGTCGCGCGCGGTCGATCCGCGGTCGCGGGCCGGGAATCCGGGTTCCCTGTGATTCCGGCGGGGCCACGCGCGAAGCATATCGCCGACCGACGGGCACCCCCGAATTCACCGAGCTCCTGCGCCGGCACGCCAAACTCGTTCCATCGTCGCGAGCGCGACCATCGCGAGCGACGGCTCCCCGTCGAAGTGCGCGAGCTCGAGCGCGTCGGCGCTCGCGCATGCACGGGAGTCAACGCAGGCCGAGCTCGGCCTTCAAGTCCTTGCGCGAGACCTTGCCGCGGTCGTTCTTCGGCAGGCTCGTGCGCCACTCGAACCAGCGCGGGTACTTGTAGGGCGCGAGCTTCGTCTTGACGAAAGCCTTCAGCTCGGCGGCGAGCGCATCGTTGCCTGCGAAGCCCGGCTTGAGCACGACGCACGCGAGCGGCTTGACCAAGCGCTCCTCGTCCTCTTTGCCAAGCACGCAAACTTCCGCGATCGCCGGATGTGCGAGCAGCGCGTTCTCGATCTCGAGCGGCGACACGAAGATGCCCGACACCTTCAGCAGGTCGTCGTCGCGGCCCTCGTAGTAGAAGTAACCGTTCGCGTCGCGCTTGAAGATGTCGGCGCTGGTGCACCACTCGCCCTGGAACGTCTCGCGCGACTTCGCCTTGTCGGCCCAGTAGCACAACGCGGTCGAGCCGCCGCGCACGCGCAACCGCCCGGGCTCGCCGTGCGCCACCTCGCGGCCTTCCGCGTCGACGATCCGCGCGTCGTAGCCCGGCACGATCTTCCCGAGCGAGCCGAGCTTCACGTCGCCTTCGCGGTTCGAGATGTAGATGTGGAACATCTCGGCCGAGCCGATGCCGTCGAGGATCTCGACGTTCGTGCGAGCCTTCCATTCCTGGTAGAGCTGCGCGGGCAATGCTTCGCCGGCCGAGAGGCAGATGCGCAGGCTCGTGAGGTCCGCGTCCGCGATCCGCGGCGAGCGCAGCATGTTGTTGATCATCGTCGGCACGCTGGTCAGGAACGTCGGCCGATGCGCGGCGATCTGGTCGAAGAGCTCGTCGGCGGTCGCGCGGCCGGGGAAGAGCACGACGCTCGCGCCGACGCGGAACGGAAACATCAGGTTGGTGCCGGTCGCGTAGCCGAAGAAGAGCTTCGGCACCGAGAGACAGACGTCGCTTTCGCGATAACCCGCGATCCGCAACGCGTAGGTCTCCGTGTTGAACGCGAAGTCGGAATGTGCGTGCACGCAGCCCTTCGGCTTGCCCGTCGAGCCCGACGTGAAGAGCCAGCCGGCGAGGTCGTCGGGCCCGGTCGGTTCGAGCTCCGCGCGCGACGAGCGCTCGTCCTCGGAGTTCAACGCGTCTTCGTACGGCGTGAAGCCGCCCGCGTCAGCGCCGACGACGAACACGGTCTCGGCGAGGCGCGAACTGCGCACCGCGGGCGCGAGTTCGGGCAGCACTTCGCTCGCCGTCACGACGATGCGCGCCTTGGTGTACTCGAGGTAGTAAGCGAAGTCCTCGCGCTTCAAGAGCGGGTTGACCATCGCGAACACGCCGCCCGCGCGCAGCACGGCGAACCAGGCTTCCGCGAACTCGAAACCGTCGGGCAACACGATGAGCACGCGCTCTTCGGGCCGCAGCTTCGCTCGGCGGAACGCCGCGCTGAGTCGCTTCACGCGCGTCGAGAGCTCCGCGTACGTGCGTCGCTCGCGACCGACGAGCAACGCAGGCTTCGCGCCGCGCCCTTCCTCGAGATTGCGGTCGAGGAAGTACTGGCAGAGGTTGAAGCGCGCGGGAAACGTCGGCAACGGCGCGTCGAGAGGCACGTTCGGCATGGCGCGGCGCATCTTAGGGCCCGCGCGGGCGCCGCGCAGCGCCTACACGCGGCGCCTACGCGTGGACTCGGGCACGAGCCTCAGTCGAGGCCGAGCGCGGCGCGCCACGTGTCCGCTTGGCACGGCAACGAACGACCGGTGATCGCGCGCAACGCCTCGCACGCGGCGTCACGCCGCGCGGCCTTCTCGGCGCCGAGCACGCGCAAGAGCCCCGGTTGCGCCACCGCGGAGCGCAACTTGCCCGCCGCGCGGCACGCGGCGAGCGCGACGGGCTCGCGCGGGTCCTCGACGAGCGTGTTGCACGCGTCCGCGAGCGTGTGGCGCAGGAACGGATGCGCTTCGAGCTCGCCGAGCGCGGCGACGACGACTTCGGCGTCGTCCGAACCGAGCACGGACACGAGCAAGCCGAGCCGGCCGCTCGCCCACTCGTTCTCGCGCGCCCACCACGAGCTCCACGCGCTGCGTTCGTTGCCGAGTTCGGAGAGCGAGATCCGCTCGAGTCCCGAACGTGCCGCGGTGCGCACGAGGTCGTCGGGATCGCCGAGCGCTTCGATCATGAGCTCGACCGCTTCCGGATCGGCGAAGCCGCCGAGCGCAGCGAGCGCGTCCGCGCGAGCGATCGTCTCGCCTTCGCGTGCGTACTTCCGCAGCGCGCGTGCGTCGTCGGCCGCGAGTTCGAGCTGCGCCTTGCGCGCGATCGCGCCGAGCGCGCGCAGGAGCCCGCCGTCGTGCCGCGCGCTGCGCCCGAGGAACGCGAAGATCACGTCGAGCGCAGCCGGGTCGTCGCGCCGGCTGAGCGCGCGAGCGATCACGGCGAGCGCCGACCCCGTCACTTCGTCGGCTGCCGAACGGATGCGCTCGCGGTTCGCCGGCGCTGCGTCGAGCAGCGCGTCGAACGACTGCGCCGCGAGCGTCAGCCCACGTTCCTTCTGCAGCGCCTCCGGCGACAGACTCGTCGCGACGCGAAGCCACGCCTCGACGGCACGCGCGTGGTTCGTCGTGCCGATGGCGCGCAGCGCGACGAGTTCCTTGCCCCGCATGCGACCGCTCGCGAGCGCTCGTTCGATCGCCGACATCACGCCTTCGGGCGGCAGACGTTCGAGTGCGGCGTACGCGAGCTCTTCGACTTCCGTCGGGTCGACGAGCACGGTGCCGCGCGCCGAAGTCGGCGGAGTCGCTTCGCCGAGCAACACGGCGAGCGCGGCGTCGGCCATCGGCGTCCCGTACGCCGCGAGCTCCGTCGCGAGCTCACCCCGCGGCTTCGTCTTGACGGTGCCGAGCGCACCCGACCGAGACCAGATCTCTCGCGTCAGCGACGTCATGTCCGCGATCTGCGGCCGGCCGCGATCGACGCGCGCCGGCGGACGTTCGAGCGAACGCTGACCGCGCGGCAGCGCGAAGATGCCGAACGAGATGCCGAGCGCGCCGAGCACCACGACGAGCGCGATGCTCTCCTGGCGGCGACGGATCTCGGCGAAGGTCTTCTGGGGCGGCTCGGACATCTCGAAACGTTCGAGCTTCGGCCGACGCGGCGCGCGCGAGGAACGCGACGAAGTCGGCGCGCCGCGGCCGGTGGACCGAGGCTGCGCTCGCTACGAGGCCGCTAGATCGGCGGCGGAAACGAGCGAACTCGAACCCCGCGCGGAGTTTCGCGCCCCCGGCGCCGGCTCGCGCTCGCTCGCTTGCGCGCGAGATCGCGCTTCGCTCCACGCAGCGAGCCGACGGCGACTCGCGTCCACGTCGCGGACTCCCGCGGCTCGCGGGCGCTGCCGGGCGCCGGCGAGGCCGTTCAGTCGTTGCCGACGCGCTCCAACGCGGCGCGGAACTCTTCCACGGACGGATAACGCGCACGCCGATCGGCGACGAGCCCGCCCGCGATCGCCTCTTCGAAGCCGGAAGGAAGTTCCAGGTCGGGCGCGCGCTTCACGAGCGACGGCGCGTGCCGGTCGAGCTTCGCTTGGAAGACCTCGAGGTAGCTCTTGCCCGGCCACGGCAACACGCCGCTCGCGAGTTCGAAGAGCACCGCCGCGACGTTGTACACGTCCGACTGCACGTCCGGCGACTCGCCGCCGAACTGCTCGACGGGCGCGTAGAACGGCGTGCCGATCAGCGCGGTGCGCTCGCCGAGGTGCTTCGCGTTCCAGAGGCCCGGCGTGATGCCGCCGTCGACGAGCTCGACCGCGAGCTTCTTCGACTTCGGATCGTGGTAGATCGTCGAAGGTTTGATGTCGCCGTGCACGAGGCCGACGTGGTGGATCGCCGCGAGTCCGTCGAGCAGACCGAGGCCGAGTTTCACGACCTTCGCGGGCTCCATGCGTTTCTTCTCTTCGGTGAAGCGCTTGAGCGGCTCGCCGTGCGGCACGTCGCTCACCCACGCGACGCCGGCGGACGGCAATCCGACGATCTCGCGGACCTTGGTGACGTGCGCCGATTTCACCCGCGTCCACGCTTGGCACGAGACGCGGAACTCTTCGGCTTGCGCGACGCCTTCGAACATCGACGGCGCGAAGACCGTCAGGCACACGTGCGCACCGGTCGTCTGGTCGTCGGCGAGGAACGCCGGAGCGAGCCCGTTGTGGCGATGCACCTTCTCGATGCGGAAACGGTCGGCGAAGACGCGGCCGGGGGCTAGATCGAAGAGAGAGAACGATTCGGTGGCCATGGCAAGGAACGCGACGCGTGGGACGCGGCGCTCGAGAGTACGAGAGGAACGATCCTAGCGGAGCGCACGGGACGACGCGAACTCGACGCGCCTCGGGGCTTTACACGCCGGATGGCGCGCGGCGAAGTAGCACGACGTGGCGCTCGTCGATCCCGACCTCACCGAAGTCCTCGCGACGACCTTGCGCGTCGCAGGCGCGGCCCTGCTCGTCGTCGCGCTGCCCGCGATCGCGCTCGGTTTCGCGCTCGCGCGCGCGAGCTTCTTCGGCAAGAGCGTCGTCGAGACGTTGGTCGCCGTGCCGCTCGTCCTGCCGCCGACGGCGATCGGTTACCTCCTGCTGCGGACGTTCGCGCACGACGGGCCACTCGGGCCGCAGGTGCTCGGCTTCGACCTCGACGTGCTGTTCACGTGGCGCGGCGCGGTGCTCGCGTCCGCTGCCGTCGCGTTTCCGTTGGTCGCTCGCGCCGCGCGCAGCGCGTTCGAAGGCGTCGATCCACGGCTCGAGCTCGTCGCGCGGACGCACGGGCTCTCGCGGCTCGCCACGTTCGGCTCGGTGACGCTGCCGCTTGCGAAACGAGGACTGCTCGCGGCGCTCGCGCTTGGCTTCGGGCGCGCGCTCGGCGAGTTCGGCGCGACGATCATCGTCGCCGGCAACGTGCGCGGCGAGACGCAGACGCTCGCGCTCGCGATCTTCGAGGACATCCAGCTCGGCGCGGATCGGCATGCGCTGTTGCTCGTCGGTGTGACGCTCGTGATCGCGCTCGGCTTGATGTGGACGGTCGAGCACTTGTCGCGGCCGCGTGCACCAAATGGAACGCCGCGTGCGGCGCGGGGGAACGCGCGATGACGCGCTTCGAACTGTCGGTCGCGCTGCGCCTCGCGGAGTTCGAGCTGGCCGTCGAGCTCTCGACCGACGCCCGCATGCTCGGCGTGTTCGGCGCGTCGGGTTCGGGCAAGACGAGCTTGCTCGAAGCGCTCGCCGGTTGGCGCAAGGACGCTCGCGGCCGGGCAGCGATCGACGGACGTGTGCTCTTCGACGAGCGCACGCAGCTTTCGATCGAGGACCGCGGCATCGGCTACGTGCCGCAGGATCTCCTGCTCGTGCCGGGCCGCAGCGTGCGCCGCCAAGTGCTCGCCGGTCCGCGCGCCGACGCGAGCGTCTTCGAACGTGTGATCGGCATGCTCGAGCTCGGCGCGTTGGTCGAGCGCGACGCAGGCTCGCTCTCCGGCGGCGAACGCCAACGTGTCGCCCTCGCGCGAGCTTTGTGCTCGCGGCCGAAGCTGATGCTCTTCGACGAACCGCTCGGTGCGCTCGACCTGCCGCTGCGCCGGCGCATCCTGCCGTATCTGGTCAAGGCGCGCGACGCGTTCCAGGTGCCGGCGATCTTCGTGTCGCACGATCCGCTCGAAGTCGCGGCGCTGTGTGACGTGACCGCGGTGCTCGAACGCGGCCGCGTGACGGCGCTCGGGGCGACGCAGCGCGTGCTGCGTGAACGCGCGAGCGAGCTCGAAATGCTCGAGAACGTGCTCGCCGCGACGATCGACGCGCTCGAAGGCTCGATCGCTCTCGCGCGGCTCCCCGGCGGCTCGGTCGTGCGCGTGCCGAGCCTCGGTCTCGCCGTCGGTCAGCCGATCCTCTTCGCGCTCGCCGCGGAGGACGTGCTCGTGACGACGCTCGAGCCGCGCGCGATCTCGGCGCGCAATCGGCTGCCCGCACGCATCTCCGCGGTGCACCGCGACGGCGGTTTCTGCTGGCTCGAGGCCGAGCTCGATGCAGCCGAGCCGACCGCGATCACGGTCGCACTGACACCGGCCGCGATCGACGAACTGGAGCTCGCAGTCGACTCGAGCGTGCACCTGGTCTTCAAGACCAGCGCGTGCCGCGTGTTGGCCGGTTGACGCACGCGTCCTGGCGCGAAGGAAGCGCCGCGCGCGGGAGGTGTTCTCGCGCCGAAGGTCGCACATGACGTGCGAGTCGTCGCGCGGCGCTCCGTCGGATCTCACTGCAACGTGGACCGCGCGAAATGGAACTCACGGCGAGCGCGGCCGGACGGATCGGTGGCACGACCCACCACTCCCATGCGAGGTCTCGTTTCCGTGCGTTTCACGAGCTCTCTCGAACGTCTCCGGATCGGCAGACTTCGGCGCGGGTGCACCGCCGCTTTCGGGGCCGCACTCGTCGCGTTCGGACCGACGTTCCCCACTCACGCGCTCGCGCAGGAGAACCCGGGCTACGAAAGCGGCGGCGGTTCGACGCACAAGCCATTTGGGCCGAAGGCTACCCCGGCAGTGTCGTGATGCCGGAGACGCCGTTCGGCCCGGCTGCCTTGCTGCAAGGCGTCGATTCGAACGGGCCGAGCTACGACCTCTATGTCCCGTCCGTCGGCGTGTTCGCGCAGCAGACTTGGAGCCCACCCACACTCGCGTTCGTCGCCCCTGTCGGGTCCGGAACCGTAGGCGTCACGCATGCATTGGCTCCGCGGGATCAGCAGGGGCCACGCTACGGCACCGGTCGCAACGAGAAGGGAGTCGGATTCGTCGAGTTCAAGGCGCCGTGCAACGCGACTTTCAAACAGTGCTTCACCAAGACGATCACCTGGAAGGGCACGCAGCCGGCCGCGGGCACGTGCGCGGGACCGTACACCTCCATCGGCAACGGCGGCGGCCCCACGACTACCGACGGCAACACGGTGTATTGCGATGCGCCTGTAGGCAGTGGCGACCATCCGGGAGTCATGAGGAACTCCGACGGCGCGACTTCGGTGTTCGACGCGCCGAACCTCGTCAACGCGGATGGGCTCGCGGCGCAGATCGAAGCAGGACTGCCCGCCGGAATGAACGTCACGGAAGTGACCATGGACTGACGCTTCACGACATACGTGCTCTGCGCGGGCGTGGTGCAGTGGAAGACGAAGCGAGTCGCATTCCGGCGTCGCGTTCCGCCCTCACTCGGGCCGTGCACGGCGCTTGGTGGACGAGCCTAGCGCTCGTGTTGCTGCGGTTTGGGTACGAGGCGGATCTCGAACAGCGTCGGCCAGAGCTTGCCGGTGACGAAGAGCCGCTCGCCGTCCGGGTCGTACGCGATGCCGTTCAACACGGCGTCGGGATCGTCGGGTACGCGCTCGATCAGGTGCGACAAGTCGATCGTACCCGTCACTTGGCCGGAGCGCGGTTCGATGACCAGCACTTCGTCGCTCTTCCAGACGTTCGCGAGCACGCGGCCGTCGACGAACTCGAGCTCGTTCAACTGATCTCGCGCGCGGCCGTCCTGCATCACGCGCGCGCGGCGGAGCTCGCGAAACGTGAGCGGATCCATGAAGCGCAGGAACTCCGTGCCGTCGCTCATGATCAACGTCTGCCCGTCGCTCGTGAGCCCCCAACCGTCGCCGAGGTACGGGAACGTGGTGAGTGCCTTCAGTTCCGGGAGCGAGTAGAGCGCGACACGTTGGTTCTTCCAGCTCAACTGGTAGAGCGTCGAAGCGTGCAGCGCCAAGCCTTCCGCGAAGACGTTCGGCGCCTGACGCACCTCCTTCAAGACGCGGCCACTCTCCGGTTCGACCTGCCGCAACCACGAGCGCCCGTAGCCGCCGCTGCTCTCGTAGAACGAGCCATCGTGGAACAAGAGCCCTTGGGTGTACGCCCGCGAGTCGTGGGGCAGACGGCGCACGACTTCGTATGTCCAGTCCCCATCGAACGCAGAGGCCCCGGAGCCCGACCGGTCGCAGCCGAGAAGTGTCGCGAGGCACAGCGAGGCCACGGCATGTCGAGCGGCCGTCATCCCCGACCTCGCGAGCTCAGTACGCCTTCTTCTGCTGCACGAAGTCCTGCCACTTCTTCGTGCGGCGCAGCTCGGTGAGCGCGTCGGCGAACGCAGCGAGCTCCTGTTGCTCCGTGTAGAAGTGCGGACTGACGCGGATGCCGGCCTCGGGGCGATGATCGACGAGGATGCCGCGCGCTTCGAGCGCGGCGACGAACGCGGGGCCGTGCTCGTCCGGCGCGAGCGCGACGGTCAACGTCCCGGCGCGCTGGCGCACGTCGGGCGGGCTCGTCACGCGGAAGCCGCGCGAGGAGACTTCGCCGCGCAACCACTCGGTCAGCATCGTCGAGTGCGCGCGGATCGCCGCGACGCCGACGTCGAGGATCACTTCGTAGCCTGCGCTCGCCGCGTAGAGCGACGGCACCGCGGGCGACCCGTGCAACATGCGGCGCACGTCGCCCGCGTAGCGTTGCGCGCCGAGCTCGAACGCGAACGGCGCCGCGTGCGCGGCCCAACCGGTGATCTTCGGCGTCAGCTTCGGCAGCAGATCCGGCCGCACGTAGAGATACCCCGCGCCCGGTCCGCCGCAGAGCCACTTCACCGAGCCGCCGCAGACCATGTCGACGCCGAGCGCCTGCACGTCGACCGGCACGCAGCCGAGCGACTGGTACGTGTCGAGCAGCACGAGCGCGCCGACTTCACGCGCGCGTTCGCAGATCGCCGCCGCGTCCTGCATGAACGACGTGCGGAAGAAGACGTGGCTGATCGGCACGATCAACGTTTCCTCGTCGATCGCCTCGAGCAGCGCTTCCGTCGGCACGCCGATGCCGTCCGGGCTCTTCACGACGTGGATCTTCGCGCCGTGCTGCTTGAAGCCTTCCCAGACGTACATGTTGGTCGGGAAGTTGTGCTCGGTGTAGACGACCTTGTTGCGCCGGCCGGAGAAGTCGAGCGCGCTCGCGACGAGCCCTTGGATCACCGACACGTTCTGGTGCATCACCACCGAGTTCGGCGGCGCGTTCATGATCCGGCCGAGCAAGTTGCCGACCGACACCGGTGCGTCCCACCAGCCTTCGGCCCATGCGCGCACGCCGCGGCTCGCCCATTGATCGGTGAAGAGCTTCAGCTTCTCGTGCACGGTGTCCGGCATCGCGCCGAGCGAGTGCGTGACGAGGTACGTCGTGTTCGCGAGGATCGGGAAGCGCTTGCGCCAACGCGCGGGATCGTGCGCGATGGCGGCGGGTTGGGCGGCGGGCTGGGTCATCGGCGATTCCGTGGGTGGGCGCGCGAGTGTACAGGCTCGTGAGCCCGCGCCGCGGACCCGCTCTACGAACTCGGCCGCCGCGACGGATTCAACGCGTGCTGATCCGCTTCTCGGTCGGGAACTCGATGCCGATCGCGCTCGCGTCGGGCCACGCGAGGTGGCAACGCTGGCGGAAGGGCTCGAGTTCGGCGAGGAATCCGCGCCCGATCGTCTCGACGTGCGTCCGGCGCAAACCGAGCTCGACCGCGCGCGTGTCGCCTTTGCTGCCGGGGCGGCCCATCGCGAGCATCGAGATGCCGAGCCAACGCGTGAACATCTGCTGCGCGTGCGGCCGGTTGGTCGGATCCGCGCAGAACTCGACGAACGCGGAGCCTTCGGGCTCGGCACGCTCGACGATCGACTCGAGCCGCGAGAGGCACAACGCTTCGAGCTCGCGACACTTGCCGCCGCGGTACGCCGCGAGCGCGGTGCGCGAGGTCTTCTCGCAGAGGAAGAGGCAGAGCTCGAGCTCGAGTCGCGAGCTCGGGTACGGAATGCGCTCCATGCGATCGCGCACCGCCGAGATCACGTCGCGCGAACCGAGCGCCGCATAGATGCGCTCGATCTCGCGGAAGAGCACCAGCGCCGTCTCGAGCTCGCGCACGAGCTTCAGCTTCGCGTCGAGCTCGTGCACGAACTTGAGCCCGTGCCCGCGGATGTTCGCGAGCATCACTTCGCGGTACGCGAGGCCCTCGACGATCTTGACCAGCAGCCCGCGGCTCTCTTCGCCGAGACGCTCGATGCTCGAAGGGGCGGAGGGATCGACGGAACCGAGCTGCGCAGCCGCGGACTTCGCGGACTGCGCGGCGGGTTGGGTTTCGGAGCTCACGCCTTGCCTCCGCGCGAGGAGGCCGGAGCCGACTGGGGATCGAGCCCGGTCAACTGCTCGTCCGGGATCACGAGCCGCGCGACCGGTTTGCCGCCGACGATGTGGCTCTCGATGATCTCGTCGACGTCCGCGGGCGTCACGTGGCCGTACCAGACGGCGTCCGGGTACACGACGACGACGCAGCCTTGCGCGCACTGATCGAGACAGCCCGCCTTGTTCGGCCGGACGATCCGCTTGAAGCCGCGCGCGTAGAGCTTCTCCTTGAACGCTTCCGCGACCGCATCCGCGTCGCGACCCTTGCAACACCCGCGCGGATCGTCCTTCCCGCGCTCGTTGGTGCACACGAAGACGTGCCTCTGGAACTTCGCCATGCGACAGATCTTAGCGAAGGGCCACGCGTCGGGTGACCGCCGTGGGACGCGCGACGAGTGGGAGCGGTTTCACGGTGCGCGACCGCGGCCGGGTCCGATCACGGGCACATGTGGAAGACCAAGGCGTTGCTGAGCTGCGTGTCGTTCGGCGGCGCGAATCCGGAATCACGTCCCCACCATTGAGCGAAGACGATCGTTCCCGGGATCCGCAGAGCGGGCTTCGGGTGGCCACCGTGCGCGCCGCTCGCGAACTGGTTGAAGTCCAGCGAGAGCACGCCGGAACACGGGCCGGATCCTCCGCTTTGGACGATCGGCGTCCGAGAGAACGGAGCCTGGACACACAACGTGCCGCCTTGGAAGGGCTGCGCCGTCGGTCCGAGCAAGCTGTACAGCAATGTCCCTGCCTGACCGTCGATCGAGTTGAGGCAGCGCACGACGAAGCCAGATGGCGACGTCGCACTCGGCGTCCCGGTCGAGTCGATGGCCGGAACACAACCCTGGGAGTTGAGCTTGGCGGCGCAGTAGCTCTTGATGCTGCAGCCGAGGTCGTTGATCGACACGAATAGTCCGTCGGATCCCAACGACGCAGCGACGACATCGGGCAACGAGTCACCATTGAGGTCGATTGCTTCGACGTCGTTGTCCGCGCCTTCGGAGCGGAACCACTGCGTTTCGTAGAATTGGCCTTGGCCGTCACCGAGCGACACGGACGTTCGATTCATGCCACTCGAAATCACGTCCAAGTGCAGGTCACGATTCATGTCCGCTACGGTGACGCGGACCGGATGCACTGTACTCCACGAGGATTGCGCGAATTCTCCTCCGCCGATGTTCGTGAATAGGTGGTACTTCGTCGCCGAGACACCAAAAACGTCCGGTCGATGGTCCTCCACGAAATCGCCGACCTCGATGACGCTGAGCGTCTCGCCGCAAGGCGCCGACGACGGCGACGCGAATCCGCCCAAGCCGTCGCCGCGGAGGAAGGCGTAGTCCGGCGTGTTGCTGGCGATCGCGAACCCATCCAGCACACCGTCACCGTCGAAATCGTCGACACGAAGTGCTTTCGCCTGCCATGGCAGCAACTGAATCACCGGCAGTGCGTATCCTCCCGCGCCGTCGGCCAGGGACACGGCCAGCGTCGCGCTGTTGTTCATCTGAATCACCGCATCGGAGCGTCCATCGTGGTTGAGGTCCGCCGCGACGATCTTGAGCGCGTCCGCCGGCACGGTCGTCGACGGCCCGGCGATGAAGGCGCCGGCACCGGCACCGCGATACACCTGGAGCCAGCACGCTCCGGTCGTGCGAAACAGCAAGGACAGGTCGAGGAAACCGTCCGCGTCGACGTCGCCAACCGCGAGATCACCTGCGTAGGCCGCGATGGGATAGTCAGTCCCGGAGCCAAACATCCCGCCGTCGATCCCGAACCGAATGGCAAGTCGATTCGGTTGGCCGCTCACCAACGTCGCGACATCGATCCGGTGATCACCATCGAAATCGTCGAGCGCGAAGCGCGGCACGCCGAAGCCCAGATTCTGCCCGATCGGGCGGACAAAACGGCCCGCACCGAGCCCGCGGAGAATCGACAGCTCGGCCGTGTAATTGAACCCGATGACGATGTCCGCGATCCCGTCACCCGTCAGGTCGTTGACAGCGGTGGAAATGGGCGCATCACCCGTGGCGAGCGTGGTCGGCCCACCGAATCCGCCGACGCCATCGCCAAGGAACAACTGGGCCGGACCCGACCAACCACTGCACGTGAGCGCGTCTGGATCGCCATCGCCGTCGACATCTCCCAACGTCAGCGAACGCGGCTGCCAAGGCAACGCAAAGAAGCCGGATTGGACGAATCCTCCGCTCCCATCGTTGACCAGCGTTCGGATGCCGTTCGTTCCGGAGAACGCGACGACCAAGTCCAAATCGCCGTCTGCATCCACGTCCGCACTGGACGAATAGAGCGGCTGCTGCGCCGTCGTGGTCAGAGTCGGCGTCGCGAGCACGCCGGTTCCGTCACCTCGCAACAACGCGACCGAGTCGGTTCCCAAGTTGGTGACCGAAACGTCCAGTTTGCCGTCCGCATCGAAGTCGCCCAGAACTGCATCCCATGGTCGGAGCTGCGTCGGCGGCGGCACTTGTGTCGGATAGCCGATCGCTGGCAGCAACCCGCCCGACCCATCCCCCAACATCATGGAAACGGTGCCGCTCGCGAAGTCGACCGTGATCACATCCGGATAGGGATCGCCGTCGAACTGCCCCACCTCGAGATCGACCGGGTAGATTCCTGATGCATAGCTGACCTTCGGGAAGAACTTCCCGTTGCCTTTTCCGCGGCAAACGACGACCGTGTTCGGCCCCGCACACGTCACGAGCACGTCGAGGTTGCCGTCGAGGTCGAGATCCGCGAGCTCGATCGCTGTCGGCGTGCCGGACACGAACGGGTGAACCTGGCCGAGCGCAAGGCCGCCCACGCCGTCGGCGAGCCACACGAAAGCTTGCACTGCGCCGGGGGCAGTCGTCACGAGGTCCGTGTCACCGTCGTGATCCAGGTCGCCGGCGGCCACGCACTCGACCGGCGCCTCTGCGTACGTGCCGTACCCCAACAACGGAGGGTCGCCTTGTGCCGCTGCGATTCCGACTCCAAGCGAGCCGCTCGACAAAGCGATCAACAGAATCCGGATCATCGTTCGCCTTCGAAAGGAAGCCTCGACGGACGTGAGAGACCGGAATCTATGCGGGGCGATGAAGCCTCGCAACGCAAGAAGTCGCCCCCGACTCCATCTCAGAGCCGCTTCCGTTAGACTCCGCGTCGCTCCGACCATCCCCCAACCCGATCCCCGCACGCCATGGCCGACAAGAACTACGACAAAGCCGCCGTCGTCCGCCTGCTCAACAAGATCCTCGAGATGGAGCTCGCGGGCGTCGTCCGCTACACGCACTACTCGTTGATGGTCTACGGCTACAGCCGCATCCCGATCGTCTCCTGGTTGCGCGACCAGGCGAGCGAGTCGATGGCTCACGCGACCAAAGCCGGCGAGATCGTGACGCACCTCGGCGAGCACCCGTCGCTCTCGATCGGGCCGTTGCTCGAGACGCACAACCACGACATCGGCGCGATCCTGCGCGAGTCGATCGCGCACGAGCGCGCGACGCTCGAGGCGTACCACGAGCTGCTCGGCGTCGTCGAAGGCAAGTCGGTGATGCTCGAGGAGTACGCTCGCGAGATGATCTACGTCGAGGAGCTGCACGCCGGCGAAGTCGACAAGATGCTGCGCAACCCCGGCCAGATCGGGAACTTCGAAGAGCCGAAGAGCGCGAAGCCCAAAAAGCGCTGAGCGCTTGTCGCACGAGCGCCGAGCGCGTGTCGCGCTTGGCGTGAACGCCGAGCGAGGCGTCACGCGACGAACGAGGGGCCCCGCCTCTCCGCGGAGCCCCTCGCGCGAAGCTCGCGGCTCGCTCATCGCGAGGAGCGTTCGCTCGCTCCCGCGCGTTGCGTCTCGCCCGCGAGCCTCACGGACACACGATCGCTTCGACGGCGTCGCTCAGGTTGTCGCCGAAGCTCGCACCCGGATCGCGGCTCCACGTCTGGATCCACACTTTCGCGCCGGCGACGAGCTGTGGATCGGCGCCGGAGGCGATGTAGGCGTTGAAGTCCTCGCTGAACACGCCGTCGCATGCGCCGGCCGTGCCGCCGGAGTGCTGCGGAGCATGGCGCTTCGTCGGCGGCTGCAGACAGAAGTAGCCGCCGTGGAACGGCGTCGCTTGTTTGCCCTTCGTGCCGTGGAAGAAGAGGCCCCAGCGTTTGCCTTCGGTGTGCACCGTCGCCAGCGTGCAGAGGCTTCCCGAGCCGACGCTCGGCGGCGCCGAGAGCGAGATCGCCGGCACACAACCATGCGACGAGACCTTCGCCGTGCAATAGCTCGCGGGCTGCGGGCAGTCGTACTCGACGCCTTCGAGCGTGAACGGGAAGTCCTGCGGCAACAGCGCGACCGGGTCGACCACGGGCGTCCATGCGAGCCCGAGGTGTTGCCGCGCGTCGTCCTTGCTCGCGTGCGGCACGGTCGGGATCGCGAACGGGCCGGACAGCGTCGTGGAGCCGAGCAACGACACGTCGAGCCAGTAGCTTCCCGCGCCGACGAACGGCGCGCCGCCGAGGTCGGCGACGACGTCGACGATCGGGCGCGTGAAGTCGGCGAGGAACGGTGGCTGCACGCGGTACACGCCGGTCCACGAGCTCGAGAGATACGCGTTCGCGGACCAGAGCAGCGAACCGCCGGCACCCGGAGGCCCGGCCCAGAGCACCACGTGGATCTGCGTGATCGAGCTCGCCGTCGAGCCGAGCGGTTGGATCTCGTAGCCGAGCCAGTGGAGCTTCTTCAGCACCCAGACCTTGTCAGGCGGCACGACGAACTCGTCCGCGACGCGTTGGTCGAGCGGGATCTCGTGCGAACAGTCGTAGCCGTACATCGAGAAGCCGCTCTCGATCGAACTCGTGTTCGCTCCGTTGAAGCCGTCGCCGATGCCGGTGACGTACGGCCCGTTGACGAGCGTGAACGAGCCCGTGTCGGGCGCATTCGTGCTCGGCGGAGTCTGCGCGGCGCTCGTGGCCGAAAAGACGAGCACGGCGACGACGAAGATCGTGGCGCGGCGCGTTTCGCGCCGCTCGCTCGTGGTGATCATGGACACCCTCCTGCTTCGTGCTCCGAAGCGGTCGTGCCGCGGCCGCGCGAGCCGTGCGGCGCAGCGGACGAAGCTCGTAGGCGCACGAACGTCCGACGCGCAGAGGCGCAGCGTCGAATCGGCTGCACCCTCCCGAGCGCGGGCTACGCACCGCGAGGTCTCGCGCTCGGCGCGTACGGCGCCTTGGGTACGCACGCGAGCGACGGTGAGGAACACGCTGCGCGGCTACGCTGAACGGCATGACGGAGCTCGCGACGAGCTTCGAGGTCGCGCTGCCCGCGTGGCTCAGGACGAGCGCGCGGAGTTCACCGTCGCGCATCGCCGAACGCGCGCGCCGCATGGCATTCGTGCTCGCTCTCGCCGAGCGCAACGTGCGCGAGCAGAGCGGCGGTCCGTTCGCCGCGGCGGTGTTCGAGCGCGACACGGGCGAGCTCGTTTCGGTCGGCGTCAACGTCGTGGTCGCGTCCGGGCAATCGCTCGCGCACGCCGAAGTCGTCGCGTTGGCGCTCGCGGAGCGCTCCCTCGGCACGTTCGAGCTCGGGGATCGTGACTTGGAGCTCGTGACCAGCGCGGAACCGTGCGTGCTGTGCCTCGGCGCCGTGCACTGGTCGGGCGTGCGCGCGCTCGTGATCGGCGCGCGCGACGAGGACGTGCGCGCGATCGGCTTCGACGAAGGTCCGAAGCCGGCCGACTGGATCGCCGAGTTCGCCCGCCGCGGCGTCCACGTCGAACGCGACGTCGAACGCGAAGACGCGTGCCGAGTCCTCGCGCTCTACGTCGACCTCGGCGGCCCGCTCTACAACGCGACGGCGTGACCGCGATGGATCACGGACACAAGTGGAAGGCGAGCGCGTCGCTCAACTGCCGATCTTGCGGTGGCGCGAAATCGGTGTCGATGCCCCACCACTGCGCGTAGACCGCGGTGCCGGGCACGCGTAGCTCGGGCCGCGGATGCGCGCCGAAGAGGCCGGCCGCGAACGCGTTGAAATCGACCGAGAACGACCCTTCGCACGGCAGCACGCCGCCGGAGTTCGAGTACAGCGTGCGGTCGATGGGCCCGGCGAGGCACAGCACGCCACCCGCGAACGGGACGTTCGCCGCGCCCGAAAGACTGTAGAGCAACGCGCCCGGCTGCTGCTCGACCGCGCCGGTGCACGTGATCACGAAACCGGACGTCGCGCTCGCGCTCGGCGTGCCGGACGAACCGATCGTCGGGTAACAACCGTCGAGGCTGACCTTGGCTTCGCAGTAGCTCCGTTGCAGACACGCGCCGAGGTTGCGCAACAGCGCCGCTCCGGCGTCGTCCGGCGTCGGCACGAGCACGTCGAGCCCTCCATCGCGGTCGAAGTCGTCGACGGTGACGTCGGCGGCGCCGAGCGGTATCTGGAAGGAGCGCACGCCTTGCAGGCCACCGACACCGTCGCCGAACGCGGCGGCGACCAGTCCACGGGACGTGTCGAGTCCCAGGACGTCGGGGTGCGTGTCGAAGTCGAAGTCCCCGATCACGAGTTCCTCGAGCGGCACCGAGAGCTCGACCGGCTTGCTCCACACGTGCGAGCCGACGGCGGTCGCGGCGTGGATCGTCACGGAGCGTGCGCCGGTGATCGCAGCGACGTCGAGCGCGTCGTCCTCGTCGAAGTACCCCAACACGACATCCCCGGGTGAGCCGAGCGGCCACGTCTCGCTCGCGGCGAACCCGCCGTGCCCATCGCCGAGCAGGAGACGGACCTGTCCCAGGGTCGGCAACGACACCACCAAGTCCAGCGCGCCGTCACCATCCCAGTCGCCGAGGGCGGCGCCATCCTGCCAACTCCCGACCGCGATCGAGCTCGCCGGCAAGAACCCGCCGACACCGTCGGAACGCAGGAGATCGAGTGCGGAGCCCGCGACGTCCGCCGACGCGACGACAAGGTCCGGCAGCCCATCGCCATTCGTGTCTCCGACCGTGAGTTCGCAGGGATCGAAGTTGACCGTGCTCGTGCTGCCCAGCGTGAAGTTCCCCGCGCCGTCGCCGCGCAACACCCGCGCCGTGCCCGGCCCGACGCACGCGACGTCGAGAGCTCCATCGCCGTCGTAGTCGGCGGCGGCGAGCAGTCGCGGCGCGAAACCGACCGGGTAGATGCCCGTCGGCGCGAATGCCGGGCCGGTCGGGCTCGGCGAGAAGCGCACTTCGCCGGATGCGGCGTGCGCACTGACGAGATCGGGGCTCTGATCGCCGTCGAAATCGGCGGAGATCGTGGCCACCGCCGGTGCGCCGAGCCGTTGGGGGAACGTCGACTCGAACGAGCCGTGCGGACGGGCGAGGAGCGAGCACACGACCGGCCCCTCGGTGCTGGTCGTCAAGAGATCGATCCGCCCGTCCGCGTTCCGGTCGGCGGCGTGGACGACGTTCGGGGAAACGCCGGCGCGGAGCACGACCTTCGTGGCGAAGTTGCCGTGCCCGTCGCCGTTCCAGACGTCGACCGTGCGGCCGACCGTGCAGCCCACGACGACATCGAGCGCGCCGTCGGAGTCGGCGTCGGCGATCGTGATGGCGCGCGGGCCTGCGTCGACCGGCAACGTCATCCAAGTCGCGAACGCACCCGCGCCGTTGCCGCGCAACAACGTGACGTCGTCGGAGGACTCGTTGGCGACTGCGAGATCGAGCTTGCCGTCGCCGTCGAGATCGTCGGTCGCGATCGCACGCGGGTGGAAACCGCACGCGTACGTCGTCGTCGCGGAGAATCCGCCGAGTCCATCCCCGAGCAACACGTGGACGTTGCCGCCGATCAGGCTCGTGACGGCGAGATCGAGGTCGCCATCGGCGTCGAAGTCGGCGACCGCGGCGTCCGACGTCACCGTGCCGAGCGAAAGGACCTTCGGCGGCAGGTAGAGATCGGGATGGGAGAGCCGCAGCGACACCCCTGGCGCGCCGATCGCCACGATGTCGAGCTTGCCGTCGCCGTCGAGGTCGGCGAGATGCAACCGCGAGTGACCCGAGAGCCCAGTGACGAGCCCAGCCGTCCAAACGAAGCCGCCGAGTCCGTTGCCGCGACGCATGGCGACGCTGAGCGGGGCCGTGTTCAGCGTGAGCAGATCGGGGTGGCCGTCCGAATCCACGTCTCCGAGCGCGCAGTCGATCCCGACCTGGAAGATCGGCACCAACAGTTTCGTTCCGAAACCGCCGAGACCGTCGCCGAGCAAGACCGTTTGGGTCGGCGAGAACGTGTCGACGGTCACCAGGTCGAGCGAGCCGTCGTGATTCACGTCGCCCAATGCGGAACCGTTGGAACCGGCCACGGCGGCCATCGCGCCGACCGGCAGCAACTCGCCGCGATAGAGCGGCTCGTCCTGGGCGGAAGCGTTCGGCGCGCCGGACGCGATCACGGTCAAGACAGCGATCAGTTTGGGTCCAAGCATGGCAGCTCCCCGACTGCTCGAGTCGGCACCTTTCGAGCATCCTAATCGCGTTCGGGGCCGGACGCGGTTCAACTCGGCGTCCGCAGGCCGGATTCCGCGGGAGTCAGTCGACGAGCTCTCGCGCGAGGATCAGCTTCTGGATCTCGCTGGTGCCTTCGTAGATGCGCAAGGCGCGTGTGTCGCGGAATAGCCGCTCGACGACGCTGCCCTTCTTCACGCCGAGGCCGCCGAAGTGCTGCACCGCGCGGTCGCAGATCCACGAGGCCGTCTCGGTCGCGACGAGCTTCGCACGCGCGACTTCCTTGACGGCGCGCTCGCCGCGATCGACGGCATTCGCGGCTTCTGTGACCAGGAGCTCGGCGGCGCGCAAGCGCGCGTCCATCTCGGCGACGTCGAAGCGCAGTCCCTGGTTCGCCGCGAGCGGTTTGCCGAACTGCTTGCGCGCCTTGAGTCGCGCGAGCGACTCGTCGAGCGCGCGCCGAGCGAACCCGTTCGCCGCCGCCGCGACCGACGTCCGAAATCGCGCGAGCGTGCCGAGCGCGACGTCGAGTCCGCCGCCGACCTCGCCCAAGCGCTGCCCGTCGTCGACTTCGACGCCATCGAAGAGCACGGAGCCGATCGGATGCGGCCCGATCACTTCGAACCGCTGCGTCGAGAGCCCGCGCGCGTCGGCGGGCACGCAGAACATCGTCAACGAGCCTTTGCCGCCGTCGCGCTCGCCGGGCGCACCGGCGGTGCGCGCGAGCACCGTGTAGAAGCTCGCGATCCCAGCGTTCGAGATGAACGTCTTCGCGCCGTCGAGCCGCCAACTCGAGCCGCGTTTCTCCGCGCGCGTCGCGACGCCGCCGAGGTCGGAGCCGGCGTCCTCCTCGGTCAACGCGAACGCTGCGATCGCCTCGCCCGAGGCGACGCGCGGCAGGAGCTCGCGTTTCAGCGCCTCCGAGCCCGCGCGCGCGACCGGGTACGAGCCGAGTCCCTGCATCACGAACATCACGTCGAGCATGCCGGAGCGGTACGCGAGCTCCGCGCGCGCCGTGCAGAGCGCCCGCACGCTGACGTCGCGGTCGTTCGCGAGCCCGCCGCCGGCAAGCAGCCCATCGAGCGCCGCGCCACCGTACGCGTGCGGCACGGTCCAGCGCGCGAGACGCGCTTCCGCGAGGATCGCGAGTGCCTTCTTCGCCGCGGAAGTCTCGTCGAGGCCTTCGAGCAATGGCTCGGCGGTGCGGCCGACCTCGCGACAGAGCGCGGCGAGCTCGTCGAGCGTGCGCTCGCTCACGGCGCGCTCCGCTTGCGGAAGTGCGGCGGACGCTTCGCCATCGCGGCGTCGAAGCCTTCGCGGTAGTCGGGGTGCGCCATGCACTCGGCTTGGATCCAACCTTCGGTCTGCATCGACTCCGCGAGCGGCAGCGTCGCTTCGAGATTGAGCGCCCGTTTCGTCGTCGCGAGACCGAGCGCCGGTCCGTCGGCGAGCTTCTGCGCCCAACGCTGCGCCTCGGGCATGAGCTCTTCCGTCGACACGACCTTGTTGTAGAGCCCGATCTCGTACGCCCGGCGTGCGTCGACGAACTCGCCGAGCATCAAGAGCTCGCTCGCGCGGCCGAGCCCGACGATGCGCGGTAGGAGCCACGCGGCGCCCATGTCGGCGCCCGAGAGTCCGACCTTGACGAAGAGGAAGGCGATCTTCGCTTCGTCGCACGCGATGCGGACGTCCGCCGCGACCGCCATCACGGCGCCTGCGCCGCACGTGACGCCGTTCAGCGCCGCGACGATCGGCTTCTCGAGCCGGCGCATGTTCTCGATCAAGTCGCACGTCATCCGCGTGAACTCGAGCGTCTCGGCGGGCGTGAACGCGAACATGCGACCGATGATGTCCTTGACGTCGCCGCCGGTGCAGAACGCGCGTCCCGTGCCGGTGAGCAGCACCGAACGGACGCTGTCGCGCGTGCGCAGCGCTACGAACGTGTCGCGCAGTTCGGCGTAGGAATCGAACGTGAGCGCGTTCATGCGCTCCGGACGATCGAGCCGGATCGTCGCGACGCCTTCGCTCTCGGAATAGCGGAAGTGTTTCGGGTTCATGGCAGGTTCCTGCGGCGCTTCTTCTCTTGCGCGGCCTTCAGACGTTCCTTCGCGCGCACGACGAGCTCGCGCTTCGAGGGCTCGGGTCGCTTCGCCGCTTCGACGGCCTGCTTGCGCTCCTTCTCGCGCGCGACCTGCAGCCGCTTGCGGGCGCGCTCGAGCAGCGCCGAGTGTCCCGGTGAGGCCTGCGGCGGCCGGGCCACCTTCACTTGCTTCACGTGCTCCTTCGCACGGGCGAGCGCTTCCGGTGGAATCGCCGAAGGCAACGACGGTCGTTTGGAGGAGACCTTGCTGCCCGGCATCACGGCGTCGGCCGCGAGCTCTCCGTCGGCGACGTCGTCGGCGAGGTCCGTGCGCTCGATTTGCCCGAGCAGCTCCGCTTGCGTGATCAGGCCCTTCGCGATGAGCAAGTCGGCGAGCGCTCTCGTCACGAGCGCGACGCGTCCGATGTCGCGCTGCGCGGCGCTGAGTCGCCGCCCTCGTGTGCGCCCGACCAAGCTGAGCCGCCTCACGTGTTCGTCGAGCCGCTGCAAGTCGATGCCCGGCCAACCTTGCTGCACGAAGCTCATCCGCTCCTCCCGTGATCAGGCGATCGCCGCGATGCCTTGGATCTCGACCAGCGCGCCTTCCTCGAGCAACGCGGCGACTTGCACGAGGGCCATCGCCGGGTAGTGGCGCCCGACGATGCGTTTCCAGATCGCGCCGAGCTCTTGCGCGACGGCGACGTATTGGCGCGTGTCGACGACGAAGATCGTGAGCGACGCGAGATGCTGCGGCTCGCCGCCGGCGGCGCGCAACGCGGCGACGACGTTGGAGAGCGCCTGCTCGAACTGTTTCGCGAAGTCGCCGGCGCCGACGAGCTTCTCGTTCGCATCCCACGCCACTTGCCCGGCGAGGAAGACGAGCTTCGCACCCGGCGGCGCGACCACGGCGTTCGAGTAACCCTTCGGCTGCTTCCATCCGGCCGGATTGACGAGTTCGAGCGGCATGGCGCGCAGTCTAGCAGCCCGTTGAACGAGGCACCGCAGCGAGGCACGGCGCGCCGAGCACGCCGCTCGGCGCCAAAACGCTTCGGTGACCCTCAGCGCTTCTCGAGCACCTTGGAGCTCGCGCCATCGAGCTCGACGAGCCAGCCGTTTCGTCCGTCGCGCATCAAGTCGACGACCGCGGCCGCGACTTCGTCGACGGTGACGAGCCGGCCGCCCGGATTCTGCGCGGCGAGGAAGGCGCGCACGTCCGCTTCGCTGCGCTGCGTCTTGCCGACCAGTCGCTGCACGGTCTCCTCGGTCATCGGCGAATCGACGTAGTGCGGACAGACGCACGCGACCGACACGCCCGAGCCTTCGAGCTCGTCCGCCGCGGCGCGCGAGTAGCCGACCAACGCGTGCTTCGACGCGCAGTACGCGCTGACGTACTTGTAGCCGCGGAGCCCCGCCGACGACGCGACGTTGACGATGCGGCCGAACTTCTGGCGCTTCATCTCCGGCAGGAACGCTTCGATCAGCCGGCGCGGACCGTCGAAGTTGACGCGCATCAGCTTCGCGACCAGATCCTCGCCTGCGTGGACGAGCGGCGCGCTCGGCGAGATCCCTGCGTTGTTGACGAGCCCATCGAGCGTCAGGTCGCGGTCCTTCAGTCGATCGATCGCGTGCGTGATCGACGTGACGTCGCCGACGTCGAGCACGACGCCTTCCGCGCGGCCGCCCGACGAGCCGATCTCGCGCGCGAGCGCGTCGACGGCCGACTCGGTGCGCGCGGCCGCGAACACGAACCACCCGTCGCGCGCCAACGCGCGCGCGATCGCCGCGCCGATGCCGCGGCTCGCGCCGGTGACGAGCACGCTGCGGGTCTGCATGGCGTGAGTTTGCCGTCGCGCCTCGCGCGGAGCGAGTTCCTCGGCCGCATACTGAGCGCCCCCACGGAGGCACGATGCTCCTCGCGCTCACTTGCGTCCTCTTCCAAGCCGTCCCGGCGGATCGCGCCGCGCCCGCCACGCCGAGTCGCGCCGGCGCGCCGCTCGACGCTCCGGCGCTCGAGATCGTCGAAACCGCGCCGCTCGAGACCACGCTCGACCATCCGGACCTGCGCGACGCCGACGTCGTGTGGAAGGAGCTCTTCGACGGCGCGCAGCGCTCGATCGAGCTCGCGCAGTTCTACGTCTGCGACAAACCGCCGAGCAAACTGACGCCGGTGCTCGCCGCGCTCGAAGCCGCGGCCGCGCGTGGCGTCGAGATCCGCTTCCTCGCCGACGCGAAGTTCTGGGAGAAGTACCCCGAGACGTTGACGGCGCTCGACGCGCGCGAGCACGTCGACGTGCGCAAGCTCGACTTCGGCGACGTCGCGGGCGGCGTGCTCCACGCGAAGTACTTCGTGATCGACCGCGAGCGCGTCTACCTCGGCAGCCAGAACTTCGACTGGCGTTCGCTCGAGCACATCCAGGAGCTCGGCGTGTCGATCGCCTCGCGGGACATCGCCGGCGTGTTCGGCGCCGTGTTCGACTCCGACTGGCGCGCGGCGGGACGGCAGCTCGGGCTCACGGTGCTCGAACCCGAGCCACGCATCGCGAAGGAGACGCTCGCCGCGTTTCCGCTCGAGCTCACAACGCGCGGTGGCTCCGTGCGCGTCTCGCCACTCGTCAGTCCGAAGGACCACACGCTCGCTCCAGAGCTCTTCGACTTGCCGAAGATCGTCGAGTTGATCGACCGCGCGGAACGCACGGTGCGCATCGAGCTCTTGACGTACAAACCGGCGGTGCGCGGCGGGCCGAATTGGGACGCGCTCGACGGTGCGTTGCGGCGCGCCGCCGAGCGCGGCGTCGACGTGCAGCTCCTGGTCGCCGACTGGTCGAAACGCAAAGGCACGATCGAAGCGTTGCAGTCGCTCGAACCGCTCGAGCGACTCGCGGTGAAGCTCGTCACGATCCCCCAAGCGTCGACGGGTTACGTGCCGTTCGCCCGTGTGATCCACGCGAAGTACTGCGTCGTCGACGGCGCGCGTGCGTGGCTCGGCACGAGCAATTGGGAACGCGACTACTTCTACGAGAGCCGCAACGTCGGCGTGCTCGTCGAAGGCGCGCCGTTCGCGACGCAGCTCGAGCGCTGCTTCGCCGACGTGTGGACGAGTCCCTACGCCGCCGCCGTCGATCCGCAAGCGACCTACGAGGTCCCGCGCTTCGGCGAGTAGCGGACGTGCGGCCGCGGTGCGCGGGGCGTAAGCTCTGCGCGATGTCGGCGCGCGAGGGTTGGCACGAGGAGAAGCAGTCCGCGTTCCTCTACCGCGTGCTCGCCGAGGCCGAGAGCGGCAATGCGCGAGCTCGGCTCTTCTCGCAGCTCGCGGACAGCGCCGAGAAACAAGCCGGGCTCTGGGAGGAACGCCTGCGGGCCGCGGGCCAGCCGCCGCCGCATGGCTTCGAGCCCGACACGCGCGCGAAACTCGCCGCGCGCCTGATCCGCACGTTCGGCGGTCGCTCGATGCGGCCGATGCTCGCGGCGCTCAAGGTGCGCGGGCTCTCGCTCTACTCGGTGCCGTCGCTGAGCTCCGGCCACGCGATGCCGACGACGACGTCGCCCGAACGGCGCCACCGCGCGGCGGCGAGCGGCGGCTCGCTGCGCGCCGCCGTGTTCGGCATGAACGACGGCTTGGTGTCGAACACGAGCCTGATCCTCGGCGTCGCCGGCGCGAGCGCGGGACCGAACGCGATCCTGATCGCGGGCGTCGCCGGTCTGCTCGCGGGCGCGTTCTCGATGGCGGCGGGCGAGTACGTGTCGGTGCTCTCGCAGCGTGAGCTCTTCGAGCACCAGATCGCGCTCGAACGCGCGGAGCTCGCCGAGTACCCGGAAGAGGAAGCCGAGGAGCTCGCGCTCGTCTACCGTGCCCGCGGACTCGACGACGCGGAAGCGAAGCGACTCGCGTCGCGCGTGATGAGCGATCCGCAGTCGGCGCTCGACGCGTTGGCACGCGAGGAGCTCGGGCTCGATCCGGACGATCTCGGTTCGCCGTGGGGCGCCGCGGGCTCGTCGTTCGCCGCGTTCGCGGTCGGCGCATTGGTGCCGCTCGCGCCGTTCCTCGTGTTCGAAGGCACGCGCGCGGTCCTCGTGGCGGCAGCGATCGCTGCGCTCGCGTTGTTCGGCGTCGGCGCGGCGCTGTCGCTCTTCACCAACAAGAGCGCGTGGGCGAGTGGGCTGCGCATGCTCTCGATCGGCGCGCTCGCCGGCGGCGCGACGTGGGCGATCGGCAAACTGTTCGGCGTCGCGGTGGGCTGATGAAGAGTCCCGCGACACGGGGCAGGCGCGCGGGGAACGTCACGGCGAGCGCGTGGCTCGGCTCGTTCCTCGTCGCGGCGTGCAGCGACGCGTCGAAACCCGAAGCGACGCAGCCCGCGCCGCGCCCGGAGCTCGTCGTCTACGCAGCGTCGAGCACGCGCGACGCGCTGCTCGCGCTCGAAGCGCCGTACGAGACCGAGCACTCGGTCGAGCTCCGCTTCGACTTCGCTGCGTCCGGCGACCTCGCGAAACGCATCGTCGCGGGGCGCAAGGCGGACGTGTTCCTCTCCGCCGACGAAGTCGCGCTGGACGAAGTCGAAGCCGCAAAGCTCGTCGTCCCGGGCACCCGGCGCGTGGTGCTCTCCAATCAGCTGGTCGTCATCGAGCCGACGGCGACGCCGAGCGTCTTCACGACGCCGTTCGAGCCCGCGCAGCTCGCGGACGACGCCGTGAAGCGTCTGTCGCTCGGCCACACGGAGTCGGTGGCCGCCGGTCGGTACGCGAAAGCGTGGCTCGAGCGCGTCGGCGTCTGGGACGCGGTCGCGAAACGCGTGTTGCCCGGCGTCGACACGCGCGCCGCGCTCGCCGCCGTCGAAGCCGGCGGAGCGCAGGCAGGCGTGGTCTTCCGCACGGACGCCGCGCACTCCACGGACGTGCGGGTCGTGTTCGCGGTGCCGCTCGAGGACGGCCCGGAGATCCGTTATCCGCTCGCGGTGCTCGCGGGACGGCCGCACGAAGCGGCTGCGCGCGAGTTCGCCGACTTCCTGCGATCGCCCGCCGCGCGTGCGGCGTTCGAGTCGTGCGGCTTCGTTCCGATCGGCGAATGAAGCGCGGGCTTCACCCGAAGATCAACCGCCAACCGATCGCGAGCAACGTCGCGTCGACCAACGCGTGGCTCGCCCAGCCGGGCCAGATCGAGCGATAACGAGCGTACGTCCACGACCAGAACCCGCCGGCGACGAGCACGCCGACCGATGCGACGGCCGCGAAGCTCCAGCCGAACTGCGCGCCGAGCAACAACGTGTGATGGAGCGTGAACGCGCACGCCGCGAGCCCGACGGCCACGCTCGGACGCACGAGCCGCTCGAGGCGCGAGTACACGAACCACCGCCACGCGTACTCCTCGATCAGCGAGTTGACGAAGATCGTGTAGAGCGAGATCGCGAGGAATCGACCGCGCGTGCCGATGCCGTTCGCTTCGACGAGGCGGCGCAGCTCGACGCCGTCGATCCAGTGCTCGCCGACCGCGAGCCAGAAGCCGAACACGGCGAGCGAGAGCCCGATGCCGCTCGCGAGGCCGAACCCGAAGCCGCCGTGGCGCGCCGGCGAGAGGCTCGGGCGCTCACGCTCGACCCAGAGCCACCACAAAAGCGGCAAAGCGACGAAGAGCAGCTTGCTCGCGAGCCACACGCTCGCGCCGATCGGCCCGGGTGCGACGTACATCGACGCGAGCACGCCGATCGACGGCAACGGCACGACCAGCGCGAGCGCGGCGAGAGCACGCCTCTTCTCCATGGGCGCGGCGAGCGTAGCGTCGCGGGGCGAGACGCCGTGCTCGGTCCTCTCGATCGCGCCGCTCCGCGACGCGAAGCGGCGCGAGGAGTCGGCGACCCCGCGTCACTCGCACGACCGGCCTCGCGACCACGGACCGCGAGGCCCGCCAAGTGCGCGTTCAGGGGGCCGCGCGTCGGGCATGGCCGCCCCGCGTAGAATCGGGCGGACGATGGCGAGCTCGCCCCCCAACGATCGCGATCGCACGGATCGTCGCCGTCGTGCGCTGCGCCTTGGCGCGCGCCTCGGCATCGCTGCGGTGCTCGTGCTCGGCGTGCTCGAGCTCGCGGCACGTTCGTGGAGCGCGCGCGCCGCCGGCCCGAGCACCAACCCGCGCTACGTGACCCACGACGACGTGCTCGGCTGGCGCTACGTGCCCGACGTCGCCGTGCGGCACGCGACCGACGAGTTCGACGTCGCGGTCCGCATCGGTGCGCACGGATTCCGCGAGCAGGCGTCGCTGCCCTCGCGCGCGCCCGACGTGCTCGTCTTCGGCGACTCGTTCGGCTTCGGTTGGGGCGTCGAAGCGCACGAGACGTTCTCGGCGGGGCTCGAACGCGAGCTCGGCGTCGCCGTGTGGAACCTCTCGGTGTCGGGCTACAGCGTCGATCAGGAGCTCTTGCTCTTCCGCGAACGCGGGCGTTTCCTGCCGCGGGACGTCACGCGCGCGCCGAAGCTCGTGCTCGTGCTCTCGTGCGGCAACGATCTCCTCGAAGCGTTGACCGAGCGTTCGTACGGCAAGGGCAAGCCGCGGTTCGTGCTCACGCACGGCGAGCTCGAGCTCACGAACGTGCCCGTGAGCGAGAGCTGGCTCGAACGCCACAGTCGGCTCTGGCGTTCGCTCGCGAAGCTCGTCTACGAACGACGCAGGCTCGAGCCCACGACCGCGGAGAACGAAGCCGGCCGCGACTTGGTCGCGCGGATCCTCGCGACGTTCGCGCGAGAGAGCCGCGAGGTCGGCGCGCGCTTCGTCGTCGTCACGACCGAGGATCGTTGGCTCGGCGCGCGGCTCGACGGTTTGGGCGTCGAGCACTTCGACCTCGAAAGCGAGCTCGCCGCCGCCGCCGCGAGCGGCGCAGCGATCGGCTTCCCGCGCGACGGGCACTGGACGGCGGCCGGGCACGCGCTCGTCGCGCGCCGCATCGCGGAGGAGCTCACCGCTCGAGGGCTGCTCGTGCCGCCGACGCCGGACTCGGACGACTAACCGAACCGAGAGCCGCGCTCCCTGGCTGACGCCGAGCTCCGAGCCGGCCGCTCGCAACGCGAGCGAAGGCCCGCACACCTGGAGCGCGCGCCACAGCGCGAGCCGGAACGAACGCCGAAGCGCGAGCCGAATCACGCGCCGAAACACGCACGGGGGGAACCGCCGCCGACGCGACGCGGACCGCTGGGTCGGCTCCCGACGATCCGGGGCGCCGCGAGAATGCTCTCGCGCATCGAGCGAATCCTCGCGACACTCCTTCCGCACCCGAGGCGCCCCACGCATGACGCTGACTTCGATCCTCTTCACGCTCGGCAGCGCGCCGATGTTCGCGGCGCGGCCGTTCCTCGCCGCGTTCGTCACGGCCCTGCTCGCGAGATTCGGCCACTCGATCCCCTACCTCGGTGACCGCGAGGTCATCCAAGTGCTCGCTCGCGCCCCGGAGTGGTTCACGAGCAACACGTCGCTCGGCGTCTTCGGCGCGCTCGCGGTGCTCGAGATCGCCGCGGCGAAGTCCGCCGAGGTCAAGGCGTGGATGTCGGAGGTCGACTCGCTCGTGAAGAGCGTCGTCGCGTTGGTTGTCAGCCTCGCGGTGCTCGATCCGGAGAGCGAGAAGGTGATCAAGACGATCGACAAGCTCGGCGTCTTCTCGTGGAGCTTCTCCGGTCTCACCGCCGCCACCGTGTTCGGCCTGACGATGCTGCGCAACCAGATCGTCGAGCTCCTGAACGACATCGATCAGGACGACGACATCGGGCTCCAGACGCTCGTCAACTGGATCGAGAACATCTGGACGGTGATGGGCCTCTTCCTGCTCGTCCTGTTGCCGATCCTCGCGGTCGTCCTGTCCGCGCTGACCGCGCTCGGCCTGTGGCTCGCGCGCCGCCGCGCCGAACGCAAGGAGGAGGAGAGCAAGGTCGCGTGCGCACGTTGCGCGACGAAGATCCTGCCGCACGCGACGCTCTGCCACGCCTGCCGCACGCCGCTCGAGGCGCCGCGCAAGGTCGGCGTGTTCGGCACGCCGAAGGCCGAAGCGGCCCCCGACGTCGCGCTGCACCGCTTCGAGCTCGTCGCGCGCAAGCGCTGCCCCGACTGCGCGTCACGGCTCAAGAAGCGCCAGGCGCGACAGCGCTGCGAGACCTGCAACCGCGTCACGTTCGAATCGCCGGCGGAGTTCGAAGCGTATCTCCAGGCGCTCGATCGCCGGCTGCCGAAGACGCTCGCGATCTGCTTCCTGCTGAGCGCGGTGCCGCTCGTCGGCGTGATCCCCGGCGTCATCTACTATCGATTGACCATGATCACCGGCGTGCGCGGTTACATCCCACCGCTGCGCGGCTGCACGACGAAATGGGTCGTCCGCATCGTCAACTGGGGCGTGATCGCGCTGCAACCGGTGCCGCTGCTCGGCGCGACGATCGTGCCGTTGATGTGCTTCACGAACTACGCGATCTACAAACGCTCGCTCTCGGGCCGCGTGACCGGCGAGTTCGCCGAAGCACCGCCCAAGGAACTCACGGCGTGAAGCACCGCGAGGCGGCCGGCCCTCGCGAAAAGGGCCAACCGCCTCGCGCTCGTCTCCGTCGGGGCGCCGCGCTTACTGGATCACGAACTCGACGCCGTTCGACAGGCCGGTGTTGTCGGGCGGCGAGAAGCCGGGGTCGCGGAACCACCACTGCGCGTTCACTTGTTGGCCAGCGACGAGCAGCGGATCGGAGCCGCTCGCGATCAGCACGTTGAAGTCGAACGTCAGCGCGCCCGAGCAGTCGTTCGGCGGCGGATTGCCGCCGGAGTTCAGCACGTTGGTGCGCTTGATCGGGCCCTTCACGCAGAGCGTGCCGCCTTGGAACGGCAACGACGACGGACCGTTGACGCCGTAGAACAAGAGCGAGTTCTTGTTGTTGATCACGTTCGCGCAGGTGATCGGACAACCGGTCGGCAGGATCGAGCTCGGCGTGCCGCTCGCCCCGATCGTCGGCACGCAACCGACCGACGCCGTCTTCGCGGTGCAGTACGTGGTGAACGGGTTGCCGCCGCCGCCCAAGTAGACGATCTGGAAGCCGTTGACCGAGCCGTTGCTGTTCGAGAGCCCTTCGACCGTGAGGTCGATCTGGCCACTCGTGACCGTGACATGGTGCAGCGCGTGCGTGACGCCTTGCACGAACGCTCCGCCCGACCAGATGCCGCCGACGTCCTGCGCCGGATCCGACGAGCCCGTGACGGTGACGCGCGTCAACATGCCGTTGTTCTCCGGCGCGAACGCGTAGGTGTAGAGCGCGTAGTCGCCGTTCGTGAGACCGCTGAACGTCCAGCTCCACGGACCACCGACGAACGGCACGTCCTGGATGTCGACCATGAAGTTGTAGTCGTCGCCGGTGAGCGTCGACGGGAACCAGTTGAACGACGAGGACTGGTTGCTCGACGTGGTCACCGTGCTCGCGGAACCGTCGAGTTGCACGAGCGTCGTCGAGTACGGGAACTTGACCGAGTTCCACACGCCCGCTTGCGCCGCGGCACCGACGTACGAGTTCTGCGGCACCGGGAAGATGATCAGGTTGTCGCCGACGTCGAGGTTGAAGCTCTGCGCCGGCGCGAGAGCTGCGAGGACCGTCGCGGCGAGCGGAATCGAGACGAGTTTGTGCATGGGGGATCTCACGGAAGGATGGTGAACGAGGTGCCGTTCGACAGACTGGTGTTGTTCGGCGCGGCGAAGCCCGGATCGCGGCTCCAGTATTGCGACCAGACGTTCGCGCCGGAGACCAGGTTCGGATCGGCGCCTGCGGCGATGTAGCCGTTGAAGTCGAACACGAACGTGCCGGTGCAATCGTTGCCGCTCGCGGAACCGCCGGAGTTCTGCACCGGCGTGCGCACGATCGGGAGCTTGCAGCAGAGCGTGCCGCCTTGGAACGGGTTCCCGTTCGCGCCGACCGTCGAGTAGAAGAGCAAGCCGGCTTTCTTGTTGAGCACGCTCGCCGCGCTGAGCACGAAGCCGGAGCCCGCGCTCGCGCTCGGATTGCCGTCGGCGTCCATCACCGGCACGCAACCGAGCGAGTTCGTCTTCGCAGTGCAGTAGAACGTCGCCGTCGTGTCCTTCACGAGCTGCACGGCGAGCACCTGCGAGCTCGTGCTCGTCGCCGTGATGCCGAACTGCTGACTCGCGTAGCCGGGCGCGGAGAACTTCACTTGCGTGGTGCCCGCGGGCAGCCACGAGTGATAACGACCGAAGCCCGCGTGCGACGCGTTGGTCTCGCCGTTCGTGAACGTCGCGGTCGGATACGTGATCGCCGCGACGATCGGCGCGCCCGTCACCGAATCGGTGACGTGTCCGGAGAGCGTGATCGGCCGATTCGCGAAGTAGAGCGTGCCGCCCCACGCGTCAGGCACTTCGTTGGCGAGCGCGCTCGCGTACGTCGGCTGGAACTGCGAACCTACTTCGGTCAGGAAGCCGATCGCGCCATGGAACGCGAGGGGATCGTGCCATTGTTCGCCATGCGCACTCGGGGCGCGTTCGGCGCCGCCGTAGCCCGTCGCGAGCGAGATCTGGATCGCTTCGAGCTGCAACATGCCGCCCCACGGATGGCCCCAACACAGGTAACCCCAGAGCGTCTCGCTGCCGTACGAGTGGTAGTCGAGCACTTTGGCGAAACGCTCGCGGTTCTGCAGCGCCTTGACGGTCTGCACTTCCGCCTCGGACGCCGGGCTCGGACCCTTGTAGGTCTCGTCGGGCACGAACGTCGAGCCCGAGCACGGCGAGCTCCAACCGAAGTTGTAGTTGCGATTCAGATCGACGCCGATGCCGCCGGCGAACACACGGCGGTTCTTGCGCCAGAGGTTGTCGACGTTGAAGACCCAGTCGTAGCCGTCCGGGTTCGCGTTCGGGATCACCCAGATCTCGTAGTTGTCGACGGCCGCCGTGACTTGCGAGTTCACGCCGTAGAGCGTCGTGAGCTTCGTGATCGTGTCGAGGCCGATCACGTGCACGGCGAGCTCGCGGCAGTGCGAACCGCAGAGCACGAGCATCGTCGGCTCGTCCTCGTCGGTCGCGACGTTGTCGGAGATCTTGCACGCGTAGAGGTGATTGCCGTTGACCGTCGCAGGCATGCCGAGCGTCGCCGTGAGGTCGACGAACTGGCAGATCGCGGGGAACGCGTTCGCCGAGTTGCTCATCGACGTCAGGATCTGCGCGCCGTTCGGATAACCGGACGGCACGGCGTCGCCGCTGCCGGCGGCCGCGGCTTGTTCCGCTTGGATGTCCTTGTACGGCCGGCCGATCTCGAGCACCCGCGGCGCGAAACCCGCTAGTTCGAGCATCGCGAGGCTCGCATCGCTGACGACGAGCTCGAGCGAGTCCGACTTCACCGACCCTTCGAGCACGTCGTAGCCTTCTTCGGTGAAGCGTTCCGCGAGCGCACGCGGGTCGGACGATTCGATGCCGACGCGTTTGAGCGTCTGCGCGGAGGCCACTGCCATCCACGGAACGGAAAGCGCGACGAGCGCGCACGAAGACGCGAGACGGAGCCTCATGACCCTTCCTCTGCTGGAGACGATGCGAAGCCGAGTGCCGACTCGATTCTGCACCGACGTTGCCGAACCCGCCAGCGACGGCACGCCGTTACTGCGACCGTGCGCGCAGCCATGCGAGCCCCCCGTGCACGCCGATCGAGCGCCCCCGATCACTCCCGATCGCCTCCAATCGCCTCGAATGACCTCAGATCACCTCGGGCGGCGTGATCGGCGCTGGCGGATCGGCGGTGCGTCGAGCGCACGGCGAGCACGCGCCGCTGCGAGATCTCACGCTCGCGAGCACGCAGGCGAAACTTCGCCGCGCCGGACACGCCCGCGCGGCCGCCGCACTTCGCCGAGATCACGCTCGCAGCGCACGCTAGTCTCGCCACGCTCGCATGTTCCACTGCCCGAACTGCAGGCTGCCGCTCGCGCGTCACCGGACCGACGCCGGCAGCTTCTGGTCGTGTTCGGCGTGCGACGGACGCGTCGCGACCGTCGACTTCCTGCGCCGGAGCGCGGACCACGACGCAGTCAACGCGCTGTGGAACGCCGCGCGCTCGCCGCTCGAGACTTCACGGCGGGTCTGTCCGTCCTGCGAGCGCGCGATGGCGATCGTGATCGTCGAAACGGCGACGTGGACGGTGCCGATCGACGCGTGCACCACGTGTCAGTGCCTTTGGTTCGACCGCGGCGAGATCGAGCGCCTCGGGAAACGCGCGACTCGCGTTGCACGAGGCTTGTCGCCGCGGGCGAGCGAGGCGGTCGCACGCGCCGAAGTCGCGGGGCTCGCCGCCGACGCCGCGGCGAACCCGGCCGCGGAGGTCGAGACGTGGCAGAGCGTGCTCGCCGCGCTCGGCTTCCCGGTCCTGCTCGATCGAAGCGGCTCGGGCGCGCGTCCGTGGATCGTGATCGGCTTCGCGACGACGGCGCTCTTCGTCGGCGTCGCGGCTCTGACGTCGGCCGGCGAACTCGTCACTGCGCTCGGTTTTCCGAACGGCCGCTCGTTCGCCGCGTGGTGCGGCTCCTTCGTCGGTTCCGTCTGGGTGCCGGCGTCGTGGTGGTCGCTCGCCCTGACGCTGTACTTCTCGGTCGTGTTCGGCGGTGAAGTCGAGCTCGCGCTCGGCCGGATTCGATTCGTCGTGTTCGCGCTGCTCGCCGTCGCGGCGGGGCACGTGGGCTTCGTCGCCGGCGACCCGCCCTCCGACTGGGTGCATGTCGGCGCCGGCTCGTTCGTGTCGGCGTGCGTCGCGTTCTTCGCGCTGCTCTTCCCCCACGCGCGAGTACACGTCTGCATCACGGGGCCACGTTGGTCCTACGCTCGTTTCCTCTCGCTTCCAGCGTCGTCGTGGCTCGTGGTGTGGATCGTCGCCCTCTTCGTGCAGGCGTTCTGGTCCGCGAAGCGCATCGACGCGACGACTTCGCTCGCCGGCTCCTTGCTCGGCTTCGTCGTCGGCGTGCTCGCGCGTTGGATCGGCCAACCGCGCGGCTCGGCGCCCAAGCTGCGAATCGGTTCCCACTGAACGCGCGCTATCGTGAGCCGGCGTGAGCGCTCCGAACGTCCCGAACCCTGCGCACCCGACCAGCGGTGAAGGCCGCGCGCCGCGCCGCGCGTGGCCGATCGAACCCACTTGCGGGCCAACGCGCGACGAAGCGGCGAAGAGCCTGCTCTTCTCGCCGCTCTCGCTCGGTCCGCTCGAGGTCCGCACGCGCACTTGGGTGCCGGCGATGGTGCCGTGGCGCGCGAGCGACGACGGCTGCGTCACGCGGGACGTGCTCGATTGGTATCGACGCTTCGCCGACGGCGAGCCCGGCGTGCTCGTGCTCGAAGCGACCGGCATCCGCGACGTGCCGAGTGGTCCGCTGCTGCGCATCGGCCACGACCGATTCGTGCCGGGGCTCGCGGAGCTCGTCGCTGCGGTCCGCGAGCGTTCGCACGGGCGCACGAAGCTCTTCGTGCAGCTCATCGACTTCCTCACGATCAAACGTCGGCCCGAGAAGGACAAGTTCCTCCGCAAGTTCTTGGTGCTGCGCGACGAGCACCGCGAGCGGCTCGCCGCGCTCGACGAAAACGCGGCGCACGCGAGCGACGACGAGCTGCGCGAGTTGCTCGCGCGCCTGCCCCATCCGACGTTGCTCGCGCTGCTCTCTGCTCGCGAACGCGAGGACCTCGAGTACGGTTTCCGCGAACGCGTGACCGACGTCGACCGCCCCCACGTCGCGGAACTGCCGCGGACGCTGCCGCCGCTCTTCGCCGACGCCGCCGAGCGCGCGCGGCGCGCCGGCTTCGACGGCGTCGAGCTGCACTTCGCGCACGCCTACACCATGGCGTCGTTCCTTTCGCGCACCAACACGCGCGCCGACGGCTACGGCGGTTCGCTCGAGGGCCGCGTGCGTCTGCCGCTCGAAGTCTTCCGCGCCGTGCGCGAGCGCGTCGGCCGCGACTTCGTCGTCGGCTGTCGTTACCTCGGCGACGAAGCGATCGTGGGCGGTTCGACGCTCGACGACGCGTGTTGGTTCGGCGTCGAGTTCGCGCGCGCCGGTTTCGATTTCCTCTCGATCTCGAAGGGCGGCAAGTTCGACGACGCGGCGCAGCCCAAGGTCGGCGAAGCGGCGTACCCCTACACGGGACCGAGCGGTCACGAGTGCATGCCGACGGTGCGCATCGATGTGCCTGGCGAGCCGGCCGCGAGAGGACCGTTCGGTCGCAACCTCGGACTCTCGCGTGCGATTCGCACCGCGGTGCGAGCCGCCGGCCTCACGACGCCGGTGGTCGGCGCGGGTGGTGTGAACACGTTCGAGCTCGCGGAGCGGGCGTTGCGCGACGGCGACTGCGACCTCGTGGCCGCTGCGCGGCAGTCGCTCGCCGATCCGGATTGGTGGAAGAAGCTCGAGCTCGGCCGCGGCGACGAAGTGCGGCGCTGCAAGTACACCAACTACTGCGAAGCACTCGACCAACGCCACTTGCAGGTGACCTGCCAACTGTGGGATCGCGATCTCACGACGCCCGACGCGCAGCTCGCGTCGCCTGCGTCGCCCGCGCCGCCAGCGTCACTCGGATCTCGCGGGCCGAGCTTGGCACGAACGAGCGGCGACTCGGCCGCGCCGGCCGAACCCGGCCCGGCGGGAGGCGGCGAACGCATGGCGCCCGGCGAAAACTCGACGAGCGGCGAGTCACCCCGCCGCTCGTCGGATGGCAAGCGCCGTTTGAACGCGCCGCCGTGGTCGTGAGTCCGCGTCGCGCGGACGAACGAGCCGTCACTCCGCCTTCGAGATCGTGAGCTTCTGCTCGAACTTGCCTTCCTGCGTCGAGGAGATGTGCATCGTGCCGCCGTCGCGGCCTTCACGATCTTCGTCGGTGACGATCTCGACGGTGCCTTCGAGTTCGAGCGCGAGTGGGCGCTTGTCCGCGAGCGAGTAGAAGAGCTTGCCTTCGAGCTTCGCTTCGTACTTCGGGCCGAACGCCACCACGATCTCCGGCGCGAACATGTCCCCGCCGCGCCGACCGCCGCGCGGCATGTCGGGCATTTCGCCTTCCGCCTCGGCTTCGATTTCGATCACGGCGCAGTGGACGCCATCGTGCTCCTCGTCGCCGGTGTACGTCGCTTTGCCTTCCCACTCCGCGATGTCGAAGAGCCGTCCGCTCGAGCCGCCGCGCATGCGTCCACCGCCGCGACGTCCGCCGGGACCGCCGCCGGCATCGTCCGTCTGCTCGGGCGGCGGGAAGAGCGCCGGCGACACATCGGTGAGCAGCACGCGTCGCAGCGCGTCCTTGTCGAGATCCCACTTCGCGCCGGCTTCCTTCTCGCCATCCGGGAGCAACGCATCGAGCGCGAGCTGGAGCCGGTGATGCTGCAACGCGACGTCCTGCGCGGGCGTATCGCCTTCCTTGACCTTTACCTCGACTTCGCCGTCCTCGCCGGCGCTGAGCTCGAGCGTGACGCCGGCGAGCGGCGAGTCGCTCGCCATCTCGCGCTCTTGGTCGCCGAAGCGCATCACGCTCTTCTGCTCGAGCGTCTCGAACGCGCGCTCGACCTTCGTCGGCTTGCCGTTTTCGACGCCGGTCCATTTGTCCACGTGCACCACTTTGCGCGCGGTCTCGGTACCGCCGCCTCCGCCGAAGCCACCCTGCACGGGCTCGCCATCGCGGGTCATCTCGAAGCTGGTGGTTTCGATCGAGAACTCCGACTCGAGCGTGACTCGGACCGCGTGGTCGGCCGTGTAGTTCGTCGAGAGCTTCGTGCCGCCGATCGCGAGCAACGCGAACGCAAACGGAATGGTGCGCAACATGACTGGGACCTCCTTGGGGGACTGACGCGGCCGAAACCCTAGACGATGGCCCGGGTGTCGGTCGAATCGGCGATTCCCCGGCCCGTCTCCGCCCCACGACGCCGGTTCGACAACAGGCTGGCCGGCGCCCGGACGGCACACGGACGGCGCACCGGCAGCGCACTGGGTCACAGCCGAGGCACGCGCTCGGGCGACAGGCACGCCGCACGCAGGCTGCACGCAAGCCGACGAAGGGACCCAACGTCAGGACCGCACCGCCGTCGCTGGGTTGCGTCCAAAACCAGAATTTCTTGGTCCAGCGAAGCGTGGCAGTAGGGCCAGCGCGCTTCCTGGCGCGTCCGGTGCCCGCTCAGTACGCTCCCGCCCCGCGTGCGAGTGCTTGGCGTCGAAATCGGTGGTCTGTCCATCGGCGGGATCGAGACCTTCATCGACCTGCCGGAATGGAAGGTCGGATTCGACCTGGGTCGTGTCCGCGAAGCGGCGGTCCAACGGCCGCTGCTCTGCTTCACGCACGCCCACGTCGATCACTTGGGCGGAGTGGTGTCGCACGCGGCGCTGCGGCACCTGCGGCGCGTCGAACCGCCGACGTACGTGATCCCGCGCGAGAACGAAGCGGCGTTCGCGGCGCTCTTCGCGGCGTGGCGCGAACTCGATCGTTCGACGCTCGAGCACCGCGTCGTGCCACTCGCGCCCGGCGACGAGTTCCCCCTGCCGAACAAGCTACTCCTGCGGCCGTTCCGCTCGCCCCATCGTGTCGCGACGCAGGGTTACGCGCTGTGGAGTCGGAAGCGCAAGTTGAGGCCCGAGTTCGCCGAGCTCCCGCAGAGCGAACTCGACCGACGGATGAGGACGCACGCCGCGGAGATGACCGAACTCGTCGAGACGCCGGAGTTCGCGTTCAGCGGCGACACGTTGATCGAGCTCGTCGAGCGCGAAGAGGTCGTGCGCCGCGCCCGCATCCTCGTGCTCGAGTGCACGTTCCTCGACGAGCGAGTCTCCGTCGCCGAGTGCCGCTCCAAGGGCCACACGCACCTCGACGAGATCGTCGAACGCGCCGAGCTCTTCCTAAACGAAGCGCTGGTGCTCTCGCACTTCTCGCTGCGCTACACGCGCAACGAAGTCCTCGAATTGCTCGACCGCAAGCTCCCGCCGAGCTTGAAACCGCGCGTCACGCCGTTCCTCGAAGGCTGGCGCTGACGCGGCACGAGTCGGAGTCGGCGGATCGCGGTTCGCGACCTGCCGTCGTCCGCGTTCAGCGCGCCGAGCCCTTGGTCGCGCCCGACTTCGATTTGGCCTTCGGCTTCGACTTGGGCTTCGACTTCGACTTGGGCAACGCGGCCTTGGGCTCACGCTGAGGTTCCGGCGCGGCTTTCGCGACAGGTTTCAAGTCGATCTCGAACACGACCGAGCGCTTCTCCTCGCGCCAGCCGCAGATCGCGGCGAACGCGCGCACGAGCTTCTTCGGCTTCAGGTGTTCGTCCTTGACCGCCGCGTGGAAGAAGTCGGAGAGCGAGACGATGCCTTCGACCTTGCCGTCGGGATCGACGACCGGCAATCGCCGCACTTGGTGCGTGCGCATCAGTTCGAGCGCGTCCTCGATGTCGTCCGACTTGCGCACGGTGAGCACGTTGCGGCCCATCGCTTCGGCGACCGAGATGTTCTTCAGGTTCTCGCCGCGGAAGTACGCCGACACGGCGACGTCGCGGTCGGTCAGGATCCCGACGAGCTTCTCCTCGGTGTCGACGACGGGCACGACCCCGCAGTCCTTGTCCCAGAAGACCTGCACCGCTTCGTTGAGCGTCTGGTCCGCGCGGCAGGTCTGCACCTGACGCTTCATGATCGCTTCGACTTTCATCGTGTTCCTCCTCGCGCGACGTCCGGGAGCGCGGCACCGAGCTCGCGGCCTCGAGCGTGGCGCGAGGCACCGGCGGCACGCCGACCTCGAGCCGCGGACCCGAGCTCTACTTTCGATGCTCGTCGACGCGCCCGATTTCGTCTTCGGGCCGAAGAGGGTAGCAGGCCGCACGCGCCGCCGTATCGCACGCGTCGCCGTATCGCGCGCCGCCGTATCGCGCGCCGCCGTATCGCACGCGCCGGGGTTCGCGCGGGCGAGCCCCGGAGCGCGGGCGACTCCGGCGTCGGCCCGGAGCTCACTTCGTCGCGGCCTCGCGGCGCGCTCGGACGAGCGCACGGGCTCCGGCGGTCGCCAGGTAGAGCGCGAGCAGCACCAAGACCGTCGCCGCGACGCCGTTGGCCAGCGCGACGTCGACTCCCCGGCTCGCGCCGAACTGGGTCCAAGCCAACGTCACGAGAGCCCACAGCGTGATGACCAGCACGAAGGCCATCGGCAGCAGCGTGAACCAGGCGCGTCGCCCGAGCTTCTCGAGCCAAACGCTGATCACGATCAACGTCAGCGCGGCGAGCAGTTGGTTCGACGCACCGAAGAGCGTCCAGAACTTCGCGTACGAGTTCTCGCCGCCGTAGCGGACGAAGAACACCGGCGGTCCGATGGTGATCAGCGTGCCGGCGAGCGCGCCGAACTTGCCGCGCCAACCGAAGAGCTCCTGCACCAAGTAGCGCCCGAGCCGCGTCGCGACGTCGAGCGTATCGAACACGAACGTCGAGAACGCCATCGCGCCGAACGTGATCGCGAACGGCAAGTTGTCCTTGCCGATCAGGAGGGTCAGGAACTCGCCGATGCCTCGGCCGTAGATCACGCCCGGTTTCAGCCCGGCGAGTTGATCGCTCGTGAAGATCATCACGGTCACCAGCGCGACCAACGCGACGAAGCCCTCGGCAAGCATCGCGCCGTAACCGACGAAGTGCGTGTGCGACTCGCGCGCGACCTGCTTCGAAGTCGTGCCGGAACAAACGAGCCCGTGGAACCCAGAACACGCGCCGCACGCGATCGTCACGAAGAGGAACGGGAAGAGCTGGCCGCCCGCCGCCCCGGTGTCCCAGGTCTTGAACGCAGGCTGTTGGATCTCGTAGCCGCCGAAGAGCACGCCGATCACGCCGAGGCAGAGCGCGCTGTAGAGCACGAAACCGCCGAGATACCCGCGCGGTTGGAGCAGCGCCCACACCGGCGTCACCGACGCGACGCAGCAGTATCCGAGGATCACGAGCGCCCACGTGCCGTGATCGAAGAGCAACACGTGCGAGAACCGCGTGCCGAGCCACGCGAGCGCGAACGTCGCCGGCACGAACACCACGGTGACGAGCCAGAGCGGAGGCCGCATGAGTCGCTGCACGACGCCCATCACCAGCGCGAGCACGAGGTACGCGACGCTCGCCGCCGCGACCGCGCCGCCGGGATCGAAGGTCCGCGCGGTGCCTTCGAGCTCTTCGGTGCCGCGCACGAAACTGCCGGCCGTGATGTCGGTGAACGCGACGATCACGTAGACGAGCGCGAGCCAGATGAACGCCATCATCGCGCGGCCTGCCGGCGATCCGAGCCGCTCGCGCGCGATCTCGGCGACCGAAACGGCCCCGTGGCGGACGGACGCGAAGAGCGACGAAAAGTCGTGCACCGCGCCGATCAGCACCACGCCGACCGCGATCCACGCGAGACACGGCCCCCACCCGAACGTCTGGCACGCGATGATCGGCCCAGCGATCGGTCCCGCGGCCGCGATCGCGGAGAAGTGCTGCGCGAAGAGATAGAACGGCTGCGTCGGCACGTAGTCGACGCCGTCCTCGAGCGTGTGCGCTGGCGTCGCGCGGCCGTCGTCCAGTCCGAAACGGCGCGCGACCCAGCCTCCATAGAGGCGATACGCGAGCGCGAGCAGCGCGAGGAAGCCGAGCGCGAGGACGGCGAGGGGCACGGTGCGCCATCCTAGGCGCGGCCCACGGCGTCCCGCGAGGCCCGGCGCACCGCACGCTTGCCCACTTTCGGTCTTTGTCGTGCAAAGGGCTTGACGCCCTGGGGAACCCGGGGAAACTCCGAAACGATGAGCCCGCGATCCCCCTTCGAATCCCCGGACCGCTCGCCCGGCGTCGGCGATCGCGCTCGGCTCCAGATCGACGTCGTCGAACGCACGCTGCGCCGCGCGTCACGGTTCCGCGAAGTGCCGTCGTGGAGCGGCGTGCTGATGGGACTCGTCGGCTTCGTCGGTGCGGGCGCTGCGTCGCTCGCGGACGGCCGCTCGAATTGGCTCGTCACCTGGCTCGTCGCCGCCGCGGTGGCGGCCCTGGTCGGTGCCGCGGAGATCTCGGAACGCATGTCGGGACACGGTGCGGCCGCACGCGCGCAGTTCGGTCGTTTCGCCGCCGCGCTCGCGCCGAGCTTCGTCGCGACCGGCATCCTGACGTTCGCGCTCGCGAACGCCGGCCTGTATGGCTGGCTGCCGAGCGTGTGGCTGCTCGGCTACGGCACCGCGCTGATCGGCGCCGGACTCGTGTCGCTGCCCGAAGTGCTGTGGATGGGCGTCACGTTCGACGCGTTGGGGCTCGCCGCGCTCTTGACGCCGGCGGAGTTCGGCGACGCGTGGCTCGCGGCCGGCTTCGGCGGTTTGCACGTGATCTTCGGCACTTGGATCGCGGGAGGACGCCGTGGGTGAACGCAAGTTGGAGCGAGCGCGCGAGCGTTCGAAGCTGCAGCACGTCCCCGGGCTCGCGGCCGACGACAGCGACGCGGACAAACTCCTGCACGAGCGCATGCGGCTCGCGATCGTCAGCGCGCTCGCCGTGAACGACGCGCTCTCGTTCGTGGAGTTGAAGGAACTCGTCGGCGCCACCGACGGCAACCTCTCGGTCCACTCGCGCAAGCTCGAGGCGGCCGGACTCGTCGGCTGCACCAAGGGGTTCGATGGCCGCGTGCCGCGGACCGAGTTCCGCTTGACGGCGTCGGGCCGCCGCGCGCTCGAGCGCCACCTCGAGCACATGGAGCGGTTGATCCGCGCCGTCCGCAAACGCTGAGCGCACTGCCGCGCGCACGCCCCGCCCAACTCCGTAGGTCGCGGCCGCATACTGCCGCGCATCGTTGCGCAGGAAATCGCGAGCAGGCTGCAACCAAAGCCGTTCGGCGACGTCCATTCAGGAAGCCCCGCGTCGTCTTTCGGGCAGCACGCCTCGCGGCACGCGCGCGCCGCGCCTGCCCCCCGTCAGTCGCGTCGCTCGAGCCGCTCGCTGCGGATGCTCGCGGCAGCACGCGTCGTCGTGCGCCGCTCCGCTCGCAGGACTCGTGTCGCGCCGACCGGCACGACGACCGTCGCCCGCGAGGAGCGACGCTGACCCGACGCACCCCCGCGACCTCGCCGGCGCGGCTTTCGTGATCCAATCCCCGAGGCCAGTTCGTCAGGCGCGCGACGGGCGGGTTCGACTCGCCGGCACCACGTCGAGCGCCCCAGGTTCCGCAGACGCGCGATCCGTCGGATCCGGCGGCGGCCGGCTCCTCCGTTAGTCGTTGCATGGAAGCGATTTCCACCGGTCGAGCGCGGCGATCCGGTGGCCTTCGGCCGGTCCGGGTGGGCATACTTGGACGCCGCTCGCGCGCCTTCTTGGCGGCTCCCCACCGACACCTCGACCGCTCCTCTCCGACCGCGTGGACAAACTCACCGGCGACGAAATCGTCCGGCTGTTCCTAGCGCTCGCGACGATCCTCGTCGCAGCGCGGGTGCTCGGCGAAGTGGCGCGCCGTCTCGCGCAACCGGTCGTGCTCGGGGAGATCCTCGCCGGCATCCTGCTCGGACCGACCGTGCTCGGTTCGATCGCACCGAGCTTCAAGGAGTTCCTGTTCCCGAGCAACGGACCGCTCGCGCTCTCGCAGCACGCGTTCCGCACGTTGGCGATCGCGCTGTTCCTGCTGGTCGCCGGGATGGAAGTCGAACTCTCGACGATTCGCAAACGCGGTCGCGCCGCGTTGTCGGTCGGGTTCATGGGCATCGCGTTGCCGTTCGTGCTCGGTTTCGCCGCGGCGCGCTACGCGCCCGACCTGCTCGGCGCGCGGTCCGGTGTGAGCCCGGAGACGTTCGCGCTCTTCTTCGCGACGGCGCTCTCGATCTCAGCGCTGCCGGTGATCGCGAAGACGTTGATGGACCTGCACATCTACAAGAGCGATTTCGGCATGACCGTGATCGCCGCCGCGGTCTTCGACGATCTCATCGGCTGGCTCGTGTTCGCGGTGATCCTCGGGCAGATCAGCTACGGCAAGGGCGGGACCGAACACTTGCCGATCGGCTTGACCATCGCTGTGACCGCCGGGTTCGCCGTGCTGATGCTCACGGCCGTGCGTTGGCTGATCCACCGCACGCTGCCGTGGATCCTCGCGCACGCGAGCTTCCCGACCGGCGTGATCGGTTTCGCGCTCGCCCTGGCGCTCGTCGGCGCGGCCTTCACGGAGTTCATCGGGATCCACGCGATCTTCGGGGCCTTCTTGGTCGGCGTCGCGCTCGGCGACTCGGCGCACCTGCGCGAACGCACGCGCGCGACGATCACCGAGTTCGTGAGCTCGATGTTCGCGCCGCTCTTCTTCGGGTCGATCGGACTGTCGGTGAACTTCATCACCAACTTCGATCCGTTGCTCTGCGGCTTCGTCCTCGCGATCGCGTGCCTGGGCAAGGTCGTCGGCTGCGGCCTCGGCGCGCGCGCGGCGAAGATGAACTGGCGCGAATCGTGGGCGGTCGGCTTCGGCATGAACGCGCGAGGAGCGATGGAGATCATCCTCGGCCTGCTCGCGCTGCAGTACGGCTTGATCCAGGAGCCGATGTTCGTCGCGCTCGTCGTCATGGCGCTCGCCACTTCGATGATGAGCGGCCCGATCGTGCAGTGGCTCCTCCATCGCAAGCGTCCGCGGCGCATCGAACATTTCCTCCACAGCCGCACGTTCGTGCCGAAGCTGCGTGCGTCCGACCGCAAGAGCGCGATCGACGAGCTCTGCCAGACGCTCGCGCGTGCGTCCGGCCTCGACTACGCGCGCATCTCGACCGCGGTGTGGGAGCGCGAGCAAGTCACGGCGACGGGCATCGGCAACGGCCTCGCCGTGCCCCATGCGCGGGTCGACGGACTGCGGCACCCGTACATCGCCATGGGGCTCTCCGACCAAGGCGTGGACTTCGACGCGCCGGATGGGCAGCCCGCGCGCATCGTCTTCGTGATCCTGACGCCGCCGAACGACAACGGCGTGCAGCTCGAGATCCTCGCCGACATCGGCAAGACGTTCGTGCAGCCCGACGTGCGCGATCGCGCGTTGAAGCTCAAGAGCTTCACGGAATTGCTCGCGCTGCTGCGGACCGAACCCGTGCCCGCGTGAGCGCCGTCACTCGCGCGGCTTCGGGCTGATCTTGTCCGCGACGATCGACGCGATCACCGAGAACGCGAGCAAGCCGCCGACGACCGTCAACGACTCGCCGACGGAGATCTTGTACCAATTGACGATCAGCATCTTCGCGCCGACGAAGATCAGGATCGCGGAGAGACCGTAATTGAGGAAGCGCAGGTACTTGATCAGCTCGCTGACGGCGAAGAACAGCGACCTCAAGCCGAGGATCGCGAGGATGTTCGACGTGTAGAGCACCGCGGTGTTCGTCGTGATGCCGAGCGCCGCGGGCACCGAGTCGACGGCGAAGAGCACGTCGGTCGATTCGATCACGAGCAGGCAGATGAAGAGCGGCGTGGCGAACAGCTTGCCTTCGTGCTTGACGAAGAAGGCGCGGCCCTCGTAGCTCGGCGTCGTGCGCAGATACTTGCGGCTGACGCGCAGGATCCAGTTGTGCTGCGGATCGACCTGCTCGTCGCTCTTGAAGCACAGCTTGACGCCGGTGAGCACCAGGAAGCCGCCGAGCACGTACGTGGTCCAGTGGAAGCGCTCGACGAGCTCGACGCCCGCGACGATGAAGATGCCGCGCATCACCAACGCGCCGATGATGCCCCACAGCAGCACTCGTCGCTGCGACTCCGCCGGCACCGCGAGCGCGTTGAACACGACGAGGAAGACGAACATGTTGTCGACCGAGAGCGCGTACTCGGTCAGGTAACACGTCAGGAACTCCTGCGCCGGCTGCGCGCCCTCCGTGTACCAGAGGAACACGTTGAACGCCGCCGCGATGCCGATCCAGGCGAGCGTCCAGCGGATCGCTTCCTTGAACGAGATCGCGTGGGGCTTCGCCTGCAGGACGCGCAGGTCGAGCACCATCATCGTGCCGGTGGCCGCCGCGAAGACGACCCAGAAGAGCCAGTGATCCATGCGCGGCGCAGGTTAGCTGATCAGGAACAGACGCACGCTGCTCGGCAGCCGTTTCGTCAGCCCGTTGACGACGTGTCCACGAAGCAAGTGATAGATCGCGCTGCGGCTCGACACGCCGACCATCACGGCGCTGACTCCGAGCGCATCGGCGGCGCGCACGATGCCTTCGACGGCGTTGTACGAGACCGTGCAGATCGGGATCAGGTTGAAGCCTTCGCGTTCGGCGACTTTCGCGGCCTGGTTCAACGCGTCGACGGCCTCGCGGTCGAGTTGCGGCGTGTCGGAACCGACGAAGAGCCCGGTGCGTTCCTCGACGAAGAGCGCGTAGAGGTTGGAGCCGCCACGTCCGCGCTCGCGAGCGATCGCTTCCGTGAGGAGCTGCGGACTGTGCGAACGCAACGCGACCAACGTCCCGGACGGATAAAGCGGCGCGAGCGCTTCCGCTTGGCTCAGCGACAACAGATCGACCTTCTCGGAACCCTCGAGCCCCTCTTCGTGCTCCTCGATGCTGCTTTCGGCGCGCCGGCGGATGAACGAGAACTGATAGAACCAATCGGTGAACCACTTCTGGTGCGTCCCGATCGCGAGCAACATGCCGAAGCCGACGGCGAACAGGCCGAAGAGCGTCGCTTCCTTGTTCACGAAGAGCCCGACGGTCCACGCGACGTAGAGCAGCAACGTCGTGAACACGCCGACGGCGAACATCGGGCCACGACGCTTCTCGCGCCAGCGCAGGATGTCGAGCCCGAGCGAGGACAACACGAAAGCGCCCATCAAGCCGAACGCGTACATCGCTGCGAGCGCGGCGAGGTCACCGCCGGTCGAGACGACGACGAGCATCGGCACGACCGTGGCGACGAGGATCGCGGCGTGTGGCGTCTTGAAGCGCCGGTTGCGGACGGCGATCGCGCCGGGCATGTAGTGCCGCTCGGCGAGCGCCAGGAACACGTGGTAGCTGCCGATGATCGCCGTATTGGCCGCGAACAAGAGCAACGACGACGCCGCGACGACCACGGCGACCTTGAGCGGCATGCCGCCGACCACGAACCCGAGCTCGGAGATGAAGCGTTCCGAGGACGCGTCCTTCACCGTCGGTGCGAGGATCCCGACCGAAAGCAACGTCAGGATCGGCGACGTCGCGAGCACGGTGCCGACGACGAGCCACATGCCTCGCGATGCCGTGCGCGTGATCGGCAACTTCATCGCGGGAGAGAGCTGACTGATGCTCTCGAGGCCCGAGAACGCGAGCCACGCGCCGCCGAAGCCGACGAGGAACGTCTCGGCGCTCATCGAACGCGCCTGCGACAGCGTCGTGCCCAACGCCGACCATTGCTCGGGCGTCGACTGGACGACGAACGTGCCGACGACGAGCAGGTTCGTCACCAACGCCGCGACGGCGATCACGAGCGAGAGCGTCGCACTCTCGCGGATGCCGATGATGTTGACGACCGCGAGCAACACCAACGTGCCGACGGTGAGCAGCACGACGTGCTCGTCGATGATCGGGAACACGCTGCCCAGGTAGTGCAGGCCCGACACGGTCGAGATCGCCGCTGTGAGGAAGTAGCTGATCGTGATCAGCAATCCGCCGAACGCGCCCCAACCCGGCGAGATCGCTTGGCTCGCGATGCTGACGACGCCGCCGCCGTCGGGGTTGCGCCAACAGATCTCGATGTACTTGAGCGCGAGGAAGACGAACCCGACCAGCGTGATGCCGATGAAGAACGGCGCGAGGTCGCGGATGCGCGGGTCCGAGTAGAGGACGCCGGGCACGTAGTAGACCGACGTACCGATGTCGGCGAAGACGACGGCCCACACCAGCAGCGGAGAGAGCTGTCTCAGGTGCGTGTCGTGGCCGGGGGCGGCGGGCGGCGTCGGCGCGCCGGCGGTGACGGCGGCGGCCGACGGTGTCGGGAGCGCGTCTGGGGGCTTTTGATGCATCGCGCGAAGCGCATGGATCTACCGCCGGCGACGACGGGCTGCCAGGGGCTGCCGGCTGAATGGGCCTTGGCGACCCCGCCGAGGCCGATACCGAGCCCGTGAGCCGCCGCCTCCGACACGCCGCTCGCTATGTTCGCTCGCCATGTTCCCCCTCGCTCTCTCGTTCGTCGCGTGCATCGGATCGCTGGTCGGGGGCGCCGACGGCGAACCCAAGGCTCGACTGCTCGCCGCGCTCGACGCGGCCCAAGCGCGTCACGTCGAACTCGCGCGAGCGCTCTGGAGCCAGCCCGAACTCGGCTTCCTCGAGACGCGGAGCAGCGCGTTGCTCGCCGACGAACTCGCGCGCGCCGGCTTCCGCGTGGAACGCGGAGTCGCGGGCATGCCGACGGCGTTCGTCGCGAGCTTCGGCTCCGGCGAACCGGTCGTCGGACTTCTCGCGGAGTTCGACGCGTTGCCCGGCATGTCGCAAGCCGCGGTGCCGAACCGCGCGCCGCTCGAGGCGGACGCACCGGGCCACGCATGCGGCCACCACCTCTTCGGTCCCGCGGTGGTCGCCGCAGCAACGGCGTCCGCCGCGTGGCTCGCGAGCGCGAAGCTCCCCGGCACTCTGCGCGTCTACGGCACGCCGGCGGAAGAAGGCGGCGGCGGCAAGTGCTACATGGTCCGCGCCGGTCTCTTCGACGACGTCGACGCCGTGTTGACGTGGCACCCGCGCGACCGCAACGACCCGAGTGCGCCCCACTCGCTCGCCGTGATCGCTGCCGACTTCACCTTCCACGGCATCGCGGCGCACGCCGCCGCGGCGGCGGAACGTGGTCGCTCCGCGCTCGACGGCGTCGAAGCGTTCGATCACATGGTCAACCTGCTGCGCGAGCACGTCCCGGCGGACACGCGCATCCACTACGTCATCACCGACGGCGGCGACGCGCCCAACATCGTCCCGGCGCACGCGAAGGTCTCCTACTACGTGCGCCACCCGGACATGCGGACGCTCGACGGCATCTTCGAACGCGTGTGCAAGGCGGCGGAAGGCGCCGCGCTCGGCACGGGCACGACCGTCGAGCGCGAGATCGTCAGTGCGTACTACCCGATCCTCGCCAACGACACGTTGGCGCGCCTGCAGGCGGCGAACATGAGTCTCGTCGGAGGCGTGACGTACGACGCGCGGGAGCGCGCGTTCGCGACCGAGCTCCTGAAGTCGCTGCCCGACGCGAGGCTGCCGATCGAAAGCGCCGCGACGATCGCCGAACCGGATCCCGCCGCCGGCGTGGGCTCGACCGACGTCGGCGACGTCTCGTGGGCCGCGCCCACCACGCAGTTCTTCGCCGCGACGTGGGTGCCGGGGACCCCGGCGCACTCGTGGCAGGCCGTCGCCTGCGGAGGCACGACGATCGGAGAGAAAGGCATGCTCGTCGCCGCGAAGACGCTCGCGTTGACGGTCTACGACGTCTTCACCGATCCGAAAGTCGTCGCGGAAGCGCGCACGGAGTTCGAACGCCGCCTCGCCGGCCAGAAGTGGACCTCGCGCATCGGCGATCGAGAGCCGCCGCTCGACTACCGCAAGTGACGCCGCGGAGGCACGCGCGCCTGCGCGTCGCGCTCCAGCCAGAGCTCGGGGCCGCAGGTTTGGACCGCCGCAACTCGCCACGGTAACGGGTCCGCTCGGATTTCCTGTCCAACGACGTGGGGCAGTAGGGCCGCGACCCCACTCGGCGACGAGTCCAGTCGTTTCCAGCGGGTTGCGTGAAGGGCGCGGGGCGCGGTTCTCGTGCTCCTCTCCGGCGACCGCCGTGTTCGCCCCATCGCCAAGGAGTCCACATGCGCCGTCACGCGTCCCTCGCTTTCCTGTTCGTTTCGCTCGCCGCCCCGGGGTTCGGTCAGTGGACCGGCCAGCAGGAGGCGCAGGTCGTCCCCTCGCCGAATCCCTTGGCGCTCGGCAGCGAGTTCGGCGGCCGCTGCGCGCTCGACGGCACGACGTTGGTGATCGGCGCGGAGTGGTTCGACCCGTTCGGCGGAGCGACGAACCACGGCGGGGCGTGGGTGTTCGAGCGCCAAGGCACGACGTGGGTCGAAGTCGCGAGCTTGAGCTCGTCGAGTTACGACCCCGACGACCACTTCGGCGCGGCGCTCGCGCTCGACGGCGACCGCCTGGTCGTCGGCGCGAAACAGGAGGACGGCCCGAGCACGCTGAGCTCCGGCGCGGTGTACGTGTTCGAGAAGCTCGGCGGTGCTTGGATCGAAACGGCTCGGCTGGTCGCCTCCGACGCTGCGAGCTCCGAGACGTTCGGGTCCGCAGTCGCGCTCGACGGCGATCGCCTCGTCGTCGGCGCGGAGTACGAATCGGCCCAAGGCGCGACGTTCCGCGGCGCGGCGTACGTCTTCGAGTGGAACGGCTCCGCGTGGCTCGAGACCACGAAGCTCCTCGCGCCGGGCGCCGCAGCGTTCGACTACGCCGGTTCGACCGTCGCGCTCGACGACGACCGCGTGATCGTCGGCGCGCGCGGTCGCGATCACGGCGGAGTGACCAACTCCGGCGCGGCGTTCGTCTACGAGTACGACGGCGTCTCGTGGACGCACGTCGCGACGCTCGCGCCGAACGATGCGGCGACGAACGACGAATTCGGTCGCGCCGTCGCGCTCGACGGCGACACGGTGCTCGTCGGCGCGCCGATCAAACTCTCGGGCGGGAGCAAGACCGGCGCGGCGTACGTGTTCCGCGGCGGCGGCGCGACGTGGGCGCAAGAAGCGAAGCTCGTCGACCTGGGCAGCGTGTACGCGGACCAGTTCGGCACGGCGCTCGACCTCGAAGGCGATCGCGCCGTGATCGGTCTGCCGTGGAGCGGCGCCGCGGGCATCGCGACAGGCGGCGTGCAGTTCTTCGAACGCATCGGCAGCACGTGGACCGGCCACGTCGAGCTCGTCGGCAGCGCGTGCGACGGCGGCGATTACCTCGGCACGTCCGTCGCGCTCTCCGGCGATCTCGTCGCGGCAGGCGCGCCGTGGGGCGAAACGGCGCCGAGCGGACTCGCGACCGGCGAAGCGTACGTGTTCCGCCTCGTGCCGCCGCCGCTCGTGCTCGCGTATTGCACGGCGAAGCCGAACAGCCAAGGCTGTGCGCCGACGATGGCGTGGACGGGCTTCCCGAGCGCGTCGAACCCCAACCCGTTCGAGCTCACGTGCTCGCAGGTCCTCAACTACAAGTGGGGCCTGCTCTTCTACGGCGCGGCCGCGGCGGCGATCCCGTTCCAAGGCGGCACGCTGTGCGTCGCGCCGCCGATCGAGCGCACGAACGTGCAGTTCTCGTGGGGCAGCCCGAGCGGCGCCGACTGCACCGGCACGTACACGTACGACATGAACGCGCGCATCCAGAGCGGCCTCGATCCGAACCTCGTCGCCGGCGCCGCCGGCTTCGCGCAGTACTGGTCGCGCGACCCAGCCGATCCGTTCACGACCAGCCTGAGCAACGCGATCGAGTTCCACATCGACCCCTGACCTCGCCGGGCCGCCCGTGGGAGGTCAGTGCGCGTCGTCGTCGAGCTCGAGTCCCGAGCCGAGCACGGTCGTCGTGGTGTACTCGAGGTGCAAGACGCGCCGCGGCGTCGCGCTCGACGATTTCGACGATGCGTGCACCGTCAACGGGCGCAGCGCGACCACGCCGCCTGCCGGCGCGAGACACTCGACGGCGTCGAAGTCTCGCGCGAGCTCGGAGATCCGCGTTTCCGAGAGCCTCCCCAAGTGGTGCGTGTCGGGCAACACTCGAAGCGGACCGTTCTCGCGCGTGTTGTCGTCGACGTGGACCCGGAGCGCGACGACACGCGCGAGCACTTCGGCCGGAGCGAGCGCGTGCAACCGACCACCTTTGTGGGTCCACGGTCCCCACCCCGGAGCGTCGACGCGAGCGCGCAGCGGCAACGCGAGATCTTGGTGCCACGTGACGAGCCAATTGGTGTCGGCGGACTTGTCGAACAACGTGCCTCGAAACGCCGTCGCCGGCGAACCCAAGAGCTCGGTCGCGAGCGCGCAGAGCCGTGGGTCGTCGGCGAGTCGACGCAGCGCGGCGTCGGCCAACACGCGGCGCACGCCGGCGCGTCCGCGGCGCACTCGCTCGACGTCCGACCGCAAGCCGCGGACTTCGGACGGCTCCAGCACCTGCGGGACGACGACGAAGCCCCGGTCGGTCGGCATGCGGATCAGGATGCCGCGTGCCCGCGTCGATGGGGAGCGTGCCGGCGTGCCGGCGTGCCGGCGAGACGGCGAGACGGCGAGACGGCGAGACGGCGAGACGGCGGCGCTACGCACTTCGCGCGCCGGGGTTACGCCGCCCGGCGCGACGCGGGGCGTCGAACGACGCAGTAGCGTGCGGGCGAAAGTCCGCGCTCGATGGGTCTCGTCGCCGCGCTGTTCCGGCCGGTCGGTTTCGTGTTGCGTCCGCTGCGCACGAAGCTCGGGCTCGGCGTCGCTCTCGGCCTCGCGCTCACGGCCGGCGGTTGGCAAGCGAACCGCGCGACGTCGAGCGACGCGTTCTGCGCGAGTTGCCACGTCCACCCCGCGGCCGACGAAGGCTGGAAACGCTCGCCGCACTACGACAACGGGAGCGGCGTGCACGTGCACTGCATCGAGTGCCACTTGCCGCCGGAGGGACTCGCCTACCTGACGGAGAAACTCCGCCTCGGCGTGCGCGACGCGTGGACGACGAGGTTCGGCGATCCGGAGTCGATCGATTGGAGCACCCGCGGCGGGCTCGAACACGCAGCGACGTTCACGCCGAAGAGCGCGTGCGTCGCGTGCCACGCAAACCTCTTCCCGCTGACGCTGTCCGAGAAGGGCGACGAAGCGCACCTGCACTACTCGCAGCACGAAGCCGAGCTCGAATGCCTCGCGTGCCACCTCGGCGTCGGGCACGAGTCGAAGCAGGAGACCGCGCGACGCCTCGCCGCGGCGAACGAGACGAGCGCGGAGGCGGCGACCGGCGAACTCTTCACGGCGGCGGCGAGCCCAGTGCGCTTCGAGAACTTCCGCGAGACGCTTCCGGGCACCCGCGTCGCTTTCGACATGGTCGCGATCCCGGGCGGCGAGTTCGCGCTCGGCACGCCGGACGACGAGAGCTTCCGCGACGCCGACGAGGGTCCGACGCGACGCGTGCGGATCACTCGCTTCTGGATGAGCCGCGCCGAAGTCAGCTGGGATGAATACCTCGCGTTCTTCGCCGCGACGAAATCGGAGAAGCGCGGGTCGAGCTCCGCGAAAGCGCGCGCGCAAGGTGTCGACGCGATCACCGGCGCGACGCCGCCGTACGGCGATCCAGGTCAAGGCTGGGGCAAAGGCACGCGGCCGGCGATCACGATGACGCCGCACGGCGCCGAGACGTATTGCCGCTGGCTCTCGTCGGTCACCGGCAAGCGCTATCGCCTGCCGACCGAAGCCGAGTGGGAGTACGCGTGTCGCGCAGGGACGACCGGTGCCTACTTCTTCGGCGGCGAGCCGAGCGACTTCAGCGAGCGCGGTTTCTGGAACCAGCTCTTCGGCGCCGAGCGCGAGCCGCTCGCGGCGTTCGCGTGGTACTCGGCGAACTCGCGCGGACGCACCGAACCGAGCGCTGCGCTCCAACCGAATCCCTTCGGCCTCGTCGGCATGCTCGGCAACGTCGCCGAGATCTGCGCGGACGTCTACGCCGCGGAGGCGTACGCCGTCTCGCCGGAGCTCGAAGTGCTCGTGGATCCCCGCGGGCCGAGCGAAGGTGCCGAGCGCGTGATCCGCGGCGGCTCGTACGCGAGCGACGCGGCGGACCTGCGCTGCGGCGCGCGCGCGCACACCGAGACCGACGCGTGGCTCAAGACCGACCCGCAGGTCCCGAAGAGCAAGTGGTGGTACTCCGATCAACGTCACGTCGGTTTCCGCGTCGTCTGCGAGGTCGAACTCGCGGACACGCGCTGACGCGCGACCCGCAACGACCCGAGAAAGGAAGCAGAGTCATGCAATTCGTCACGAGCTCGATCGATCGCCGCCAATTGGTCCGTGGTGCGGGCCTCGGAGCCCTCGGGCTCGGCGTGCTCGCTGCGTCCGCGAAACACGCGCACGCGTCGCCGCTCCTCTCGCCGACGCAGGCGCCGGACGGTCCGCCGCTGAAAGCCGGCCTGATCGGTTGCGGCGGGCGCGGCAGCGGTGCGGCGTTCGATTTCCTCGGCGCGGGCAAGAACCTGACCATCGCCGCACTCGCCGACGTCTTCGAAGATCGTCTGAAGGGCACACGCGAGTCGCTGAAGAAGGAGCGCGGCATCGACGTGCCCGACTCGCGCTGTTTCGTCGGCTTCGACGCGTACAAGCAACTGCTCGAGACCGACGTCGACGTCGTGTTGCTCGCCACGCCGCCGCACTTCCGGCCCGAGCACTTCCGCGAAGCGGTGCGCGCCCGCAAGCACGTCTTCATGGAGAAACCCGTCGCCGTCGACGCGCCGGGCGCGCGCTCGGTGATGGCGTCGGCGAAGAAGGCGGCCGCGGCCGGGCTCTCCGTCGTCACGGGCACGCAACGGCGCCACCAAGCGGCGTATCGCGCGGCGTTCGAGCAGGTGAAGGCCGGCGCGCTCGGCGACATCGTCTCGGCGAACTGCTACTGGAATCAGGACCAGTTGTGGTTCCGCGAGCGTGAAGCGAACTGGAGCGACATGGAGTGGATGATCCGCGACTGGGTCAACTGGGGTTGGCTCTCCGGCGATCACATCGTCGAGCAGCACGTCCACAACCTCGACGTGATCCACTGGTTCACCGGGAAACTCCCGAAGTCGGCCGTCGGCTTCGGCGCGCGTCACCGGCGCGTCACCGGCGATCAGTTCGACATGTTCAGCGTCGACTACGTCTACGAAGGCGGCATGCACGTGCACAGCATGTGCCGGCAGATCACCGGGTGCGCGTCGAACGTCTCGGAGCTCGTGGTCGGCACCAAGGGCTGGACCGACTGCCGCAGCAAGATCGTCGACCACAAGGGCAAGACGATCTGGCAGCGAGACGCGAAGGACGATCCGTCGCCGTACGCGCAAGAGCACGTCGACCTGGTGACCGCGATCCGCACCAACAAGCCGTTCAACGAAGCGGAGAACACCGCGCTGTCGAGCCTGGTCGCCGTGATGGGTCGCATCTCGGCCTACACGGGCCGCGAGGTGACGTGGGAAGAGGTGTTGGGCTCCGAGGAGCGCCTCGGTCCGGAGACCTACGCGCTCGGGCCGGTCGACCTGCCGCGCACGGTGCCGATGCCGGGAGCGTGAACGGTCGCCGAAGTCGTCGCGAGGTGAGGTAGCCTCTCGCTGATGCGCATCGACTCCCGTCGTCGCACGCTCGCGGCGGCGATGCTCGTCGTCGCCGCGCTGCTCGCGATCCTGTTCGGCTCCCGGTACGACGCGGATGTCGACTCTGCGGCGCCGTCGGTCGCTGGCCGCGCCGAGATCGCGAGCCCCGCGCACGCGGAGCGCTCGCACGCCGCTGGCGAAACGGACGACGACTTCCGCCAGCCCGCGCTCGTCACGAGCTCTCCGCCCACGTCGGGGATGTTGACGATCCGCGTAACGGACGAAGCGGATCGGCCGCTCGACGGCGCGTGGGTCGAGTTCCGCATGCCGCCGGAGGTACGTCAGTCGGTGCGCAGGCTGTGCGATGCGCATGGAGAGCTTCGAGTGTCGATCTCCGACGCTGCACCGGACGTGCGGTATGTCAAAGCCGGCAGCGTCGGCTTCGCTTCCGCCCACCGGATCGGCCCGGATCTCGAGGGCTCGCGCGAGGCTCCGCTGTTGGTCGTCCGCCTCCGACCAGCGGCGTCGGTGAGGATCGAGGTGCGAGACACGGACGCCCGCCTGCTCGCGCGCCATGCCGTCGTGCTCAACCACTTGGGACATCGCGAGGATCCGGACAACGCCCCCGATGCGCGACACGCGGACGCCCTCGTCTCGCGCTTCCGTGTCTCGAACGAACACGGCGTGATCGAAGCCGAAGACCTTGCCGCGGGTTGGTGGATGTTGCGCGCGCCCGAGTGGCGCGATTGCGATCCGTCGGCCGAGCACGTCGTCTCGCTCGCCGTCGGCGAGAACCCAGCGCTCGTCGTCGAGGTGCCGAGGATGCAGTCAGCCTCCTATGCCTCGGGTCACGTCGCGGTCCCGTCGGAGTTCACGCTCGCGGAGGACTCGACGTTCCATGACTTCAGCCTGCGCACGCCGACGGGAGGGCAAGGCGCGTTCATCCATCACGACGGCGCCTTCTTCGTGTCTGGAAGGGAAGGCACGGACGTCGAGCTCGTCTTCCGCGACGATCTAGGCGACCGGACGAGCGCCCCGTTCGTCGTGACGATCGGTCGGCACGACTACGAGCTCCAACCGACGTGGCCGTGAACACGTCGGCCGGCCGCCGATCGCGAACTCAGTGGTCGAGTTCTCGCGCTCCCGAGCCGTGGGTGCAGCGCGAAGTCGGGCCCTCGGCGAGGTGCTGCTCGAACGTCCGGCGATGCATCGGCTTGTGCTCGTCGTCGACGCCGCGCTCGACCAGGAAGAAGCGGAACTCCTCGCTCGTCGCGTTCGCGTGCCGCTCGTCGGAGTGCGTGTCGTAACGGAAGAGGAAGATCGCCTCGAAGTAGTACGCGACGCCGTTCCAGAACCCGACGGTGCCTTCGCGGTAGCAGACGTGCGTGGCCTCGTGCAGCACGAGGCTCGCGATCGCGAATGGATCGGTGAGCTCGCCGTCGGCTCCGCGAAAGAACGAGTGATCGACGAGCCCGTCGTGCACCGGACTGCGCTGCCCGACGACGAAACCCCACTCGCGTTCCTGCGCGGCGAAACCGACGCGGACGACCCAATCGCCCCAGGTCGAGCGCACGACGCGCATCGGGAGCTCGCGGTCCCGCTCGACGAACCGCATGCCGTCGTCGGCGAGGACTAGCCGCCCGTCGGGCAACGTCTGGCGGAACTCCGACGCCAGGAACTGATTCGCGAGTTCGATGGCGACGGTCCATCGCGAGAGAGCCTCGGCTCGTTCCGGGCGCGTGTCCGTCTCGGTTCTCAGTGCGGCCGGCGTGATCTCGTACGAACGGCAACTCGCGAGCGCGAACACGACCGACAGCGCGACGGCGCGGAACGTCATGCGGCGGAGGATAGCGGGAGAGTCGGCGCACGCTCGCCGCGACGCGCGCTATCGTGTGCGCCGTCGCGCGCGGCTCGGACGACCCGTCCCACGGCGCGGTTCGCGTGCTCGGCGCCGTGCACGCGAGGACACGGTCGGACGGGGCGTGAGGATCTCGGATGTCGCGTAGCTCGGGTCGGATGTTCGTCGTCGCCAGTGTCGGTGCCTGGCTCGGATGCCTCGCGGAAGACGCCGGCGCCCAAGCCGCGGCGAAAGCGCGGCCCACGTTCGTCGACGGCCAAGCGCAAGTCGTCGAGGCCTTCAAGGACAAGAAGGCGTGGATCCAGCACGACCTCTGGGTCGACACGCCGTTCGACTCCGACGGCGACGGCGAGAACGATCGCATGCACGTCGACGTCACGCGCCAAGCACAGACCGACAGCGAAGGTCTGAAGGTCGCCGTCGTGTACGAGACGAGCCCCTACTTCTCCGGCATGGGCTCCAACGAACCGCAGTACAACTGGGATCCGAAACAGGAAGTCGGCGCGCCGCCGCCGAAGCGCACGCCGATGCCGCCGATCGAGTTCAAGCCCGAGCGGCCGCTGATGTCGCGCGACTTGATCAACGATTGGGTGCCGCGCGGTTTCGCCGTCGTGCACTCGGCGTCGCCGGGCACCGGGCTCTCGGAAGGTTGTCCGACCGTCGGCGGCATCAACGAGTCGCTCGCGCCGAAGGCGGTGATCGATTGGCTCAACGGCCGAGCCAAGGGTTGGACGTTGCCCGACGGCGGCGAAGAAGTGACGGCGTATTGGGCGACCGGCAAAGTCGCGATGACCGGGACGTCCTACAACGGCACGCTGCCGCTCGCGGCGGCGACCACCGGCGTCGAGGGACTCGAGCTCGTCGTCCCCGACGCGCCCAACACGTCGTACTACCACTACTACCGTTCGCACGGGCTCGTCCGGCATCCGGGCGGCTACATGGGCGAAGACGTCGACGTGCTCTACGACTTCATCAACAGCGGCGATCCCGAGCGCCGCGATTGGTGCAACGACAACGTCCGTGACAAGCTGATGGCCGAAGGCTTCGATCGCGAGCGCGGCGACTACAACGAATTCTGGCGCGGCCGCGACTACTTCAACGTGCTCTCGAACGTGAAGTGCGCCGTGTTCCTCTCGCACGGACTCTCCGATTGGAACGTGATGCCGGACCACAGCACCCGCATCTACGAAGGCTTGAAGGCGCTCGGGAAACGACCGGCGCTCTACCTGCACCAAGGCGGCCACGGCGGGCCGCCGCCGCGCGAGATGCTGAATCGGTGGTTCTCGCACTACCTCTACGGCGTCGACAACGGGGTCGAGCAGGATGCGCGCGTCTGGATCGTGCGCGAAGGCGCGAAACGCGAAGAGCCGACGCCGTACGCCGACTTCCCCCATCCCGATTCGGCGCCGGTGACGTTCCACCTCGGCAAGGGTGGCGAGACGGCGGGCGCGTTGACGCTCGAGAAGCGCGCGGGACAAGGCAAGGAGACGCTCGTCGACGACGTCTCGCTCGACGGCGCGACGCTCGCGACGACCGAGGATTCCGAGAATCGATTGGTCTACACCACGCCGGTGCTGACGAAGCCGCTGCACTTGTCGGGCACACCGCGGTTGACGATCCGCGTGAGCTCGAACAAGCCCGCCGCGAACCTCTCGGTGTGGCTGGTCACGTTCCCGTGGGCCGATTCGAAGAACCCGAACGCGAACGTGATCACGCGCGGTTGGGCCGACCCGCAGAACCACGGGTCGCTCGAGAAGAGCGAACCGCTCTCGCCCGGCAAGTTCTACGACCTGACGTTCGACCTCGTCGCCGACGACCAGATCGTGCCGGCCGGGAAGAAGCTCGGCCTGATGATCTTCTCGAGCGACCGCGACTTCACTCTGTGGCCGCCGCCGGGCACCAAGCTCTCGATCGACCTCGACGCGACGAGCCTGGAGCTCCCGCTGGTCGGCGGCGCGGACGAGTTCCGGCGCGCGACGGCACCGGCGAAGTAGCGCAATTTCGCCGACTCGCGCCCGTCAGAACGACGGGATCACGAACTCGCCGAACAGAATGTCGTCCACTCCGTTCGCGGAGCTCCTACCGAAGAGCAACAGCGCTCCCCGTAGCGAGCGCCGCTCCCACCAGTCTTCCGGGGTGAGCACGACGAGCCCGCGTACGTCTTCCATAGCGCCGCCCGACGGTCTGCCGCGCGAGACGTGGTCGTTCGCCCAAGCGGTGAGCGCCTCCACGGTCGTCCCGCAGTCGGCGGAACGAAGCGTGAGCTCCAGACGCTTGATCAACACGCCGTCGATCGCCGGAAAGACCACACGTAGTGATCGGTTTTCGATGACCGTCGTCTCGACCCGCAGCGTCAAGTCGCGCGTATCGCCGATCCCACCATGGAACCACGAGTGCTGGACGCGCACGGGCGCGAACATCACGGCGATGGCGGGCGCCACGATTCGCCGTTCGGAGCACGCCCGTTCGGAACTTGGAGCGCCGCTCGACTTGCACGAGGTCGTGACCGCGAGAGCACAAGCCAACGCGACGGCCACGTGCGAAACGGCTGCCGAACTGCGCGCGCCTTCCGACCGTCGCCGACCGAGCGTCCAGAGCCGACGACGTTCGACGATTGCGCGCACTCCGGACTCCGCCCGCCGCTCGCCGCACACAGTTCCCATCCGGTACCAGTTTACGCCACCGACTTCGCGCACTTGGCGCCTAGCGCGTGGGTTCGGGGGGGAAGTTCGGCGTCGTGCGGACCACGAACCGGCCCACTCGAGCGTCGCCGCGGCGTTCGACGAAGAGCGCTTCGACCGAGCTCTGGGTTTCGAGCCAGCGCAGGCCTTCGTCCGCGCCCATCACGAGCAGCGCCGTCGACAGCGCGTCGGCCCGGGCGCACGTCGGCGCGAGCACGGTCACCGAGACCGTGTCGTGCGTCGGGTTCCTGCCGGTGCGCGGGTCGACGACGTGGTGCACGCGCTCCGTGCGGTCTGCGCGCTCCGCTGGGGCGCCACGCGCGCGGCGGTGGTTGCCTGACGTCGCGATCGCGCGGTCGACGAGCTCGACGCGCCGGAGGAGCTCTTCGCCGAACTCCGCGTCGTCACGCGGCGTCTCGATGCCGACGATCCACGCACTGCCGTCGAGCTTCGTCCCGCGCGCACGGACCTCGCCGCCGAGTTCGACGAGCCAACCGGGCGCGCCGAACGAGTCGAGCACCGCGCCGAGGCGATCGACCGCGTCGCCCGGCGCGACGCCGGAGAGATCGAGCTCGACTTCGGGATCGAGTTTGACGAGCCAACCGGGCTCGACGCGGACTTTCGCGAAGCCGACGTGCTCGCGCGCGGCCGCGAGCGCGAGGTCGAGCTCCGCGGGCTCGCGGTCGATCGCGCCTTCCGCGGCGAACCCGAGCTCGCGCACCAGCGGCAACACGGTCGGGTCGAACGCGCCGCCGGTCAGGTGCGAGTAGGAGAGCGCGAACGCGACGAGCTCCGAGAGCTCGCGCGAGACCGGGAACGGCTCGGTCGAGCGGAACGCGTCGAAACGCGCGAGTTCGGCGTTCGGGTCCCACGTGCTCGCTCGCGTGGACGTGCCCGTGAGCTCGTGCGTCAGCGCGTCGCGCACGGCGCCTTCCGCGACGTCCGGCGCCAAGCAGCACGTCGCGCTCCAGCTCGTGCCCATCGTCGCGCCACCGAACGTGCGTTCGACGAGCGTCGCTCGAGCGTGCGTTCCTGCGGATGCGTTTGGCGCGTTCGGCGCTTCCCGCGAACACGCGCCACACGCGAGCACGACGGCGAACACACTCGCAGGAACGAACGCGTTTCCGGCGGCGAAGCGACGCGCGGCCATCCGCGCGTCGTGGTTCGCGAGCGCTCGCACGCAAGCCGCCGCCGCGCGCGTCCTCACCGGAAGAACACGAGCGTCACGACCACGAAGATCGGGATCAGGATCGCGATCGAGTAGGCCATGTACCCGAAGAAGCTCGGCATGCGCACGCCGTTCTCCTCGGCGATCGCCTTGACCATGAAATTCGGTCCGTTGCCGATGTACGTGTTGGCGCCCATGAACACCGAGCCGCACGAGATCGCGACGAGCAGCATCTCGCTCGCGCCGCCTTTCGCGAGCAGGTTGCCGAGGAACGCGCCTTCGAGCGGCACGTGTTCGAGCCCCGCCGCGGTCGCGGAGAACGCGAGGTACGTCGGTGCGTTGTCGAGGAAGCTCGAGAGCAACCCGCTCGCCCAGAAGAACTGCCACGGCTCCGAGAGCGCGAAACCGTGGCCGAAGATGAGTCGCTCGCCCTGACTCCATGCGTTGAGGATCAGGAGCGCCGGCCCCATCGTCACGAAGATGCCTGCGAAGAGCACGGCGACCTCGATGATCGGCGCGAACGTGAAACGATTCTCGTGCCGCACGTGCGACTTCGTCATCGCGTAGGACCAACCCGCGAGCCCAAGCATCGCGAGCTCTTGCACTCCGAAGTGCCACGGTTTGCCGCCGTTCCCGAGGCCCGAGCCCGACGCGATGATCACGCCGACGATCGCGAGCAGGAACACGATGTTGTGCTTGCCGTCGATGCCGAACTTGGCGTGGTGTTGGACCGCCTCGAGCTGCGAGCCCTTGCGTTCGAGCTCTTCCTTGTTGAGCACGATCTGGTCCCAAACGTTGAAGAGGAAGAGCAGCAGCGCGTTGACGAGCAGCCACTCCTTCCACAAACGCAGCGTCCACTCGAACGGCACGCCTTTGAGGAACCCGAGGAAGAGCGGCGGGTCGCCGAGCGGCGTCAGCAAGCCTCCGCAGTTCGACACCGTGAAGATGAAAAAGACGACGAGGTGCACCTTGCGCTTGCGCGACGCGTTCGCGCGCAGGAAGGGCCGGATCAAGAGCATCGACGCGCCCGTCGTGCCGATCAGGTTCGCGAGCACCGCGCCGAGGCCGAGCAGACACGAGTTGACGAGCGGCGTGCCAGAGAACGAGCCGCGGATGTAGATCCCGCCCGAGATCACGAAGAGCGACGCGAGCAGCGCGAGGAACGAAACGTACTCCTCGAGCTTCTCGAGCAAGTTGTGACCGCCCTCGGCGCCGTGCGCGAAGAGCATGTACGCCGCGATCGGCAGCGCGCAGGTGGCGGCGACCTTCGCGCGGTTCTTGTTGTGCTCCCACCAGTGCCCCGCGAAGAGCGGCAGCACGGCGATCGCGAGCAGCAAGAGCGCGAACGGGACGACGGTCCAGAGCCCGAGAGTCGCGCCGAGCGAGCCTTCGCTCGCGGCGAACGAGCCTCCGCTCGCGACGGAGGAGAGTGTGGCGAGAGTGCTCATGGCAGGGACGCCCAAGGAAACGCACGAGACCGCGCGAACCAAGCGCGAGACCGGATTTTCTTGGGTCGTCCGCCACGAACGACGCGGCCCGCGCCGAAACGCGGGCCGCGACTCGCATCACGTCTCGGCGGCCGAGCTCAGGGCTTGGCCGGCGAACCTTGGAACATCTGCTTCACCGGGACGATCGTCACGTCCTCCGCGCGGATCGCGAGCGGGAAGCGCTCGATCTCCTGGTCCTCGGCGAGGATCGCGTCGGACTTCGGAATGCCCTTGTAGTCGATGCCGCTCGGGGCGTCGGAGACCAACGCGGCCTTCAATGCTTCCGCGTTCGGCGCGACCATCGCGATCTCGAGCCGGTCGGCCTGCATCGAGCGTTTGATCGCCGCGTTGACTTCGTCGAGCGTGATCTCGTCCATCATGCGGCGGAACTTCGCAAGGTGCCCGTCGACGCCGTAGTACCGGTCGTCGAGCGCGTAGCCGAGCCGCTCGGAGGTCGTCTCCGCGAAGTGCAGCGAGTAGTTCTGGAGGAACTTCTTCGTGTACTCGAACTGCTCCTGCGTGAGACCGTTCTTCGCGAGCTTGTCGACTTCGCGCAGCGCCGCGCGCAACGCGAAGATGGCTTGCTCGTTCGGCACCGGCCGGATCCAGACTTCGAAGAGCTGCTGGCGGCGGCCGACGCCGGTCGGCGGCATCGAGCGCATCCCGCCGCGCGGGAAGATCTCGATGTAGCTGTAGTCGCCGTAGTTCATGCCGCGCGCTTCGCGGATGACTTGGTAGAGGTGCGACGCGCTGTTGCGGTGCTCGCCGAGCCACGAGTTCGCGATCCAGAGCGCGTAGAACTCGCGCGAGCCGCGGCGCACGTCGATCGGCACGCCGAAGCTGATCGCCGTCGCGTTGGCGCCTTCCTTCTCGACGATCGTCACCTTGCGGCGGTCGACCGACTTCGGTTGCGGCGCGGGCACCGCTTCAGGCTTGCCCGGGCCGAGCCGCGCGAGATCGCGGTTCAGACGTTCGACGAGCTCGGGTGAGTACGAACCGCCGAGACCGATCACGACGTTCTCCGCCGTGTAGTGACGCTTCCAGAAGTCGCGCACGTCGTCGAGCGTGATCGCCTTCAGCGACTCGACCGTGCCGAGCTCGAGGTGCTCGTAGGGCGTGCCCGCGAACACGGTGCCGTAGAGCGTCGCTTTGCCGAGCTCCTCGTCGGAGGAGTAGCGCAGTTGCGTCTCGAGCGTCGAGATCATCGAGTCCTTGATGCGCGCGAAGTCGTCCTCGCGGAAACCCGGCTGCGTCAGCACGTCGGAGAAGATCGAGTAGAACGCGTCGACGTTGTCGCGGTGCACTTCGCCGGAGACGACGGTCATCTCCTTGTCGACGGACGCGCCGTAGCCCGCGGCGAGCGGGAAGAGCTCGTTCAGGATCACGTCGTAGCCCTTCGACTTCGTGCCGCCTTCCGACAGCATGCTGCCGACGAGCGCCGCGAGACCTTCCTTGCCGTCGGGGTCGTTCTGGCTGCCGACCTTGAACCAGATCTTGAACGAGACGTTCGGGTCCTGCGCGACCGGCAACAACACCGGCGGTTCGGCGACCTTCGCCGAGCTCTCGATCGCGGCCTTCGATGTCGCGGCGGCGGAACGCACGACGGCGACCGTCGAACGTTCGCGCTTCAGCCACTTCTGCGCCGCACGTTGCACGTCCGCCGGAGTGACTTGGTCGAGCGTCGCGAAGCCCTGGTCGATCGCCGAGAGGTCGCCGGTGAGCGCCACGATCTGCGCGACCGATTCGCACACGCTCGCAGGCGTCGTCAAGCCGGACAGGAAGCCGTACTTGGTGCGCGAACGGACAGCGTCGAGCTCCTTCTGCGTGACGCCGTTCTTCACGAGCGCGTCGACCGCGGCCCAGAGCTCGCGCTCGACTGCGTCGACGTCGTTCGCGTCCTTGACGCGCGTGTAGATCGACCAGAGGCCCGGATCACGTTGGTAACCGAAGCTCGCGCCGAGGAAGTCGACTCGCTGCTCCTCGAGCACGAGCTTCTTGTAGATCGCGCTCGTCTCGCCGAACGCGAGGTCGTCGATCAACGTCGCGGCGATCAGCGTGCGATCGTTCGGCAGGAATCGCTCGCCCTTGAAGTGGATCGACAGGATCGGATCGGTCTCGCCCTCGAACGGCACGTCGATGCGTCGTTGGGCGGTCTGCTCGGGCTCGGGTTGGACTTTCGGAGCCTGATAACCCTTCTGCCAACCACCGTAGTGCTTCTTGATCTCGCTCTCGATCGTCTTCGGATCGAAGTCACCCGCGACGACGATCACGCAGTTCTCGGGACGGTAGAAGCGCTGGAAGAAGCTCTTCGAGTACTCGTACTGCTGCGGCATCGCCTTGATGTCCGCCTCGAAGCCGATCGTCGTGTGTTTGTACGTGTGCACGTCGAACGCGGTGTTCTGCACGGCTTCGAACATCACTTCGAACGGGCTCGTGCGGCCCTTCCGGTACTCGCCGTACACCGCGCCCGCCTCGGTCTTGAACACCGGTTCGGGGTAGCTGAGGTTCTGGAAACGATCGGCTTCGACTTCGATGACCTTCGGCAAGTCGTTGCGCGTCACCGAGAGGTAGTACTGCGTCCAATCGTCGGTCGTCGACGCGTTGAAGTCCGCGCCCATGCCAACGACGACCTTGTCGTAGCTCGGGAACTTCTCCGTGCCCGCGAACATCATGTGCTCGAAGAAGTGCGCGAAGCCGGTGACGCCGGGCTCGACTTCGTCACGGCTGCCCGTGCGCACGATCGTCCAATACGCGGCGAGCCCTTCCGACGGCATCGGGATCATCCGCACCTTGAGACCGTTCGGCAGTTCGAAGCGCTGCACGTCGTACGGGAACGCGCGCGCCGACTTGGCCGAGCCCGTGGAGCTCTGCGACGCAGACGATTGCGACGTGCGTGTCGTCTCGACGGTCGTCGTGCTCGACGGATGGACGCCGGACTCGAAACTGAAGTGGCACGCCGAAAGCGCGAACAGGCCCGCGCAAGCCAGAACGAAGGACTTCATGGGGTTCCTCGGAAACGTCTCGGAACGAAAGAGGGCGAATACGATATCCACGGCCTTCGCAGGCGCCAACGACCGCGAGCGTGCGCACGAGGCCTTACGCCGATCGTGCACCACTGCGCGCGTTTCGCGCGCCCCGCGAAAGGGCGTACCGGGCGCCGCGCCCGCAGCGCAAGCGTCCCGGTGCCGGCACGCGCCGATGTCGCGCCCGCGACGAAGCCGCGCACACGGCTTGGTCGCTCGTCACGGACGAGTCCGCTCGGCGTGGTGGATCGCGACGCCGAGCGGCGCCAGTGTCCCGCGTGGATCGCGACTCAATTCGAGCTCGCGCTCACTTGCGTCCGGCCCACGCCGGTTGCTTGGCGAGCATCTCGCGCGCCGCACGTTCGGCGTCCGGGCGACTCAGCTTCTGCATCGGAATGAAGTAGCCGTTGATGCAGCCTTCGAGGATCGTCTCGTACGGCTTGAGCTCGCCACGCTCGTCCACGCACCAGTTGCAGTACATCTGGCCGGGCTTCGCATCGGTCAGCGGCATGCTGCACGACTGGCAGGTCGACAGCGCGACCAACGTGTAGAGCGTCAGCCGATAACCGTCGGGATCGAGGACCGTGAAGTCGCGCTGGCCGTAGAACTGCGTGCGCGGCGCGTTCGCTCTCACGCCGAGCTTCGCGAGCCGCGCGTGGAACGCGTCGACGTCCGGCACCGCGACGTACGCGATCATGCCGACACCGGCCTTGTGCTCGGCGAACTCACGCGCTTCGGCGGCTTTCTCGGCGAGCTCGGGCGAACCCGCGGGCATGCACTTCCCGAGGTCCTCGGGGCTGAAGTGTTGCCCGAGCATGATCGCTTGTTTGTCGAGCACGAGGTTCGCCCACAGCGGACGCTCCTTGTCCGGCCACGCTTCGCGGAGCTCGAAGCCGAGCGTATCGCGGTAGAACGCGAGGCTCTTCGCCATGTCGCGCACGGTCAACATCAGGCACAACGGGTACTGCTTGGTCTCTTGGCTCATCGGAAACTCCTGTTGCCCAGCCGCCGAACCGCCCGAGCGTAGCGCGAAGCCACACGACGGGGAGCCCGCTCGTACGGAGAGCGCGTAAGGCCTCTGCGAGTTCAGGGCGTGACGACCGTGACTTCGCGCCAACGGAGCTGCAACGGGATCTTGCGCAGCGCGGTCTCGCCGTGCAGCAACACCAGCGTCGCCGCCTCCTCGGGCACGATCGTCAGCGGGAACTCGCCGTCGATGCGCTCGATCTCGTGCCCGTCACTCGAAAGGCTTGGCGTTTCGAAGCGCACCATGAGCCGTTTGCCGTCGCGGTCGAGCACGCTGATCCTGTCGCACTCCTCCGGCGCATCCTCGAGCCGCAACGAGAACTCGCGCTTGGCGACTAGCACGCTGCGCTCACAGTCGGCGTCGCTCGGCGCGGGGAAGCTCGCGTCTTCGACGCCTTCACTGCCGACCGCGAGGTACGCCGAACGACCGACGTCGCGGAACTCGAAACGTCCGGAGTGATCGGTGACGGTCGAGCGCACGACCGACCTTCGCCAGCCACCGAAGTCGAACACGACCACGCCGGCCCGCACGACCACGCCGTCGAGCGGCGCTCCGTCGGTCGCCACGATGCGCCCCGCGAGGAGAGGCCGCACGGAGTCCGCAGGTACGCGGAGTTCGAGCTCTTGCCCGGCGCTCACCGGCTCGCTCTGGAGCTCCGCCAGCGTTCCCGGATGCCATGCATGGATTCGATAGGGTCGAGCGAGCAATCCGCCGAGCTCGAACCGACCTTCCGAGTCGAGCTCGTGGCCGTCCTCTCGTCGCGTCGACGCGCTCCACTCCTCCACCGTCAAGGACGTCGAAGCGAAGCGCGTCCCGTCGAGCAAAGCGACCCGCCAGCCTTTCGCCGGAGCTCCGTCCACGTCGAGCACGCGACCGCGAATCGGCGGCAGACTCGGACCCAGCACGAGATCCGGCGCAGTGACATCTTCACCCGTCGGACGCTGCTCCGCGAAGGCCTCGATCACTGCCGGCCGCAGTCCGACCTTGCTCGCGGTCAAGAGCGTGCGCGCGTCCGGCCAGGAGCGAACGCGAAGCGAATAGGAGCCGCCCTCATCCGTGCTGGCTGTGTCTTGTCCGAGCGCGACGGTCGCGCCTTCGACCGGCGACCCGGTTTCGTCGACCACTCGGCCGCGCACCCAGTGCAGCTTCGGCGCGGCTTGGAGCTCGGTCGTGATGCGCAGCTCGAGCTCCGAGGAGCCGTCGAGCACCGCGTGACCGTGCCAAAGACTGCCGTCGGGATTGCTGCGTTGCGCGTTGATCCACTCGCCGGCAACGCCGGGCGCGCTCGGGAAGCGGAAGCGTCCGACTCCATCGCACTCCGTCGACCAAGAACCTAGCAGCTCGATCCGCCGAACGCGGCGACCGGGCAGCGCCGGATCGCGCCAACCGGCGGAGAGATCGACGCGCGCGTTCGCGAGCGGCAAGCCGTCCGCATCGACGACGACGCCGGCGAGCTCGACGCGCGGCGCGACGACGAGCAGTGGCCGCGGATCGTCCACATCGTCGGCCGACGCGACCAGGATCCAACTCGAGCCTGCCGGGTGCACCGAGCCCCGCGCCGCTTCGTAGTGAACGAGCTGCAGTTCCCCATCGGGCCCACTCTTCGCACGCGGACGTTCGAACGGCTCACCGAGCAGCGCCTCGCGCACGCCGAGGTACCCCGGGTGCTCGTCGACGAGCCGGTCGACGAGCTCTGGGATGGCGCGGTAGAGCTCTCGATCGGCGGCCGTCACGCCGAAGCCCTGGTTTCCGGCCCACACCGTGCCGCCTTCGTCGACGCGCACTTCGCGTTCGTCGACGAACTCGAACTCGACGCCCGCGAGTGCCCGTCCTTCGATGTCGACGCAGCGCGCGGTGTACGTCGCCACGGGGCGCGTGTCGGTCGCGACCGACTCATCCGCCGGTGCGACGGGAACCACCGGCTCGCGATGGGTACTCGCCGGATCGACGGATGCGATGGACTCGGCGCCGACTGCCGGTGTCCGCGTCGCGACTCCGTCCGGCTCGGTCACGCTCCGTATGCGCCACACCCAAACCACGAGAATCGAAAGTGCGGCGAACACGACGAGCCACGACGCGAACACGGCGCTCGATCCGAGGTGCGTGGCGACGGCTTCGGCCGCGACGAACGGACGACCGGCGAGAGGCGCGAGCGCCGCGAGCCACGTCGTGCGATTGCCGTGGCGGCGATCGAGCTCCGCACGCAAGCTCTCGAGGCCGCGCCGCAACCTCGTGCGCACCGTCGCGACCGGCACGCCGGTGCGCGCCGCGATCTCCGCGGCCTCGAGGCCCTGGAAGAAGCGCAGGAGCAACGTCGAGCGGTACGGCTCGTCGAGCGCGACCACGAGGCCCGCGAGTTCGCGCTGCAGATCCGCCTGCTCGACGAGTTCCGCGGCGCCTGGCAGCGCTTCGGGCCGCGCGACCGCGGCCTCGCGCGTCGCTCGCCGCGTGCGCTCGCGACCGAACTTGCGCGCCGTGTTGCGCACGACGGCGCCGAGCCAACCGCGCAGGTTCATCGCGTGGCCGGGCGGCGCGCGCAGCGCGGCGAGCCACGCCTCCTGCGCAACGTCCTCCGCCGCCTCGGAGTCGGCGATCAGCGTGCGGGCGAGCGCACGGACCCAGTCGGCGTGCTCGAGCAGTGCTTCGACGTTCGTGTGCGTGTCCATCGGTTCCGCCGCCCGAGTCCCGTGCTCGCCCGATCTGCTTCGAGAATCTCCGAAAACGATCGCGAGCGGCTCGAGACCCTCGCGGTCGTCGCGCCCAAGTCCGAGACAGCATGCCGCACCGGCCGTCGAGTGTCGCGACATCGGCCACGGCCAGAGCAGCGTCGAGCGGTCCAGTGTTCTGGAGCGCGCACGTCCGCTTGCCACCGACTCGCACGGGTCCGGCGAACTCGGCTCGCACCTCCGTGGGATCCGCGGCACCGACGCGGGTGTCGGCCTGACGCAATGGCGGTGACGCGACGCGGCGGCTCGACGGCGGGCTATTTCTCTCGCGACTCGACGACGACCAGACGTTCGAGACGTGCACCGAGCGTCTGCGGGCGCTCGGTGACGACGACGAGGTCGTCGCCGTCGCCCCACTCGCCGCGGTGGCCGTCACCGACCCAGAGCGCGGCGTCCTCGAACTCGAGTTCGAGGACGTGCGGCACGCCGTCGAGTCCCAGCACGTGCGCCCGCTCGAGCACGCTTCCGACGTACCCACTCCAAGGCGCGACGCGACTCGCATCGACCGCTGCGAGTGCGTCCGCACGAAACGCGCTCGTCGAACGGGCTTGCACGGAGAAATGGTGTTCCCAGCCGGCGTTCTCGTCCCAAGTGACGTGAACCGACGCGCCTTCGCCGAAGGCCAAAATGAGCTCGCCACCGAAACACACGTCGCCTCGGGACAGATCGGCCGACTCCAACGTCCCGCCGACCCGCAGCAGTCCGAAGCTCAGGCCGCTGAGTCGTCGGCCGACGACCGCCCGCAGCGCGGCGAGCACACGCATCGCCAGTCGCTGTCGCGCTGCGTCCTTCATCGTGCTGGCCGTCCAGCCGTGGTGGGTCCTGCAGGACTCGAACCTGCGACCAAGCGATTATGAGTCGCCTGCTCTAACCGACTGAGCTAAGGACCCGGGTTTGCGGAAGCTCGTCCACGAGCGGCGGGTCGCGGCGGCGCGCCGTTGCCGACTCGCCGACTCGCCGACTCGCCGTTGCGCCAGTTCGCCGAAGAACGGACCTGGGATGAGCTGAGGTGAGTCGCTGCGACTCGCCATGCGCGAACGTACACGAACGCGCCCCACTTGCGGAAGCTCGAGGGCTCGCGAGCGTCGCATGTGTTCCCGAGGCGCGAGCGCACTCACCCCGCACCGAGGCTCGCGTCGCCGGCGCCGGAGCGCAGACGCTTCGAAAGCAACTCCATCGCCTTGCGATGGCGATGCCAGGCCGCGGAGAGGCCGATCCCGAGGCGCTCCGCGATCGCTTCCATCGTCAGCTCCTCGATGACGTGCAAGCGCACGATCTCGCGCAGTTCCGGCGGGAGCTCGGCGAGCGCTTCGCGGGTGACCGCGACTTTCTCCTCGCGCGAGACGATCCGACTGGGGGTTTGCGAATCGAGGGGCAAGCTCGCGGAAATCGACACCGAGCCACCGTCGGCCGGCGCGCCCGCAGCGCGGAGTTCGGAGAAGCGCGACGTGCGCTGCGTGCCGCCGCGTTTCAACGCGGCCACGTGGCGCGCGGTCTCGCGGATGCGGTTGCGCGCGATCTCGAAGAGCCACGCACGGAACGCCGCCGGCCCGGTCCAACGGTGCTGCTCACGATCACGCCAAGCGTGCGCCAGCGTCTCCTGCCAGAGGTCCTCGGCGGAACAGTGCTCGCGCAATGCCTTGCTCATCGCGGAGGCGATCACGACGTGCATCGCCGCCGGATTGATCGACTGGATCAACGCTTCCCAGCGCGTCGCATCCGTGTGGAGCAGCGAATCGCCGAGCGAAGGATCGGAACCGGCGTCGCCGGAGGAGTTGCGAGCGTCCACGCGCTCGAATCGTAGTCGCCGCGTACGGGTTCGCCAGAGCGGGTTGGCCCCGCACGCTCGCGCGCGCTCGGAGCCAGGCTCACCACGTCACCGCGCGCGCGGGCCGGACGCCGAGGCTGTACGAGCGCAGCTCAGGCGTGTTGCGGTCCCGGTTCGCCGAGCGCGCGTACATGGCGGCGTAGTCGAAACTGCCGCCGCGCGTGACGCGCGAGTTCGCGTCGGCCGAAGGCGCGAGCGGATCGACTGCGGCGCCGCGCTCGTAGTAGTTCATGTCGTAGCCGTCCAGGCAGAGCTCCCAGAGGTTGCCCGCGACGTCGTGGAGCCCGAACGCGTTCGCCGGGTACGTGCCGCCGGGCGTGTGCACGACGCCGCCGTCCTCCAGGTCGGGCCAGTCGTTGATGTCGCCCCAAGCCGCGCCTGCGTGCTTCGCAGTCTGGTCCGCGAGGTTGACCTTGCCGCGCAGGCTCTCGCGCTCGGCACCGGTCCACCAACGAGTCGAAGTGCCCGCGCGTGCGGCGTGCTCCCACTGGGCCTCGCTCGGCAGCGTGAGCCCGACACGGCCGAGCACGTCGACGCAGTCGAGCCAGCTCACTTGCTCGACTGGGTGCAACAGCGTCGGAGAGAAGTTGTACGGCGGCTTGTAGATGCTCGGGTTGTGCGCGGCGACGCGTTGCCACTGCGCCTGCGTCATCTCGTCCTTCGAGACGAAGTACGGGGAGAGCCGCACTTCGCGCACCGGGCCCTCGTCTTCCTCGGCCTGAGCATCGAAGTTGCGGCCGTTCGGATCGGTCGCCTGAGCTCCCATCCAGAAGGTGCCACCCGGGATCAACACGAAGACGAGCCCGGTCGCTTCTTCGAGCAAGAGCGTCCCGTCGGCCCCGCGCGCGGCCGGCTCGCCGCTGGCGAGGTGAGCGAACTCGAAGAGGCCTGACGCGCGGTCGACGCCGATCGGCAAGAGGCCGAGTTGCGGCCGGAGCTCGAACCCGCCGTAGCGCGGCGAGCCGCGGATCCCCGCGAGCGCATCCTCCCAACGAGCGCGCGCGTCCGTCCCCGTCACGCTCCGCTCGGAGATCGTCCGGGCGAACTCGAGACGCTTCGCGATCCCCCACCCGAAGGGTTCGGCGAGCGCGGCGCTCATCAGACCGTTCTCCGGATCACTCAACGTCTCGATGTCCGCGATCAGCTTCGCGAGCTGACGATCCCACCAAGCCGCTTCGGGATCGTCGTACTCGAACGACGTCGCTGCGGGGTGCGTCGCGTCGCTTTCGTTCGCCGTCGCCTTCGAGCGCAAGTCCGCGAGCTTGGCGCGGTGCTCCGCGAGGCTCGGGCGCTTCTTCAGTCCGCGCGCCGGATCCGCGTCGCGGCCATCGACGAGTTCGCGCGCCTCGGCGAGCCATCGTTCGTACGCCGGAATGAGCTCGGGATGCGGCGGCCACAACTTGCGCGCGCGCTCGACCAGATCGTCGAGGTCCTTCTGCGCGGAGAGCGAGAGCAACTCGGCGCTGGTCGCACGCGCGAGCTCGGCGTGGCGGTCCGCATCCGCACGTGCGCGCTCCAACTCCTCGTTCTTGAAAGCCAACGCATCGCGCGCGCGCGTCGCTTCGTCGGCCTTCAGGGCGAACGACACGGCGCCGGCGACCACTGCGAGCACCGCGATCGCGATCGCGGCGGCGAGAGCTCGGTTGCGCAGGATCCACTTGCGCGCTTCGGCCCACGCGCCGGCTTCGTACGCCCGCACGACGCGTCCCTCGATGAACGCGCGCAGGTCGTCCGCGAGAGCGAGCATGTGCGGGTACCGGGCACCCGGATCGCGCGCCATCGCTTTGTCGCAGATGGCGACGAGTTCGGCCGGCAACGCGCGGTCGACGTCGTTCAGCGCCCGAGGCGAACCCGCGATGACCCGCGCGAGCACCTCCACGTGAGTGGCCTTGGAGTCGTTCGGGACGTAAGGCACCTGCCGCGCGAGCAAGTGGTACAGCATCGCGCCGACCGAGTAGACGTCCGACTGAGGCGTGAGCTTGTCGAGCTCTCCGCGCGCCTGCTCCGGCGGCATGTACGCGGGTGTGCCGAGCACGTCGCCTTCGATCGTCAAGAGACCGGACCCCACGTCCTGCTCGCGCACGTCGCTGCGCTCGGTGCGCACGCTCGCGTCGTCGCTTCCCGAACGGCGCGGTTCCGTCGGCTCCGCGGCGCCGAGTTCGCGAGCGAGGCCCCAGTCCATCACGTACACCTCGCCGAAGCTGCCGACCATGATGTTGGCGGGCTTCAGGTCGCGGTGGATGACGCCCTTCTCGTGCGCGTACGCGACGGCTTCGCACACTTTGAGCAGCACGCCCAATGCGCGCGTCACGTTCCAGCCCTCTCGCGATTCGAAGACGAGCTGGAAGATCTGCCGCAGATCGCGGCCTTCGACCAACTTCATCGTGAAGTACAGGCGTCCGCCCGAGTCGAGTCCGAGCTCGTGCACCGGAACGATGCCGGGGTGGTCGAGTTGGCCCGTGATCTGTGCTTCCGCGAGGAAGCGCGCGAGGATCTGCGGCGAAGGACGCGCGTGACTCGGTGCAGCCGCATTCGGCAACGCGATCTTCATCGCGAGCGCACGACGGAAGTCTCGATCGAACACGCGCCGGATCGAGCCCATCCCTCCGCGCGCGAACTCTCCTTGATCGGTGTACCGATCGGACGTCGGAGCGCGCGTCGCGAGTCGCGTCGTCAGCGCGTGGACGCCGGCCTCCGTCGCTGGGCCGGGCACACCGAGGGTCTGCGAGCACTGTTCGGCCGCGGCGAGCTCGAGCCAGTTCGCGTGGTGGGCGCGCAAGGCGTCGGCGAGCGACGGGTGCTCTCGAACGAGCGCCTCGAATTCGACGGAGCCTCCAGCCTCTCGACGCTGGAGCCAATCCACGAACAGTGCGAGCGCCACGTCCGACGGATCGCGAGCGTCGGGCGAATGCATGGCGGCGCATTCTGTCGCGAGCAGAGGCCGGACGGCAGGCTCACCCGGCGGCCGTCCGGCGTGTCACATCCGTCGTAATCATCTGTTTCTCAATGGCTTAGGTCGACCTTCCCGAGCGCGATCGAAAAGCCCCGACACTTCGGGGGCCCGGCCGCTCTTCGAGGGGTGTGGATGCGGTTCTCAAACCGCCCGACCCCCAAAAAACCAACTCTCGAAGGGTTCCGATCATGAAGCTCCAATCGAACGTCAAGGCTGGCCGTCTCGCGGGCAACCACAACACCACGCTGCGCGGTGTGCGCGTCCAAACGTCGGTCAAGGCGGGCAAGCTCGCCACCAACCACAACTCGACGCTGCGCGGCGTGCGCGTGCAAAGCACCGTCAAGGCCGGCGCTCGCGGCATGGGCAACCACAGCTCGACGCTGCGCGGCGTGCGCGTCCAGACCTCGGTCAAGGCGGGCAAGCTCGCCGGCAACCACAACTCGACGCTGCGCGGCGTCCGCGTGCAGAGCACCGTCAAGGCCGGCGCCCGCGGCATGGGCAACCACAGCTCGACGTTGCGCGGCGTGCGCGTGCAGACCTCGGTCAAGGCGGGCAAGCTCGCCGCGAATCACAACTCGACGCTGCGCGGCGTGCGTGTGCAGAGCACCGTCAAGGCCGGCAAGATCGCCACCAACCACAACTCGACGCTGCGCGGGGTGCGCGTCCAGAGCTCGGTCAAGGCGGGCAAGCTCTCCGCGAATCACAACTCGACGCTGCGTGGCGTGCGCGTGCAGAGCACCGTCAAAGCCGGCGCTCGCGGCATGGGCAACCACAGCTCGACCTTGCGCGGCGTGCGCGTCCAGAGCTCGGTCAAGGCCGGCAAGATCACGCGCAACCACAACTCGACGCTGATCGTCGCCTGAGCCAGGAAGGCCGAACCGCGGCTCCGCGCGCAACCTCGTTCGAGGCTGCGCCGGAGCGCGGTCCACCCACCGCTGCCATGAAGCCTCAGCCGTCGACGACGCATCCCGCCACGGCCGCTCGCCGCGCGCTCGCGCTGCGAACGCGGGCCGAGGCGCTGTCCGCGCAAGGCCAGTCTGCGGCGGCGCGTGAGCTCGCGCGAAAAGGGCTCGCGCTGGTCGAAGCTGCGTTCGGTCGAACGCACCTCGCCGTCGCAGAGCAGCTCGACACGCTCGCGAGCGTCGAGGAGACCGCTGGGCGTCGCGAACTCGCGCACCGCCACTACCTGCGCGCGCTCGAGATCCTCGAACGAGCCTCGGCCGACGACGGCGTGTCGACGGAGCACGCGAGGTCGCACGTGCAGGTCTTGCGCCACCTCGGCAGTCTGCACACGTCGCTCGGCGCGTACGCCGAGGCCGAGACGCGCCTGCGCGCAGCGCTCGAGCTCGCGGAACGAGCGCTCGGCCGCGACGACGTCGAGTGCGCGACTGCGTGCAACGACCTCGGCGTGCTCTACAAGTTCACCGGACGCTTCGCGGAGGCGTCGCGGCTGTACCGGCGCGCGCTCTCGATCGCGCGTGCTCGGCTCTCCGCCGACGATCCGGCGCTGGCCGTGATCCATCACAACCTCGGCGGCCTCGAGCATGCGCGCGGGCGCTTCCGCCAAGGCGAGCCGCACGCGCGCCGCTCGGTCGAGATCCGCGAACGTGCTCTCGGCCCCGATCATCCGGAAGTCGCGGCGGACGTCGCGGCGCTCGCCGCGATCCTCGACGGGCTCGAACGCTACGAAGAGTCCGAGCCGCTGCACGAGCGCGCGATCGCGATCTTCGAGAAGGCGTTCGGCGCGGCGCACTACGAGGTCGGCATGGCGCTCGGCAACTTGGCGGCGGTCTACCACGCCACCGGTCGCACGGAAGAGGCCGAACGTGCGTACACGCGTGCACTCGCGATCAAACGCAAGACGCTCGGCGCGCGCCATCCGGACGTCGCGTGCACGCTGAACAACTTGGCATACCTGCACCAGTCCGAAGGGCGACCGCGCCGCGCAGCAACGCTCTATCGCCGCGCGCTGGAGCTCTTCGGTGCGGCGTTCGGGCCCGCGCATCCGAGCACGCGCACGTGTCGCGCGAATCTCGACGCACTTCGCCGCGCAGGCACCGCCGCGCGTGGCGCGTGAGCTCGAGGAAACGCCCATGCCCGACTTCACTCGCACCACACGCGCCCTCGGCCGCCAGTCGACGACTCGCTCCTGGTGGCTGCCGCTCGCACTGGCGGCGTTGCTCGTCGGTTGGAGCGCGTGGGCGTTCCTCGCGGAGCTCACGGTCTACGCGGTCACCGACACCGCGCGGCTCGAAGTCGATCAAGCGGCCTACCCGATCGAAGCCCCCGTCGACGGCCGGATCGTGGCGACCCACATCGTGCTCGGCTCGCACGTGGCGTCCGGGGATCCGCTGCTCGAGCTCGACTCCGAACCCTTCCGACTCGAGCGCGCCGAACTCGTCGCGAGACGCGAAGGCTTCGTCCGCGAGTTGGAACCGCTCCGCGCACAGATCCGCGCTCGGGGAGAGCAAGTCGAGAACCTGCGCCAGGCACGCAGCACGGGTGGCGACGAGCTCACGGCGGAGCTGCAGCAGCAGGAAGCGGCGCTGCGGCTCGCGGAAACCGTCATGCGCCGCGCCGAGTCGTTGCACGCGGATGGCTTGACCGCCGAGATCGACCTCGAGAAGGCCAAGACCGACCTCGAACAGTGCCGTGCGAACGTCGAACGCTGTCGAGCGGCCATCGAGCGCTTGGACTGGGACCGGCGCGCGCAGGCGAACGAACTCGCCGCCGTGCTCGAAGAGACGCGGCACGACGAAGCGCTCGCATTGCGCGAGATTTCGGTCGCGGACGCGGCGATCCAACGCCTCGACCATCAGATCGAGCGTCGCACGATTCGCGCGGCGGTCGCAGGCCGCCTCGGGGAGATCGAAAACGTGCGCGTCGGCCAGTACGTCGCACAGGGCACACGCCTCGGCGCCGTGGTGCCGTCCGGCACGCTGCGAATCGTCGCGGAGTTCCGCCCCGAAGAAGCGCTCGGCCGGGTGCACACGGGTCAGAACGCACGCTTCCGCCTGCGCGGCTTCCCGTGGATCGAGTACGGCTCGATCCCGGCCCGCGTCACTGGGTTCGCGAGCGAGGTGCTCTCCGGCAACGCGCGCGTCGAGCTCTCCGTCGCGGACGACGTCGAGTTCCCGATCGTGTTGCAGCACGGCCTTCCCGGACGGCTCGAGATCGCGATCGAACGTGTCTCGCCGGCGACGCTCGTCTTGCGCGCGTCGGGTGCGTGGCTCGCCGGTTCGAAGGACGAGGCGGTCGATCCGTGACGCCTTCGGCGAGAGCGATTCGACCGCGGCGGCGCTTCTTCGCGCCGGAGGTCGTGCAGACGTCCGCGATGGACTGCGGCCCGGCGTGTCTCGGGTCGCTGCTCGAAGGCCACGGCATCCGTGCGAGCTACGGTCGCTTGCGCGAAGCGTGTCACACCGACGTCGACGGCACGTCGATCGATGCGCTCGAACGAGTCGCGAGCGATCTCGGCCTCGACGCGCGCCAAGTGATGGTCCCGCTCGACCATCTCATGCTCTCCGAGTCGCAGCTCCTGCCCGCGCTGGTGGTCACTCGCCAGCCGAGCGGGGCGACGCACTTCGTCGTCGCATGGAGCGTGCGCGCCGGCGTCGTGCAGGTCATGGATCCGGCGACCGGACGGCGCTACTCGACGCGGCGCGATTTCCTGGACGAGCTGCACGTGCACGAAATGGCGATTCCGCTCGCGGCGTGGTGCGAGTGGGCCGCGTCCGACGACTTCCTCGCTGCGCTGCGACGCCGCATGGCGGACTTGGGCGTCTCGCACGGCGAAGCGCAACGTTGGATCGGGACGCCGACGCCGAACGATCCGTGGCGACGTCTGGCGGCGCTCGACGCGGCGACGCGGCTCGTCGCGACCGTGGTCCGCGGCGGCGGACTGCGCGCAGGGCGCGAAGCCGAGCGCGCACTCGGTGCGTTCTTCGACCAGGCTCGAGACGACGCGGTCGAGCCGACGTCGGTCCTGCCGAAGGAATGTTGGACGGTGCGGCCCACGGGAACCAACGGCACCGAGCTCTGCTTGCGCGGCGCGGTCCTGGTCTCGGTCGCGGGCGTGCGCGCGACGAGCGGAAAGAGTGCGGAAGGTGCGACGGCGGGGCCCGAGGTCGCGCCGAGCTTTGCGCCCGGGCTCGCACCCGACCTCGCGCTCGCCCTCGCCGAGGAACCCGCGCGACCGGGCCGAGCGCTGCTCGCGATGCTGAAGGCGGACGGGCTCCTTTCGCCGGCGATGTTGGCTGGCTTGCTCGCGCTCTCGACGCTCGGCGTGCTCGTCGAAGCGTTGCTCTTCCGCTCGCTCTTCGGCGTCGGTCGTTCCGTCGTGGTACCGGAGCAGCGTGTCGGTGCCATCGTCGCTCTCGCGGTGTTCATCGCGCTGCTCGCGGGGCTCGAGGTCCCGATCGCGCGCCAAGCGCTCGGCCTCGGGAGACGGCTCGAACTGCGCATGCGGATGGCGTTGCTGCAGCGGATCGCGCGCCTCGACGATCGCTACTTCAAGAGCCGGCTCGTCTCCGACATGGCCGATCGCGCGCACCGGCTGCACGAGATCCGCCAGGTGCCCGAGCTCGGCGCGGAAGTCGTGCGCGCGGTCTTCGGACTCGTCGCGACGACCGCGGGCATCGTGTGGCTCGCGCCGGGAGCCGCGCCGCTCGCGGTCGCGTGCGCCGCCGCGGCGATCCTCGTGCCGTGGCTCGGCCAGCCGTTGCTCGCCGAAGGCGACTTGAAGGTGCGCAACCACGCAGGCGCGTTGTTGCGTTTCCACCTCGACGCGCTGCTCGGCGTCGTGCCGCTTCGCGCTCACGCCGCGGCGCGGTCGATGCGCATCGGACACGATGCGCTGGTCGCGGAATGGGCACACGCCGGCATGCAGCTCCAGCGCCGCGTCGTCGCCGTGGAAGCCGTGCAGTCGCTGGCGTGCTTCGGACTCGTCGCGTGGCTCGTGATCGACCAAGCGGCGCACGCGAACACGTCGGGCAACGCGTTGCTGCTCGCGTATTGGGCGCTGAGCCTGCCCGTGTACGGCCAACAGCTCGGTCTCTGCGCGCGGCAATACCCGACGCAACGCAGCACCACGCTGCGCTTCCTCGAGATGCTCGGCGCGCCCGTCGACTCGGATGACGCGGAGGCGAACGCGACGAACGACTTCGTGGCCCGGTCCGCGGCCGCGCGGCCGTCGAACGGCGCTCCGAAGGCGCGTGGCGTCGCGATCCGCATGCAAGGCGTGTGCGTCAAGGCCGGCGGACACACGATCCTCGACGGTGTCGACGTGTCGATCGCTCCGGGCAGCCACGTCGCGATCGTCGGTCCCTCGGGCGCCGGCAAGAGCAGTTTCATCGGGCTGCTGCTCGGCTGGTTCTCGCCGGCCGCCGGCAAAGTGTGGATCGACGACGACGAGCTCGATGCTCGTCGACTCGCCGAACTGCGCCGCGAGACGGCTTGGGTGGATCCCGCGGTGCAACTCTGGAATCGCAGCCTGCTCGACAACCTGACGTACGGCGGCGGCGGCGCCACGTCGTCGGCGATCGGCGCGACGCTCGAGAGCGCCCGCCTCGGCTCGGTGCTCCAACGGTTGCCCGACGGACTGCAGTCGAGCCTCGGCGAAGGTGGCTCGCTCGTCTCGGGCGGCGAAGGACAGCGCGTGCGGCTCGGCCGTGCGTGCCTGCGCGACACGGTGCGGCTCGCCGTGCTCGACGAACCGCTGCGTGGACTCGCGCGCGACCAACGCACCGAGCTGCTCGCGTCGCTGCGTGCGAAGTGGCGCGACGCGACGCTCGTGTGCGTCACGCACGATGTCGGCGAGACGCTCGGGTTCGATCGGGTGCTCGTCGTCGAGGCAGGCCGCATCGTCGAAGACGGCGCGCCCGCGAAGCTCGCTCTCGAAGCCTCGCGCTACGCCACGATGCTCGCCGCCGAACGCGCGGTGCGTTCAGGGACGTGGTCGAACGCGAACTGGAGGCGTCTGACGCTCGAAGGCGGCCGCCTGGTCGCCGCACCCACGAAGGGCGCACGATGAGCACTCGCGACGTCGAGCTCTTCTGGCCGCCCGACCGCCTCGACGAAGCGCTCGAGCTCGCGGCACGGCGTGCCGGGATCGACTGTTCCGGAGCTCCGTCGAACGCCGTGCGCTCGTCTCGTGCGACTCCCGCGGCGCGGCTCGAAGCTGCTGCGCGGGCGTTGCGCATCGAAGTCGAGCCGCTCGACGTCGCCTACGGCGCGCTCGAGGCGCGGCTCCGGTCCGAACTGCCGCTGATCGCCGCTACGAACACGGGCTTCGCGGCGATCGTCGGCCGTCGTGGGGAACGGCTCGTGTTGCTGACGCCGGAGCTTCGCACGCAGCGCGTCGACGTCGAGCGGGTCGCGGACGAGCTGCGCCGTGAGATCGATGCGCCGGCGCGCACCGAAGTCGACCGCGTGCTCGAGCACGCCGACGTGCCCCAGTCGCGCCGCGATGCGGCCCGACGGGCGGTGCTCGACGAACGCTTGCGCGCGACGCGTGTCCGCGGGCTCTTCGCGCTGCGTCCGCCCCAGAACGCAAGCGTGCGAGCGGAGCTGCTGCGCAGTGGCGTGCCGTGGCGCTTTGCTGCATTGCTCGCCGCGCACGCCGTGCAGTACGGACTGTGGATCGCGTCGTGGTGGGTCGTCGGTCGCGCGGCGCTCGAGGGCCTCTCCGATCCGGGTTGGTTCCACGCGTGGGCGCTCCTGCTCGCGAGTCTGATCCCGTTCCGACTGCTGGCGACGTGGCTCCAAGGGACGTTCGCGGTCACTGCGGGCGGCATCCTGAAGCAGCGCCTGCTCGCCGCGTTGGTGCGCCTCGAGCCCGAGCGCATCCGCGGGCTCGGGCTCGGCGACTTCGTCGGGCGCGTGATCGAGTCGGAAGCGATCGAGTCGCTCGCGCTGAGTGGAGGCATCGCGGGCGTGACGGCGGTGCTGGAGCTCGCGGCCGCGTTCTCGATCCTCGCGTTCGTGCCCGGCGGCGCGCCGCTCGCCTTCGCGCTCCTCGTCTGGAGCGGCTTGCAGCTCGCGCTCGGCGCGTGGTTCATCGCGCGACGCCGCGCATGGACGCACGAACGACTCGGCCTCTCGCACGAGCTGATCGAGAAGATGGTCGGGCACCGCACGCGGCTCGTGCAGGAACCTCGCGCCGCGTGGCACGCCGGCGAAGACGCGAGGCTCGAGCGTTACCTCAGGTCGTCGCAACGCATGGACGACGCGCTCACGTGGCTCCTCGCGTTGGCGCCGCGCGGCTGGCTGCTCCTCGGCGTCCTCGGCAGCGCGCCGAGTTTCCTCGCCGCAAACGCGTCGACGACGGTGCTCGCCGCGGAGCTCGGTGGCGTGTTGCTCGCGTACGTCGCGACGAACCGACTGGCGCACGGGCTCGCGCAGTTCGGCGGCGCCGCGATCGCTTGGCGCCAGGTGGTCCCGTTGCTCGAAGCGCTCTCGCGCGAAGAGTCCGCGGGCGTCGGCGCGTTCGACCTCGAGCCCGCCGCCGCGCCCCTCGACGCGACGAGCGAGCGCGTCTTGCAGGTCAAGGATCTCGGCTATCGACACCCGGGCCGCTCGGAGAAGCTCTTCGAGAAGCTGACGCTCGACGTGCACGCCGGTGATCGCATCTTGCTCGAGGGCGCGTCGGGTGCGGGCAAGTCCACCCTTGCGTCGCTGCTCTGTGGTCTGCGGTCGCCCGACGACGGGATGCTGCTCTTGCGCGGCGTCGATCGAGGCACGCTGGGCGCGCAGGCATGGCGTCGCCGGGTGAGCGCCGCTCCGCAGTTCCACGAGAACCACGTGTTCTCCGACACGTTCGCGTTCAACCTGCTGCTGGGCCGCCGCTGGCCGGCGCGCGAGGAAGACTGGAAGGAAGCCGAAGAGCTGTGCGCGGAGCTCGGGCTGACGGACCTCCTCGCGCGGATGCCCGGCGGCATGAACGAGATCGTCGGCGACAGCGGCTGGCAGCTCTCGCACGGCGAACAGAGCCGGCTGTTCATGGCGCGCGCGCTGCTGCAGGAGAGCGACGTCGTCGTGCTCGACGAGAGCTTCGCGGCGCTCGACCCCGCCACGCTCGAGATCGCGATGCGGTGCGCGTTGCGCCGCGCGAAGACCCTGATCGTCATCGCGCATCCCTGACCGGCGACGCGGTCGCGCGCGTGGTCGTGCACGAGCGTGTCGCGGGAGCTCCGCGGGCAAGTTCGCGGTTCGCTGCCGGCGCGCGACGATCGCCGCGGGTGACGCGCACGTCGGCCGCGGAGGCCGGTGCATGCGGCGCGGACCCGTCCGGACGGGCTCTCCACGCCGGCCTCCGCGGGGGTTGACTCCGTGGGGTAAAGTTGTGCGGCTCTGGAAAGCTCTTCGGGCGAACCCCGAGCGGCTTCCGGCCGTCCAAGTCCCCAGACTGCCTCCCCGGCGGGCGCATCCCCTGCGGGCGCCTCTCCCTGGCGCGCCCGACCGGGCGACCGCCGCGGCAGCGGCGGACCGAACCCGTCCTCACCACCGTTCATCCGACTCGATCCGCGTCCGTGTCCCGTCGTCTGCTCGATCGTCTCTCGTTCCTCTCGGCCGTGCTCGGCTGGTGCGCGCTCGTCGGAGCCTGCAACTCGGGCGTGCAGGCGTCGGATCCCGAGGAGAGCGACGCCCGAGCGGACACGAACGTCGGCGCGCACGCGACTTCGACGCCGACCGCGGGCTCGCCAGCGAACAAGCCGGCCTCCGACTTCGAGCGGCGCTGGTCCTACCTCGCGCCCAACTCGCTCCCTGACAAGTCCGCGCCGGCGTGGAACGGCGAGATCGACGGGCCGGTGACGCTCTGGCACGACAACGGCACGAAACGCGGTGAAGGACGCTACGAGAACTCGCGCCGCGTCGGCGCCTGGGTGTTCTGGCACGAGAACGGGCGGCTGCGTTGGCAAGGCACGTACGTCGACGGCGAGCTCGACGGTCGTGAGCTCGCGTGGTTCGAGAACGGCCAGATGCAACTCGAGTGCTACTGGAAGGACGGGCGGCGCGAAGGCGTGTTCGCGCAGTGGCACGAGAACGGCCAACTCGCGGCGCAAGGTGAATACCGCAACGGCAAGCGCGAGGGGCGCTTCCACTACTACAACGCCGACGGCACGGCCGACCCGACGTTGACCGGCCACTACGCCGCCGACGTGCGCGTCGGCGGCTGAGCTCCGCGCTCGCGCCCGGCGACCTGCGCCCGATGCCCCGGCGCCCGAGGCCCGACGTCGTGCGCCGCTGCCGGTGCACGCGCGATCCGTCGGGGCGCTGCGGCGCGCTCGTCGAACTCGCGTTCCGCCGCGCAGTGACCCCCGCGTCGGAGCGTGCGACGACGCCGCCGTGCGGCCGCGCGACGGGGCTCGCCGGGACGAAACGCAGCGAGCCGCGGCGGTCTCGGACCGGCGCGGCTCGCGAGCTCGATGCGGAACGTCGCTCAGCCGTTCTTCGCGCCGTGATCGGCGAGCACCGACGTCACGCACGCGGTCAACTTCTTCGCGTACGGGATGTGGAGGAACTCGTTCGGGCCGTGCGCGTTCGACTGCGGTCCGAGCACGCCGGTGATCAGGAACTGGGCCTTCGGGAACTTCGCGCCGAGCATGCCCATGAACGGAATCGAGCCGCCTTCACCCATGTACATCGCCGACTTGCCGTAGAAGTTCGCCGACGCCTTCTCGACGGCGTCCTCGAGCCACTTCTCCATCGCCGGCGCGTTCCAGCCGGTGCCCGGCGTGTCGGGCTTGAACGTGACCTTCGCGCCGTACGGCGGGTCGCTCTCGAGGATCGTCTTCAAGCGTTCGCACGCTTCGTTCGCGTTCTTGGTCGGCGGCAGACGCAGCGAGAGCTTCACGCTCGTGCGCGGACGCAACACGTTGCCCGCGGCTTCGACCGCCGGCATGCCCGCGACGCCTGTGACCGACAGCGCCGGTCGCCACGTGCGGTTCAGGATGTTGTCGATGTTGTCCTTGCCCATCGTGCAGAGGCCGTCGACCAACGGGAACTTGTTCCACACGGCGTCGCCGAGGACCTGCGCGGTCTTCTTCGCTTGCGCGAGCCGATCCTTCGGGATCTCGACGTGGAAGTCCTTCGGCATCACTTTGCCCGTCGACGGATCGTCGACGCGCTCGAGCAGCTTGCGCAGGATGCGGAACGAGCTCGGCACGATCCCGCTCGCGTCACCGGAGTGCACGCCTTCCTTGAGCACCTCGATCGAGAGCTCGCCGCCGACCAACCCACGCAGCGAGGTCGTGCCCCAGAACTGCTCGTAGTTGCCGCAACCGGAGTCGAGGCACACGACGAGCGATGGCGTGCCGATCTTCTTCGCGAGGAAGTCGACGTAGAACGGCAGATCGGGGCTGCCGGACTCCTCGCACGCTTCGATCAGGACGACGCAACGCGCGTGCGGGATCCCTTGGGCCTGCAGCGCTTCGATCGCCGTGAGCGACGCGAACGCCGCGTAACCGTCGTCCGCTCCGCCGCGACCGTAGAGCTTGTCGCCCTTGATCACCGGCTCCCACGGACCGAGGCCCTTCAACCAGCCGACCATCTCGGGCTGTTTGTCGAGGTGCCCGTAGAGCAGCACGGTGTCGTCGATCTCTCCCGGGATCTCCATGAAGATCACCGGCGTGCGCTTGCCCTTCTGCACGACCTGCAGCTTGAGCCCCTTGATCTTGCGCGCGCGGCACCAGTCGGCGATCAGCTCGACCGCCTTGTCCATGTGCCCGTGTTCCTTCCACTCCTTGTCGAAGTGCGGCGACTTGTTCGGGATCCGGATGTACTCGACGAGCTTGGGGACGATGCTCTCGTCCCACACCTGATCGACGAACTTCTGTGCTTTCTTCGGATCGAGGGCGGCGGTGGTCGTGGGCATGGCTTCGGTCGCTCCGCGAGCCCCATGCGCGCGAGAGCGGGCCGCAGAGGATACCCGTGCGCCCGGTCCGCGCGAACGTCCGCCGGCGCGTTTCGACGCCGTTCGAACGTTCGCGCACGAACGTACGGACTTCAGCGACTGCCCTTGGCTTTCGCGGCTTCGCGCTTCAGCGACTTCGGCGAGCTGCGTTCGAGCACACCGGTGACCGACCGGAACTCGTTCGAGATCCAGCCGAGCACGTCGTCGAGGCTGACGACGCCCACCAGCGCGCCGTCCTTGCCGACGACGATCAGGCGCCGGATGCCCTCCGACCGCATCAGTCCGAGCGCGTCCTCGACCGCCGCGGTGTCGGGAATCGTGATCGGCGGGCTGCTCATCACGTCGCCGACGGTGAGCTCGAGCCCCGAGGCGCCTTCCGCGACGACGCGCACGGCGAGATCACGGTCGGTGACGATGCCGATCGGACAACGATCGTCGTCGACGATCATCAACGAACCGACGTTGCGCGCTTTCATGCGCGCAGCGGCGACTTGCACCGTTTCTTCGCTGCCGGCGAGGTCGACTTGTCGTTGGCAGATGGTTCGGATCGTCATGCGTCACCTCCGCGTGGTGTGGAATCAATCGTGCGCGGTGCCTACCGGCACCAACGGAGCCGGTTCGCGCCGCTCGGGCACCAAGACCTTTTCGGTCGCTTCCGCCGGTTCACCGTGCGGACGCGTGATCTCGGCGAGCGCCGCGCCGACGCGAGAGAGCCGACGCTCGCGCGTCGCCGGTCTCGAGTCTTTCGCGGCCGAACGCGCGAGGTCGCAAAGACTGACGAGCCCGAGGAGCCGGCGCTCGGAATCGACGACAGGGAGCCGGCGCACGCGCTGCTCCACCATCAACTCGAGCGCGACTTCCGGAGAATCGTCGGCCCAACAGACTTGCACGCGTTTCGCCATCACGTCGGCGACGCGCACCTCCCAGAGCCGCGCGCCTCGCGTCCACGCGGCGATGCACACGTCGCGGTCGGTCAGCATGCCGACCACGACACCACGACCGTCGACGACGGGCACCACGCCTGCATCGCGCTCCCAGAATTGCCGGGCCGCGGCCTCCAGCGTGTCGTCGCACGAAACGGTCGCGACCGACTTCGTCATCAGTTCTTCGATCTTCATCGCTTCCTCCCGGACCGCCGACCTATCGAACACCTGAGCGCGAGCGGAACATGGTCCATAGGACGCAGACCGCACCGGCTCGTTGCGCCGAGCGACGTAGTGCGGACCGGAACGGAGTCGGGAGCAGGGCGTAGAGTTTTCCAGTGTCGTCCAGAACCGAGCCGAGCCCGAACTCGCAGTCCAATTCGCGGATTGAACGCATCTGCGGCAGCCTACGAACTCGTCACGTCCCGATCGGTCGTTTGGCGTAGAGTCGAATCGACGTGCTCGCGTCTCTGATGGTTCGAGCGCGATTCCGAGCGGTGTGAAGGCGTTTCCACCGCGCGGCGCAGGAGCGCGGCACCGCTCTTGCGCTCCCCGCGCGATTCCTCACACGCGAGACCAACATGCGAACCTTCCTCAGCACGTGCTTCACGATCGCCGCGGCCGCCGTCCTCACCACCGAGGCGAGCGCGCAAGGCGACTCCTGGCGTTACTACCGCCCCGGCAACACCGGCATCCAAGGCGACTTCAACGAAGCTCTGTGGATCGGCCCCGACGGCGATCCCTACATCGGCGGCTACGACGCGAGCTTCGAAGAAGGCGGCTTCGCGAAGTTCGTGCAGAGCGAGAACCGCTGGATCAACTACTCGAACATCGACTACCCGCAGATCGGGCACCCCGACCTCACCGGCACGACGCGCGTCAGCCAGATCGTCGACGACGCGAACGGCAAGTTGTGGATGTCGACGTGGCGCGGCGCGCTCTTCTTCGATCCCGCGGTCGGCGCCCCGTCGCTCGTCAACTTCGCGAACTCGAGCACGACGCTCAAGAACGGCGGCTCGCGCGACCTCGACATCGCACCGGACGGAACGGTGTGGTTCGCGTTGATCGGCTGGGGCGGAACGTTGGGCGGAGTGTTGCGCTACACGCCGACGACGAACACGTGGAAGTACTGGACCGGAGGCGGAGCTCCGCAAGGCGGCAACAACTGGCCGAACCTGGTCTGGACCGTCGAGTCGATCGCGATCCAGGCGAAGCCGAGCGGCGGCTACGTCGTCTGGGCGGACGCGGACAACGGCGCGTCGATCGTCACGTTCGACAGCGACACGCAACTCTGGACGTTCGCCGACTTCTCGTACACGCCGGGCAGCATCCTCGACCTGCCTGGCAAGGACAACGTCGACGACGTGGGCAACGTGTGGGCCGAGCGCTTCTCGCACTTCAACGGCAGCACCGCGGTCTTCCGTCTCGAGTACAAGAAGCCCGACGGCACGTGGGTGACGCCGCCGCAGGTCACATTGCCCGCGATCACGCCGGCGATCGGCGCCTTCCGCGCGTTCGGCAACGGCCAAGCGCTGCTCGCCGACACGTCGAATCGCGTGTGGCGCTTCGACGGAGCGGTCTGGCACGACTACGGCATCTGGGCGGCGGGCGGTTGGCCGTACGACGCAGCGATCGATGCCGCCGGCAACGTCTGGGTGTGCGGCACGGGCGGCGCCGCGAAACGCAACGCGACGAACGGCGCGTGGCAGCGCTATCGCGTGACCAACACGAGCCAGTACGACTCGTTCAACAACGACCTCGCGCTCGATCCGTCGGGTGGACTCTACGCGTGCGCCAACGCGGGCCCCGGCTTCGGCGGCATGGAACGCTTCGACGGCGCGAGCTGGATCGGCTTCAACAACCACCAGTACGGGCTCGGCGTCGCGTGGCCGTTCCCGACCGACAACAGCGACGCCGTCTACGTGCGGCCCTCCAACGGCCACCTCGTCGTGAACCCGATGTTCAACGGCACGCACGAGTGGGACGGCACGAACTGGCAGAACCTCGGCGGCGGCAGCACCGCGATCGGCTACGTCGAGGACTCGCTCGGCCGCCTCTGGAAGCTCGGCGAGTACTTCGACCTCGCGTGGCGCAACGGCTCGACGTGGACGCAAGTCGGCATCACGGCCTGGGGTCAGAAGATCCAAGTCGACCCCGATCGTCCCGGCACGATCTGGGCGACGACGGGCCACGAAATCAAGCGCACCGACGGCGTGTACTCGTTCTCGAAAGGCATCGCGGACTTCCCGCAGATGACGACGCAGAGCGACACGTTCTCGGGCCTCGCCGTCGATCACAACGGCGTCGCGTGGGTCGGCGGCACGATCCAGTACGGCGCCGGCGGCACCGGCGGCGCGTTGATCCGCATCGACGCGAACACCGGCAACTACACGATGTGGCGCTACGACCAAGGTTGGCCGCTGCCGGGCTTCTACGTCTCGCCGCTCTGCGTCACGCACGACGGTCGCGTGTGGATGTCCTACGACACCGACTTCCTGACGGCGCAACGCGGCCTGTGCTGGTTCGACGGCACCAACGTCGGCGTGTATCCGGCGCCGCCGGGCGGCGAACCGCAGTGGGGCGGCTTGCCGCACGCGCAGATCGCGGACTGCGAAGTGAAGGAGCTCCAGAACGGTTACGAGCTCTGGATGAGCTGCAAGAGCCGCGGCCTCGCGGTGCTGACGATCCACGAGAGCGCGCCGGGCACGATCGTGTGCTCGGGCGACGGCTCGGGCGCGGCGTGCCCGTGCGGCAATGAATCCGCGAGCGGTTCACAGTCCGGCTGCAAGAACTCGACGAACCTCGGTGCGACGCTGCGCGCGAGCGGCACCGCGTCGATCGGCGACGACGACCTCGTGCTCACCAGCGCGAACCTGCCGCTGAACAAGAGCGCGCTGGTGTTCTACGGTGCGACGGGCACCGGCGGCACGCCGTTCTCGAGCGGCCTCCTGTGCGTCGCGTCGCCGCTGAAGCGCCTCGCCGTGCAGAACTCCGGCGCAACCGGCACGTGCACGCACGGTCCTGGACTCGGCGCGTACGCCGCGACGCACTTCGCGCAGGCGTACCACTTCACGGCGGGATCGAGCTGGACCTTCCAGACCTGGTTCCGCGACCCGAACGGCGCCTGCGTCGGCAAGGACACGAACACGAGCAACGCGCTCGCGGTCCAGTTCCTGCCGTAACGGCCGAACGCGGCAACACCGCGCGCGGCGGATGGAGCTCACGCGAGCTCGTCCGCCGCGCGCGTCTCTCCCATCACTTGCAAAACTCGGCGTGCAACGCGTCGGACAAGTTGAAGCCGTGGCCGACGAGCTGCGGGTCGCGGTACCAGAACTGGAAGTTCCACTGCGAGCCCGCGGTGATCAGCGACGCGGGTGACGACGGATCGTTGAAGTCGAGCGCGAAGCTCGCCGTCCCGTCGACTCCGGTGACGACGATCGGCAGCCGCTTCTGGCCACCGGTGACGCACAGGTAGCCTTCGCCGAACGGGATCTGGTTCTGGAACGCGCCGAAGAAGAACACCCCGGGCTTCGTCGGCGGACAGCCCTGCACGTCGAGCACGAGCTCGTTCGCAGCGACGCTCGTCGAACCGTGTGACCCGATCGCCGCGCCCTTGCCGGTCGTGTTGATCGCGCCGATGCAGTACGACGTCGGCGGCGGGCACGGCGAAGGCGGCGCGATCACGACGTCGAGACCGATCGAATCGCAGCCGTTGTCGGCGCCGCGCTCGACGACGAAGAAGAGCCAGTCACCCGCCGCGACGGTAATCGACGCGAGCGACGAACCTCCGGAACCGGATGCGAACGATTGCACGCCACCGCCCGGGAGATAGTCCGACGCGAGCGTCACGCTCGGCGTGCCGTCGTAGCGATCGACCGACCAAGACACACCGTCGGTGCAACCGGTATGCAAGTCGCGCAGCCCACCGGACACGGCGACCACGCCGGCGACGGGACTTTGCCAACCGACGACGACGGCCTCCGCCGAACTCGGATGCACTCGCACGACGCCGGCAGGCCATTGGATGCCTTCGAGCGTCTGGTGCACGCCGGTCGCGTTGATCCCGACCGCGGGCAGCTTGTTCTTCACGCCGCCCGACGAGTCGTAGCCTTGCCACTGCTCGACACCGAGCACGCCGAGCACGTCGGGCAGGAACTCCGGCAGCAGCCAATACCCGGTCGGATCGTGGGCCGAGCCCGACGCCGCGCTGCCGAGGAAGTGCCACACGCCGGCGGTGCCGCACGCGTCGGGATTGGGGTTCGCGTGGTCGGGCGCGATGCGGAAGTCCGCGGCGAGGTTCCACACCGCGCAGCCGCCGGGTTGGATCGGCGCGTCGGAGACGAGCCACGTCGGATCGTCGGTGCCCGCGCTCGACGTCGCGCCGAGCGTTCCGTGGTGCGCAAAGCTCGTCGAGTCGTGCGCGATCTGGCCGGCGCCTTCGTCGAAGCTCCAGCGAGCGACGAGCCCCGGTTCGTTGCCGACCACGGTGCGATTCCACGTCGCCGCGATCTCCGCCGGAGTCCTCGGGTAGTTCCAGAGACGCACTTCGTCGATGCGGCCGTCGAAGTACTCGTTCGGCATCTGCACCGGCAACCCCGCGCCGATGCATAGGTCGGTCAGCGGCAAGTGCGTCATCGCGCCGAGCGAGTGCGGCTCGCTCGCCACCTGCACGCCGTCGACCCAGAACTCGAGGTGGTCGAGCGCGTAGATGCCGAGGAAGTGGTGCCACTCGCCGACGTAGACCGTGTGCGGCTGCGGGTCCTTCGCCCAGACGCGGAACTGCGAGCCGCGCGTGTACATCACTTGCATGCGTTGGTCGAGGTCCTGATCGCACGTGATGAAGTACGCGTCGTTCAGGCCCTTGCGCAGCAGACGCGTGTTCCAGTCCTGTGGGCCGTCGAGGCGCGCCCAGAGCTCGATCGTGATCTCACCGGGCTCGAGCGCGACGGAGCGCGCGACCCCGACGAAGTCGTCGACGCCGTCGTAGGCAAGACAGGTTCCCGCCGACGAAGTCGAGGTCTGCGCGGCTCCGAAAGATGCGAACGCGACGACCAGCGACGCGACATGGGCGGCGCGGCGAGTGCGAATTTCCATGGCTGACTCCTGGGCGAATACGGACGGCGCGAGGCGCACGGACGGCACACGGACCTTCCTCGCGCATGGCACGCGGCTCCGCACGTCAGCCGAGGGAGGCACTCGGCTCTGCCCACTTCGTACGCAGGGCGCACACCGCCGCTCGGGATACTGCCACTCGTCGTTGCGCCGAAAATCGCGAGCGGTGTGCAACCGAACGCCCGCGGGTGAGTCCATGCCGGAAGCCGCGAGGTGTCTCTGCCCCCGACGATCCGGACTCGGAGTCGCACGAACGGGGCACAATGGGGTCGCGATCACGCGCAGCGAGCCGGCGCGACGCGCGCCCGTCCGTTCCGGTCGTCGCCTCGGTCGTCGCCCAGGGCGTCAGCGCGGGACTGGCCCTTCGTGTCCCGCGTCCGGCCGTTTCTCAGCGCAAGGGCCGGGCGACGGCGGAAACCGCCTGGACGAGGCCGCGAGCGGGGTGCTCCTGATCCAACGTGCGGTGCCAGTTCCCGGGCGTGTTTCAGGCGAGCAGGCGGTCGAGGCGCAAGAGCTCGCCGAGCGACCACGCTTGGAACGGCGCGCCTCGCGGCGTGTGCGGCGCGTCGCCGTCGGCGATCTCGCTCGCGTGACCGACGCCCGCGCTCGACAAGTGGGCTTGCAGCGGCGCGAGGAACCGCTCGCGCGCCGTGCGTTTCGCCGCCGCGAGCGCCGTCGGCGTCGCGCCGTGCGCACGCACCCACGCTTCGACGAACGCGCCGGCGAGCCACGGCCATGCCGTGCCTTGGTGATACGCCTCGTCGCGCGACACCGGATCGCCGAGACAACGGCCGCGATAGCCGGGTTCCTTCGGTCCGAGCGTGCGCAGCCCGAGCGGCGTCCAGAGTTCGCGTTCGACGGTTTCGAGCACGATGCGCGCACGTTCGGGATCGAGCAACGTCCTCGGCAAGCCGCCGAGCGCGAAGACTTGGTTCGGCCGCAGCGTCGGATCGTCGACGCCGGGCTCGCCTTCGACGTCGACGACGTCGAAGAGCGCGCGGCGCGTCGGATTCCAGAAACGCTTGACGAAGCTCTGCTCCGCGAGCTCGCGCAAGCCGTCGTGCGCGCGCGTGAACCGATCGGCGACGGCGAGCGCGTGGACCCAGAGCGCTTGGATCTCGACCGGCTTGCCGCGCCGCGGCGTGATCACGCGTTCGCCGATCTTCGCGTCCATCCACGTGAGCTGGACACCGCGCGCGCCGGCGGTCACCAAGCCGTCTTCGTCGCAGCGGATGCCGAAACGCGTGCCGCGTGCGTAACCGTCGACGATCGCCAACACGGCGTCGGCGAGCGCGGCGCGTTCGCTGCGCGACAGCTTCGCCGCGCCGCGTTCGACGAGGTCGAGGTACTCGCCGACGACGACGCAGTACCACAGGCTCGCGTCGACCGAGTTGTAGTCGGGCACGTCGCCGCGATCGGGGAACCGATTGGGCACCATGCCGCGGCTCGTCGTCTTCGACCACTCGACGAGGATCTTGCGCGCGTCGTCGAAGCGACTGGTCGCGAGCAAGAGCCCACGCATCGCGATGAACGTGTCACGGCCCCAATCGGTGAACCACGGGTAGCCCGCGATCAGCGAGAGCCCATCGCCGCGGCGCACGACGTAGGCGTCGGCCGCACGTTCGAGCGGCGTCGCGAAACCCGCGCGACGGCGCGTCTCGCGCTCGCGGAGCTTCTTCAGCGCGGCGACGGCGCTCTTCGCTCCGCGCTGGAGCTCGTCGAGCGCCGCGCTCGTCCCGACGATCCAGCACGCGGGCCCCGCGGCGAGGTCGAACACCAGTTCGCCGGGCGACGCGAGATCCTCGAGCGCGTCGTGCCCGCGCACCGCTTCCTCCGCGTAGAAGAAGCCGCGGTACCAGAACGAGCGCGGCGTGTAGCTCGCGTTCGCGAGCGAACTGATCTCGGGCAACGCCGCGTAGGTGTGCCAGTCGACACGTTCGCCGCGCACGCTCGCGGCGAACTGGAGCTCGGCGTTCTCGCGTTGCAACGCGTGGTGGTCGCGCCCCGAGAGGAACGGGCGCACGGTGAGCACGACGCTCGACGGCCCGGAGAGCAGCCGCCACGTGACGACGACGAGCGCAGTGCCGTGCACGCGGAAGAGCTCTTCTTCGACGCGCGTGCCGTCCTCGAGCGCGAACGTCCAGCGCGGCCACGGTTCGCACGCGAACGACTCGATGCGTTTGACGCCGTCGGGGGCGAGCACGTCGGGCGCGTAACGCTGCGTCGTCAGTGCGAACCGGCCGTTCGGCGTCTCGACGAACGCGTCGTAGCCGTTGACCAACGTCACGCGCTCCGCGGGCGGCACCGCCGCGTGCACGAGCAGCGCGTGGTAGCGCCGAGTGCGGACGCGCGCCGAAGTGCCGAGCGAGTAGCCGCCGAGCCCGTCGGTCTCGAGCCATTCGGTCGCTTCGTCGATCGCGATCGGCGTCGACGGCTGCGTTGCGGGTGCAGGTGCTTCGGTCGCGGGGATCAGACGTCCGTTCGTCAGCATGGTCTCATTCGGGCCGAGCCTTGCGCGCGGCGAGGATCGCGCGCACGAGCTCCGGCGGCGCGTCCGCGGCGAGCTCGACGTCGCGTTTCGCGCTCCGCGCGAGCTCGATCGTCTTGCGATAGCTCTGGAGGTAATTCGTGCAGGCGGTGCAGAGCGCGAGGTGGCGGTCGAACTCCGCGCGCTGCGCGGTGGACAGCGTGCCGTTCACGTAGGCGTCGAGGAACTCGGCGAACTCGCGGCAGGTCACGGGAGGTCCTCTCGGTAGTGTTCGTCGAGCAGGGTGCGCAGCGCTTGGCGAGCCCGGTGCAGCCGCACCGCGACCGCGTTCGGTGTGATGCCGAGCAGGCGGGCGACTTCGTCGGTGTCGACGCCTTCGATGTCGCGCAGGAGCAGCACGGTGCGGAAGCTCTCCGGCAAACGTCCGATCGCGGCGCGGACGAGTGCGCAGGTCTCGGTGCGCTCGAGCGCTTCGTCGACGCGTCGATCGTCCCACGCATGCGGCGGTTCGGCGTGGTGGCCGTCGTCGAGGAACGTCGGCAGGAGCTCGTCGATCGCCTGCTCGTCGCGCCGGCGCGCCGAACGCAGCTTCATCAGCGCCGCGTTGACCGCGATGCGATGCAGCCACGTCGCGAGCCGCGCGCCGCCTTCGAAACGGTCGAGCGACTTGAACGCCGAGAGGAACGCCTCCTGGACCGCGTCGCGCGCGTCGTCCTCGTTGCCGAGCAGGCGCCGGGTCACCGCGAGCATCCGCGGCAAGTGCGCCTCGACGAGCTCCGCGAACGCAGCATCGTCGCCGGCGCGCAAGCGAACGAGCACACGCTCGTCGTCCGCTCGACCGACCCGTTCCGGCGCATGCGTCACGCGACCCAGGTTAGGCGCGCGGTAGCGGAGCCGCAATCGGACACGGGCACGCGGTGCGGTGCAGGTCGGGTGAGTCACGTGAGCCTTGTCCGCCACGCGTTCGGATGCCGCGGGAGTCGCGGCCTTTCCGAAATCGTCGTTCAGCCCGCTCGGACGGCGATCAATCGCTTCACCCACACGATGAAGACGCCGGTCAGCACCAGGTTGAGCGCGAGCGACAGCGTGGCGACGGTCACCATCGTGCCGCCGATGCCGTAGCCCAGCGAGACGACCAGCACGCCCGCGCCGACCTCGCCGCGCGGCCACATGCCGATGCAGAGCGCGAGCCGCTCGCGCCACGTCGCTTCGCCGCGATAGCAGAACAGCGGGAACATCTTCCCGAGGTTCGCGAGCAGCGTGATCACGAGCACGTGGAACGCGAGGCTCCCCCAACCGCTCTCGCTCGTGACCGCGATCTTCGGCATCGAGAGTCCGACGAGCACCATGAACGCGCCGGAGATCAGCGTCGCGACGCGTTGTTCCTCTGGCGACTCCGGGCCTTCCTGGTGGCCTTCGCGACGATCGTCCGAGTGCGGGTCGGCGCCCTGCGGCCGCGCGAGGATGCAGCCGAGCACGAAGGCGGGCAGCAGCACCTCGATGTGGATCGGCACGACGTCGTCGATCACTTTGCTCGCCGAATAGAGCGCTTCGGAGACCGCGGTGATCACGACGGCGTAGCCGAGCACCCACGGCCAACTCGTCGGCCAACGCACCGCGTGCAACCAACGCCACGCGACCCAGAGCAACACCGCCATCACGACGACGATCACGGCGAGTTGCCAGCGCGCGCCGACGATCAGCATCTTGAGCGGGATCATCAGGAGCACGGTGTCGAGGTCGTCGAAGATCGCGAGCACCCGCGCCTTCTTGAAGAGCCACGTCGCCGAGAGCCCGGCCGCCGCCAGCATCGCGAAGAGGATCCCCGCCGACGTCGGCGCGGCGAAACGACCGGCGAGCAACGCGTCGCTCCAGTTCGTCTCGCCGCCCGCCGGCGTCAGCACCCACACGAAGTACGCCGCGCAGAAGAGCCACGGGAACGCGGCGGCCGTCGCCGCGACGCCGTAGTCGACGGCGTACGAGCGCAGCTTCGACTTCTCGATTTCGAACTCGTAGCCGACGTGGATCATGATGAAGCCGAGCAGCGTCATCGTCGCGATCCGCACGACGTTGCCGATCGTTGCCGCGCGCTCGGGCTCGAGTCCGGCGATCACCTGCGATCCGATGAGACCGGCGACCAGCAACACCGAGAAGACGAGCACCTTCTTCATCGCCGCGGGAGCGTACCGTCGAGACACGACGTCGCACGACTTTCTTCGGCTGCCCGGTCCTCCCGCGGCGGTTTCTCCGGCGACGACTCGATCGCGCCGCGCGCGAACGTGCGGAGCGCCGGACACCGCGAGCACGCCGCACGAGTCGAAGGAAGTCGCGCGACACGTTACGGTGATGGCATGTACGAACAGATGACGCGTGCGGCGAAACGGCTCGGCGCCTGCTCTTGGTCGTTGCGCGCGGCTCATCCGCGCGAGCTCGCCGAGCGCGTGCGCCAAGTCGGCGTTTCCAACGTCCAACTCGCGCTCGATCCGTTGCGCACCGGCGCGTGGTCGTTCGACGAAACGGTCGAGCTGCTCGCGCGCCACGGCCTCACGATCCGTTCGGGCATGATGGGCATGGAGGGCGAGGACTACTCGTCGCTCGAGACGATCAAGCGCACCGGCGGAGTCCGGCCGACCGAACACTGGCCGGCGAACCTCGCGGCGGCGCGCGCGAACGCGAAGCTCGCGCAGCGCCTCGGGCTGCGGCTCGTCACGTTCCACGCCGGCTTCCTGCCGCACGAACCGCACGATCCCGAGCGCAAGGAGCTGGTCGAGCGCTTGCGCGCCCTGGTCGACGTCTTCGCGGGCGAAGGCGTCACGGTCGGCTTCGAGACGGGCCAGGAAAGCGCTGAAACGTTGCTCGGTGTGCTCGCCGAACTCGAACGGCCCGCTGCGGGCGTCAACTTCGATCCGGCGAACATGCTGCTCTACGACATGGGCGATCCGGTCGAAGCGCTCGCGCAGCTCGCGCCGCGCGTCAAACAAGTCCACGTCAAGGACGCGCGCCGCACGCGGCAGAAGGGCACGTGGGGCGAGGAAGTCTGCGTCGGCACGGGCGAAGTGGATTGGGGCGGCTTCTTCGACGTGCTCGCCCGGACCAAGCTCGACGTCGACTTGATGATCGAACGCGAAGCCGGCGACGACCGCGTCGGCGACATGCAGAAGGCACGCGAGCTCGTGTCGCTCGCTCTCGGAGCCGGACGATGACGCGCGAGACTCCCGACCGCCGCGAGATCCGCGTCGGCATCGTCGGCTTGGGCTTCATGGGCCGCACGCACCTCGCGGCGTATCGTGCCGCGGCGGCGAACGGCCGCCCGAATCGACTGGTCGCCGTCGCCGATGCGTCGAGCGAGCGCTTGAGCGGCCGCGCGCCCGCCGCGGGCAACCTCGCGACCGGTGCGGACGCCGCGCTGTTCGATCCCAAGGTGGTGCGCGGCTACACGACGCCCGCGGAGCTCTTCGCCGACCGCGAAGTCGAGCTCGTGTCGATCTGCACGCCGACGCCGACGCACGTCGAGCTCTCGCTCGCCGCGCTCGCGGCCGGGAAGCACGTGTTGCTCGAGAAGCCGGTCGCACTCGCGTCGAGCGACGTCGCGCGTCTCGCAGAGGCCGCGCGCGCCGCGTCGACCCAGTGCATGCCCGCGATGTGCATGCGCTTCTGGCCCGGTTGGGATTGGCTGAAGGCTCGCGTGCACGACCGTTCGTTCGGACGCGTGAAGAGCGCCGTGTTCCGCCGGCTCGGCACGCCGCCCGCGTGGGCGCCGGGTTTCTACGACGATCCTGAGCGGAGCGGCGGCGCACTGTCCGATCTGCACGTGCACGACGCCGACTTCGTGCGTTGGTGTTTCGGCGCGCCGCGGTCGGTCGTCTCGACGGGCACCCTCGATCACGTCACGACGCTCTACCGTTACGCCGACGGACCCGAACACGTCGTCGCCGAAGGCGCGTGGGACCACACGCCGGGTTTCGGTTTCCGCATGCGCTACACGGTGATCTTCGAGCGCGCGACCGCCGACTTCGACCTCGGCCGCGAGCCCAAGCTCCTGCTCGCGGAGGGCGGCGAGGCACGGCCGATCGAACTCGCGCCGACCGCCGGCTACGACGGCGAAGTCGCCCACCTGCTCGATGCGCTCGCGAGCGGCCGCCGGGAGCTCGCGGCGACCCTCGACGAAGCGGTCGGGCTCGCGCGCATGCTCGAGGCGGAACGCAGGAGCCTACGCACCGGCATGCCGGTCGCGTGTTGACGTCCTGGAATGCCAGCGTGCGTCGGTCGTACGTGAAACCGCGCGTGGAGCGTTTCGCTCGTTGATTCGCCCGCGCGCGATGAGTTGACTGTCCACAGCCGGCCGACGCCCGCAGCGAGACACCATGGAGAACAAGATCCGCGCCACTGCCATCGCGATGATCCTGATCGCCGTCTACGGCATGGGCATGACGGCGATCGGGTTCGTGTCGTCGCTGCTCGTCGAACCTCCGACGCCCGACGAGCTCCGCGGCATGCGCCTGCCGCCGTTCCTCGCGGAAGTGATGGAGAAGTACGCGGAGAGCCTGCAACACGGTCCGAGCGTCTTCGACGTGCTCTGGGCGATGCTCTCGATCGCGGCGATGTCGTTCGTGATCTTCGCCGGCATCCGCCTCTACCAACTGCGACAACGCGCCGTCGTGATGGCCGGAGCGATCGTGCTCTTGATTCCCTGCCTCTCGTCGTGCTGCTGCTCGTGCGGACTGACGCTGGTCATCGGCGTCTGGACGCTCTTCTTGCTCGTCGACCCGCAAGTGAAGGCAGCCTTCAAGTCCTGAGCGGGACGAGCGCGAACGCCGCGCCCCGGTCGAACAACCGGGGCGCGTTCGTTCGCGGAGCGAAACGTCAGTCCTGCCAGGCGCGGATCACCACGCCGTTCTGCAGCTCGACGTAGGTCGCGCGCTCGGTCTCGGTCGTCGAATCGGAATCGACGACCAAGAACACGGCGCCGCTCGACTGTTTGCGTTCGCGGTACGTCCACTTCCAGATCTCGGTGCCGTCGGCGAGCGCTTGGCGCGAGCTCGGTTCCCCGAGCACCGCGATGACGTACTCCGCGGGCTTGCCGGGTTCGATGCGTTGCACCGTCTCGGTGCTGATGTACTTGCCCGACCGCGTCGTGTGCGAGTCGGCGTGGATGATGCAGGCCGGTGCGAGGCTCAAAGCGAGTCCACAAGCGAGCCGTGCAGAGAGACGGGAGGTAAGGAGTCGATCCATGGTTTCCACTGGGGTTGGCGGGGAGGGCGGCGCCGCTTTGGCAACCGCCGTACCAAGACCTCGTCGGGCCCGCGTTCACTCGCGCGGGCGTCGAGCTCGAGCACCTGCGTGCCAATTCGGCTCGAAGTCGACGAAACGACCACGAACGTGCCCACTCAGGCGGGGCGACTGGCGCCCCAGAGTTCCGACGCCTCGGAGCACCCACGCCTCGGAGCTCCGGCGCCCCGGAACTCCCACGCCTCGCAGCGAGCCCCTTCGAGTCGTGCACGCCGCGGACGCCTCACGTCGCTCCGTCGGACCGCGGTGCTCGCCGACCGCTGCACAATCCCTAGGCTTGCCTGTCGATTTCGCAGAGGCTCGCACGTCGTGGGGTTCCGCGCCCGACGTGGGCGCGCTCGAAACCGAAAGGCCTCCCCATGAACCAGTACCTGATCCTGCTCCACGACCGCAAAGACTTCGGCTCCGACCTGTCGCCCGAGGACATGCAGCGCATCATCGGCGAGTACGTCGCTTGGTCCGAGCGACTGCGCAGCGCGGGCAAGCTGCTCGGCGGCGAGAAGCTCTGCGACGGCGAAGGCAAGGTCCTCCGCGAGAAGTCCGGCAAAGCCACCGTCACCGACGGCCCATTCTCCGAAGGCAAAGAAGTCGTCGGAGGTTATTTTCTGATCCAGGCCGAGAGTTACGAAGAAGCGCTGGGACTCTGCCGCGGCAACCCGCACACCAAGTACGGCGGGACGCTGGAGCTCCGGCGCATCGAAGTGCTCGACGGTCACTGATCCGAGCGAAACGATGAACCACGGAACGCACGAGCTCGTCGAGCACCTCTTCCGCGCCGAATCCGGCCGGATGCTCGCTGCGCTCGTGCGCATCCTCGGCGCTCGGCGCATCGAGCTCGCGGAAGAGGCGGTCCAAGACGCGTTGGTGCGCGCGTTGCGCACCTGGCCGATCCGCGGAGTGCCGACCAACCCACGCGCCTGGCTCGCGACGGCGGCGAAGAACGCGGCGCTCGACCAACTGCGCCGCGCGCGGGAGACGGACGACCACGAAAGCGAACTCGTCGTTTGGAGCGTCCGCGAGGGCCGTTCCTTCGAGCTCGTCCACGACGACGAACTCGCGGACGACACGCTGCGGATGATGTTCCTCTGCTGTCATCCCGACGTGCCCGAAGAGGCGCGCGCGACGTTGATCCTGAAGACCGTCGGCGGCTTCCACGTCAAGGAAATCGCTCGCGCCTACCTCGCGACCGAAGAAGCGATCGCGCAACGCCTCGTGCGCGCGAAACGCAGGCTCGTCGAAGGCGGCGCGAGTTTCGAATGGCCGCCCGAGGCGGAGCTCGCCGAGCGCTACGACGCCGTGCTCGAGGCGCTCTACTTGCTCTTCAACGAAGGCTACTCCGCGTGCAGCGGCGAAGAGCTCTTGCGCGCGGACTGCCTCAAGGAAGCGCTGCGACTCGCGAGCCTGCTCGCCACGCACCCGGCGACGCGCTCGCCGAAAGTCGATGCGTTGGTCGCGTTGATGTGCTTCCAAGCATCGCGCAGCCGTGCCCGCGTCGACGACGCCGGCAACGTGCTCTTGCTCGAGGACCAGGATCGTCGTCTCTGGGACCGCGCGTTGATCGCCCGCGGTTTCCGACACCTCGAGCGCGCGACCGTCGCGAACGAACTCACCACGTATCACGTCGAAGCCGGCATCGCTGCGTGCCACGCCGCCGCGCCGAACTTCGAAGCGACCGACTGGGAGCGCATCGTCTACTTCTACGACCTCGCGCTCGAGCGCAACGATTCACCGGTCGTCCGCCTGAACCGCGCCGTCGCGATCGCGGAACGCGACGGCAATTGGGCGGCGCTCGCGGAGCTCGACGAACTCGAGCACCATCCGCGCATGGCGCGCTTCTTCCTGTTCTTCGCCGTGCGCGGAGAGCTCGAACGCCGCGCAGGCCGCAACGACCGCGCGCAGCGCGCTTTCGAGCGGGCGCTCGAACTCCCGTGCACCGCGCCGGAGCGCGAGCTCGTGCAACGTCGCTTGGCGCGCTGCACGGGCTCGGCGCCGACGATCTTCGGCACCACGGGCAAGCGCTGAGTTCGAGCCCGTTCGCGCGGCGGGTCGTCGACGGGCTGCGCGGATCGCCGCTCCAAGGTCTGCGCGTCGCGCGTGCGTCCGACGCTGCTCGCGAATCCGCCGCCGACCGGGTGCGAGACGGCGAACGAGTGGCTCACCGAGCCGCCGAACGTTCCGGACACCGGCTCGAGCCGTCCGGGGCAGTGTCCGCTGGCGTCACAGCCAGGTGAGCTGCACCGCCGAGCTCAGGTTGCTCGACGTGCCGCACGGACCTTGCGGATCGCGGAACCAGGCTTGGTACGTGCGCGTCACGCCGGGCACCACCGCGCCTTGCGCCACGATCGACACGGTCGACTGTGCGGCGCCGGACGCGTCGAGAGTCACGGCTTGCAAGCGCTTGATCGCTCCGCCGGCGCACAGGATGCCGTCCTGGAACGGCACGGCGATCGTGTTCACGCCTTGGAAGAAGAGCGCCGGCTTGTTGGCCGCCGCTTGCGTCACGCGCAGCACGAGATCGTCGGCGGCGACGCTCGCCGAACCGCTCGCCGCGAGCTTCGCGCCGACGCCGCTCGAGTTCTTGCAGCCTTCGCCCGCGACGCTCGAGTTGCCGCAAGGGCACGCCGCGACCGAGCCGTCGCCCGAGCAGATCGTGGTGCCGACGGGCACGTCGCGCGTGAGCAACACGACGCCGACTTGTCCCGTGACGAGGTTCTGCGCTCCGATCGCGATCTGGCGCGCGTCGTTGAGCGCACGGCCGCCGACCCAAACCAATGAAGCCCACTGTCCGGCGGGCGAGATCAGATCGTCGATGGCAAACGTGCCTTCACCTTCGAAGCGCACGTACGGCGTGATCGTCATGAACGTCAGCATGTCGCCGAGGTCGTTGATCGCCGTCGCGCCGTTGTGCTGACCGCAGTTGCCGAACACTTCCCAGCCGATCACGTCGGAGTAGCGTGCGACTTGGCGGTTGCAGTTGGTGCTCGTCGTGAGGATCGCGGACGCGGCGACTTGGCCGGATTCGTTGATGTCCGCGCAGTTGACCGCGCTGTAGCTGCCGGCCGGATGGCCGAGGTTCTCGACGACGAGCGTGTCGAGGTCCAAGCGCTTGCCGGTGACGTCGACCAGCACGCGTTGGTCGTTGATCTTCTGCGGATCGAAGACGCCGGTCGCGGAGAGGTCGAAGAGCCCGCTCGGGCCAGTGAAGAGCACCGGCACGCGGAACATGCTGTCCGCCGAGAAACCGACGACGTCGCCGACGTCGTTGACGCCGAGTGCGTTGCTGCGGTTGTCGCCGGGAAGGATGCCGAACTCGACGACGTCGTAGCCGCCGCCGGTCTTCGGATACCAAGCGCACGCGACGCCGCCGAATTCGGGTGAGAACGAGCTCGAGCTCACCGCGCCGACGATGACCCCTGCGTCATTGATGTCGTTCGCCCAGCTCGAGAGCCGCCCTGCCGGAAGCGGCAGCGCGGCCGGCGCGGAGCCGGACTTCGCGACCCAGCCGCGCACGCCGCCGAACGTCGTCGTGTCGTGGCCGACGATCACGCCGCTCGCGTTCATTCGCGTGACGCCCGTGCCGGCGCCGAGGAACTCCGCGGTGTACGTCGGTTGTTGTGCCGCCGCGACGGACGCGAGCACGCAGGAGACGGTCGAGACGAGGAAGGAATTGCGCATGTTCGTGGAGGCTCCGTGAGTCCGGCCGGCGGTGGCAAGTCGTGCGCCGCGTCGGCTCCCTGCGAACCCACGCGTCGCGCGCCCACCGCAAGTTGCGCGGTCCGCGGGCGCCGTCGGTCAATTCGACCCCGAATTCCGTCGCCAGGCGGCCGGTGCCCGCGCTTCGCCGCTCCAAACCCTGGACGGCCGGCTGCCGAGATCCGGACCGGAGCGCGCCGGTCGACCGCTCAGTCTTGCTTCGCGAACGCGGGGTCGTCGCGTTTGCCGCCGGAGCGCAGGTAGGCGAGCAAATCGAGCACGTCGTCCTCCGCGAACGTGTCGAGCAGTGCATTCGGCATCCGCGACAGCGCGTGCGGCCGGCGCGCGGCGATGTCGGCGGCCGCGAGCGTCTCCGGCTCGCCGCCGTCGGCGGGCCAGACGCGCACGCCGCCGTTCGGTAGGTCCTCGAGGCGCCCGATGAAGAGCTCGTCGTCGTGCGTGATCACTTCGAAGTCGCGGTAGAGGTCGGAGATCGTGCGCGACGGATCGACGATCGCTTCCAGGATGTCGGCATCGCCGAAGCGGCTCGCGACGCCGGTGAGCTCGGGCCCGGAGCCGCCGCCCGCGCCGTCGAAGCGATGGCACTCGAAGCACCGCGCCGCGCGGAACGCCTTCTCGCCGCGCCCGAAGTCGCGACCGGCGCGTGCGCGCGGCGCGAGAGCGACGAGTTCGTCGAGCGTCCACGACTTGACGAACGCGCGCGCCTCGACGGGCTCGGCCGTGGCCGGTTTCGGCGGATCGACGCGCGTGCCGAGCGCCGCGCGTTCGGCGTCGGTCAGCGTCGCGAGCGCGTCCTGGCGCAGGTTCTCGAGGTACTTCGCGTAGCTGTTGCCGCCGCTGGTCGTCGAGACGAGTTCGTTCAACTCGGCGAAGAAGCGCGCGCGTTGTTCGAGCGTCCAACCGCTCTTCAGGTTGCGCAGCGCCCACAGGTACGCGATGCGATCCTCTTGTTTCGTCGCGGCAGCGACGCGCGCGAGCGCCGGTTCGATCACGCGGGCGTCGCCGAGGAACACGAGCAAGGTGGCGAGTTCGCGGTTCGCGTCTTCGTTCGGATGCGGGAAGAGCTTCGTCAGCCGTCGCTCGAGCCGCCGAGCGGTCGCTTCGTCGGGCGCGCCGAGCCGGATGCAGACGAGCTCGAGCACGCGCAACATGTCGAGCAGCTCGGCGTCGCTCTCGCGCGAGGCTGCGTGACGTTCGATCTCGAGTTGCTCCCACTTGGCGAACGCTCGCGCGCCGACGTCGGGGCCGCCGACGTGCGCGAGGGCGATCAGGAGCTCGACGATCGCGCGCGGCCGCCGTTCGGCGAGTGCGCGCGGCAGCCAGAGCCCGAGATCCGCCTTCTCGAGCGCGACCCGCGCCGCGTAGCGCACGAAACGATCGGCGTCGCCGAGGTCCTGGATCGCGCGATCGACGAGTTTCGGGCTCGGCTCGCTCGCGTGGAGCTCGCTCCAGAAGAGCCGCGCGTTCGACGAGTCGCGTTTCGCGATCGGCGCGGGCTTCGTCACCGGCGCCGTGCGCACCAAGCGATAGAGCGCGGACTGCGTGCGCCGGCCGCCGACCAAGAAGTAGAGCGCGCCGTCGGGCCCGAGCTCGAGATCGGTCAAGGCGAGCGGCTTGCCTTCGACGAACGGCGCGAACGTCGCCGAGTAGCTCGTGCCTTGCGGCGCGAGCCTGACGGCGTAGATCTTCCCGTAGGCCCAGTCGGCGACGAAGAGCGCGCCGCCGCACTCGGTGGCGAGCTCGGGCGCGAAGCGTCCGTAACGATCCGCGCACACGCCGGTCGGCGACGCGACGCCGACGTCGACGAGGCCCGGCAACGAGTCGGGATAGTACGGAGGCCAACGCCACGAGCCCGTGCGCCAGCCGTAGTCGCCGCCGCTCGTCACGTGCTGCACCATCGTCGGCCGGTACCACGGCAGGCCGATGTCCCACTCCATGTCGGAGTCGAACGTGAACATCTCGCGCGCGTCGTCGAACGCGATGTCGTACTGGTTGCGGAAGCCGCACGCGAAGAGCTCGGCGTCCTTGCCGTCTGGATCGACGCTGACGATCCAACCGCCGGGCGCCGTGATGCCGACCGCGTGACCGTTGGGGTCGGCGTGTTGCGGCAGGAGTTGGTCCTCGCCCCAGTGCTGCGGCACGCGCGAACGCGCGAGCTCCGGGAGTTTCGTGTGGTTGCCACCGACGAGCCACAGCCGACGCGCGAGCGGATCGGGCACGACGGCGTGCGGACCGTGTTCGCCGGAACCGTCGAAGCCGATCAACCGTTCCGGCTGCGCGAAACGTTCGTCGTCGAGAACCTTCGCGCGCCAGAGCCCGGTGCCACATTCGCCGCGCGGCTCCGACATCACGACGTAGAGCGCGCCGAACGCGTGCGCGAGTCCTTGCGCGCAGCCGAGCGGCAGCGGCAGCTCCTCGACGCGTTCGACCGTGCGCGGCGCGGTCGGATTCGTCGCGGAGACGGCGGAGAACGTCAATCGATAGAGCGCGCCGTACTGATCGCTCGTGATCATCCGGCCGCGGTCGTCGAAACACAGCGCGACCCACGAGCCTTGTTTGCGGCGCGGCACCGTGTAGAGCAGCTCCGCGCGATAGCCCTCGGGCACCTTCAGCTCCTCGGCGGGCGTCGCGCGAGCGGGCTCGAATCGCTTGGCCTCGTGTTTGCCCCACGGATCGGCGCCGAGCGGCGCGAGTTCGAACGCGGGTTGCCACGCGCTCGCGTCGAACTCGGCGGTGTTCCACCCCGCGCTCGAACCGTCGCCGAAGACGCAACGGGCGTCGCTGACGATCGTCTGCGTCGCGCCGTCGTCGAACGTGAGCTCGAGCGAGAACATCACGCCCGCCGGGCCTCCGTCGTTCTCGGCGGCGAGCCCGATCACGTTGTCGCCGGTGCGCAGTTGCGACGCGACGTCGACGAACACCGGTTGCGCCCAGTCCTCGTTCTCGAGCACTTCCTCGCCATGGATCGTCACGACGCACGCGTTGTCGGCGGCGACGACGAGTTTCGCCGTGCTGGGCGGGCGCGCGAGCGAGACCGTCCGGCGGAACCACGCCTTTTCGTCGTCGGCGGCGCGCTGCAATGCGTCGGCTCCCGTCCAGATCCACCGCGGCACGCCGGGGTCGACGCCGTCGAGCGCGGCCGAGCGGACGCCGAACTCGCGCAAGCGGACGTTCTTGAAGCGCACCTCCATCGGCGGTCCCTGGTGGAGCTGGAAGGCGAACGTTCCGCGCTGCGCGGCGAGCTGCGGGTCGAGGTCGGTCAACGTCGTCATCGGCACGCCGTTGATCGCGAGCGCGATGGTCGCTCCGCGCGCGACGACTCGGTACGTGTTCCACTCGTGCGCACGGACGTGTTCGAGCAGCTTCGCGCCGTCGGCGACCTCGAGCGCGGTGCGAGAGCCATTCGCGTCGTAGCGGACCGCTTCGCCGCGCCGCGCCATCACGCCGCGGCCTTCTTGTTCGTACACGCAGCCGGACCAGTTCGGCCCGTCCTCGAGGTCCGCCTGGTAACCCGCGACTTGGTGCTCGCCGAGATCGCGGCTCCGGAACTGGAGGCCCGAGTTGCCGCCGACCAGTTTGAAGTCGAACTCGAGCTCGAAATCCGCGACGTCGCCGCCGCTCCAGACGAGCCACGTGGTGCGCTCGAGCGGGTTCTCGCGGGTCGATCGGCCGACGAGTTCGCCGCCTTCGACGCTCCAGTAGCGCGAGTCGCCGTCCCAACCGGCGAGCGAACGGCCGTCGAAGAGCTCGCGCGGCGACTGCGCGTGCGAAACGGCCGGGAGCAGGATCCACGACACGAGGAGGAGCACGAGTCGGCGCATCGGTCGCCAACCTAGCAAACGTGTCGCTGCGCGGATTCGCGCGGCCGCCGGCTCGCCGACCGAAATCGAGCTCGAGTTGAACCACCCCGAGCTCGTGGAGCGTGTCGGTGTCCGAGCGCGCGCGTCCGGCGTGCGGCTCGGACCGCCCGACTCGCGAGTCGTTCGCGAGGAACGGCGAGGCTCTCCCTCCGAGTCACCATCCACGACACGCCGGACGCCGCGCGTTCGTTCCTCCGAACCTCCCGTACCGTGCGTCCGTCCAGTTGGCACGCGCTGCTCGTCTTCGCGGCAGTCGCGCTCTTCTCAGCCCTCCTCCGTTTCGTCTGGCATCCGTCGAGCTCCGGCGCGTGGCACGACGTGTGGCTCGACGCTGCGATTGCGCCGGCGACGTGGCTCGTCGCGCGAGAACTCGTCGGTGCGTCGTGGGCCGGAGCGGCGGCCTTGCTCGCCGGGACCTCTGGCCTGCACGTGCGGGCGACTGCGGCGGACGCGGCCTCGGCGCTCGACGCGCTGCTGCTCGCACTCGGCTGGGCCGCGACGTTGCGCGCACGCCGCTCGGCGAGGCTCGTCGAACGCGCTGCGGCCGTCGTGCTCTCGGTGTGGAGCCTCGCTCGTGGCGTGCTCGGACTCGCGGTGCTCGCGCCGAACGTCACCGGGGGCCACGGCCACGGCCACGGCGACGACGACGACGACGACGGTGACGAACGCGGAGGACGGGGCGAGCGCACCGTGCGGCTCACCCGCGGCTTGACGTTCGCCGTCGCCGTCCTCGTCGTGCTCGGACTGCACCCGACCAGCACGCTGGCCTTCGACGCGACGACGATCGGCGCACGCGCGGCCGAGTTCGGCGGCGAGTCGTGGCTCGCCGCGCTCGGCGCGTTCGGCCTCGCGCTCGCGTTGCTCGGGCTCGTCGAACCCGCGGAAGCTGCCGCCTTGCGAGGCCTGCCGTCGGCGAGCGTGATCGCGCTCGGCGCGAGCTTCTGTGATTCGCGCGAGTTCGCGTCGGCCGCGCTCGTGCCGCTCGCGGCCGTCTGGGCGGTGCTCGGGTTGCGTTGGACGCTCGGACGCTTCGAACGCGCCAGTGTGAACCGTGCGTGGCGTTGGACGTTCGGCTTCGTGTTCGTCACGGCGGCGTTGTTGCCGCCGCTCGGTCTCGCGTTGCGCCAAGCCCTGATGCTCGCGCGCGCCGCGGTGCCGTGACCGAAGCGCGAGAGCGAGCGCTCGCTCGCCGTGCCGCGTTCCGTCGAGAGCGTGGCATCGACGGCCACGGTCGCGAGCCCGTCGCATCGCCGACCTCGAGCGATACACTCCGACGCGCATGGCCCCGGGACCTTCGCGTGGTCGAGAGCTCGCGCTCGCAGCGTCGCTCTTCGTGCTCGCGCTCGCCCTGCGCTTCGTCGGTCTCGGGCACCTGACGCCGCACAGTCCGGAACCCGACGCCGTGTACGCGCTGCAACCGGGTTTCCTCGCGGCGCCGACGACCAACCCGGAGTACGCGTCGTACCCCTACCTCGTCGGTTGGCTCGCCGCGTCGTGGCCCGCGGGCGACGACGGCGTGCGCGCGGCGGACGACGAATCGACGCTCGTCGAGCGCCTCGACCGCGCCGCCGCGCCGCTGGTGCGCGTGCGCTGGATCGTCGCGAGCTTCGCGGCGCTGCTCGCGCCGGCGACCTACTGGATCGCACGTTCGTTCTTCGGCGTCGGGTGGAGCTTCGTCGCCGGACTCTTCGCGGCGAGCTCGTTGATGCACCTCAACCTGTCGCAACAGGGAAGGCCGCACGCCGCGCTCGCCGCGACGTTGGCGCTCGCCGTCGCGTTCGCGATCCGCGCGAGACGGTCCGGCGCGTTCCGCGATTGGTGCTTCGCGTCGGCTGCGGCCGCACTCGCGCTCGCGATCCTGCAGAGCGGGATCTTCGCGTACGCCGGCCTCGCCGCGGCGTTCGTGCTGCGCGAGCGCGCGACCCGCCGCGACTGGGCCTTCTGGCTCGCGACGGCGGCGCTGCTCGGCGCGACGTTGTGGACCGCGTATCCGTTCCTGCGCCCCGACGAACTCGCGCATTGGAGCCGCGCGTCCTCCGACAAGCTCCAGTTCGGCGGCCACAACCTCGTGTTCGCGAAGTTCGACGGGCTCGGCCTCGTCGTGATGCTCGAAGGATTGTGGCGCCACGATCCCGCGCTGCTCGTCGCGGCGGCGTTCGGCGTGTTCGCGGCGTGGCGCAGCTTGCGGCGGACGCGCGACGACGACGCACGGCGCGCCGGGCGGCGCGACGCCGCGGTGCTCGCTTCCGCGACGGTGGCGTACGCGCTGGTCTTCGGCCTCTATCACGGCACGCTCGATCGGTTCGCGTTGCCGCTCGTCGCTGGGCTCGCGGTGCTCGCCGCCGCCGGAGTGCGCGCGGTCGCCGGACTCGTCTCGGCGCGCGTCGCGGTGCAGGCCGCGCTCGCGACGTGCGTGCTCGGGCTGCCGTGTTTCGCCGCGGCGAAACTCGCGTGGCTGCGCTCTCGGCCCGACACGCTCGAACTCGCCGCCGAGTGGATCGAACGCGAGCTGCCGGCGGACGCGCGGCTCGTGCTGCAACCGTGGTTCGAGCTCCCGGTCGCGACCGCGCACTCGGCGCTCGCGCGCGACACCGACCGCCGCCGCGCAGAGTTGCGCTACTTCTGGGCGCGCTACGAACGCGCGTTTCCGGCGCGCGACGGCCGCGAACTCGCCGTGCTCCCCGACGGACGCGCGTCGTTCTGGTCGGACCTCGCGTCGACGCTCGAGCCGGAGCTCGAGTCGCTCGGCGCGACGCACGTCGTGTGCTTCCGCGCCCACGAAGATCCGTACAAGGCCCGCACCGACGCGCTGCGCGGCCTGGTGAGCGCCAGCGGGTCGTCGTTGCTCGTCGTGCGAGCGCTTCCGCCCGGCGCGGAAGGCTTCGGTTCGCTCCAGTACGAGAGCCCGACGTTCCTCGCCGACGTGCTCCGAGCGACCCGCGTCGGACCGGAGGTCGAAGTGTTCGCTCGCGCACGCTCCACCGACACGTCGGGCCCCGATTCGAGCGCCTCATCGGGCGCTGGGTCGAGCGCCTCATCGGGCGCTGGGTCGAGCGCCTCATCGGGCGCTGGGTCGAGCGCCGCGGATCGCGGCCGTTGACCGCGGAACCCGGCGGCTCCGTCCTTCGTCGAAGCCCGGATCGGCGCGCGAGCGAGTAGCATCCTCGTTCGGCCTCGAAAGGAGCCCTGCATGTCGACCGCTCTCGCACTCGCTCTGTTGTCGTTCGTTCCGCAAGACGTCCGTCCGCAGTACCACTTGGTCCGCGTGCCCGAGACGGCCGCGCGCACCGAGAGCTTCGCGGCGCTCGGCTTCGACCACGTCGCGCGCATCGCCGAGAGCGCGGAGATCGAGTTCGCGGCGAGCGACGACGACCTGCGCGAACTGACTGCGGCGGCGATCCCCTACCGCGTGACGATCGACGACCTCGAGAGCTTCTACGCGTCGCGTCTCGATGCCTCGCCGAAGGTCGCAGGCAACTACGGCGCGTGGCTCACGCCGCCGTTCGCGCAAGGCGCGATGGGCGGTTACTACACCTACGCGCAGGTCGCCAACGTGCTCGACCAACTCCACGCGGCGTACCCGACGTTGACGACCGCGAAAGCGAGCATCGGCACGACGGTCGAAGGCCGCTCGATGTGGATGATCAAGATCTCCGACAACGCGGCGGTCGACGAGAACGAGCCCGAAGTGCGCATCGATGCGATGCACCACGCACGCGAACCCGAAGGCATGCAAGCGTCGTTGTGGTTCATGCTCTGGATGCTCGAGAGCTACGCGACCGATCCGCTCGCGAAGTACTTGGTCGACGAGCGCGAGATCTACTACGTGCCGATCGTGAACCCCGACGGTTACGTCTACAACCAATCGATCGCGCCGTCGGGCGGCGGGATGTGGCGCAAGAACCGGCGCAACAACGGCGGCGGCGTCTTCGGCGTCGACTTGAACCGCAACTACAACAACCACTGGGGTTGGGACAACGTCGGTTCGAGCCCCTTCACGTCCGACGACACGTACCGCGGTCCGTCGGCGGCGAGCGAGCCCGAGATCCAGGCGATGCAGAACTTCATGGCTGCACGCCAATTCAAGACGGCGCTCTCGATCCACACGTACTCGAACCTCTGGCTCTATCCGTACGGCTACGCGCTCGTCTATCCCGCGAACAACGCGCAGTACGTCGAAGTGTCGAACCTCGCGACCGAAGTCAACCACTACGAGGTCGGCCCGCCGCCCGCGGTCCTCTACGAAGCCAACGGTGTGACGTGCGACTACGACCACGACGCCAAGGGCACGATGGCGTGGACGCCGGAAGTCGGTTCGGCGAGCGACGGTTTCTGGCCGCCGACGAACCGCATCATCCCGCTCGCCGAGGAGATGCTGCTCGCACAGCAGCGCACCTCGCTCGCCGCGGGCGCGTGGCTGCGCGTGCTGTCGACTTCGCTGGTCGAAGTCGGCGACGGCGACGGCTTCTACGAGCCCGGTGAATCGGTGCAGTTCACGGCGACCGTGCGCAACTCCGGTCGTTCGACCAGCGCGACGCCCGTCAGCTTCTCGGTGAGCTCGACGAGCCCGTGGGCGACGATCACCAACGGCACGACGAACTTCGGCACGATCGGATCGTTCACCCAAGCGACCAGCAACGCCGTGACGATCGACATCGCGGCCGGCGCACCGCTCGGTGCGTCGCTCGACTACACGCTTGCGCTCGTCTACGAAGGTTGGACGCAGTCGATCGCGGGCTCGATCCAGCTCGGCGCGCCGATCCAAGTCGCGTTCGACGACGCGGAGACCGACCTCGGCTGGACCAAGGGCGTCGCGGGCGACACGGCGACGTCCGGGATCTGGGTGCGCGGCGTGCCGATCGGCACGAACTCGTCGGGCACGCCCGCGAACCCGAGCGTCGACAACACGCCGGCGCCCGGCGTCAACTGCTACATGACCGGCAACGGCGGCGGTGGCGCGGGCACGGACGACGTCGACGGCGGCGCGACCACGCTGCTCTCGCCGATCTTCGACCTCGAGCATTGCGGCGCGGCGACGCTCTCGTTCGCGCGTTGGTTCGCCGACCTCTCGGTCGTCGACGACACGTTCGCGATCTCGATCTCGAACGACGGCGGAACGACTTGGGTGTCGCTCGAGAACGTCGTCGGCAACGCGAATGCCTGGACGTCGCCGGAGTTCGGCGTGTCGAGCGTGCTGCCGCAGACCTCGAAGATGCGCCTCAAGTTCGTCGCGAACGACAACCCGAACAACTCGGTGGTCGAAGCGGCGATCGACGACGTGCGGATCGACGTCTACGGCAACGGTCCGCGGCTCGTCCTGTACGGCCGCCCCGCGTTGGGCGGCACGACGACGGCGTTCGTCTCGGGACAGGCCGGAGCGACGCACCAACTGCAGTGGACGATCTTCGATCCGTTCACGGTGCCCGGCCAGCGCGACCTCGCGCTCAAGTTCCCGGTGTCCGGTTCGACGGGCACGATCCCGGCGAGCGGGCTCGCGAAAGTGAGCGTCGCGCTGCCGAGCGGCGCGAGCTTCGCCGGCAAGCGGCTCTGGTACCGGGCGCTGGTCAAGACCGGCACGGGCTCGATGCTCACCAACTGGAGCTCGCTGCAACTGCCCTGAGCGCGCGGCGCTTTCCCTCGTCGCGCGCGACGCGCGCGACGGTGACTCGGTTCGCGCGACGCGCGCGACGGTGACTCGGTGCGCGCGGCGCGCGAGCCGGTGACTCGGTGCGCGCGGCGCGCGCGAGCCGGTGACTCGGTTCGCGCACCGCGCGCGCCGGGGGCCCGCTTCGCGCCCCTCGCGACGGCGACTCGGTGCGCCGGCTGCTGCCATCCGCGCTCAGTACTGGCCGATCGGCTCGCCGTCGGAGAGATGGAGCTCGACGCCGGCGAAGCGCGCCGCGCCAGCGGTGACTTCGCACGCGTCGTCGATCGCGCCGTCGCGGTTCTCGTCGATCAAGAGCAGCACCGAGATGCGATCCGGCGGCGTCGCCACCGCCGACTGCAGCACGTGCCAGACTCCGCCGCCCATCCGGTCGACGACGCCGCGCAGGACGAGGCCGCGCTTCACCAGCGAACTGCGCGCGCGGACGCGCCGGGTGCCGGTGACGACGTCGAGCTCCTCGACGGTGTCCGCGTCGACGAACTGGAAGAGCAGGCGCGCGCCGTTCGACGCTTCGCTCGCACGGAACCAGCGCACCTCGCGCCCACCTCCGACGGGCTCGGTGAGGACGCGCACGCGGGCGTTCGGCTCGAGCGCCACCACTCCGTCGTGCGCGGCGGTCGGGAAACGCAGGAGTTCGATGCACGCCCGACCGTCGGTCGTGCGGCCGGCGACGAAGAGCTCGCCCGCCGCGCCGCGCGTGAGCCGCGTGGGTCGGAAGTCGAAATGGAGAGACACACGCGGCTCGAAGCTACCGATGAGCCGGACTCGCACGCAGCCCGAGTGTCTTTCGACCGCGGCTTCGCGACGTGCACCGTCGACGTTCGGGTCGATCGGACAGCCCTCGAACGGCCAATCGCTCGCGCCGAACGGAGGCTCGGCTTCGTCGTGCGGCCGGCGCCGCGCCGCGAGCTCGCGCTTCGTCGGCACCCGCGATCGCGCGGCGAGATCGACCGTGCCGTCCGCGAGCTCCGGAAGGGCCGGGACATCGAGCTCGCGTGCGTCGGTCGCCGCGGGCGAACCCGTTCGAGTCCGGTCCGGATCCGACGTGCGCGCACCGCCGCACGCAACGCAGAGCAGCGACGCGGCGACCCAAGCGCGACGCCTCGAAGCGATGGACGCCGACGACACGTCCCGTCTCTACCCACGAGGCGCGCTCGGTCGCCGAGACGCCGGCGGGCGGACGCGTCACTCCGCCGCGGGCGCGGGCGGCTCCGCGTGGTCCGAGTGCTCCCACCCGCCGCCGAGCGCCTTGTAGAGCGCGACGAAGTTGGTCGCGATCGTCGCGTCGCTCGTCGCGAGTTGGTCCTCGAGCTCCGCGACCGCGCGTTCGGTGTCGATCACCGACTGGAAGTCCGACAGACCTTCCGCGTACTGCGCTCGCGAGAGCTCGACGGCGCGTCGCGCCTGGACCGCGGCTTGACGCAACGAAGCACGCCGCGCTTGTTCGCGAACGAACGCGACCATCGCGTTCTCGGCCTCTTCGAGCGCGACGAGCACCGCACGTTCGAAACGCACGTACGCTTGTTCGGTGCGCGCTTCGGCCGCCGCGACGCGCGCCTTCAGACGCCCGCCGTCGAAGAGCGACCAGCGCAACGACGGTCCGATGCCGAAGACGCCGCTCTGGTCGTCGGTGAGATCACCGAGGTCCTCGGCGGCGAGCCCGAGCTCGCCCGCGAGCGTCACGCGCGGATACCGATCGCCTTCGGCGACGCCGATGCGCGCATGGGCGGCGGCGAGCTCGCGTTCGGCGCGCCGCACGTCGGCGCGACGGCGCAACAAGTCCGCTGGCACGCCGACCGCGAGCGCGAGCGGCGGCACCGGGATCGGACGTTCGACGTCGAGCTCCGCTTGCAACGCACCCGGCGCGAGGCCGACGAGCACCGCGAGGCGATGCTCGGCCGCCGCGTAGCCGACCTCGAGCGCCGGCACGCGCGAGCGCGTCGACTCGACGTTGGTCGAAGCCTGCGCGACGTCGCGCTCGCCGACCAGACCGGCCTCGAAACGACCGCGCACGAGCGCCAACGTCTCTTCCTGCAAGCGCACGTTCTCGCGAGCGATCGCGAGCCGGCGTTGGAATGCGCGCAACTCGACGTAGTTGCGCGCGGTCTCCGCCGCGACGGCGACGGCGACGTCACGCACGTTCTCGACGCTCGCGTCGAGCTCGGCGTCCGCGGCTTCGACCGAACGGCGCACGCGGCCCCAGAGATCGACTTCCCAACTCGCGTCGAAGCCGACCGAGTACACGCCGTTGTCGGGCACGAACGCGCCGAGCGGCGTGTTCTTGCTCTCGCCGCGGCGCAGGAACCCGGCCTTGCCGTCGATGCTCGGCCACTCGGCGCCCGCCACGTCGCCGCGCAACGCGCGAGCTTCGGCGAGCCGCGCGTAGGCTTCGCGCAGGTCGAGACTGCCGTGCGCCGCGCGTGCGACGAGCGCGTCGAGCGTCGGATCCTGGAGCTTCGTCCACCACGCCGCGAGCTCGGGCTCGGCCGCGGCGAGCTCGGTGCCGCCCGCGTGTTGGAACGTCGCCGGCAGTTCGACCTTCGGCGTCTCGAAGTCCTCGCCGACGCTCGCGCACGCGGCGAGGATCCCGAGCAGCAGGCCGATCGACAACTTGTGCATCGCGCTACGCATCACGCCACTCCCATCGCGGCGCGCTCGACGTGCGCCGGTTCGTTCGTCGTCCGTTCGACTTCGTAGTCCGCCGTCGCCGGCACGTGCTGCGCGGCGATCAACGAGTAGAAGACCGGCACCACGATCAGCGTGAACACCGTGCCGACGATCATGCCGGCGACGAGCACGATGCCGATCGAGTTGCGCGCCTCCGCGCCCGGCCCAGTGACCAGGACCAGCGGGAAGTGCCCGAACACCGTCGCCGCGGAAGTCATCAACACGGGCCGCAGACGCGTCTGCGCCGCTTCGCGCAACGCGGCCATCTTCGAGAGCCCGCGCTCCTGCAAGGTGTTCGCGAACTCCACGATCAAGATGCCGTTCTTCGCGATCAGGCCGACCAACGTGATCAACCCGACCTGCGAGTAGATGTTGATCGTGGTGAGATCGAGGAAGCTGAAGAGCAGCGCGCCGGAGATCGCGAGCGGCACGGAGCCGACGAGCACGATCAGCGGGTCGCGGAAGCTCTTGAACTGCGCCGCGAGCACGAGATAGATCAGCGCGACGGCGAAACCGAGCGTCACGACGAGCGCCGAACCTTCGCGCCGGATCTGCCGCGACTCGCCGGCGTAGTCGAGCGTGATGCCGGGCCCGCCGATCGCGCGCGCCGCGTCTTCGAGCACGCTCAAGCCTTCGGCCTTGGTCACGCCGGGCTGCACGCCGCCGAAGATCCGCACGGCGTTGCGTTGCTGGAAGCGGTTGAGCGTGCGCGGCGCCGTGCTGCTCTCGATCTTGGTGAACGTCGAGACGGGCACGAGCTCGCCGGTCGGAGTCTTGATCTTCAGGTCGAGCAACGGACCGACCGTCGCGCGCTCCGACTCCGCGAGCTGCGGGATGACCTTGTAGCTGCGGTCGAAGTAGTTGAAGCGGTTGACGTAGCCGCCGCCGAGCAACACGCCGAGCTCTTGACCGACGCTGGCGAGGTCGAGGCCGAGATCGGCGATCTGCTCGCGATCGATCTCGACGCGCGCTTCGGGTCGGTCGATCTTGAGGTCGGTGTCGACGTAGAGGAACTTGCCGCTCTGCCAACCGGCGCCGACGATCGCGCCGACGACGTCCTGCATCTCTTCGAGCGGCGCGTCGCTCTGGAGCACGAGCTCGACGTCGTACTGCCCCGCATTCGGCAACGGCGGATCGAGGCGCGGGAACACGCGCAGGCCCGGCACCGACGAGACGGCGCCGAAGACTTCGCCGTACATCTCCTCGGTCGAGCGCGTGCGTTCGCGCCAGTCCTTGGTGACCATGCCGCCGAAGCCGCCCCAGTTCGCGGTCAACGACCACATGAACTTGGCTTCCGGGAAACCCGTCACCGTGCGGATGACCTTCTGCGCTTCCGCGTCGACCGCGCCGAGCGTCGAGTCGGGCGACGCGTCGAGGAAGAAGCTGATGTGCCCTTGGTCCTCCACCGGCGCGAGCTCCGCGCGCGACATCGTGTAGAGCGGCCACGCGGCGACCATCACGGCGAGCGCCGCGACCACGATCGCCCAGCGCATCTCGAGCGCGAGGTCGAGCGACCACGCGTACGCGCGCCGCACGACGTCGAAGCCGCGATTGACGAGCTTCGTCAGACGCCCTTCCTTGCCGCCGGCGTGCACGAAGCGAGAGCTCATCACCGGCGACAACGTCACCGCGACGAGGCCCGACACGACGACCGCGGCAGCCAACGTGATCGCGAACTCGAGGAACAACGAACCCGTCAAGCCGCCTTGGAAACCGATCGGCGTGTACACCGCCGCCAGCGTGATCGTCATCGCGATGATCGGGCCGACGAGCTCGCGCGCGCCGATCAACGCGGCTTGGATGCGCGTCTTGCCGAGGCGCACGTGTCGTTCCACGTTCTCGACGACGACGATCGCGTCGTCGACGACCAGACCGACCGAGAGCACGATCGCGAGGATCGTCAGCAGGTTCAGGCTGAAACCCGCGGCCCACATGACGATCGCGGCGCCGACCAGCGACACCGGCATCGCCACGAGCGGCACGAGCGCCGTGCGGATCGAACCGAGGAACAGGAACACGACGAGACCGACGATCAGGATCGTCTCGGTCAGCGTCTTCGTGATCTCGGTCAGCGCGTTCTCCATGAACACCGTCGCGTCGTACGCGAGGCGCATGTCGATGTCGGCGGGCAGCGTCGGCTGCAAGCGCTCCATCTCGGCGCGCAAACGGTGCGCGACGTCGATCTCGTTGACGCCGATCAGCGGCCAGACCGAGAGGTACACGGCCTCGCGGCCGCTGAACTTCGCGCTCAGATCGGCCTCTTCGGCGCCGAGTTCGACCTTGGCGACGTCGGCGAGCCGCACGACCGCGCCGCCGCGATCGGCGACGATCAAACGCTCGAACTCCTCGACCGAACGCAGGTCGGTGTTGGCGAGCAAGTTGACCTGCACGAGGTTGCCCTTGGTCTGCCCGACTGCGGCGAGGTAGTTGTTGCGGCGCAGCGCCGCACTGACGTCGCCGGGCGAGAGCCCGAGCGCCGCGAGCTTGTCGGGATCCATCCACACGCGCATCGCGATCGGGCGACCGCCTTCGATGCCGACGCGCTGCACGCCTTCGAGCGTCGCGAGCTGCGGCTGCAACGTGCGCGCGAGCCAGTCGGTGATCTCCGGCACCGTTCGTTGGTCCGACGAGAAGCTCAGGTAGAACGACGCGTACGGCCGGTCGGCGCGTTGGATCTCGACCACCGGCGGCTCGGCCTCGGCCGGCAGCTCGGAACGCACCTGCTGCAAGCGCGCGGTGACTTCGGCGAGCGCCGCGGTGCTCGAGTGGTTGAGCTTGAGCCTGACCGTGATCAGGCTGACGCCTGCGCGGCTCGTCGACTCGAGCGTGTCGACGCCGGCGATCGACGAGACGACACGTTCGATCGGTGTGGTCAAGAAGCCGCGCACGGTCTCCGCGCTCGCGCCGGTGTAGACCGTCGTGATCAGCACCGACGAGCTCTCGATCTTCGGGAACTGCTGCACCGGCAGCGACACGAGCGCGCGCCACCCGACCAGCACCAGCACCAGGTTCGCGACGACCGCGAGCACCGGGTGGCGGATGAAGACGTCGGTGAACGAACGCTTCGACGCCACGTCGGCTTCGGGCGCGGAGCTGCCACTCCCCGTACGCCCGGCGTTCGGCTTGCTCCCCTCGCTCATCGCGCACCACCTTCGACGTCAGCTCGAGTTTCGCCCTGCGCTTCCGCCGATGCCGCGCCTTGCGCTTCCGCCGATGCCGCGCCCTGCGCTTCCGCCGATGCCGCGCCGTGGGCTCCGGCCGGCGCGCCACCTTCCGGCGCGACCACCACGAGCACGCCTTCGCGCAGCTTGAACGAGCCCGACGCCGCGACGACGTCGCCGACCGCGAGCCCGTGTTCGATCACGACCGTGTCGCCGAGCAACGCGCCCGCCGTCACCGGCCGGACGTGAGCGCGCGGCTTGCCTTGTGGATCGAGCTCGACGACGAACACGTGGTCGCCGGCGGGGCCCTTGCGCAACCCGCTGACCGGAATGACGACCGCGGACTGCGGCGCGCCGATCGGCACGCGCACTCGCACGGACGCACCGGGCGAGAGTTTGCCGGCCGCCCCGTCGAGCTTCGCGCGCACCCACGAGTTGCGCGTCGCTTCGTCGACACGCGCGTCGATGGCGACGATGGTCGCCTTCGCGCTGATGCCGCCGGAGAGCACTTCGACGCTCGAACCTTCCGCGATGCCGGCCGCCACCGTCTGGTTGACCGCGAAGTCGACGTGCACGGCGTCGTCGAGCCCTTGCAGCGTCGTCAGTTCGGTCCCGCCGTCGAGGTACTGCCCTTCGTGCACGTCGGACATGCCGATGCGCGCCCGAAACGGCGCACGGATCGTCTTGCGCTCGATCACGGCGCGCGTGCGAGCGACGTTGGCGAGCGCGACGTCGCGCTCGGCCTTCGCGCGGTCGACGTCGATCGCCGACGCACCTTTGTTCTCGAGCGCGCGTTGCACGCGGCCGAGCAAGGTTTCGGCGAGGGCCGCCTGCGCCTGGAGCGCGTTGAGCTCGGCCTCCTCGACTTGCACGTCGAGCGCTACGAGCAACGTGCCCGCCTCGACGATCGAGCCGGGCTCGAGATGCACTTCGCGCACCGTGCCGGGCAACTCGTTGCGCAGCGTCACGGAGCGCAGCGCGCGCACGGTGCCGATCGACGTGGTCGAGCGGACGAACTCGTGCGCGACGGCCGGCGCCGTCGTGATCACTTCCATCGGCTCGGGCATCGAGGCCGCGGCCGCTTGGCTCGCTTCGAACTGACCGCGTTTCCACGCCGCGAGCCCGAAGGCGAGCGCGGCGAGTGCGACGAACAACAGGAACGAGGTGAACAACGAACGACGAGTCATGCTTGCGGCCCTCCTTGCAGGGCGGTGCGACGAGACGAACGAGCGGCCGCGGAATCGACAGCGCGGCGCGAGTTGGACGGAAAGGCGAGGCGAGCGCGGCGTCCGACCGAGGACACGGTCGCGCCGCGAACGACGTGCGTCGCGCGAGTGGCTTGCGCCGCGCGAGCGCCGTGCGCGTCGCACGGGCCGAACGAGTGCGTGAACGAGAGAGTCGACATGGCTGGGGACGGGCGTGGATCGTGACGGAGTAGACTGGTCGACTAGGAAGCTCCAATGACGGAGCGGTCGGGACGGGTCGGACTTGCGCAGGTGCGGCGGCGCTAGCTCCTGGCTTTCAAGAGCGCGTCGAACGCGAACGCGAGGAAGTCGTCGACGGGCTGCAGACTGCGATCGATCTGCATGCGCATCGTCGCGCCTTCCCAGAGCATCACGAGCATGTTCGCGAGTCGATCGGCGTCGTGCGCGCGGTCGATCTCGCCGGCGGTCTGGCCATCGCGGATCACCGCCGCGAGCAACGCGCTCCACTTCTCGTAGGCGCGCTTCACGGCGGCGTGGACCGGTTCGCTGAGCTGCGCGGTCTCGAGCGCGAGCTTCGGGATCAGGCAGTGCCGCCCGACGCCGCGGGTCGCGAAGTCGTCGCGGCTCTTCTGGAAGACGGAACGCAGGCGCTCGAGCGGCGAGAGCGTCTGGTCACCGAGCACCGGCGCGAGGAACTCGACGTAACCCGCGCACTCGCGGTCGATCAGGGCGATGCCGAAGTCCTCTTTCGAGGCGAAGTAGTGGTAGAAGGACCCCTTCGGCACTCCGGCCGCGGCCAGGATCTCGGCGAGCCCGCAGGCGTTGAAACTCTTCGCGGCGATGGCCTCGGCGCCTGCTTCGAGCAGCCGCTCCCGGGTCCCGCTTTCCTTCTGCACCGGCAACATGGGGCGCCAAGAGTAGACCGGTCGTCTAGTCGGTGCAACCCCCGATTTCTGGCGCCCGAGTGGCCATCGGTGAGCGAGCGCCGACGCCCCGGCGCCGGTGCTGCACTTCGGCGGGCGCGACGCGGCATGCGCCGTGCGCAAGCGGACGGCACCCAGCGCCCCCCCTCCCGCATCCACCGGAGACCGCCAATCCCCGGCCGGCACGGTTCGGGGCATCGCGGACGACTCGGAGCCCGGACCGCGTCGGCCCGACGGAGTCGACGCACCTCTCCGTACTTGCCCACGGCCGCGCGCGGAGTTCCTCGGGTCGTCCGAGTGCTGCGTCGGGTGCCGCGAACGCGAATCGGTTCTCGCCGCGCTTGACGACTACGGAGCGCCGTCGGAGCATCCGTCGGTCGGCCAGTCGAAGTGGGCGCTTCGACGGAGGGAGACCGACTCTCGCCCATGAGCTTTCGCCCCGATCACGACCGTGAGGAGGAGTATCCCGGCGCGCGCTGGCTGCGTGGGAACTCTCCTCGCGCGATCCTGACCCGACTCCTCTCGGCGCACGAGCTCGAGTTCGACAGCCGAGTCGCGGCCCGACTCGAGACTCGCGCGATCGTGTTGGATCCACAAAGGACGATGCTGCGGTCGATGGCGCTCACCGCGCGCCGCGCGATCTCGTACCGCGGAGAACCACCGCTCGACGTGTTCCTCGCGGACTGTATCGATCGTTCGATCGACGACTTGATCGAGGAGGACATCGAAGCGGAGAGATCGGGAGTGCCGCTCGAGCTGCACGACCGACGCTACGTCGAGTTGGCGCAATCGCTCGGCGTCGAACCCATCCACGCCCGACGCATCGCCATCGTCTTGAACACACGGGCCGACGCTGAGCGACGAGCCGCTTTCGCCGTCCTGATCCAACGCAAGAGCCTCGACGAGCACACGCGCACGAGCGGCCAACCGCGCGAAGCCGTCCGTACGATGGTGCGCGACTCCCTGCGACGTCTCTCGCGAGCATTCGGCATCGAAATCGACCCGCAGGAGTACGGACTATGAGCGCCGAGCTGCCCACCGGGTTCTGTGCGGAGACCGAGGCATTGCTGCGCGAAGCGGCGGCCGCGCCTGACTCGTTGCTGCTGCGCGCGCCTCGCCGCGCGATCGCAGCGTCGGCCGCCGAGCCCGTGAAGCCGTCGGCGACGGGACTGTCCACGCTCGAACGCCATTTGCTGCGCGCCTTTCGGGAAGAAGTCGCGGCGCTCCTGCGCGATGAATGTCGTCGTCGACTCGCGAAGATGGAGTCCCCGCTGCGCTTCACGCTCGCGTCGCTCGTCGTCGGGCATCGCAGTCACGCGCTCGACGCCCCCTCGATGGTTCGAGTGGAAGCGGAACTCGCCGAGTCCGTCGAATGGCGAGAACTGGGGAACCACGGCGCACCGGTACGCGACCACATCGCGCGAATGGACGTGGAGCAGGTCTCCGAACTCGCTCAGCGTTTTGCGCCGTCGCCGAGCTCCGAACTCCACGCTGGACTCGCTGCGTTCGCGCGCGGAGCGAACGACGTCGCTCTGCGACGATTCGCCGGCGTCGCGCAGTCGACGGTTTCGCAAACACATCTCTCCGCGGCCTGGACCAACGCCGGCCTGGTCAGGCTGCAACTCGGCGACCTCGAACGGGCGCGCATGGCGTATCGTCGCGCGTGGCAACTGCAGGCATCGAACGCAGCCGCCGTGCTCTCCGACGCGTTCGTCTCGGTGCAGTTGGGTGATGCGGAACATCTGCGAGACAAGCGAGCGGACATCGAGGCGGTCGTCCTCGCGGCAGGCATGTCGGTCATGGACGAATACGAACACACTCTCGTCAGCGGCCGCCGCCTCGGGCTTTGGACTCCTACGAAGGAGTCGGCGCGGTTGGTGTCATTGTTCTCGGACGCTCGCGAGTCGGTTCTCAGGAGGTTGGTACGTGCGTTTCACTGAACTTCGTTCGCGCGCGCGAGGTCGTTGGTTGCTCGCACTCGTCATCGCGGCCCTCCTGTCGCCGCCGGTCACTCCACAGGGCGGCATCGGCGGGATCGGAGTGCCGACCAGCGTGAGACCGACCTCGAGTCAGACCAACACGAACGGCCAGCAGAAGTTGCCGTGAGCCCATGACCGCTTCGCGCGGCCGCACGATCTGGATCGGCATGGCGCTCGTCGCCGCGTGCGCGGCGTTGTTCTTCGCATGGCGCGGCACGCGATCCGGGGCACGAAGTACGGCATTGACGACCGACGAGGTTTCCCGCGAAGCAGAGAGCGCTCCGAGTGCAGCGATCTCGGACGTGCCGACGGTTCCGAGCGAAATGCAGCGCACCGCCGCGAACCTCGCTCGCGGCAGAGTGGTCACGGAAAGCGGTGCGCCCGTCGTGGACGCGCTGATCACGTTCACGGCGCTCCCGCTGGGCGCCGTCCAAGTGGACGGCGCCGCGGCCACGGAACGCGACACGTTCACACGATCGAGCGAAGACGGATCGTTCACCCTCGAGCCGCGCACGGCGGCGACGTCCATGGAGCGTGGTGTCTTGTGGGCCACGGCGCCCGGGCGGGCCGCTGGCTCGCGGGTCGTCCACGCTCCGTCCGACTGGGGGGCACGATGCGAGATCGTGTTGGCCGCCGCGACGAGCATCCGCGTCTCGGTCGCGCGATCCGACGGAACCGTCGTCGCGGGTGCGACGGTCGAGCAACATGGACTGGAGTCGGTCGCGGCGAGTGCCGCGCCATACCGCGCGCTGAATGGACCACGATCCGCTTACACGCGGCGCTTCGTGACCGACGAGCGCGGTGGAGTCGAACTGCCGCGTTTCTCCGGTAGCCAGCGCATCGAAGCACGGATCGACGAGCTCCGATCACTGCCCTTCATCGGGGAGCCGACCGACACACTGCGGCTGATCGTGGCACCGGTGTTCGCGGTACGAGGACGCGTGGTGGCCACGAATGCCACGTTGCCGGCCGACACCTGCATCGTCGCCGAATCCGCACGCGCGGGCCGGCGCCGTGAGCTTGCGACTCGAGCCGTGGCGGCGGATGGCACGTGGAGCGCCACTGCGCTGCCCGCGGACGAGGTCGACGAATTCGTCTTCCGACTCGTCGGCTCCGGCCTCGCGCCGATCGAGAAGTCGATCGTCCGTCCCGCGCCCGGGGCGAGCTACACGCTCGACTTCGAGTGCGGCGTCGGGTTCGAGGCCTGGGTTCGCGCGGTCCGACCTTCGGGCGAGCCCGTGGCTACGGCGACTCTGTACGCCCGCTGGTTCGATGGGAGTCGCTTCGTGGAGCTCGAACGCACGAGCGACGATTCGGGCACGGCCACCTTGCCGATCCCGAAGGACGTCTCCGTGCACTTCGGAGCGCGGGTTGCCGGTTTCGCCGCCGCCGAGATCGGTCCCTTCACGTTCTCGGAGCCCGCATCCAGGACACTGACCATCGAGCTGGCTCCTGCTGGGCGCATCGTCGGCCGGTGCACTCACGGCGCGACACCGGTCCGCGACTTCGAGGTCGTGTACTGGCAGGGCCGCCCGGAATCGCGACGCAGCTTGCGCATCAACGATTCGATCGACGGCGCGTTCCTCATCGACGATGCACCACTCGGTGAGGTGTTGCTCTTCGCGCATTCGACGACCTCCCCCGCAGGCGACACCAAGTCCGTCCAGGTCACGCGCGAGCAAGACGCGGCAGTCGGACTCGAGCTCGGTAACGGTCGACGCGGCCATGGTTTCGTGATCGATGCAACCTCGGGTGAGCCAGTCACGGAGGCGACGGTGCAACGAATCACGAACCTGCCCGACGGCACGCCGTTGCTGCGCGGCGCGCCGGAACCGGTCGGCACCGACGGTGCATTCGTGGTCGACGGCCTGCCGCCGCAGTCGACGGCCGTTTGGATTGCCGCGAGCGGTTACGCGCCACGTGTCGCCACGACGCCGGCCGACGCGCGAGTGGTCGCGGACTTCGGCGTGATACCGCTCGCGCACGCACAGGATCTCGAGCTGCGCTTGATCGCGGACGCGGGCTTCGACTTCACCCAGGCGGGCGCCCAGTCTGCCGATTCGCCGCTGCTCCCACTTCGTCGCTTCGAGGCGGACGGCACGTTGGTCTACCGCAACGTGCCGCCACGCGCCGTCTCCGTGCGCATCGACACGCCCAGCGCCACCGAGATCTTCGAGCTGCGGCTCGTCCCAGGGCGCCTCTGGCGTTTCGAGTTGCCGTTCTCCGGGCAGCGAACCTGCGTCGTGCGCACGCGTTGGAGCGACGAGTCGGCACGCCCGCAGTTCGTCGAAGCCACGTTCCGGCGGACCTCCGGTTTGACGAGTCGCTACGCCGCCGTCGATTCGGAGGGCATCGCGCGCGTCGACGGCATCGAAGGCAGCGAGTTGAACTTGACGGCATTCGCGGGAGAGTGGCGACAGCTCGGCTCGCGGTCGTACCGGGTGCCCGAGAGTGGCGTCGGTGACGTCGAGCTCGCTTGTTCGAACGACGCGCTACGGGTGCTCGTCGTCGACGCACGCGGTGCGGCCGTCGTGGGTGCGCGAGTGAGCTTCCTGAACGATGCATCCTCGCTCGGCTGGGCGTACGTCTACTACACGGACGGTTCGGGTGAGTGCTCGCTCCCGGGCTCCACCGCGGAGAAACTGCGCATCTACGCGGAGGCTCGAGATCATGGGCTCGCGGGACCGATCGTCGTCGATCCGAGCGTCACACGAGACGCACCCGTTCGCATCACGCTCTCGGGGCTGGAGCGGCTGCGAGTGAGACTCGACGATCGCGGCGTTGCTTGCGGCGGAGTCGACGTCCGCTTCGTCGCCGAAGACGGGCGACTGGTAACCGAAGCGACGACGGATGCGAACGGACGCGTCGCGAGTCAGCCCGTTGGAGAGGGCCGCTATTCGCTGGACGTCGAAGCACCCGGATACTGGCCGATTCACCATGCGCTTCCCGCCCCGCGAACGACGGTGGAGACAGTGGTACCGCTGCGCCGACTCGGCGGAATCCGCTTCGTGGTGCTCGCGGCAAACGGCGCGGTCGTGCCCGATTCGGTCATCGAGCTGCAATCGCGCGAGTTCGAGGCGACCGTCGAGCAGTGGATCTCCGCCGGCAAGCTCCTCGCTCCGCAGCAGGGACTGCGCTCCGACTCGAATGGGGCATTCGTGATCGACGGACTGCCGAACGGCGACTACGTCTGGCGCGTGACGGCACCCGACGGTGCGCAAGCGAGCGGCGTCACGCTCGTTCCGCCGCGCGCGCGCGGCGAGCAGACGGTGCTCTTCGCGAAGTGAGCGGCAGTCGGAGCGCGCCGACGGTCGACGCCGGATCCGCTCGTGCCAGCCGTCGCTGCGAAGTGAACGGATCCGAGAACGAGTCGCGGCGAGACGTGCGAATCAGTCGACCGGTCGCCAAGAGCGGCCGTCGAGTTCGAGTAGGTGGTCCGCTTCGCGTGGGCCCCAGCTGCCGGCGCGGTAGTTCGGGAACTCGCGCGGCGGGAGCGCTTGCCACACGTCGAGCACCGGGTCGACCACGGCCCAGCTCGCTTCGACCATGTCCGCGCGTTGGAAGAGCGTCTGGTCGCCTTGCATCGCGTCGTAGAGCAAGCGCTCGTAACCGGTCGCCGGCGTCGCGCCGAAATGCTCGGCGTAGTCGAAGTCCATGTCGACGCCGCCGATCTTGAGCTGCGCGCCCGGGATCTTCGCGCCAAAGCGCAGCGAGATGCCTTCCTTCGGCTGCACGTGGATCACGAGGTCGTTCGGGTGCAGGTCCGCGATCGACGTGTCGCGGAAGAGCACGAGCGGCGGCTTGCGGAAACGGATCGTGATCTCGGTCTTCCGCGCGGCGAGCGCCTTGCCGACGCGCAGGTAGAAGGGCACGCCGTTCCAACGCCAACTGTCGATCGCGAGCTTCATCGCGACGAACGTCTCGGTGCCCGAGTTCGGCGGCACGCCTTGTTCCGCGCGGTAGTCGACGAGGTTGCGCCCGTCGATCGTGCCGGCGCCGTACTGCCCGCGCACCGCGTTGTGCAGCACTTCTTCCGGCGTCGGCGCGTGGATCGCGCGCAGCACCTTCGATTGTTCGTCGCGCACGGCATCGGCCGCGAACGAGATCGGCGGCTCCATCGCGACGAGCGAGATCAGTTGGAAGATGTGGTTCGGCACCATGTCGCGCAGACAACCCGCGCGGTCGTAGTACCCACCGCGTTTCTCGACGCCGAGCGTCTCCGACACCGTGATCTGCACGTGGTCGACGTAGCGGCGGTTCCAGATCGGCTCGAAGATGCCGTTCGCGAAGCGGAAGACGAGGATGTTCTGGACCGTCTCTTTGCCGAGGTAGTGATCGATCCGGTAGATCTGCTTCTCGCCGAGCGCTTGGAGGAGCTCCGCGTTGAGCGCCTTGGCGCTCGCGAGGTCGCGCCCGAACGGCTTCTCGACGATGATGCGCCGCCAGCGACCGTGCGATTCGTCGGCGAGCCCGCGCTCGCGCAACATGCGCGCGATCGGACCGAAGAAGTCGGGAGCCGTCGCGAGGTAGAAGAGCGTGTTGCCGCGCGTCCAGCGGCTGGTCTCGAGCTCGCCGAGCTTCTTCTCGAGCGCCGTGAACGTCTCCGCGTCGGAGAAGTTGCCCGCGACGTAGTGCACGCGCGATTCGAGCCACTTCCACAGCTCCGGCGCGAACGTGCCGGGCACGAACCGCGCGATCTCGGCCGCGAGTTGCGCGCGGAAGCCGGCGTCGTCGAGCGCCGCGCGCGCGACGCCGACGATCGCGAAGTCGTCGGGCAGGAGCTTCTGGCGCGCGAGGTTGTAGAGCGCCGGGATCAGCTTGCGCTTCGTGAGGTCGCCCGCCGCGCCGAAGATCACGAGCGCGCAGGGCGGCACGACGTGGCCGGCGCTGCGTTCTTGGACCGCGGGGCGCGGGCTGGTGGTGACGGTGGTCACGGCTTCTTCGGCTCCACGTGTCCGCCGAACTGCTTGCGCATCGCGGAGATCACTTTCTCCGCGAACGTGTGCTCTTGGCGCGAGCGGAAGCGCGTGTAGAGCGCCGCGGTCAACACTTCGGCCGGCACCGCTTCTTCGATCGCGGTCTGCACGGTCCAACGGCCTTCGCCGGAGTCCTCGACGTGGCCGGAGAACTCCTCGAGGTTCGGGCTCTGCGCGAGAGAGATCGCCGTGAGGTCGAGCAACCACGAACCGACGACGCTGCCGCGACGCCAGAGCTCGGTGATGTCGGCGAGATCGAAGTCGTAACGTTGGTCCGCCGGCACGTGCGGCTTCGCGGCGGAGCGCAGGATGTCGAGGCCTTCGGCGTACGCCTGCATGATCCCGTACTCGATGCCGTTGTGGATCATCTTGACGAAGTGGCCGGCGCCGATCGGGCCGCAGTGCAGGAAGCCGTCTTCGGCCGTGCTCTTGCGCCCTTCGCGACCCGCCGACGGCGCGACGTCGCCGCGACCCGGCGAGAGCGTGCGGAAGATCGGCGTGAGGAGCTCGATCGCGTTGCGGTCGCCGCCGACCATCAAGCAGTAGCCGCGTTCGAAGCCCCACACGCCGCCGGACGTGCCGACGTCGACGTAGTGGATGCCTTTCGCGGCGAGCTCCTTGCCGCGGCGCACGTCGTCCTTGAAGTTCGAGTTGCCGCCGTCGATCACGACGTCGCCTTTGGAGAGCAGCGCCGCCGCATCGCGCACCGCTTGTTCGGTCGGCGCGCCCGCGGGCACCATCAGCCAGACGATGCGCGGACTCGGGAGCTTCTGCACGAGCTCGGCGAGCGAGTACGCCGGCTCGATGCCGTGTTTCGCCGCCGCGTCGACGTCGGCGCGAGAGACCGAGAAGCCGACGACCTGATGGCCGTGCTTGACGAGCCTCTTCGCCATGTTGCCGCCCATGCGGCCGAGTCCGACCATGCCGATCTTCATGCTTCGCTCCGTGATGCGCGCCGCGTTCAGCGCAACGCCTTCTTGACCGCCTCGTCGAGCTTCTCGAGGCCCTTCTTGACGTCCTTCGCGAGGTGCACGCGCAACACGCGGCGACCGCGCTCGGCGAGCACGGCGAAGTCCCCGCGCGCTTGCGCGGCCTTGACGACGCCGAACGTGTACTTCGCGCCGGGCACTTGCAGGTCGCGCGCATCGTCCGCGGTGATCTGCAGGACGACGCCGCTCGCCGGCCCACCTTTGTAGGCCTGACCGGTCGAGTGCAGGAAACGCGGCCCGAAGCCGAGGCACGTCGCGACGTGTTTCGCATCACGCACGCGCAGCCGCGTCTTCGCGAGCAGTTCTTCGTGCTTCGCGTTCATCTCGACGTACGCCAGCAACGCGACGTAGTCGCCGGGCCGGATGCGTTCGAAGTGCGCGCGCAGGTAACCGGAAAGTGAACGTTTCTGCGCCGCGTCGCGGAGCTCGAGCGCGTTCCGCTCGTCGGTGTAGAGCTCGACGCCGTCGCCTTCGAAGAACGGGATCTCGCTCGGCAGACTGCCGGTCTCCTCGTAGGCGGACGTGAGCTTCTTCGTCTCGATCTTGCTCGCTTCGACGTCCGGCTGGTCGAACGGGTGGATGCCGAGCACTTCGCCGGCGACCGCGGTCGCGATCTCCCAACGGAAGAACTCAGCGGCGAGATCGTGCGTGTCGACGAGCTCGATGCGCACGACCGGTTGGCCGGCATTCGCGAGCTCGGCGAGCTTCTTCTGCTGCTTCGGATCCGCGTCGCCGGAGACCGAGAGGTACACGAAGACGCGGTCGTCGCCGTAGAACTCCGGCGAAGTGAGCTCCTCCGACTCGAGCGGGATGATCGCCTTGCCGCGTTTGCCGGTCGATTCGGCGATCAACTGTTCGAGCCACGCGCCGAGGCGGCGCACCGCCGGGCTCGTGACGATCGTCAGTTTGTCTCGGCCCATGCGCGCCGCGGTGCCGAGGATCGCGCCGAGGCGGACGCCCGGGTTCGCGCCGGGCGCGATGTCCGGACCGCACGCGGTCGCCATGTCGCTCGCACGCGCGAGCAGCGTCTTGACGTCGACGCCGCTGATCGCCGCGGGCACCATGCCGAAGTCGGAGAGCGCCGAATAACGCCCGCCGATCGTCTTCACGCCGTAGAAGATGCGCCCGAAACGATCGTTTTCGGCGACCTTCTGCATGTTCGAACCGGGATCGGTGATCGCGACGAACTGCGCGCCGGCGCGTTCGGCGCCGAGCTCCTCGACGGCGCGCGTGAAGAAGTACGCCTTGAAGATGTTCGGCTCGAGCGTGCTGCCGGACTTCGACGCGACGACGAAGAGCGTCTTCGCGTAGTCGATCTTCTTCTCGAACGCGCGCAGTTGCTGCGGATCGGTCGAGTCGAGCACCAGGAGCTCGGGGAAGCCCTTCTGCTTGCCGAACGTGTACTTCACCACTTCGGGGCAGAGGCTCGAGCCGCCCATGCCGAGCAACAGGCAGTGTTTGAAGCCCGCCGCGCGCACTTCGTTCGCGAGCGTCTCGAACTTCGCGAGTTCGCCGCGTTGCGTCGCGACGATGTCGAGCCAACCGAGCCACTGGTTCTCGTCGGCGTTGGTCCAGAGCGACGGATCCTTGCTCCACAGCCGCCGCGTCTTGTCCTCGGTCGCCCAACTCGCGAGCGTCGCGTCGACGGCGTGCGCGAGTCCGCTCGGCAGTTCCGCGGCGAGCCGCGGGCCTTCCGCCGGCTTCGCGTGTGCCCGCACGGCGTCGAGCAGCTTGGCGAACGCGTCGGCGAAGAGCTTGACGCCTTCGTCGAGCAGCTTCTTCGTCACGCCGTCGAAGTCGACGCCGAGCGTCTCGAGCGAGTCGAGCGTCGCGCGTGCGTCGTCGACGCCTTGGGTCAACGTGATCCGCGCGCGGCCGTGGTCGCGGAACGCGTCGACGGTCTGCGGCGGCATCGTGTCGACGGTGTCGCGACCGATCAGTTCCTCGGCGTACACGACGTCGCGGTACGCCGGGTTCTTCGTGCTGGTGCTCGCCCAGAGCAAACGTTGCGGCATGGCGCCTCGGCGCGCGAGCGCCTGCCATTCCTTGGTCGCGAAGAGCTTCTGGTACTCGGCATACGCGAGCTTCGCGTTGGCGATCGCGGCCTTGCCGCGCAAGGCGAGCGCGAGTTCACGTTCCGCGTTGGTGCGCGCGCTCTTCGCTTTCGCTTCGAGCAGCGGATCGACGCTCGAGTCGATGCGCGACACGAAGAAGCTCGCGACGCTGGCGACGCGCGCGACGTTGCCGCGCTTCTTCGCGTACGCGGCGAGCCCGCGTTGGTACGCACGCGCGACGGCGACGTACTCCGTGACGCCGAAGAGCAGCGTCACGTTGACGTTGACGCCTTCGCCGATCAGCCGCTCGATCGCCGGCACGCCCGCGGGCGTCGCGGGCACCTTGATCATCAGGTTCGGCCGCTTGACGGCGCGCCACAGCCGGCGTGCTTCCTCGAGTGTGCCCGTGGTGTCGTGGGCGAGCGTCGGCGCGACTTCGAGCGACACGTACCCATCGCGACACTTCGTCGCTTTGTACACGCCGGCGAACGCGTCGCACGCCGCTTGGATGTCGCGGATCGCGAGCCGCTCGTACACGCCCTTCGGATCCCTCGCGCAGTTCCCGCGCTCCGCCGCGAGGTCCGCGGCGTAGTCGGTCGAGCCCGCGATCGCCTTCTCGAAGATCGACGGGTTCGACGTGACGCCGAGCAATCCGTCGCGCTCGATCAGTCGCGCGAGCTCGCCAGACTCGAGGAACGACTTGCGGATCGAGTCGTACCAGACGGACTGGCCGAGCTCGGGGAGCTCGAGCAACGGATTCTTGGTGAGCGCGGGTGCGGGAGCGGTCTGGGTCTTCATCGGATGAGTTGGGTTCGCCTTGGTGGAGCGCGCAGCGTAGCCGTGCGCCCGCGCGAGTTCACGGTTGCATGAACGTCGGGCGCGCCGCGGCGATCTGCGACTTGGCCGCGGCGACCACGGCCTCGACCGTGAAGCCGAACTTCTTCTGCAATTGACCGAGCGGCGCGGACGCGCCGAAGCTCGTCATGCCGATCGTGCGGCCGGCGAGCCCGACGTAGCGTTCCCAGCCGAACGGCGTCGCCTGTTCGACCGCGACCCGCGCGGTGCACGCGTCGGGCAACACGTTCTGCTTGTAATCCGGCGTCTGCCGCTCGAAGAGCGACCAGCACGGGAAGCTGACGACGCGCGAACGAATGCCCTCCTTGACCAAGGCTTCGTGCGCGGCGACGACGAGCGCGACTTCCGAACCCGACGCCATCAGGATCACGTCGGGCGCGCCGTCGGTCACGAAGCTCGCGCCGCCGGATCCGGAGTCCGCGAGCACGTACGCGCCGTGCCGCAAGCCGCTCGCAGCCGCGTACTTCTTGCGATCGAGCGTCGGCATGGCTTGGCGCGACAAGACGAGCGCGACGGGTTCGTGACGCTGCTCCACGGTCAGTCGCCACGCTTCCGCGACTTCGTTCGCGTCGCACGGCCGGATGGTCAGGAGCCCGGGCATCGCGCGCAGCGACGCGAGTTGCTCCACCGGTTGGTGCGTCGGTCCGTCCTCGCCGACGCCGATCGAATCGTGCGTGAAGACGTGGACGACCGGCAGCTCCATCAACGCGGAGAGGCGGATCGCAGGGCGCGCGTAGTCGCTGAAGATGAAGAAGCCCGACCCGTACGGCCGCAGCTTCGCGAGCGAGAGTCCGTTGAGCACCGCGTGCATCGCGTGCTCGCGCACGCCGAAGTGCAGGTTGCGCCCGCCGCGATTCGAAGCACTGAAGTCGCCCGCGCCTTCGAAGGTCAACCGGGTCTTGGTCGACGGCGCGAGGTCCGCCGAACCGCCGAGCAACCACGGGACGTGCTTCGCGATCGCGTTGAGCACTTGCCCCGACGCGTCGCGGCCCGAAACGCCCTTCGGATCCGCGGGGAACGCCGGCAACTCGCTGTCCCATCCGGCGGGCAACTTGCGGTGCTGGATCAGGAGCAACTCTTCCGCGAGCTCGGGATACGCGACGCGATACGCTTCGTAGCGTTGCATCCACGCCGCGCGCGCTTCGCCGCCGCGCCGCCCGAGCTGGTTCGCGAAGTGCTCGCGCACGGAATCGGGCACCAGGAACTTCGCGTCCTCGGGCCAACCGTAGTTGCGCTTGGTGAGCCGGATCTCCTCTTCGCCGAGCGGCTCGCCGTGCGCCGTGTGCGAACCTTCCTTGTTCGGACTGCCGTAACCGATGTGGCTGTCGACGACGATCAACGTCGGTCGATCGGTCGATCGTTCGGCGGAGTCGAACGCGCGCTCCAGCATCGCGAGGTCGTTCGCATCGCCGACGCGGAGCACGTTCCAGCCGTAGCCCAGGAATCGCGTCGCGACGTCTTCGCTGAACGCGAGCGACGTGTCGCCTTCGATCGTGATCCGGTTGTTGTCCCAGATCCAACAGAGGTTCGAGAGCTTGAGGTGCCCCGCGAGCGACGCGGCTTCCGAAGCGACGCCTTCCATCATGCAACCGTCGCCGGCGAGCGCCCACACGCGGAAGTCGAAGAGTTGGAACCCGGGCTTGTCGTAACGCGCGGCGAGCCACTCGCGCGCGATCGCCATGCCGACGCTCGTCGCGAGCCCCTGACCGAGCGGCCCCGTCGTCGTCTCGACGCCGGACGTCCAGCGATACTCCGGATGCCCCGCGCAACGCGAGTCGAGCTGACGGAACCGACGCAGGTCGTCGAGTGTCACGCTCTCGCGCCCGAGGATCTCGTACTTCGGGTTGACCGACCGCGTGCCCGACAGGTGCAGGAGCCCGTAGAGCAACGTCGACGCGTGCCCCATCGACAACACGAAACGATCGCGGTTCGGCCAGATCGGATCCGCCGGATCGAAACGGAGCTTCTTCTGCCACAGCGTGTAGGCGACCGGCGCCATCGCCATCGGCGTGCCTGGGTGGCCGGAGTTCGCGAGCTGCACCGCGTCCATCGCGAGCGTGCGCAGCGTGGTGACGGCGAGCTGGTCGAGCTCGCGAGTGCGATCGATTCGAGTCACGGGAACGTGTTCCGCAAGGGACGAAGGGACACTGCGCCGAGGCGCAGCCTGAGGGGACGCGGCGTTATCGGCCGCGGCGCGCGCCAACGTGCGGCCCGGCTCGCCGGGAGGCCGCGCGCACCTCGGATGCACGCCGACGGCGGCGCTTACGAGCCCGGAAACGAGACACTCGCCGTCGGCTGACTCTTCCCGGGGCGACCTTCCGGCCGTAAATCGGTCCGGCGAAAGCCGCGTTCCCGCGCGGCATCCGAGCGCGTCGACAGAGGAGTTCTCCCCATGCACATTCGCGGCGGCATCGACCTCGGCGGCACCAAGATCCAAGCGGTGATCCTCGATCACGAGCACCGCGTGCTCGCAGAGCTGCGCGCGTCGACTCCGACGAGCGGCGGTCCGCGCGACGTCGCGGCGGCGATGGCGGACACGCTCGCGAGCGCCGCGAAGGCAGCGCAGGTCGAGACGAGCAAGCTGCAAGGCATCGGCGTCGGTTCGCCGGGTCACGTCGATGCGCGCCGCGGCAGCGTGTCGAACGCCAACAACCTGCCGAACTGGAAGGAGCCCTTCCCGCTCGCCGCCGCGCTCTCGGAACGGCTCGGCGCGCCGGTCGAGCTCGGCAACGACGTCGGCGTCGCGCTCGACGGCGAAGCGTTCCTCGGCGCGGGCCGCGCGTACGACTCGTTCGTCGGACTCTGGTGGGGCACCGGCATCGGCGGTGGAGTCGTCTTGCGCCACGAACGTTGGCTCGGCCGCGGCGCGTCCGGCGAGATCGGTCACATGGTGATCCGTCGCGACGGCGCACGCTGCATGTGTGGCCGGCGCGGTTGCGTCGAAGCGTACGCCGGCCGACGCGCGATGGAGCGCCGCGCGCGCCGTGACGTCGAACGCGGCGCGAAGACCAAGCTCTTCGACATCATGGAGAAGAAGGGCCGCACGCAGCTCTCCGCGGGCGTGATCGCGAAGGCGCTCGAGAAGGAAGACGAGTACGCCGTCTGGATGATCGAACGCGCCGTGCGCGCGATCGCGGCGGGACTCGCGTCGGCGGTCAACTTGCTCGACGTCGAAGCGGTCGTGATCGGCGGCGGCCTCGGTTCGCGGCTCGGCGAGCCGTACGCCGCCAAGATCCGCGACGCCATGCTCCCCCACCTCTTCACGCCGGACCGACCGCCGGCGGTGCACGTCGCCGAACTCGGTGAACTCGCCGGCGCGATCGGCGCGAGCCTCCTGGTCCCCGGCGCGAAGTCGCCGGAGGCGTCGCACGCACGTCGGCGAATCCGTTCGCACTGACGCAAGTGGCGCGCTCCTGACTCAACGTCGCCGCGCGTACCGCGCCTCGAGCAGCGCGACCACTCCTGGGTCGGGCTCGAGCCGGAAGCGCCACGGTTCGCCGTCCGAGACGACGATCGGTTGGCGCACCGTCCAGACGATCGTTTCGAAGCCTTCGCCGAGATCGTCCACGTAGGCAACGATCGCCGTGTAGTCGCCCGGCGCGTGCACGACGACCTTCGACGACAGACTCGGTCGGGCCTCGCTCACGAAGCGGCGCTCGCGCGAGCTTTCCGGGAGGTGCGTGGGGCACTCACCACCTTCGAGGTGGACTCGGACGAGGATGTTGGGCGGCAGTTCGGGCTGCACGAGCTCGAATTCGAGGTCGAGACCGTGGCGCAATCGAAACGTGTGCTTCCCACTCGAGACCGAACCGAGCTCCGGCACGTGATCCGGCGCGTGGGCGACGATGTCGAGTCTCGCACGCTCGTCGAGGAACCGCGCACGACCCTGGCGTGCATTGGCACTGCGCCGTTCCGTGACGCCCGCGGAGCTCTGCAGCGTCAACCACGCATCCGCGATAGGCGCGCCATTTTCGTCGAGCACGTCGATCTCGAACGCGTGGATCCGGTCGGAGACGTCGAGCTCCAGGCGAGTGTTCTCGACGCGGATGTCGCGCTCCGGCGAGAGCCCGGCGACCTCCAGCAACTTGCGGCTGCGCCCGAGACGGACTTCGAGCGAATACTCGGCGGACGCGAGCCCCTCGAACACGAACGTCCCACGCCGGCGATCGACGTCGGCGACGAGCTCCGTGTACCGAGGGTTCGAACGATCACCCACGTCGTGCAGGAAAACCAGGAAGTCCTGCGCGCGGAAGTCCGGACCGAAGCGCACCGATCCGGCGATTCGGCCCACGTCCGAACCGGCGAGCGTCAGCACGTTCGACACGTCGGAAGTCGATGGCGAAGCGACGCTTTCGGCACGTTCCGTGCACACGACGTCGCCCAATTCGAGGAGCACGCCGTTCACGTCGGCGCCGACCTGCACGCGCCCGATCCCGACGACGGCGTCTCCGAGCAGCGCAATCACTCCAAACGTCCTCGACGTCCGCTGAGCGCAATGGCTCGGCAACGCGAAGCGAAAACCCGCGTGCTCGTCCGCGCGCACTCGAATGGAACCGCGAGCCGCGCCCGATCCGCACTTCGTGGCGCACTCGAGCTCGACCGCATCGATCACGAGCGGCGCACCATCCGCATCCACGCACCGGCCGGAGACTCCGAAGCACCAGGAGGATCCGCCGAGCGTCGCAACCGCGGTCTTGCCGGCGACACGCGGCCCATCGATACATGCCAGCAACGTCCCGAACGGCGAGTCCGGTAGCGCGGCGCTCGCTTCGAGCGTGAGCCCGAGCGCGACCCGCGTGAAGCGCACGACGGTTCCTTCGCACTCGCCGGGAAGCGCCTCCCAGATCGGTGAGAGCCGCGCGCGGCCGCCGTTCGGCGACCCGACGACCCGCAGCGCGACGGAACGCGGCGTCTGCAGTGCCCGGCTCTGCGCATCGAGCACGGTGAGCTCCACCGCCCCCGTCGCCGGGAGGTGGAGCTCGACTTCGGTGCCGAGCGAGGCCTCCGTCACTTCGACGAACAGGTCCGGGGCGAACGAGCCGACCGGCCTCACGAGCAACACCTGCCTGCGATGTCGGGAGACGAACGCGCCCGCATGACGCAGCAGCGCGCGACCGTCGGCGTCGGTGGTCGCGCGAACGAGGTCCGCCGCGGGCTCGTGTGAAGTGACGAGCGCTCGGAGCTCGACCGTCACCCCCGCCTCGGGACGCCCTTCGACGTCGAGCACGCGCACGCACAGCCCGCGGTCCGGCTCGAGCGGCACGATCAGGCGCCTGAGCTCTGGACCGTCGAGGGTGACACTGCAGAGCCCGTACTTGCCTTCGTGCTCCGCACTGACGCTCAACCCTCCGACGGTGCGCGGCACGCGCACTTCGCCGCGCGCATCGGCGACGAACCGTGTGCCGCGACGTTCGAGCGCGTCCAGATCGAGCGGCTCCCACGGCGGAGTTCGCGCCCGGCTCCCGCGCGGCCGCTCGAGTTCGAGCGCGTGCACGACGGCGCCGGCGACGGGCGCACGCGTCGCGCCATCGACGATCGAGATCGTCAACGACTCGAGCGACGGCGCGGGACGGATCCCTCGTTGCGCAGCGAGCTGTGTGGATGGGCTGCGCGCGGCGACGAGCAGCGCCACGGCGACGAACGAAGCGACTGCGAACGACAACGTGCGAGACAACACGGCGACTCTCCCGTTCTCGGAGCGAGCACTCCCAGACGAAACGGGCTCGGAATCGACCGGCGCGGCCGCGAATCCTGAATCGGTGCGTGAAACTGCAACCGGTCGCTGCGCCGAACATCGCGAGCGAGGTGCAACCGAACGCCCGCGGGCGAGTCCATGGCGGAAGCCCCGAGGTGTCTCTGCCGTCGCGGTTCCGGCGCCCCGTCGGGCGAGGAGCGCTCGCCAGGGGCCACCGCGACGCAGCTCGACCCACCTAGAACCACGTCGACCCACCTCGAACCGGTGCGGCCCGGGGCGCCCGGGTACGTCGGGCGCCCGCCCGTCCCGGTCGCGCCCCCGACCCGCGCGGCGTCTCGCAAGACCGTCCATCCCCCACCGGCAAGGACGCGCCGGAGCGGAGACGCGCGGCGGCGAGGCCAAGCACCGGGCCCTCGTGATCCGACGCGCGGTGCCAGCCTCCCTCGCGCGCACGCTCAGCGCTGCCGGCCGAGGTACTCGAGTCGGTCCGCGACCGCCTTCGGGTCCGGCGTGATGCGGAAGACTTGGCCCTCGACGTCGCGCACGTCGAGGGGCTCGACGGCGTCGAAGAGCGGCGCGGATTGCGAGCCGTCGGCGAGCGAATACTCGAGCGTCACCGAATAACGCGCCGCCGCCGGGACGAAGAGGACGAAGCGCGGCTCGGTCTGGGCTTTCGTCGACGCGCTGGTCGGCCACGACGACGGTCCGCCGTCCCGACGCAGCTCGGGCGCATTGAGCACCATCCTGCACCGCGTGCCGTCGGGCAGCGGCTCGCCCGCGACTTCGACTTCCACACGGATTCCGCGTTGCATGAAGAAGCGCTGCGAGCCGCGCACGTTCGACTCTTGGAGCGGTCGGTAGTCGAACTGCTCGAGCACCACCTCGAGCTCCGGTCGCGTCGCGACGACGCGGGCTCGACCACGTTCGACCAGCGCCGACTTCCACGTCGCGGAACCGTCGCTCGGCCGGAACGCGAGGTTGGCGCGCCCGAACGGCGCGCCGAGTTCGTCGAACACTTCGAACTCGAAGACGTGCACGAGCCCGCGCACGTCGATCTCCGCGAGCCGCGGATCGTCCGCGCGCCCCCCATCGACTTCGATGCCGCCGATCTCGACGAGCTCCTTGTCGCGGTCGAGCAGCACGCGCACCGCGTAGGTTCCGGTGGCGACATCCGCGAACGTGAATTGGCCACGCTCCGGATCCTCGGTCGCGGCGAGCGGCACCGACTTCCACGTGCTCGACGCCCGCTCGTCCACGAGCACGATCTTCAGGTCACTTGCCAGGACGTCGGCATCGTGTCGGACGACGCCGAGAACCCCGACGTCCGGCGCCGGCGCCATCCGCTCCGCCGACCCACCTGCGCCCGTGACGACCTCGGCGCGCGGGGCGGCGAGCTGAGATGGGATCGTCTCGGCCGGCTCGTGCGACACGTCGCTCGGTGTGGGACCGGGCGCAATCAAGGGTGCCGCCGTCTCGACCGTGTCCGAGCGGCGCAACCACAGGAGGCAGAGCAGCGCGAGCGCGAGCACCAGGCCCACGACGGACTTGCGTGTCATCGTTCAGCGGCCCCCCGTCTGACTCGCGGCGTCGGCGAGCTCCGCGAGCGCGCGTTCGAGCGCGGCGCGCGGAGGCTCGAGCTTGAACGACTGCTCGTGGTCGACGAGCGCGACGTCGAACGTCTGCTGCTCCGCGAGCTCGCGGCCTTTTCCGCTCGCCGCGTGCATGACGCGGAATGCGACCGAGTGTTTGCCCGCCGCCGCGAACGCGACCTTCACGCGCCCGTCCGCGTCGACCAACGCCTCCCACGTGCCGCGCAACGGAGTCGCGACTTCGACGCCACGCGAATCGATCAGCGTGAACGCGAGCTTCAGCGTGTCCGGCGCGCTCACCGGATTGCCGCCCGCGAGCTCGACCGTCGCCCACAGCGGCCCGTCGAGCACGAGCGTCGCGTCGTCGCGCACGCGCTCGAAGAGCGTGGTGCGTCCGGGCGCGCCGAAGACCGACAAGTCGAGCTCCGGAGCGAGCGCGAGCAACCGTGCGCGACCGCGAGTGAAACGCCACGACTGCCACGCTTCGTCCGTGCCGCTCGGCCGGAAGCGGATCTCGCCGGCGGCGACGTCGCGCCCTTCGTGGTCGCGGATCACCAGGTCGACGATGCGCACGAGGTTGCGCAGATCGAGGTCGCGCAACGCGTCCGGGTTCGGCCCGGGCAGGAGCTCGAAGGGCTCGAACGCGAGCACCGGCGTGCTGACGGCGAGCACTTGGAGCTTGCCGCGCCCTGCGCGCAGCTTGTGGTTGCTGAACGCGGCGCGTGCGAGTCCGTCGCTTGCGGGTCGCGGCGTGCCGATCAGCGCAGTCGCGACGTCGTCGAGCGTCCACACGACGTTCAGCTCGGCCGGGTTGAGGTCGGGATCGATCGTGGCCGTCACGTCGAGACTCGCCCAACGCTCGAGCGGGAGCTCGACGCCGCTGATCCCGGGCGCGAAGAGCACCGGCGCGCCGCGTTGGCTGTCGCTCGAGCTCGCGCGCACCGCGAGCTCCGCGCCGGGGAACTCCGCGTCGATCGAAAAACGCCCGTCGCCGTCGGTCAGCGCCGCCGCGCCGGTGTCGCGCCACGTCGTGCCGTCGGAGTTCTGCGCGAGCACGTTGACGTTCGCGTTCGCGATCGGCGCACCGATCTGGTCGACGACGCGGCCGGCGACGAGCAACGGCAAACCGGCGAGATGCACGTCGCCGAGGTCGTTGAGCCCGAGCTTCGGCGCGAGCGGCACTTCGACGACGACGGAGCGCACCTTGCGCTCGCCGCTCGGCGCCGCGACGAGCCGCAACGCGCCGCCGCTCGCGAGTCCGGGCTCGCCGCTGAACTGGCCGTCGGCGGCGACGGCGCGCCAACCGGCGAGATGGAGCTTCACGATGCCTTCCGCGTCGGTCTGCACGGGCGAGATCAACGACGGCGCGCCGCCGTTGGGCACGGTCTCGACCTGCACGTCGAGCGCTCGGTTCGCGTACACCGCGCCGTCGTCGTCGAGCACGCGCGCGACCAGTGTCGGCACGGCGTTCGGTCCGCCGAGCACGAGCTCGACACGTTCGCCAGCGCGTTCGAGCCGCGTGAGCGCACTGAACGGCGCCAGGAACGTCTTCGCGATGCGCAGCCGAGCCTCGAATCGCGTGTCGACGCCGGCTTGCACGGCGGGATAACGCACGCGTCCGTCGGTGAGTTCCGCCGCGGCATCGGCGATGATCGCGAGCTCGAGCTCCGTCGACGCCAAACGCACTTCCGCGCCGGTCGTGAGCTCGCGGCCGTCGAAGTCGAGCACCTTGACGTCGACGGCGCCGAACGGCGGCACCTCGAGCGACACCGGAGCCGTGAGATCGTCCAGGGTCACGCTGCGTCGCGGCACGCGTTCGAACGCGCCGTCCACGCACACCGAGAGCGGCGCGGGGTGCGCGCGTTCGAGCCAAGCGCGGCCGTGTTCGAAGACGGCGCGGCCGTTCGCGTCGCTCTTCGCGTGCGAGCGCCGCGCGAACGTGCGATTGGTCTCGTGGAATTGCGCGAGCACCAACGGCACGCCAGCGAGCGGTCGTCGCTCGGCGTCGTGCACGACCACGTCGAGCGGTCCGTCGCGGTGAAGCGCGAGCTTCGCGCCGTGAGGTCCGGCGCGCACTCGGCCCGCGCCCCAACGTTCCTTGGTCGCGGCTACGACGAACCACTCCGCGCTCGTCGCGATCTGCTGCGTCGTGAACGCCGTCGGATTCGTCGGTGCGGCGCCGGGCACACGCACGCCGCCGGCGGCGTCCGCGCGCTCGCGTTTGCCTTCGCGTTCGGCGAGCTCGACGAGCTCCGCCAAGTCGTCGGTGCCGAGTCGGTGCTTGCGCGGGAACGGCGTGACCCACACGTCCGCCGCAGCGAGCGGCGCGCCCGAGTCCGCGTCGACGATGACGAGTCCCGGCGCCATCCGTTTCGCGGGCTGCGACGTGGGCGGCGCCGCCACGGCGCTGCGCTGCTCCGCGCGTGCGTCGTCGCGCGGCACGACGAGCTCCGGGGACACGAGCTGGTTCGCGGGAGTCGCAATCGTGCTCGTGGAGCCCGCGGCGGAGTCGCCCGCCGACGGCGGCATCGGATCGACGAGCTCCGCGCCATCGAGCGTCTGCACCGGCCGCTCGACGAAGAGCCACCACGCGGCGCCACCGAGCAGCGCGACGCACACGCCGAGCGCGACGAGCAACACGTGCGACCGGCCGTTGGAGCCCACGCGGATCACGCTAACACGCCTCCGCGGGGTCAGCGCCCTCGCGACGGAACGCGCTCATCGCAGCACCGTCTCCAGGACGTGCGCATCGAGCTCGAACTCGAACTTCTGCAATTCGTCGACATCGGCCACTTCGATCGGCCACTCCCCGAGCCGGCGCACGTCAGCTCGTTCGCCCGGCAGGACGGCGAAGAGCACCACTCGGCAACGCCCCTGCGCATCGAAGCTCGTGCGCAGGGTCGCGTCACCGCCCGCTGCTCGAATCTCGGTGACGATGACCGGGTTCTCGCCCGGGCACTCGAGGCGCGCGATCAAGTGCGCCGGCAGACCCGCAGCGCGGAACACGAGCTCGAGCTCGAGCGGCGGGCGCAGAGTCACGCTGTGCTCGTTCATTGCGACGGAACGAACGGTCTCACGGCGCGCGCCGCGCGCGGCGACCCACAAGTCGACGGGACCAGCTCCGACGAGGCAGCGCGCTTCGCCGCGCCGGATCTGCCAATCCGCGCGACGTTCCGGCTCGTCGAGGCTCGTGGTGCGCACGAGTCCGTTCGCACACGCGGAGCCGTCGGGCAGGTAGACACGCACGACGAGCTCGCGCTGACCAGCGAAAAGGTCGAGCTGCTGCAGCCGCGGATCGCGGGTCGTCTCGCCAGGCACCACGACCACGTCTTCGACACGCACGACTTCGCGAGGCCCGACCGTGATCGACACGGTGCCGGTGCCCGCCGCCAGCTCGACGAACTCGAACGTGAAGAGTCCGGGCTCCGGCGCCGCTTGCACGACCACGTCGGCGGAGATCGCCCGGTCGTCGCCGAACGTGCGACCCGACCAGTGGACGCGCGGGAGCGATTCGAAGGCGAGCGGAGGCACGCGCAGCGAACCGACGAACTTTCCGGGGCGCGTCACCACGAGCTCGACGTCGCTCGTCCCGACGACGCAGAGCACTGGCGCGCTCTCGTTCGTGCGACCTCGGTTCGCGACGACGCGCAGCCGCGTCGCGTGGCTGACGCCGCGAATCGAGAACTGGCCTCGAGCGTCGGTGACGGGCCACGCTGGATGTTCGCGCCAACCGTCGTCGCCGCGCAGCTCGGAGGCGCCGTCCTGCGCGCCGCCGCCACCGCCGTGCATGCCGCCGTGGAACTCGTCGAGCCTGATGGCAATGCCCTCGGCCGGTTCCCCCCGCTCGTCGAGCACTCTGCCGGCGACGATGAGCTTCGTCGGAACGAACCGCGCATCGCCGCACCGGCGGTCCTCCGTGACGGGCCCGGAGTCGAGCTCGACGTGGAAGCAGAGCTCGCTGCCGTCCGTCGCACGCGTCGTGAAGCAGTCGACGTTCCGAAGGCGCTCGTCGTCGGGGTCCGAGTCGCGATAGGGCACACGGAACTCGCCGTTCGCATCGGTCGTGAGCGTGACGCTCCACGGGTCGCCGTCGCCCCACGCCCCACCGAGCTCGCGCACGTTCATCACCAAGTCCTGCTTCGCGAGCACGACGCCGCGTTCATCGACCGCACGGAAGATCGCGGCGGGCAACGGAGCGAGCGTGAGCCGCACGTGGGTGGTCTCGCCCGCTCGCTTTGGCGCGGCGAGTCGAGCCTGGGCCCGGAGGATGGGTGACGTGCTCCACGCGGAGAACTCGCACTCCGTGGCGATCTCGATCGGTTCGAGGCGGACGACGCCCTGCTTCGCGTAGGCGTTGGTCCAAGCCAGCGACTGGGTCACAAAGTCATCCGTCACGATTCCCGCGATGAACGCGGTCTCCCCGACCCAGACGACGTCGTTCGCGTCGACCAGCGTGACTTCGATCGCCCCGCACGACGGCAGCATGAGCTCGAACTGCTTCGGAATCTCCGCGAGTGAAGCGAAACTCGCGATCGGTCGATCGCGCAGCAAAGCTCGCACGGTGACTTCGCACGGCTCGGCGACATCCGCGCGCATGAACGGCCGAACGTGTCGAAACCGTGCGACGCCGTGTTCGTCGGTCTTCGCTTGGGTTCGCAGCCCGAAGTGGTCGAGCGAGCGGAGCTCGACTTCGAGCTCAGCGGCGTCACGCCCATCCGCGTGCACGACATGGACGTCGAAGTCGTACTCGTCACCGAACGCGAGCACCACGTTTTCGACTTGCGGCCCGACGGCTACCGACGTGAAGCGTTCTCCAGCGCGAGCGGCGATCAGCGCCTGAACCCTCGCGCGCGGTACGCGCGTGCCTCCACGTTCGTCCGTCACGGTGCGCCGCGCGTGCGTTCCGAGCCATTCGAGGAGCGCCCCGGGCTCACGCCGCGCGAGTTCGAGGGCCTGCCAATCCGGATCGATTTCGACCGAGAACACGTCCGCATTCGCGACGGGTCGCTGCGTGTTCGCGTCGACGACGAGCACGGGGAGCGTTGCGGCGTCGCGCGCAGCACCGACGCCGACCGAATTGCTCGCGACGCCCGCGACGGACGCGCGCTCCGAGTCCCTGGACGGCGTGGGCACCGTGAGCGCCGCCCGCGCGTCGGGTTCGTCCGTCGCTGCGCTGCTCGACGGGGCCGGCACCACGCTCGCGACGCCGGCGTCGTCGCGCGCGAACAGCAACCAGCATGCAATGGCGGCGACGACGAACGACACGCTGCCGAGCAGGCGTTTCATGGCTCACGGCGCGCGGAAGTCGCGCAGTTTGGTCCGAGTTGCTTCGGGGAGGCGCACGGTGAATCGCTGCGGGTCGCGCGAGTCGCGCACCTCGATGAATTCCGGCTCGCACGGCGCGGTGAGCACGTCGTGGCGACCGTCGCGTTCGCGCGACGCGCGCACGGCGACGCGGAAACGGCCCGGTTCGCACACGCGCGTCCGCGCGAGGCCTGTCGCGTCCGGTCGCGCGAGCTCCGGCCACGAGACGTGATCGTCGCGCGTCGTCACGGTCCCCTGCTCGTACTCGACGACCAACGTCGTGTCCGCACCGAGCTCCGCGAGCGACTCGGGCCCGAGCGCGAGCTCGATCGAAAGCCCCCGCTCGAGCGTCACTTCGAAATCCGCGCTCGCGCCGTCGACCCGCACCGTCCGGTAACCGCTCGCGCCGAAGACGAAGTCGATCGGCAACGCTCGCGCGCGCACGATCGCGTGGCCGTCTTCGGTGCGCACCGTCTGCCACTCGGTCGAACCGTCGCGACCGCGCAAGCGCACGACCGAGCCGGCGATGCCTTCGCCACGTTCGTCGCGCGCGACGACGTGCAACGCCTTCGCGAGCCCGCGCAAGTCGACTTCCGCGAGCCGCGGATCCGCGCACGCCTCGCCCGCCACGAGCGCGACGCCGTCGAAGCTCGCGAGCACCGGGCCGTGCTTGCCGCGGAACTCGAAACGCGCGAGTCCCGCGGGCAATCCGTCGAGTGAATAGGCTCCGCGTCCGGGCTCGGGCGTCGGCTTTGGCGACGCGCTCTGAAGCACCGGCCGGCCATCCGCGCCCGGTGCGACGCACGTCACGAAGACATCCGCGAGCGGCAGTGCTTCGTCGACGAGCACGGCACCGGCGACACTCGCGCCCCGCGGGATCACGAGCTCGAGATCGCGGCTTCCGGCGGCGACGTCGAAACGCTGGTGTCGGTTCGAGTCGTGCGTCTGGACCCACACCGTGAGGCGACCGCTCCGCGAAATGCCGCGGAGCTCGAACGATCCGTCGGCTCCGCTCTCGGTGTTGCCGACGGCGAAGGCCGCGTTCGGGTCGCCGGCGTCGAACGCCGACACCGCGGCGCGCGCGACGGGCTCACGGCGATCGTCGACGACGCGACCGCTCACGAGCGTTGGTTGCGCGCGCAGGACGACTTCGCCGAGGTCGTGCACGCCCGGCGCGAGATCGCCGTCGAAGTCGAGCTCGACGCGTGCCGTCGCCTGCTCTTCGTGGGTCCGCTCTCCGGTCGGCCGCTCCGCGTTTGGAACGACGCGCTCGAGGATCAACTTGCGGCGCACTTCGAGACCGCTCGACGGCGGCAGGTCGAACGCGAACTCGCCGTTCGATCCGGTGCCGATCGAACCGCCCGACTCCGTGTCGAGCCCGCTGCCGTCGACGCGCAAGTGGAACCGCACCGCGCCCGCGATCGGTCGGCCTTGCGCATCGGTCGCACGACCGACGATGCGCGCGATTTCGTTCGCGCCGCCGAGTTCGATCTCGAGCCGCTCTCCGGCGGCGCGCGGCCCTTCGAAGATCCGCGTCGCGGCGACGAGTCCGCTGCCGATGCCCTCGCCGACGGCGAGCAACTCGAGCCCGGTCGCGACGTGCTCGAAACGCGCCACGCCGTGGTGTGTCTTGCCGAGCACGCCGCCTCGCAGGACGTACTCGCGCCGAGCGCGCGGGTCCGCAGTGGTCGTCGCCGCCGTAGTCGCCGTAGTCGCCGCAGTCGCCACCGGCGCGGTCGGCGGGGGCGCCGGCGCGAGCCAGACTTCCGAGCTCTCCGCCGGCGTGTCGTCCGCAGCGAGCACGCGCACGTCGACCGCGCCAAGCGGCGGCAAGTCGAACTCGAGCGGCGTGAGCGGCCAATCGTCCGCGCGGAGTTCGTGTTGGATGCGCTTCGGTGCAACGACTTCGAGGCGCAGCGCCCAAATGGACTCAGGACGCTCGACGACGAACGTGCGCGCATCGCGCAGTCGCGCGCGACCGTCCGCGCCAGTGACGGCGCCGAGCCGCTCCCACGTCTCGCCCAACGTCGTCGACGCCCAACCGACGAACACTGCGACGCCCGCGAGCCCGCGCCCGAGATCGTCGCGGACGAGGACGTCGAGGTCGGCGTTCGGCACGAGCTCGACGACGAGTTCCTTCGCGTACTTGCGGAAACGTAGCGTGCCGAAGAGCTCGCCCGAGCGCGCGCAGAGCAGCGCCTCGCTCGCCGATCGCGGCAACGCGACGAGGCCGTTCGCGTCGGTCGTGTACGCCGTGCCTCGGGCTTCGAGCGCGCGCACGCGAGCTGCGAAATCGCGTTGCTCTTCGTCGGAGAGCGTCCGCGGCGCGTCGATGCGATCGAGCACGTGCACCGTTGCGCCGCTGACCGGCCGCTGGCTCCCGCGCTCGCGGACGTGCAAGACGAGGGTCTCACCAGCAGTCGTCGCCGCGGACGTCGACGCTTGCGCACCACCGACCGCAGTCTCGCGGACGGCCGCGCCCGCCGTGTCGGGCTCGGCGAGCGTTTCCGAGCGCGCGTCCGCCGCTTGCGGCGCAGTCTCGGTGGGCCGCGTGTCCTCGACCGCCAACTCGCCGCCGAGCAGCCACCACGCGACGAACGCGACCACGGGAACGAATACGAGCCAACGCACGAGCTTCATGGCGACGCGGAGGGAACGCGGCGTGAGCTTACTACTTTGCCTGGAAAAGTCATCTGCGGCTCGCGCGGCGGATCAGGTCCTCGGGGAAATCGAGCTGCTGCGGGTCGCGTGGCGAGTCGCTCACGTCCACGTACGCCTGCTCGGTGGTCACCGCTCGCGTCCGGCCCGGTTCGGGCGTCGCGAACCAGCGCACGAGGTAGCGGCCGGCGCACGGCAGCGCGACTCGCGCGCGCTCCGACGAGCCGAAGTCGAACGGCGTCGGCGCCGCGGACCCGACCGGTGGGTTCAAATCGCCTCCGTCGACGAGTTGGAGCTCGCCGCACGCCGGCACCAGCGGATCCCGTCGCTGGATCACGAACTCGACGTCGAGCGCGGGTTCCAACGTCACGTGCGCACTCGCTCCGGTCGCGACGAGGCGCGCGTGCCGATGGCCCGCGGCCGTGACGAAGATCTCGAGCTCGGGCTCGAACGTGGCGACCTTGGCGCGCGCGCCGTCGAACGGGATGCGCCGCCACGGAGACCAAGCGCTGCCCGAGTTCCAGAGCCCAAGCAACTCGCCTGGCGTCGAGCCCGTGCTCGACTCGACGTCGAGCTCGACGGTGCGCACGAACGGCGCGAGATCGAGCGGCGCGAACCGCGGTTCGGTGAGTGTCTCGCCTGGGCGCACCTCGATGTCGAGCGACGTCACTTCGTGTCGATTCGCGGTCAGCACGACGAGCCGCGCGGGCCCCGGTGTCACGTCCTCGATCGAGAAGCGACGGTCGCACGGAGCGCCTGTCGCCTCGCCCTCGAGAGCGGCTGAGTCCGCCAGCGCGCGCGCGGGCGCGGACTCGAGGCGCTCGTCGCGTGGGAACGAGTCCGCGGCGAAGGCACGCCATGGATCGGGCTCGGCCGCGTCGAAGATCCGCGGTTCGTCGTCGTGCTTCTCGAGTCGCCAGAACTGCGAGCCATCGAAGCGGAGCCCGTGGCGCTCGTCGATCGGCCGCACGGCGACGAGTAGCGACGCTTGGCGGAGTTCGTTCGGCACGCTCAACGAGCCGACGACTGATCCGGAGCGCGGCAACACGAGCTCGAGCGCCGAGCCGGGAACGCACGCGATCGGCGACGAGCGTCGTTCGCCACGCTCGACTCGCACGCCGAGCTCGAGCGCCGTCGTCCGCCCGAAGAACGCGAACCCGCCATCGCGATCGGTCGTTGCGAGCCGCTCGATGCGGTGGACGAGACCCGCCGATTCGTCGTGCGGCACACGCGCGAGAATCCGGACGCGCGCTTCGTGCACCGCCCTTCCGGCGTCGTCGACGACCCGACCGCTCACCAACTTGGGGAGCTCCGCGAAATACACGTCGCCGCCGTCAACGAACGTCTCGGTGCGCGCCGGCCACGCGCTCGCCGGAATCCGCGCCTCGTACGCCGTACCCGCCACGAGCGCGCGCAGGTGCCAGTCGAGCTCTGGTCGCGAGTGATCGGCGGGCTGGCGACTCGTCAGCACGAACCGCCCGTCGCCGTCGGTGCGCAGGTCGGAGACGACACGATCCCAGAACGAGTTGCCGGCGAGCTCGCGATGTGCCTCGAGCTCTTGGTTCGCGAGCGGCCGACCTGCCTCGTCGAGCGCGCGTCCGAGGAACGTCGGCGCAAGCTCCGAGAGGTCGAGCACGAGCTCCGCGCGTTCGCCGGCGACCTCGGGGACTCGTCCACGGGCCATGCGGATGTCTCCGCCGATGCGGACCACCGCCGTGAGCTCGGAGCCGAGGTTCAGACCGTCGAACTCGACGCCTTCTGCGCGCAAAGGACCGTGGAGCACCGACGTGCTCGCGCGTTGCCATGCTTCGAGTGCGTCGATGCTCCTCGTGCTCGAACGAGCGACGAAGAACTCGAAGGTCCGCGGCCAGCCGCCGATCGGTTCCGGTAGGGCGCGCACGAGGATCGCCGCGCTCGGGGCCGTGACGATGCGCACGGGCTCGGCCGCGAGCACCGCGCTCGCGTCCGCGGAGCTCGTCGCGACCACGTGCCGCGCGAGCGTCGTCAACGGCGAGCCGACTTCGATGCGCAGCTCGTCGTCGTTCTCGATGGCCGACGAAAGTCGCGCGACGGCGAAGCCAGCGTGCGCGAGCTCGGCGAGACCACGTTCGTCGGTGCGCGTGCCCCCGAGCACGGACTCGGCCCCGCGACGTCCGCCGTGATCGAACACGAGCCGCACCTCCGAGCCTCCGACCGGCTCGCCGGAGCGCGACACGAGCTCGACGACGAGCGCTGCGTCCTCGACGAGCTCGAGCTTCGTCCCGAGCGGATCGCGAAAGCGCGACAGGAGTCCAAAGCGAGTTGCGTCGCGTGCGACGAACAGCACGTAGCGATCGCGATCGACGTGTGCCGGCAGGCTGCCGTCCGGGCCGAGCACCCCGAGCGGCTCGCGCGTCGCGAGCGCCCGATCGAGCGCAGAGAGATCCCCCATGCCGCCGAGCTCCCAATCGCGAATCGCCGCATCGCCGGACGCGAAGCCCCAGACGTGCGCGGCGTCTTCGCGCGGAGTCGACCCGCTCGGCGAAACCGCGCGAGCCAACTCCTCTGCCACGTGCTCGGCGAAGCGCTCGGTGCCTGCGACGGCGGCGCGCAGAGCGGGACTCGGTGACGGCAACTCCGATGGATTCGGCGGCTGATTCGGCGGCGGCTTCGGCGGCTGCGATTCGGGCTCCGGCGTCGAACAGCCGGCGAGGTAGACGGCGAGCGCGAGGAAGCAGCGCTTCACGGTGAAGGTGAGTATCCCCCTGAGCTCCTGACGTTGCCAGCCATGCGGTCCAGCTTCGGACCTGCGCTCGACGACGTGCCGCGAAGGAAGCCGCGCCGGGCCGCGGCCGACTCGGAAACGCGGGGCTCGGCACTCGGCCCAGGTCGCTCGCGCGCGAGTTCGCCGCGACCGCCGATGCCGCGGGCCGAAACCGGCGTCGCGAGCCGAGGGCCGCGTCAAGCGAAACTCCGCGGCCCGCACGGCGCGCGATCGGGAATCGCACGGCGCAACCGCTGTGCGCGACTTCGCCTGCGAGCTGCGCGTTGCGAGCAGCCGCAGCGCCCGGTGCGTAGACTCGCGCAGATGCTTCGGCGCATCGAGATCGTCACGGGCGACATCACGACCCTCGACGTCGACGCGATCGTCAATGCGGCGAACGAGAGCTTGCTCGGCGGCGGCGGAGTCGACGGCGCGATCCATCGCGCGGCGGGGCCGGAGCTGCTCGCCGAATGCCGCGCGCTCGGCGGTTGCCCGACCGGCGAGGCACGTTTGACGCGCGGCCACCGCTTGAAGGCGCGGTTCGTGATCCACACGGTCGGGCCGGTGTGGCGCGGCGGCGCGCACGGCGAGGACGAGCTCTTGGCGAGCGCGTACCGCAACTCGCTCGTGCTCGCGCGAGAGCACGAGCTCGCGCGCATCGCCTTCCCGGCGATCAGCACCGGCGTCTACGGCTTCCCGCTCGAGCGCGCGACCCGCATCGCGTGGCGCACGGTCGCGAGTTTCCTCGCCGAACACCCGCGACCCGAGCGCGTGCTCTTCGTCTGCTTCGGGGCGAGCGCGCACGACGCGTACCTCGCCGTCGAGCGCGAGCTCGCGCGATGACTCGCGACGCGCTCGCGACACGCCTCGCGCTGACCCTCGCCGTCGCGACGGCGATCGCGCTCGCAGTGAAGTGCGCGCTCGATCTCATCGCGCGGCGCGCGGCGTTTCCGGCCTGGTTCGCGCCGCTGTTCGCGATCGGGATCGGCGTGCTGGCGCTGCTCGCGACGGCAACCGCGATCGAGCTCGCGAGCACGGCGCCGCGGGAGCCGCTCGGTGGAGCACGCGCACGCCTCGTCTGGCTCGGGCTCGCGATCGGCGTTCCCTGCACGTGCTCGGTGCATGCGGGCTATCCGTTTCGCGTGGACTTCGCCGACGCGTGGACGAACGTCACCGACTCTCTGCGCGTCAACTACGCGCTCGCGATCCTCTTGCTCGCCGGCGTGCTCGTCGCGGCTTGGCTCGACCGACGTGGGCGGCGCGGGGGCGCGCTCGGGGTCTTGGCGTTCGTCGCATGCGCGTCATTCGTGCCGAACGACGACTGCGCGAACCCGTTCAACGCTTGGTGGATCGCCGTGCTCGGCGCGTCGCCGCTGATGTTCGTGCCGAACGTGCTCGCGATCGCGAGCGGCGCCGCTGCGCTGCGCGGCTTCGCACCGGGCCGCAACCTGCTCTCGCTCTGGGCCATCGCCGCCGCATCGCTCGCGCTCGGCCTCGGCCACCGTTACGAGTGGCTTTGGTGAACGCGTCCGGTCGTGACCACGGGGCCGACCGTGATTTCGAACTCGAATCGACGTGCCATTCAGTGCGTGTTCTCCCCTCGCTGTGGCACCCACGAGGTGGATTCGAGAATGACACGCCGACGCGTCGCCGCTGGGATCGCATTGGGACTCTGCGCCTTGGGCTGCATCGACGTCGTGCTGGTCTGTCGGCAGTTGGGTTGGCAAGACGGCCTGATCACGGCCGCCCACGATCCCGGGAAGTTCTTCTTCCACATCGTGTTGCTGCCCATCGCTGCACTCGCGCTCGTCTTGGCCTTTCCGGTCGAACTCGTGGAGCTCCTGTGGACCAATCGACGCAAGCGCTGGGCGCTGGTGGTCCTGACCGCGATCTCGGTCCTCAGCGCATCGATGTACGGAGCCCGTGATGCAGTGGCGGGCTTCGAAACGCGCTTGCCCTGGCCTCCGGACGTGGACTCGTCGATCGTGGTCGAAGACGCGCCGTCGCTGAGCGCGGCTCGTTACCTCGCACGCGAACGCGCCCGACTCCGAGCGGCCGCGCGCGCGGGCGAACTGGATTCGACGGAATCGGTCGAGGCGTACACCGCCGTCGTGGACTCAGTGCTCGGCGAGTCACGAAGCTACTGGCGTCAGTCGAGCCTCCGTGCGAAATGGGCGAGTCTCTTGACGGTGATCGGAGCCGCGTGCGCGGGCGCGATCGTCGCGACGATCGGGATCCTGGTCTTGAGTCGCGCGTTCGAACAGGAGACCGTCCGGGCGCTCGCGTTGATCGTGATGTTGCTCTCGACCTGGCTGGTGCTCCGCGGCTACTCGGAATGGTGGGGCAACCTCGATCGACTCGACATCACCGCGTACACACCGTTCGTCATCGTCGGCGTCATCATCGCCGTCGCCGCGTTCTTCCTGTGGTTGCTGCGCGATTGGAAGCACCCGACTGCGGTCGCTGCCGGCACTCTCGGAGCAGTCGTCGCGATCGCCGCAGGAGTCGAAAAACTCAAGCCGGAGTGGGTCTCGGCGATCGCTCTCGCCGTGTCGAACTACGGGTTGTCGGAGATGCTCGTCCTCTACACGGCCGGCGCCATGGCCGCAGCGGGGCTCGTGTATCTGCTCTGGCCGCGGACGGCGTGAACACTACTTGCCGTCGGCGTAGCCGAGTTGGCGCAGCGTCTCGAGCTCTTCGTCGGTGACGTCGACGGGTTTCGCCTGACTCGCCGCTTGCGATTCGGCCTCGAAGCGCGCGAGCCGTTCGTCGAGGGTCTTCGCGAGCTCCGGCTTCTCCGCGATCAGGTTGCGGGTCTCGCGCGGGTCGTTCTCGAGGTCGTAGAGCTCGTGCTGACCGTCGCTCGAGCGGATGTACTTCCAGCGCTCGAGGTAGAGCGCCGCGCGTTTGCGTTTGAAACGCGCGCCCCAGCTCGCCTTCAGTTCGTTCGGGCGCGAAAGCCAGATCTCGGCGAGCTTGAGCTGCGCGCCGGGCGCGTACGGGAAACTCTTCGCGAGTTCGCGTTCCTGGTCGTCGGTCAGCGTCGCTGCGACGATCCTCGCGAGCTCCGCGTGGCACACCGGCGTGTCGATCACGCGGCCACTCGTCTGACGTGCGTGCTTGACGACCAACGGCACGCGCAGGGCTTCCTGATAGACGTCCTTGTTGTGCTCGACGAGCTCGTGCTCGCCGAAGTACTCGCCGTGGTCCGCCGTGACGACGATCACGGTGTCGTCGAAGAGGCCGAGCGCCTTCAACTTCGCGACGAGTTCGCCGAGCGCGAGGTCCGCGTGGGCGACGCCGTGGTCGTATTGGCTGATCACGCGCTCGCGCAAGGCGACGACGTCCTCGCCGGTCTTCGCCATCACCGCGTCGATGTACCGATCGAGCAGCTCGCCCGCCGGCGTCGGATCGGGCGGCAGGAGGCCGCGCGAGACCGCGTCGTCGATCGGCGCGGTGCGGTACGGCCGGTGCGCGTCCATGTAGTTCACGAAGAGGAAGAACGGCTGCTCGCTCTTCGTGTTCAGGAACTCGAACGCGGACTGGTTGAGCTGGCGGCCTGGCAGGCGCTTCGGCAGGTACGTCTGGAAGCCCTGGCCGAAGCCGAAGCGCGGTGCGAGGAAGACTTCGTTCGCGACGAAGCCGCCCGTGCGGTAGCCGCGCGCCGCGAGCAGCTCGGCGAGCGTGTCGAAGCTCTCGGCGAGCCCGACCGCGTTCTGCGTCGCCCACTCGGGCGCCTCGTCGCTCGCTTCCGCGCCATGCTGGAACGTGTAGCGGCCGGTGAAGATCGACGCGTGGCTCGGCACGGTCCACGGCGCCGTCGACTGCGCGGCGGTGTACCGGTCGGCGACGGCGGCGAGTTCGGTGAGGTGCGGCGACGTGCGCCGCGGGTAGCCGTAGGTCGAGAGGTGATCGACCCGCACGGTGTCGAGCGTGACGAGCACGATGTTCGGCGGCCGGACCGGTCGCGGCGGCGTGTCGTCCGGAGCGCCGCATGCCGCGAGCAGACCGAGCGCGGCCAAGAGCACGAAGTCGAGGAGGCGGGCGATCGTCACGGGGCGGCGAAGATACTGCCCGACGTCGTCGAGCCGCAGCGTCGCGCCGCTCCCTGATCGGGCTGCGCGGTGCCGAGACCGGTCGCGGGGCGGGTGGTCGGACCGGCGACGTCCGGTGACGGCGCGCGCTGTTCGCCGGTCCGGGCGTCGGCCGTCCGTCAGGGCCGACGAGGTGCCTGGCGGACGGCGTCGGGAGCGGGCTCGGGACCTCCACGCAACGAGGCCACTGGTGTGGACGAGCTGCAAAGCATTATTTCACAGTATGTTAGGGCTTGCCCCTCCACCCTCCGTTCGCCCCGGGCACTCCACACGTTCATATCGCTGTGATATCACTTCGATACCACGCACTCGGAGGTTCCACATGACCCAACGCCCGCAACACCAAGAGACGACCTTTCGACCGTTCAGCGGCTGGCTGATGTTGCCGGTCAACCTGGCGCTGATCTTCGGACCGCTCGCGGCGATCATCGCGACGGTCAAGGACCACCGGCATCCGCTGTGGTACGTCGCGCTCGCGTTCACCACGCTGTTCGGTGTCCTCCTGATCTGCGGTCACTTCGTGATCAGTCCGAACCAGTCGCGCGTGCTCGTGCTGTTCGGACGCTACCGCGGCACGGTGCGCGACGACGGCTTCTGGTGGACCAACCCGTTCACCGTCAGGAAACTCGTCTCGCTGCGCGCGCACAACCTGAACGGCAAGGCGCTCAAGGTGAACGACCTGCTCGGCAACCCGATCGAGATCGCCGCAGTCGTGGTGTGGCGCGTGAAGAACACCGCCGCGGCCGTGTTCGACGTCGAGAACTACGAGGAGTACGTCGCCGTGCAAAGCGAGTCCGCGGTGCGTCAGCTCGCGCAGTCCCACCCCTACGACGCGGGCCACACCGACGTCACGGCGACCAGCCTGCGGGGTTCCGACGAAGTCGCGCACGAGCTCAAGCGCTACCTCGAAACGCGCCTCGAGCAGGCCGGCATCGAAGTCATCGAAGCGCGGCTCTCGCACCTCGCCTACGCGCCGGAGATCGCCGCGGCGATGCTGCAACGCCAGCAAGCGACGGCGATCATCGCGGCGCGCTCGATGATCGTCGAAGGCGCGGTCGGGATGGTCGAACAAGCGCTCCAGCGCCTCGCCGAAAAGCAGGTCATCGAACTCGACGCCGAGCGCAAGGCGACGCTGGTCGGCAACCTGCTCGTGGTGCTCTGCGCGCACGAGAACCCGACGCCGGTGCTCAACACGGGCACCCTCTACAACTGACGAAGGTGGCGCCGTGACGGCCTCGGAAGAGACGCGCGGTCCGCCGGCGGGCGAGGAGGGCGGCGGTGGGAAGAAGCCGTTCCTGCTGCGGCTCCCCGAGCCGCTGATGGCGGAGCTCAAGACTTGGGCGGGCGAGGAGCTCCGCAGCCTGAACGGGCACATCGAGTTCCTGTTGCGCGACGCCGTCAAGTCGCGACGCCGCGCGAAGGACCAGACCGGCGAGCAGGCCGGTAGACCGTGAAAAAAACGCGTGCGGGCGTCCCTTTGGGCGCCCGCGCGCCCCTTTCGGCGACGGGCCGGCCGCGCGAAGCGCACCACACCTTTTGGGGGATGGGCGGCCCGGTCCTTATGATGCGCCACCTTCGACCGGGCGCGTCTCGCGCGATCAAGGGCTCCCCCGCGCACGGTCGAAAGAGGCCTTCCCCCGCTCCGAAGCCCGCGCCCCGTCCCCCCTCTCCCAAGAATGGAGTCCCAAACCCAGAGCGCTCCGCGCCCGGTGGATCCGCTGCGTCCCGGCGACCGTGTGGTCGTCGTCGGCGGCGGTCCGGCCGGATTGACCGCGGCGTACATGCTCGCGAAGGAGGGCGTCGCGGTCACCGTGCTCGAAGGCACGACGATGCTCGGCGGCATCTCGCAGACCGCGCAGTACAAGGGCTACCGCTTCGACATCGGCGGCCACCGGTTCTTCACCAAGGTGCAGCCGGTCGAGGAGCTCTGGCACGAGATCCTCGACAAGGAGTTCATCCAGACGCCGCGGATGTCGCGCATCCACTATCGCGGCAAGTACTTCGACTACCCGTTGAAGGCGGGCAACGCGCTCTCCGGTCTCGGCATCTTCGAGGCCGTGCGCATCGTGCTCTCGTACACCAAGGCGAAGCTCTGGCCGAACCCGATCGAAGAGAACTTCGAGCAGTGGGTTTCGAACCGCTTCGGCTCGCGCCTCTACAACATCTTCTTCAAGACCTACACCGAGAAGGTGTGGGGCATCCCGTGCACCGAGATCCGCGCGGAGTGGGCGGCGCAACGGATCCAGAACCTCTCGCTCGCGAAGGCGATCCTCAACGCGACCGCGATCAACAAGCGTTCGACGAAGATCAAGAGCCTGATCGACCGCTTCCAGTACCCGCGCCTCGGTCCCGGACAGATGTGGGAGAAGGCGGCGGAGCGCGTCCAGGAATGGGGCGGCACGGTGCTGATGCAGCACAAGGCGAAGAAGCTCGAGATGAAGGACGGCAAGATCGTCGCCGTCCGCTGCGAGACGCCGCAGGGCGAGAAGCGCATCGAAGGCGAGCACTTCATCGTGACCATGCCGGTGCGCTCGCTCGTGCGTTCGATCGAGCCCGCGCCGCCCGAGCCGATCCGCAAGGCGGGTGAAGGCCTGCGCTACCGCGACTTCCTCGTCGTCGCGCTGATCCTCGACAAGGAAGACCTGTTCCCCGACAACTGGATCTACATCCACACGCCGGGCGTGAAGGTCGGGCGCATCCAGAACTTCAACAACTGGTCGCGCGAGATGGTGCCCGACGCCGGTCGCACGTGCCTCGGCCTCGAGTACTTCTGCTTCGAAGGCGACGGGTTGTGGGCGTCGAAGGACGAGGATCTCGTCAAGCTCGCGACCAAGGAGCTCGGCGAACTCGGGCTCGCCGATCCGAAGCTCGTCGTCGACGGCACGGTCGTGCGCATGCCGAAGGCGTACCCGATCTACGACGCGGAGTACCGCGCGCACCTCGATCGTGTCCGCACGTACATCGATCCGATCCCGAACCTGCACCCGGTCGGGCGCAACGGGATGCACAAGTACAACAACCAAGACCACTCGATGCTGACGGCGATGATGGTGGTCTGGAACATGCGCGGCGCGAAGCACGACGTGTGGGCCGTCAACACCGACTTCGAGTACCACGAGGAACAGAAGCTCGAAGCGCCGAAAGACGGTCAGGCGAAGAAGGACGAGAAGCCGCACGTGGCTTCCTCGCGCACGTCATGAACGCGACCGAGACGTCGGGCGGCTACGTCCGGACGTTCAATCGCTTCGAGTTCAAGTACGTCGTCTCCGAGCGCCAAGCCGAGGCGCTGATCCGCGACCTCGAGCCGTACACGACGCCGGATCCTCACTCGCCGACCGACCGCGGCTACCCCGTCTACTCGGTCTACTGGGACTCGCCCGACCTCGTGTTCTTCTGGGAGAAGATCGACGGGCAGAAGTTCCGCCGCAAATTGCGCTTTCGACTCTACGAAGGCTCCGACGACGCTTTCGTCGAGATCAAACAGCGCATCGACCAGACGGTGCAGAAGCGTCGCACGCGGATGGCACGCACGGCGATCCACGAGCTCTTCGGCCGCGGCCCCATCGATGCGGGCCGCGAGCACGGCGTCACCGACCCCGTGGTGCAAGAAGCGTTGATCCTCTGCCGGCGCCACTTGCTCGAACCGAAACTCGCGGTCTCGTATCGTCGGCGCGCGTTCTTCGCACGCTACGAGCACGACTTGCGCATCACCTTCGACACCCGGCTGCAGTACGACGCGCGGGCCCTCGACGTGCGCGAGCGCTTCGAGACCGGCAAGTACCTGCTGCCCGCGGATCGCGCCGTGCTCGAGATCAAGTTCAACGGCAACGTGCCGCTCTGGCTGACCAAGTTGGTCGGCAAACACGAGCTCTTGTCGCGCCGCTTCTCGAAGTACGCGCGTTCGGCCGACCTCGAGTTCTTCGACGGCCGGCACACCTGATCGCTAGGAGTCCCCCACCGTGAATTTCGACGAACTCCTGAAGAGCGCCGGCAACACCGGCGATTTCACGATCTGGCAGATCGTCCTCGTACTCGCGTCGAGCTTCGTCTTCTCGATGCTGCTCGCGTGGGCGTACAAGCTGACGCACCGCGGGCTCTCGTACTCCACGTCGTTCGTGCACGCCATGATCATCATGGGCGTCACGGTCTCGATCATCATGCTGATCATCGGGAGCAACATCGCCCGCGCGTTCTCGCTGGTCGGCGCGCTCTCGATCATCCGCTTCCGTACGGCGATCAAGGATCCGCGGGACGTCGCGTTCATCTTCATGACGATGGCGGTGGGCATGGCGTGCGGCACGGGCTTCGTGCTGCTCGGCGCCGCGTTCACGCTGTTCGCGATCCCGATGGTGTACTTCCTCTATCGTTTCGACATCGGCTCGATGCCGACGTCGGAGGCGCTGCTCAAGGTGCACCTGCCCGACGGGCTCGACTACCACACCGCGTTCAACGAAGTGTTCGTGCGCTTCCTCACCGACCACGCGTTGCTGTCGGTCGAGACGATCCAAGGCGGCACGGCGCTCGAGCTCGTCTACTCGATCCAGTTCAAGTCCGACGTCGACGAGCGCCAGTTCCTCGACGCCGTGCGCGCGGCGAATCGCAACTCGAAGGTCACGCTGCTCAGCGGCCAGCAGAACGTCAACGTCTGATGCGGAGCCTCACCGGCGAGACGCGACGAACGAGCGAACTCGCGGGCGTGCGACGCTGGATGCACGCCCACGACCGCGGCCTCGTCGTCGCGTGGCTCGGCTTCGTCGTGGTGCTCGTCGGCGTGCTGTTCGTCTGGGGCGTGTGGAAACGCGGACTCGAGGACGCCGTCGCGTGGTGGTACGGCCGCAGCGCGACCGAGCTCGCGCGCGCCGAACGGCTGGTCGCGGAAGGTCGAATCGAACAAGCGGTCGCGGTGCTCGAGCCGCTCGATGCGCATCACCCGGCGATCCTCGTCAAACACCGGCTCGACCAGGAACGCGAAGCGATCCTGACGCTGCTCGCGCAGAGCTACGTGACGCTCGACAAGAAGCGCCGCGCGCTCGAGACGACCACGAAACTCGTCGCGTTCGACCCGCGGAACTGGCGCAACCACCACGCCCACGCCGAGGCGCTGCGTGCGTTCTCCGAAGGCGATCTCGCCGACGCCGCGTACCGCGAGGTGCTGCGCCTCCATCCGAACCACTTCCCGACGGTCGAGACGCTGACCGGAATGCTCTTCGACGTCGCGACGCTCTACGCGAAGGTCGTCGAGCTGCACCGGCAGTACCTCGACGCGTGGTTGCTCGGCACGGTCGAGGTCAGCGTCGGCGACACGCGCGTGACGCTCGACGTGCCGGTCGATGGGCGACCGCACGTGTTCGAAGTGCCGTTCGTCGTGCCCGAGGTCTTCCGAGGCGAAGCACGGATCGCGACGCACGGATTCTCGGCGCGCATCGGCGAGCTCGAGCTCGTGCCCGCGGCGCGCGTGGGCCGACTCGACGCGCCTGCAACGGCCCGCTTCTCCGGCGAGTGGCGCGCGAGCGACGCCGACGCCCTCGACGACGGTCGTTTCGCGGCGAAAGCCCCGACGTCGAGCTTCACGCGGCCCGTCGAAGCGTGGCACGGAGCGGGTCGCCTGCGGATCGAGCTCACGCTCTACAAGCAGATGTCGAAGAGCCTCTGGGTGAAGGTCTCGACGAGCTACAAGAACCGCCTCTACTTCGACGAACTCGCCGAAGTCGAACGGCGCACGGTGATCGGCGGGTGTCTCGAAGCGGGCTCGTCGTTCGAGGAATGACGATGGGCGCGACGGCGAACGGCGACACGACTTCCCGCCGCGGCGAACGCTTCGCCGCCGCGGTGCTGTTCGCGCTGCCGGTGCTCTACCTGGCGAGCGAACGCACGCGTCAAGTCGACGTGTGGCGCTGGTCGTGGAGCTGGCTCGCGTGGATCGGCCTCGCCGCGCTCGTCTGGATCGCGTGGGTCGCTTCCTACTCGCGTCCGTGGCCGAGCCCGGTCGTGTTCGCGCGCAAGCTCGCGCTGGTGCTCGGGAGCTCGCTCGTGATCGCGGCGCTGGTGCTCGAGTCCGTGCTGCGCGCGACGACGAACTACGCGTACGAAGAGCTCGACAACCGCGGCCGCCACGCGTTCGATCCCGACGTCGGTCACGTGTTCGTGCCGAATTGGAAGCAGACGCTCCAAGAGCACGAGTTCCGCGTCGAGTGGCAGAGCAACGCGCAAGGCCTGCGCGCCGATCGCGATTTCGGACCGAAGCCCGAAGGCGTGCAACGCATCCTCGTCGTCGGCGATTCGTTCACGGCGGGCGAACAAGTGCCCTACGCCGAGACGTTCCCGGCGGTGATCGAGCAGAGCCTGCGCGCCACGCGGCCGAACGTCGAAGTGCTCAACGCCGGCCATCCGGGTTTCAGCACGATCAGCTCCGCGCGTTGGATCGCGAAGTTCGCCGCGCGCTTCGAGCCGGACGTCGTCGTGCTCGCGATGACGCCGAACGACTTGCTCGAGAACCAGATCCCGTTGATCTACGTCGCGCGCGACGGGGCGCTCGTCAGCGGCAGCGCGACCGACGCCGACGCCGCGCGTTACGCGGATCACCGCGGTTGGTGGAGCCTCTACGGACTCGTCGAGCGTTCGCTCCTCAAACAACGACTCGAGAACGCGCCGGCGATCAAGCGCTGGAGGACGGGCAGCGCGTTCACGCACTTCCGCGCGTTCCAAGTCGAGCAGGATGCGAAGTCGAAGCAGCTCCACGCGCTCGCGGAAGAACACGTGCTCGCCGCGAAAGCCGCGGCCGAAGCCGCCGGCGCACGTTTCGCGTTGATCACGATCCCGTTCCGCGAACAGCTCGGGCCCCTCGAGCCGAACCTCGACGGCGCCGCGTTCGGACGGCGCTGGAGCGCGTTCGCGACGGCGCGCGGTTTCGCCGCGCTCGACCTCCTGCCCGCGTTCGCCGCGCATCCGCGGCCCACGGAGCTCTACTGGCGCTACGACTCGCATTGCACCGCCGCGGGTTATCGACTGATCGGCGAGACGGTGGCGGCCTGGCTCGCGGAGCGCGCGAAGGAGCTCGGTCTCACATGAGCGCGCTCCGCCCGAAGTCGCTGCGAGAGCTCGTCACGCTGCGCAACGTCGTGATCCTCACGGCACCGCTCGTCGCGCTCGTGCTCTATCTGTTCGTCGCGACGTTGCAGGACTACCAGCGCGTGCAACAGTTCGACGATTGGAACGCGCGCTCGAAACACGTCGATCGCCTCGGCTTCCAGCGCGTGCGCGCGCTGACGCGCCTGTGGCGAGCGAACGAGCTCGACCAGCGCTTCTCCGCGGAGGACGAGACGCGCCCGAGCCTGCGGCTCTTCGTCGACCAGACGCAGTTCGACGCCGTCGGCAACCACATCCTCGAACGTTGGGGCGAAGAGCTCGAAGGTCAGGTCGACGAACACGGCACGTTGCAGAAGGTCGGCATCAAACTGCGCGGCGACACCAGCGTGCACTGGACGACCGAGAAGAAGTCGTTCGCGCTGATGGCGGACCGCGGGCGGATGTTCAAGGGCTATCGCCAGCTCGCGTTCTCGGCGAAGGACGTGGTCGCGTCGTACCTCGCGAACTCGCTGCCGCGCGAGTTCGGCCTGCCGTGCGCGGACACCGCGATCGTGCCAGTGTTCCTGAACGACCGTTTCTACGGGCTCTTCCGGTTCACCGAGACGCTCGACGAATCGTTCCTGCGCAGGCACGTGATGCTGCCGGGCAACATCTACCGCGGCGACGCGGCGGAACGCGGCGAGTACTTCAAGCATCAGGAACGCGAGCTCTTCAAGAACCTCTACATCTGGGATCGCGCCGCGAAGAACGATCGGCCGGGCTCGACCGGCACGGCGGCACTCGGTGAATGGCTCGCGGCGCTCAACGGCTCGACGCACGCCGACTTCGAACGCGCGCTGTCGTGGGTCGAGCGCGACGAGCTCTCTCGCATGCTCGCCTTGATGCTCGCGTGCGGCGATCCGTTCCACATGAGCGGCGTGCACAACCAGTTCTGGTACGAGGATCCGTCGTCCGGACGGTTGCACCAGATCCCGTGGGACGTGCGCTTGCTCGATCTCGAGCGTCCGCCGCAAGGTTCGAACTTCAACCGCGCGCTGCGGACGTTCCTGCGCGATCCGCGCGTGTTCGATGGCGCGCTCGCCGAGCTCGCGAAGCAGATGGCGGACGGCCGGCTCTTCGCGGCGGCCAAGCGGCGACTCGACGAGCTCGATCAACGCTTCGGCGACATGCTGGAGTACGAACGCCTGCGTGAAGGCTTGATCCCTGACGTCGGCTCAAGCCAAGCGTGCCTCGCGGTGCTCGAGAAGAACCTCGCGACGGTGTCGAAGTGGATCGCCGATGCGCGCGTCGCGGTGCATTCGGAGGAGACCGACTACGGCATCGTCATCGATTTCGAGCGTGGTTCGGCGGCCGGGCTCACCGTGCTCGACCTGGAACTGCGTGGGTTCGCCGCATGCGAGCTCGTCGCGCTCGACACCGGGGCCGAGCTCTCGGTCGTCTATGCCGACACCGACGGCGACGGCACGTACTCGGAGAGCGATCGTCACGTCCCGATCGCAGCCGACGGCTCACTCGCCGTGCCCGAGGTGCTGTATCCGGCGGTCGACGCATCGACGCCGAACCTGAAGCCCGCGCCGCTCGCGTACCGCTACTTCGTGATCGGCGCGAAGGGCCCGGTCGTGCCGAAACTCGTCAATCGCCACACCGGCGCGCCGGTCGAACCGAGCGACTGGCCGTTCGGCACTCCGATCGCGAGCACTTCGGCGTGGCACCCTTGGCTCGAACGGACGACGCAAGGTTCGCTGCGCAAGCTCTCCGGCGAGGTCAAGCTCGACACCACGCTCGTCGTCCGCCGCGGCGAGACGCTCTCGATCGAACCCGGCACGCGCCTGCTGCTCGGTCCGAACGTCTCGTTGCTCGCGTACGGTCGCGTCACCGCCAAGGGCACGGCCGACGCGCCGATCGTCTTCGTCAACGCGGAGCCGCTGAAACCATGGGGCTCGCTCGCGCTGCAAGGCGAAGGCACGAACGGCAGCGAGTTCGAGCACGTGCGCTTCGAGGGCGGCGGCGGCGCGTTGCTCGAGCGCGTCGAGTACACCGGCATGGTCTGCGTGCACAACGCCTACGACGTGTGGTTCCGCGACTGCACGTTCGAGTCGAACATGCGCTGCGACGACATGATCCACGCCGACATCGCGGATCTCTATCTGCTCCGCTGCGCGTTCCGCAACGCGAACGGCGATGCGATCGACTACGACATGTCCGGCGGTTCGGTCCGCGAGTGCACGATCGATCGGTCGGCGAACGACGGCTGCGACTTCATGACGTGCTGGCCGAGCGTGATCGGTTGCACGATCACGAACTCCGGCGACAAGGGCATTTCGGTCGGCGAAGCGAGTCGGCCGGTGATCTTCGGCAACGTGATCCGCGACTGCAATCGCGGCATCGAAGTGAAAGATACGTCCGAGCCCGTGATCGCCCACAACCTGATCGAAGGCTGCAAGGTCGGCGTGCGCGCGAGGCTCAAGAACTGGCGTTACGGCTACGGCGGCTGGCCGAAGCTCGTCAACTCGATCGTCGCGAAGAACGCACAGGTCTTCGAGTTCGACGCGAAGACGCACGTGACGCTGCTCGGCTCCCAGATCGGCGCGAGCGACGACGTGCAGGCGCCGGTCGACGCGGATTGGCTGTTGCAGCGGTACGGGCTCGACCCCGCGAGCGACCGCCTCGGTCCCGTCGCGCACTTCGCGGAGTTCGCGCCGATCGAGCCGCGGGTCCACGTCGAGTTCGAGGACGATTTCGGGCATCCGAGCGACGGTTGGATCCGCGCGGCGGGCGTGCGACGGCTCGACAAGCGCGTCGAAGGGCTCGTCGCGACGTTCAAGCGCGAGCCCGGTGCGTTCGGCACCGTGGTCGATTGGCGACTCGACGACCCGGCGCTGCGCCACGTGCTCGCCGTCGAGGTCGGCACGCAGGACATGCTCTCGGCCGAGCTCGTGGTCACCGCGAACGACGGCACGGAACTCGTCGCGCCGCTCGACGTGCAGCACGATCCGACGCGCTTCCAGTTCGTGATGCTCGAGCTCCCGGCCGGCGGTTATCGCGGACTGATGATCCGCGGCGAGCCGAACAGCGCGCCGCAGAGCGGCGTGTCGTGCGTCTTCGTGCACCGATACGACGTCGTCGGGTTGCCGCGGGAGGCGAAATGACGCTGTGCGCGGCGCTGACGCTCGCGACGGCGCTCGCCGCGCCGCCCGAAGACGACGGACGGTTCTCGTTCGTCGTGCTCGGCCACTTGCGCGGTGATCGCAACGGCGAGCTCCTGCAGAACCTCGACGAGGTGCTCGGCGAAGTCGAGCGGCTGAAGCCCGACCTCGTCTTCCTGTGCGGCGACTTGATCTGGGGCGACATCGAGGCACCGTCGACCGACGCGGCGGCGATCCGCGCCGATTGGGACGCGCTCGACGCGCGGCTCGCGAAACTCTCGATGCCCGTGCACCGCGTGCCGGGCAATCACGACGTCAACGACGTCACGACGCGCGACGTCTGGCGCGAACGCTACGGCGATCTGCCGACCGCGATCGAGCACGAAGGCTCGCGTTTCCTGCTGCTCCGTTCGGTCTGGTGGCCCGACGACGGCGACACCCGCAAGCACCCCGACGAGTTCATCCGCGGCAAGAACCTCGACGACGATCAGATCGCTTTCCTGGCGCGCGAGCTCGCCACGCCGCACCGTCACGCGTTCGTCGTCATGCACCACCTCTTGTGGTGGGACGAAAACGCCGGCTGGTGGAAGAAGGTCCATCCGCAGCTCGCGTCGGCGCGCGTCGACGCCGTCTTCGGCGGAGACTACGGGCCGCTCAAGTTCTCGGCGGACGAGCGCGACGGTGTGAAGTACCTCCAGACGTCGATCGAGAACGTGATCAGCCTCGAGATGCTGCGCACCCGCGAGCTCTCGCGGCAGCTCTCCGCGCAGTTCGACAACTTCCTGCTCGTCGAAGTCGACGGCGAGAACGTGCGCTACGACGTGCGCACCGTCGGCGCGCTCTCGACCGGCAAGTTCTCGCCGCAGCGCTTCCGCGCGATCAACGAGTTCGACAAGGACACGTTCGCACGCAAGCTCTTCAAGCGCTTCTCGACGCCGGACCGGCTCGTCACGAACCTCGCGCTCGCCGTTGCCGCGAGCTTCGTCGCGGGACTCGTCTGCGCCGGCGCCTTCGTGTTCCTGCGGCGCCGCGCGGCCCGCGGAGGCCGCGGATGAGGATCGGCGTCGACGCGACGTGTTGGGCGAACGCCCGCGGCTACGGTCGCTTCACGCGCGAGCTCTGCACGACGATGGTCGAGCGCGCGCCCGACGACCGCTTCGTGTTCTTCGCCGACGAACGCGCCGCGGCGTGTTTCGAGCTCCGCGGCCCGAACGTCGAGCTCGTCACCGTCCCGCTCGGCGCGTCGCCGACCGAAGCGGCGTCCGCCGACGGCAATCGCTCGCCGTTCGACATGCTCAAACTGACGCGCGCGGTGTCGAAGCACTCGCTCGACGTCTTCTTCTCGCCGTCGGTGTACACGTACTTCCCGCTGCCGCCGGGCTTGCGCGCCGTCGTGACGATCCACGACGCGATCGCGGAGCGTTTTCCGCACCTGACGCTGCCGTCGACGCGCGCACGGCTCTTCTGGAAGGCGAAAGTGAAGCTCGCGCTGCTCCAAGCGCGAACCGTCCTCACGGTCTCCGAGTTCTCGAAGCGCGACATCGCGCGTGTGCTCGGCGTGCCGGAGGCACGTATCCGCGTGTCGGTCGAAGCGCCTGCCGAGGTCTATCGGCCGAGCGCGTCGCCCGCGGACATCCGTCGCGCCGTCGCGAAGTTCGGTCTGCCGGAGAACGCGCGGTGGCTGACCTACGTCGGCGGCTTCAATCCGCACAAACACGTCGACTTGATCGTGCAAGCGCACGCGGCCGTCTCGAAGCGTTCGACGACGCCCCTCTACTTGCTGCTCGTCGGCACGATCGACAAGGACGTCTTCCACGGCGACCAAGCGCGCATCCGCGCGACGATCCGCGAGCTCGGCACCGAGAGCACCGTGATCTGGACCGGCTTCGTCGCCGACGACGAGCTGCGGCACCTGCACTCCGGCGCGCTCGCTCTGCTCCTGCCGAGCGCGTGTGAAGGGTTCGGCCTGCCCGCGGTCGAAGCGGCGGCGTGCGGCGCGCCGGTGATCGCGACGCGCGAAAGCCCGCTCCCCGAGCTGCTCGAAGGCGGCGGCGTGTTCGTGAACCCAGGCAAGCTCGACGAGCTCGTCGAGGCGCTCGCGCTCCTCGCGACCGACGAGCCGACGCGAGAGAGAATGGCCGCGAAGGCGCTCGAACGGGCTCGCGCGCTCGATTGGCCGCGCGGGGCCGACGCGGCGCTCGCGGCGTTGCGCGAGGCGGCACGGCGATGAAACCGCTGCGCTTCTGCCACCTCACGACGTTCTACCCGCCGCACAACTTCGGCGGCGATGGTATCGGCATCCAACGGCTCGTGCGTGGGCTCGCCAAGCTCGGCCACCACAACACGGTCGTGCACGACGTCGACGCCTACCGTCTGCTCGCCAAGAACAAGGAGCCGAAGGATCTTGGCGAGCCCGAGGGCGTCGAAGTGATCCGGCTGCGGAGCGATTGGGGCAAGCTCTCGTGCCTGCTGACGCAGCAGCTCGGACGGCCGGTCGTCCACGGCTCGCAGATCGCCGAGATCCTCGAACGCGGCAACTACGACGTCATCAACTTCCACAACGTGTCGCTGGTCGGCGGGCCGGGGATCCTGAAGTACGGCGACGCGGTCAAGCTGTACATGGCGCACGAGCACTGGCTCGTCTGCCCGAGCCACGTGCTGTGGCGCCACAACCGTGAAGTCTGCACGGGCCGCGAATGCACGAAGTGCGTGCTCGCGTATCGCCGACCGCCGCAGGCGTGGCGTTACACCAACTACCTTTCGCGCGAACTGCGCCACGTCGACGCGTTCATCGCGATGAGTCGCTTCAGCCGCGACAAACACCGCGAGTTCGGCTTCCCGCGCGACATGGAGGTGCTGTCGTACTTCCTGCCGGAACCGGAGCCCCGCGCGACGACGACGCCGAGCTCGACACCGCTCCACTCGAGGCCCTATTTCCTGTTCGTCGGCCGTCTCGAGAAGATCAAAGGCCTCGACGACGTGCTGCCGATCTTCCGCGATTACAAAGATGCCGATTTGCTGATCTGCGGCGACGGCGAATATGCCGACACGCTCAAACGCGCAGGCGCCGGTATCGACAACGTGCGTTTCCTGGGCCGCGTCTCGAACGAAGACCTCGCCAATTACTACGAGCACGCTCTCGCGTTGATCGTGCCTTCGATCTGTTTCGAGACATTCGGCATCATCCTGATCGAAGCGTTCCGGTCGCGCATTCCGGTGATCGCCCGCCGGATCGGGCCTTTCCCCGAGATCATGGAGCTCGCGAAGGGCGGCGAACTCTTCGGCACTCCCGAAGAGCTCGTCGCGGCGCTGCGCCGCTTCCAGAGCGATCCTGCGCACCGCGAGCGCTGCGCGGAGGCCGGACACCGCGCGTTCCTCGAGCACTGGACGGAGCAAGCCGTCCTTCCGCGTTATCTCGACATCGTGAGCCGCGCCGCCGAGCGCAAAGGTCGAATCGAGATCTCACGCGCGCTCCGCGCTCGAGACGACTGCGCACTTCGTCCTTCCGCGCCTACGAATTCGGGCAGCCCGTGATTAGTCTGCGGCGGTCCTAGAACTGCCGACCTTCACGGCGCCCCCATGACCGGCCACGCTTCCACGTCTCCGTTTCCACAGCGTTCTTCGTACTTCGTCGCACTCGTGCTCGCGCTCGCCGCGTGTCGAGCGAGCGAACCGGGTCACGTCGCGGCGAGCTCGCACTCGGCGCCACGCGCGACCACGTCGTCCGCGGACCTGCAAGCGCAGCACGTCACACCTCGCGTCGCCGGCGCTCCCCTGACGCTCGCGGACGTCGTCGAGCTCGCGCTCGCGAGGAACCCAGATCGTGAAGCGGCGAGCGCTCGCGTCGCCGCCGCGTCCGCCGTGCTCGCGCGCGCCGAAGCGGCGTTCTGGCCGACCGTCGGCGTGCAAGGCTCGTGGGTCCGCAGCGACGCGCCGTCGAGTTATCTCTTCAAACACATCGACGGTCACGCGCTGCCGCCAGGCGCGGATTTCAACGACCCAGGTTGGTTCGGTGCGACCGAGCTCGCGGTCGCCGCGCGCTGGAACCTCTGGAACGGCGGGCGCGACGAAGCCACGGCGCGCGCCGCACGCAGCGAGCACGAAGCACGCGCCGGAGAGCTCCGCGCGATCGACGAACAACTCGCGGCGCACGCAGTGCTCGCGGTCGTGGACGCCCGCGTCGCACGCGAACTCGCGTCGGCGGCCGCCGCGAGCATCGCGACGGTCGAAGCGCAGCTCGACGAGACTCGCGCGCGCGTCGAGCGCGGCGCCGCGTTGCGCTCGGACGTGCTTTCGCTCGAAGTGCGGCTCGCACAAGCCCGCGAAAGCGTGCTGCGCTCCGAGTTCGGCGAGAAACTCGCGCTGGCGGCGCTGCGGCGCTTGCTGTCGCTCGATCCCGAGGAGCCGCTCGCCCTCGCGACGGGCGTGACGGCGTCGACCCAGGAGCCGGCGACGATCCAGCAAGCGCTCGCGCAGGCCTACGAGCACCGACCCGAGCTCGAAAGCGCTCGCCACGCCGCCGACGCGGCGCGGTTGCGGGCGCGCGCCGCCGCGAAGGCGTGGCTGCCGAGGCTCGACCTCGAAGCACGCGGCTGGGCCGACGACCTCGACTCCGGCGCGGACTTCGACGATCCCAACTACCAACTCGGGCTGTCGCTCGGCTTCGACGTGTTCGACGGCGGCGCGCGCGCCGCGGCTCGGCGCGAAGCCGATGCGTGGGCTCGAGCGCTCGAACGCGCGGACGCTTCGGCGAAACGCGCGATCGAGTTCGACGTGCAGCAGGCGTGGCTCGCGCTCGAGGAAGCCCGCGCGCGACTCGACGTGACGCGTGCGGCGCTCGCGGCGAGCGAAGAGACGCTGGAGCTCGTCGGCAAGCAGTTCCAGGCGGGCAGCGTCGTCGTCACGCGCTTCCTCGAAGCCGAGAGCGCGCGGACGCAGGCCAAGAGCTCGCGCGCCCGCGCCGAGCTCGACGTCGAACGCGCACGGCTCGAACTCGCTCGCGCTCGCGGCGCATTGATCGCGGAACTCCGCGGAGAACGGCGATGAAGAAGCTCAAAGTCCCGCTCAAGGCATTGCGTTGGGTGCTGCTGCTCGGATTGTGCGCCGCGGTCGTGCTGTACGCGGCCGGCTTCTTCGGCGGCGAGCGTGTGAAGCCCGGCGAGGAGCCGCCGAGTCGCGGGCTGCCGACGCCGAGCGCGACGGCGACCGCGGAGAAGCTGCGCGCGCCGCTCTACGAAGACGCGGTCGGCACCGTCGAGTCGCGGCGCACGATCGCGGTCGCGGCGCAAGTGGTCGCGCGGGTCGTCGCCGTGACACGCCGCGCCGGCGAGTCGGTCAAGGCCGGCGAGGAGCTCGTCGTGCTCGACGACCGCGAGTTCCGCGCGCGCCTCGCGCAGTCGAACGAGGCCAAAGCGGCCGCCGAAGCCGCGACGCAGCGCGCCGAACAGGCGAAGCTGCAAGCCGAAGCGCGTCTGACGCGGGCGACGTCGGAGGAGACCCGCGTGCAAGCGCTGGCGAAGGAGCGCGCCGCGACGACGCAGCAACTCGAAGCCGCGCAAGCCGACCTCGCCGATGCGAAGGCCGCCGTCGCGGGCGCCGAAGCCGCGATCCTCGCGGCGCGCGCGCAAGTCGCGCACTCGGCGCAAGTCGTCGCCGAGGCCGAGATCGCGCTCACGCACACCAAGATCGTCGCGCCGCTCGACGGCGTGGTCTCCGAACGCGCGATCGAACCGGGCGATCTCGCTTCGCCGGGACGCACGTTGCTCGTCGTGCTCGATCCGCACGCGCTGCGTCTCACTGCGCAAGTGCGCGAACGATCGATCGGTTTCGTACGCGCCGGCGCGACGTTCGACGTCGAGCTGCCCGCGCTCGGCGCGAAACTCGCGGGCACGGTCGCCGAGATCCTGCCGAGCGCGGATCCCGCGAGCCGCAGTTTCGCCGTGCGCATCGACCTGCCGGCGAACTCGAACGCGCGGCCCGGGATGTTCGGGCGGATGAAGCTCGTGATCGGCGAACGTGAGCTCGTCGGCGCGCCGCGGCGAGCGATCGCCCGCGTCGGCCAACTCGAAACCGTCGTCGTGCAGCGCGACGCGCGTTGGGAGCGACGGCTGGTCACGACCGGTTCCGCGCTCGACGCCGACCGCGTCGAGGTGCTATCCGGACTCGACGGAGGCGAGCTGCTCGGCCTCGGAGTCGCGCCGTGAGCGCGCACGACGAAACGGCTCCCGCAGTGCGCGAGCACGAACACGGCGTGCTCTGGAAGACCGTCCGGGCCTTCGTCACCGGCCCGCTCTCGCCGCTCTTCCTGATCATCGCGACGCTCGCGGGCGTGATCGCCGTGGTCGCGACGCCGCGCGAAGAGGAGCCGCAGATCGTCGTGCCGATGGCCGACGTCTTGGTCGGTTTCCCCGGCGCGAGCGCGGAAGAAGTCGAGAAGCTCGTCACGACGCCGCTCGAACGGTTGCTCTGGCAGATCGACGGCGTCGAGCACGTGTACTCGATGTCGCGCCGCGACGGTGCGATGGTCACCGTGCGTTTCTTCGTCGGCGAGGATCGCGAGCAGGCGCTCGTCCGTCTGCAGTCGAAGATCGACGCGCACCGTGATCAAGCGCCTCCTGGCGTCGCCGGTTGGGTCGTCAAGCCGGTCGAGATCGACGACGTGCCGATCGTCGTGCTCACGCTCTGGTCGTCGAGCGGCGACGAAGCACGTCTGCGGCGGTCCGCCGAAGAGCTCGCCGCGCGCCTCGACGGCGTGAAGGACCTCTCACGCACGCAGCTCGTCGGCGGCTTGCCGCGCGAAGTGCGCGTCGAGCTCGACCCCGAGGCACTCGCCGCGCGTGGGCTCGCGCCGCTCGACGTCGTTGCGAGCCTGCGCGCCGCCGACGCCTCGCTCGCCGCCGGCGCGTTCGATCGCGCGAACCAACGCACGGTGGTCGTCGCGGGTCCGACCGTCGGCACGAGCCGCGAGGTCGGCGAGCTCGTGATCGGCGCCCCCAGTGCGTTCGGGGGCCGGCCCGTGCGCGTCGCCGACGTCGCGCGCGTCGTCGACGGGCCTCGCGAAGCCGACGTGTTGACGCGCGTGCGCTTCGGTCCCGCGGCGCACGGCGTCTCCGCGGACGAACGCGCGACCTCGCACCCGGCCGTGACGATCGCGCTCTCGAAGAAGAAGGGCACCAACGCGGTCGTGGTCGCCGAGGACGTCGTCGCCGCCGCGGAACGGATCGCCGCCGAAGTGCTGCCGAGCGACGTGCGCCTGACCGTTTCGCGCAACTGGGGCGAGAGCGCGAACGAGAAGGTCAACGAGCTCCTGACGCACCTCTCGCTCGCGATCGTCACCGTGATCGGGCTGGTCGCGTTCTCGCTCGGTTGGCGCGAAGGTCTGATCGTCGCGGCCGCGGTGCCGATCACGTTCGCGTTGACGCTGCTCGTCAACTTGCTCTTCGGCTACACGATCAATCGAGTCACGCTCTTCGCGCTCGTCCTCGTGCTCGGCCTCGTCTGCGACGATCCGATCGTCGACGTCGAGAACATCCACCGCTACTTCGCGAAGCGCAAATTCAAGCCGCTCGACGCCGTGTTGCTCGCCGTCAACGAAGTGCGGCCGCCGGTGATCGTCGCGACGCTCGCGGTGATCCTCTCGTTCGTGCCGCTCGTGTTCATCACCGGCATGATGGGCCCCTACATGCGGCCGATGGCGATCAACGTGCCGGTCGCAATGGCGATGAGCTTGCTGGTCGCGTTCACGGTGACGCCGTGGATGTCCTACCTGCTGCTCAAGCCGCATCACGGACACGACACGGTGCACGAAGAGACGGAGACCGGCGTCGAGCGCGGCTACAGGCGTTGGCTCGCCGCGTTGGTCGATCGCACGGGTCCACGGTGGGTGCTGTTCGGCGTCATCGGCGGCTTGATGGTGTTCGCCGTGTGGCTCGCACTGTCGGGCCGCGTGCCGCTCAAGATGCTGCCGTACGACAACAAGCGCGAGCTCGAGCTCGTCGTCGACTTGCCGCGCGACGCGACGCTCGAAGCAACCGACGCGACAGTGCGCGAGTTCGAGGAGTACCTGGCGCGCGTCCACGAAGTCGACCACGTGCAGTCGTTCGTCGGCGCGGCGAGCCCGGTCGACTTCAACGGACTGGTGCGCCGCTACGGGCTGCGTCGCGAGCCTTACCAAGCCGACCTGCGCATCAACTTGCTCGGCAAGCACGAACGCGACGCGCAGAGTCACGCGATCGCGCTGCGCCTGCGGCCCGAGTTGCAACGCATCGCTGACCGGCATGGCGCGAAGATCCAGTTCGTCGAAGTGCCGCCGGGACCGCCGGTGCTCGCGACGCTCGCCGCCGAAGTCACGGGGCCGCCCGAACGCAGCTACGACGAACTGATCGCCGCGGCGCGCGACCTCGCGAGCCGCCTCGAGAAGCTCCACGGCGTCGTCGACGTCGATTCGACCGACGAAAGCGCGCGCCGGCGCCTCGACTTCGTCACCGACAAGGAGAAGGCCGCGTTGCACGGCGTGACGACCGCCGAGATCGCGAGCACGCTCAACCTCGCGCTCTCCGGCCACGTCGCCGCGACCGTGCACGAGCCAAGCGAACGCCAACCGCTCGCGTTGAAAGTCGCGCTCGACCGCGCGAACCGCAGCGGCCCCGACGAGCTCGCGCGCATCGCCGTGCGCGGCGCGGGCACGAAGCCGATCCCGCTCGGCGAGCTCGGCCGCTTCGAGGAGCGCGTCGACGACCAGACGATCTTCCACAAGGACATGGAGCGCGTGGTGTTCGTGCTCGGCGAAGTCGCGGGCCTGCCGCCGGCCGACGCCGTGCTCGGGATGCAGCACGAGCTCGAGGAACGCCCGCTCGCCGGCGGCGCGCGCGCGAACTGGGGCGGCGAAGGCGAGTGGAAGATCACGCTCGACGTGTTCCGCGACCTCGGGCTCGCGTTCGCCGGCGCGCTGATCGCGATCTACGTGCTGCTCGTCGTCGAGACGCGCTCGTTCGGCATGCCGCTGCTCGTGATGCTCGCGATCCCGCTCGGCGCGATCGGCATCCTGCCGGGCTTCTGGGTGCTCAACCTGATCGTCGCGGAGGACATAGGCGGTTACTCGAGTCCAGTGTGGTTCACCGCGACCGGCATGATCGGCATGATCGCGCTCGCCGGCATCGTCGTGCGCAACTCGATCATCCTGATCGACTTCATGCGCCACCGGATCCTCGAAGGCGCGAGTCCGCGCGACGCGGTGCTCGAGAGCGGCGCGAAGCGACTGCGGCCGATCCTGCTGACCGCGGGCGCAGCGATGCTCGGCGCGTGGCCGATCACGCTCGACCCGATCTTCTCCGGCCTCGCGTGGAGCCTGATCTTCGGACTGATCGCGTCGACGGTCTTCACGCTGGTGGTCGTGCCGCTCGTCTACTACGTCCTCGTCTCGCGCAAGGGCCTCGTGCCGCAAGCGTGACCGCACGTCGTTCGGCCCGTGCGTGGGCCGGACGAAGTTCGTTCGCGCGCATGCGCTCCGCGCGAACGGAGACTGCCGCGGCGAGCGCGGCGACGGCACGCTCGGAGGCATGCAAGCGAGTCGACTGCTCTCGATCCTGCTCAGGCTCCAGCACGAAGGTCGTGTCTCGGCGCGAGCGCTCGCCGAAGCGTTCGAAGTCTCGCTGCGCACGATCTACCGCGACATCGACGCGCTCAGCGCCGCCGGTGTGCCGGTCTACGCCGAGCGCGGACGCAGCGGCGGCTTCGCGTTGCGCGACGGTTATCGCACGAGGCTGACCGGGCTCGATCGACCCGAAGCGGAGAGCCTCTTCTTCGCCGGCATCCCGTTCGCGGCCGAACAACTCGGCCTCGGGCCGGCGCACGCGACGACGCGGCTCAAGCTGCTCGCCGCGTTGCCTCGAGCGTCCGCGAGCGACGCCGAACGAGTCGCCGCGCGCTTCCACGTCGATCCCGTCGCGTGGTTCCAAGCGCCGGACGAGCAACGGATCCTGCCCGAGCTCGCGTCCGCCGTGTGGCTCGGCCGGATGCTGTCGCTGCGCTACGAGCGTTGGAGCGGCGTCGTCGAACGTCGCGTCGCGCCGCTCGGCCTCGTGCTCAAGGCCGGCGTGTGGTACCTGGTCGCGGCGAGTGGTGCGCAGCCGCGGACGTATCGTGTCGGCTCCATCCTCGAGCTGCGCGTCGAGGACGCGCCCGCGACCGTGCCGCCGCGATTCGAGCTCGTCGGCTACTGGCGGCGTTTCGCGAACGACTACGAGCAGCGCATGCTCGCACGGACCGCGAAAGTGCGCGTCAGGCCGGAAGCGCTGCGGCCGCTCGCGCGACTCGGCGCCGCGATGGCGCGCGCGGTGGCCGGCGCCAGAGCGGTGGACGTCCCCGGAACGGCGGACGGCGCCGGAACGGCTGGCGGCGCCGAATCGGCTGACGGCGCCAGATCGGCTGACGCCGATGGCTGGCACGTGCTCACGATCCCGATCGAGTCGATCGAGGCCGCGGTCGGCGAGCTCTTGAAGCTCGGGCCGGGCGTCGAAGCGCTCGAGCCTGCGGAGCTCCGCGACGCGATGCGGCGTGCGGTTCGAGAGCTCGCGAAGGCGTACGCGACTCGAACGCGGCGGCGGAAAAGCTGACGCTCGGCGTCAGCGATCGGTGCGCAGGCTCGTGCCCGAAGATCGCGCTCGTGTCGAGCGCGCGGTACCCAGGCGCTCCGAATGAGCGCGAGGAACGAGGCCCACATGCACCACGAACCGCAATCCATCGAACGTCGCACCGTGCTCCAACTCGCAGCGGGTCTCGCCGCGGCAAGCTCGCTAGGAGCGAACCTCGCACGAGCCGACGCGCGCAAGCCGCAGCCGACCGGCAAACCCGGCGACTTCGACTTCCTCACCGGCAAGTGGAAGATCGCGAACGAGTTCCGCACCGACGAAGGCTGGATCGAGTTCGAAGGCGAAGCGACCGTGTTCTCGATCCTGTCCGGCACGGTCAGCGTCGAGGAGTTGCGCATCCCCGCGCGCAACTTCTTCGGGATGGGGCTGCGCCTGCTCGACCCGAAGCAGAAGCTGTGGGCCGATCATTGGGTGAACTCCGTCGAGTGCGTGATCACGCCGCCGCCTGCGTGGGGCAGTTTCGTCGACGGCGTCGGCACGTGGGACGGCGACGACGTGCTCGACGACAAGTCGATCATCGTGCGCGGCGCGTGGGACCGCATCACACCGAAGTCGTGCCGCTGGTACCAAGCGACGTCACGCGACGACGGCCGCACCTGGGAGGAGAACTGGGTGATGCACTGGACGCGCGTCTGACGAAGCGGGTCTGCTCGCTCAGTTCGCCGTGCCTTCGCTCAGCAACGCGTCTTTCAACCAAGCCGACGACGCTGCCGGCGAGAGCGGCGCGAGCCACTTGCGCGCGGGGCGCGTGTTCCACTCGGTGCGCCACGCTGCGTGGGCCGGCGTCGTCGGGAAGTGCTCGTCCGGGCCGTACGGGTAGCCGCTCATCGCATGGAACGGCAGCGGCTCGACGGTCAGCGCTTCGATCGTGTTCGGGTCGCGATCCTTCGCCCAACCGTCGAGGTAGAGCAAGTAGTCGCGCGTCCAACCGTCGGCGAGCGGCGGGAGCGAGCTCGCGTCGAAACGCAACGTGAGCGCGTCGCCGCTGCCGAGGATCACGAAGCGATCGTCGGCCGAGCCGAGCAACTCGACGGTCTCGCCGTAGCGCGTGTAGAGCCCGGGGTGCTGGTTCCAACGCGGGACATCCGAGAGCGCGTCCCACTCGAAGCGTTCCGGCAGGTCCTTGCGCTCGGTCGCGATCGGCCGACTGAAGCCGCGAGGCCAGAGTTTCGCGCTCCGCGGCTCGAGTGCGGTGACGCGCGTCTCGGCCGCGTCATCGCACACTGCGAGCTCGACCGCGTCCCAGTAGAGCCGCAGCGTCGAGAAGAGCCTGAACTTCGGGCGCGCGACATCGACGAGCCCGTCGAGCTCGATCACCATCGTCTTCGACTTGCCCGCCGGGAACCCGAGCGGCGGCGCCGCGTCGCGCCACGTTCCGTCGGGACCTTGCACTTGCAGGATCGGCGGCACGAAACGCACGTCGGGCGTGCGTGCGGAGGCGACGTTGACGCTCGCGTCGGTCCAGTAGAACCAACCGGTGCAGACGAGCCGCAACTTGCGCGCGTCGCGGGTCTTCGCGGCGTCGAACTCGAGCTCGAGCCAATGCGGCGTCGCGAGGCCGAGGAACTGCGGAGCGAGCGGCGTGAACGGCATCGCGTGCACGTCGTCGCGCGCGCCGAGCTCCTGCGCCCAGTCCCGGCCGTCGCTGCCGAGCGCACGCAGCGGCGCGAGCGGCGCTTTCACGGTGTGCACGTGCGCCTCGGGGAACGGCGGGAAGCAGAAACGTTCGTTCGGGTAGATCGCGACGTCCGCGGGGTGATCGACGACGTCGAGGCGCGCGCGGTCGAGGTACGTGACCTCGCGCAACTCCTCGGTGAACTGCAGCTCGAGATGGCCGCCCTTCGGCACGAGCTCCGAGCCGCGCACGAGCACGTACTCGTCGTGATCGGGCGGCACGAGCATCCCGGGCGCCATCGGCAGGCCGAGCGGCGTGCCGCCGAGCACGTCGCTGACGAAGCCGTACGTCTCGCCGTTCCACGCGTAGAGGAACGGGCACGAACCGATCAGTCCTTCGGGTTGCACGAGCGCGCCGCTCGGTGCGTCGACGAACGGGCGATCGGTCGGCGGCACGGCGAGCGCCGTCTGGACCGCGCCGTTGGGCCACGTGGTGCGGAGGACGTCGAGCGCGTCGTTCGCGCCGCAGCCGACGAGCTCGGGCACGCCGCGCCAGTAGATGCGGCGATACCGGCCGGCGGTGCGCGTCTCGACGATCGCGCCGAGCGCGCGGCGGTTGTCCTTCAGACCGGACGGCGCGAGCCGCGCGGCTCGTCCCGCGCCGCTCGAGCCCCGCGCGATCTCGATGCCGCTCGCCGTCGCGCGCACGAAGTCCTGATCGAGGTCGCGATCGAGGTCGATCACGAGCCACGGAGCCGCGGGCTCGCCGCGGCCAGCGAACGCGAACGGCGCCGCGATCGGCGTGCCGAAGCCGAGCTCGGCGACGAAGACGGCCTCCGCGCCGGACACGACGAGGTCGGTGACGCCGTCGAGGTCGAGGTCCGCGGCGCGCGCGGTCGCGGGCGCGACGAGCGTGCGCGGGAGCCGCGCGTCGGCAGCGGCGAAGGTCCCGTCGTCGCGCTGGCGCAGGAGACCGTTCGGTTGCGCCAACACGAGCACGTCGACGCGCCCGTCGGCGTCGAAGTCGGCGAGCTCGGGCTCGCGGTCGAACGCGCGTAGTCCGGTGAAACGGCGCGCCGCGACGTCGACGAAGCGCCCAGCGCGTTGGTTGTCCATCAGATGCAGCGCGCCGGGCCCGCCGAGGAGCAAGTCGACGTCGGCGTCGCCGTCGAAGTCCTCGGTCGCGCACCACGCGAGCGCGCCGGAGCTCGGCAAGCTCGCGTCGGTCGACACGTCGGTGAAACCGCCTCGCGCGACTTCGCCTGGCACGCCCGACGCGCTCGGCCGCACGACGGCCGCATCGTTGCGCCACAAACGCGCGCCGAAGGCACCGACGAACAGGAGATCGAGATCGCCTTCGTGATCGAAGTCGACCGCGAGCAGGTCGGCGACGGCGCCGCCGAACGGCTGGGCGAGCGACGGCAAGGCGAGCGGCGCAGGCTTCCACCGCGGCGCGTTCGGATCGCCGAGCAGCAGGTCGGCCCCGCTCGCGTGCTCGAACAACAGCACTTCCGCGCCGCGCACGACCACGAGGTCCTGCACGTCGCGGTTCGCGAGGTCGTACGCACGCACGTGATCGACCGGGCCCGCGAGCACGGTTTCGACGGTCCACTCGCCTGCTTGCTGGAACGCCGCGAGCACACCGCGTTCGCTCGCCGCGAGCAAGTCGAAGTCGCCGTCGCCATCGAGGTCGTCGGCGCAGAGCTCGCGCGCGTTCGCGAACTCGGGCAGCACCGCGGGCTCGAGCGCGAATTGCGGCGCGCGCGGCGCCGGCGCGTCGAGGATGCCGCTCGGCGCGGCCCTCGGGAACTTCGCGAGTTCACCGAAGTCGAGTTCCTTCGCGTTGGGCGCGCGGAAACCTTGCGCTTCGAACGACGTGTAGACGCGCTGGAGGCGGCGGCCTTCTTCTTCGTCGCCCGTGTCCTGCGCGAGCCGCATGCTCAAGTAGACGGCGAGCACGTACCACGCGCCGGCACGCTCGGGACCGAGGTCGATCACGCGCGTGAGCAAAGGCGCCGCGCTCGAAGCTCGATCGACGTCGAGATACGCCGACGCGAGACCGGCGAGCGTCGCCGCGTCGTCCGGCGCACGTTCGGCCGCGCGCTCGAAGTGTTCGACCGCCGCCGCGAAGTCGCCGCGTTCGAGTGCGAGCCGCGCACGGACGTAGTGCAACGTCGGGTGCGCCGGATCACGCTGCTCGAGGCGTGCGAGCAACGGCTCGGGATCGCTCTTTGGACGTTCCGCGTAGTCGACGAGCATCGCGCGCACCAGGTCGTCGAGTTCGGCGTCGCCCCGTGGGTCACCCCCTGCGTCAGCCAGCGCGACGAGCGGCGCGAGTTCGGCGCGCGCCCGCGCGAAGTCCCCCGCTTCGAAATGCGCCGCGGCGCGTTCGCGCGCGAGCAACGTTTCGACGCTGACCTGCGCGGACGCCGCCCCGCCGGGGTGCGAGCGAAGTCGGTAGAGCCACCACGCCGACACGATCAATGCCGCCAGCACCAACCACGGAAAGACGCGTTTCACGTGTTCGCCTCCGCTCGTCGCGAGCGCGCGGACTCTACGCCGCTCGACCGCGCCTTTCCACGGACTTGGCGCGCGACTACGCTCGTCGGTCGCTCGGTTGCGCCATGGTTTGCTCCTCTCGCTTCGTTCGCGTCGTCCTCGTCGCGCTCGCGTGCGCGGCGTTCGCGCGAGCTCCAGTCGCCGCCGCGCCGCGATCGACGGCGCAGCCACAGGCGGGCGTCGCTGCGAGCACGAAGGCCGCGCGGCCCGTGCGCGACCCGGATCGTGGGCTCGACCCGAAACTGCGCGCGAAGCTCGGACTGGTCGACGCGAAGCTCGACGTTTGGTCGGTCGAACGAGGCGCGACGGCGATCGAAGCGCGGCTCGCCGAACTCTCGCGCGCGTGGAGCGCGGCGGATGCGGGCGGCGGCGACGTGGAATTCGATTCGTCGCTCTCGGCGTGGCTCGCGCCGACGTTGCGCGTCGGTCCGCTCGCGGCCGCGGCGCGCGCGGAGGCGAACCCTCCGCCGTCGGAGCGCGCGTGGAGCCTCACCCGCGAGCTCGAACCGAGCGGCGCCGAGCCGGCGCCGTTCGTCGAGGCTCTCGCGAGTTGGCGCAAGACCTTCACGGGCCCGTCGCGGCTCGACTGCGAGCTCTTCGGCGTCGTCGAACGCCCGGGCTCGCCGCCGACGCTCGAAACGACGATCCGCGTGCAAGCGAGCGGGGTCGTCGCGAATGCTCGCGCGCAGCACGACGCGACGTGGACGTGCGTGTGGAGCGTCGCGGACGACTCGCTGCGGCTCGTGGAGCTGCGCGTGACGTCGTTCGACGCCGCGACGCTGCCGGGCGGCGCGGCGCCGCCGTTCGTCGACGTCACGGAGTCGCTCTTCGAGGATCCCGAGCTCTATCGCACGCGCTTCGCGCCGGGGCTCGATCGCTGGCGCGCGACTCTGCCGTCGAGCGTGTCGCCCGGCGCGCTCGGCCACCACGGTCTCGCCGTCGGCGACGTGAACGGCGACGGGCTCGAGGACGTCTACGTGTGTCGCCCGGGCGGTTTGCCGAATCAGCTCCTGCTGCACACGGCCGACCACCGGTTGCGCGACGTGTCCGCGGAGGCGGGCGTCGACTTCCTCGACTTCACGTCGAGCGCGCTGCTCGTCGACCTCGATCGCGACGGTGATCGCGACCTCGTGCTCGCGGCGAGCGTCGGTCTCGTCTTCCTCGCGAACGACGGCCATGGACGCTTCGAGCGCAAACTCGAGATCGAACGATCGCTCGCGACGTCGCTCTCCGCCGCCGACTACGACGGCGACGGCGATCTCGACGTGTACGTCTGTTCGTACTTGTCGCCTTACGAGCAGAACGGCTTGCCGGTCCCCTACCACGACGCGAACAACGGCGAAGCGAACCAACTCTGGCGCAACGACGTCGCGAACGGCGCCTCCTCGGACGGCAACGCATGGAAGTTCGTCGACGTCACGAAGGAGGTCGGACTCGACGAGCACAACCGCCGCTTCAGTTTCGCCGCCGCATGGGAGGACTTCGACGAGGACGGCGATCAGGACCTCTACGTCGCCAACGACTTCGGCCGCAAGAACCTCTACCGCAACGACGACGGCCGCTTCCGTGACGTCGCGCCCGAGCTCGCGGCCGACGACGTTTCGGCCGGCATGGGCGTCGACTGGGGCGACTTCGACGGCGACGGTTGGCTGGACGCGTACACGACGAACATGTGCACGCGCGCCGGCAGCCGGTTGACGTGTTCGCCGGGGTTCCGCGCGACGCGCGGCGGCGCGGACGAGCACGACTATCGAGCGCACGCGATGGGCAACACGTTGCTCGCGAATCGAGGCGGCAAACGCTTCGAGGACGTCGCCGAAGCGAGCGGCACGGCGTTCGGCCGCTGGGGCTGGGGCGCGATCTTCGTCGACTTCGACGGCGACGGCGCGCTCGACCTCTTCGCTCCGAACGGTTTCGCGAGCGACACCCGCGAGCCGGACCTCGACAGCTTCTTCTGGCGCCAAGTCGTGTTGCAGTCGCCCGCCGACGACTCCGGAGCACGCGACGACTACGCGCTCGGTTGGCGCGCGATCAATCGGCTGATGCGGCAGGGGTACTCGTGGAACGGACACGAACGCAACGTCGCGTTGTGGAACGTCGGAGACGGACGGTTCGTCGACGTGTCGGCGGCGGCCGGACTCGATCATCCCGACGACGCGCGCGCCGCGGTGCGGATCGATTGGGATCACGACGGTGACGAGGACCTGTTCCTCACCAACCGCAACGCGCCGATGCTGCGGATGCTCGAGAACAGGCGCGCGACCGAGCACGCGTGGATCGCGTTCGAGCTCGCGTCGCGCGATCCGCGCCGCACGACGATCGGCGCGCGGGTCGTCGTGTCGACCGACGACCGCCGCACGCAACGGCTGACACAACGCGCGGGCCACGGCTACCTCACGCAGTCGAGCTCGCGGCTCGTGTTCGGACTCGGACGTGCGAGCGTGACGAGCGTCAGCGTCAGGTGGCCGAGCGGCGAGACCGAGTCGTTCGGCGCACCGAGCGCGAGAAGCGCGCATCGCTTGCTGCAAGGCAGCGGAACCGCGCAGCCGCTCGCCGCACGCGCGCAACGCGAGTTCCGAGAGACCTCCTACGCCGCACCGCGGCTCGCCGCGACCCGCACGGTGCTCACGACGCCGCTCGGCTTGCCGCGGCTCGCGCTCGAAACCGCCGACGGGCGCGCCGCGTCGCTCTTCGGCATCACGATGCAAGGTCCGCAGGGCACCGGGCGGCCGCTCGTGTTGCTGCTCTGGTCGCGCGAGGACCTCGAGTCGCTGCGGCTGCTCCACCGATTCGCCGAGGAGAAAGCGACGCTCGAAGCGGCGGGCCTCGCGCAAGTGCTGTCACTGTGCGTCGATGTCGGCGCCGGGACGGGCGCCGAGGACGACAGAGAGGCTCGGACGCGAGCGCTCGAAGCGTGGTCCGCCGCGAACTGGCCGTTCTCGCGCGGTTTCGCGAGCGAAGAAGCACTGCAGGTGCTCGAGCTCGTGCTCGCGGCGTTGCACGACGATGCACGCGGGCTCTTCACGCCGGTCGCATTCCTCGTCGACCCGACGGGGCGACTCGTCGCGACGTACGCAGGCGCGTTCGAGCCCGCGACGCTCGCACGCGACGCCGCGCTCGTCGGCGCGGACGACGCGGCTCGGCTCGCCGCCGCGGTGCCGTTCCCCGGACGGTGGCTCGCGAAGTCGCTCTCGGCGTCGGACCCGGACGTCGCGGCTCGGCTCGCGCAACACGGACTCGAACGACCGGCGAGCGAGTACGCGCTCGCGAAACTCGAAGTGCGCAAGACGTCGAACGCGGACGTCGCCGTGCAGGTCGGCATCGCGTTGCACGAACAGGGCCGGCGCGCGGAAGCGATCGTGCAGTACCGACGAGCGCTCGAAGTCGATCCGGCGCACGCGCTCGCCGCGCAGAGCCTCGCACTCGCGCTGCACGAATCCGGCGATCTCGACGGCGCGCTCGCGGCCTACCGCGAAGCCTTGAAGCTCGCGCCCGGCCACGCGGACACACGCTTCAACCTCGGGCTGCTCTGCTTGCAACGCAACGACGTCGCCGGCGCGAAACAAGAGCTCGCCGCGCTCGAGAAACTCTCGCCCGAGCACGCCGTCGCGCTCGCCGAGAAACTGCGCGCGTTCGAGCGGCGCTGAAGCCCTACTCCGCTTCGGCCCAGACGCGCGGCGACTCGCCTGGGCCGAAGAACTCGACGTGGATCACGTTCGGGTTGCAGCAGACCGGGCAGTCCTCGACGTAGCTCTGCTCGTCGCCTTGCGTCGGATCGAGCGGCACCACGATCGACTCGCCGCAGCTCGGACACGCGTACGAGCCTTCGTCGCGGTCGACCCGGCGCTTGCGTTTCTTCTTCTTCGCCACGCGTCGAGCTTACGCGCCGCGGCGCCCGCGCGCTCGTCGCACTCGCCGGGCGCTATGCTCCCGGCATGCGCGGGATCCTCACGTACCACTCGATCGATCCGTCGGGGTCGTCGATCTCGGTCAGCGAGCACGAGCTCCGCAACCACGTGCGCTTCTTCGCGTCGCGCAACGTGCAGATCGTGCCGCTCGAATGGTTGCACAAGGTCCCCGCCGACCGCCACGCGCTCGCGATCACGTTCGACGACGGCTTCCAGAACTTCGCGGACGTCGCGTGGCCGCTGCTCAAGCACCACGATCTGCCCGTGACGCTCTTCGTGCCGACCGAACGGCTCGGACGGACGAACGACTGGGGCGGGACGAAACTCTCGGGCATCCCGGAGTTGCCGCTGATGAGCTGGGACACCGTCGCGAAGCTCGTCGAACACGGTCTGACGCTCGGATCGCACAGTCGCACGCACCCGCACCTCGAGACGTGCGACGACGCGGCGCTCGAAGCAGAGGTCGCCGGCTCCGCGCGGGCGATCGAAGAGCGCGTCGGCGTGCGCCCGAAGGCGTTCTGTTATCCGTTCGGCACGTTCGACGAGCGCTGCGTCGCCGCGGCGAAGCGGCACTACGAAGTCGCGGTGACCACCGAGCTCGCGGCGCTGCCGGACGCGCCCGACCTGCACCGGCTGCCTCGCCTCGACGTCTACTACTGGCGCGCGGGTGGCCTCGAACGCTGGGGCTCGGGCGCGTTCCGTCGCCGCATCGCGTTCCGCGCGCTGGCGCGGCGCGTGCGGGCGGCGCTCGGACGCTGACGACACGCGTCAATCGGCGACGCAACCTCCGTTGAAGACCCGGCCGTCGATCGCGTGGACGACGGGGACGATCGCGCCACCGACGAGTGACTCCACGCTGTTCTTGTCGATGACGCCGGCGAAGCCGAAGCCGGCGTTCTCGTGGAAGCCGACGCCGCACGACTGCGCTTGTTGCGCCGCTTGGAGCGCGATCACCTTCGACTTGAAGTCGGCGTAGCTCGCGAGGTACTGCAGATCGACGTCACCGGTGCCGGAGTCCTTCGAGAAGTAGAAGAACACGGCCTGCGACAGGTCGACCCACACGCGCTCTTCGAGGCCCGTGCACGAGTCCGCGTAGTCGTCGAACGGGTACATGTCGCCGTCGAAGTCGATGCCGAGGAGCACACGCTCGTCGACGTCGTCCCAACCCGCGGTGTCGGAGCCCGGCGGCACCGTCGCACCGGGCACCAACGCGCCCGCGTTCAAGATCGACGTACCGAACGCGCCGGCTCCGGTCTGCGCGTAGTTGTGCCAGTTCGGATCGTTCGAGTCGCCGAGCACCGCTGCTTCGCGGTGCTTCGAATCGACCGCGATGCACGGGTTGTTGTTCCACGCGTTGTTGACCGGCAACGTGCACGCAGGCGTGCCCGCTTCCCACGAGACGTACTTCTGCGTCGCGTCGGAGGAGACGTTGACGTCGAGCCGCTGGATCGTCCACACGTCGTCGCCGTCGCTTTGGTGATCGACGAACGCGCAGAGCGTCCCGACGTCGATGTCGCTGTCGACTTGCGTCGCGGCGCCGCACGGTGCACCGAGCGATTGCCCGTCCAGCCCGTCCGGCCCGGACAGTTGGTTGTCGAAGAACGGATCGACGAGTTGCGTCAGCGCCCAACCGGAGAGCGGCCCGACGAACACTTGCGAGCCCGAACCGACGACCACGTCGATGTCCGTCCCGAGCGCCACGGCGGTCGCGGGCCCACCGACTCCGGGAAGCCACGCCTGCGCAGGATGCGGGTCGCCGGTCTGCTTCTTCGTGCCGCTCGCGAGCAACGTGAGCCCGAGGTCGTCGACCGCACCGATCATGCCGGCGAGGTTGACGACTTGGAGGAACCCGCAGCGCGGCGTCCCACCGTACGTGCCCACGCCGGACGGCGCGAAGTTCTCGACACCGACGCCGAGCACTTCGCCGGGCTGCAATCGGTCGGCCGCTCCGGTGAGGTCGTGGACCTCGCCGAGGCCGGTGAAGAGGAGACAGGCGTCGAAGTCGGCAGCGAACACGTCACCCGGACCGGTCATCACCGGCTGCCCGGTCGCCACGTCCGTGACGCGCTCGACGAGCAGCGTCACCACCGGCGTCCCGCCGCCCGTGTCGACGCTCTGGACGATGCCGTTGACGAGCGCCATGCCGACGCCGGTGAACGCCGCTCGCACGAGGTGCGGATGGTAGCGCACCGAGCTCTGTCCGACGTCGGCGCAGCCCGGATCGACGCCGAGCATGCCTTCCATCTGCAACGTGTCACCGACCGAGAGGTTCGAGAGCACGATCGCGGAACCGACGCCGGCCTTCGACACGTCGAAGCCGGCGACGAAGCTCGTGCAGTCGGTCGGCTCGACGACGTAGGACGAGCCAAGCGCGTCCTCCAACGCGAAGAGTTCGTTCGCCGCGTCGATCTCGGTGACGGTCCCGGAGAGCGCCATCGGGATCCGAGTGGAAAGGAAGATGCGCGGACCGACGACGATCGAGCCCGGCACTTCGCCGTCGGCGACCGAGTTCGCGACGTCGACGTGCATGAAGAGCAGCGGCTGGTTCTCGGCGGCCGGCTCGGCGATCGAGAACGAGTTCAGCGGGCCCAGCGGGAACGTCGTCGCGATCTCGGAGTACGACGCGCCCGTCGGGTCGAAGAGCGGGTAGACGGGGACGTCGAGACTGGTCAGATCCTTCGCGGTGATCGTCAGTTTGAAGCTGAGCGTGTCGTAGTCGCCGGCCGCGAGCTCGCGCGACGCGATCGGCGCCGCAGTACCTTCGTAGCTGAGCGCGTCGATCGTCACTGGCGCGTCGACGCCGTCCTGGATCAAGTACGCGGGCCCACCGGGACCGACCAACGCGAGTTCGTGGAACGTGATCGCGAGCTCGCTCAGTTGATCCGCGGAAACGTCCCCGAGCGCGACGGTCGCCGCGTTGCGACCGAGGCTGCTCGAATGCGATCCGCCGCCGCCCGATCCACCGCCTCCGCACGTCGCGAGGACGCACGCGGCACCGGCTGCGAGAACACGAGCGACGCGCGAAGCACGAAACGACGGACGGGTCATCGGGACTCCTTGGGGTCGGGGAACTCGACCGGATCGGGCGCTGCCCCGACATGCTTGAGTCCGCCCGCGGCCGACGTGAACCCGAAGCCGATCGGGCGCACCCGCGGGACCCGCAACGGAGCGAGCGCGTGACCCTTCGCGCCTCGCGCCCGCACCCGCGGGCGACGGGAGAAGGGTTTTCCAGCCGCGCGCGCCCACGGAGGCGTTCGTCGAGCCCTGCGGGTCGGACGGCCTCGACCGCGGCCCGTCCGCGGCACTTTCGGGGAGCACGCGGTTGTGGAAGCGACGCGAGCGGCCGAACTATAGTGGCGACGTGCGCCCGTCCCCTCGGAGCGTCGCACGCAACCCATGGCCGACGCCCAACACGATCCGCGCCAAGAGCAAGCCCTCGAAGAGGAGCTCGAGCTCGCGTTCACGCCGCTGCACAAGTTCTGCCTCGGCCTCGCCGTCGGCGTCGCGGCCGCGGTGGTCCTCGCGGCGCTCACCGTCGTCCACCTCCTGCGCTCGCCCGACGAGCCCTACCCGCTGGTGCTGCTCGCGCAGTACATGCCGGGTTATGCGGTGTCGTGGGGCGGCGTCGTGGTCGGCGCCGCGTGGGGTTTCTTCTCGGGGTTCATCGTCGGCTGGTTCTTCGCGTTCGCACGCAACGTCGTGATGGCGATCGCGAAGGTCGTGCTGCGCGCGAAGGCCGAGCTCGCGGAGAGCCGCGGCTTCCTCGATCACATCTGACATGAGCGATCAAGACGTCGTCCACGGCACGCTGTCGCGCATCAACGCGCGCGCTTGGGGCATCGCCACTGGGCTGGTGCTCGGCGGCGGCCTCTGCCTCGCGACGATCATCCTCGTGATGAAGGGTGGGCCCGACATGGGCCAGCACCTCGGTCGCCTCACGAACGTGTTGCCCGGCTACAGCGTGAGTTGGCTCGGCGCGTTCGTCGGTCTGGTCTACGGCTTCGTGATCGGCTACGGACTCGGCCGCCTGATCGGTCCGAGGAGCCCGCTTTCCGGCAAACGCGAGCCGTCCGGCACCACGCACGTGCGCTTGAACGGCAAGGCCTGGGGGCTGACGCTCGGCGCCGCCGCGGGCATCGCGCTCTTCGCCGTCACGAACCTGCTCGACGTCAAGGGCGGCGAGCATCCCGGCGAGTTCCTCTCGAACCTGCACCTCTATCTGCCCGGTTACCGCGTCGACTTCGTCGGCAGCCTGATCGGCTTCGCGTACTTGCTCGCGATCGGCTTCGTGCTCGGCGAGCTCGTCGCGGGCGTCTACAACCGCGCGGTCGAGCGCGCCGAGAGCTGATCCGCTCGCGATGGCTTCGGCCGAGCTCGAAAAGCCCGCGGCCGAACGTCGGCCCGACGCCGACCACGCGCCCGAACGCAAAGTCGCGCGCAACTTCCTCGCGCTCGCCGGCGGCGACGCCGTGGCGCGGATCGTCGCGTTCCTGGCAGGCGCGTACGTCGCACGCGAGTTCGGGCCCGGCGCGTTCGGCGCGATGCTCTTCGCGTCCGCGGTGTTGCTCTACTTCCAGAACCTCTCCGAGTGCGGCATCGACCTGCTCGGCGTGCGCCACATCTCGGAGAACGTCCAGCGCATCGAAACCGTCGCGCCGGCGATCCTCGGGGCCCGCGTGGTCGTTTCGTGCGTACTCGCGGCGCTCGTGTTCGGACTCGGGCTCTCGTTGTCCGCGCTCGGTGCGTTGCCGGCGGTCGACGGCTGGGTGCTCTCGTTCTACGGGTTGACGCTCGTCGCGATCGGACCGAACACGAAGTGGATCCACCTCGGACTGCAGGATTCGCGGCCGGTGGCGATCGCGCGCACGCTCGGCGAGTCGCTGTACCTCGTGCTCGTGCTCGCCTTCGTGAAGGAAGCCACGCAGATCACGCGCGTGCCGCTCTTCCAGCTCTGCGGCGATGCAGTGATCGCGACGACCTTGTTCGTCTGGCTGCGCGCGAAGGGTTTCAAGTTGCGCATCGGCTTCGACTGGCAACTCGTCAAGCCGATCTTCGCGCGGTCGTGGCCGCTCGTCGCGAACGTCCTGCTCGGCCTGACGATCTACAACTCGGACCTGATCTTCCTGCGCTTCCTCCGCGATCGCGAGACCAGCGGCAAGTACGCGGCGGCCTATCAGCTCATCAGTTTCCTGATCAACCTCGCCGCGGCGTACTCGCTCTCGTTCCTCGCCGGCCTCTCGCGCGTGCAGCACGAGCGCGACCGGCGTGATGCGCTCTACCACACGGCCGCGGCGACGATGTTCGCGCTCGCGCTGCCGATCGCGGTCGGCGCGAGCCTGCTCTCGGGCGGCATCGTCGACCTCGTCTACAAATCGGAGTTCGCGGAGTCGGCCGGGATCCTCGCGATCCTCGTGTGGACGATGCCGTTCACCGTGTCGAAGGAAGTCGATCTCATCGCGCTGGTCGCCGGCGGCCGCGAGAAGACTGTCATGCACATGACCGCGTGGGCGGTCGCGTTCAACTTCCTGCTGAACATCGCGCTGATCCCGCCGTTCGGTATGTGGGGCGCGGCGTGGGCGACGCTCGCGACCGAAGCGATTCGCGCGGCGATCGCAGCGTGGTGTGCGCGCAAGCTCGAGTACCCGCTGACGGGGCTCGCGCGTTTCTGGAAGAGCGGTGCGGCGGCGGGCGCGATGGCGCTCGTCCTGTACTTCCTGCCGCCGCTGCACGTGCTCGTCGCGATCGCGCTCGGCGCCGTGGCGTATGGCGGCGTGCTCGCGGCGCTCGGCGGCATCCGCTTCGAGCGCGGCAAGCTGCCGGCGCTACGGGTTTGACGGCGCGAACACGTAGACCCAGACACGGTCGTGCAGGCGCTCCTCGCGCACGAGCTTGCGTCCGGTCGTGATCGGCGCCCACTTCGGGTGCTCGAGCGCGAGCGCGCGGCGGATGACGATCACCGGACGTTGGAAGTCGCCGTGGGTCGCCGACGGCACGTCTTCGGGCTCGACCGCGCCGAGATCCGCGCCGTACGCGAGGTACGGGAGCTTGTGATCGAACACGCCGCTCGGTTGCGCGAGCACCGACGTGTAGACCGGCGGATGCTCGGGGAACGCGGCAGCGAGGCTCGTCCCCCACTCGCGTGCCTTCGCGACGGCCTCGCGATACGGCTCGCGCGATTCACCGCCGGCGAGCGCGACGCTCATCGCGAGCATCGTCGTCACGAGCGCGACTCCGAGCGCGCGCCGCACACGCTCGGCGCGCACGCTGGCGAGCCACGCCGCGAGCACGAACGGCAACGCCCACGACATGCCGATGTAGTACTGCAACGGCACACGATCCCAGCTCTTGATCGAGAGCACCGTGATCGCCGCGAACTGCACGAGCGCGAAGATCACGACGGCGACGAACAGCGGGTCGGTGCTGCTCTCGCCGCTCGCGAGGCGTTCACGCCGCGCGCGCCACGCGCTCCAGACGAGCGCGAGCACCACGAGGACGAACGCGCCGAAACCGACGACCGCCAACGTCGCCCACGGCCCTTTCAGCGAGCCCATGTACGGCTCGACGAGCCGGATCGGCAGATCGCGCACCTCGCGCAAGAGCTGCGGCCGGACGCCGTGTTCGCCGGCGGCCGCGACGAACTCCTCGCGCTTTTGCGTCGCGAACGAATGGAACCAGAGGAACCACGGCAACACCGGAGCGACGGCCGCCGCGCCGATGCCGATCAGCACCGGCAGCCCGAGCCGCTCTCTGCCGCGCACGAAGAGCCGCGCCGCGCCGATCGCGAGCACGGCGAGAGCCATGATCACGTGCGTGAACATGCCGAGCACGACGCTCGCGAAGAAGACCGCGCCGCGGAGCTTCTTCGAGCCACGTTCGCTGAACGCGGCCCACGCGGCGGCCGCGGTCGCGAGCTCGAGCCACGCGTACGGCCGCAGCTCGGCGCCGTAGTGCACTTGGTACGGCATGAGCGCGTAGAACCACGCGACGGCGATCGCGCAGCGTTCGCCACCGCGCGACTCGCGCGCGAGCGCGACGAGCGGCCACGCGACGAGCAACGTGAACACGATCGGGATCCACCGCAACCACGCGCCGGTCGAGAAGTCGCCGAAGAAGTGGCAGAAGACGTAGAAGCCGGGGACGTGGAAGTCGTTCCGCACCGACTGCAGCACGTCGTCGACGCTCGGGCGGCTCGCGTGGAAGAGCGTGTGCAGTTCGTCGAGCCAGAGACTCGACTCCCACGCTTCGAAAACGCGCAAGGCGAGCCCGACGAGCAGTGCGAGCGCGATCCACGTCGCGCCGGAACGCTGGGACTCGTGAGGGGCTTGCATCGCGATCGGGGCGGGAGCCAGGGCTCCATCGCCTCGAAGTTCTTTCCTTCTTTAGCGGCGCGGTTCGATCGGGCAAAGCGCGCTCACTTGATTCGCCGTGCGGAGCCGACAAGATCGCGCTCCGTCCATGAGCTCCCCGCACACGAGCGTCTCCGTCGCCGTCGTCGGCATCTGCAGCGCGAAGCACATCGAACGCTGCCTGCAGTCGCTCGAACGCCAGCAAGGCGCGCCGCCGTTCGACGTCGTCGTCGCATACGACCCGCACTTGCAGGGCGTCGACGAAGTCGCGCGACGATTTCCGCGCGTGCGCTTCGTGTCGAACGCCGGGCAACGCAATCCGCTCGAGCTCGCGTCGCGCGCCTTGAAAGAATCGACCGGCGACGTGCTCCTGCTCACCGAGGACCACTGCATCGCGCGGCCGGATTGGGTGAAGACGTTGGTCAAGGCGCACGAGACGCCGGGCCGCAGCGTGATCGGCGGCGTCGTCGAGATCGCCGACGGCGCGAGCGCGACCGATTGGGCTTTCTACTTCGTCGACTTCTTCCGCTACGCGCGACCGGCGCCGCGCGGTGGCTCGCCGACGTTGACCGTGTGCAACGTCTCGTACAAACGGGAACAGCTCGCGGCGATCCGTGACATCTGGGACGTCTACTTCCACGAGACGGCGATCAACGACGCTTTGCGCCAGCGCTTCGGCGAGCTCGTGCTCGAGCCCGATGCGGAAGTGACGATGGGCCGCCACGTCGAGTTCGGGCACGCGATCTACGAGCGTTACGCGTTCGGCCGACTGTTCGGGTGCACGCGGCTGCTGTTCGTGCCGGAGAAGCGGCTCTTCTACTGTCTCTTCGCGCCGGCGTTGCCCGTGATGCTGCTCGGTCGCATGGCGCAGAAGGCGTTCCGTTCCCCACGGCTGACGCGCGACTTCCTGCGCTCGCTCTTCCCGCTTGCGACGATGGTGCTGTGGTGGTCGTGGGGCGAGTGGCTCGGCTACCTCACGCAGAAGCACCCGAAGTCGCTGGTCGTCGCACCGGAGATCCGCGCGGCGCAGCGCGCGAGCCCGTGATGCGATTCACTGGCCGAGTCGACGCAGCACGCCGGTTTCGGCTTCGGCGGCGACGCTGGCGATGAACGTCTGATTCAGCGTCGCTGCGCGAGGAAAGCCGCTTTCGCGGCCCGCGCAGGCCGGACCGACGTCGAGGACTTCGACGACACGTGCGACGGGCACGGCTTCACTCGGCAGTTCGATCAGGGCCGACCGCCAGTCACGACGCAGAGCGCCGTCGCCGAGCCAGACGGCGAACGCGCGCACGGGCTCGTCGACGCCGCTTCCGGCCGCGAAGACGACGTCGACACGCCCTCGAGCCGAGTCGTCGAGTGTCGTCGTGCTCGAGAAGTCCGCGCCTCGATTGCGTGACGTCGCGAGCCGCACGCGTCCGCCTCCCGCGAGGTCGGGGGCGTACCAGACGAGCGCGACTTGGTCTCCGCGCGCGGCGAGCGCGGGCCCGTTGACTGGGCAACCTTCGAAACGGAACCGATCGAGGCTGTCGAACTCGAGCGACGCCGTTCCGTCGACGATCCGCAGCACTTTGATGTCGCGCACTTCGTCTTCGCTGCGATCTCGATACGCAACGAGCGCCGTGCCGTCGTCCAGCACCGCGACGTCGGTCTGGCAGCAATCGCAGACACGCGGGTCGAGCAGAGTCTCGGGTCCGAGCTCGCCGTCGAGCGCGATGCGCCGCATGCGCAGTCCCATCGAACCGCTCGGTCCATTCTCGGTTTCTCGGATGTCCCGACCGTCGAGCCAGACGGCGAGCGCCGTGCGCTCGTCGATGCGTGCGAGCGAAACGAAACCGTGTTCGCCCGGACCGACGTGATCGTGGAGCCAACGCGGCTCGCTCCAGGTCGCTCCGGCGTCGCGCGTGGCCGTGAAACGCACGCCATAGTCGTACTTGCCGTCGCCGAGCCGCTCGAGGAAGCAGACGAGCCAGTCGAGCTCCGTCAGCGCGAGCACCCGAGGGAAGTCGGCCCAGTTCGCGAAAAGCCGTTCGCTCTCCACGATCGTCCGCCCGACGAACGACGTCGCGCCGTCGGCCGGCGCGAACTCGGAATGAGCGAAGCGCAACGCCGTCCGAGACGACTCCGTGCCGGTCTCGAGCCACGTCAGCAGCACCTCTCCGGCCCGAGGGAGCGCCAGGTCGACGCACGACGCGTGCGCGAGCTCACCGATGGTCTTCACCGGCGTCACGAGCGGCGCGCTCGAATCGGAGGACGCGCCCGCGAACGTGCGCAGGATCGAAACGGCGAGCACGAGGAGCGCCGTGCAGCCGACGCCCAAGAGCACGCCGAGCCATGGGCGCCAGTCACGCCACCGGCCCGGCCCGGCCTCCACTTCCGTCGTCGACACCTTCGCTAGAGTGCGCGCATTCCATGCAAGCCGCAAGCCTGCGCAAGCGACTGCGACGCGCCGCAGTCGCGCTCGCTGTGCTCGCCGTGGTCGTATTCGGCCTCGAGCTCGGGTTACGCAGCGTCGGCGCCCCCGCGCCGCAGCCGCGGACCTACACGCACGATCACGAGTCGCGGCCGAGCGAGCACTTCGTCGCCGATCCAGTGCTCGGTTGGCGCATGCGGCCGGGCACCGAGCTCGTCTACGGCACCGAAGGACGGATCTCCACCTACCGCGCGAACGCGGACGGCTTCCGACGCGGTGAAGTCGAACCGAGCGACGGACAGGTGCTCGCGGTGCTCGGCGATTCGTTCGCGTGGGGTGCGGGCGTCCAGTTCGAGGAGACGTTCGGCGCGCTCCTCGCCTCGACGCTCGGCATGCGCATCGCGAACTTCGGCATGCCGGGCTACGGCATCGATCAGGTCGCGGCGACGCTGCGCGAGCGAGCCCTGCCCGCGAAACCGACGTTGGTGCTCGTCGCGATCTTCGCGAGCGACTTCCAGCGTTCGTTGGACGGCTATCGCGAGATCGAAGGCATGACGAAGCCCGTGTTCCGGCTCGCCGATGGCGAACTCGTGCCGTTCACGGAGGCCGACGTGCCTTGGGCGCCGTGGCGCTGGCTCGACGAACACAGCTTCGCGTTCACGGCGGCGAAGCTCGCTTCATGGAAGCTTGCGATGCGTTGGCCGCACGGCGAATGGTGGCACCTCAATCGCGCGTTCCTCGCGCGCATGATCTCGGATTGCCGCGCAGCCGGCGTGAAGCTCGCGTTCGTGCACGTGCCGACGATTTCGTGGCGCGGCTTTCCCGCGCTCGGCGAGTTCTGCGCAGAGGAGCGAGTGCCGTGGATCGATCCGGTCGAGCTCTCGCCGACGCAGCCCAAAGGCCTCTACTACGTCGAGGACAAGCACTTGAACGCCGCGGGCCACGCGTGGCTCGCTGGACTCCTCGGCGAGCATCTCGTGAGTGCGTTCGCGTCTCGGTGACCGGCGGTCGCGCCGTCGCTGTCTGGCCGCAGCGCGTTGCGCCGGGCGATACGCGTTGCGCCGTGACGCGCGCCGCCACCCGACGTTCGGTCGAGAGCCGGCTCGGCCGAGAGAGAACACGAGCGACCCGCGGGCGCGAGCTCAGCGCGAACGCCGCGGCCACTTCTCGCCGGCGCGCGCCGCGAGCTCGCGTTTCACTTCGTCGGAGAGCCGATTCCAGCGCGCGCCGACGAGCGTCGCTTCGAGCGCCCAGAGCAAGTTCAGCGACGGCGCAAATCCCGCGTCACGGACCCGAGCGAACGCACGGACGGAGCCGATGCGCTCGAGCTCGGCCAACGTCTGCACTCCGACCGCGGCGAGCCACTCGGCGCTCTTGGGCCCGAGGTTCTCGAGCTTGGCAATCGGCGTAGCGACTCGAGCGGCGGACGGCGCTCGACGTGCCTTCGGCTTCTTCGTCGTCGCGCGCTTGGCGACGTCGACGGCCTTCGTCAGCCACAGCTCGAGCCGCGCGCGATCGCCGAGCACGCGCTCGGGGACCGCGTAGTAGCCCATCGTCGTCGGCTTGTCGGGGAACGGCTGGAACGGTTCCGTCCCAGCGCGTTCGAAGTCACCGCGATTCGTGTCGTCGACCTTGAAGTAGAGCCGACCGTCCGCGATCAACGCGCAGAACACGCCGTCGACGTAGAGCCCGACGCCGCCGAACATGCGCTTCGCGTGCGTCGGCGCGACGCGCTGCAGGCGTTCGAGAACGTCCTCGGTGAAGTCGTCGAAGTCCCGGGGCGGCACGCGCAGAGGTTAACCGGGGTCACGGGTCGAATCAGGCGCCTCGCGGGACGCATCGCGAATACTGCGCTAGATTCCTCGGCCGGTTCGTCGGTGCCTCGGCCGAGATTCCCGAGTTCGCTGCAACGGACGAGCCCGACCTCGAGACCCAGACTCGCAACAGGGAGGTCCCATGCCGCTTCGCACACTTGCTCTCGTCGTGTTCGCATTGCTCGCCGCCTGCAGCGGCCCGCGTCATTCGCTCGGCCTGCCGGCCGAGCAGGTCGCCGTCGTCAAAGGCGCGAGCGCCAACGGCCTGCAGCCGTTCGGCGTCGATGCGACCTTCCGCGTCACGTCCGTCGACGGCAAGGAGCTGGAGCGCAGTTGGTCGCACGGCTATCCAGAGATCGTCGAGCTGCTGCCCGGTCGCCACGAGCTCGGAATCAAGTACAGCTCGTGGATCGACGGCAGCGTGGGTCCGGAGGGCAACGCGACGGTCGCGTTCGACGCACTTGCCGGACGGACGTACCGGATCCAATTCGGTCGCAACCTCCGCCCGATGATCGTCACGGAGCACGACGGCAAGTGAACGACGTCCAACCCGACCGCTGCTCGACGGATCGCAAAGTGGCTCGCCGGTGACCCGGTGTGCTCGGCGCTGTGCGTCGAGACCGGCGAGGCACGGCCGAAACTCTCACACGGCGCGGCCGAACTCAGCCCTTCGGTTTGAAGTAGTCGGGCTCGTTGCCGGGACGCCACTTGATGTTGCAGCCGAGGCTCGGACGCTGCGTCGGTGACACGGGCTGCTTCGCGAGCACGGCGTCGAGCGCCGCGCGCAGATCGGTCCCCGTGACCGGTACGTTCGAACCCGGGCGGCTCGCGTCGAACTGTCCGCGGTAGACGAGCTTGCGCGCGCGATCGAAGAGGAAGAAGTCCGGCGTGCACGCGGCGGTGTAACGCTTCGCGACTGCTTGCGTCTCGTCGAAGAGGTACGGGAACGTCCAACCGTTGCGTTGGGCTTCGGATGCGAGCGCGGCGGGCCCGTCGTCGGGGTACTTCTCCGCGTCGTTCGACGCGATCGCGACGAGCGCGACGTCGCGCTTCGCGTAGTCACGCGCGAACGCCGTCAGCCCTTCGCGCACGTGCTTGACGTACGGACAGTGGTTGCAGAGGAACATCACGACGAGCGCTTCCTTCGCCGCGAAGTCCGCGAGGCGTTTCTGCGCACCGCTCGTGACGTCGACGAGCTCGAAATCCGGCGCGCTCGTGCCGAGCGCCAACATCGTGGAGGGCGTGAGGACCATGCGGGATGCGGGTTCGAGCAGCAGGCTCAACGCAGCGTGTACGCCCCAGCGGAGGGTTTGACGGCGCGAGCGAAGTGCAGCGGGCGGCGCAATCCGCCCGGGCCCGGAGCGGGGCGAGCGAGCGCGAGCCACTCGCGATAGACCTCGAGCGACTTCGTCACGTCGACTTGCACGTCGCCGTAACGGTCGTCGGGGTGCGCGCGCTCGACTTTGACGGCTTGGTGCCAGCAGTGCATGCCGCTGACGGGATCGGGCTGCACCGGGAACGTCAGGTTCTGGTGCACGCCGCCGTCGGTCCACCACACGCGCTTCGAGTCGCGATCGTTCGACGCGAACGCGCGGATGTCCTCGACGCGGCGGAAACGGAAGCGGCCGGAGCCGAGCTCCTCGCGCGCGACCTTGAACGTCGCCCATTCCGAACCTTGTCCGTCGAACAAGCGCCAACGGCCCAAGTGGTGCGAGCACGCGACGACGCCGGGCCGCACGCCTTCGGTCACCCAGACCTTGTTGACGAAGTGCCCGATGCGCGTCGAGACGCGGACGAGATCGAGCGTTTCGACGCCGATGCGCGCCGCGTCCTCCGGGTGGATCCACACCGGGTTCGTGTTCGAGAGCTCGTACAGCCACTTCGCGTTCGCGGAGCGCGTGTGGATCAACGTCGGCAAGCGGAACGTCGGCACCAGCACGTACTCGCCCTTCGCGACGTCGAAGTTCTTGCGATGGACGTGGCTCTCGATGTACGCGGGCAGCGCGTACTCGGGCCAGCCCCAGTCGACCATCGTCTGCGACCAGAGCTCGCACCGCTTCGACGGCGTGTTGAAGCCGACGCGCGCTTCGCCGTCGACCAGCACGCCGACCGGTTTGCCGCCCTTGGTCACCGTGCCGTCGGCGGTGGTCTCGGAGCCGGCGAGTTCCGCCGGCGCGAGCTTCTTCAAGTGCCCTTCCCACGTGCCTTGTTCGACGAGGAACGCGCCGTGACGGCGCATGTACTCGAGTGGCGTGAGGCCCTTCGCTGTGGCGGCCTCCGGCAAGCCGGGCACCGAGTTCTCGAAGATCCAACGGTAGTACTCGTCGACGGAGATCTGCTTGCCCGGCCGATACGGCGACTCGTAGTACTTGCGGATGCCGAGCGAGCCGTCGGGATCGATGCGCCACGAGAGCGAGATCCAGAACTCGTCTTCCTCCCAGACTTCGCCGGGATTCGCTTGGTGCGTCCACTCGAGTTTCTCGCCGAGCCGCTCGCGCATGACGCGCACGACCGGCTGACGGAACGAGATCCAGCGCGCCGCGTGCGTCTCTTGCGACATCAAGTCGTGTCGCTCGGGTCCCATGCCGACGGGCAACACGTAATCCGCGTATTGCGCGGTCTCGCTCCAATTCGGCGTCAGCGCCGCGTGCAGCTCGACTTTCTTCTCGTCGCGCAGCACTTGCTCCCAGACCATGCCGTCGGGATTGGTCCACACCGGGTTGTAGACGCGCGTGAAGTACGCGGCGAGCTTGCCGCGGCCTTCCATCAGGAAGTGCGGCAGGAGGAACGAGAGCTCGTGGTGCGAGAGCGGCCACTCGCGCGGATAGAGCAATTCGCTCCACACGTCCTGCGGCGGCGGCTTCAAGAACGGCGGCGGCACGAATTTGTCGGCGGTATTGAGGTTGGTGCCGCCTTTCGCGGAGACCGAGCCGACGAGCGTGTTGAGGAACTGCAGACAACGCGCGACTTGCCAACCGCCGCGATTGCCCGACGCGGCGTTGCGCCAGACGTGTGAAGCGAAGGCGCTCTTTGCGTGCCCGATCGCGCGCGCGACTTCGCGAAGCGTCTGCGCGGGCACGCCGCACTCGCGTTCGGCGGCCTCTGGCGTCGCGTAGGCGTAGTGAGCGCGCAACTCGCGGACGAAGTTCTCGAACGTGAGCGCGGCGGCGGGCGCCTGCTTCTGCAGGAACTCGCGCCAGTTGACCCACGTTTCGAGGAACCGCCGATCGAAGAGCTCCTCCGCGAGGATGACGTGCGCCATCGCGAGCAGCATCAGCGCCTCGGTGCCCGGATACGGCGCGAGCCACCAATCCGCCATCGACGCCGTGTTCGAGAGCCGCACGTCGACGACGGCGAGCTTCGCGCCCTTCATCTTCGCGTCGATGATCCGCTGCGCGTGCGGATTGAAGTAGTGGCCGGTCTCGAGGTGCGAAGAGAGCAAGAGCATCATCTTCGAGTTCTCGTGATCCGGCGACGGGCGATCGGCGCCCGTCCACAGTGCGTAACCGAGCCGCGCCGCGCCCGAGCAGACGTTGGTGTGCGAGTTGTGGCCGTCGACGCCCCAGCTCTGCAGCACGCGGTCCATGTAACCGTCGTGGCCGGGCCGACCGACGTGGTACATGACTTCGGTCTTGCGGCCTTCGACGAGCGCCTTGCGGATCTGCCGCGCGAAGACGTCGAGCACTTCGTCCCACGTCGTGCGCTCGAACTTGCCGGAACCGCGCGGCCCGACGCGCTTCAGCGGATGGAGGATGCGCTGCGGATCGTCGATCTGGTTCTTGGTCGCGGGCCCCTTCGCGCAGTTGCGACCGCGCGAGCCCGGGTGGAACGGGTTGCCTTCGAGCTTGCGGATCTCGCGCGTCTCCTTGTCGACGTACGCGACGAGCCCGCACGCCGCTTCGCAGTTGAAGCACGTCGTCGGCACGAGCATGTAGCGCTTCTCGACGCGTTTCGGCCAGCTCGTCGATTCGTACTCGACCCAGTCGTCCCACCGCTCCAGCGGCGGAAACGACTCGAGCGGCGTGACGGTCATCTCGTGGGGATCGTGGCTCGGCATGGTCTCGCTGGGCGAAGAGGCTCGGGGAGAGCCTATCCGCGGAGCGCAGCGAGCTCAGCTGCGGCCGGCGTTTTCGCGCGCCGAGCGCCCGAACCACTCCGCGACGGCGTGCGAACGCCACCAGAAGATCGCGAGCGCCGCGTGGACGAGGCACTTGGCGCCCGCTCGCCACGGATCCGCGTCGTTCGAGCCGAGCCACGCGAAGACCGCCGCCAAGCATGCGAGCACCGCGAGCGTCGTGTGCACGAACCGCAGCACGGGCACGACCGCGCGCGCGCGCCGCAGGACGGCGACCGCGAATGCTGCGTTGCACGCGCCGAGGACGAGGAACACCCACCACGGCAGACCCTCGACGGTGCGTCCGTCCACGACCGCCACCACGCCGACGAAGCCGAACAGGAGCGCGAACGCGCCGTAGAGCCAGCCCAACGTCCGGACGAGTCGCATCGATCGGTCCTGCTTCGCCTACCCGGCCGACTCCGGCCGCCACGCGTGCCGCGCGAGGTCGACGCGGCCGCTCGGACGGAATCCGACGCCTTCGGCGCGCAAGCGGCGGCGTTGTTCGCGCGCGGCGGACCCGCCGACGCTCACGCGCCCGCCCGCGCCGAGCACTCGATGCCACGGCAGCGCGCTGTGCGCCGGCAACCGCGAGAGCAACCGGCCGACCCACCGCGCGCGACCGGCAAGCCCCGCCTCGGCCGCGACTTGGCCGTAGCTCGCGACTCGACCTCGCGGGATCGCGTCGATCGTCGCGAAGATGCGTTGGTGCGCGACGTCGACCGCGTTGCGTGCGCTGGTGCGTCGAGCGTGCGTGCGTGAATCTCTCGTCACGACGGGAGTCTAGCGCGCAATCGGAGCGAGCTCGCCGTTCGCGAGCGGAGTGCTAGCTTCGCGCGCGCCATGGCGTGGAAGCTGACGGCGAGCGGCACTCCGCAGGCGGCGGTCCGAGGTTCGGCGGCGTCGCTCGCGACTCGCGTGTCTCGCGCGACTCGGCGCGTCGTGCTCCGCGTGCTCACGGTCGGGAGCGACCTCGTGCGCCAGTCGCTCGTCGCGCCGAGCCTCGCCGCGGCGCTCACCACCGCCGTCGCGACGGCGCAGAGTTATCCGCTGCACACCTACGACGAGTCGGACGGACTCGCGAACGCGTTCGTCGCCGACGTCGCGCAGGCACGCAACGGACTGCTCTGGATCCTGACGCGCGGGGGCCTCGAGAGTTACGACGGCACTCAGTGGCAACGTCGAGTGCTGCTCTCCGACAACGCCGGCATCGTGCACCTCACGCTCGACGATCGCGACGTGCCGTGGTTCGTCACTTGGAGCGGGCGATTGAGCTCGTTCGAGGACGGCGCTCAGCAGGAGTTCATCACCAACGATTCGTACCGCTACGACGGGCGCTTCGCGATCGCGTGGAACCGGTTCGGCGGCGAGTCGACGATCGCGTGCGTCACGGCGCTCGGTGGCTTGCGGCTCTCGAACGGAGACGCCTGGGAGACGCCGTTCGGCAAAGGATCGCATCCGGATCTCGCCGCTCGAGGGATCGTGCCGTGGCGCGATCGATTCCTGCTCGTCGCGGGCGGAGGGCTCCAGACGCTCGAGCACGACCGCACGTTGCGCGACGTCTCGCGGGAGCTCGGACTGCCGGAGGGCGTGGTGCTCGCGGCGTGCTGGGAAGCCGGAGTCGATCCGCGAACGCCCGACCGCAGCTTCGATGGTCTCTGGGTGGTCGCGGATCGCTGGCTCGGCGTCGTGCGCGACGGTCGGTGCGAGACGCTCGCGACGCTCGACGAACGCCTTTCCGAATCGCCGACCGGTTTCATGCGGGCCGCGGCGTCGCGGGCGGCCGGGCTCTTCTTCGGCAACGAGCTCTTCGGCATGCGCCTCGCGCCCGGAGCGACGCGGCCGACGCCGTTCGAAGCGAAACAAGGACTGCCCGGCGACGGGATCCAGTCGCTGACGTTCGATCGCGAACAGAACCTCTGGATCGGGCAGAGCTTCGGACTGTCGCGGCTCCGCGACTTGCGCTTCCGCCATTTCGCACGCGCGGACGGACTCGCCGAGGACGAGACGACGGCGCTGCTCGAGCTCGACGACGACGTCTTCGTCGTCGGACACGCACGTTCGCTCTCGTTGCTCGATCACGGTCGGATCCGCACGCGATCCCTGCCGGATGCGGCGTTCGCGATCGACGCGTTTCCCCGAGTGATGGGCCTGCGCAGCGACCGGGCGGACGGTTATTTCGTCGCGCTGTGGAAGGGCGGCGTGCTGCACGTCGACGTGAACGGCCAGGAGACGTTCGTGCCGAGCTCGACATTCGGTCTCGAGAACGTGACCGACGTCGACGTCGACGAATCCGAGCGCATCTGGATCGCCGGCTTCCCCGGCACGACGGCCGTCGATCGCAAGACGTGGCAGCCGATCGCCGGCACGCAGAGCCCCGCGACGATGGCGCGGCGGCTGTATCGCGATCGCGCCGGCACGCTGTACGCGGCCACGGCGTGGAACGGCGTGCTCGAGTGGCGCGACGATCGTTGGGTCGAGCGGCTCGCCGAGACGCAACGCGAGCTCCAGGACACGTGGTGCGTGTTCGAGGCGCGCGATGGTCGACTGTGGGTCGGAACGCGCCAAGGCGTGGCGCTGCTCACCGAACGCGGGCTCGTGCCTGGGCCGACGGAGCTCTCCGACGCCGTCGGTCCGATCTACGCGATCACGGAAACCGCGGACGGACACCTGTGGTTCGGCACCGACGACGGGCTGATCGAGTGGAACGATCGGATCCTGCGGCGGCTGTCGAGCGAGCACGGGCTGCTCGGCCGTGAAGTCAATCGCGCCGCGTTCTACGTCGATGCGCACGAACGCATCTGGGTCGGCACCGCTCGCGGATTGTCGGTCGGGGCGCTCGACGACACGACTCCGCAACGCACGCCGCCGGTCGTCGAGGTGCTCGCGCTCGAAGTCGACGGCGTCGTGCACGACCCGACGGCCACGTTCGAGCTCGGCGCCGAGCCCCACGTGCTCGTCGCGCGCGCTCGCGCCGTGTCGTTCGTCGACGAACGCAAGGTCGGTTTCAGGTGGCGCCTCGCCGGTTTCGATTCGACCTGGTCGCAGTCGGAAGGCAGCACGGTCTTCCGCACGCGTTACACGAACCTGCCCCCCGGCACCTACACGTTCGAGATCACGGCTCGTGCGTTCGGCGGCGAATGGGCGGAAGTCACGCGCTCGTCGCCGTTCGTCGTGCACGCACCGCTGTGGCGCAGGACGTGGTTCCTCGTGCTGGTCGGAGCGTCCGTCCTCGGCCTGGGCTGGTTCGTGCAACAAGCCTTCGTGCAACGGCGCTACGCGCGGGCTCTCGCGAGCGAAGTCGAAGCTCGCACGCGCGAGCTCTCGTCGTCGCGGCTCGAAGTCGTGCGCGAGAAGGAACGTCTGCACGCGACGCTCGAGAGCATCGGCGACGGCGTCGTCGCCGTCGACGCCGACGGTCGCGTGGCCCTCGTCAACGGCGCCGCCGAGCGCTTGCTCGGTTCGCGCGCGACCGAGATCGTCGGCGTTCGGATCGAGACGTTGCTGCGCGTCGAACGCGAAGACGGCGCGCCGTTCGACACTTCTCGCCTGCGAGCCGTCGACACGCGCGAGCCGTGGGTCGGAGTCGACCTGCGTCTGTCGCCGGCCCGCGGCGAGGCCGTGCCGATCGAACTCGCCGTCGCACCGCTCGCGCACGGAGACGTGCGCAGCGGCGCCGTGCTCGTGCTGAGGGACCTGAGCGAGCGACGCCGGCTCGAGCGCGAAATCGCGCGCGCCGATCGTCTCCGCTCGCTCGGCATCCTCGCCGGAGGCATCGCGCACGACTTCAACAACGTGCTGACCGCCGTCGGTGGCCGCGTCACGCTGATCGAGCTCGCCGCCGATTCGCCCGCCGAGGTCCGTGCGCATGCCGAGGCCGCGGACAAGGCGCTCACGCGCGCCCGCGACCTCGCACACCAGCTCCTGACGTTCGCGCGCGGCGGTGAACCGGTGCGCACGTCGCTCTCGATCGTCGAGGTGCTCGACGACGCGTGCCAACTCGCGTTCAGCGGCTCGCGCGTGCGCGTCGTGCGCGAGATCGCGTCGAATCCGTCGGCGGTCGAAGTCGATCGCACGCAGGTCCAGCAAGTGTTCGAGAACCTGCTGATCAACGCTCGGCAGTCGATGCCGAACGGCGGCCGCGTGTTCGTGCGCGTGCAAGACGTCCAGGCAGGCCGACGCCAGCACCCGGCGCTCGAGGACGGCCCGTTCGTGCGCATCGAGATCGAAGACGAAGGCCAAGGCATCGCTCCGGAGCACTTGCAGCACGTCTTCGACCCGTTCTTCACCACCAAACCCGGCGGGTCGGGCCTCGGCCTGTCGACGGCGTACTCGGTCGTGCAGCGTCACGGCGGCGCGATCACGGTGCGCTCTCGGGTCGGCGCGGGAACTTGTTTCGCGGTCTATCTGCCGGTGTCGCGTCGCGCCGCCGAACCGCGCTCTCCCGACCCACGCGGCACGCCGCGCATCGACGCGCGCATCCTGATCGTCGACGACGAGCCCGATGTGCGCGCCGTGCTCGCGGCCATGCTCGAGCGCATGGGCGCGAAGACGACCTGCGTCGACGACGAAGACGTCGCCGTGGCGCGCTGGCGCGAAGCTCGCGAGCGCGACGAGCCGTTCGACTTCGGCTTCCTCGATCTGACGATTCCCGGCGGCGCCGGCGGCATCGCCGTCGCGCGGCGCGTGCTCGACGTCGACCCTGGCGCGAAGCTGATCGCGATGAGCGGCTACGCGAGCGACCCGGTGCTCGCGCATCCGACCCGTTACGGCTTCCGCTCGACGCTCGCGAAGCCCTTCCGCATGCACGACGTCGGACGTGCGCTCGGGCTCGCAGCCGCCGCGGCGGACGTGCGCGACGGTTCGCGAGGTGTCCGCTGAACGCATTGCGCGAGCGCGACGTCACGCCTAACTTCTGCGCCCCATGTCCTACGCCACTCGCCAACCCGCCGCCGCCAGGGAGCTCCTCGACCAAGGCTGGATCTACGTCGACGTCCGCACGGTCGAAGAGTTCGACGCCGGGCATCCGGTCGGCGCGTACAACGTGCCCCTCCTGCTGCGAGACGCGTCCGGCGGCATGACGCCGAATCCGAACTTCGCGGCCGTGCTCGGCAAAGCCTTCGCGCGCGATGCGAAGCTCGTCATCGGCTGCCGTTCGGGCCAGCGTTCCATGAAAGCCTGCGAAGTCGCGGCGAGCCTCGGCTTCGCCAGCCTCGTCAACATGGCGGGCGGCTTCGTCGGTGCGACCGACATGTTCGGTCGCGTGAAGGAAGCTGGATGGCAGGCGTGTGGCTTGCCGTGCGCGCAGCGCGCGGAGTCCGGACGCAGTTGGCGGGAACTCTCCGCCGGTTGATCACGCGCGCGGCGCGCCGTTCAAGTAGATCCGCGGGCACGCCGCGAGGCCGAAGCGCGCGACCATCCGCTCGCCGAGGATCGTCATCAGCGGCTCGCAGTGCGCTTCTTCGCGGCCCACGCCGCGCACGTGCGCGAGTTCGTCGAGCGGAGCCTCGAGTCCGAGCAGCGGCACGCCGGTGCCCGGCGTGCAGATCGACACGCACCAGCCGTGCTGCGGGCCGTGCGTGTGGTAGTTGAGCACGAGCTCGCGGCCTTTGGCGACCGCCAGCTTGACCGCCGGTCCGTAGCGCGCGTGCCCGTCGAGCTTGTCCAGCAGCTTGTCGAAGAACGCCGCGATCTCCGCTTCGATCGCGCGAGCCTCGGCTTCGTCGTCGTGCGCGCTCATCGGATCCAGGGCGAGTCGAGGCAGATCGAGGTGCGGAGAGCCGGACGCGAGCTCAACGTGCGAAGGTCGCGCGGCGGCGTTTCCACTCGCCATTCCTCGGCTCGAGTTCGATGCAGCGTTCGACCAGCTCGCGCGCGCGAGCCTTCTCGCCGTTCAGCCACAGGCAACACGCCAACGTGTCGAGGATCGCAGCTTCGTCGGGCGCGCGGCTCGCGGCGAACTCCGCGACTTCGAGCGCGAAGCGCTTCGCGGGCTCGTCGAGGTACTCCGCCGCCTCCCAGTGTCGCCAAGCGATCTCGTTCGCGACGAACGCGGCCCGCTCGGGGTCGATCCGCGGCCAGACTCGCTTCGCGTACGTGTCGAGCTGCGCGAGCGTGGCGGCGCGGATCTCGTCCTTCGCCGCTTTCGCGCGTTTCAGCGCTTCGGCTCGCACGCCCTGCATCCGCCCGACGGCGAACCAGCCGTCGAAGAGCACGAGCGGCTCCGTTTCCGTCGCCAGGAACGCGACGAGCTCGTCGGTGCGATAGCTCTGCGTGCGATCGTCGAAGCTCGCGTACGTCCGGCCGAGCACTTCGTCGAGCTTGACGAGCCGCATCGGCACCGACCTGCACTCGCGGTCGAGCTCCGCGATCGCCCTCAGTTGATATTCGGCGCCCGCGCGATCGCCGATGTCGCGCAGCTTGCGCGCGAGCTTCCAGCGCAGATCGACGTCCGTCTCGGACGCGACCACGCGCCGTTGGAGATCCGCCAGCGTGTCGCGGTCGGCGCGCACGCGCGCGAGCTCACGCCGGAATTCCTCCGGCCCGACGTACCCGGTCGTCACTTCGCGCACGCTTGCGTCCGGAGCGAGCCAGACCAACGTCGGGAGCTTCTGCACCGAGTAACGCTCGGCGAGCACCTTGCCGATCGCCGACTCGCTGTCGATGCTGACGCAGACCACGCCGCAGAGTTCGGCGATCACTCGTTCGTCGACGAACGTGGTCGTGCCCATGCGCCGACACGGCCGACACCAATCGGCCCAGAAGTCGAGCATGACCAGCGAATCGGTCGCGCGTGCGCGTGCGAGGGCTTGTGCGTACGTGCCTTCGAACCACGGCACTGCGCCGTGGAACTCGTCGCCGCGGACTTCCGCCGTCGCGCGAGCCTCGGCGCGCACGACGACGACGCGCACGGTCTCCTGGCCCGAGTTGTCCTGCGCCAACGCGGCATCCGCGGGCCGAATCTGCGGGTTCGCGCCGGCGTGACCGCCCGACACGAACGAAGCGAGGAACCAGACCAGGACAGCGCTGCGGAGCATGGAGCGGACGTGCGTCGGAGGAATCTAACCGGGTTTCGGACGCTCGCCAGCCGGACGAGAGGTCGCGTCGGGCCTCTTGCGACTTTCGTACACGTCGGCGGCGAGGAGCGCGCTCCGTGCGGCGTGGGTTCACCCGCGATTCAGGGCGTGAATTCCTCGACACGCTCTCGCCACGCGTCGTTCTTCGGGTCGAGTTCGACGCACCGCCGCGCCGCCGCCAGTGCTTCGTCCTTCTTGCCGTTCATCCACAGGCAACAAGCGAGCGTGTCGACGACGGCCGGCGCCTCGGGCGCGAGTTCGGCCGCACGCGCCGCGACCTGCAGCGCAAACTCCTTCTCCTCCGGCCCGAGCTCTTCCGTCGACTCGTAGAAACTCCACGCGAGCGCGTTGCCGAACTCGATCATCTCGTCGCGCGGGCAATGCGGCCACGCACGTTGGAGCGCCGCGCGTCGGCGTGCGCGCGCCGCCGCGGCCTGCACTGGCGTCGAGTCGCGAGCCTGTTGGATGCGCGCGAGCGCGCCGACTTCGAAGTCGGCGACGATCGACCAACCGCGGAACAGCACTTCCGGGTCGGCCTCGTGTTCGAGCGCTCGCGCGAACGGCGAAACGTCGAACGCGCCGCGGACTTCGTCGTACGTGCGCCGCACCTGGACGCGCAACTCGTCGAGGCGCATCAACCGCATCGGTTTCGAGCGACCGCTCGGATCGAGCTGCTTGATCTTCGCGATCTGCTCCTCCGCGCCGACGCCGTCGCCGGATGCACGCAGCTTCTGGGCGAGCCGCCACCGCAGGTCGACGTTGTTCTCGTCGGCGGCGATGCGGCGGCGCAGTTCGGGGATCGTCTCGCGGTCCGCGCGGATCCGTTGCGCCTCGTGCAGCAGTTCGGTCGGACCCAGGACGCCGACGACGCGGTCGCGAGCAACGCCGTCGGGCGAGAGCCACACGGCGGTCGGATACTCCGCGACGCCATAGCGTGCCACCAACGTGCCGCCCGCCGCTTCCAGGCCGTCGATCGACACGCACACGGAGTCGGCGAACTCCGCGACGACCGCGGGATGCGTCAGCGTGTTGCGGAAGAACTCGTCGCACAGCTTGCAGTCGTTGCGCCGGAAGACGACGAAAACCTGGCGGCTCTCCGCCCGTGCGCGAGCAAGCGCTTCGTCGAACGTCCCGCGGTGCCACGCGATCGAGCCGCGGATCGAGCTCGCGTCGCCAAGCGTCGCTGCAGCCTGGCGCGCTCGCGGCGAAGCGGTTTCGCCCGGATGCGCGGTCGCGGTCGACACTGCGGGGCCGAGCACGGCCCCGCTCGCGATCGCGCGCATGGCGAACTCACGTGCACGCTTCGAGATGCGCAGGAACAACGACGCCATCGACTCCGTCTCCATTGCGTTCCTCGTGGCGGGACCTCACGACGAACGCGCTCCCACTCTAACGGACCCCGGCGCGAGGCCAAGTCCACCGCCCAACCGGCCCATTCGATCCCCCGTCGCGCCAGTCCGTCGCTGTGGTCCATCGCTGTGGTCCATCGCTGTGGTCCGTCGCTGTGGTCCGTCGCGATGGTCGGTCGCGGCCCTTTGTCGCGGCGGACCGTCAAGCAGGGCCATCGCTCGATTCGGCCAGCGCCGGAGGCGCGGCGCGGGCGCGCGCTCCACCGGCGGCTCGACACCACGCGGAAGTTCGAGATCGAGGCACGAGCGCCGAACCGCGCGCGCTCGAACTCGTCCGGGCCGCCGCGCCGTCGCGTGGACCTGCGCCGCTGACGCTGCGAGCGATCGGCGACCGCGTGCAACCGCTACTGCGGCTCGAAGCGAGACCGAAAACGCGTCGACGCGAGCGTCGCGTCGACGAACGACGTGTCGGCCAGGGTTTCGCGCGACGGCAGCGGCGCCAGGTACTGCACTTCCTTGAGCCTCCGGCCGGCGCGCGCGAGCTCTGCGAGCGTCGGCAGGAACCGCAGCTTGGTGTCGCCGAGGTCCGGGCTCGCCCACCGCACCGGGCACTCTTGCACCTGGAGGCCGAGTCGATGCGCGATCGCGAGCCACTCGGCGGCCCAGCCGTCGCCGGTCGAATGCGCGCGTTCGGCGAGCGCCTTCCCGACGGGTTGGGAGAAGGCGAGCGCGCCGCCGAACGAGTCGCGCACGCCGGAGCGCACGAGGCAACGCGCCGCGATCGACAACACGCCTTCGCAGACACGCCTCGCCCACGCCGCCTTCCGCTCGACTTCCGAGTCAGCCAACGCGCGCGACGCAAGCGCGACATCCGCACCGCTCGCAAGCGCGTCGAGCAGCCCGGCGACGTCCTCGAGCGCGACGCCGAGTTCGGTTCCGAGCACTACGACACGCTTCCCTCGCGACAGCAACACACCGGTCCGCGCCGCAGCACCTCGGCCGCGCCGGCGCGCATGGCGGACGACCCGCAGCGCGTCGACGTGCTCCGTCCAACGCGCGGCGACCTCGCCAGACCCGTCGCTCGACGCATCATCGACGACCACGAACTCGTGTGTGACGCGGCGTGCCTCGCAGAAGCCGACCAGTTGCTTCAGCGTCCGCCCGACGACCCGTGCCTGGTTCTCGAGCAACAAGACGACCGACAGGACCGGTTCGCTCGTTTTCGCGACGACGCCGCGCTTTCGCGCGCGGAAACGCTTGCGATCCATACACCCTTCCTCGACTCGCTCGCACGACCAACGAGCCCGATGCTGCTCGCCAACCGCGCACCGTCACCCCTGACGGCGGACTCACCCCCCGCGAACGCGGAGCGCCTCCACGCGCTCCGTCCCCAACCGTTCGCGCCGTTGCTCGCCCGCGCTTGCTTTCGGAGTCGACGAAGACGCGTCTTGAGCGGGCGGGGGGATTGGGGCGTAAGGACGTCGTACGACGCTTCAGTGACGCAATCGCCATCTCCCGCTACTGCCGCTCATCGCTGCGCAAGTTCGGGGTTCATGAAGGCGGGGAAGACGCGGTATCGGAGCAGTCGCTCGACGGTCCAGGGCGCCTGCTCGAGGCCGAGCTTCATCGCCGGGGTGACGCCCGGATCGTGGTTCACCCGGTCGCGCACGTAGTTGCGGTAGGTCATCCAGATCGCGAAGTGCCCAAGCAGCCACTTCAAGAGCTTCGACGCGCCCCAGTTGCGCCTGACCAGCCGCGACACGTTGTCCCGCACC